>NZ_KB907972.1 GCF_000382285.1 Solimonas variicoloris DSM 15731 | reverse complement strand
GCGTCGAGTTGTTTGGCGAGCGCGGCTATGCCCTGTACCTCGACTTCGGTTTCGTCGCGCGGAAAACGGCCGCGATCACGGAAGAAGGTCAGCAGGATGGCAAAGCCCAACCGGTTCGCCCGGTTTTTGGTCATCACCAGTTCGCGTTCGGCTGGCGCCAATACCCACTGATCTTCCTTACTGCCGCCGCCGTCCGCCATACCGCTACGCTCCTGGGGGCACTGACGCGGGCCAGCCGGCCCGCGTCAGAGTTTCGATCAAGGTGGTCCGCTTCACGCCGAAGTTGCGGCACACGGCTGCCTTGGACATGCCACCTTCGAGCGCGGCGATAATGGCATCCAGCTTCTCGCCGGTGATTGCCTGCGGCCGCCCACCGATCCGGCCACGTTTGCGGGCAGCAGCCAGGCCGGCAACGACACGCTCCTGGATCAAGGCGCGCTCGTACTGCGCGAGCGCGCCGAACACCTGGAATAGAAACTCGCCCGATGGCGTGGTGGTGTCCAGATTCTCCGTCAGCGAGCGGAACGCCACCCGCTTGTCCTTGAGCGAGGTCACGATGGTGAGTAGGTGCGACAGCGATCGGCCGAGCCGGTCGAGCTTCCACACGACCAGTACGTCGCCGGGCCTGACGAATTCGAGCGCCTGCACCAAGCCGGCGCGGTCGTCCTTCGCGCCGGAGGCGTAATCCTCGAACAGGTGACGCGGATCGACGCCGGCGGCGAGCAGCGCGTCGCGCTGCAAGTCCGTGCTCTGCCGGTCGGAATCTGACGACACGCGCATGTAACCTACTAACATAAGCGGAAAACCATCAAGACGCGGTTTCCGCATGGTAGCGTCTGGCGACACAGTTTTCCGCACAATTTTGCGGCCACTCGGAGCTTGGTGCAGAGGGCTGTTGAAGATTTGTCGACAATCAAATGTTTTCCGACAGGTCTTGGCATAGCGCAGGCCCGCCTTGCAGCGTTCTGTGAGTAGCGCTTAGTAAAGACGACGTATATACTTTGTTAGTATTAAGTGG
>NZ_KB907971.1 GCF_000382285.1 Solimonas variicoloris DSM 15731 | reverse complement strand
CCTCGCGCAGACTGTTCAAGCCGTTGACGACGGCGTCCTCGATGGAGGCCCCAAGGGCAGAGTTCAGGGTGAAAATGTCCGTCGCTCGGAAGTCCGAAATACGAAGGGAAGTCCTGAACTCTTCGGGCAGGGCATAGAGCGTCTTGATGACATTCTCGTAAAGCCTGCGATGGGGCCATGAACGATCTGGCCCGCCAGTCTTGACCGGCGGTGTGGGCGATGTGCTAGGCGGCATGTTCTCGTCGTTCCTCCATGTTGGTGAATTCTTCTTCAAGGCGCGACGCGGCCACCTGGAAGTAATCGGGATTGATCTCTGCGGCGAAGGAGCGCCGCCCGGTGTGCAGGGCAGCAATGGATGCCGAGCACAGACCGCCGAAGGGTTCCCAAACAACGTCGCCTGGATCTGTGCACGCAATGATCTGCCGCTTCATAAGGGCCAACGGCTTCTGATTGGCATGCAGGTAGCCCACGCCTGTCCGGATGCGCTCTCGGCCGTGAACGGCTTGCTCCCGCCAAACGTTCGTGATGCCGTGGGTATGAGTCCACTTGGCGCGCATCTTCCCCCACCCCTCTTCGGTAACAGGGCTATGCCCATCGAGGGAGAAGTAAGGGCGCTCGGTCGGGCGGCCGTGCTCGTTGCAGTATTCGGCCATGCGAACGATGGCCTCCGGTGGTGGGAAGTACCACAGGTGACACTGGGTCAGATACTTGCGGGTCGCAGCATTCGCCACACCACAAGCATCATTCGCTTTCGACATGGGTAACCCGCTGCGCAGCCATTCATGCCGCACCCAATCCTTGATGGACAGCATTTGCCCGTTGCTACCAGGTAGCTGGTTCCGCTTCGTGTAGCGCACAGCAACTTCGGTCACAACCGGTGTGCCTCGGATAGTCTTGCTGTTGCAGTTGCCGGCGACGTGGGCAATGCCCTTGTCCCAGATATTGCATTCCTCGTACTGCCACCCGTGCATTTCCAAGACGGGGTGCACCAGCGCCCAGCCGACTTCAGTGCACCAAAACCAAAGCGTGGTATCCGTCTTCGCGTGCGCCGACCAAGCCGCAACATGGGGCGCGTACCACTCGGCGAGGTTG
>NZ_KB907970.1 GCF_000382285.1 Solimonas variicoloris DSM 15731 | reverse complement strand
CCAGCCAGTCGGAGGTATCGGTCAGCCGGTCGAGGATCTGATCGAACTGGCCCTGGCCCCCGTAGTGCAGGCTGGGGATGAAGACGAGATCGTAGCGCTCGCGCGGCTCCAGCTTGTGCGTCTGCAATTGCAGACCGTTGCTTGCCACGATGGGATTCCCCGATGAGGAAACGAAGCGCCATTCGAACTGTGCGGCGGCCGTGCCTTGCTGTCGCCGCAGGTGCGAGTTTGCGACCTGCAGGATGTCGGCAAAGCCGCCGACGCTGGAGGCATAGCACTCATCGAATGTAAGGATTGCGGCACGGGGCATGACGTGGCGGAAATCGCATAGTAATAGTCATATTCGCCACTCTACACGGTCTGGACCGGTCATTAAACTGCCCTTCATCGTGATCGTTTCGCTCTTTGGAAGAGCGATGCACTTGCCATTAGAGGGTCATCACCGGTGCCATCTTCGGCGAGGACGTGACCAATCAAACAGGGGAATCAAATCATGCGAGTCTTCATTGTCCACGCGCATCCCGAGCCGAAGTCGTTCTGTACGGCCATGAAGTCGGCTGCGGTCGAGGAGTTCGAACGGCAGGGCCACGAGGTTCAGGTGTCGGATCTGTATGCCATGGGCTTTCAGCCGGTGGCTTCGGCAGCCGACTTTGGCGATCGCGCCGATCCCGATTACTGCACGTATGCGCTTGAGCAGCGGCACGGGCTCAACACCGGAACGCTTAGTGCCGACATCCGCGCCGAGCTCGACAAGCTCCTTTGGTGCGACCTGCTCGTGGTGGTCTTTCCGGTCTTCTGGTTCTCGACGCCGGCCATCCTCAAGGGCTGGATCGACCGTGTGTTCGTGTCGGGCCAGGTCTACGGGGGCAAGCGGTTCTATGACCGCGGCGGACTGGTGGGCCGTCGTGCGCTTGTCGGCCTCACGCTGGGCGGCCAGGAGCATATGTTCGGTACGCAGGGGATCCACGGTCCACTCGACGGCATGCTGAAGCATCTCCTGCAAGGCACGCTGGCCTATGCGGGACTACAGGTGTTGCCGCCGTTCATTGGCTGGCACGTCCCCTACGTCTCCGACGAAGCACGACAGCAAATCCTGGAAACCTGGAGAAGTCGTATCCGGTCGGTCGCCGACGCTACTCCTCTCAAATACCCGAGCCTTGCAGACTACGACGACCGGCTCCATCCGCTCACTGCGGATTCCAATGCTGTTTGATTTAACTAGTCGGCCCTGAACAACCCGCCCGCCCCTTACCCGG
>NZ_KB907969.1 GCF_000382285.1 Solimonas variicoloris DSM 15731 | reverse complement strand
TCAGCGCCCGGTAGTAGTCCTCGCGGTTTTGCTCGAAGTCAGCCGGCAGATCGTCGTCGGGGTTGCGGTAGCGGTTCGCGCCGACCACCCAGATTTCCTTGCAGCGCAGCCGCTCGCGCAGGGCTTCCAGCACGGCGATTTCATAGGTGACGCGGTTGACCCGATCCCGGCCGGCGGCGTCCGTCTCCATGACGGCTTCTCGCCACAGGCCACGTACCACGCCATCGAGCGGCACCTCGATGTCGGCTGGGAAGGTATGCACCTTGGTGTCGGCAAAGCGCTTCACCAGTGCGAGCGCGTCCATCACCGGGCGGTGGCGGTCGTTGTTGGAGCGGAATACCAGCGCGGCCAGCAAGGTCGGTACTATGCGCCGGTAGTGGCCCTGGTACGAATTGCGGATCACAGTGCGCAGCGTGATGCGGTAGGTCGGGCCGGTGGCCTTCCACTCCTTGACCAGATCGCGCAGCGTCTGCTCGCCGACCACTGGAAACACCACGTCGCGCACCACGCCGTCCGGCTGGGCCAAGGTGGCGTCGGCCAGATTGAACAGCAGGTTCTGCTTGCCGGACACGCGCTTGAGGTCCTCCAGCAGTTCGCGTTCGACCTTGCGTTCGGCACGCGCGCCGATCTGGTGGATGGTCTCGATCAGCAAGTCCACCAGGTCGTCGGTCAGGCTGCGGGCGCGCAGGTGGACGAAAGCGGCCAGCCAGGTGAGGCGCGCTGCATCGGGATGTCGGCGCAGGTCGCGGGGAACCTCGACCGACACACGCTGGCGGCAGCGCTCCAGGTCACGCGGCGAAGTCCGGTCGAACAGATCGGCAGACAGCTCGATCCCCCGGATCAGTTCGAGCTTCGCCAACTCATCCTGCATGCTGGCAAGGCTTGGGCGGCCGGGACTGCCGCGCAGTTTCAGCAAGACGGCCGGCGCGTTGCCTGCGGCTTCGCCTTGAGCATCTTCAACGGCGCTCTCCCCGTGGCCCGATTCTTCTGGGCGCAGCAAGGCATCCAGGCGTTCGCGAGTCGCGGGCGGCAGCCGCCCATACACGCAGCTATGGAAGCGGTCTTCGTGGGAGCGCAACGCACTGCGCGCGATGCGCTCCATCCGGTCTGGTTTCGGCGGCTCGATGGCGAGTTCGCGGCAACGTCCTTCCAGCCGCTCGATCATCGGCTCAATGTCACCGCCAACTTCTCCGGCAACATGATCACGCAGCCACTCCGTCAGCATCTCGGCATCGGCTACCGTCGCTTCGCGGAAGCCGAAACGCACGCGGATTTCGCCGCGCAGCCGCTCGGCAGTGCGGCCCGTGAGGAAGGCTTCGCCATCGATGGGCGCGGG
>NZ_KB907968.1 GCF_000382285.1 Solimonas variicoloris DSM 15731 | reverse complement strand
TCCGACAGGTCTTGGCATAGCGCAGGCCCGCCTTGCAGCGTTCTGTGAGTAGCGCTTAGTAAAGACGACGTATATACTTTGTTAGTATTAAGTGGCAGGAGGCCCCGATCATGTCAAAACAAGCCGTTTTCACGATGAAGCTGGAGCCCGAGTTGCGCGCCGAGTTCATGGCCGAAGCCGAAGCGGCCCATCGCCCGGCGTCGCAAGTCCTGCGCGAGTTGATGCGCGAGTTCATTCAGAGCCAGCGCAAGTCGCGCGAGTACGACGAGTTCCTGCGCCGCAAGGTCGAGGCCGGCCGGGCTTCAATGCGCGCTGGATTGGGGCGATCGAACGATGAAGTTGAGGCCGAATTCGCCGCACGGCGTGCCAGTGTGGCGAGGCAGTCGTGAGAGTTGTTTGGACGCCCGAAGCGCAGCAAGACCGTGCCGATGTGTGGGACTACATCGCAGCCGACAATCCGCGCGCGGCGGCCCGGATGGATGAGATTTTCAGCGATGCGGCCGCCCGGTTGACCCAGCACCCCATGTTGGGCAAGCCGGGAATCGTTCCTGGCACCCGCGAGTTGATCCCGCATGAAAGCTATCGCCTGGTGTACCAGATCGACGGCGAAACGGCGTGGATACTGACGCTGGTTCACACGGCCCGCCTGTGGCCGCCTGTGCGCGATTAAGAAACAATCATGGCAACGATGAAACGGCGCGTTGACTGACTGCTTTCGAGCCAGACCGCGGTCGGCGGCAGGCGGCCATGACCAGACCGTCACCTGACCCGAAGAGCTGACGCTTAAAGGTCAGCTCCACTCCGAAAGCGGCCTGCTCTATCCCCGATGATCGACCACAACGGCCATTCACTTCCCTGCTGGGAAGCGGCTTCAGTGCGCGTTACAACAGCCGCTTCAACCTCGCGCGCTTACGATTCCTGGCTACGATCACCGCGCTCTTCAGGAATCCGCTCCACAAGATCAAGGAGCGTCCACCCCGATCGGGATGGGACGCCATGGATCAAAACTTCAGAATCTCGCCATCAGCGGGAATCCGGACGCGATCCTCGATGCCGTTCTGCTGGACGTAGTCCTGCAGTTGCTCGCGGCTCAAGGTCATGTGATTGATCGCATCCATATGGACGGCGACGATGGTCGCGTTCGGCGCGCCGCGATACGCGCGGAGGACATCGTCCTTGCCCATGATGATCGACCCGGGGAAACCGACCAGACGAGCGTCGCCTGCGTTCAGGATGACCACGCTGGGTTTGAAGCTGGCCAAGGTCTGTTCGACCTCGCTGCGCCAAATGGTATCGCCGACGAGGTAGACGGTGGGCGAGCCCGGTGCCTGGAAGACGACGCCCATGGCCTCACCCAAAAGCTCGGCCAGCGGCTTTTCGGCATACATCTCATTCGTGCCGTGCTGGCCGCCAGCCTTCGTCAGGCGAACGCCCTCGAAAACGGTGTTCTCGCCAACGACTCGAACATCGGTGAAGCCCTGCGCACGAATGATTTTGGCGTCGGCTTCGTTCTGCACAAACAAGGGCATGCTTTTTGGAATCAACTGGTGCTCACCACCGTCCCAATGGTCGAGATGCGTATGCGTCACGATCACCGCATCCACGCCCTTCAGCACATCCTGCGCCGGCATGGGAAGCTCGACGAGCGGATTGGCCAGATGACTGCGAACCGTACCTTCAAAGCCCGGATAGGCGCCCTTTTTCGCCAGCATGGGGTCGATCAGGAAGACCTTGCCCGCGTAGCTGATTTTCGACGTGGCGTTGCGGATATGCTGCATCTGCGCCGCTGCCGTGGTCGGCGTCGAGACCTCGGCGGCTGCGTGCGCCGATATACCCACTACCCCGAGGGACAGTGCGAGCGCGATGCTACGAAAGAGTGTTATGGGCTGCATGTTGGTGCTCCAGAGACGACGTTGATCGGAAGCTGCATTGTGGGCAAGCTGC
>NZ_KB907967.1 GCF_000382285.1 Solimonas variicoloris DSM 15731 | reverse complement strand
GGAGCTGGCCACGGCCCGCCTCAAGATCGAGGCACAGGCCGAACGGCAGACCGAGCAGGCCGCCGAGATCGAGCGCCTACGCGCCGCGCTGGCCGATGCGCAGCAGGGCCGCACCGCCGCCGAACAGCAGGCCGCCGTGCTGGCCGCCAAACTGGAGGCATGCGCTGAACGGGTGGCCCGTGCAGAGGCCCGCGTCGAGCAGATCGAGCAGCAGGCCGCCAAGGCGGCACAGGCCAACGAAGAAGCCCGAGCCGCTGCCGCGCAGGAAGCCCGGCAGGTGCAAGCAGAACGCGACGAAGCCCGCAAGGTGGCCGCCGAGGCGCGCGAGCAGGCCGCGCGCCTGGCGGGGCAACTCGAAGCCCTCACCACCAAGGAACGAAAAACCGATGAAAGACCGTGACCACAACGAAGCGATGGCCGGCATGTTTCAGGCCGAACCCCGATTTGCCGCCGACTATCTGCGCCAGGTGTTGGCCGATGGCGAACCTGCCGACGTGCGCGCCGGTTTGCGGCAAATGGCGGATGTGCTGCGCGTCAGCCAGGCCGCTGCGCCGACTGATTCTGCGCCTTCGGCGGGCCTCTTTGACCGGGCCGGCGTGCGCTACGAAGTGGCGTGTGATGTGATCGGGGCGTTGATTGCCCACTACGCCGAAATCATGGGACGCGAGCGCGAGCAGGCGCAGCCGAATGAGGCGGTTTTGCGCGTGGCCGGGGCGATGAAGGCGGCGCTGGCCGGGGAGCGGGACGATCTCGACCCGCGCGACAGCGCCGGCATCGAGGCGGCGATTTCGCGCTATGCGCCACTGGCGCGCCGGCTGTATGGCCGGGATGAAAACGACCACGCCCGTCAGGAGGACCGCCGCGCCGACTTCGACCAGGTGAATGCTTCGCTGGCCTTGGAGGGGCTGGCGATGAGCGCGGATGATTTGGCGGTGCAGGCGCTGCTGATCCGGGGCGACATCACCCACGATGAGGCGGTGCAGTGCTACCGCATCCTGCATCGCCATGCGCAGTAAAACCGACTGGCCGCCCGAGGCGGCCGGCGTGCTGGGTTTGCTCGAATCGCAGCCGCCAGAGGCGGCGATGCTGGTTGGCTGTTTTCTGGCGGCGGTGGCCCATCCCGATCATGCGGCCGAGCTGGCGATGTTCGACAAATTGCCGTCAGCGGCCCGGATGGCCGTCGGGCGATTTTTCTCGTTTTTCCTGGCGGGCGGCCTGGATGATGCCGGACGCGAAAAGCTGCATTCGCACATGCAGGCATGGTTCGTCTGTCAGCGCCGTTTTCGGTGAATGGCCCGACTCATCCACTAGGGCCGGGCAAGGGGTGGACAGAGGGCGATGCTGGCTTGCTGGATGGCCCCGCACCCCCAGAAAACTTGTCACACACCACGCAACTCCCGTTGCTTCGCTAAAAGCCTTGTGCTGCAAGGCTTTTAGCGCGGCGACACCGAAGACACATCGCGGCGACACCGAAAGGGCGGAACCGGCATAAAACCCTTGCTGCGCAAGGAAAACAGCCGCGCTTTCGCGCGCGAAATTGCTTCAAATGCCTGTCGGCATCAGCAAGGCATAGGCCTGCACGCCAAAGGCGTTGGCGATGCGCTCCAGGTTGTCCAGGGAGATGTTTCTGACTTGGCGCTCGCAGTGCGCAACAAAGGTGCGATGTAGGCCGCACTCGAAGGCGAGCGCTTCTTGTGACCAGCCTCTTTCCCGGCGTAATCGGATCATGTTGGCCGCGAGCACGGCCCGCGCGGAATGCGCGGTCTGTGCGGGAGATAGGGCGGCGGGAGACATGCAAACCAGTCTCCCGATGTGCTGCTTTTACGTCAGCCGTGTTTAAGTCACAATATGGCTTTCTCATTGAGAAAGACGGCGTGACGATGGGCAGAAAAACAGCAATCAGGCGAGGGGGGGCCGTGTTGGCCAGCCTGTTGATTGGCGCAATTGAACCGGCCGGCGCGGCCTCCCTGGTCGGCGGTCAAACCGATGATTCCGTGTGCGACCTGGGCAG
>NZ_KB907966.1 GCF_000382285.1 Solimonas variicoloris DSM 15731 | reverse complement strand
CATACCTGCTGCAAGCCATCCGCATCATCGAGCGCTTTTCGGGGCCGGCCATCGCCTCGCAGACCGCCAAGAGCTTGCTGATCGACGTGAGCCAGACCAGCCAGGTTCCTTACCTGCCGCTGCTGGTAGAAAGAGCGCACTCGGATTCCCTCGTGGAACGTGCGCAGCATTGGCTCCAGAGCAACATGACCAAGGAATTGCGGATCTCCGTTCTTGCGGACGCGCTCGCGATCAGTGATCGCACGCTCATTCGACGGTTCAAGGCGGCGCTGGGCCAGACCCCGCTGGCGTATCTGCAGGATCTCCGGCTCGAGGCCGCCCGAGCGCTACTCGAGACGGGTGATCTGAGCGTGGAGGCTATAGGCGGCCAAGTTGGCTACAACGACACCAGCTCCTTTTCGCGGCTCTTTCGGCAGCGCATTGGGATGAGCCCCGGGGCGTATAGGAATCGGTTCCAGATTAACTCGGCGCCTTGACGGCATGACGCGTTGAACGACCTCTATCCAAGAGTCCGCCGGTGACCCCGGCTCGACGATTCGCCAGCCGCTCTCAAAGGACCGGAGGCCGGTCCACTCTGAAAGCTGCCGTTGCCCCTTTGCCAGCCCGGAACGACCGGAGTGGGTCGGGTGCCGTCGCGTGCGCAGCGTCAAAGCTGACATGACGAATACGTGAGAAGGGCCGATGCTCGCCGTCCGGTCAGGCTGTTGAGTCGCCCCTGCAGGAGTCACAGCGCTCGTATGTCACGCGCCATCCGAGACGTCAGTCGGCCTCCTCCAGACCGGAACAATTTGAACGTGAACGCCCGGCTGCCATTGCCGTGATCGAAATGGCGGCTGGTGACACGACTGCTTGATCTACCCCGTTCCGGGGCGCTGATTCTGTCGTGCACTGCGAGCACATCGGCAAGGTGACGATCCGCCAGATTTACGAAAAGGGCTTTCGGGTCGTTCACATGCAGGACGACAAGAACACAGCCAGCTACGTTGTGCTGGTTATCGAGGAGCAGGCGCGATGAGGGCGAAAGCGTGGCGGATGCCGTTTGCCGGGCGGCGCTGGATGCTCTGGCTTCCCGTGCCGGCGTCGGTATGGCTGGCACTGCCCGAATGGCAACACATCCCCGCCATGTTGTTCGGCGGCCTGATCGTGTGGATTCCCTTCTGGCTCGCGTGGTGGCTCAGTGATGGCTTCGCGGGCATGTCCAGGTGGCCAGGGACCGGCGCGCCTTCGGTGTCGGGCGGGGTGAGCCCGCACACCGGCAAGCCATGCACGGTGTATCACCAGCCGTGGGGAACCACTTACGTCGGTGGGGATTGATGCTCATCCTCGGTTGAATAGCCAAGTGGCAATTGCGATGACAGTCGCTGCGCTACTGCCTAGGCCAATCATCAGCCGGCGGACATTGCGCGGTGTGACGCGCTCCCATCGAACGGCACCGTTTCCCCGCTCCAAGTCGATTTCGACGAATAACTTCATCATGGTGCCCTTGAGTAATTGATATGGGCATCTTCCCGTCACGACCCGTGCAAGAAAAGGGCTGGTAGTTGTAAGGCGGTTGGCTACAACCGATGAGGATGCCGGCGCCTTGCGAGCCTTCGCTACTGCATGGGACAAAATGATTCCTTTTGTCCCATGCAGTGATATGATTTCTATATACGGTGCGGGTTTGCGCCGCTTGTTTTGCCTCAAACATTGGACAAAACGATGAACGAACGGAAGCACCTGACACAGATCGAGGTCGAGCGCCTGATGATGGCCACCAAGGGGAGCCGGAACGAGGCCCGCGACCGTTGCCTGCTGCTGCTGATGTTTCGGCATGGGCTACGGGTGTCGGAGGCTTGTGGGTTGATGCTCTCCCAGGTCGATACCGATAGCCGCGTGCTACACGTTTCAAGGCTCAAGAAGGGGCTGGCGACGACACATCCGCTGCGCGCTGACGAACTGCGGGCAATCAAGGCATGGATGGCACAGCGGGAACGCATGGCGCCCGATACCCATGCCTTTTTCGTGTCGGAGCGTCGGCA
>NZ_KB907965.1 GCF_000382285.1 Solimonas variicoloris DSM 15731 | reverse complement strand
GATTTCACGATCCAAGGGGGGGCGATTTCACGAGGGAAACGCCCCAAGGGGGGGGCGATTTCACGAGGTACGGGGGGGCAATTTCACGTGGATAAGTTGGTCAACTCACAGGCTTGTCCACGTCCTCGATGTACTTCCGACGACCAAAACCGGCCGCTGGCCACCTGTGTGCGAACTATTGACGGTCAATAGTTATGCGCCCGTCTTCTTCCTCGCGCGTAGGGGGGGGCGATTTCACGACAAGCTAGGATTTTCAAGGCTTGAAGGGGATCGGTGGCGGCGAACCCAGCAGCAACAAACCGCCTGTGACCTGCTTCACCTTGGCTTGAGGATAGACCGCCAGAACCTTCCTCAACTGGGGCACGAAAGCATCTTTGAAGTTCTTGTCGGCATCCTTGCCGGTGTATTCCTGGGCGAACTGCTCTCGCAAGGACTTCCAGTGCAGCGTGACGCCCCGGCCCTCGATGCGGTGCAGCCTGTGTGCAAGCCAGGCGTACACGTCCAGGGCCAATGCAGACCCCTTCAAGGCGTGCAGCGCGCGTTTGTCCAACGGCACCGCGCTGTCAATCAGTGAGCT
The DNA here is from genome assembly GCF_000382285.1 of Solimonas variicoloris DSM 15731. Taxonomy (GTDB): domain Bacteria; phylum Pseudomonadota; class Gammaproteobacteria; order Nevskiales; family Nevskiaceae; genus Solimonas; species Solimonas variicoloris. The sequence goes on along the minus strand of NZ_KB907965.1, from coordinate 1,936 downwards.
GTAGAAGTGCTCTGACAACACCATCAATCCAGGCCACAAAGCACGCTGGCCAGTGTCCTTGTTGGCCAACCATGCATCGAACTGCTCGACGGCTTGGCCGTTGAACGTCCGGCCCTTGTAGCCGATCTGCAAGCGGCAGGCGGCCAGCGCGTGCATCTGCTTTCGCAAGCTCGCGTAGCGCCGGCCGTCGTCGCCCATACCCATCAGATCTAAAAACTGTGCGGCGCTGTCCCCGATGGGGATCTCCTTAGCCTTATTACGAACGGCATAGGTCGAAACATGAGCTAAGGCGAGGCGCGGCAACGCACCGTAGGGGATAGGCTGTTGCACCGGCCCCTTCCCTTCGTCGAGGTATCCGGCTTGGACATTCACCCAAGCTGCACCGGACTGGCGCATGAACTCGCGGCCGTCGACCTTGGAGCGCGGCAATCCGACTTGGCAGAAGATGGCATGAGTAAACGCCATGTCTTCCGCCAGGTCTGGCGGGTTGCTGAAAATGTCGGTCGCGGCATCCAGTAGCTTGTTCTCCTGGTGCGTGAGGCTTATTGCCTTGCCTTCCTTCTCGGCTTTGCTGTTGCTCATGGCGCTCCTTCCGTAAAAGCGTATAACCGCTTTTAATGATTTCCGTATTTCTGCAAAAGAAGCTCGCGCACTTCGTCTGCGATCTTTGTTCCGCGCATCGCGCATTGCGCCTTGATGGCGCGGTGCAAGCTCTCGGGCACGTCGATAGTGAGACGTTTCATAGCTTCCGGCGCGTCACCACTGCTACGGCTCTCCACCCATGCATCAGCGGCGGCCGGCGCGGGCTTGCTAGTGGGCTTGGTGCCAATCGAAACCTTCTTTGTGCTCATCGTGCGAACTCCATCAGCTCGGCCCTCATGGCCTCGATTTCGGCCGCTGCCGGCCCCTGCCCGTCAATCTCATGTACCGCCCGGCCCTGGGCCGCTGCTTCTGCGAAAACCACTCGCTGGGTGATGCTGGCCACCAGCGCCGGCACCGGGTAGGCAGCCAAGGCTTCCCCTACATCTCGGCCAATCGCCGTATTTGCGATTTTACGATTTACCACAAAGGCAGATTTCAGGTTTTCTTTATATACCCTGGCTTCCTCAATCAGCTTCACTACCTCATCGGCCGCCCAAATGTCGTAGGGCGACGGCTGCACCGGGATAAGCACGACATCGGCGGCCATGATGGCCGACCGGGCAAGGTCGGTTACTCGCGGGGGGCCGTCGATGATGATGTGGTCGTAGCCGTGGCCGATCTGGCCGATTTCCTTGTGGACGGTCGGCCGGGGCAGGCCGACCACAGAGAACAGAGGTTCCCCCTCACGAGCTGCCGCCCAATCCAAGGCACTGCCCTGGGGATCGGCGTCGATCAGCAGCACCCGCGCCCCGGTGCGTGCCAGGCTGGCCGCCAGGTTCACGCTGAGGGTGGTCTTGCCGACCCCGCCTTTCTGGTTCAAAAGTCCGACGATCATGTTTTCATCCTTTCCGCGTTTGCGTAAGTGCGATTTTACGACTAATCGTAAAACATGAAAAGCGGAACAGACGTAAAAAAGCCCGGCAATGCCGGGCCGAGAATAGAAGCCGGGGCGGTCAGTCGTGCTCGCCCTTGAGGATCGCCACAATCCGCTCGAAGGACTCCACCAGCGCGGCCTTCTCACTCTCTCCAATGTCACGATAGCGGCGCAAGGCGCTTTCGATGGAGGTCACAACCGTATCGAGGTTGCGGGCGTTGTCGCTGAAAATCTTGAAGAAGGTCAGCCATGCACGCACCGGGATACCGGATACCTCTTGCTTCTCCGTGGACTTTACGAAGTCATCCAGCAACCCATAGCGGGCAATGCGCCCGAAATTGCCGCCGCCGTCATCTTCGGCACGGTCGGAACACTGGTCAGTTTTGACGGCAGGGTAGGGAGCTTGGTGGGTGGCCGGGG
>NZ_KB907964.1 GCF_000382285.1 Solimonas variicoloris DSM 15731 | reverse complement strand
GAAGCCGAAGAGGCTTACTATCGGCAACAGGCCGCGCTGCCGCTGGCAGCGTGACTCAAACCAAACAGCCTCCGGAATTTCCGGGGCGGTTCAGGTCCACAGATCTTGCGATCTTGCGTGCCTTTGCCGCCCAGCTTGAGCATCCAGCAGTTAGCGTTCTCGAGCGCCCATTCGTTCACTACGTAGCAAATCAGCCGCGTAAGGCTCAAGACCATTTTTACGGATTGCGCGAAGCGAAGCCGGATCTGGTCGGAATTGCAATTTATGATCGGCTGGACCAACAGTTGCCAGGAGATCCTAATCTTCGGCATTACATGTGGCGTCGCCGCGAACTGGAGAACTATCTGTGCCAGAGAGAAACTCTACTACGATATGCGGAAGAAGAAGGGCGCAAGCAGGCCGGTGATCTCTTTGGTATCGCCTGGCGCAATGAAATGAATAAATCTATCAATGAAATTGAAGCCGCACTGGCGACGTTGGGCGAACCATCGCCTTGGGGGGTGGACATAAAGGCCAGCGAAGGTGTTCTAGATCGTGTCTTCAAGCGGTTCTATGAACATTTATCACTCCCTAACCTGATGAGTAAGAGTGATTATTTTCTTCTCGCCCCGTTCGTTTCAGCAGGAAGTGTTGATATCGAGATTCGTGAGAAGTTGGATGCTATTTACTCCACGGCTGGACAAGCGCGGCGTAGAGTCGAATAGAGATTGTAGACGCAATGTAAACCGTAAGCTCTATCGCCTGTAGCGCAGTCGAGCAATCAAGCGCTCTCCTAATTAGAGGCGTTCTCCCAGCGTTGAACCCATACAGGGAACTCTAGGGTGAAGTTGGTCCAGGTAATGATCGATGTATGTTGGTTTAGCATCGCACTTCTTAGCCGTGGCGGCGGTGCAGGCAGGTTATTTTGGCGTAATGCGGCTCGGTAGCCCCATATGTCTTGGCGGCCTCTTTCTGCAAGAAGTTGGCCGATAGCAGAACTTGAACTGAGAGCCAATGCTTCAGCGCGGTCCGCGATATGGAATTCCGCTCTTTCTGCGGTGCTTCGTTCTGGCTAGGGTGTCCAACGTTCCAGGCAGACAGATTATGAAGCTCAAGTTTTTGCAGTACGTTCTTCTTGTTTTGGCGCTGGCCCCGATGGAGTTTCCAGCGTTTGCGGATGCCAGCCGTACCGAAAGCGGCACAATCTCCCGGCGCGCGCTCGATGCCACCGCGCCGCCGACCACGCTGGCGGCGCTCGCCGACGCGCAGCCGGTGCGCGCGAAGCAGGCGATGGTGGTGTCGGCACAGCATCTGGCGACGCAGGTCGGCGTCGACGTACTCAAGCGCGGCGGCAACGCGGTCGACGCGGCGGTCGCGGTCGGCTACGCGCTGGCCGTCGTGCATCCGTGCTGCGGCAATGTCGGCGGCGGCGGCTTCATGCTGATTCACCTCGCCGGCGGCCAGAACCTTTTTCTGGATTTCCGCGAGCAGGCGCCGGGCAAGGCGACGCCGACGATGTTCCAGGACGAGGCCGGCAACGTCGTCAGAGGCCGCAGCACCGACACGTATCTCGGCGTCGGGGTGCCGGGCACGGTGATGGGGCTCGAAGCGGCGCGCGCGAAGTTCGGCACGATGAGCCGCAGCGCGCTGATCGCGCCGGCGCTGGCACTGGCGCGCGACGGTTATGTGCTGGAGCAGGGCGACGTCAACATCCTCAACACGCGCGTCGCCGACTTCGCGAAGTATCCGAACGTCGCGGCGATCTTCCTGCGCGACGGCAAACCGTACGCGGCCGGCGAGACGCTGCGCCAGCCACAGCTCGCGCGCACGCTGGCGCAGATCGAGGCCGGCGGCGTCGCGGCGTTCTACCGCGGCCCGATCGCGAGCGCGCTGGTCGACGCCAGCGAGCGCAACGGCGGCATCCTGACGCTGCGGGATTTCGCCGACTATCAGGTGCGCTGGGAGACGCCGCTGAACTGCGGCTTTCGCGGCTACACAGTGGTGTCGGCGCCGCCGCCGAGTTCCGGCGGCACGACCGTGTGCCAGATCCTGCAGATCGTCGATCCGTATCCGCTGCAGCGCTGGGGCTACGGCGCGGCGGCGAGCGTGCACCATCTTGCCGAGGCGGCGCGCCGCGCCTTCGCCGACCGCAATACCTACCTCGGCGATCCGGCCTTCGTGCGCAATCCGCTCGCGCAGCTGCTCGCGCCGGCGCACGCCGCGGCGCTGCGCCAGACGATCCGCGCCGACCGTGCGACGCCGTCGAGCGAGATCCGCGGCAGTCTCGGCGCCGACGAGGGCGAACACACCACGCACTATTCGGTCGTCGATCGCTGGGGCAACGCGGTGGCCGTCACCTACACGATCAACTACCTGTTCGGCATCGCGCAGATCGCCGGCGAGACCGGCTTCTTCCTCAACAACGAGATGGACGATTTCACCTCCAAGCCCGGCGTTGCGAACTCGTTCGGGCTGGTGCAGGGCAAGGTCAACCAGATCGAGCCCGGCAAGCGTCCGCTCAGCTCGATGTCGCCGACGATCGTGCTCAAGGGCGGCAAGCCGTTCATGGTCACCGGCAGCCCCGGCGGTTCGACGATCATCTCGACGGTGATGCAGAGCGTCGTCAACGTCATCGCCTTCGGCATGAACATGCAGCAGGCGGTCGATGCGCCACGTCTGCACATGCAGTGGCTGCCGGACCAGATCAACGTCGAGCCGGGCCTGCTGACGACGGAAGTGCAGCAGCAGCTCGAAGCGATGGGGCACACGATCCGCGAGGTGAAGTCCTGGGGCGCCGACGAGGCGATTCTGATCGAGCCCGACGGCACGCTACAGGGTGCCAACGACCGGCGCCGGCCGGCCGGTCTGGCCGCCGGGTACTGAAAGTCCGCCGTGTGGCGGGGACGGCCGGACGCCGCGGCCGGGCCGTCCCCGCGCGGCCGTTCAGGCCGAGGTGTCGACGAGGCTGCCCGCCGGCAGATGCTGCATGAGCTCGGACAGATAGCTCTGCGCGGTCGACGTGTCGCCGGAGCTGATCGCGTCGCCAAGCTTGCCGACCAGCGTCGCCATGGGATCGTAGCCGGCGCCGCCGTCGCCGGTGCCCGACAGTGCGCCGCTCAGCGTTGTGAAGGCCGATTGAGCGTCGTCGAGATCGCTGTCCGACAGCGCGTCGACGAGGCTTTGCAGGCTGTCGCTGACCGCTTCCGAAGCCGGCGGCGGGCCGGGCGGCGGAGGCGGCGGGCCGCCGGCGCCGCTCGGCGGTGCGGCGTTCTTGAACGCGGCGACCGCGTTCTGGGCGGCGCCGATGTCGCCGCTGTCGAGCGCTGCACCGATCGCCGACAGCATCTGCCCGACCGGGTCCTGGCCGTCGCCGCCGGTCTTGGCCTGCGCGGTGATCTTCGAATAGGCGTCCTGAATCGCCGCCCGGTCGCCGCTGTCCACTGCGCCGAGCAGCGCTTGCAGATCCTGGCCGAAACCGCCGCCCGATCCGCTGCTGCCGAAGCCGGCGTAGACGCCGGCGCCGCTGCCGATACTTGAAATGCTCATGCCGCTCTCCGATGCCGTGATGTGACGGTGTTGAGCGGCGTAGCGGCGCCGGCGGGCGGCGATGAAGGCGCCGCTTACAGATGCAAACACACTGCAACGGATGCATACCGGGCCTGCGGCGCTGACGGCGTAAGCTTCCCTGCCTGAGCAACAACTCATAACCAGAGCTTTCTG
>NZ_KB907963.1 GCF_000382285.1 Solimonas variicoloris DSM 15731 | reverse complement strand
TCGATCGGGCGTCCCTGCCGGTCCTGACGGGCAAAGCACGGCGCCAGCGCCGATTCGATCTCGGCCCACGGCATGCGGGTTGCCAATACCGCGAGCGGGTGACGCAGATCGATCATCGCATCCAGCCGGGCGCGGAAAAAGTCCGGGGTGGTCATTGAAAACCTGCGCTCCAAATCTTCCAGAAAGTGAATGCGATTGCACTGGAAACTGGAGGATTCGGCAAGGCCTCAAGGGTGCTCAGCCCGCGCCGGGTAAGGGGCGGGCGGGTTGTTCAGGGCCGACTAAGTCGGTGCGCCACGGCGTTCAGCTAGGCCTGGCGATGACGGAGTGATGTAGGCCGTGCCGGGCGCAGAGGAGAAGGCGGGGCTCAAGTTCTGCTCCGCGCGGCCGCTACCGGAGAGGCAATCCCGGTACTGACGCATGGCCCTGCAAGAACGCTTCCACCGCATCGTCGTTGACGCCCTGACCCGCGACCGGCTCGTACTGCCGACCTTGCCGGAGATCGTCCTGCACGTGCGCCAGCTGGTGCAGCGCGAGGACGTTTCGGCGGCGACGCTGGCCGCCGAGCTGCAAAAGGACCCGGCGCTGGCGGTGCGCCTGATTCGCGTCGCCAACAGCGCCGCGCAGCGCGGCGGCCACCGCGTCGACAACGTCCGCCAGGCGGTGACGCGGCTCGGTTTCGACTACACCCGCCTGCTGGTGTCCGGCCTGGCGATCGAGCAGATGTTCACGCGCGGCGCGCCGTGGCTCGAAGCGCGTCTGCGCCGGACCTGGCGGCAGAGCGTCGACGTCGCCGCCGCCGCACAGGTGCTCGCCGCGCACTGCACGCTGCTGAATCCGGAAATGGCGATGCTCGCCGGCCTGGTGCACGACATCGGCACGCTGCCGATCCTGCGCCTTGCCGAGATGAACCAGGCTTCGATCGACAACGAGCGCGAGCTCGACGAAGTGCTCGACGTGCTGTCGCCGCGCATCGGCCGGCTGGTGCTGCAGGCCTGGCACTTCCCGCCCGAGCTGATTGACGTGCCCGAGCGTTGGCGCGACTTCCGCGATGACCACGACGGTGCGCCGACGCTCGCCGACGTAGTCCGCGTCGCCCTGCTGCAGAGCGCCGCCGGCCGCGAGAAACCCTACGCGCTGATCGACCGCGCCGGCGTGCCGGCCTACCGCAAGCTCGACGTCAGTCCGGACGTCGATGTGATGAAGATGGATGGCTACGTGTCGCTGTTCGACGGCGGGCAGTCGGCGGCGGCGTGAGGTTCTAGAAGCCCTTGCGCTTCCGTTCGCAGAGATACGTGACGGTGGCTACTCGTTCTTGGGTAAAGAGCATTTGCATATGGACTCGGCAAAGTCCATGGAGCCCTTGTTCAAATACTTGGACGGAGCGCTTCTTTGCCACTCCCGTGCGGAGCCCTTCACTGCAGCAGTCACCTCCCGGCTCAGTTCCGGGTGATTGAGCCACGTATCCTTCTCGATGAGCAGATATGTGATCTGTGTTTGCATCATCGTGTCGACGAGATCCAGCGTTTCTCCTCTTTCCACGATTCGGCTCCGAATTCGATTGAGCATCATCAGATCGACGGCGGTTTTCTGAATCAGCAGCTTTCTGTAATCACCGCCGAAGTAACGCTCATCTTCCGCGAAGGATGCGCAAGAGTTTATGAGCAGAAAAACAAACAGTAACGTGCGGCTCATATATCCTCTCTATAGGGTAATAGTGGCTGTGACCTGCCGGTCGTTTTCCGGACCACGTAATGCTTAAGATTCTGGCTCCCGCTGACGAGCGAGAGACCATAGGCCAGCGTTATCAGGCATCTGCAGATGCACAGAAGGCGAGTTTGCGCCTGCCCTCATTCTGGCGTACGCGACGCACTCCCGCCGTACACAGGATTTAATAGTGGCTCGCTACTTTGACTCTCTTGGTTATTTCTCAAACCTACCCAGCCCAATCAACAGAAGAATTGCTGCGAAGGCTATTAAACCTGCTATTCCCAAAATGCGCACAATATTAATCTCGAGCTTGTGCCTTTCTGCTATCCTTTTAGGAAAGAACTTCGGGATAAATATCCTCTTCAGGATTGCCGCCTGCCCATTCGGATCCCACAAGCTCGGGTTCCCTATCGTTTGCCAGTAGGCACCCTCCTCTTTCCGAATTAAGGATACTAACCTAATCAAAACAACCAAGTACGCCACAACTATAATTGGTAGCGCCCAAGAAAGGAACAATTTAAAAATCATCGCTTCAATCCTCGTTAAACAAGGCATTTACCTCAAAAACTCTGAAGCCAGCGCCAGCTCCTGCTCCTGCATCTAGCGAGAATGCGAACGTTGAAGGTGGCGTATACCCTAAAGAAATGCTTCCGCCAAAAATGGCGTGCGCATCTAACTCAAACCCTATCTTAACTTCGGCAGGAGCTTGCGCCTCTGAACTTCCTTTATAAGAGAGCGAAATTAAGTTCACATCCACAGAGGCGTTTAAACCAAGTGCCGGAGTAACTATACCGACACTGCTGTCCGCATTGTATAGACCTTTCGTGGCTTGAATTCCTCCACCTAGGGCAGCCATACCGCTTGCTTCTACAGAAGGTTTTCCAACAAGTAATCCCTTTGCACTAAATCCTGCAGTAGACTGTTGATTTGATTTGGACTGTGTGGAATTCGTGTTTGAATTATTGTTGATCGCGCCGTGGGATGCAATTTGTGTCATAGAGATAGGCGACGAACTGAGACCTGGATGAGCGGACATTGACCGCATATCAGGCTTCGGTTGTCTATCGACTTCGTCGCTAACCCGTCCGTCGGGATCGACATACCGATACGGATTGGCATTGCCATACAAGTATCGATTGAATGAAAACGCACTGGCCTCGGTGAATCCGACCGGATCGTCCGACAGAAACCGCCCCACTGCCGGATCGTAGAACCGCGCCTGCATATACGTGAGATTCGATTCGGGATCGAAGGCGTGGCCGGTGTAGCCGATCTTCTCTGCCACGCCGTTGAGCTTCTGTCCGTACGGGTCGTAATGCTCCTCCCACGCGATATCCCCGTTTGCATTGGTCGCCTTTCTGGGTGAGCCGAGCAAGTCCGGATGCAGGTACGTCGCTGTCGTCGTGCTGCCGTTGAGCTTCAGTTCGGCGATGACGGAACTGCCTAAGCGCAGATAGTCAGTCTTCGTCGTGCCTTGCTCGCTGTAAACCAAGCCTCCGGAGAGGTCGTACAGGACGTATTCGACTGCGCCGCTCTTGGAAGTCTTGATCCGCTTGCCGTTGCCGTCGTAGCCGTAGCTGGCGATGCCGGTGATGCTCGTGATCTGGCCATCGGCGTTGAGCGTGAAGTTCTTGGTGCCGTCGCCGGTGACCTCGCCCTTGGCGTTGTAGCTGTAGCTGCGGCTTTGCGATCCGCTGATGCTGCTCAGGCGGTTGTTCGAGGCGTTGTAGCTGTATGTCAGCGCATTCGGGCCCGTTCTCGATCGAATGTTGTTCAGCGGATCGTAGACATAGCCGTACGTGCCCCACAGGCCTGTCGCGGTCTTCAGGCGGTGCAGGTTGTCATAGGCCAGCGTGGTGTTGTCGGCTTCGTCGTCGTCATCGATGCTCAGCAGATCGCCGCCGTCGCTGTAGCTGTACTGGTAGCGCTGCACGACGGTTCCGCCATCCAGCGTGGTCTGGACCTGGGGCCACTGGCGGCTGTTGAGCGTCTGCAGGTAAGTCAGGCCGTTGCCGAGGGTGTAGTTCTTCGGCAGGCCGTTAGCGTAGTACTGAACGCCGGTTGCCCAGGTGCCGACCTGTGTTGGCCTCCCCCACGCGTCCGGTGCGTACGCGATGGTCCGGGCCGGCGTTGTCAGGCTCTGGACATGCGCGAGGCTGTCGTACGTCGGGTTCAGGACGAAGGTCTTGCCATCGATGACCGCCTGCTCGGTTTCGATGAGACCGCGCTTGTTGTAGCCATACGTCCACGTCGCCGTCGGGTTCGTGACGCTGGTGGGATTGCCGGCCGCGTCGTAGCCGTAGCTCACGTCGTCCGCAGTGCCAGGTTCGTCGTCCAGCGTCTTGCGACCGCGCGTGTCGTAGCCGAAGAGCGTGGCGCCCGCAGGCTGCGTCGTTACGCAACCCGCGCCGCTTTGGCCTTTGAGCTGCCACTTCAGCTGGCTCGCCGCGTCGTACCCCAGGATCACGCTGCCGGTTTCCGGCTCGGTCTTGCGGCAGAGGCGTTGATAGGCGTCGTAGGTCCACGTTTGCGTGGCACTGACGTTGCCGCCGCTCCATATGCCGGATTGCGTCACGCCGGTGATCTTGCCGTAGAGATCGCGCTCGATGACGGTGAGCTGGTTCTCCGGTGCTTCAATGCGAATCGGACGGCCGTAGGCGGGGCTGTCGAAGACCTGGTGGCCTACGGTCGTGATCTTGCCGTCCGCATCGGTCGTCTGCACCTTGGCCCCCGTCAGATACGCCGTCTGGTTCAGGGTGACACCGTCCGTCGTCTGTCGCAGGGTGGGGCGTCCGAGCGCGTCATAAACGCTGTTGGTGCCTGCCGTTGCGGTGTAGGTGTCGGACGGATAGGAATCGAAGAGATGATGGCTTTCATGGTCGTAGGCCGTTCTCTTGTAGGCCACTTTGCCGGTCGTCGTGTCTTTTTCTTCGACGAGAACGGGACGCCAGCGAGCGTCGTAGTAGGTGCTGGTCTGCGAGCGGCCCGTCGTCGTGCGCGCGCGCCAGGTTCCGACCGGCATGCCGAGTTCGGATGCCGCAAGGACGGAATATGTCGTGATGGTCGGCGCCCAGGCAACGGTATCGCCGCTCGGATAATCGGTGCGCAGCAGCAAGCCCATGCTGTCGTATTGGTAGCTCGTCGTCGCCCCGTTCTCGTTGGTCAGGCTCGTGACTTCACCGAAGTCTGAAACGACAGCGCTCCTCGTGCTGTTATCGGCAAAGGTGACGAGACGCGGGATGTCGAACCGGTAGTTGCTGAGTGTCGTCGTGCGGTTCAATCCGTCCTTGAACGTGGAAAGCCGTCCCTGCGCATCCCAGGTGTAGCTCATGACCTTCAGGCCGAAGGCATAGCGGTCCTGACGTAAGCTTCCCTGCCTGAGCAACAACTCATAACCAGAGCTTTCTGGCATCGTAACTGCCAGGAGGCATCATGAAGAAGTCGCGTTTTACCGAGACGCAGATCATCGCGATCTTGAAGCAGGCTGACGCCGGCATGCTGGTGAAGGATATCTGCCGCAAAGCCGGAATCAGCGAGCCGACGTACTACAGCTGGAAGTCGAAATACGGCGGCATGGAAGCCTCCGATCTGAAGCGGACCAAGGAGCTGGAAGCCGAGCTGTCGCAGCTCAAGCGGATGTACGCCGACCTGGCGCTTGAA
>NZ_KB907962.1 GCF_000382285.1 Solimonas variicoloris DSM 15731 | reverse complement strand
CGGAAGCCGAAGAGGCTTACTATCGGCAACAGGCCGCGCTGCCGCTGGCAGCGTGACTCAAACCAAACAGCCTCCGGAATTTCCGGGGCGGTTCATCCGCAGCTCATCGGCAAGTCCTGCGCTGGGGCTGTTGGTCAGCAACGCGAAGGCGAATCCGCGATCCTGAGCACTCAGCATGTAGGCAAACTGGCCTGCGCATGCGCCATCGTGTCCGGCCAGGATCTGACGTTCTGACTCGATCAATAGCCAGCCGATCCCCATGCGATTGAAGCGGCCGCGATTATGGGGCGAGACCTCCAGAACCGGCTGTCGCATCAACCGGGCAGAATCCTCGCTCAGAATCCGCACCCCTGTCTCGGACATCCCGCCGTGCAGATGCGCGGCCACAAAAAGCAGAAGATCGGATGCCGTCATGCTTAGCACCGCACCCGCCGCTGCCGTGCTCAAGGGCAGGTAGCTCATCGGCGATATCACCAGGCGCGATGCCTCGTCGGGATTGGGCACATGCCCGATGGCACAGCGATAGCGCAGCGATTCGCGTGGGTCCGCAAACGCGTGGCGCATCCTCAGTGGCGCGCAAATCTTCTCCATCACCAAATGCGGCCACGGCTTGCCGGCAATAACCTCGACGACCCGCCCGGCCAGGACGAATCCGGAGTTGCAATAGGACATGTGAGCCCCAAGCGCGTGCAACTGTGGCAGCAGTGCCATCTTTCGCACATAGCTGTCGGCGGATGGGCCGGTCGAGTCATCCTGCGGGAAGAAGTCACCTTCCATGCCGCTGTTGTGGCAAAGCAGATGCCGCATCGTCAGCTGCGAAGCGACCATCGCATCGGAAATCGTGAAGTCGGGCAGATACCGCCGGATAGGCGCATCGAGGTCGAGGCGCTGCTCATCGACCAGCTGCATGGCCAGCGTCGCGGTGAACAGCTTGCCGATGGAGCCGATCTGAAATGGAGACTCGGCGCGAACCTCGACGCCGGTATCGAGATTGAGCAATCCGGACGCTGCCGTCTCGACCACGCCACTGCGCAGTACCGCCAACGATGCGCCGATGACACCGTGGCGCCTCCTCGCATCGTCCAAGTACTGTTGCAGACTGGAAGCCGCATCCGTCATGGGTGCAGAACGATTCATCGCGGTGCTCCCGTACTCATGAGCGCGCACTCAGCTCCGGCATCAACCGGTCGATGATCGTCTCCACTGCACGCCTGAAGTTGGCACGCCGGGTGCCGCCGAAGAAAGCCGTGCCTTTTAGGGCGTCCAGCATGTCGCGGTCCGCCTTCGGAACGACGACCATCCCCTTGGCCTGCTGCTCCTTCTCGACCCGCGCGGCAACTGCGGCGCTGTAAGCGAAGCCGCTCAATACCGATAGCGCGAGCCCCGCCGCTTCCAGAGGCACACCACTCTGGACCAGAGCGCGCACGGCGCTATTGAGGAGCCGAGCCCGCGTCTGCGCGGCCACCGGACCGGACAGCAGATCCACCTGTGGGTGCTGTGCCACGACGTCGTGGTACGCGACGGTCATCTCCACAAGCTGATCGCGTACGGCGCCGTCGGACTGGGGAGGACGAACAGCGGCCATGAGCCGCCCTGCGATCGCGTCCTCGATCTCCGCTAGCGACTCAAAGTAGTTGTAAAGAGTCGCCGGCCCGGTTCCGAGGTGACGCGCAATCGAGTGCATCGTGAGCGCCTGATAGCCCTGCTCGTCGATGATCGATAGCGCCGCTGAAACGATCTCCTCGCGCTTGAGCGTCGGCTTGCGTCCGGGGGCGGCTTTCGCGTTTGCCCGTGGCCGATCTTCCGCGCTTGCCTTCCTCTTCATGAATGCACATCTCCCGCCTGGAAGAACCTGTCTTGAGCTCGCCGCATCTCAGGCCATCAGCCTTCAAAGCCTGTCGCCCGCACGAAGCTGACGGGCAAGTACGGCGCATGCATTATTTACGAACTTCATTCGTATTTAATATACGAACTATGTTCGCAATTAATCGGGATTACAAGCCATTGATGCGCCTACATCGGCGAGCACTCCTTCAATCGCAAGTCCTCGCGGACGAATCAGGAGCGTCCGCGCGAGGCGCGGATCATGTGCCGAGCGAACCGATCGTCGAGCGGGAGGCACTCGAGGCGGTCAACCGCCATCTGAACGCGCGGGCCGAAGAAGATGGCGCCGCGACCGTCCACTAGCCCGATGCTGCTGCCCGGCAGCGTGAGGTGTGGGCACTGCGGCACGGCAATGGCGCAAATGACCGGGAAAAACAGCCACTACGTCTACTACGCCTGCTCCAGTCGCCGGCGCAGTGGGGACGAAGCAGTGTCCGGGCAAGAACGTGCCATAGCGGGCCATCGAGACCGTCGTGACCGATGTCCTCGTCCGTCGCGTACTGGCGCCGGCGCATATCAAGGCGCTCGTATCGGAGTGCATGGCGCAGGTTCAGGCGCAGTCGCCCCCCCCTGAGGCTCGGCACCGGCGCGCGCAGAAGGCGCTGCTGGAGCGGAAGCGGGGCTGAAGCGGCTGTACGCCGGCGTGGCGGCCGGCGCGCTCGATCCGAGCGAGTCGGCGCTAAAGAACAGATCGACGCGCTGAAGCTGCGCAAAGCAGAGGCGAAAGCGGCGCTGGAGGGCTGCACGCTGCTGGCGCAGACAGCGCCGGTGTACCCGACGCTCGAGAAGACAGCCCGTCTTGCCGAGGGGCCTCGGTAGCGGCCACCGAGGGTGAAATCCCGCTGCACAAGGCGTACAGCTGCGCCTTCGTCGATCTGATCGTCGTCGAAGACGACCAGATCATCATCCAAGGCCGCAAGGACGTGCTCGTCCGTATGGCAGCGAAAGCAAAAGTCAGTCCCGCAGGGCGGTTCTGACCTTTGCACTTAAATGGCGCGCCCGACAGGATTCGAACCTGTGACCCTTGGTTTCGGAAACCAATACTCTATCCAGCTGAGCTACGGGCGCTTTAGGGGCGCGATTCTAATCTACGGCGGCCGGGGAAGCCACGCGCCGGCGACGTCGAACCCCGAATTTCCACCGTCACAGCAAAGCCGGTCCGGCCGGACCACGAACGGCGTACGGCCGGACCGCCGCCTTCAGGCCGTGTACGAAGGCACCTGGAAGGTCTTGCGCATCAACGCTTCGAGCTGGCTGTCGGACAGCAGGCGCTTCATCAGACCCATCGGCTTGACGTCGCGACCGAGGTATTCCATCGGCTTCCACTTCTTTTTGTCGAGGATCACCAGCGTGCCGGCCAGCGCCTGCTCGGGCGTCGCGCCGCTCTTCTCCAGCATGTCCGGCAGCACCTGCATGATGGTCTTGCCCAGGTGCGGTTCGTAGACCTTGCGGATCGCCTCGGGCTGTTCGTTCCAGGTCTTGCGCGTGTTGGCGTGCGAGTTCGCCGACATCGCCGTCAGCACGCCGCCGGGAATGATCGAGGTGACCTGAATGCCGAACGGCGCGAGCTCGTGGCGCAGCGTCAGCGTCATGCCGTGGATCGCGTGCTTGGTCATGTTGTAGGCGCCGGCGCCGACCGGGTTGGCGAGGATCGCGCCCGAGCTGTAGTTGGCGATGCGCGCGCCCGGCGCGTTCTTGCGGATCAGCGGCAGAAAGGCCTGGATCACGCGCAGCTGGCCGAACATGTTGATGTTGAACAGGCGCTCGACGGCGCCGAGGTCGGCCGCCTCGAGCACGCCGGTGCCGATGTTGGCGACGCCGGCGACGTTCATCAGCAGATCGAGCCCGCCGCCGTTCAGCGCCCGGGTGACGAACTCGGCGCTGGCCTTGACCGCCTCGGTCTTCGACACGTCCTGTTCGACGACGGTGATGTTGCCGCCGGTCTTCAGATCGGTCGGCGCGCCGGGCAGCACGCCGGCGAACACGCGCCAGCCGCGCTCGGCGAGCGCCTTGCTCAGCAGATTGGCCTGACCGACGTTGGCGCCGGTGATGAAAGCAGTCTTCATGATTTCCTCGCCTCAAAAGCACGGGGCGGCCGAAGCCGCCCCGCTTGGATGTCACGCACCGCGCTGGACGTCAGTGTCCGCCGCGCGCCGCCGCCTCGGCGCTGAACATCGCCGGCGTCAGCGGCCGGTTCGTGCGCCACCAGCCGTCGCCACGCTCGTTGACCATGTAGCCGGCCTCGTAGGCCTTCGCGGTGAGGTCGTGGTAGACCGAGGTGCCGCGATGGAAGGTCTGCGATTCCTGCGAGAAGAAGTAATTGACAAAGGCCACGCGCCACAGCTGGCCGCGCGCGTCGTAGTTGTCGGCCCACAGCGCCATCCAGGTGTCCTCGTCGACGTACAGGCGGCGCTTGCTGTAGATGTGGCGCACGCCGTCCTTCAGCGAGCCTTCGAGGATCCACACGCGATGCAGCTCGTAGCGCTCGTAGTCCGGATTGACCGTGTTCGGCTTGATGATGTCCGCGTACTTGAGCGCCGGATCGTTGATCTTGAAGTTGTGATACGGCACGTACATTTCCTGCTTGCCGACCAGCTTCCAGGTGTAGCGCTCCGGCGAACCGTTGAACACATAGTCGTCGTCGACCGTGCGCAGGCCGGCCGGCGGCACCGGATAGTCGAAGCCGACTTCCGGCGCCTGACGCACGCGGCGGATACCCGGCTGGTACTGCCAGGACTGCGTCGAGTCCTTGGTGAAGTTGTTCGGCTGGATGCCGACGGCGACGAAGCCCTTGTCACGCTCCGGCAGCAGATAGCCGGTGTAGAAATAGGCGTTGATCTTCTCGGTGTACGAGCCGCGCTTCTTCGGGTCGTTGCCCGGGTTCAGCGTCATGAACTTGTTGCGGCCCCAGGCGATGCTGCCGTTGGCGTAGACGTCGGCGATGTCGCAGACCGCCTGCTCGGTCCAGGCACGATGCGGATTGATGACGTTCCAGATCGCTTCGAGGCCGCTCTTCGGGAACGGGAACGGAATCGCGCCGCTGGTGCCGGTGATGCCGAGACCGTCGTCGACGACCTCCGCGGTCGTCGCGTTCTTCTTGACGGTGTCGCAGACCCAGTCCGGCACGCCGAAGTCGCGGTGGCTCGGATAGACGTTCATCCGGTACGAATCCGGATACTGCTTGAGCAGCGCCTTCTGGCCTTCCGTCAGCTTGGCCTCGTACTGGGCCATGTTCTTCGAAGTGATCGTGAACAGCGGCTTCTCGTCGGCGTACGGGCCCGGCTCGTAGCCGTAGGGCTTCTTCATGCCGGGCCAGCTGTTCAGATACTTGCCGGTGTACTCGGCGATGCCGTCCGGAGAACCGGCCTTCTCGGCGCCCATGCAGGTCAGCTTCGGGCCGTCGAGCTCCGCCGCCTTGGCGGCATCGACCTTCGCATACGCCGCCGGCGCGAGCAGGCCGGCGGCGCCGACCGTCAGGCAAGACGCCAGAACCATTCTGAACTTCATTGTTCTCTCCTCATCCTTGGGATACGCCCGCTGACGATCCCATCAATCGCCGCAGCCGGCATTCGCTGCATCGCGCTGTTCGTCTGGCGCCATCGTCAGCCGCACGTCGCGCCGACCTGGCGACACGCGATCCATGCGTGCCCGCGAAAACTATCGTAGTTCCGAAAAAGCGCAGTGCCTCGTCCGAAACGAGTATTCGCCGTCCGTGCGCGGCGGCGAGGCGACACGACCGCCGCGCAACGCACGCGCTTGCGCTTCGCGAAGCAAAGAGCGGTGCGATGCCGCGCGCTAGCGATAGTCGGCGAGCAGTTCGACGGCGATGCGCGTCTCGTCGGCCGAGCGCGTATCCATGTCGGCAACCGCCATCTTCTCGATCTGCCCGCCGAGCAGCGGAATCTTCGACTTGACCGTCCAGTCGTAGGTCACCAGCGTCTCGCTGCCGCCGCCGGCGATCGCCGTCGTGCACGCGCATTCGAGCGGCATCGCGCCGGCCTCGACCCTGACGCTGCCGGTGCGGCTGGCGACGTGCCAGGTCTCCTCGTTCGTCACCGTCGCCTCGGCCTTCTTGCCGCCCGGCATCTGCACCGGCACCTTGCGCTCGACGCGGATGCGAAAGGTCTGGCCGTCGAATTCGTGGGCGAGCACCTTGTACGGCATGCCCAGCGCGTCCAGCTTGCGGGTGTGGAACCCCTTGTCGGTGAACATCTTGATGACGACGTCCGGCGCCGCCGGATAGCGCGCCTGCACCTGGTGCTTCATGCCTGTCTCCCCTGTGGTCGTGCTGGCACGGCGTGCCGCAGTCGCGGCCGCGCGTCAGCCGGTGTAGATCTCGAACGATTCCTTCGGCGAGCCGCATTCCGGACAGACCCAGTCGTCCGGCAGATCGGCGAACTTGGTGCCCGGCGCGATGCCCTGATCAGGCATGCCGAGCGCCTCGTCGTAGATGTAACCGCAGATGACGCAGATCCACTTGTCCATGCTTCCCCCGTTGTCGTTCTATTGGCGGCGGCGCGCGGCCGGCGGCGGCAGCATCTCGCCGCGCGCCGCGGCGAAGCCGGCGAGCATCGTGCGCAGGGCGCTGCGCCAGTCGATCAGAAGGCTCGACTCGCCGACGCGGCCAAGCACGCGGCGCGACAGCCGCAGCGAGCGCTCGTCGCGCTCGACCAGGGTGCGCTGCACCAGCTGCTGCCACGAAGCGCCGTTCTGGATGCTGGCTTTCAGGCCGATCGCTGCCGAAGCCGCGCCAACCGTCAGCATGCCAACCGAGTGGAACAGCACCGCGCCTTCCTCGGCGCTGAAGCCGTGCTCGCGCGTCAGCACATCGAGGAACTGTTCGAGGATGTCGATCTCGGCGTGCGGGCCGAGCCGGCCGCGCGACAGCTCGGCGATCAGCTGCGGCTCGGCGACGAACGCCTCGAACAGGCTCTCGGCATAGCGCTCGGCGAGCGCCGACCAGTGCTCGTGCTGGCCTTCCGGCAGGCGCCGCGCCAGCGTCAGCTGGAAGGCGGCGAGGCGCACCAGCTCGTCGCGGTTCGGCACATGGCGATAGAGCGTGGCCTGCGCGACCCCGAGGCGATCGGCGATCTGCTTGAACGTGACGGTGTCGAGACCGAGCTCGATCGCCGCGGCGACGATCGCCTGCGCACTGACGGCCGGCGGCCGGCCGACGCGCGCGCCGGCGCCACCGGCGCCGGGGTCCTGCTCTGCCTTGCGTCGAGTACTGCGCATGCGGGCGATCACTCCTTCGTGCCGAGTTTCAAGAACGGAATCTTGAAATTCTTCGTCTGCTCGGACGACGGTGCAAGTGCGCAAATGCCTCAGTGCGAGCCGATCAGCTCGCCGCGTCGCCAGGTCGCGCGCACCGTCACCTCGCCGAGGCGCGCCCGCACCGCGCGCCACGGCGCGTCGAGCAGGCACAGATCGGCGACGGCGCCGACCGCGAGCGACGGCGCGGTCTGTGCCGGGGCCTGCAGCGGGCCGGTATACAGCGCCAGGGCCGCCTCCGGCGTCAGCGCCTCGTCCGCGCCGAGCGTCGCGCCGCGCACGCTGCGCCGCGCGCAGGCGGCCTGCATCGCGCGCCACGGATCGGCGTCGCCGAACGGCGCGTCGGTGCTGCCGGCCAGGGCGACGCCGGCGCCGCGCAGGCCCTGCAACCGGTACAGCCACGGCCGGTCGTCGGCGTCGACGTCGGCGAGGTAGGCGTCGCCGCGCTCGGCGATGAAGTTCGGCTGCGTCACCACCGTCAGCCGCAAGCGCGCGATCTGCGCGGCCAGCTCCGGCGGCGCGACCGCGGCGTGCTCGATGCGATCGCCGTCGCGCACTCCGGCCTCGTCCAGCGCGGCGAGCGCGAACGCCAGTTCCGCGCGCGTCACGCAATGAAACGCGACCGGCCGCGCGTGGCGATGGCTCTGCGCGATCGCCGCGCACAGCACCTCGAATTCCGGCAGCTCGTGCTCGTGCAGGTGGAACTTATGGGCGCCGCGCTGCACGCCGGGCACGCCGGCGCAGCCGTCGAGCCGCGCGTCGCCCATCACGCAGAGATCCTGCAGCAGCTCGCCGCGCGCGTGCGCCGCCGCGAAGTGCGCGAGATCGTCCGGTCCGTTCGTGTGCGTGGTGTCGGTGAGGCCGACCACGCCGCGCGCCGCGAGCGCGCGGCTGATCGCCGCCAGCGACGGCCGCTCGCGCGGCAGGCGCGTGCGCAGCCAGTCGTCGGCGTCGTAGAGGCGCCCGCTCAGGCGACCGTCGATGCGCTCGAACGGATCGCCGCCGGCGTCGCCGTCGCGCACGCCGAGTGCGGCCAGGCCCGCCGAATTGAAGGTCCACAGCCGACCGCTGCGATGCTGTACGCGCAGCGGCCGCGCCGCCACGTGCCGGTCCAGCCAGTCGCGGTCCAGCGTCGCGCAGACCGATTCGTGATGACCGACGCCGCGCAGCCAGCCGGTACCGGTGCGCGCCGCCGCGCGCAGCGCCGCGGCCAGCTGCGCCTCGTCGTCGACCTGCGGCGGACCGCAGGCGATCGACGCGCGCGCCGCGGCCAGCGCCTGCAGATGCAGATGGTGATCGCGCAGACCCGGCAGCAGCGCGCCGCCGCCAGCCGGCAGCACCGCCTCGCCGCCATGCGGGCGCAGACCGCTGCCGATCTCGGCGATGCGGCCGTCGGCGATGCGCACGTCGACGCGCGCGCCGAAATGCAGCTCGGCGTCGCGGATCAGCATGCGCCCAGACGCGCGAGCACGGCGTCGGTATCGGCGCCGAAAGCCGCTGCCGTGGCGTGCACGCGGCGCGCCTGCGGGGCGCGCTCGTCGCCAGGGCGCAGCTCGGCTTGCCAGTCGCGGCGGCGCGCACACCAGCCAGCGGCGTCGCGCGGCGCCTCGAACTGCACGGCCTGGCGCGCCACCTCGTGCAGCGACAGCGCGATCAGCCGGCCGCCGCCGCCCGCATGGCTCGCCCACGCGGCGAGCGCCGCGTGCAAACCGGTCAGCGGATCGGCGATCGCGTCGCCGATGAAACAGGGCGCGGCGCCGGCGAGCTGCTGCGCGGCGCACAGGCCCGCGGCGACGCCGGCATCGTCGCCATAGGCGATCCACTGCGCCTGCGGCTCGTCGCGACCGTAGCCATGGATCGCGATCCAGCTCAGATCCAGCTTCTCGCGCAGCAAGGCTTCGGCGTCGATGCCCATCTGCCGCAGCGCGCGCGGGCGCGAGGCCTCGATGACGATATCGGCGCGGCGCAGCAGGGCCAGCAACTGCACGCGGCCGCGGGCGCTGTGCAGATCGAGCGCGACGCTGCGCTTGCCGGCGTGCAGCAGATCGAAGAACGGCGCCGAGCCGCGGCGCGCGCCGTCCGGGCGCGCCGTGCTTTCAACCTTGACGACCTCGGCGCCGCAACGCTGCAGCAGCTGCGAGCACAGCGGCCCGGCCCACAGCGAGGACAGATCGACGACCAGCGGCGCCGGACGCGCCGCCAGCACGCCCGGCCACGAGCGCCCGGCATGCACGCGCAGCCATGGTGCCGGCGCCGCCTCGACGCGGCTCGCCGCGAGCGCCAAGCCGAGCAGGCGGCCACGCGCGACGAGTTCGTCGACCTCGCGCTCGCGCACCGCCGCCTCGACCGCGGCCCAGTCCGCGGCCGGCGCTTCGAGCCAGGCCGGCAACAGCGACCAGTCGTCGTCGCGCGGCAGGCTGAGCGCCAGCAGGCCGTCGGCGGCGCGCAGCAGGCGGCAGGCGCCGCCGGCGGACGTCGCGCCGCGGCGCTGCAGGCCCATCAGCGCGGCGCGTTCGGCGAGCAGCGCGGCGCCGCGCTGATCGGCGAGATCGGCGTGCGGCGCGAGGCTGGCGAGCGCGGCGAGCGCGCCGTCGGCGAGCGCCGTGAGCGGAAGAACGGAGAGCTGCGGCGCGCCGTCGGCGGCGCCGCATAGCGTCATCAGGCCGCTGCGCGCCCAGGCACGCGCCGGATGCTCGGCGGGCGGCGCCACGCGCACGGCCGGCGCGGCGCCGAGCGTGGCCAGCAGATGGTCGCGGTAACGCGCGGCCGTATCGGCCGCGCTCCCGGCCGCGTCTCCAGCCGCGTCCGGCGCAGCGTCGGCCGATGCGGCCAGCACGGCGCTCATGCGCGCCTCAACCGCCGCCGGCCTGCGTCTGGCGGTGTATCCACAGTTCCTCGGCGCGGCGGCGGACGCCGTCCGTCATGCCGGCGAAGCCGGCTTCGAGCTTGTCGCGCAGCAGCGCCAGCACCAGGAAGCGCAGCCAGCCCTGCAGATGGAAGTACGAGCGATAGCGCGTGCGCGTCGCGTCGATCGGCTCGACGTCGTGCGAGCGGAACGAGGACAGCGCGCCGCCCGGCACCGGCTTCATGCTGTAGGCGAAGCGCCGGCCCTCGATGTATTCCTTCATCCACTCGCGCTGCGCCTGCGGCCGCGCCAGCAGCTTGACCTTCATGTCGATCGGATCGCCGGGCCTCAGCGTCGAGCGCGCCTCGATGCAGAACGGATTCCACTGCGGATACTTCGGCAGATCGGAGAGCACCTCCCACACCACGTTGGCGGGGGCGTTGATCTCGACCGTCTTTTCGATGACGAAGCGCATCGCGGACTCCGGCGTCAGGCGGGACAGGATAGCGGCGCGCTCAGGCCGCCGCGTGTTCGGCGAATTCCTGGCGGATCAGGCGGCGCAGCAGCTTGCCGGTCTCGTTGTACGGCAGCGCGTCCTTGAAGACGATGGCCTGCGGCACGCGCGAGGAGCGCAGCTGCGCGCGAACCAGCGCCTGCAGCTCTTCCGGCTCGACGCGGGCGCCATCCTTGAGCACCACCGCCGCCGCTACCGCCTCGCCCCACTGCTCGTCCGGCATCGCCACGCAGGCGACGTCGGCGACCGCCGGGTGCGACAGCAGCACGTCCTCGATCTCGCCCGGCGAGATGTTCTCGCCGCCGCGCACGATCACGTCGTCGGCGCGCCCTTCGAGGAACAGGTAGCCCTGGTCGTCCAGATAGCCGCGGTCCTTGGTCGGGAACCAGCCTTCGGCGTCGAGCTGGCTGCCGAGCGACAGATATTCGCCCGAGACCTGCGGGCCACGCACGAACACCAGGCCCGCCTCCTCCGGCCCGAGGACGCGGCCGTCCTCGTCGCGGATCTGGATCTCGACTGCGGCCGGCCTGCCGACCGAAGCCAGACGCCGGCGCACGCGCGGATCGTCGCTGGCGGCGGCGGCGCGATGATCGTCCGGGCCGAGCACGGCGATCGTCGAGCTGGTTTCGGTGAGGCCGTAGGCATTGGTGAAATCGACGCCGGGGAACAGGCGCATGGCCTGCTCGATCGTCGACAGCGGCATCTTGCCGCCGCCGTAGGCGATCGCGCGCAGCGCCGGCAGCGCCGCGTCCGCGGCCTCTTCGAGCAGATGGTCGACGATGCGCTGCAGCATGGTCGGCACCAGGAAGGCATTGCTGACCTGGTGCGCGCGGCAGGCTTCGAGCCAGGCGCGCGCCTCGAAATTCTCCAGCTGCACCATGCGCCGGCAGGCATAGGTCGAGGACAGCACTGCCGAAATGCCGGCGACGTGATACGGCGGCACGGTGACGACGATGGCGTCGTTCTCCTCGGCGGCACCGAACTCGACGGTACCGACGATGTACGACATCAGGTTCTCGTGGCGCAGGATCGCCGCCTTCGGCTTGCCGGTGGTGCCGCTGGTGAACAGCTGCACGGCGACCGCGCGCGGATCCTCGTCCGGCTGCGGCGGCGCGGCGTCCGCCGCCAGCGGCGGCAAAGACAGCAGCTCCGAGCGCAGCAGCAGTTCCACACCCTCGCGCGGCTCGACCAGCGACACGAATTCGTCGCCGACCACCAGCACGACCGGCGCGACGCGCTCGATCAGCTCGTTGAGCTCCGGCCGCGTCAGGCGATAGTTGAGCGGCACGTACGGCAGGCCGGCGTAGGCCGCGCCGAAGATCGAGATCGGCGCCGCCGGGCTGTTGACGTCGAGCAGGCCGACATACTGGGCGCCGCTGGCGCGGAACCGCGCCGCGGCGCGACAGGCCGCCTCGCGCAGCTCCGCGTAGGTGTAGGCGAACTCGCCGGACACGACGGCGGTGCGCTCGCCGAAGGCCTCGGCGGCCATGTCGAGGATGGTGGAAATGTTCATGGCAGTTTCACTGTGGGTCCGCCCTGCGCGGACGCGGCAGGCACGCGCGCCGCGGCTTCGATGCTAGTCCGACGACGGCAGCTGCTTGGCCTGCTTGACCTCGAGCGGCGTGCTGCCGAGGCTCAGCGAGCCCTTGCCGCCCTTCGTGCACAGCAGCTCCAGCGACTCGTCGGCGTTGACGTAGCGCTTGCCGATCAGCGTCTCGCTGGCGAAGGCCGGGTCCGGCTCGCCGCTGCCGGTCGCCATCGGCGCGATCATCTCGGCGCCGCCGCAGCGCAGATCGTGCTCGCCGGCCGGCGCCTTCACGACCATCACCTGCGTTTCGCAAACCGCGCTCTTGAAGCGCGCGCCGGGCTTGAGTGCCGTCGCCATCGTCGGGTTCTCCATCATTTCGTGAGTGGCCGGACTGTAAGCCAGGCGCGGCCCGGCGACCCCGTCCACTTGTGGGAGGTGAGTCGGACTCAAGGCGGCCCGGCCGGATGCCGGTCCTCTCCATGCTACACAGCCAATACGCAGACCCCCCGCATGGCACGGGAGCCCTGATGGCACGCTACAGACGCAAGGCGCCACTTCTCGCACACCTCGCCAGAACAAAAAGAATGAGGGCGCCGCGATCGAGACTTGTGAACGTCCAGTCCCGCAAAGACGGTGCTATCGTTTGCTGTACCCACTCCTGCTGAAGGAAACCGATTGATGAGCGTAGTCCTTACTCGCTCCTGCGGCTCTTGCGCTCCGCTCGCCCGCATTACGGCCTTCGCGGAGGTCAGCGCCTGCAACTGCGGAAGTCATACTTTCTAGGTGCCTTCAATGCAGTGGACACCACGGAAATGGCTCGCCGCCCTGCTGGGTTTCTTCTTACAGTGGCTGAGTTTTCTGTATGTCGGCCGATGGCGGCTGGCCGGCGCGTATCTCCTCTTGTGGTTCGTCGCGGTCTTGATCGAACTGCACTTTGGAGTCCCTGGCTATTCCTCCGTGGCATTGAGCGTTCTTTGTAGCGTTCATGCTTATCGGATAGCGGCAAAAGCACCCCCTGTAGCGGGGCGGCCTTGGTACAGCCGCTGGTACGGAATAATTGGGGTCGCGGCAGGAGCATTCTCAGTGTTTTTTCTGTTCCGCGCCTTCCTTCTTGAGCCATTTCGCATGCCTTCTTCGGCGATGGCCCCAACTTATGAGCGCGGGACGGTGTTCTTAGTCGAGAAAGCCGGCTACGGCCATTTTGGGACATTTGGCCTTTTCCTCACACATCGCCCTCCCTCAACTCCAGTTCATCGAGGCACGGTTGTGATATTCGAATCTCCTGTAAGTCCCGGCCATAACTTTGTTAAGCGCGTCATAGGCATACCGGGCGACACCATTTCATACAAGGACAAGACTCTCTCGATAAACGGCGTCGCGGTGACAAGAGAAGCAACCTCAGCCGGAGATCGGGTGATTGTTCGTGAAGAGCTGGAAGGACGGAGCTATGAAACGCTCATCAACCCTCAAAGGGCTGCGGTTGATCTTGAAATCACGGTACCGCCTAACCACTACTATCTGGTCGGTGACAACAGAGACGGGTCCGACGATAGTCGTCGGTTTGGCCCGGTGAAGGCCGAGTTATTGATCGGCGAGGTGGTATATGTTTTCCACAAAGGCGCTCAACTGGCGCACATGGACGCCTCAAGCAAGCCCATCGGTGAATGAAGCGCTGACCGCTGGCGTGCAAAGGTGGCAGCAGGCGCACGTTTGGTTTCGTCAAGGACCCATGAGGCAGACCAAGCCCTCATGGGAGTCCGCGCCGGGATAGTCGCTCGCATGAATACGAGCGTTCCTGAACCGCCCCGGAAATTCCGGAGGCTGTTTGGTTTGAGTCACGCTGCCAGCGGCAGCGCGGCCTGTTGCCGATAGTAAGCCTCTTCGGCTTCCGCTGGCGGGATGTTCCCGATCGGCCCTAGCAGTCGCTTGTGGTTGAACCAGTCCACCCAATCCAGCGTGGCCAGTTCGACCGCTTCGAGGTTCCTCCACGAGCGCCGGTGAATCACCTCGGCCTTGTACAGCCCGTTGATCGTCTCGGCCAGCGCGTTGTCGTAGGAATCGCCGACGCTGCCAACA
>NZ_KB907961.1 GCF_000382285.1 Solimonas variicoloris DSM 15731 | reverse complement strand
CTCGGCGATCAAGGCGATCCAGGGCGATCCGGAATGGGTCGCGAAGCTGGAAGAGCTGTACAACGCGCTGGACACGTGGATTCCGGAACCGCAGCGCGAGACGGACAAGCCGTTCCTGCTGCCGATCGAAGACGTGTTCTCGATCTCGGGCCGCGGCACGGTGGTGACGGGCCGTATCGAGCGCGGCGTGGTCAAGGTGGGCGAGGAAGTCGAAATCGTCGGCATTCGCGACACGCAGAAGACGATCGTCACGGGCGTCGAGATGTTCCGCAAGCTGCTGGACCAGGGCCAGGCGGGCGACAACGTCGGCATTCTGCTGCGCGGCACGAAGAAGGAAGACGTGGAGCGCGGCCAGGTGCTGTGCAAGCCGGGCACGATCAAGCCGCACTCGAAGTTCGAGGGTGAGGTGTACGTGCTGACGAAAGAAGAGGGCGGTCGTCACACGCCGTTCTTCAAGGGCTACCGTCCGCAGTTCTACTTCCGCACGACGGACGTGACCGGTTCGATCCAGTTCGAACAGGAAATGGTGATGCCGGGCGACAACGTGCAGATGACGGTGGAGCTGATCTCGCCGATCGCGATGGAAGACGGCGTTCGCTTCGCGATCCGCGAAGGCGGCCGCACGGTCGGCGCCGGCGTCGTCACCAAGATCCTGGCGTAAAACCTTTTCCGCTTTACTTTTGGCTGGGGCGCGAATAAAATTCGCGCCCCTTTTGTTCCCCGCTCTTTAAACCGGAAACCAAAGCATGGCCGCGACCAGCCAATCTATTCGCATCCGGCTCAAGGCCTTCGACCACCGACTGATCGACAAGTCGGCGAAGGAAATCGTTGAGACCGCGAAGCGCACCGGTGCCGTCGTCCGTGGGCCGATCCCGCTGCCTACGCGCAAGGAACGCTTCACCATCCTCGTTTCGCCGCACGCCGACAAGGATGCGCGCGACCAGTACGAGATCCGCACGCATAAGCGGCTCATGCAGATCGTCGACCCGACGGAAAAGACCGTCGATGCGTTGTCGAAGCTCGACCTGCCGGCCGGCGTCGAAGTCCAGATCTCGCTGAGCTAAAGGAGAAACGGACATGACGATCGCAATCGTGGGCCGCAAGGCAGGCATGACGCGCATCTTCACTGAAGAAGGCGCGTCGATTCCGGTGACCGTTATCGAGTGCACGCCGAACCGCGTGGCTCAGGTCAAGACCGTGGAAACCGATGGCTACCGCGCAGTGCAGGTGGCCGTGGGTGAGGAGAAGCCGGGTCGCGTCAACAAGGCGCTGACCGGGCACTACAAGAAGGCGGGCATCGCTGCCGGCCGCAGCCTGTGGGAAATCCGTCTCGCCGAGGGCGAGGGCGCGGATCTCGCCACCGGCGCCGAGATCAAGGTTGACCAGTTCGACGGCGTCAAGGCCGTGGATGTCACCGGCGTCTCGAAGGGTAAGGGTTTTGCCGGCGTGCAGAAGCGCTGGAACTTCGGCGGTGGTCGTGCGACGCACGGCAACTCGCTGTCGCATCGCTCTCCGGGCTCGATCGGCCAGCGCCAGGCGCCGGGTCGCGTGTTCAAGGGCAAGAAGATGGCCGGGCACATGGGTTCGGATCGCGTTACGGCGCTGAACCTGGATCTGGTCAAGATTGATGTAGACCGCAACCTTCTGCTGGTGAAGGGTGCGGTGCCGGGTGCCACGAATGGCGAAGTCATCGTGCGCCCCACGGTGAAGGCCTGAGTCGTCGGGTCTGGGTCACTGAGGAAAAACGGCCATGGATATTCAACTCTATAACAGCACGAACAAGCTGAACGTTTCGGACGCCGTGTTCGGCGCCGAGTACAACGAACCGCTGATCCACCAGGTGGTCACCGCTTACATGGCGGCCGGCCGCGCAGGCACGAAGGCGCAGCTCGCCAAGGGCGAGGTGCGTGGCGGCGGCAAGAAGCCGTGGAAGCAGAAGGGCACGGGCCGCGCTCGCGCCGGTTCGATCCGCTCGCCGCTCTGGCGCGGTGGCGGCACCACGTTCGCGGCCACGCCGCGTGACCACGCGCAGAAGGTGAACCGCAAGATGTATCGCGGCGCCATCCGCTCGATCGTCGCCGAGCTGGCCCGCCAGAATCACCTGATCGTCGCCGAAGCGTTCAAGGTCGACGCGCCGAAGACCAAGGGTCTTGTCGAGCAGCTCACCAAGCTCGGCGCGAACGACGTGCTGATCGTCACTGGCGAACTCGACCAGAACCTGTTCCTTTCGGCCCGCAACCTGCCGCACGTGGCGGTTTGCGATGTCGAGGCCCTCAATCCGGTCACGCTGCTGCGCCACCAGAAGGTGGTCATCACGGCGGACGCGGTCAAGAAGCTGGAGGCGTGGCTGCAATGAACGTCGATCGTCTGCATCAGATCATCATCGCGCCGGTCGTCTCGGAAAAGGGCACGCGCGTTGCCGAGAAGCACAACCAGGCCGTGTTCAAGGTCGCCCGCGACGCGGCCAAGCCCGAGATCAAGGAGGCGGTCGAGAAGCTGTTCAACGTCAAGGTTGACGGCGTCCGCACGCTGACCGTGAAGGGCAAGAACAAGCGTTTCGGCCGGTTCGAGGGCAAGCGCTCCGACTGGAAGAAGGCGTACGTCACGCTCGCGCAGGGCCAGGAAATCGATTTCCTGGGCGGCGCCTCCGCATAACGAGGGCTAGAAAATGCCATTGGTCCAACTCAAGCCGACGTCGCCGGGCGCGCGTCACCAGGTCAAGGTAGTCACGCCGGGCCTGTGGAAGGGCGAGGCGTACGCGCCGCTGCTCGAGAAGCAGAAGAACTCGGGCGGCCGTAACAACAACGGCCACATCACCACGCGCCACAAGGGTGGCGGCCAGAAGCAGCACTATCGTCTGGTCGACTTCAAGCGCAACAAGGACGGCGTGCCGGCCAAGGTCGAGCGCGTCGAGTACGATCCGAACCGTTCGGCGCACATCGCGCTGCTGTGCTACGCCGACGGCGAGCGCCGCTACATCATCGCGCCGCGCGGCGTTGCCGCTGGCGACACGCTGCAGTCCGGCACCGACGCGCCGATTCGCGCCGGCAACGCGCTGCCGCTGCGCAACATCCCGATCGGTTCGACCGTGCACTGCGTCGAGCTGCGTCCGGGCAAGGGCGCGCAGATCGCGCGCAGCGCCGGCGCTGCCATCCAGCTGGTCGCCCGCGAAGGCGAGTACGCGACGATTCGCCTGCGTTCGGGCGAGATGCGCAAGGTGCTGTCGGAGTGCCGCGCCGTGATCGGCGAAGTCGGCAACAACGAACACAACCTGCGCCAGTACGGCAAGGCCGGCGCCAAGCGTCACAAGGGCATCCGCCCGACCGTCCGCGGTGTCGTCATGAACCCGGTCGATCACCCGCACGGTGGTGGTGAAGGCCGTTCCGGACAGGGCAACCCGCATCCGGTGACGCCGTGGGGCCAGCAGACCAAGGGCCTCAAGACCCGCAACAACAAGCGCACGCAGAAGTTCATCGTGCGCAGCCGCCACTCGAAGAAGTAAGCAGGTAACGTCATGCCTCGTTCCGTCAAGAAGGGCCCGTTCGTCGACCACCATCTCGCGAAGAAGGTGGATGGAATGGCCGGCCAGCGCGTGAAGAAGCCGATCAAGACCTGGTCGCGTCGTTCGATGATCACCCCGGATTTCGTCGGCCTGACGATCCAGGTGCACAACGGCAAGCAGCATCTGCCGGTGTTCGTGACCGACAACATGGTCGGCCACAAGCTCGGTGAGTTCGCCCCGACGCGCACCTTCAAGGGGCACGGCGACAAGAAAGTTGACGCCAAGAAGTGAGCGCCATGCAGACCCAAGCCATCCTGAAGTTTGTTCGCCTGTCGCCGAAGAAGGCGCGGGCCGTTGCCGACCTCGTCCGCGGCAAGCCGGTCGACGAGGCGCGCAACATCCTGAAGTACTCCACCCGCAAGCCTGCCCGCATCCTGTTCAAGGTGCTGGAGTCGGCGATCGCCAACGCCGAGAACAATCACGGCGCCGACGTCGACGAGCTGAAGGTCAAGGAGATCTACGTGGACGAGGGCCCGGTGCTCAAGCGCATCATGCCGCGTGCCAAGGGCCGCGCTGATCGCATCGTGAAGCCGACCAGCCACATCACGATCAAGGTCTCGGACGGCCAGTAAGGCCGCCGCTTCGGAAGAGAGAACAGTCATGGGTCATAAAGTCAATCCGAACGGCTTCCGCCTCGGCATCACGACGTCCTGGACGTCCAATTGGTACGCCGAGCGCAAGGCCTACGGCGAGAACCTGCTGAAGGACATTCAGGTCCGCGAATTCCTGCGCAAGAAGCTTTCGCAGGCGTCGGTGTCGCGCATCCAGATCGACCGCCCGGCCAAGTCGGCCCGCGTGACGATCCACACCGCGCGTCCGGGCATCGTCATCGGCAAGAAGGGCGAGGACATCGAGAAGCTGAAGGGCGAAGTCGCCAAGCGCATGGGCCTGAAGGCCGACTCGGTGCACATCTCGGTCGAGGAAATCCGCAAGCCGGAGCTCGATGCGAAGCTGGTCGCTGACAGCATCGCGCAGCAGCTCGAGCGCCGTATCATGTTCCGTCGCGCGATGAAGCGTGCGGTGCAGAACGCCATGCGCCTCGGCGCGGGCGGTATCAAGATCCAGGTCGGCGGCCGCCTGAACGGCGCCGAGATCGCGCGCACCGAGTGGTATCGCGAAGGCCGCGTGCCGCTTCACACGCTGCGCGCCAACGTCGACTACGCGGTCGGTGAAGCCCGCACCACGTACGGCGTGATCGGAATCAAGGTCTGGGTGTTCACCGGTGAGGTGTTCGACACCGACCGTCGCCAGGAAAAGAACGAGACGACCGAGGCCCGTGCGGCCTAAGGTCGGGAGACTACTGCCATGATGCAGCCCAAGCGAACCAAATTTCGCAAGCAACGCAAAGGTTCCAACACCGGTATGGCCTTGGTGGGTAACAAGGTCAGCTTCGGTGAGTGGGGCCTGAAGGCGACCGAACCCGGCCGCGTGACGGCCCGCCAGATCGAAGCGGCGCGCCGCGTCATCACGCGCTACATCAAGCGCGGCGGCAAGGTCTGGATCCGCCTGTTCCCGGACGTTCCGGTCACCAAGAAGCCGCTGGAAGTCCGCATGGGCTCCGGTAAGGGCAACGTCGAGTACTGGGTTTGCAAGGTGCAGCCCGGCAAGGTGCTCTACGAAATGGAAGGCGTCGATGAAGTTACCGCGCGCGAGGCGTTTCGCCTGGCCGCGGCGAAGCTGCCGGTGAAGACCAGCTTCGTCAACCGGACGATCATGTAATGAAGACCTCCGAATATGTGAAGTCCCTGCGCGGCAAGGACGCGAAGGCGCTCGCCGAAGAGCTCACCGCGCTGCGGCGCGAGCAGTTCAACCTGCGCATGCAGCAGGGCGCAGGCCAGGCCACGAAGCCGCATCTCGTGCGCGAGGCGCGCAAGAAGATCGCGCGGGTCAAGACCATTGCGCGTAGCCAGGTGAAGTAGTCATGAGCGAACAGACTGAGAAGAAGGCGGGCAACCGCGTGGTCGGCCGCGTCGTCAGCGACAAGGGCGACAAGACCATCACCGTGCTCGTTGAGCGCGTCGAGCGCCATCCGCTCTACGGCAAGACGCTGCGCCGCTCGACCAAGCTGCGCGCGCACGACGAAAACAACCAGGCCAAGGAAGGCGACACCGTGGCGATCGTCGAGACGCGCCCGCTGTCGGCCACCAAGCGCTTTCGCCTCGTCGAAGTGCTGAAGACCGGCGCGGCCGGCTAAGCGGAGAGCCAGACCATGATTCAACAGGAAAGCTTTCTGGTCGTCGCCGACAACAGCGGCGCGCGCGAAGTGCAGGTCATCCAGGTCAAGGGCTCGACCTATCGCCGCTACGCGGGCGTGGGCGACCTGATCAAGGTCACCGTCAAGGACGCGATTCCGCGCGGCAAGGTCAAGAAGGGCGAGGTGCATGACGCGGTCGTCGTGCGCACCAAGTTCCCGATCAAGCGCGCCGACGGTTCGGTGATCCGCTTCGACAGCAACGCGGCGGTGCTGCTCACCAACAAGCTGGAGCCGCTGGGCACCCGCATCTTCGGACCGGTGACGCGCGAGCTGCGCGACCGCTTCATGAAGATCGTGTCGCTGGCGCCGGAAGTGATCTGAGGACAGGCGATCATGAGCAAGATTAAGAAAGGCGACGAAGTCGTCGTCATCACCGGCAAGGACAAGGGCCGTCGCGGCAAGGTCGCGCAGGTGCTGGTCGATGCCGGCAAGGTCATCGTCGAAGGCGTGAACGTCGCCAAGAAGCATCAGCGCGGCAACCCGAACGCCGGCGTCGCCGGCGGCATCGTCGAGAAGGAAATGCCGATCGACGTGTCGAACGTGGCCATCTGGAACGCGAAGACGGGCAAGGGCGACCGCGTCGGCTTCAAGTTCGAGGGCGAGGGCGAGAAGCGCCGCAAGGTGCGTGTATTCAAGTCCAACAGCGAGCTGGTGGACTAAGGTAGAAAGCCATGGCGAATCTGCAAACTCTTTACCGCGATAAGCTCGCGGCCGAACTCCGCGAGAAGCTGGGCGTCGGCGTAATGGAAGTGCCGCGCATCACCAAGATCACCCTGAACATGGGTGTCGGTGAAGCGACGACCGATCGCAAGGTGATCGAGAAGGCTGTCGAGGACATGACGGCGATCGCCGGCCAGAAGCCGGTCGTCACCAAGACCCGTATCGCCATCGCGGCGTTCAAGGTCCGTGAGAACTATCCGGTCGGCGTCAAGGTGACGCTGCGCCGCGAGAAGATGTACGAGTTCCTGGAACGCCTGATCGTCGTTGCGCTGCCGCGCATCCGCGACTTCCGCGGCATCTCGGCGCGCGGCTTCGACGGCGCCGGCAACTTCAACTTCGGCGTCACCGAGCAGATCATCTTTCCGGAAATCGAGTACGAAAAGGTCGACGCGGTGCGCGGCATGAACATCACCATCACCACGACGGCGAAGAGCGACGAGCACGGCAAAGCGCTGCTTGAGGCGTTCAACTTCCCGTTCCGCAAGTAAGGGCATCGAACCATGGCCAAGACCAACATGATCGAGCGCGAGAAGAAGCGCGCCGCCCTCGCCGCGAAGTACGCCAAGAAGCGCGCGGCGCTGAAGGCTGCGATCGTCAGCGAAACCGTTTCGGACGAAGACAAGGCTGCGGCCGTCGTCGCCCTGCAGAAGCTGCCGCGCGACTCGGCGAAGACGCGCCAGCGTAACCGCTGCCAGCTGACCGGCCGCTCGCGCGGCGTTTACAAGAAGTTCGGCCTGGCGCGCCACAAGCTGCGCGAAGCCGCCAACCGCGGCGAAGTGCCGGGCCTCAAGAAGGCGAGCTGGTAAGAGGATTTAGATATGAGCATGACCGATCCTATCGCCGACTTCCTCACGCGCATCCGCAACGCCCAGGCGGCGCGTAAGAAGCAGGTTTCGTCGCCTTCTTCGAAGATCAAGGAAGCGATCGCAGCCGTCCTCAAGGACGAGGGCTATATCGCCGACTACAGTGTCGTCACCGACGGCGCCAAGAAGACCATCACGCTCGCCCTGAAGTACTTCGAGGGCAAGCCGGTGATCGAGCGCATCGAGCGCATCTCGAAGCCGGCGCTGCGCGTGTACAAGGGCAAGGACGAGCTGCCGAAGGTTCTCGGCGGTCTCGGCGTCGCCATCGTTTCCACGCCGAAAGGCGTGGTCAGCGACCGCAAGGCGCGCGCGGCCGGTCTCGGCGGCGAAGTGCTCTGCATCGTCGCCTAAGGAGAGTTCCATGTCCCGCGTTGCCAAGATGCCGGTGAAGCTGCCGGCCGGTGTGCAGGTCTCGGCGGCCCATGGCCAGCTGACCGTCAAGGGCGCCAAGAGCAGCCTGACGATCAATGTGCCGGCCAAGGTCGAGATCGAGGTGCAGGGCGATACCGTCACGGTCGCCGCCGGCTCGATCGCCGCCGACAATATGCAGGCCGGCACGTTCCGCGCGCTGCTGAACAATGCCGTGGTCGGCGTGTCGAAGGGCTACGAGAAGAAGCTGAATCTGGTGGGCGTCGGCTATCGTGCCGCGACCGCCGGCAAGAAGCTGAACCTCTCGCTCGGCTTCTCGCATCCGATCGAATACCCGATCCCGGAAGGCATCACGGTGGAGACGCCGACGCAGACCGAGATCCTCGTCAAGGGCGCCGACAAGAAGATGGTCGGTCAGGTCGCCGCTGACATCCGTGGTTTCCGTCCGCCGGAGCCGTACAAGGGCAAGGGCGTGCGCTACTCCACCGAGAAGGTGGAACTCAAGGAAGCGAAGAAGAAATAACGTGCTCGCGTGGCCGACCCTCCTTCGGGTCGCGCTGCGCACATGGGCCGGATTACTTCCCGCGAACATTTTGGTATTCGCCAAAAAGTTGCCAGAAAGAACTGGATCGATATGAAGGACAAGAAACAAACCCGTCTGCGCCGCGCCCGCCGCACGCGCGCCCACATCCGCGAACTCGGCGTGCACCGTCTCGCCGTGCATCGCACCTCGCAGCACATCTATGCGCAGATCATCGCGCCTGACGCGTCGGTGACGGTCGTCTCCGCGTCGACGGTCGAGAAGGCGCTGGCTGCGGACCTGAGCGGCACGAGCAACGTCGAGGCGGCCAAGAAGGTCGGCGCGGCGATCGCCGAGCGCGCCAAGGAAAAAGGCATCACCAAGGTGGCCTTCGATCGCGGCGGTTTCCAATATCACGGCCGTATCAAGGCGCTGGCCGATGCCGCGCGCGAAGCCGGCCTGGAGTTCTAAGACATGGCGACCCAGCACAACTACGAAGAGCAGAGCGGCGGCGAGTTCAAGGAAAAGCTCATCACCGTCAATCGCGTATCGAAGACGGTCAAGGGCGGCAAGCAGTTCGCCTTCACCGCGCTGACGGTCGTCGGTGACGGCGCCGGTCGCGTCGGCTTCGGCTACGGCAAGGCGCGCGAAGTGCCGCAGGCGATCAGCAAGGCGATGGACCAGGCTCGCAAGAACATGGTCACGGTGCCGCTCAAGGGCCTGACCGTGCAGCACGAGATCTGGGGTCAGCACGGCGCCGCCAAGGTGTTCCTGCGTCCGGCTTCGGACGGTACCGGCGTCATCGCCGGCGGCGCAATGCGCGCCGTGTTCGAGGTTGCCGGCGTGCAGAACGTGCTGGCCAAGGCGCTCGGCTCGCGCAACCCGATCAACCTGGTCCGCGCGACGATGGATGCGCTGACGAAGATGAATCTGCCGTCCGAGATGGCCGCCAAGCGCGGCAAGACGGTCGAAGAACTCCTCGGCTAAAGAACGAGTACGACCACCATGACCGCCACCAAGCAGATCAAGCTGACGCTGATCCGTAGCCTCGCCAAGCGCCTGCCGAACCATCAGGCCTGCGTGCACGGCCTCGGCCTGCGTCGCATGCACCAGACGGTGACCATTGCCGCCACGCCCGAGAACATGGGCATGGTCAACAAGGTCGCGTACATGCTGCGCGTCGAAGAAGTCTGAGAGCCGACTCGGCAACGGAAGACAACATCATGAAACTCAACACCATCAAGCCGGCCAAGGGCGCCAAGACCAAGAAGGTCCGCGTTGCTCGCGGCATCGGTTCGGGCCTCGGCAAGACGGCCGGCCGCGGCCACAAGGGTCAGCACGCGCGCAAGGGCGGCTACCACAAGCTGGGCTTCGAGGGCGGCCAGATGCCGATCCAGCGTCGCCTGCCGAAGCGCGGCTTCAAGTCGCCGCTCAAGGGCCTGACGGCGGAAGTGCGCCTGTCGGAGCTGGAGAAGATGAAGGCCACCGAGATCGACATCGCCGCGCTGAAGGCGGAGAACGTCGTGCCGGCGACCGCGCAGACCGCCAAGGTCATCAAGTCCGGTGAGCTGAGCCGCAAGCTGTCGCTCAAGGGCGTGCTCGTGACCAAGGGCGCCCGCGAGGCCATCACCGCCGTCGGCGGTTCGATCGCCGAGTAAGGACCGGACACGGTTATGGCGAAGACTCCGGGTACTGCAGGCGGCTCGATGGTGCCGGACCTGAGCAAGATCGGCGAGGTGCGCAACCGCCTGCTGTTCTTGCTCGGTGCGATCATCGTGTTCCGCGTCGGCAGCTTCATCCCGGTACCGGGGATCGACCCGGTGCAGCTGGCGGCCCTGTTCAACCAGAGCCGCGGCACCATTCTGGACATGTTCAACATGTTCTCGGGTGGCGCCCTGCATCGCCTGTCGATCTTCGCGCTCGGCGTGATGCCGTACATCTCGGCGAGCATCATCGTCCAGCTGATGGCGACCGTCGTTCCGCAGCTCAAGGAGCTGAAGAAGGAAGGCGAGTCCGGTCGCCGGCAGATCACCAAGTACACGCGCTACGGCACGCTGGCGCTGGCGATCTTCCAGTCATTCGGCGCTGCGCTCGCGCTGCAGAAGTCCGGCGTCGCGATCAATGCCGGCTTCGGCTTCCTGTTCGTCGCGACCGTCAGCCTGGTCACCGGCACGATGTTCCTGATGTGGCTCGGCGAGCAGATCACCGAGCGTGGCGTCGGCAACGGCATTTCGATGATCATCTTCGCCGGCATCGTCGCGGGCTTCCCGCGTGCGCTGGGCTCGACCGCGCAGCTGGTCAGCGAGGGGTCGATCGGTGGCTTCACGGTGATCGCGGTGCTGGCCCTGATCGCGCTTGTGACCTGGGGCGTGGTGTTCTTCGAGCGCGCCCAGCGGCGCATCCCGATCCACCACGCGCGCCGCCAGCAGGGTCGCAAGATCTTCGCTGCGCAGACCCAGCATCTGCCGCTGAAGCTCAACATGTCGGGCGTCATCCCGCCGATCTTTGCGTCGTCGATCATTCTGTTCCCGGCGTCGCTGGTGCAGTTCTTCGGCGGCGACAGCGGCTCTGCGGCGGGCAGCTTCCTGCAGAAGCTGGCCAACGCGCTGTCGCCTGGCCAGCCGCTGTATACGCTGCTCTACGGCCTGCTGATCATCTTCTTCTGCTTCTTCTACACGGCGCTCGTGTTCGATTCGCGCGAGACCGCCGACAATCTGAAGAAGTCCGGCGCCTTTATTCCGGGTGTGCGCCCGGGGGCGATGACGGCCAAGTACATCGACACGGTGCTGACGCGCCTGACGGTGGTCGGCTCGGTCTACATCCTGGTGATCTGCCTGGTGCCGGAAATCCTGCGCTCATTCGTCACCAGCATCCCGTTCTACTTTGGTGGTACGTCGCTGCTGATCACGGTGGTCGTGGTGATGGACTTCATGGCGCAGCTGCAGGCGCACCTGATGTCGCACCAGTACGAAGGCCTGCTGAAGAAGGCCAATCTGAAGTCTCTGGGCCCGGCGCAGAGCCGCTAGTCCGATTACCTAGTCTCGAGGTGAGTCATGAAAGTCCGTGCATCGGTCAAGAAAATCTGCCGGAACTGCAAGGTCGTCCGTCGCAATGGCGTCGTGCGCATCCTCTGCACCGACCCGCGCCACAAGCAGCGCCAGGGCTAAACGCCCGCGGGTTTGATTAAAACCCTTTGGATCAATATAATGCGCGGCTTTTCGCGCGTTAGGCATCAGTCGAGGTAGCACATGGCACGTATCGCGGGCGTCAACATCCCGGATCGCAAACACACCGTCATCGCCCTGCGGGCGATCTACGGCATCGGTAAGACCCGTGCGCAGAAGATCTGCGAGGCAGCGGGCATCGACCCGACCGTGCAGATCCGCACGCTGACCGAGGGCGAGCTCGATAAGCTGCGCACGGAAATCGGCAAGTACACGGTGGAGGGCGACCTGCGCCGCGAGGTGTCGATGAGCATCAAGCGCCTGATCGACCTCGGCTCGTATCGCGGCCTGCGTCATCGCCGCGGCCTGCCGGTCCGTGGCCAGCGCACGCGCACCAATGCGCGCACCCGCAAGGGGCCGCGCCGCGGCACCGTCGCGACCAACAAGAAAACCTGATTTGACAGCCGGACACGCAAATGGCTAATCCGTCCCAGGCCGCTGCCGCGGCGAAGCGCAAGAAGGTCAAGAAGAACGTCACCGATGCGGTGGCGCATATTCATGCCTCCTTCAACAATACGATCGTGCTGATCACCGACCGCCAGGGCAACACCCTGTCGTGGAGCACGGCGGGTGCCGCCGGCTTCAAGGGCTCGCGCAAGTCGACGCCGTTTGCCGCGCAGGTCGCTGCCGACAAGGCAGGCCAGGCTGCCGCCGAGCACGGCGTCAAGAACCTCGAAGTTCGCGTCAAGGGCCCGGGCCCGGGCCGCGAGTCGGCCGTGCGCGCGCTCAACGCCGCCGGTTTCAAGATCACCAACATCACCGACGTCACGCCGATTCCGCATAACGGCTGCCGCCCGGCCAAGCGCCGCCGCGTGTAAGGAGAGAATTCCATGGCTCGTTACATTGGCCCGAAGTGCAAGCTGTCCCGCCGCGCCGGCACCGATCTGCTGCTGAAGTCGCGCGCCCGCGCGATCGACAGCAAGTGCAACATGGAGACCCGCCCGGGTCAGCATGGCGCCGTCAAGCCGCGTCTGTCCGACTACGCCCTGCAGCTGCGCGAGAAGCAGAAGCTCAAGCAGATGTACGGCGTGCTCGAGAAGCAGTTCCGCAACTATTACCTGAAGGCATCGTCGAAGAAGGGCGCCACGGGCCTGCTGCTGTTGCAGCTGCTCGAGACCCGCCTCGACAACGTCGTTTACCGCATGGGCTTCTCGCGCACCCGCGCCGAGGCTCGTCAGCTGGTTTCGCACAAGTCGATCGTCGTCAACGGCAAGCTCGTCAACATCCCGTCGTATCAGGTCAAGGCCGGCGACGTGGTCGAGATTCGCGACGCTGCGCGCAACCAGTCGCGCATCGCCGAAGCGCTGTCGATCGCCACCCAGGCCGGTCTTGCTGACTGGGTCGAAGTCGACGAGAAGGGTCTCAAGGGCACCTTCAAGGCCGTCCCGACCCGCGATCAGATCGTGCCGGACATCAACGAGGCGCTGGTCGTCGAGTTGTACTCGAAGTAATTCGAGTCCGCTCGCTTCAAGTCCTGGTTATTTAGAGAGGTACATCATGCAGAACGTTGTCGCCGACCTGCTCAAGCCGCGTCAGATCGAAGTGGAGACGCTGTCTCCGACCCACGCTCGCGTCGCGCTGGAGCCGATGGAGCGTGGCTTCGGCCACACGCTCGGCAACGCGCTGCGCCGCATCCTGCTGTCTTCGATCCCGGGCGCCGCGATCACCGAAGTGCAGATCGACGGCGTCGTGCACGAGTACAGCGCGGTGGAGGGCGTCCAGGAGGATGTGCTCGACATCCTGCTGAACATCAAGAACATCGCGATCCGCATGCACGCGCGTGACGAAGCGACCCTGCGCCTCGAGAAGTCGGGCAAGGGGCCGGTCACCGCCGGGGACATCAAGCTCGACCACGACGTCGAGATCGTCAATCCGGAGCTGGTGCTCGCCAATCTGACCGGCGGCAAGCTGAGCCTGACGCTGAAGGTGACGCGCGGCCGCGGCTACGTGCCGGCCGCCAGCGCGATCCGTGAGGAAGACGCCCGCGGCGTCGGCGTGCTCAAGCTCGATGCGAGCTACAGCCCGGTTCGCCGCGTCTCCTATGCGGTCGAGCGTGCCCGCGTCGCGCAGCGCACCGACCTCGACAAGCTGATCCTCGACGTCGACACCAACGGCGGCATCGATCCGGCCGAAGCGGTTCGTCTGGCTGCGCGCATCCTGCGCGACCAGCTCGCCGTGTTCGTCGACCTCGAAGCCGAAGCGGCGCAGGCCGCCGCGGTACCGGGCAAGAAGGAACTGTCGCCGATCCTGTTCCGTCCGATCGACGACCTCGAGCTGACGGTCCGCTCGGCGAACTGCCTCAAGGCCGAGAACATCTACTACATCGGCGATCTCGTGCAGCGCACGGAGATGGAGCTGATGAAGACGCCGAATCTCGGCAAGAAGTCGCTCAACGAAATCAAGGAAGCGCTCCGCTCGCACGAGCTGGATCTCGGCATGAAGCTCGAGAACTGGTCGTCGCCGAAGGTGCCTGCCTAAGGCTTTACGGGAAAAAAGTCATGCGCCACAAGATGTCGGGCCGTACCTTCGGCCGTACCAGCAGCCACCGCAAGGCGACGATGCAGGCCATCGCCGTCGCCCTCTTCGAGCACGAGCTGATCAAGACCACGCTGCCGAAGGCGAAGGAACTTCGCCGTCTGGCCGAGCCGCTGATCACGCGCGCCAAGGAGGACTCGCTGCACAACCGCCGCATCGCCTTCTCGCGCCTGCGCGACCGCGATGCCGTGCAGAAGCTCTTCAACGAGATTGCTCCGCGCTACAAGGCGCGTCCGGGTGGCTATCTGCGCATTCTCAAGTGCGGATTCCGCGCCGGTGACGATGCGCCGATGGCGTACGTCGAGCTGGTCGACCGTCCGGCGAAGGCCGCCGCGGAAGCCGCCGCCGAGTAAGCGCGCTGCCGCCAGCCGGCACGCGAAACGAAACGGGCGCCTCGGGCGCCCGTTTTGCTTTCCGCGGCATTGGCGCGCGAAGGCGTTGCTGTCGGTATGGACTCGTGCCGCCGCCGGCTTCTGCCGCTTGCCGTTTGCAGGCGCGGGCCGGCGTTCTGTCCGGGATCGCGCGCGGGTTCCTAGCGCGCCAGCATCACGCCGATGCCGACGCGCGTCAGGCTGCGGTTGTAGTCAATCAGGCTGTCGCCGTAGCCGTTGAAGACGTAGACGTTCCAGTACAGGTAGTCGCCGAACGGCACGCTGTAGTTCAACTCGACAGCGCCCTTGCCGGTCGACGGATTGCCGCGCAGCATCAGCGCCGCCAGATGATTGTGGTGGAACAGGCGCTGCTGCACGCGCAGTTCGCCGTAGCCGTAATAGTCGTCGATGTCCGGGTTGTCGTCGCCCTTCGGATCGTCCGGCGTCTTCTTCGGATCTTCCGGAATCCGGTACCAGAGCTTGAGGTCGACCAGCGTCCGCTTCCACTCGTGGAAGGCGGTGAAATAGACGCGATTCCAGGAACGCGAGTCCTGCACGTCCTTGCCGTTCGATTCGTGCTCGAAGCCGAGGTCGAGGCCGCAGCCGGAGCACCAGGCGAGTTCCGGCTTCCAGCGGTAGAAGATCTCGGGGTTGTAGTTGGTCTCGCGAAACGGCCGCGAGTCGTTGGCGTTGTAGATCTGCCAGTACGACTTCTGGGTGTACGCGAAGAAGACATTGCTGCTGAACAGATTCAGCTTGAGGCTGATCTGATAGACGAACTCGGTTTCCTCGCCGGGGTAACGGTCGCTGTAGGTGCCCGGCATCAGGTACATCGGTTTGTGGAAGGACAGGCAGGGCTGCGCACCGACCAGTGTGAAGGGCTCGACTGCGTGATCGAGGCAGCGCGCCAGCGACTTCGGAACCCGGATGCGGACCTTCTCTTCTTCGTCCGGGTCGTCGGCGCCGGCGGCGGGCGCCGCGAGGTTCGGATCGGCGGGGCGCGGTGGCATGTCGGCCTGCGCCCACGCGCTACCCGCGAACGGCAGCAGGAGAACGACGAGCCAGCGAAGTGGCGGGGAGCGGCGTCGGATCATGGCGCGTCCTTGCGAGAGTGCCTAATGCCCGGCGAGGGCATCGACATAGGGTTTCATGACGCGCTCGACACGGCACAGCCGGGCGTAGTGCCAGAGCGCATCGAGATCGACTCGCCCCTTGGCCAGCGCGGCGCGCAGCGCGTCGACGGCGATGTGCGGCCCGATCTTGTTGCGGAACTTGAACAGATCGGCCAGTGTTTTTTCGAGACAGTAGATCGGCACGTCGACGTGCTCGAGCGCATGCACCTCGACCCCCTCGGTGAACGCGGGGCCGCCGAGGCGGGCGATGCGCAAGGCCGGGAAGTCGACGCGCGGCCGTGCCGCCCGCCGTTCGATGGCGACCGCGATCTCGCGCGGATTGGCTTCGCCGAGCCCGTGCCAAGTGAGTGCGGACTGCAGGCAGATCACGCCGTTCGGCACGGCGCGTGCGACGAGCGCCAGGCTCAGTTCGAACGACAGGCGGCGCTCGGCCGGCACATAGCTGCCGCGGCGGAGCTTCTTCAACAGGCCGCGGTCGCAGAGCCGACGCAGATATTCGGCCTGGATGCCATGCGGCGCGAGGTCCTTGGGCCGCAGCACGCCCAGCTGCTGCACCAAGGCTAAGATGCGCTCGGACTTGCTTGGTTCGTCCACGCTGTGAAAATGGGCCAGAATTTCAAATAACTTTATATATTAAAAAACACAGTCCGATCGAAAGCAAGGATCGGCTTTGTGAAGCCTGATTAGGTGCGAATCGCAGCCAACCTGAGCTTGGGATCAGGCCATGGTGCGGTCCGCGCGGCGGCGCGGATCAGGCGCCTGAGGATGCTGGACAGATCGAACCGACGGTTGAAGCGATAGGCGACTTCGGCCAGATAGCGATGGCCATATTTGGCGAAATCGAAGGCGTGATAGGTGCCGGTGATCGCGGTCTTGAGATTGCCGAGCACGATGTTGACGGCCGTGAAGGCCGGATGCTCGACGGCCTTGCGGCCCGAGCCGACGATGTGGCGCTCATGCGCGGCGACT
>NZ_KB907960.1 GCF_000382285.1 Solimonas variicoloris DSM 15731 | reverse complement strand
CTCGGCGATCAAGGCGATCCAGGGCGATCCGGAATGGGTCGCGAAGCTGGAAGAGCTGTACAACGCGCTGGACACGTGGATTCCGGAACCGCAGCGCGAGACGGACAAGCCGTTCCTGCTG
The DNA here is from genome assembly GCF_000382285.1 of Solimonas variicoloris DSM 15731. Classification (GTDB taxonomy): domain Bacteria; phylum Pseudomonadota; class Gammaproteobacteria; order Nevskiales; family Nevskiaceae; genus Solimonas; species Solimonas variicoloris. The sequence goes on along the minus strand of NZ_KB907960.1, from coordinate 16,853 downwards.
CCGATCGAAGACGTGTTCTCGATCTCGGGCCGCGGCACGGTGGTGACGGGCCGTATCGAGCGCGGCGTGGTCAAGGTGGGCGAGGAAGTCGAAATCGTCGGCATTCGCGACACGCAGAAGACGATCGTCACGGGCGTCGAGATGTTCCGCAAGCTGCTGGACCAGGGCCAGGCGGGCGACAACGTCGGCATTCTGCTGCGCGGCACGAAGAAGGAAGACGTGGAGCGCGGCCAGGTGCTGTGCAAGCCGGGCACGATCAAGCCGCACTCGAAGTTCGAGGGTGAGGTGTACGTGCTGACGAAAGAAGAGGGCGGTCGTCACACGCCGTTCTTCAAGGGCTACCGTCCGCAGTTCTACTTCCGCACGACGGACGTGACCGGTTCGATCCAGTTCGAACAGGAAATGGTGATGCCGGGCGACAACGTGCAGATGACGGTGGAGCTGATCTCGCCGATCGCGATGGAAGACGGTGTTCGCTTCGCGATCCGCGAAGGCGGCCGCACGGTCGGCGCCGGCGTCGTCACCAAGATCCTGGCGTAAGCCGGTTTGACTTCCGGGCGCGGATTGCCTAATATCCGCGCCCCTTTTTGGCTTTCCCGCGGTAATACAGGGCGGTAGCTCAACTGGTAGAGCGGCGGTCTCCAAAACCGCAGGTTGGGGGTTCGAAACCCTCCCGCCCTGCCACTTAGCGTGGCCTAAGAAACTGCGGGGCCTAAGACGAGTTCGATGGAAGCCCAAACCACCGAGAAAGCCGGATCCTCTCACAAGGACACGGTTTTTCTGATTGTCGCTGCCGTGGCTCTGCTCGGCGGCATGTTTGCGTTCTACTACTTCGAAGGCCAGCTCAATGCCTTCGTGCGTACCCTGATCCTGCTGGCGGGCCTCGGCGCGACGCTCGCGCTCGGCTATCAGACGGCGATCGGTCGCGACCTCTGGGGCTATGTCAGCGGCGCTCGCGTCGAACTGCGCAAGGTCGTCTGGCCGACCCGCCAGGAAAGCGTGCAGACGACGCTGATGATCGCGCTGGTGGTGCTGGTCATGGCGCTCCTGCTGTGGGGGCTCGATTCGCTGCTGCTGTGGGGCGTCGAAACCCTGACCGGACGAGGAGTCTGATGATGGCGATGCGTTGGTACGTGGTGCACGCCTATTCTCAGTACGAGAACTCGGTGATGAAGGCGCTCAAGGAGCGCATCGGGCGCGCCGGGCTGCAGGATCACTTCGGCGACATCCTGGTGCCGACCGAAGAGGTCGTCGAGATCAAGGAAGGCGTCAAGCGCACCACCGAGCGCAAGTTCTTCCCGGGCTACGTCCTGGTGCAGATGGACATGAACGAGGATACCTGGCACCTCGTCAAGTCGACGCCGAAAGTCATGGGCTTCATCGGCGGCACGCCGGACAAGCCGGCGCCGATCAGCGACAAGGAAGCCGAGCGCATCCTCAATCGCGTCACCGAATCCGTCGAGAAGCCGCGCCCGAAGACGCTGTTCGAGCCGGGCGAATCGGTGCGCGTCAAGGAAGGTCCGTTCGCGGACTTCCAGGGCGTCGTCGAGGAAGTCAATTACGAGAAGAATCGCCTGCGCGTCGCAGTGCTGATCTTCGGTCGTTCTACCCCCGTCGACCTCGAGTTCTCGCAGGTCGAGAAGGGGTGAGCAGTTCCGGAGTGCCTTGAATGGCACTCCGGAACTGCGAACGCCGCGCCAAGGATGGCGCGGCTGGGCGTCCTCGCCGCAATGAGGTCGCGCCAAGGATGGCAGCGCCGAGGCGCAGCGACTCCATTGAGTCGCACAGTTTCAGGACGGAGCCGCTCCCGCAGGGCTTCGAAAAACCGGGGAGCCCTAACCAGGCGTTCGCACCCACTTTGGAGTAAGTCATGGCAAAGAAGGTAACGGCCTACATCAAGCTGCAGATCCCTGCAGCCAAGGCCAATCCGGCGCCGCCGGTCGGTCCGGCGCTCGGTCAGAACGGCGTCAACATCATGGAATTCTGCAAGCAGTTCAACGCTGCGACGCAGAAGCTGGAGCCGGGCATCCCGACGCCGGTCGTGATCACGGTCTACTCGGACCGCTCGTTCACGTTCATCACCAAGACGCCGCCGGCGACGGTGCTGATCAAGAAGGCTGCCGGCATCGAGTCCGGTTCGCCGACGCCGCATACCAAGAAGGTGGGCAAGATCACCAAGAAGCAGGTCGAAGAGATCGCCAAGGTGAAGATGCCGGACCTGAACGCGGGCAGCATGGAAACCGCCATGCGCCTGATCGCCGGTTCCGCCCGCTCGATGGGCATCGAAGTGGTGGAGAAGTAAGCCATGGCGAAGATCACCAAGAAGCAGAAGGCTCTCGCCGGCAAGATCGCTCCGGGCAAGGTCTACAGCCTCGACGAGGCCATCAAGCTCGTCAAGGAATGCGCGACGTCGAAGTTCAAGGAATCGGTCGACATGTCGATGAACCTCGGCATCGACGCCAAGAAGTCGGACCAAAACGTGCGTGGCTCGACCGTGCTGCCGCACGGCAACGGCAAGTCGGTCCGCGTCGCCGTGTTCGCGCAGGGCGCCAAGGCCGAAGAGGCCAAGGCGGCCGGTGCCGATGCGGTCGGCATGGATGACCTCGCTGCCAAGATGAAGGCCGGCGAGCTGAACTATCAGGTCGTCATCGCCGAGCCGGCCGCCATGCGCGTCGTCGGCGCGCTCGGTCAGGTGCTCGGCCCGCGCGGCCTGATGCCGAACCCGAAGACCGGCACGGTCACGCCGGACGTGGCGGGCGCGGTCAAGAACGCCAAGGCCGGTATGGCCAAGTTCCGCACCGACAAGGCCGGCATCGTGCACTGCGCGATCGCCTCGGCCGACTTCGACACCGACAAGATCAAGGACAACCTGATCGCGGTCGTCCGTGACGTGCGCCGGGCCAAGCCGTCGAGCAGCAAGGGCGTGTACATCAAGAAGGTCACGCTGTCGACGACGATGGGCCCGGGTGTCCGCGTCGACGTGGGCTCGCTGCCGGAGTGATCGCCGAACGCCGCTGATGCGGCCGGCCCCGAGGGCCGGCCGCACGCAGCAGGCGCTACGGTGTTGATTGGAATTTCGCTCGGCGGTGCGGCACGGCCGCCGATGCAACAAGAGCTTTGAAGTGTGGCGCAAGCCTCGCATCGAAGACCGTCAGTGGCCCGGAGCGTTCGCGAAGGGCATTAAAGGCCGATGAAGGCCGCTGTCGTAGATAGGTCGGTTTGGACCGCAAGGGAAGAACCGTTTTTTGTGAAGCAACTAGGAGTTCTGATGGCTCTCAGGCTGGATGACAAGAAGGCCCTGGTTGCGGAAGTGAACGAAGTCGCCAAGCGCGCGTACTCGGCCGTTGCGGCCGAATATCGCGGCCTGACGGCCGGCAAGTTCGACGAACTGCGTGCGAAGGCCCGTGCCAACGGTGTCTATCTGCACGTCGTCAAGAACACGCTGGCCTCGCGGGCCGTCGAGGGCACGGATTTCGAGTGCCTGAAGACTGCGCTGGTCGGCCCGCTCGTTCTCGGTTTCTCGCTCGAGGATCCGGGTGCGGTGGGTCGCGTCATCAAGGACTTTGCCAAGGACAACGAGAAGCTCGTCGTCAAGGCGATCGCGGTCGGCGGCACCCTCTACGGGGCCAAGGACATCGAGCGTCTGGCGTCGATGCCGACCCGTGAGCAGGCCCTCGCCATTCTGGCGGGCACGCTCAAGGCGCCGGTTGGCAAGCTCGCGCGCGTTCTGGCGGAAGTCCCGACGAAGGCTGCACGTGCCGTCAAGGCCGTGGCCGACGCCAAGCAGGGCGAATCGGCATAAGCGTTCAGTTCCCCATTTAGGCTTTCCACACTTTAAATTTGGAGTTTTTGAAAATGGCTACGAAAGAAGAAATTCTTGACGGCATTGCCAACCTGTCCGTTCTGGACCTGGTTGACCTGGTCAAGATGATCGAAGACAAGTTCGGCGTCACCGCCGCCGCCCCGGTCGCCGTCGCGGCTGCCGGTCCGGCCGCCGCCGCCGCACCGGCCGCGGAAGAGAAGACCGAGTTCACGGTCGTTCTCGCCGCCGTCGACGCTGCCAAGAAGGTCAACGTCATCAAGGTCGTGCGCGAAATCACCGGTCTGGGCCTCAAGGAAGCCAAGGACCTGGTCGAAGGCGCGCCGCAGACCGTCAAGGAAGGCGTCGACAAGAAGACGGCCGAAGACATCAAGAAGAAGCTGGAAGAAGGCGGCGGCAAGGTCGAGCTGAAGTAAGCCGACCGACGCATTGCTTTCGAAGGCAACTTCGAAGTGGTTGTGGCGAAGGCTGGGGGCCCAGAAAGGTGTTTCTGGGCTCCCGGCCTTTCGCCGCTAGAGGAAGAATTCACACCTTTGGCGCGCATTAGCCAAACGTTTGAATTTTTCGAGGCGCGCAAGCGCATCTGACGACAGAGGTAACCGATGGCCTACTCGTTCACCGAGAAGAAGCGTATCCGCAAGGACTTCAGCAAGCTGAAGGAGACGCTGGAAATTCCGTATCTGCTGGCGACGCAGATCGACTCCTACCGCCACTTCCTGCAAGCCGAGACGCAGCCGTCGAAGCGCAAGGATAGCGGCCTGCAGGCCTCGTTCAAGTCGGTGTTTCCGATGGCGTCGTACAACGGCGCCGCCGCGCTGGAGTTCGTCAAGTACCGTTTCGACGAGCCGGCGTTCGACGAGAAGGAATGCCGCGTGCGCGGCATGACCTATGCCGCGCCGCTGAAGGTCACCGTGCGCCTCGTGATCTTCGATCGCGAGTCGAAGGAAAAGCGCGTCAAGGACGTCCGTGAGCAGGAGGTCTATCTCGGCGAAGTGCCGCTGATGACCGACCACGGCACTTTCATCATCAACGGCACCGAGCGCGTCGTCGTCTCGCAGCTGCACCGCTCGCCGGGTGTGTTCTTCGACCACGACAAGGGCAAGACGCACAGCTCGGGCAAGCTGCTGTACAGCGCCCGCATCATCCCGTACCGCGGCTCGTGGCTGGACTTCGAGTTCGACCCGAAGGACAACCTGTTTGCCCGTATCGACCGTCGCCGCAAGCTGCCGGTGACGATCCTGCTGCGCGCGCTCGGTTACAACAACGAGCAGATGCTCGCGATGTTCCACGAGCAGAACGTCTTCGCGCTCGAGAAGGACGGCGCCACGATCGATCTGATCCCGGAACGCCTGAAGGGCGAGAAGGCGCAGTTCGACATCGTCGCCGAGGGCAAGACGCTGGTCGAGGAAGGCAAGCTGATCACGGCGCGGCACATCAAGCTGATCGCCGAGGCCAATCTCAAGAAGCTCACGGTGCCGGATACCTACCTGGTGGGCAAGACCGTCGCCAAGGATCTGGTCGCGCCGGGCACCGGCGAGATCGTCGCGGCCGCCAACACCGAGCTGACGCAGAACCTGCTCGCGAAGCTGCGCGAGTCGGGCATCAAGCAGCTGCCGACGCTGTACATCAACGACGTCGACAAGGGCCCGTACATCTCGACGACGCTGAACATCGACCCGAGCAAGACCAAGCTCGAGGCGCTGGTCGAGATCTACCGCATGATGCGTCCCGGCGAACCGCCGACGAAGGATGCCGCCGAGGCGCTGTTCCACGGCATGTTCTTCTCGCCGGACAAGTACGATCTGTCGGCGGTCGGCCGCATGAAGTTCAACCGCCGTCTGCGCCGCGACACCGTCGAAGGCCCCGGCGTGGTCTACGACGGCGAACTGTTCAGCAAGTTCACCGACGATTTCTCGAAGGATCTGTTCGCCAAGTACGGCCGTGCCCACTCGGACATCGTCGACGTGATCCGCGAGATCATCGCGATCCGCAACGGCGAGCAGCAGACCGACGACATCGACCATCTCGGCAACCGCCGCATCCGTGCGGTCGGCGAAATGACCGAGAACGTGTTCCGTACCGGTCTGGTGCGCGTCGAGCGCGCCGTGCGCGAGCGCCTGGCGCTTGCCGAGGCCGAGAACCTGACGCCGCAGGATCTGATCAACGCCAAGCCGGTGTCGGCGGCGATCAAGGAGTTCTTCGGCTCCTCGCAGCTGTCGCAGTTCATGGACCAGAACAACCCGCTGTCGGAGGTCACGCACAAGCGTCGCGTGTCCGCCCTCGGGCCGGGCGGCCTGACCCGCGAGCGCGCCGGCTTCGAAGTCCGTGACGTGCACACCACGCACTACGGCCGCGTCTGCCCGATCGAAACGCCGGAAGGCCCGAACATCGGTCTGATCAACTCGCTGGCCTGCTATGCGCGCACCAACGAGTACGGCTTCCTCGAAACCGCCTACCGCAAGGTCATCGACGGCAAGGTCACCGACGAGGTCGAGTACCTGTCGGCGATCGAGGAAGGCCGCTACGTCATTGCCCAGGCGAACTCCGAGCTGAACGACAAGAACGAGTTCACGGCGGACCTCGTTTCGGTTCGCTTCCAGAACGAATTCACGATGATGACCGGCGACAAGGTCCAGTACATGGACGTGTCGCCGCGCCAGATCGTGTCGGTCGCCGCCGCGCTGATTCCGTTCCTCGAGCACGACGACGCCAACCGCGCGCTGATGGGCTCGAACATGCAGCGTCAGGCGGTGCCGACGCTGCGCGCCGACAAGCCGCTGGTCGGCACCGGCATCGAGCGCCGCGTCGCCGTCGACTCCGGCAACGCCATCCAGGCCAAGCGTGGCGGCGTGGTCGAGAAGGTCGACGCCGCGCGTATCGTCATCCGCGTCAACGACGAAGAGACGCAGCCGGGTGAGGCGGGCGTCGACATCTACAACCTGGTGAAGTACGTGCGTTCGAACCAGAACACGTGCATCAACCAGAAGCCGATCGTGAAGCCCGGCGACAAGATCGCGCGCGGCGACGTCGTCGCCGACGGTCCGTCGACCGACCTGGGCGAGCTCGCGCTCGGCCAGAACATGCTGATCGCGTTCATGCCGTGGAACGGCTACAACTTCGAAGACTCGATCCTGATCTCGGAGCGCGTCGTCGAGGAAGATCGCTTCACGACGATCCACATCGAAGAACTGACCTGCGTCGCGCGCGAGACCAAGCTCGGGCCGGAGGAAATCACCGCCGACATCCCGAACGTCAACGAAGCCGCGCTGCGCAAGCTCGACGAGTCGGGCATCGTCTACATCGGCGCCGAAGTGAAGGCCGGCGACCTGCTCTGCGGCAAGGTCACGCCGAAGGGTGAGACCCAGCTGACGCCGGAAGAAAAGCTCCTTCGCGCGATCTTCGGCGAGAAGGCCTCGGACGTGAAGGACACCTCGCTGCGCGTGCCGGCCGGCATGGACGGCACGGTGATCGACGTGCGCGTGTTCACGCGCGAAGGCGTCAAGAAGGACAAGCGCGCGCTGGCGATCGAGGAGGCCGAACTGGCCGCGGTCCGCAAGGACCTCGCCGACCAGCAGCGCATCTTCGAGGACGACATCTATGATCGTCTGCGCAAGATCCTGCTCGGCAAGAGCGCCGACGGCGGTCCGAACAAGCTGAAGAAGGGCGCCAAGGTCGACGCCGAGTACCTGGACTCGATCGAGCGCGAGAAGTGGTTCGAGATCCGCCTCGCCGAAGACGAGGTGCAGAACCAGCTCGAAGCCGCCAACAAGCAGCTGCGCGACATGCGTTCGGAGTTCGACAAGCGCTTCGAGGACAAGAAGCGCAAGATCCAGTCGGGCGACGAGCTTTCGCCGGGCGTGCTGAAGATGGTCAAGGTGTACCTGGCCGTGAAGCGCCGCATCCAGCCGGGCGACAAGATGGCCGGCCGTCACGGCAACAAGGGCGTGATCTCGCAGATCGTGCCGGTCGAAGACATGCCGCACATGGAAGACGGCACGCCGGTCGACATCGTGCTGAACCCGCTGGGCGTGCCGTCGCGTATGAACATCGGCCAGCTGCTCGAAGTGCATCTGGGCTGGGCCGCCAAGGGCATCGGCAAGAAGATCGACGAAATGCTCAAGCAGCAGAAGTCGATCGCCGAGCTGCGCAAGTTCCTCGACCGCATCTACAACAAGACTGGCGGCAAGGCTGACGTCGATGTCGACGAACTGAGCGACGAGGAAGTCGTCAATCTGGCGAAGAACCTCACCGGTGGCCTGCCGGTGTCGACGCCGGTGTTCGACGGCGCGGCCGAAGAGGAGATCAAGGCGCTGCTCGAGCTGGCCGGCCTGCCGCGCAGCGGCCAGGCGCAGCTGATCGATGGACGCACCGGCGAACCGTTCTCGCGCCAGATCACCGTCGGCTACATGTACTACCTGAAGCTGAACCACCTGGTCGACGACAAGATGCACGCGCGTTCGACCGGTCCGTACTCGCTCGTCACCCAGCAGCCGCTGGGCGGCAAGGCGCAGTTCGGCGGTCAGCGCTTCGGTGAGATGGAAGTCTGGGCGCTCGAGGCCTACGGCGCGGCCTACACGCTGCAGGAAATGCTGACGGTGAAGTCGGACGACACCAACGGCCGCACGCGCATGTACAAGTCGATCGTCGATGGCGATCACCGCATGGTTGCGGGCATGCCGGAATCGTTCAACGTGCTGGTCAAGGAAATCCGCTCGATCGGTCTCAACATCGAGCTGGAACAGAACCAGTAAGCGTTGGCGGACGACAGGAGTTAAATGATGAAAGATTTGTTCAATCTGATCCGCAACCCCGAGGAAGCGGAAGACTTCGACGCCATCAAGATCGGCCTCGCCTCGCCGGAAACGGTGCGTTCGTGGTCGTACGGCGAAGTGAAGAAGCCGGAGACGATCAACTACCGCACGTTCAAGCCCGAACGCGACGGCCTGTTCTGCGCGAAGATCTTCGGACCGATCAAGGACTACGAGTGCCTGTGCGGCAAGTACAAGCGCCTCAAGCACCGCGGCGTGGTCTGCGAGAAGTGCGGCGTGGAAGTCACCGTCGCCAAGGTCCGCCGTGAGCGCATGGGTCATATCGACCTCGCCTCGCCAGTCGCCCACATCTGGTTCCTGAAGTCGCTGCCGAGCCGTATCGGCCTGCTGCTCGACATGCCGCTGCGCGCGATCGAGCGCGTGCTGTACTTCGAAGCGCACATCGTCGTCGATCCGGGTCTGACGCCGCTCGAGCGCGGCCAGCTGCTGACCGAAGAGGATTACCTCAACTCGGTCGAGCAGTACGGTGACGACTTCGACGCGCGCATGGGCGCCGAGGCCGTGCGCGACCTGCTGCGTGGCATCGACCTGCAGACCGAAGCGGCGAAGCTGCGCGAGGAACTGAACACCACGACTTCGGAAACGAAGATCAAGAAGTACGCGAAGCGCCTCAAGCTGATCGAGTACTTCATCCAGTCGAACAACAAGCCGGAGTGGATGATCCTCACGGTGCTGCCGGTGCTGCCGCCGGATCTGCGCCCGCTGGTGCCGCTCGACGGCGGCCGCTTCGCGACCTCGGATCTCAACGATCTGTACCGCCGCGTCATCAACCGCAACAACCGTCTCAAGCGCCTGCTCGAGCTGTCGGCGCCGGACATCATCGTGCGCAACGAAAAGCGCATGCTGCAGGAATCGGTCGACGCGCTGATCGACAACGGCCGCCGTGGCCGTGCGATCACCGGCACCAACAAGCGCCCGCTCAAGTCGCTCGCCGACATGATCAAGGGCAAGCAGGGCCGCTTCCGTCAGAACCTGCTCGGCAAGCGCGTCGACTACTCGGGCCGTTCGGTCATCGTGGTCGGTCCGACGCTGAAGCTGCACCAGTGCGGCCTGCCGAAGAAGATGGCGCTCGAGCTGTTCAAGCCGTTCGTGTTCTCGCGTCTGCAGCGTCTCGGCATCGCCACCACCATCAAGGCGGCGAAGAAGATGGTCGAGCGTGAAGAGCCGCAGGTCTGGGATGCGCTCGAAGAGTGCATCAAGGAGCACCCGGTTCTGCTGAACCGCGCGCCGACCCTGCACCGTCTCGGCATCCAGGCCTTCGAACCGCTGCTGATCGAAGGCAAGGCCATCAACCTGCACCCGCTCGTCTGCACGGCGTTCAATGCCGACTTCGACGGTGACCAGATGGCCGTGCACGTGCCGCTGTCGCTCGAAGCGCAGCTCGAAGCGCGCGTGCTGATGATGTCGACCAACAACATCCTGTCGCCGGCCTCGGGTGATCCGATCATCGTGCCGTCGCAGGACGTCGTCCTCGGCCTGTACTGGATGAGCCGCGAGCGCGTCGGCGCCAAGGGCGAGGGCATGACGTTCTCGGACGTCGCCGAAGTGCATCGCGCCTACGAGAACGGCGTCGTCGACCTGCAGGCCAAGATCAAGGTGCGCCTGCACGACTACACGGAAGTGGGCGGCGAGGAAATGTTCCATCTCGTCGACACCACGGTCGGCCGCGCCCTGCTGTCCGAGGTGCTGCCGAAGGGCGTGCCGCTGGCGGTCATCAACAAGACGATGACCAAGAAGGAGATCTCGCGCGTCATCAACTACGTGTACCGCCGCTGCGGCACGAAGGACACGGTGATCTTCGCCGACCAGATGATGTACACCGGCTTCCGCATGTCGACCAAGGCCGGCATCTCGTTCTGCCTCGACGACATCATGATCCCGGCCGAGAAGGCCAAGATCCTGGAGCAGGCCGAGGCCAAGGTGAAGGAGGTCGACACCGAGTACAACCAGGGTCTGACCACCGGAGGCGAACGTAAGAACCGCGTCATCGACATCTGGTCGCGCGCCAATGACGACATCTCCCGGGCGATGATGGCGCAGATCGGCTCGGAGACCGTGAAGGGCAAGGACGGCAAGGAAGTGAAGCAGCCGTCGTTCAACTCGGTGTTCATGATGGCCGACTCTGGCGCCCGTGGTAGCCAGGCGCAGATCCGTCAGCTCGCCGGCATGCGCGGCCTGATGGCCAAGCCGGACGGCTCGATCATCGAAACGCCGATCACCGCGAACTTCCGCGAAGGCCTCAACGTCCTGCAGTACTTCATCTCGACGCACGGCGCCCGTAAGGGTCTGGCGGACACCGCGCTGAAGACCGCGAACTCGGGCTATCTGACGCGTCGTCTGGTCGACGTCGCGCAGGACATGGTCGTCACCGGCGAGGATTGCGGCACCGAACACGGTCTGCTGATGATGCCGATCGTCGAAGGCGGCGACGTCCTCGAAGCGCTGCGCGACCGCGTGCTGGGCCGCGTGACGCTGCGCGATGCGCACAAGCCGGGCACCGACGAGGTCGCGATCCCGGCCGGTACGATGATCGACGAGAAGTGGGCGGACACGCTCGAGAAGAACTCGATCGACGAGATCTGGGTGCGTTCGCCGATCACCTGCGAACTGCCGTTCGGTGTCTGCGGCAAGTGCTACGGCCGTGACCTCGCGCGCGGCCACCTCGTCAACATCGGCGAAGCGGTCGGCGTCATCGCCGCGCAGTCGATCGGCGAGCCGGGCACGCAGCTGACCATGCGTACCTTCCACGTCGGCGGCGCGGCTTCGCGTGCGGCTTCGGCGGACGGTGTCGACTCGCGCGCGGCCGGTACGGTGCGCGTGCACAACCTGAAGACGGTCGTCACCAAGGAAGGCGAGCTGGTCGCGGTCTCGCGTTCGGGCGAAATCGGCATCATCGACGCCAATGGTCGCGAGCGTGAGCGCTACAAGATCCCGTACGGCGCGCACATCATGGTGCGCGACGGCGACGAGGTGAAGGGCGGCACGCGTCTGGCCAAGTGGGACCCGCACACCCACCCGATCGTCACCGAGCTGTCGGGCTTCGTGAAGCTGCAGGACTTCACCGAAGGCCTGACGGTGACGCGCGAGACCGATCCGCTGACCGGCGTGTCGACCCGCGTCGTGACCGAAGCCAAGGCGCGCGGTTCGGCGGCCAAGGACCTCAAGCCGACGATCATCCTGGTCGACGCCAAGGGCAAGCAGCTGACCTTCCCGGGCACCGACATTCCGGCCGCCTACACGCTGCCGCCGAAGGCGATCGTCGCGGTCGAGGACGGCGACGAAGTCGGCGTCGGCGGCACGATCGCGCGCATCCCGCAGGAAGCGTCGAAGTCGCGCGACATCACCGGCGGTCTGCCGCGCGTCGCCGACCTGTTCGAAGCGCGCAAGCCGAAGGAACCGGCGGTGCTCGCCGAGACCACCGGCACCATCAAGTTCGGTCCGGGCACCAAGGGCAAGCAGCGCATCAAGATCGTCCGCACCGACGGTTCCGAGGCCGAAATCCTCGTGCCGAAGTGGGTCGAAATCCGCGTGTTCGAAGGTGAAACCGTCGAGCAGGGCGAAATCATCTCCGACGGCGAGCCGAGCCCGCACGACATCCTGCGCCTGCAGGGCGTCACGGCGCTGGCGAATTACCTCGTCAAGGAAATCCAGGACGTCTACCGCCTGCAGGGCGTGAAGATCAACGACAAGCACATCGAGACCATCGTTCGTCAGATGCTGCGCAAGGTCGAGATCACCGAGCCGGGCGATTCGAAGTTCCTGCAGGGCGAGCAGGTCGAGATCTTCCAGGTCCTGGCCGAGAACAAGCGCCTGACTGGCAAGGGCGAGCGGGCCGCGAAGTTCGAGCGCCAGCTGCTCGGCATCACCAAGGCTTCGCTGTCGACCGAATCGTTCATCTCGGCGGCCTCGTTCCAGGAAACGACGCGCGTGCTCACCGAAGCCTCGGTGCGCGGCTCGCGCGACGAACTGCGCGGTCTGAAGGAGAACGTCATCGTCGGCCGTCTGATCCCGGCTGGCACGGGCCTCGCCTACCACGAGCAGCGCCGTCGCGCGCGTGGCGGCAGCCTGCTGGCCGATCTGCAGGCGGCGGCGCTGACCTCGACCGGCAGCTTCGACGCCACCAGCGCCGATCGCGTGGTGTCCCGCGCGACGACCGCCGGCGACGACGCCGACCACGAAGAAGCGGCTGACGAGGGCGGCAGCGACGAGTAAATGCAGTTGAAGTCTACCGGTCCCGTGTCGCACGGGGCCGGTAGACGCGACGGACGCTTTCGGGCGCAGTCCGTCGCCGTCCCAGGGGCTTGACACATGAATGTCATTGACTCTGCGGCCGACCCCCTTTATGATGCGCGCCCTTTCCCGACGGCCGCCTGCGTGGCGGGTCGTCTTTTCTTTGTCAAGCCGGGAAGTTCCAACGTGCCAACAGTCAACCAGTTAGTGCGCAAAGGCCGCTCTGTCGAAGCGACCAAGAGCAAAGTGCCTGCGCTCACCGGTTCGCCGCAGAAGCGCGGCGTCTGCACCCGCGTCTACACGACGACGCCGAAGAAGCCGAACTCGGCACTGCGCAAGGTTTGCAAGGTGCGCCTGACCAACGGCTTCGAAGTCATCTCCTACATCGGTGGCGAAGGCCACAATCTGCAGGAGCACTCGGTCGTCATGATCCGCGGCGGCCGTGTCAAAGATCTTCCCGGTGTCCGTTATCACACCGTCCGTGGTGCGCTCGACTGCGCTGGCATCGACAAGCGTCGCCAGAGCCGTTCGAAGTACGGCGCCAAGCGTCCGAAGGCTGGCGGCGCCCCCGCGGCCGGCGGCAAGAAGAAGTAAAGCCGGGCCGCTCGTCGGCCCGAGTAAGGCTCGAATTTTTCGAGCCTGAAGCCCATATCAGGATTTAAGCCATGTCCCGTCGTCGCAAGCCCGAGATCCGCAAGGTTCTTCCCGATCCCAAGTTCAAGAGCGAACTGGTCTCCAAGTTCGTCAACATGGTGATGGAGGACGGCAAGAAGGCCGTCGCCGAGAAGATCGTCTACGGTGCGCTCGATCAGATCGCCACCAAGAAGAAGGTCGAGGCGCCGGTCGAGTTCCTGCAGCAGGCGTTCGACAACGTTGCGCCGACGGTCGAGGTCAAGAGCCGCCGCGTCGGCGGTGCGACCTACCAGGTGCCGGTCGAAGTCCGCGCCAGCCGCCGTACCACGCTGGCGATGCGTTGGGTCATCGCCGCCGCTTCGGCGCGCGGCGAGCAGGGCATGGAGAACCGTCTCGCGGGCGAGTTGATCGATGCCGCCGAGCATCGCGGCGCCGCGGTCAAGAAGCGCGAAGACACGCACAAGATGGCGGAGGCCAACAAGGCCTTTGCGCACTTCCGCTGGTAAGCCTTTTCCCATTGCATAGCGGGCTTCCGACCTCATATCGGGAGCCCGCTTAGAAACGAGTTCCTGACATGGCCCGCACGACGCCCATCGAGCGTTATCGCAACATCGGCATTTCGGCGCATATCGACGCCGGCAAGACCACCACGACCGAGCGCGTCCTGTTCTACACGGGCGTCAACCACAAGCTCGGCGAAGTCCACGATGGCGCTGCCACGATGGACTGGATGGAGCAAGAGCAGGAACGCGGCATCACCATCACCTCGGCGGCGACCACCACGTTCTGGCGTGGCATGGGCAACCAGTTCGAGCAGCACCGCATCAACATCATCGACACCCCGGGACACGTCGACTTCACGATCGAAGTCGAGCGTTCGATGCGCGTGCTCGACGGTGCGTGCATGCTGTACTGCGCTGTCGGCGGCGTGCAGCCGCAGTCCGAGACCGTGTGGCGCCAGGCCACGAAGTACGGCGTTCCGCGCCTTGCGTTCGTCAACAAGATGGACCGCACCGGTGCCGACTTCTTCAAGGTCTACAAGCAGATGAAGGAGAAGCTCCGGGCCAACCCGGTGCCGATCGTCATCCCGATTGGCGCCGAGGACAAGTTCCAGGGCGTCGTCGATCTCGTCAAGATGAAGGCGATCGTCTGGGATGAAGCGTCGCAGGGCATGAAGTTCGAGTACGCCGACATTCCGGCCGACCTCGCCGCGACCGCCAAGGAGTGGCGCGAGAAGATGGTCGAGTCCGCGGCCGAGGCCTCGGAAGAGCTCATGAACAAGTATCTCGAAGAGGGCGACCTCTCCGAGGAAGAGATCAAGCGCGCGCTGCGCCAGCGCACGATCGCGCTCGAGATCGTGCCGATGCTGTGCGGCTCGGCGTTCAAGAACAAGGGCGTGCAGGCCATGCTCGATGCTGTCATCGAGTACCTGCCGTCGCCGACCGAAGTTCCGGCGATCAAGGGCGAAGACGCCAACAGCGGCGAGCCGGTCGAGCGTCACGCCGACGACAACGAGCCGTTCTCGGCGCTCGGCTTCAAGATCATGACCGACCCGTTCGTCGGCCAGCTGACCTTCATCCGCGTCTATTCGGGCGTGCTGAAGAAGGGCGACAGCGTCTACAATTCGCGCAGCGGCAAGAGCGAGCGCATCGGCCGTCTGGTGCAGATGCACGCGAACAACCGCGAGGAAATCGAAGAAGTGCGCGCCGGTGACATCGCCGCCTGCGTCGGCCTCAAGGAGGTTTACACGGGCACCACGCTCGCGGCCTCGGACAAGCCGGTCATCCTCGAGCGCATGGAGTTCCCGGAGCCGGTCATCAGCCAGGCCGTCGAGCCGAAGACCAAGGCTGACCAGGAAAAGATGGGCATCGCGCTGAACAAGCTTGCCCAGGAAGACCCCTCGTTCCGCGTCAAGACCGACGAAGAGACCGGCCAGACGATCATCTCGGGCATGGGCGAGCTCCATCTCGAAATTCTCGTCGACCGCATGAAGCGCGAGTTCAAGGTCGAGGCCAACGTCGGCGCGCCGCAGGTGGCCTACCGCGAAACGATCCGCAAGAGCGTCGAGCAGGAAGGCAAGTACGCCAAGCAGTCCGGCGGCAAGGGCCAGTACGGTCACGTGTGGCTCCGTATCGAGCCGCAGGAGCCGGGCAAGGGTTACGAGTTCGTCAACGCGATCGTCGGCGGCGTCATCCCGAAGGAATTCATCCCGGGCGTCGACAAGGGCCTGAAGGACGCGATCAAGAGCGGTGTCATGGCTGGCTACCCGGTCGTCGACATCAAGATCACGCTGTTCGATGGTTCGTACCACGACGTCGACTCCAGCGAAATCGCGTTCCGCGTCGCGGCGTCGATGGCGTTCAAGGATGGCTGCCAGAAGGCCAATCCGGTGATCCTCGAGCCGATCATGGCGGTTGAGGTCGAGACGCCGGAAGACTACATGGGCGACGTCATGGGCGACCTCAACCGTCGTCGCGGCATGATTCTCGGCATGGAAGACAACTACGGCGCCAAGGTCATCCGCGCCGAAGTGCCGCTGTCGGAGATGTTCGGTTACTCGACGTCGCTGCGCTCGCAGAGCCAGGGACGCGCGACGTACACCATGGAATTCAAGAAGTACCAGGAAGCGCCGGCGAATGTCATCGCCGCTCTGACCAAGAAGTAATCATCGCGGCGCCACCGGGCGCTTGATCAGGCATTTTGTAGAGGAAGCGATCATGGCAAAGGGTAAGTTTGAACGCACGAAGCCGCACGTGAACGTGGGCACGATTGGCCACGTTGACCACGGCAAGACGACGACGACGGCGGCGCTGACGAAGGTGTCGGCGGACAAGTACGGGTCGACGTACGTTCCCTACGACCAGGTGGCGAAGGCGTCGGAATCGCAGGGTCGTCGCGACGCGACGAAGATTCTGACGATCGCGACGTCGCACGTGGAGTACGAGACGGAAGGTCGTCACTACGCGCACGTGGACTGCCCGGGACACGCGGACTACGTGAAGAACATGATCACGGGCGCGGCGCAGATGGACGGCGCGATCCTGGTGGTGTCGGCGGTGGACGGCCCGATGCCGCAGACGCGCGAGCACGTTCTGCTGGCGAAGCAGGTGAACGTTCCGAAGATCGTGGTGTGGCTGAACAAGTGCGACTTGGTCGAGGACGCGGAGCTGCTGGACCTGGTCGAGATGGAAGTTCGCGACCTGCTGGCGAAGTACGGCTTTGACGGCGACAACACGCCGGTGATCCGTGGCTCGGCGATCAAGGCGATCCAGGGCGATCCGGAATGGGTCGCGAAGCTGGAAGAGCTGTACAACGCGCTGGACACGTGGATTCCGGAACCG
>NZ_KB907959.1 GCF_000382285.1 Solimonas variicoloris DSM 15731 | reverse complement strand
CGTCGTCTGCTGCCGGCAGCGGCAGCACTGGAAGTGCTCACGCGCGTCGCGCTCAAACACGCTGTGCCGGGTGTCCCCGCAGGCCGGACACACGAAGCCATCCGGCCAGCGCGACTGCTTCAGTGCCGCAATGCACTGCGCCTCGCTGCCGTAGCGTTTCATGAACTCGCCCAGCGACAGCCCTTTCTGAAACTGAACCCGATTCATCGACATCGCACGACTCCTTCAGAACCATGCCGATATCTTCCGCATCAACAGGCTCAGTACCTGAGCCCAGCTGCGATTCGGGCCTAATCACGTTGTGAAGTAACGCTTTGGAAATCTCCATAAGTTTATAAATTGAAAGGAAATAGATGAATCTGGGAGTTGGCGGTGCTCGGTGATATCGCCCTGTTTCTGGCGGCAGCGGTGCTGTTCGTGCCTCTGTTCCGCAAGCTCGGCCTGGGTGCCGTGCTCGGCTACGTCGCCGCCGGCATCATCATCGGCCCGTCCACGCTCGGCGTGATCGGCGAGCCCGAACGCGTGCTGCACTTCGCGGAATACGGCGTCATCCTGCTGATGTTCATCATCGGGCTCGAGCTGGAGCCGAGCCGCCTCTGGGCGATGCGGCGCGCGGTGTTCGGCCTCGGTGGCGCGCAGGTCCTGCTCAGCACGGCGGGGCTCGGCCTCGTCGGCCTCGGGCTCGGGCTCGACGGGCGCACCGCGCTGGTCGCGGCCTTCGGTCTGGCGACGTCGTCGACGGCGATGGTGCTGCAGCTGCTCGCCGAGCGCCGCGAGCTGACCACGCGCCACGGCCGCCTGGCGTTCTCGATCCTGCTGTTCCAGGACCTCAGCGTGATTCCGTTCCTGGCGCTGATCCCGCTGCTCGCCGGCAATGGCGACGAGCTTGGCGGGCACGGCTGGATCGACGCGCTGAAGACGCTCGGCATGTTCTTCCTGGTCGTGCTCGGCGGACGCTACGCGGTGCGTCCGGTGATGCGCCGCGTCGCCGCCGCCGAGACGCCGGAGCTGTTCACCGCCGCGGCGCTGCTGATCGTGATCGGCACCGCGCTGGCGATGAACGCGGTCGGCCTGTCGATGTCGCTCGGCGCCTTCCTGGCCGGCGTGCTGCTGTCCGAATCCGAGTTCCGCCACGAGCTGCAGGCCGACATCGAACCGTTCAAGGGCCTGCTGCTCGGCCTGTTCTTCATCGCCGTCGGCATGTCCGCCGACGTCCAGGAACTCTTCTCGCAGCCGCTGCAGATCCTCGCGCTGGTCCTCGTGCTGCTGGCGATCAAGGCCGCGGTGCTGTGGGGCGTCGGCCGCATCGAAGGCATGAACGGCGACGATGCCGGCGCGCTGGCGGCTTCGCTGGCGCAGGGCGGCGAGTTCGCGTTCGTGCTGTTCTCGGCGGCGGTCGCCGCCGGCGTGATGAGCGCCGAGCTGTCGGCGACGCTGGTGCTGGTCGTCACCCTGTCGATGATCGCCACGCCGCCGCTGGTCGCGCTGCAGGCGCGCCTGCGCCGGCGCAAGGAGGCGCGGCCGTACGACGAGATCCGCACCGACGAGCACGAGGTGCTGATCGCCGGCTTCGGCCCGTTCGGGCAGATCGTCGCGCGCATCCTGCGCGTCAAGCGCATTCCGTTCACCGTGCTCGACAAGGATTTCGCGCACGTCGACTTCGTGCGCCAGTTCGGCAACAAGATCTTCTACGGCGACGCCAGCCGGCTCGACCTGCTGCGCGCCGCGCATGCCGACAAGGCGCGGCTGCTGGTGCTGGCGATCCCGGACGTCGAGGCCTCGCTGCGCACCGCCGAAACCGCGCGCCGCAACTTTCCGCAGTTGCGCATCTTCGCCGCCGCGGTCAATCGCCAGCACGCGCTGCAGCTGATGGCGCTCGGCATCGATCCGCAGGACGTCATCCGCCGCAGCTACTACTCGTCGCTCGAAATGACGCGGCGCGTGCTGGAAGGTCTCGGCGACAGTGACGAAGCGGCCAATCGCGCCGTCGAGCTGTTCCGGCGCCACGACGATGAATTGCTCGCGCGCCAGTTCGCGCTGCCGCGCGGTGACGTGCAGAAGATGCAGCAGACCACCGCCGACGCGGCCCGCGAGCTCGAGCAGCTGTTCGCCGAGGACCGCGAGCCGGCCCCGGCCGAGGCGCGGAGAACCGGCACGTGATGGATGGCGCGATGGTCGCCCACACCGTCGTCGCGCTGGTCGCGCTCGGCATGGGGCTGGCCTTCATCTCGGCCGACCGCAAGTCGCCGACCTCGCGCGCGCTGGCGGCGACCTACGCCTATGTCGGCATCTCGATCTACCTGAACCTGGTCTGGACCAACACGCACGCCGAGCTGCCCGCGTGGACGGCGTGGTTCGCGCTGCCGGAGGCGGCGGCGACGGTGGCGATGCTCGAATGGGTGATCCGCGTGCGCCGCACGGTGCCGGTCAACTTCGAACTCGACACCCGCTTCGGCGATCGCGTGCTGCGCTCAGGGCAGGCGGCCGGCGCACTCTACGGCCTGGCTTCGCTGTTGTGGCCGGACGTG
Organism: Solimonas variicoloris DSM 15731; assembly: GCF_000382285.1. Classification (GTDB taxonomy): domain Bacteria; phylum Pseudomonadota; class Gammaproteobacteria; order Nevskiales; family Nevskiaceae; genus Solimonas; species Solimonas variicoloris. The sequence continues at coordinate 15,548 of NZ_KB907959.1, read as the reverse complement.
CGCATGACGCACTTCCTGCGCGCCGGCGCCAACCCGGCGATGTTCGCGACCGGCGGTTTCTGGCTGTTCGCGGCGCCGCTGCTGTACGCGGTGCTGTCCGGCCTGATCGGTATCCTGCTGCTGCTCAACCGCCGTCCCGACCGCGCCGAGACCACGCGCGTGCTGGCGATGGCGATCGCCGTGCCGTTCCTCGTCATCAGCTTCGTGCTGCCGGTCGACGCCGCCGCGGTGTCGGTGGTGATCGGCGAGATCATCTTCTTCATCGGCTCGACGCACTACCACGTGCTGCAGGGCCAGCGCGGCCAGTTCATGTCGCGCTTCCTGTCGCCGCAGGTCGCCCAGCTGGTCGCCGAGCAGGGCCTGGCGCGGGCGATGCAGGAGAGCCAGCGCGAGATCACCGTGGTCTGCTGCGACCTGCGCCGCTTCACGCCGTACGCAGCGGCTATGCCTTCTTCGCGCGTGCTGCAGGTCCTGCGCGAGTACTACGACGCGGTCGGCGAGGTGGTGTCCGCGTACGGCGCGACGATCAAGGACTTCGCCGGCGACGGCATCCTGATCCTGGTCGGCGCGCCGCTGCCGGTGCCGTACCACGCGCAGCGCGCGCTGGAAATGGCGCAGCGCATCCGCGACGCGGGGCTGGCGCTGACGCAGCGCTGGAGCACGCCCGAGCATCCGCTCGGCATCGGCATCGGCGTGGCGACCGGCATGGTCACGATCGGCGTCATCGGCTCGGCCTCCCGGCTCGAATACACCGCGGTCGGCTCGACGGTGAATCTCGCCTCGCGGCTCTGCGAGCAGGCCGCCAACGGCGAGATTCTGGTCGACGAGCGGACCGCCGATCTGGCCGGCGGCGAGCTGCTGCAGGCGCGCGAGGCGATCGTCGTCAAGGGCTTCAGCGAGCCAGTGCCGCGCTACGCGCTGTAGCGATGCCGCCGGCTTCAGCTTGTACCGACCGCGACGTGGATCGCGCCGTCGTCGCCGGTCCAGGCGCGGAACATCGCGCGCGAGTTGAACGGCAGTGCGATGTGGCCGCCGCGGTCGATCGCGATGCAGCCGCCGCGGCCGCCATACGCGGCGACGCGCGCCAGGCTGCGCGCGCAGGCGTCGGCCAGCGCGGCGCCGGCGTAGTGCATCTGCGCGTCGACGTCGAAGCCGAAGCCGGCGCGGATGAAGGCCTCGCCGGTGCCGGTGCAGGAGATCGCCGCGCTGCGGTCGTCGGCGAAGGTGCCGGCGCCGATCACCGGCGTGTCGCCGATGCGGCCCGGATGCTTGTTGGTGAGGCCGCCGGTGCTGGTTGCCGCGGCGAGGTGTCCGTGCGCGTCGAGCGCCACGGCGCCGACCGTGCCGAAGCCGCCGCCGGCGGCCGGCGGCGGATCGTCGTAGGCCGAGTCGTGATCGAGGACGATGACCTGGTGGGTCTGCGCCTTGCGCAGCTGGCGGCGGCGCAGATCGGTGATGAAGTAGTCGGGCGCGACCACATCGAGGCCGAGTTCGGCATTCAGCGCGTCGGCGCCGGCGCCCATGAACATCACGTGCGGCGAGCGCTCCATCACCGCGCGCGCCAGGCGCACCGGACTCTTCGAGTGCGAGACGCCGGCGACGGCACCGCAGGCGCGATCGCGGCCGTCCATGATCGCCGCGTCGAGCTCGGGCAGGCCGTCGCGGTTGAGCACGCCGCCGACGCCGGCATTGAACAACGGACATTCCTCGAGGCGGATCACCATGCGCTCGACGACGTCGAGGCTGCTGCCGCCGTGGCGCAGCATTTGCAGGCCCTCGGCGGCGATGCGCTGCAGCGCGGCGCGCTGTTCGCGCGTGTCGGCGCCGTCGTCGAGTTCGCCGGCGCCGCCGTGAAGGGCGAGACGGATCATGGCATGCGTTCCTGGATGCGGGGCGCAGAGCCTAACGCCGCGCGGGCACGGCGCCCAGCCCGGGTTTTCGCCCGGCGCGCGCCTGGCAGGGGCAAGGGGAGGAACACGTGAATCTGGTGTTGTTCGCGGTGCTGGCTTACATCGCGCTGCAGGTGCTGGTGGCGCTGGTCGCGACGCGGCGCGTCGCCGGCGAGTCGGACTATCTGCTCGCCGGCCGCAGCCTCGGACCGTGGCTGGCGACCTTCGGCGTGTTCGCGACCTGGTTCGGCGCCGAGACCTGCATCGGTGCCGCCGGCGAGGCTTACCGCGGCGGCCTGCGCGCAGTCGCCGCCGATCCGTTCGGTTATGCCCTCGGCCTCGCCGCCGCCGGGCTGTTCTTCGCGGCGACGCTGTGGCGACGCGGCCTGGTCACGCTCGCCGATCTGTTCCGCCAGCGCTACGGCGGCGGCGTCGAGCGCTTCGCTGCGCTGGTGATGATCCCGGGCTCGCTGCTGTGGGCCGCCGCGCAGGTGCGCGCCTTCGGCCAGGTGCTGGCTTCGACCGGCGATCTCGGCGTGTTCGCGGCGACCACGCTGGCGGCCGTGGTCGTCGTCGCCTATACCGCGATCGGCGGCATGTGGGCGGATTCGTGGACCGATCTCGTGCAGGGCCTGGTGCTGATCGCCGGCGTGCTGGCGATCGGCCTGGTGTTCGCGCACGACGGCGGGCTCGCGCAGCTGTCGCTCGGCGGCATCGGTGCGCTCGACCCCGACGAACCGTCGCGGCCGCTCATCGAGGCACTGGCGGTGCCGATCTTCGGCACCATCGCCGCGCAGGAGCTGGTCGCGCGCTTCCTGGCGATGCGCAGCCCGGCGCTGGCGCGCGGCGCGACGCTCGCCGGCGCGCTGCTGTACCTGTCGGTCGGCATCGTGCCGGTGCTGCTCGGGCTCGGCGCCGCCGCCACGCTCGGCGACGGCCTCGAGCCCGAGCAGCTGCTGTCGCGCCTCGCGCAAACGCATCTGCCGCTGCCGCTCTACATCCTGTTCCTCGGTGCGCTGGTCTCGGCGATCCTGTCGACGCTGTCCGGCACGCTGCTGGTGGTCGGCTCGCTGGCGGCGCACAACCTCGCCGCGCCGCTGCTGACGCGCTGGCGCGGCCGCGCGCCGAACGAAGCGCAGCGCCTGCGCTTCAACCGCATCGCGGTGGTGGTGTTCGGCACGCTCGCGTACCTCATCGCGCTCGCCTCCGACAGCATGTACGCGCTGGTCGAGGAAGCGTCCGGGCTCGGCTCGTCGGGCGTGTTCGTGATGATGCTGGCGGCGCTGTGGCTGCCGCGTTTCGGCGGTGCGCCGAGCGCGGTCGCGGCGCTGCTCGCCAGCGTCGGCGTCTACGTCGTCGGCGAGCACCTGCTCGGCTGGTCGTATCCGTACCTCGCCTCGCTGGCGGCCGCGGCGCTCGCGTATCTGGTCTGCGCGCCGCTGCGCGCGCCGGCGCGTGTCGGCCCGGCTGCCTGACGCAGAGCGAGCCCCGGCGACAAGGGCGGGCGTCAGGCCGGCCGGGAGGCGGCGCGACGGGCTGTCAGTACTTCACCGAGCAGCCGTAGGGTGGGGTCACCGGCTCGCTGACCGGCAGGCCGGCCATCGCCTCGGCGAGCGCGATCTTCACGTACGGCTTGGCCCTGGCGATGTCATCGACGTCGGCGCTGGCGATGCTGTCGATGCCGCCGGCGTAGATCAGCGTGCCGTGTGGATCGACGATGAACAGGTGCGGCGTGGTCTTGGCGGCGTAGAGACGGCCGAGCGTCCCCGACGGGTCGAGCAGCACCTTGCTCGGTGCCGCGCCGCGCTGCCGGGTCAGTGCGTCGGCCTCGGCGCCGCTGACGTGGCCCTGTTTGCCGGGTGCCGACGAAATCACGCTGAGCCAGGCCGCGCCCTGTGCGGTCGCCTCCTTCTGCAGCGCCTGCATATTGCCCTGGTAGTGCTTCTGCACGAACGGGCAGCCGGCGTTGGTCCATTCCAGCACGACGAACCGGCCGCGATAGGCGGACAGCGTCACCGCCTGGCCGGCACTGTCGGTGGCGCTGAAGGCGGGCGCCGGGCTGCCGACTTTCGGCACGGCGTCGGCGGCGCTGCCGAGCAGCAGGGCGGCGGCGGACAGCAGGGCAGCGAGGCGCATGGCCGGACTCCGGGCGTGGCGAGCGATCATTCGACGGCGGCGGCGACGAGCTCCGGCGTCAGCAGCTGCGGCAGGATCTTCGGCTCGCCGCCGCGCACGTAGACCAGATACAGCGGCACGCCGTTGCGGCCGAAGCGGGCCAGCTCGGCGGTGATCGCCGGATCGGCGCGCGTCCAGTCGGCGACCAGCACCGCGACCTCGCGTTCCTGGAAGCGCTGGATCACTTTCGATGAGCGCAGCGCGACGCGTTCGTTGACCTTGCAGCTGAGGCACCAGTCGGCGGTGAAGTCGACGAAGACCGTGCGGCCTTCGGCGCGCAGTTCGGCGACGCGCTGCGTCGACCAGGGCTCGCTGCGCAGTTCGCCGACCACGGCGGCGCCGTCGGCCGGCGCGCGTTCGGAGCCCTGCGGCAGCGTCACCAGCAGGCCCAGCGCGAGCGCCGCGGCGAGCAGCTTGGCGAGCGCGGCGACCAGTCCGTGCGCAGCCCACAGCCACAGCACGAAGGCGATCAGCACCAGACCGACGAGCAGCTGCGCGCCGGCGCTGACGTCGAGCTGGCGGGCGACGACCCAGACCAGCCAGACCACCGACAGATACAGCGGGAAGGCCATCAGCTGCTTGAAGCGTTCCATCCAGGCGCCGGGCCGCGGCAGCAGGCGCGCCGCCGCCGGCACGAAGCCGATGACGAGGAACGGCAGTGCCAGGCCCAGGCCGAGCGCCGCGAAGATCGCCAGCGCGTAGGCCGGCGGCTGCAGCATCGCGTAGCCGATCGCGGCGCCCATGAACGGCGCCGTGCAGGGGCTGGCGACGACCACCGCCAGCACGCCGGTGAAGAACGCGCCGGCCAGACCCTTCTGCTCGGTCAGTCCCTGGCCGAGATTCATCAGGCGCGTGCCGAACTGGGCGACGCCGGACAGCGACAGGCCGAGCGCGAACAGCAGGTACGCGAGCAGGCCGACGAACACCGGCGACTGCAGCTGGAAGCCCCAGCCGACCGCCTGCCCGGCGCGCTGCAGCAGCAGGATCGCGATCGCCGCGGCCAGGCACGACAGCACCACGCCGGCGCTGTAGGCGAGCGACTGGGCGCGCTGACCCTCATGACCGGCGCGGGCCAGCGACAGCGCCTTGAGCGACAGCACCGGGAACACGCAGGGCATCAGATTCAGGATCAGGCCGCCGAGCAGCGCCAGGCCCAGCGCCGCGACCAAGCTCAGCGGCGCGCCGCCGTCGGCGCCGGCGAGCGCAGCGGCGTCGGGCGGCAGGCCGACGCTGGCTCCGGCGGTGGCCGGCGCCGGCGTGCCGACGGGCACCGCGGCGACCGCACCCGGCGCGGCGTGGATTTCGTAGGCCTGCGTGCGCTCGCCGTGGCTGACGACCAGCACGCCGTCGACCTGCGCCGGCGCCTCGACGAAATAGGCGCTCGCCGCCTGGCTCAGGCGCAGACTGTCGCCGTCGTGCGCGAGGCGCTGCGGCGCGGCGTGATTGACGAGGTCGCTGGCGTACGGGAAGAAGGCGATCCGGCTCGCGTCGCGCAGCGCCGCGTCGCGGACCTGCAGCGACACCGTGTCGCCGGCGACGGCGAACTGCGCCGGCCAGTCGACCGCCTGCGGCAGCTCAGCGCGCGTGCGCGCGAAGGCGGCGCGCCACTGCGGATCGGGATCGGCCGCGGCGGCGACGTCGAGCCGCAGCTCGAGCTCGGCGCTGCCGGGGATGCAGATGTCCTTGCAGACCAGCCACTTCGCGGTCGCCGCCAGCGTCTGCGCGCCACGCGTGCCGGCCGCGACCTGCAGCGGCACCAGGTGCAGGGTGTCTTCGCCGTAACCATAGTTGACGAGATCGCCGAGCCGTTCGGCATGCGGGTACGGCCAGACGATGTCGCCGGCCGTGAGGCCGGCCGGCAGCCGCCATTCGAGCTTGGTCGGAATGCCGGAGTCGCCGGGATTGCGCCAGTAGACGTGCCACTGCGGGTCCGGCTTGAGGCGCAGCGCGAGCCAGTTGGTCTGGCCGGCGACCAGCGCGCCGCGTTCGGCGACCAGCTCGGCCTCGACCGGGCCGGCGCGGACCGGCGCCGCCTGCGTCAGCGGCGACAGGATCAGGAACAGCAGGCTCAGCAGCAGGCGGATGTTCATGGAGCGGTCTGGGGAAAAGCGGTCTAATGACCCGGTGTGGCCGGCCGAGTTCAGGGCGCGGACGAAAACCGGGCGCTGCCGCCGGCACGCCGTCAGCCGGACGTCACGCGGCGGGTTCGCCATGGCGACAAGGATAACGATGATGCGCAATCTTCTGTTGGCGGCGGTGCTGATGGCGTCGGCCGCGCCGGCCTTGGCCGTCGACACCCTGCGCTGCGGTTCGCGGCTGGCGAACGTCGACATGACCGCCGCCGAGGTGCTGGCCGTCTGCGGCGAGCCGGATTACCGCGATGTCTGGCGCGTGCCCGGCGCGGCGCCGGGTTATCTCGGCGCCGTCGAGGAATGGACCTACAACCGCGGCTCGAGCCAGCTGCTGTGGGTGCTGCGCTTCCGCAACGGCCGCCTGCAGCGCATCGATGCCGACGGCTACGGCTTCGCCGCCGACGCGGCGCAGGACTGCGCGCAGCGCGGCATCCAGCGCGGCATGAGCAAGTACCGGCTGGTCGCGCAATGCGGCGAGCCGGTGACCAAGACCGCTGACGTGGTGCAGGCGCCGGTCGAGCGGCACTCGCGCGTCTACGATCCGCGCGCCGAGTACGGCGGCTGGGAGACGGTCTATCGCGAGGAATGGGTCTACAACTTCGGCGCCGCCCGCTTCATGCGCATCGTCCACCTCGACAACGGACGCGTCACCGACGTCGAGTTCGGCGGGCGCGGCTTCGATGCGCGCTGAGCGCATGCCGTGCCGACTTGACCGTCGCCGGCCGCGCGCCTCTATGATCGCCGCATAAAGATTCGGGGAGAACGCATGGCGAAAAGCCGCAAATACGACATCGTGCTGTTCGGTGCGACCGGCTTCACCGGCCAGCTGACCGCCGAGTATCTGGCCTGCAACGGTGGCGAGTCCTTGCGCTGGGCGCTCGCCGGGCGCTCGCCGGACAAGCTCAAGCTGGTACGCGCGCGCCTCGCCGATCTCAATCCGGCCTGCGCCGGACTCGATCTGCTGAGCGCCGATGTCGACGACGCGCCGTCGCTGAAGGCCGTCGCCGAGTCGGCGCGCGTCGTCATCACCACGGTCGGCCCGTACATCGTGCACGGCGAGCCACTGGTCGCGGCCTGCGCCGCCGCCGGCACTGATTACGTCGATCTGACCGGCGAGCCCGAGTTCGTCGACCGCATGTGGCTGCAGTACCACGACGAGGCGCGCGACAGCGGCGCCCGCATCGTCCATTGCTGCGGCTTCGACAGCGTGCCGCACGATCTCGGCTGCTGGTTCACCGTGCAGCAGCTGCCCGAGGAAGTGCCGCTGCGCGTGCAGGGTTTCGTGCGTGCCGGCGGACAGTTCTCCGGCGGCACCCTGCATTCGGCGGTGCTGGCGATGTCGCGGCTGCGCCAGTACGGCAAGACGCGCCGCGAGCGTCGCCAGCGTGAAGGCTGGCCGGTCGACCGCCGCGTCGGCGCGCTGCATCGCGGCCTGCGCTATCTGCGCGAGATCGGCGCCTGGGCGGTGCCGCTGCCGACCATCGATCCGCAGATCATCCGCCGCAGCGCCGCGGCCATCGACCGCTACGGCTCCGATTTCCGCTATGGCCACTATCTGCAGGTCAAGCACCTGCGCTCGCTCGTCGAACTGCTCGGCGGCAGCGCGGCGCTGATGCTGGGCGCGCAGTTCAAGCCGACCCGCGAGCGCCTGCTGCGGCTGCGCCGGCCGGGCGAGGGCCCGAGCGCGGCGCAGCGCGCCAAGGGCTGGTTCAAGATCCTGTTCGTCGGCGAAGGCGGCGGCAAGACCGTGCGCTGCGAGGTGTCCGGCGGCGATCCGGGCTACGGCGAGACCGCCAAGATGCTCGCCGAGTCGGCGCTGTGCCTGGCTTTCGACAAGCTGCCGCGTACCGCCGGCTGCGTGACGCCGGCGCAGGCGATGGGCAACGCGCTGATCGAGCGTCTGCAGCGCCGCGGCATCCGTTTCCGCGTGCTGGAATCGACATGAGAGCGTTCCTGATCATTGGCGCCGTCTACGGCCTGCTCGGCGTCGCCTTCGGCGCGTTCGGCGCGCATGCGCTGCGCGCGCGGCTGTCGCCGGATCTGCTGGCGATCTGGCACACCGGCGTCGAGTACCAGTTCTACCATGCCGCGGCGCTGCTGCTGGTCGGCCTGTGGCTGCGCGCGCAGCCGGGCATCGCGCTGCAGATCGCCGGCGTCTGCTTCGCGCTCGGCGTGCTGGTGTTCTCGGGCAGTCTCTACGCCCTCGCGCTCAGCGGCGTGCGCGACCTCGGCGCCGTCACGCCGATCGGCGGCGTGCTGTTCCTCGCCGGCTGGCTGGCCGTGCTGGTGGCGGCGCTGCGCGCGCGTTAGGGACGGTCTGCACACGCCGGCATCGCCGGGCCGCGCCACGGCCGTGGCGAGCCAATGCGCCGCTGGCTCGCGGCGTCGCCTGCGGCGCCTCGCCACGACGGGGGATGAACTTTTTCAGAGGTTGGACGCGGCATCCTCTTGCGCGGCCGTGCCGCCGCTGCCGAGAATGCGGCGGTTTCCCCCGACGGAGTGTGCGATGCCGTTTCGCTGGCCACTACTGGGTGCCGTTCTGCTGCTCGGCGCCTGCGGCAGTTCCGACGACGGCCCCGGCCATGCCGGCGGCATCGGCGGCGGCAGCGACGCGCTGTCGACGGCGGCGGGCATCTACTACGGACAGATCGGCAGCGGCAGCAGCGCGCCAACGCTGTTCGGCCTCGTCGCGCCGGACGGCAAGGCGCGTTTCGTCGAGACGGACGGCGACGTCTATCGCGTGATCAGCACGGCGCCGCTGCTGCCGGCGGCGGACGGCGGTTTCACGGTCGGGTTCTATCGCTACAGCAACGGCCGGCGCGATGCGCGCGGTACGCTGCAGGGACAGCTCGCCGATGCGTCGATCGCCGGCACGCTCGATGACGGCAGCAGCGCGCGTTCATACGCGCTGGACGCCGTCAGCCGCGATTACGACCGCCCGGCGGCGCTCGCGACGCTGGCCGGAACCTACAGCGCCAGCTACAGCGTCGACGGTCAGAACCTGACGCTGACGCTGGCCGTCGACGCGGACGGCAGCATCAGCGGCGACGACGGCGCGAGCTGCCGCTACACTGGCTCGGCGCGCGTTCCGGATCCTGCGCACAACGGCTACGAAGTCCGCCTCGAACCGTCATGCGCGCTCGGCCGGCTCGATGGCCTCGGCGCCTACTATCCTGGCAGCCTGCTGGGCCTCGGGCCGGACCGGTTCCGGCTCGTCGTCAGCAACGACAGCTTCGGCTTCTATCTGGTGCTGACGCGCGCGTCCTGAGAGACGTGCGCTCAGGCGCGACCGAGCGCGCGCAGCAGTGCGTCGGACACCGGGCCGAGCACGCGCTGCGTGACCTCCTCGATGTCGCGCGTCAGCTGGCCGCGCAGCGCGACCAGCTCCTGATCGATGCGGCGTTCGAGCTCGCCGACGCGGGCCTCGAGCTGGGCGAGCTGCTCCGACGGCGGCAGCCGCGCCTCGGTGGCGCGCAGGGCCTCGCGCAGTTCGGCGAGTTCGGCGCCGTAGTCGGCGGACGGCACCGGCACGGCCGCTTCCGCATCGCCGGCCTCGTCCACCGGCCCGGCCGTGGCCAGACTTTGCGCGATCGCCTGCTCGCTGGCCTGCTGCTCGACCGAGGCGAGCACGCGCTGCAGCAGTTCCGGCGTCGGCGGCTTCGGCAGCACGCCGACGGCGCCCTGTTCGCGCGCTTCGGCGACGAAGGCCTCGCCCTCGTTCGACGAGCAGATGATGATCGGGATCGCCGCGGTCTCCGGATCCTGCTTGAGCTGGCGCAGCGCCTCGAAGCCGTCGATGCCCGGCATGATGTGATCGAGGAAGATCAGATCCGGGCGCTGCTGCTGGAGCGCGAGATAGGCCTGCTGGGCACTGTCGGCGGTGTCGACCTTGAAGGCGTGGCCTTCCAGATAGCGGCGCAGCGCGAAGCGCGCCGATTTCGAATCGTCGACGACCAGAGCGGTCCTGTGCATCGCGTTTTCCCCCCGGAAAAGCGTTCGGTTGTTCGGCGGCGAATCTAGCATCGCGTCCGCCCCCTGTGCAGCGCACCAGGCAGTCGCGCGGAGCGGAAGGGAGCGGCGACGGGACGAGCGGTGGGTCTTCGCGCACTTTCGAGTGCGCAAACGCAAACGGCGACGCGGGAGGCGTCGCCGTTCGTTGCAGACAAAATGAGCGCGGAGCCGTCCGGCGCCGCGCCCAAATTGCGGGCCTTTAAACTTACTTTTTCTTCGCAGCTTTCTTCGGAGCAGCTTTCTTCGCTTTCTTCGCGGCAGCCATGGCACTTCTCCTTTCAAGCTTGGAAATATGGCGGCGCCGTGAGCCCCCAGGCACGCGGTCGACCAGCCACGACCGATCGTGTCACCGCCCCTTATCCAACACAATAGGTTGTGGTCGATGATCCGACGAACGGTCATTTTCTGTCCGCCGCGGTGCCGTCCGTGACGGCCGCCCCCGAACCCCGGCGCCTGCGCGCGCCGCAGTGGCGCGCGGCGCTCGCCGTGCTCGACGCGGTCTGGACCGAGCGGCGCAACGCCGACGCCAGCCTGCAGGCCTGGTTCCGCGAGCATCGCGAGATGGGCAGCCGTGACCGCGCGCTGGTCGGCGCGCTGGTCTACGGCGTGCTGCGCGACGCGATGCACCTGCAGCGCATGGCCGGTGACGAGGCCTCGGCGGCGACGCTGCTGGCGCTGCACGCGCTCGAGCTGCCGGATCTCTCGGCCGAGGCGCTGCGCGCGGTCGCCGGTGCGGCGCTCGACGATGCGATCGCGCGGCGCGACGCCTTCGATGCGCGGACGCTGACCGAGGCCGAGCGCGGCAACGTGCCGGCGCCGGTCTGGGATGCCTGGTGCGCGCAGTACGGCGCCGCCGCGACGCGGCAACTGGCGCAGGCGCTCAATCGCGAGGCGCCGGTCGATCTGCGCGTCAACACGCTGAAGGCGACGCGCGCGCAGGCGCAAGCCGCGCTGGCGGAAGCCGGCATCGTCGCGCAGCCGACAACTTACGCGGCGACCGGCCTGCGCCTGGCGCGCCGCGCGGCGCTGCAGAACACGCGCGCCTGGCGCGAGGGCTGGATTGAGCCGCAGGACGAGGGCAGCCAGCTGCTCGGCGCCTTGCTCGGCGCGGGCGGCGGCGAACGCGTGGTCGATTTCTGCGCCGGTGCCGGCGGCAAGACGCTGGCGCTCGGCGCAGCGATGGGCGATCGCGGCGAGCTGTGGGCGCTGGATGTGTCGGCCGCGCGGCTGGCGCGTCTGGCGCCGCGTGCGGCACGGGCCGGCCTGACGATCGTGCGCACCCGCGCGCTGCCGGACGACGACTGGAGCGCGCGCCATGCCGGCCGCTGCGACGCGGTGCTGGTCGATGCGCCGTGCTCGGGCAGCGGCACCTGGCGGCGCAATCCGGAACTGCGGCTGCGACCGCTCGACCTGCCGGCGCTGGCCCGCGAGCAGGGCGAAATCCTCGCTGCCGCGGCGCGCCTCGTGCGGCCCGGCGGGCGCCTGGTCTATGGAACCTGCAGTGTGTTCGCCACCGAGAACGAGGCCGTCGTCGAGGCCTTTTTGCGCGAGCACCTGGATTTTTCGCTCGAAGCGGCCGCCGACGTGCTCGCCCTGCCGGCCCTGCGCCTGGACTCGCCCTATCTGCGATTGCTGCCGCATCTTCATGATACCGATGGATTTTTCGCAGCCCGTCTGGTTCGCGTCGGCTGAGTGGCCGGGCTTGTCAGGAATGTGACAGTTGCTCAGAATTTGAATCGAATTCAGAATCCGCGCCTCATTCGGGACGTGGAATATGGGAACTCGCGAGCGGCGGCGGCGGGAGGTGGCGGGGCGTGAACAGCTCTTCCTCGGTGCCGCGCGCGACCTGATCCGTCAGGAAGGTCTGCTGAATCTGCAGATGAGCCGGGTCGCCGAGATGTGCGACTACGCCGTCGGCACGCTGTACCAGCATTTCGTGTCCAAGGAAGACCTGCTCGTGGCGCTGGCCAGCGAGGAAGCGCAGGAGCGGGTGGACATGTTCCAGCGCGTCGCCCAGTGGAAGGCGAGCACGCGCGACCGGATGCTCGGCTTCGCCGTCGCCGACATGCTGTATGCGCGGCGCAGTCCGGAACATTTCCGTCTGCTCCAGTTCGCCTTTACCGAGGTGGTCTGGACGGCGGCGCCGGCGGCGCGGCGTCAGGCCTGCATCGAGGCCAACGCGCCGCTGCGGCAGGCGACGCTGGAACTGATCGACGAGGCCGTCGGCAACGGCGATCTCGACCTGCGTGGCCTGCGTCCGGACGAGTTTTGCCTGGCGCCGTGGGCGCTGGCGATCGGCATGCACTCGATCGTGCATACCAAGGGTTTGCTGGAGCAGCACGGCATCAGCGAGCCCTATCACTTGATGCTGCGTCACATCAGCGAGCTGCTGAACGGCCTGGGCTGGAAGCCGCTCGCCGATTCCACCGATCACGCCGCGCTCGACGCGCTGGCCGAACGAATCTGCAAAGAGGTGCTGCATGCGTACATTTGCTAAGACCCCTCTCGCGCTCGCGACCGCTGTGACCGTCGCCGTGCTCGCCGGCTGCGCCGTCGGCCCCGACTTCAAGACGCCGGACGCGCCCAAGGCCGAGCGCTACACCGCCGACGCGCTGCCGGCGCAGACGGCGGCGACCGGCGTGCCGGGCGGCGAGGCGCAGACCTTGCGGCCGGGCGCGGCGATTCCGGCGCAGTGGTGGGAGCTGTTTGGCTCGGAGCTGGTGCGCCAGCGCGTCGAACAGGCCTTTGCGCACAGCCCGACGGTGGTGGCGGCGCAGGCCGCACTGCGGCAGGCGCAGGAGAATCTCAACGCCGCGGTCGGCGGCTACTATCCGCGCGTCGACGGCGGCGCCTCGGTGTCGCGCCAGAAGGCGCTCAGCTCGACGACCGGCTCCAACTACATCTACAACCTGTACGGCGCGTCGGTCGACGTCTCGTACACGCTGGACCTGTTCGGCGGCGTGCGCCGCTCGGTCGAGGCGCAGGCGGCGCAGGCCGACTATCAGCAGTACCAGCTCGAAGGCACCTATCTGACGCTGGCCTCCAACGTGGTCGCGGCGACCGTGCAGGAGGCCTCGCTGCAGGAGCAGGTGACGGCGACCGAGGACATCGTCAAGGCGCTCGAGGAGCAGCTGCGCATCACCGAGAAGCAGTACGAGCTCGGCGGCGTGGCGCTGACCGACGTGCTGTCCTCGCGCACGCAGCTCGAGGACATCCGCTCGACGCTGCCGGCGCTGCGCCAGCAGCTGGCCCAGGTGCGCAGCCAGCTCGCCGTCTATCTCGGTCGCCTGCCGTCCGAGCAGGACGCGGCGGCGCTCGATCTGGCGCAGCTCAAGCTGCCGCAGCAGATTCCGCTGTCGCTGCCGTCGCAGCTCGCGCAGCAGCGGCCGGACATCCGTGCCGCCGAGGCGCAGCTGCACACCGCGTCGGCGAACGTCGGCGTGGCGACCGCCAATCTGTATCCGAGCCTGACGATCAGCGGCAGCTACGGCTCGCAGGCGGCGCGCGACGCCGACCTGTTCAAGTCGGCGAGCGAGGTGTGGTCGGTGGCCGCGGGTCTCACCGCGCCGCTTTTCCACGGCGGTGAGCTGCGCGCGCGCAAGCGGGCGGCGGTCGCCGCCTACGATCAGGCGCTGGCGAGCTATCAGCAGACCGTGCTGCAGGCGTTCGCCGACGTCTCGGACAGCCTGCACGCGCTCGACAACGACGCGCAGGCGCTGCAGTCGCGGCACGCGGCGCTGAGCAGCGCCGAGAAGAACCTCGATCTGGTGCAGCGCTCGTATCGCGCCGGTGCGGTCGGCTACGTCAACGTGCTCGTCGCCCAGCAGCAGCACCAGCAGGCCAAGATCAATTTCATCAGCGCGCAGGCGGCGCGCTTCCGCGACACCGCGGCGCTGTTCCAGGCGCTCGGTGGCGGGTGGTGGAACCGCGGCGCGACGCCGGCGACGGCCTCGGCGCAGTAGCGCCAAGCCATCGCCGCAGGTGTCCGCTTCGAAGCAATAACGCAGTCAAAACGCATCGGTTTGGGGAAACACATGAAACGCTGGGGAACACTCATCCTCGTCGTGGTCGCGCTGGTCGTCGTCGTCGCCGGCGTCTGGGGCGCCAAGATGTACATGACGGTCCAGGGCTTCAAGGCCATGGGCATCCAGAAGCAGACGATCTCGACCCTCAAGGTCGGCGAGCAGCCGTGGCGGCAGACGCTGACCGCGATCGGCAGCCTGCGCGCGGTGCGCGGCGCCGACCTGTCGAACGAAGTGGCTGGCATCGTCGAGGACATCCACTTCCAGTCGGGTCAGGAGGTCAAGGCCGGCACGCTGCTCGTGCAGCTGCGCGCCGCCGACGACATCGCCAGGCTGGCGTCGCTCAAGGCCAGCGCCGAGCTCGCGCAGACGATCGCCGAGCGTGACCGTCAGCAGCTCGATGCGCAGGCGATCAGCCAGGCCAGCTACGACACCAGCGCCGCCAACCTCAAGACCGCGAAGGCGCAGCTCGCCGAACAGCAGGCGCTGGTCGACAAGAAGTCGATCCGCGCGCCGTTCGCCGGCCAGCTCGGCATTCGTGCCGTCGATCCGGGCCAGTACGTCGCGCCGGGCACCAAGATCGTCACGCTGCAGCAGCTCGACCCGATCTATGTCGACTTCACGCTGCCGCAGCAGGCGCTCGCGCAGGTCGCGGTCGGCCAGGTCGTCAGCGCGCGCAGCGACACCTATCCGGATCTGGAGTTCAAGGGTGCGATCTCGGCGATCGACCCGAAGGTCGATGCCGACACGCGCAACGTGCAGGTGCGCGCCACGCTGAAGAATCCCAAGCGCCAGCTGCTGCCGGGCATGTACGCGAACGTCACGATCAACATCGGCGAGCCGCAGAACTACCTGACGCTGCCGCAGACGGCGATCACCTTCAACCCGTACGGCGAAACGGTGTTCGTCATCACCACGGCCGACCAGCTGAAGGCCGAGCAGGCCGAGCGCGCCAAGAAGATGGGCAGCGAAGAGGGCGACGCGGCGGCCGCGGCCAGCGGCATGCCGCAGCCGACCGGCGACATGCCGGTCGCCAAGCAGGTCTTCGTTAGTCGGTCCTGAAATATTCAATTCACCGCCGCCAGCCGCCGACCCGGCGGCCATGCCCCCCTCGTCACTGACCACCCGCTCAAGCATCCCGACCAGAAGCCAGAGTGCAAAAAGGGCCTTCAGTCCCAACCGGGCAATGGCCCGCATCAACCAGCGCAGGTTGTAGCCGGCGGCACACAACACCGGATGCAGCACATCCCCTTCCGATCCTTTGAGCCAGTTCCGCCGTAGTCCGCAGTCGTCCTTCAGGTGCCCGATCACCGGCTCCA
>NZ_KB907958.1 GCF_000382285.1 Solimonas variicoloris DSM 15731 | reverse complement strand
GCACCTCGCGCTCCAGCTGCTTGAGCCGGTCCTGCTCGGCCGTCGTCACGCCGGGCCGCAGCCCGTGGTCCCGCTCATGCCGGCGAACCCACAGCCGCAGCGTCTCGGCCTCGCAGCCGATCTTCGCCGCAATCGACTGGATCGCCGCCCACTGCGATCCGTGCTCGCCACGGTGCTCGAATACCATCCGCACCGCGCGCTCCCTGACCTCCGGTGAATACCGCGTCTGCTTCTTGCTCATAGCTCCATCCTCTCAAAGAGTGGAGCCTCCGAGATAGTCGGGGCGGTTCAACCCTTCCAAATATAGGACCCAGCCCGTCTCTTCCGCTTGGTAGTAGTGCTCGAAGCCAATTTCCTTGAGTGCCTTTGTAACTTGGCTCCCGCGATCGTCGATGCGATGCGGCTTCCCAACAAACGCGATCACAATGTCCCGGTCCGCCGCCTCATTGAGCAAAACTTCCGAGTGACTGGCCGCCACGATCTGGCTCCGGGTTTCCGCCGCTGTTTCTGTCAAGATTTGATAGATCTGCCGTTGACGGAGAATTTCCAGATGCGCATCGGGCTCATCAAGCAGCAGAACAGCACCAGGATTTGCAGTCATATGTGCTAATAGGAGCAGGGTTTGCTGCTGCCCGCGCCCGCTCGAAGATATATCGAGCTCTGTTCCACGAGGACTCAAATAAGACATTACTATCTCTCCCCGTTCGCTAATATATTGCGGAGGATTGAGACGAATTCCGAAAAGAGCCAGCATTCGATTCATCAGCCGATCCCACTTGACCTGCCCATTCTCCCCTTGCAAGACCTGCCAGCAGAGATTTCGCATCACCTCCGCCGTACGCCCCTCACCGAGACGAACGTTAATTGCCCCCTGGTCAAGCCGGTCCTCGTTAGCAGCCAAACCAGACATTGGAGGCAAATAAGCGATTCGCCTTTCGATGGCAGCGTCAGGAACCTCCATGCGACGATCGTCTGCAAGACGAATCGCTCTGCAGTAAAGAGACTCTTCGTTGGCGTAGTAAAACTCAAGTCCGCATACCCAACTTTTACCTTGAAAAACACCTTCAACAATGATGTCGATGAATATCTTCTGCGTGCCGTTCTGACGGCTCGACTCTTGTGTGCGTAAGTCACGCCATAGAAGGTTTGCAGCCGGAACCGCCACGGAGATTAGGTCTCGTCGGTTAATGGTGACGCCCGGGCGCTTCTCTGGAACATTTCCGGCCCCGCGCTTTTCGATCCACCGTCGGACACCGATATCCCATAGTGCTAGCGCCTGAAGTGCGGACGTTTTTCCAGCGTTATTCGGGCCGATCAAGACCACCCGGTCTCCAAGCTCTAGTTCAACTTCATCAAACAGCTTGAAATTGCGAATTGTTAATTTAGTAAGCATAACCGCTAGCACTCCGGCTGCTTTTGTTTGGCACCCACGCACTCATCGCCCAAGCTGCTTCCGCTGAAATTTACTCAGTCCGGTAGAGCTCACTGCCCCTGTTGCGGAACTCCTCGGACTTCTCGGCCATGCCGCGCTGCAGCGCCTCGGCCTCGTCGGCGCCGACCCTGGCCGCGTATTCGCGCACGTCCTGCGTGATCTTCATCGAGCAGAAGTGCGGGCCGCACATCGAGCAGAAGTGCGCGAGCTTGGCACCTTCCTGCGGCAGCGTCTCGTCGTGGAATTCCTTGGCCTTCTCCGGATCGAGGCCGAGGTTGAACTGGTCTTCCCAGCGGAACTCGAAGCGCGCCTTGGACAGCGCGTTGTCGCGCACCTGCGCGCCGGGAAAGCCCTTGGCGAGGTCGGCGGCGTGCGCGGCGATCTTGTAGGTGATGATGCCCTCGCGCACGTCGTCCTTGTCCGGCAGGCCGAGATGTTCCTTGGGCGTGACGTAGCAAAGCATCGCGCAGCCGTACCAGCCGATGTTGGCGGCGCCGATGCCGGAGGTGATGTGGTCGTAGCCGGGCGCGATGTCGGTGGTCAGCGGCCCGAGCGTGTAGAACGGCGCCTCGAAGCAGTGCTTGAGCTGCTCGTCCATGTTCTCCTTGATCATCTGCATCGGCACGTGGCCGGGGCCTTCGATCATCACCTGCACGTCGTGCTTCCAGGCGATCTGCGTCAGCTCGCCGAGCGTGTGCAGCTCGCCGAACTGCGCTTCGTCATTGGCGTCGGCGATCGAGCCCGGACGCAGACCGTCGCCGAGCGAGAAGCTGACGTCGTAGGCCTTCATGATTTCGCAGATTTCCTCGAAGTGCGTGTAGAGGAAATTCTCCTGGTGATGCGCGAGGCACCACTTGGCCATGATCGAGCCGCCGCGCGAGACGATGCCGGTGACGCGGTTCGCGGTCCACGGGATGTAGCGCAAGAGCACGCCGGCGTGGATCGTGAAGTAGTCGACGCCCTGCTCGGCCTGCTCGATCAGCGTGTCGCGGAAGATTTCCCAGGTCAGGTCCTCGGCCTTGCCGTTGACCTTTTCCAGCGCCTGGTAGATCGGCACGGTGCCGATCGGCACCGGCGAGTTGCGCAGGATCCACTCGCGCGTCTCGTGAATGTTCTTGCCGGTCGACAGATCCATCACCGTGTCGCCGCCCCAGCGCGTCGCCCACACCATCTTCTCGACTTCCTCGGCGATCGAGCTGGTGACGGCGCTGTTGCCGATGTTGGCGTTGATCTTCACGCGGAAGTTGCGGCCGATGATCATCGGCTCGAGTTCCGGGTGGTTGATGTTGGCGGGGATGATGGCGCGGCCGCGCGCGACTTCATCGCGCACGAACTCCGGCGTGATCTCCTTCTGCAGGAAGGCACCGAAGCCGTGGCCGGCGTGCTGGCGGCGCAGATAGCCGGCCTTCTCGTAGCTCTCGCGCAGTTCCTGCAGGCGGCAGTTCTCGCGGATCGCGATGAACTCCATCTCCGGCGTGACGATGCCGTGGCGCGCGTAGTGCATCTGGCTGACGTTGGCGCCGGGCTTGGCCTTGCGCGGCGCACGGATGTGCTCGAAGCGCAGCTCGGCAGTCTTGTCGTCGGCAGCGCGGATGCGGCCGTAGATCGAGCTCGGGCCCTTGAGCCGCTCGGTGTCGCCGCGCGCCTCGATCCAGGCTTCGCGCAGCGCCGGCAGGCCGGCGCGCAGGTCGATCGTCACGTCCGGATCGGAATACGGCCCCGAGGTGTCGTAGACGGTGACCGGCGGGTTCGGCTCGATGCCGCCGGCGCTGCGCGTCGCCGACAGCGTGATCTCGCGCATCGGCACGCGGACGTCGCCGGCGCCCTCGACGTAGATCTTGCGGCTCGCCGGAAACGGCTGGCGGACTTCGGCGGACAGCTCGTCGGCCTTGCGGAAGAGGTCCTGCGGGACGGCGTTCATGGGCACACCTTCGAAAACATGTAAAGCGGACGAAGGGATGCGCGCCGGCGGGCGAATCACGCCCGGCGAGCCTTCCCTTCGCCGGTTGGGGGAATCGGTTCGACCGGCCAGGTTCCAAGGGTGTCATCTCAGCCGACGCTCACGTCGGCACCCCCGGCTACGAACGGCTAGCTTAACCCGCCCGCCGGTCGGCGCAAAACCTGCCGTTCGGAGCGCCGCGGCCGGCCTCGACATTCCATTGACGTGCCGTGCACCGCCTCTTGACGTGGCCGCCGGCACAGTCGCGGCCGACGCAATTCAGGAATGGCGATGCCGTGAACAGGAAGGTTTGCTTGAACGCCGCGGCGGTCGCGGCGCTGGTGCTGGGCTCGGGCACGGCGGCTGCGGCGGATCTGATGACCGAGATCCGCGACGATCCGGATCGCGCCGCCGGCGACATCTTCCAGATCCTCAATCCGCTGATCGCCACCGGCGTGACGCTGTACAAGGGCGACTATCAGGGCACCAAGGAATACGCCTACAACTTCGCCGCGACCTTCGCCGCGACGCAGGCGCTGAAGTACGCGTTCGACAACACCAGCTGGGGCGAGCGCCCGAACGGCCACGACGGTTCGTTTCCGTCCGGTCACACCTCGGCCGCCTGCTCGGCCGCGGCGTTCGTGTCGGACCGCTATGGCTGGCAGTACGGCCTGCCGCTGTACGGCACCGCGCTGTTCACCGGCTACTCGCGCGTCGACGAGCACTTCCACCACTGGCGCGATGTCATCGCCGGCTGCGCGCTGGCGATCGGCGTCTCCAAGCTGATCACCACGCCCTACCAGGAAGCGCACCGGCTCAGCATCGCGCCGATCATCGACCGCGACACCGTCGGCCTGCAGCTGCACCTCGACTTCGCGCCCTGACGCGGCGCGCCAGTCAGGCGCCGTCGCGCTGGATGAAGTACAGCGCCGCGTAGATGCGCGGCTCGATCAGCAGGCCCTCGGCCGCCTTGTCGCGCAGCCAGCCGTCGACCTTGGCCAGCGGCACGCGATGCACGGTGATGTCCTCGCCGGCGACGCCGCCGCCCGGGCCGACACGGACCAGATCGCGAATGCGCACGAGGTGCAGCATCTCGCTGGTCAGCCCCGCGGCGACCGGCCCCGACAGCAGGATCTCGGCGCGCGCGCCGCGATAGCCGGTTTCCTCTTCGAGCTCGCGCAGCGTCGAGGCTTCGATGCTCTCGTCCTTGAAATCCGCCTCGTCGCCGATCATGCCGGCCGGCAGCTCGATCGTGCGCGCCTGCAGCGGCAGGCGGTACTGCTCGACGAGCAGCAGCTCGTGCTCCGAGGTCAGCGCGGCGATGAAGCCGGCGCCGGCACTGTTGACGCGCGAGACGTACTCCCAGTGGCGGTCGCGCAGCAGGCGCAGGAACTTGCCGCGATGGAGTTCTTCGATGACGGGCGTATCGGCGTTCATGATCGGCTGAAAGGAAAAGGTTGCTTGCGCTTTCACGGCTTGCCGGGCACCCAGCGCTCGGCACGCGCCGCCGGCTGCGGCCCCTGCGCCAGCATCTCGGCGAGCCACGGCAGCACCGGTTCGATCTCGGTGACGAAGGCGTACGGCGGATTGACGACGAGCACACCGCAGGCATGCATCTGCCCCGCGCTCGGCGCGCCGGTCTCGAGCGTGTAGTTGATTGCCTCGCGCGCGCCGTCGCGGCGCACGCGGCGCAGGAAGCGCTCGGTGTCGAAACGCTTCTTGTACGGATACCAGACCGCGTAGACGCCGTTGGCGAAGCGCGCCTGGGCGCGCTGCAGGAACGCGGCGACGGCGTCGAACTCGTCGGGCCGCTCGAACGGCGGGTCGACCAGCACCAGCCCGCGCTTCTCGCGCGGCGGCAACAGCGCCGGCACTTCGTAGCCGTCGCGCTGGTGCACGGCGACGCGCGGATCGGCGCCGAGCGCGGCCTTCAGCTCGGCGGCGATCGCCGGCTCGCGTTCGCACAGCACGATGCGATCATCGCGGCGCGCCAGCTGGCTCGCGAACCACGGCGAACCGGGGTAGCGGCGCAGCTCGCCGCCGCCGTCGGCGATGCCATTCATCGCACGCACGATGTCGAGATAGGCGGCGACCGGCGCCGGCGCGTCGCGCATCGGCAGCAGGCGGGCGATGCCGTCGTGGAACTCGGCGGTGCGTTCGGCCGCGGCGCTGCGCAGGTCGTAGTCGCCGCCGCCGGCGTGGGTCTCGATGTAGGCCCACGGGGTCTCCTTGCGGTTCAGCGCGCGCAGCAGGCCGCAGAGCAGGACGTGCTTGAACACGTCCGCGAAATTGCCGGCGTGAAAACGATGCTGGTAGTGCAAGCGCGGATCCGTGAACGACGAGGGCCGGCAGTATAGCGAGCAGCGGCCGCGTCCCCCGCCGCGCGCAGCGCCGCCGCACGGCGCTATGCTGGCGGCCGGCTGACGCGACCGATCGCCATATCGGCAGGAGTTTCATCATGGCCACCGGCTGGGCGCACGACGGCGCCGTGCAGGATCAGATCGACGCGACCGTGCAGGACGCGGTGCTGCGCGCGCGCAGCAAGCTGGCCGACGGACCGAGCCTGAGCCATTGTCTGGAATGCGGCGAACCGATTGCCGAGGCGCGCCGCACGGCAATCCCCGGCGTGCGCCTGTGCGTGGCCTGCCAGGAAGCGCAGGATCGCAGACCCGAGAATCTGAGCGGCTACAACCGCCGCGGCAGCAAGGACAGCCAGCTGCGCTGAGGCAGCGCCTGGCCTGCGCCCGCGCAAATTCAAAAAAAGCCGCGGCCACGACGGGGGGACGAAGCGGTGGCCGCGGGACAAATCCGGCACGCGCTCAGGTTCGCAGTGCCGGTTTCCTCGGGGGGGATCGTGATGCCGGGCCGCGGCGACGCCCCGAGGCGCCGCCGCGGGTCTGATGCCTCAGAACATGTACTTGGCGGAGAACTGCAGGCGATCGAGATTGCCGTCGTCGCCGTTCTCGACCTCGCGATGCGCGTGACGGAACTCGGCGCCGAGCGTCAGCGTCTTGACCGGTGAGTACAGCAGGTTGACGGCGGCGCTGTAGACCGTCTTGGTCGTCGTCGCCGTATTGACCAGATTCTCGTCGTTGTCGACGCTCAGGCCGGAGATCGCCAGCGAGCTGCGCAGCTGCGAGGTCCACGGATGGCGGTAGGCGATGTAGCCGGCGTAGACCGGCACGGTGCTCAGGTCGGTGCCGTCGAGCACGGCGTCGGTCGCGGTGCCGAGCGCCACGTAGCGGCCGATGCCGTCGCCGCCGGTCAGCATGAAGCGGATGTCGTCCTTGCCGAGCGGAATCTTGCCGGAGACGCTGACGCCGCCGCCGAACGCGGTGTCGTCGCGCGCCGGCACCGCCGGCGGACCGGCGACCGCGGCATTGTCGATCTTGAGCTGGCGCAGCACGGCGGCCACGTTCAGTTCGGCGCTGCCGAGCTTGAAGCCGTAGCGCGCCGTGACGTCCGGCAGGATGTTGTCGTCGGTCGCGCCGACGCCGGCGACCGTGGTCTGCGGATTCTCCAGCGCGATCGCGAAGCCGCCTTTCGTGTAACGCACCTGCGGCTGGCGCGCGAAGACGGTGCCTTCCGACGGGAAGGCGACGAAGTCCAGCGTCTCCGGAATCGCGCCGAGGTTGATGAACGTGGTCCAGTCCTGGCCGAACAACCAGTTGTCGAAAGTGATGTACGCGCGGCGCAAGGCCGGGTTGTAGGCGTTGGTGGTGTTCTCGTTGCCGGCGCCGCTCGCCGCGCCGTTGATGGTCGGGTTGATCTGGCCGCTGATGAAATCGAACTCGATCAGCGTGCCGAGCTTGTGGCCCTCGACCGGCGTGTCGGTCTTGATGAACAGCCGCGTTTCCTTGGCGTGCAGGTCGAGCGTGCTGTGCGATTCGCCGCTGCCGCCCGATACCGGGATCGCGCTCGGCACGTAGAAGTCGCGCGCCGTGCCCTGGCCGACCTCGCCGTCCGAGAAGCGGCTGGCGAGCACGTCGAGCTTCACGTATCCGCCGATCGTCACGTTGGTATCGCCGAACTTGGTCTCGGCGGCCTGCGCGGCGTGCGCCGCGAACAGCACGCCGGCAGCGGCGGCTATGCCTAGCTTGTTCATCTAGTCTCCTCCAGCTTGTTATGTCGTCGCCGGCACGGAAAGCGCCGGTGCAACGATGAAGGGGCAAGCCGCATGCCATGCCGGAACGGAACGTCGATTCCCATATAAAGCAAAGGCTTGTCTGGCGAACGCCGACCGGCGCGCAACGCCGTTGTCACATTCCGGAACCGAGGCCTGTTACGCTCGGTAACAGATGCGGAGAGGAGAACGCGCCATGCAGCGCGATAGCGGCGGCAGCGGCAACGACCGCGCCGTGATCTTGTTTCTGATCGCCCTCGGCGTGCTGCTGCCGCCGGGGCTGTGGGTCTGGGCCGGCGCCGGCCGGCCGTGGTGGTGGCTGTACGCGGCCTGGTTCGCGGTGATCGCCGCCATCGCCGTCCTGCGCACGCGCGCGCCGCGATGACGACCGAACTCTGGCAGCTGTTCCTCGCCGGACTCGGCTATCTGGCCGTGCTGTTCGTCGTCGCCTACGCCGCCGAGCGCGGCTGGCTGCCGCAGCGCGTGGTCCGCCATCCGCTGACCTACGCGCTCTCGCTCGGCGTCTACGCCACCACCTGGAGCTTCTACGGCAGCGCCGGTTTCGCGGCGACGCAAGGCTATCTGTACCTGACGATCTACGTCGGCGTGACGCTGGCCTTCGTGCTCGCGCCGGTGCTGCTGCAACCGCTGCTGCGCCTGGTGCGCGACTACCAGCTCGCCTCGCTCGCCGATCTGTTCGCGTTCCGCTATTCGAGCCCGTGGACCGGCATGCTGGTGACGGTCTGCATGCTGGTCGGCGTGCTGCCGTACATCGCCCTGCAGATCCAGGCGGTCGTCAGCTCGGCACAGGTGCTCACGCGCGAACCGTCGACCGGCATGCTGGCGCTGGTGTTCTGCGCGACGGTGACGCTGTTCGCGGTGCTGTTCGGCGCCCGCAACGTCACGCCGCGCGAGAAGCACGAAGGCCTGGTCGTGGCGATCGCCTTCGAGTCGCTGATCAAGCTCATCGCGCTCGCGGCCTGCGGCGCGTTCGCGCTGTTCGGCGTGTTCGGCGGCCCGGCCGGGCTGCAGGCCTGGCTCGCCGCGCATCCGCAGGCGGTCGCGCAGCTGCAGGCGCCGCTGCGCGAGGGCAGCTGGACGACGCTGCTGTTGCTCGCGTTCTCGGCCGCGTTCCTGCTGCCGCGCCAGTTCCACATGCTGTTTGCGGAGAACATCAATCCCGACGGCCTGCGCGTCGCCAGCTGGGCTTTCCCGCTGTTCCTGCTGCTGCTCAATCTCGCCGTGCCGGTGCTGCTGTGGGCCGGGCAGGCGTCGGGGCTCGACGTACCGCCGGACTACTACGCGCTGGCGCTGGCGCAGCGCGGCGGCGGCTGGCTGACGTTCCTGACTTTCATCGGCGGCATCTCGGCGGCGAGCGCGATGATCATCGTCGAGAGCCTGGCGCTGGCGGCGATGTGCCTCAACCACCTGATCCTGCCGCTCTGGGTCAACAGCGGCGCGCCGCCGTCGCAGCATCTGTACCGGCGCCTGCTGTGGGGCCGCCGCGTGCTGATCGCCGTGGTCATCTTCACCGGCTACGGCGCTTACGCAACGATGCGCAAGACCTCCGGGCTGGTCCATCTCGGCCTGATCTCGTTCTGCGCGGTCACGCAGTTCCTGCCGGCGGTGATCGCGATGCTCAGCTGGCCGCGCGCCAACCGCGTCGGCTTCCTCGCCGGGGTCAGCGGCGGCATGTCGATGTGGTTCCTGATCCTGGTCTGGCCGCTGGCCTTCGGCTCGCCGTCGCCGCTCGCCGGCCTGCCGCTGCACGACGAGGATCCCTGGCTGTTCGCGACGTTCTGGTCGCTCGCCGTCAACGTGCTGCTGTTCGCGCTCGGCTCGCTGCTCGCGGCGCCGAGCGCCAAGGAGCAGGCCGCCGATCAGGCCTGTCGTCTCGATGCCGTGCTGCTGCTGTCGGAGCGCCCGCAGGCGCTCGGCATCGCCGAGCTGCGCGCGCGCATCGGTGCCGCGCTCGGACCGGAAGCCGCGCAGGCCGAGCTGGCGCGCGCGCTCGCCGATCTCAAGCTCGACGATACCGAGCGCCGGCCGCGCCAGCTGCACTTCCTGCTCGAACGTCTGCAACGCAACCTGTCCGGCCTGGTCGGTCCGCAGCTCGCGCGCGAGGTACTGGCCAGCGACGAAGCCGCGGCGCCGCGGCGGCGCCTCGTCGAGGAGGAACTGGAGCACTCGCAGGATCGCCTGCGCGGCTTGGCCGCCGAACTCAATCACCTGCGCCGCTTCCATCGCCAGATCCTGCAGGACCTGCCGGTCGGCGTCTGCTCGCTCGGCCCGCAGCGCGAGGTGCTGTTGTGGAACGAGCGCATGGCGGAGATCGCCGGCCTGCCGGCCGACGCCATGCTCGGCGCTCGCGTCGACGAGCTGCCGCCGCCGTGGCAGGCCCTGTTCACGCGCCTGATCGACGCCGACACGCCGCACCTCTACAAGCAGCAGGCAACGCTGGCCGGCCGCACGCGCTGGCTGAATTTGCACAAGGAAGCGATCGGCGAAGCCGGCGGCGAAACGGCCGGCCTGGTGCTGCTGGTCGAGGATCTCACCGAGCAGCAGCAGCTCGAAGCCGAGCTTGCGCACAGCGCGCGGCTGGCGTCGATCGGCACGCTGGCGTCCGGCGTCGCGCACGAGATCGGCAATCCGCTGACCGGCATTTCCTGCATCGCGCAGAACCTGCGCGACGAGGACGATCCACACGAGCGCGAGCAGGGCATCGACGAAATCCTCGCGCAGTCGCGGCGCATCAGCGACATCGTGCAGTCGCTGCTCAGCTTCGCGCGGCCGTCGGCGCCGGAGACGCGCACGCTCGACCGCCTCGAACTCGCGGCCCTGGTCGACGAGGCGATCCGCCTCGTGCGCCTGTCGCGTTCCGGCCGCGACATCGCCTTCGTCAATCGCGTGCCGCCGGCGCTGGCCGTCGACGGCGATCGCGCGCGCCTGACGCAGGTCTTCCTCAACCTGCTCGCCAACGCCGCCGACGCCTCGCCGGCCGGCGGCCGCATCGAGATCCGCGCCACGCGCGGCGCGGCCAGCGTCACGGTCGAAGTGCAGGACTGGGGCAGCGGTATTCCGGAAGCGCTGCTCGATCGCATCTTCGAGCCGTTCGTCACGACCAAGGAACCCGGCCGCGGCACCGGACTCGGCCTGCCGCTGGTGTTCCGCATCGTCGCCGATCACGGCGGCAGCATCACCGTCGCCAGCCACGCCGGCGCCGGCACCACCTTCACCTTGCGCCTGCCGGCCGCATCCGAATCGCTGCAGGGCATCCTGACCTGAGACCGCCATGAGCCGCATCCTCATCGTCGAAGACGAAGCCGTCATCCGTCGCCAGCTCGCCCGCCTGCTCGCGCGGCACGACTACCAGATCGCCGAAGCCGGCAGCGTCGCCGAAGCCGAGTCGCTGGGGCCGTCGCAGTTCGATCTCGTCATCGCCGACGTGCGCCTGCCGGGCGCGCCCGGCACCGATCTGATCCCGCGCGCGGCACCGACGCCGGTGCTGGTGATGACCAGCTACGCCAGCATCCGTTCGGCGGTCGAGGCCATGCAGCTCGGCGCCGCCGACTACATCGCCAAACCCTTCGACCACGACGAGATGCTGCTGACGATCGCCCGCATCCTGAAAAGCGGCCTGCAGGCTCGGCAAAACGCGGCGCTCAAGCAGGATCTCGGCCGCGACTATCCGACGCTCGGCATGGTCGGCAACAGCACCGCGATACGTGAGGTCTTCGACCGCGTGCGCCGCGTCGCCGGCGCCGACGTCACCGTGCTGATCCGCGGCGAATCGGGCACCGGCAAGGAACTCGTGGCACGCGCGATCCACGATCTCGGCACGCGCAAGGATGTCCCGTTCATCGCCGTCAATTGCGCGGCGATTCCCGACAACCTGATCGAGGCTGAACTGTTCGGCCACGAGAAAGGCGCGTTCACCGGCGCGACGCAGAAAAAGGATGGCCTGATCGCCGCCGCGCATGGCGGCACGCTGTTCATGGACGAGGTCGGCGAGCTGGCGCCCGGCGTGCAGTCGCGCCTGCTGCGCGTGCTGCAGGAAGGCGAGATCCGCCCGGTCGGCAGCACGCAGTCACGGCGGGTCGACGTACGCCTGCTCGCCGCGACGCACCGCGATCTGGAGCAGATGGTGCGCGACAAGAGCTTTCGCGAAGATCTCTACTACCGCCTCAAGGTCATGGAGATCACGCTGCCGCCGCTGCGCGCGCGCGGCGACGACGTCGAGCTGCTCGCCCGGCATTTGCTCGAGCGCGCCGCCCAGCGCCTGAGCCGCGGCGGCCTGCGTCTTTCGGAACGCGCACTCGCCGCGATCCGTCGCTACGACTGGCCCGGCAACGTACGCGAACTCGGCAACGCACTCGAACGCGCGGTGATCCTCTGCGACGGCCCGGCGATCGAGCCCGAGCATCTGGCGATTCCCGACTCGGCACCGGCCGCCGCCGCGCCGCTCGCCGCCGCCGGCAGCGGCCAGAGCCTCGACGACTACTTCCGCCAGTTCGTGCTCACCAATCAGGACGCGATGACCGAATCCGATCTGGCGCGCGCGCTCGGCATCAGCCGCAAGACGCTCTGGGAGCGCCGCGGCAAGATGAACCTGCCACGCAGCCGCGGCTGAGGCCGAACAGTTCACAGTTGCCTGCGGAGACGCCCCTGGAAGCGTGAGCTGGCGCTCATTCCGACGGGTGTCCATACGTATTCTTGACGCCCACGGCCTGTTTCGAGTCCGGTGGACAGCGATCATGACGGCACGGCATCACGGCACACGCTGGAGCGGCGCCATCCTGCTGGGGATGGCGATGCTGCCCGTCGTCGCGACGGCGCAGACCCGCATCGACTTCAATGCCGTCCCGCAGATCCGCCAGCTGTTCGGAAGCTGGCCATTGCCCGACATCATCGACGGCGCCTGCAGCCGCGACGGCGAATCCGGCATTTGCCTGCGGCGGCAAGCTCCGCAGCCCGCCGCGCAGGAACTCTTCGTCAGCGTTCGCGACGGCCGCGCATTCGGCATTTGGGAGCCGCCGTCCGCACACCGTCACGATTCGCGTGTGCACAGCGTTTCCGACCGCACGGCGCTGCCCGCTGATCTCGGCCGCGCCGGCGACATCCGCCGCGCCCTGCGCAGCGACACGCCGTGCCCGATGCTCGTCGTCAATCGTGCGCAGGCGGACGAAGCGCGTCCACTGGGCTGGCTGCGCACCTTCATCGACCTGCAGAACAACACCGGCCGTGATGTGTTCTACGGCATCGAGTTCTGGAACGGCGAATACGGCGGGCGACTGCCGCGCGGCGCGCAGCAATCCCAGTATCTGGAGAATCTGATCCTGGCCGCCAACGGCGTCTGGGCCTTCGTTTTCGAACTCGACCGCGCGCAACGCGGCACCGGGTTCTCCGCCTCCACGTGGCGACCGGGCGACGTGCAGGCAACGTTTCTCCGATGCCCGGCGCCTACTATCACACCAGGGGGATAGATCATGCGCTTCGTTCTACTGATGTCGCTGATGCTGGCGGCAGGGGTGGCCTCGGCTTCCGACCGTGACCAGCCGCCGCCGCTTCATGCCAAGTCGATTGCGCCGAAGAACACCACATCGAATATCGCGCCGCCCGTCGAGAGCGACACGACCTTCGTCGTCAACTCGGGTTCCGGGCTCGACACCGGTTGCACCTTCCGCAGCGGCGGGCCGCTCGTCATCACGCTGAAAATTCCGCGCGTGCTCTCCGACACCATCGCCAATCTGGTCGCCAAGGGCGGCCTCGGCGCGACCGCGCGCATCTTCTTCCCGGCCTATGACGTCGATTACGACGGCGGGGGCAGTTCGATTCCGCCGGAGCGCGACCTCATCTCGCTCAACGGCACGAACATCGACAACGCCGCCGGCGTCGGCCCGTATCTGAACGGCTACAACAACGCCTGGTATCTGAACGAATTCAAGATACCGGTCGGCCTACTGAACTTCGGCAGCGCCGGCACGCCGGGCGACAACGTCCTGCAGATCGACATCGATACCGCCAGCGGATCGGACGAGAACTGGTGCACCGGCATCGACTGGGTTGCCGTGACGATCGAGGCCCCTGTGCCCGCGCTGCTCCTGCACGGCTTTCTGTCCGACGGGCCTGGCGCCTGGGCCGGCGGCGGCGTCCTGCAGGGACTCAACGACGACGGCGTGCAGAACTCCGGTTCGGACATCAGCATCGGCGGCTTCGACTCCATCGCCGACAACGCCGGCGACATCAAATCCAAGATCGCCGCGTACAAGCAGGCCTGGGGCATCAAGCGCGTACAGCTGATCGGCCACTCCAAGGGCGGCCTCGATTCGCGCGGCTATATCGAGAGCGGCGCCTACGACGACGATGTCGTGCGCCTGATCCAGGTCGGCTCACCCAACAAGGGCAGTCCGGCCGCCGACGTCGGCACCGTTCT
This sequence comes from Solimonas variicoloris DSM 15731, assembly GCF_000382285.1. Classification (GTDB taxonomy): domain Bacteria; phylum Pseudomonadota; class Gammaproteobacteria; order Nevskiales; family Nevskiaceae; genus Solimonas; species Solimonas variicoloris. The sequence continues at coordinate 4,277 of NZ_KB907958.1, read as the reverse complement.
CCAGTACTGGCTCGGCGGTGTCCTGGCGTCGGCCCTGAATCCGGCGCTGATCAACCTGTCGACCACCTACATGGCGTACTTCAACGCCCGGCACGGTGCCAACCCGGCGGTGCCGACGATTTCATTCGCCGGCGTGCATACCGGCGGCAATTGCCTGCTGTCGGGCTGGACGTGGCTGCTCGGCGACAACGACGGCATCGTGCCGCTCGGCAGTGCACATGGCCTGTCGTATGCGACCAAGCTCGGACCGCTGAACAGCAGCAGCGACGACAGCTGCCACACCGGCATGAACAAGTCGCGTCTGGTCTACGACCAGTATCTGCGCAGCTACGCACTCGCCGCGGATACGCAGGGCACGAGCAACAAGCGCAAGGTGGCGGGCACCAGCGACGGCAACATGGGCGCCGTGATGCTCGCGCAATCGATGGCGTCGGTCGCCGTCGGCGCGGAAGCGACGCTCGAGTTCCCGCTTGCCGGTGGCGGCGGCGAATCGTTTGCCATCGCCTTCGCCGGCGACCCTGCGCAGTACGACATCAGCCTTCGTCTTCCGAACGGCGACATCGTCACGCCGACGTCCGGCACCGGCGCCACGATCGGCGATCTCGGACTGGGTTCGCTGGGTCTGATCCAGGGCACGATCAGTTCGACGCAGACCGGCACCGCACGCGTGATCGTCAAAGCGACGCGCACGACCGCGAACAGCAAGCTCGTACTGTCGGCTTTCCCAGCCGGTCTGAGCGACGCGGCGTATATCTATGCGATGCCCGAAATCGGCGTCGTCGGCGCTGATATGAGCTTGCGCTTCTCAATGACGCGTAACGCCGCCGCGCTGGCGCTGACCGGTGGCTCGGTGACAGTCACCTACGCCGACGCCCATCAGGCAACGGTGCCGCTCACCGTCGACGGCAGCGACCTGACCGGCGTGCTGCGGCCCGATGCCGCCGGCACCGTACTGATGACCTTGACGGCGCAGACGGCGAGCGGCACCCGCGTCAGCAATGTGCTGTTCCCGGTCATCGATCCCGCGGTGACCCTGAGCAGCGACACGGCGAGCGCGGTCACCACCCTCGATACGAACGGCAACGGTCTGATCGACGTGCTGCAGGTACCGGTCGCGCTCGCAGCACCGGCACCGGGCGACTACGACATTCGTGGCGAATTGCGCACATCGGGCGGACAGAGCGTCATCGGTGTCGGCCGTCTCACGGCCGGCGCAGCCGAGGCGGTATCCGGCGTGCTCAGCTTCCCAGGCAACGAGCTGTACCTGAGCGGCGAGAACGGCCCGTACACGCTCGTGAAAGCAAGCGCGATCCGCGTCGACAGCTCGCAGCTGGTCGGCGAATCGACGCTGACGCGGACCACGCCTGGGTACGACCACACCATCTTCGAGCACAACCCGGTCCTGGTCGGCGCCATCGAATCGTCGCGCGGCATCGACGAGAACGGCACCGACGGCATCGAAGCCATCGAGGTCTCGTTCCCGGTCGAGGTGGACGCCGCCGGCACCTACACGTACTCGGCGCGGCTCAGCAGCCTGTTCGGCGACGAACTGGGCTTCCAGCAGAAGACCTCGAACCTGACCGCCGGCAGCAACGTCCTGACGCTGCGCTTCCCGACGACGGAGATCGTGGCGCGGAACCTGCCACCGCCGTTCGTCGTCGAAGGTCTGCTGATCTTTGGCAACGGCGGCTCGGCGATCCGCAATGTCGTCGGCAGCATCAACAGCCCGGCCACGTCGGCCATGGAGGGTTACGTTCCCTGTGCGCTGGCCGTGACGCCTTCAAGCGTCGAGTTTCCGCTCACTGCACGCGGCAGCAATTCGACCGCCGAGCTGTCCCTCGCCGCCAGCGGCAACAACTGTGTCGTCACCGCGCTCGACACGGCGGCACCGTTCGCGATCGGCGCAACGACGCTGCCGCTGCTCGTCGAGAAGGACCAGACCGTCAAAGTGACGCTCAGTTTCGCGCCGACCGCGGCCGGTCCGGCGACCGGAACACTCGACGTGAATTCGAACGATGACACGCAGCCGGTACAGCAAGTAGCGCTGAGCGGATCCGCCGATTACGACTGCGTGTTCGAGACGAACCCCGGCACGCTCGATTTCGGCACGGTACGAGAAGGCAGCAGCGCGACGCGGCAGATCACGGTCCAGAATGCCGCCGACGGTCCCGGTTGCACGCTGTCGTCGATCGACAGCGACGGCGCCGAGTTCACCTTCAACTCGAGCGTCGCAGACGGGACGGCGCTGGCAGCCGGCCAATCGTTCACGATCGACGTGAAGTTCACGCCGGCCTCGACCGAGGCGTCCAGCGCAACGCTGACCCTCACCGGCGCGCACGACGAGACGGCGACCGTCGCCATGAGCGGCAGCGGCGGACGCAAGCACAACGGCGGCGCGCTGCCGTGGAGCAGCCTGCTGGTGCTTGGTGCGCTCTTTGGCCTGCGGCGCCGGCTTCGCTGAGCCCGCAAGCGACTGACAAACGCCCGCCGACCGGCGGGCGTTTTTTTGTTTCCCCGCCCGGATCACCACGACCCCATCAGGACGATGATCGCGGTGCCGTGCGGACGGATGCCGCTCCGGGACCGGCCGCTGCACCCGCAGCGACAACCGCTGGCAGCAACGCCCGGAACCAGGCGGCGAGCACGGCCATCGCCAGCTGAAGCCCGCGGCGGCCGAACGGGCGCAAATCGATGACGAGCGGTCGGTGCCGGCCGGTAGCGCGCGTACTGCAGCGCAACACCCCGCCCAACGTGTGCTTGCAGACAGATGAGCGGCGACCCGGCGCGCGCTGCCGCGCTCTACGCTGTCAGCGAAATGGGAGGATTTATCTATGCGCATGTTGATGCTGCTCGCCGCGCTGCTCGGAACCGCCCCGGCCTTCGCGGCGACCACGGTCAGTAATTTCGTCGGCGCCTACACCGGTCCGATCGGCGATCTGACGGTCTCCGATACCAAGAAAGCCGGCAAGCTGTTCGCCAACACCGTCGTGACGATGAACGGCCGGCTGCTGACGCTGCCGCGCGGGACGGCCGCTTTCGACATCAGCTTCGTCCACGACGGCACCACGCGGCGCTTCCTGGTCGTGCGGCCGGAGCCGGCGACCGCCGGCGCCGCCGCGTTCCTGGTCCTGCACGGCAACGGCGGCACCCCGGAGGCGCAGTCCAACCTCACGATCATCGGCGAAGGCGTCGTCGCCAGCGGCTACTGGGCGATCCTGCCCGAAGGCGTGAACAGCAGCTGGAACGATGATCCGGGCAACTCGACCGGCGTCGACGACGTCGGCTTCCACGCCAAGATCATCGACATTCTCACCGGCTATCTCGGCCTCGACGCGAACCGCCTCTACGCCAGCGGCCTGTCGAGCGGCGCGTTCATGGCCGAGCGCCTGGGCTGCGAGCTGTCCGATCGCATCGCCGCCGTCGCACTGGTGGCCGGCACGATCTCCAAGGGACTGTCGCTGGCCTGCGCGCCGGCGACGCCGCGCCCGATCCTGTTCATCGACGGCACCGCCGACCCGATCGTGCCGTATGCCGGCGGTCGTGTCGGCGTGCTGTCGGCGCCGGACGCCTACGCGTTCTGGCTGTCGCGGCACAACTGCACGGCGAGCGCGACGATCACCACCGCGATGCCCGATACCGCCGCCGACGGCACGACCACCAGCGTGCAGACCAACACCGGCTGCGGCAGCGGCGGCGAGGTGCGTCTCTACACGGTCAGCAACGGCGGACACACCTGGCCGGGCGGCCGGCAGTATCTGTCCGAATCGCTGATCGGCAAGACCAGCCAGGACTTCAAGGCCAACACCGAACTCTGGAACTTCTTCAGCGCGCACCCGCGCTGAATCCTTCCCTGTGGGTCTTGCGGCGCGTCGGCCCCTGCGGTCGCCGCGCCGCTTTCGTTTCGTGACACCGCGTTACCTTAGGTAACGACCCCGCCGGGAGCGTCATCGCCAAGTCACTGTTTCCGTTCAATCTCGATAGTCGGCCCTGAACAACCCGCCCGCCCCTTACCCGGCGCGGGCTGAGCACCCTTGAGGCCTTGCCGAATCCTCCAGTTTCCAGTGCAATCGCATTCACTTTCTGGAAGATTTGGAGCGCAGGTTTTCAATGACCACCCCGGACTTTTTCCGCGCCCGGCTGGATGCGATGATCGATCTGCGTCACCCGCTCGCGGTATTGGCAACCCGCATGCCGTGGGCCGAGATCGAATCGGCGCTGGCGCCGTGCTTTGCCCGTCAGGACCGGCAGGGACGCCCGATCGAAGGCCTGGATCTGTT
>NZ_KB907957.1 GCF_000382285.1 Solimonas variicoloris DSM 15731 | reverse complement strand
CGACACTCTGCACGTCTCCGAAACCGACCGAATAGGCCGCCACGATCGAGTCCTTGTGAACGTCCAATCCCACAAAGACGGTGCTATCGTTTGCCATGCTGACCTCCGCTAAAGGAAACCGATCCATGAGCGTAGTGCTTACTCGCTCCTGCGGCTCTGGCGCTTCGCTAACCCGCGTTACGGCCTTTGCGGAGGTCAGCGCCTCTGACTGCGGAAGTCATACTGTCTAGCCCGCCGCCTGGCGCACCGAGCCGGCATCCTGGCCGAACAGCACGCGCCGCGCCTCCTCGTCGATCGTCGCCGCCGTGTTGATCTCCTGCGCGCGGGCGTAGGCGCGCTGCACCGCCGGGCGCGCGGCGATCGCCTCGAACCAGCGCCGCAGATTCGGGAAATCGGCCAGCGTCTGGCCCTGCGCCTCGTGCGGAACGATCCACGGATACGCCGCCATGTCGGCGATCGTGTACGGACCGGCGATGAACTCGCGGTCGGCGAGCCGCCGGTCGAGCACGCCGTACAGACGATTGGTTTCCTTAACGTAGCGCTCGATCGCGTACGGAATCTTTTCGGGCGCGTAGTTCCGGAAATGGTGGTTCTGGCCGAGCATCGGGCCGAGGCCGGCCATCTGCCAGAACAGCCACTGCATCGTCTCGGCGCGGCCGCGCAGGTCGGCCGGCAGGAAACGGCCGCTCTTCTCGGCGAGGTACTGCAGGATCGCGCCCGACTCGAACAGCGTCAGCGCCGCGCCGCCGTCGGCCGGCGCGTGGTCGACGATCGCCGGGATACGGTTGTTCGGCGCGATGCGCAGGAAGTCCGGGCGGAACTGTTCGCCGCGGCCGATGTGCACCGGCACGATGCGGTAGTCCAGGCCGGCCTCCTCCAGAAAGATCGTGATCTTGTGTCCGTTCGGCGTGGTCCAGTAATAGAGGTCGATCATCGTCGTGCTCCGTGTTCCGTTCAGTCCTTGCGCGACAGCGTCTGCGGCGCCGCGCCCTGCCAGCCGCCGCCGAGCGACTTGTAGAGCGCGACCAGCGAGGTCGCGGTCTGCGTGCGCGCCTGCGCCAGCTGATCCTCGGCGTCGAGCAGGCTGCGCTCGGCGTCGAGCACGTCGATGAAGTCTGCGGCGCCGGCCTCGAAGCGTACCCGTGCCAGCTGCACCGCACGCGCGCTGGCCTGCGCGCCGGCGTCGAGCAGATCGAGCTTGCGGCGGTTCTGGCCGTAGCCGACCAGCGTGTTGGCGGTCTCCTCCAGCGCGCGCAGCACGCTCTGCTCGTAGCGCGCGAGCGCCGCGTCGGCGCCGGCGCGGCGCTGCGCAACGCGCGCCTGCACGCGGCCGAGATCGAAAGCCGCCCAGCTGATGCTGGGGCCGAACGCGTAGCGGTCGCTGCCGCCGTCGCCGACCGAAGCCAGATGCGCGACCGAGAACCCGGCCTCGCCAGTGAAGCTCACGCGCGGGAAGTAGTCGGCGACCGCGACGCCGATGCCGGCGGTCGCGGCGGCGAGCTGGCGTTCGGCGCTGGCGACGTCGGGACGCCGGCGCAGCAGCGCCTCCGGCTGGCCGATCTGCACCAGACGTGGCAGCGGCGGCAGCGCCTGCGGCGCATCCAGCTCGTCGCGCAGCGCACTCGGCGCCAGACCGGCGAGCACCGCGAGGCGATGCTCGGCGTTGGCGACCGCGGTGCGCAGATCCGGCACGCGCGCACGCGTCGCCGCCAGCTGCGCACGCGCGCGCTCGCGGTCGAGCTCGGTGCCGCGGCCGTAGGCGAAGCGCGCCTCGGTGTAGTTCAGCGTGCCGAGCTGGTTGTCGGCGTTGCGCTCGGCGACCGCGAGCCGCGCCTGCGCGCCGCGCAGCTCGAAGTAAGTGCGCGCGACTTCGGCGGCGACCGACAGCTGCGCGGCGCGCAAGTCGGCGGCCAGCGCCTCCTCGTTGGCACGGCTGGCCTCGTTGAGGCGCCGCACGCGGCCGAACAGGTCGAGCTCCCAGGCCGCGTCGAAGCCGGCGTCGTAAAGCTCGCTGTGGCGGTCGTCGCGGCTGTAGCCCGGCGCCTGGTCGGCGCTGCGCTGCGCGACCGTGTAGCCGGCGCCGGCCGTCACCGTCGGCAGATAGTCGAGGAAAGCCTCGCGGCGCAGCGCGCGCGCCTGATTGAGATTGGCGAGCGCGATGCGCAGGTCGTGATTGGCGGCCAGCGCACGCGCTTCGAGCGCGTCGAGCCCGGCGTCGCCGAAGCTGGACCAGAACTGCGCCGGCGGTTCGTCGGCGCTGTAGAACGCCGGATCGAGCGCGGTGTCGGCGACGGGCTGCGCCGCCGGCAGCTGCGGGGCCCGGTAATCCGGGCCGACCGCGCAGCCCGGCAGCGCCACCGCGGCGAGCGCGATCAGCAGCGGCTTGAGCACGACGCGGCGCCGTGAAGGGCGTGTGTTGTTCATGCGAGTGCGGGCTCGTCGATCACGGCCGGCTCCAGCGCGGGATAGTCGATATAGCCGCGCGGGCCCGGCGTGTAGAGCAGCGAGAAATCCGGCTGCGCGAGCGGCGCCCGCTTGCGGAAGCGCTCGACGAGGTCGGGGTTGGCGAGGAACGGCTTGCCGTAGACGATGCCGTCGGCACGGCCGCTGGCGAGATCGGCGGCGCCGCTGTCGTGGTCGTAGCCGCCGTTGCGCAGCAGCACGCCGCGGTAGTGCAGACGCGCGATGTCGGCGAGCGCCTCTTCTTCCGGCGCATCGTGCCGCTCGTGGCGCAGGTCGAGGAAGGCGACGGCGCGGCGCTCGATCTCCTGCGCCACGTACTGCACCAGCGCGCGCGGATTCGAGTCGCTGATGTCGTTGTAGGCGACCAGCGGCGAAATGCGCAGGCCGACGCGGCCGGAGCCGAACACCGCGATCGCCTCGTCGAGCACCGCGAGCAGCAGGCGCGCGCGGTTTTCGAGCGACCCGCCGTACGCGTCAGTGCGGTCGTTGACGCTGTCGCGCAGGAACTGGTCGAGCAGATAGCCGTGCGCGCCGTGAATCTCGACGGCGTCGAAGCCGGCACTGTGCGCGTTCTCGAGGCCGCGGCGGAACTGCGCGACGACTTCGCCGATCTCGGCGAGCGCCAGACGGCGCGGCGCGGCGACGACGCGGTCGTCGCCGGCCGGCAGACGGATTGCGCGGTCGGTCGACGACACCGGCTGGACGCCATCGTTGAGCCCCGGCAGCGCGGCGCGGCCCGGATGGAAGACCTGCAGCGCGATGCGGCCGCCGGCGGCGTGCACGGCGTCGACAACCTGCCGCCAGCCGGCGATCTGGGCCGCGTCGTAGATGCCCGGATCGGCGCCGAAGGCGCTGGTCTGCGGCGCCACCGCGGTCGCCTCGGCGATCAGCAGCCCGGCGCTGGCGCGCTGCGCGTAATGCCTGGCCATCAGCGCGCCGGGCACGTGATCCGGCTCGGCGCGCGTGCGCGTCATCGGCGCCATGACGATGCGGTTCGGCAGATGAAGGTCGCCGAGCTGCAGCGGGGAAAAGAGCGAAGTGCTCATGAGGATGCTCCTGTTTTTGTTGTGGGACAGCGGCTTTCAGGCGGCGGCGAGATGCGGGGCGACGAAGGCCGCGAGCTGCGCTTTCGGCACCGCGCCGACCTGCGTCGCCGCCAGCTCGCCGTCCTTGAACAGCATCAGCGTCGGAATGCCGCGAATGCCGAGCGCGGCGGCGACCTGCGGGTTCTCGTCGACGTTGAGCTTGACGATCTTCAGGCGCTCGCCGTTCTCGACGGCGAGCTGGTCGAGCACCGGCGCGACCATGCGGCACGGGCCGCACCACTCGGCCCAGAAATCGACGAGCACCGGCTGCCGGCTGCTCGCTGCGCGGACGTCCTGCTCGAAGCTGGCGTCGGTGACGTGGGAAATGCGTTCGTTCATGACGGATGTCTCCTTGACGATGGAAGGACGGCGCTCAGGCGAGCGCCGGTTCGTCGACGACGATGTCGAGTTGGCCGCGGCGGCGGATGATCTGCTGCTTGGCGGCGGCCAACGTGGCGGCGTCGCGGCGTTCCAGATGCAGCGCCTCGGCCGACAGGCCTTCGAGCTGCAGGCGCAGCGCGGCATCGACCGCCCTCGCCCACTCCGTCGCCGCGACGACGACGTGCAGGCCCTGCTGCGCGAGGGCGCGTGCCTGCGCGTAGCGCTCGGCGCGCTGCACCTCGGTGATCAATGCGACCCGTTCCTGGGAAAATGCCATCGTGGACTCCTTTGCGGCCGCGAGGCCGCCTTGCAAACCGTCCCGGCAGCGGCGGCTACCAGGGCAGAACCTGACCGAGGTGGATGAGCTTGCCGCTCGGCCCGTCCGGGCCGAGCAGCGCCAGCGCGACGCTGGTGCGCGCGCCGTCCGGCACATCGAGCTCGCCGGCGCCGTGATTCATCTCGGTCTTCACGTAACCCGGATGGGCGGCGTTGACCTTGATCGGCGTATCGCGCAGCTCGTAGGCCAGATGCACGGTGTAGCTGTTGACCGCGCTTTTCGACGCGCTGTAGGCCGGCACCGCCTTGAACTCGTAGATCGGCGATCCCGGTGTCTCGTGCAGCGTGTTCGAGCCGAGAATGCTCGACAGGTGCACGATGCGACCCGCCTCCGACTTCTTCAGCAGCGGCAGGAACCCCTGCGTGGTCTCGACCAGACCAAAGACATTGGTCTCGAAGATGCGCCGCCACTCGGCGACCGGCTGCGACGACGGCTGGCCGTCCGGACTGCTGCCGATGACGCCGGCGTTGTTGATGAGAATGTCGAGCCGGCCGTGACGGCGCCCGACCTCCTCGGCGGCGGCGGCGATGCTCGCCGCGTCGGTGACGTCGAGCTGCACGGCCTCGGCCTGCTGGGCGCCCTTGCGCAGCTCGCGCGCCGCCTCGGCAGCCTTGCCGTAGTCGCGCGCGGCGACGATCACCAGCACATCCTGCGCGGCGAGCTGGCGCGCGGTTTCCAGACCGATGCCGCGGTTGCCGCCGGTGACGAGTGCGATCTTTGCCATGGTGTTGCTCCTGTCTAGTGCTGGCCCGCGGGCGCGACGGCCGGCGTGGCGGAAAGGGGGGAAGCCGTCGTGCGGCGCAGGGCCAGCCGGCGCAGCGCGACGTAGAACAGCGGCGTGAAGAACAGGCCGAAGAAGGTCACGCCGATCATGCCGAAGAACACGGCGATGCCCATCGCCTGGCGCATCTCGGCGCCGGCGCCGCTCGCCGTCACCAGCGGCAGCACGCCGAAGATGAAGGCGAACGAGGTCATCAGGATCGGCCGCAGGCGCAGGCGGCAGGCTTCGAGCGCGGCGTCGAGCGTCGCCATGCCGCGCGCTTCCAGCTCGCGGGCGAACTCGACGATCAGGATCGCGTTCTTGGCCGCCAGGCCGACCAGCACGAACAGGCCGATCTGCGTGAAGATGTTGACCTCGCTCTTCATCAGGAAGATGCCGGCGAGCGCCGACAGCAGCGTCATCGGCACGATCAGGATCACCGCCAGCGGCAGCATCAGGCTCTCGTACTGCGCGGCGAGCACCAGAAACACGAACAGCACCGCCAGCGGCAGCACGATTGCCAGCGCCTGCGCCGCGCCGATCTGCTGGAAAGCCAGATCCGTCCATTCGATATGCACGCCGTTGGGCAGCGTTTCCTTCGCCACGCGCTCGACCGCCGCCATCGCCTGGCCGGAACTGAAGCCCGGCGCCGTCGCGCCGTTGATGTCGGCGCTCGGGAAGCCGTTGTAGCGCGCCGCGGTGTTCGGCCCGAAGTGCTCCTCGAGCCGCAGCACCGAGGCCAGCGGCACCATCTCGCCGTCGGCGTTGCGCGTCTTCAGCAGCAGCACGTCCTGCGGCCGTGCGCGATAGGCCTCGTCGGCCTGCGCGACGACGCGGAAGGTGCGCCCGAAACGATTGAAGTCGTTGATGTAGTACGAGCCCAGATAGACCTGCAGCGTGCGGAACACGGCGTCGAGGTCGATGCCCAGGCGCTTGGCCTTGACGCGGTCGATGTCGGCGTAGAGCTGCGGCGCATTGACGTCGTAGGTCGAGAACACGCCGGCCAGCTCCGGCTGCTGGCGCAGCGCGCCGACGAAGTCCTGCGTCATCTGGTACAGCCCCGCCGGGCCGGCGTCGGTGTGGTCTTCGAGCTGCGCCTTGAAGCCGCCGGCGGTGCCGATGCCGAGGATCGGCGGCGGCATCACCGTGAAGATCATCGCGTCGTCGATCGCCGCCAGCTTCTGGTTCAGCTCGGCGGCGATCTGCGGGCCGCGCAGGCCGCGGCGCTCGTCGAAGGACTTGAGCGGGAAGAACACGATCGCCGAATCCGACGCGCGCGTGAAGCCGTTGACCGACAGACCCGGGAACTGCACCGCGTGCTCGACGCCGGCCTGCTGCAGGCCGATCTCGCCGACCTTCTTGACGATCGCCTCGGTGCGCTCGATCGACGCGCCGGCCGGCAGCTGGATGATGCTGATCAGATAGCCCTTGTCCTGCGCCGGAATGAAGCCGTTCGGCGCCTTCATGAAGCCGACGCCGGTCAGCAGCACGAGGCCGCCGTAGACGATGAAGCTGAGCGCGCCGACGCGCAGCACCTTGCGCACGCCGCGCTGGTAGCCGGACGCGCCGCGCGCGAAGACGCGGTTGAACGGCCGGAACAGCCAGCCGAAGGCGCCGTCGATCAGGCGCTGCAGGCGGTCCGGCTTGGCGTCGTGGCCGCGCAGCAGCAGCGCCGCCAGCGCCGGCGACAGCGTCAGCGAATTGAACGCCGAGATGATCGCGGCAAAGGCGATGACCAGTGCGAACTGCCGGTAGAACTGGCCGTTGAAGCCGCCGACGAAGGCCGGCGGCACGAACACCGCGCACAGCACCAGCGAGATCGCGATGATCGGTCCGGCGACCTCGTCCATCGAGCGGTGCGCGGCGGCGCGCGGCGCCAGGCCGTCGGCGATGCCGCGCTCGATGTTCTCGACGACGACGATGGCGTCGTCGACGACGATGCCGACCGCCAGGACCAGACCGAACAGCGTCAGCGTGTTGATCGAGAAGCCGAAGACCTGCATCGCCGCGAAGCTGCCGATGATCGCCACCGGCACGGCGACGATCGGGATCAGCGCCGCGCGCCAGGTCTGCAGGAACAGGACGACGACGATGACGACCAGCAGCAGCGCTTCGAGCAGGGTCTCGATCACGGCGCGAATCGACTCGCGCACGAACACCGTCGGGTCGTAGATGATCGAGTAGTCGACGCCCTGCGGAAACGTCTGCTTGAGCTCGGCCATCGTCTTGCGCACGTTGTCGGCCAGTTCGAGCGCGTTGGCGCCCGGCTGCAGGAACACCGGCAGCGCGACCGCGGCGCGGTTGTCGAGCAGCGAACGCAGCGCGTACTGGCCGGCACCAAGCTCGATGCGGGCGACGTCGGCGAGCCGCGTGATCTCGCCGTCGGCGCCGGTCTTGATGACGATGTCGCCGAACTGGCGCTCGTCGTTGAGACGGCCGCGCGCGTCGATCGCCAGCTGGAACGCCGGATTGTGTTCGAGCGGCGGCGCGCCGACGCTGCCGGCGGCGACCTGCACGTTCTGCTCGCGCACGGCGCGCACCACGTCGTCGACCGTCAGGCTGCGCGAGGCCAGCTTCTGCGGGTCCAGCCACAGGCGCATCGCGTAATCGCCGGAACCGAACATCTGCACGTCGCCGGCGCCCGGCAGGCGCGCGAGGCGGTCGCGCACCTGGATCACCGCGAGATTGCGCAGATAGAGGCCGTCGTAGCGACCGTCCGGCGAGTACAGATGCACGACCATCGTCAGGTTCGGCGAGCTCTTGCGCGTCGTCACGCCGGCAGCGCGCACCTCTTCCGGCAGACGCGGCAGCGCCTGCGCGACGCGGTTCTGCACCTGCACCTGGGCGCGGTCGATGTCGGTGCCGAGACGGAACGTCACCGTCAGCTGCAGCGTGCCGTCCTGCTGCGCCTGCGAGTTCATGTAGATCATGTCCTCGACGCCGACGATCTCCTGCTCCAGCGGCGTGGCGATGGTGTCGGCCAGCGTCTGCGCGGTCGCGCCCGGGTACTGGGCGGTGACGACGACGGTCGGCGGCACCACTTCCGGATATTCGGCGACCGGCAGGCGGAACACCGCGATCAGGCCGGCGACGAGCACCAGGAACGAGAGCACGCCGGCGAAGATCGGCCGCTCGATGAAGAAATGGGTCAGTTTCATGGCTTCCTTTCGAAGCGCGTGCGTGCCCGCAGGCGCCTTCAGTTGATGGCGAAGGCCATCGCGTCGCGCGCGTCGGCCGTCGGCTGCGGCGCGTCCTCGACTTTGGCCGCGACGCTCATGCCCGGCCGCACGCGCTGCTGGCCGGCGACGATCACGCGTTCGCCCGGCTGCAGGCCGTCGCGCACCACGCGCAGGCCGTCATGCGTGTCGCCGAGCGTCACCGCGCGGTACTGCACGGCGCCGTGCTCGTCGACGACGTAGACGAACTTCTTGCTCTGGTCGGTGCCGATCGCACGCTCGTCGAGCAGGGTCGCCGCATAGCGGCCGCTGCCGGCCAGCTGCAGGCGCGCGAACAGACCCGGCGTGAGGCGGCCGTCCGGGTTCGCCAGCACGGCGCGGGCGCGGATCGTGCCGGTCTGCGGATCGAGCGCGTTGTCGATGAAGTCGATGCGGCCGGCGTGCGGGTAGCCGTCCTCGTTGGCGAGGCCGACGTAGACCGGCAGCGCCGCGTCACGCTCGCTCGGGCGCTCGCCGCGGCTCGCCAGCTCGGCGTACTTGAGGTAGCTCTGCTCGTCGCCGTCGAAGTAGACGTAGATCGGGTCGACCGAGACCACCGAGGTCAGCACGGTCTGCCCGGCGGCGACGAAGTTGCCGGCGGTGACGGCGGCGCGCGACACGCGTCCGGCGATCGGTGCGGTGACGCGCGTGAACTCCAGATCGAGGCGCGCCGCCTCGACCGCGGCGCGCGCCGCGCGCAGCCCGGCGCCGGCCTGGCCGCGGTTGCTGACGCGGGCGTCGTACTCTTCCTTGGAGATCGCGTGCGCCTGCAGCAGATTCTGGGCGCGCGCCGATTCGCTGGCGGCGAGTTCATCCTGCGCGCGGGCGCGGGCCAGTTCGGCCTCGGCCTGATCGAGCCGCGCCTGATACGGCCGCGGATCGATCTGGAACAGCAGCTCGCCCTTCCTGACCAGCGCGCCTTCGGTGTAGGCGACGCGATCGATGTAGCCGGTCACGCGCGGGCGCAGCTCGACATGCTCGACCGCTTCGAAGCGGCCGGTGTAGCGATCCCAGTCGACGATCTGCTGTTGCACGACGGCACGGACGGTGACTTCCGGCGCCGGCGGCGCGGCAGCGGCGCTGGCGTCCTGCGCGCTGCAGCCGGACAGGCCGGCGGCGGCCAGCACGAGCAGCGCCAGTGGCAGCAGGCTCAGCGTAGAATTGCTGATGAACGGACGGTTCTGCGAGGCCATGAAACTTCTCCGAACGGTCGGCCCGCCTGACGGCGCGCCGAGGGGGATGAGATGCCAGCACCCGGTCCGTCCGGTTGACGTCCGTGTCGAATCGGGGGAAGCTGCGTGCGTTACCGGTCAGTAACGTATGGACGTAAGTTACCGGTCAGTAACATCCGCTGTCAAGAGGTTTCGTCGTGGTCGAGGTAAACGTTCATGAGTGAAGGCAAATCGCGGTCGTCGCCGGCGCCGGCAGCGGCACCGGAATGCGGCGGCGGTGGCCGCGTCCGCGATCGCATCTTCAGGACCGCGCGCGAGCTGTTCTACCGCCAGGGCATCCGCGCCGTCGGCGTCGATGCCATCGCCTGCGGCGCCGGCACCAACAAGATGAGCTTCTACCGCAGCTTCCCGTCCAAGGACGATCTGGTCGCCGAATGCCTCAAGGCGCAGGTCGCCGAATACTGGGAACGCTGGAACGCGTCGATCGCCCCCTACGCCGGCAACCCGCGCCGCCAGATCGAAGCGATCTTCGAATCGACGATCGCCAAGTCCTGCGGCGAGGACGCCTGCGGTTGCCCGCTGAGCAACGCCGCCGTCGAGCTGCGCGAGGCGGAACACCCGGGCCACGAGGTGATCCGCGACTACAAGGCCGAGGTCCGCCGCCACCTGCGCCAGCTCGCCGCCGAAGCCGGGGCGCGCGAATCCGATGCGCTCGGCGACGCGCTGATGCTGCTGCTCGAGGGCAGCACAGTCACGCGCCTGACCTTCGCCGGGCGCAGCGGGCCGCTGGCGAATTCGCTGGTCGCGGCGCGCACGCTGCTCGATGCCTACCTGCCGGCGCCGGCGAAGAAGCGCGCCGCCAAAGGCGCCGCCTGAGACGCTTGGTGCCGGAGCTGCGCGCAGCCCGGCAAGAGACGAAAGCCGGCCGCTCGCAGCCGGCTTTTTTCATGCCTGCCGATCGCGATGCCGCCCGCACCTTCAGAGATCGTGCGAAAGCACCAGCCCGCCCCACAGCAGCGAACGGTCGCCGGGTTCGGTCTTCAACTCCGAGCTCTGGTAGCGCATCAGCCACGACAGGCGGTATTCGCCGGCGAGTTGCGCGGTGACGCCGATCCAGGCTTCGGCGATCAGCGGGCGCAGATCGGCGGGGCCGTAGTCGAGATCGCTGTCGCGGAACTGGCCCTGCAGGAATGCGTTGTAGAGACGCGCGTGCGCCTTGACGCCGCCCCACAGGTACAGCTCGCGTGAACCCGGATCCAGCACGCTGCCGCCGGTCGCCGGCGCCGGCTCGGCGATGTACTCGACGCGATCCGGCGGCCCCGCCCACCACGGCGTGTTGATGCGGCCCCAGCGCCACGACAACGCCACGCTGCCCTCGCTCAGATAGCCGACGCTGCCGGCGACGGCGCTCTTGATCTCGTAGCGCGTGCGAGGCCCCGAGCTGGCGGCGAGGCGCAGATCCTGCCGCGTCAGCGTGTAGCGAAACGTCGGCTCGCCGCCGTCGGCGATCTGGTGGTTCCAGCCGCGCGGCCGGCGCGCGCCGATCGCGCGGTGGAACGTGCGCTGGAACGCCGGCACCAGGCCGGAGCCGAGCACGCCCAGCGAGAAGCTGGTGTGGTAGACCGTCGTGCCGCCGCTGACGTAGCTGCGCCCATTGGCGACGTAGGCGAGGCTCGCGTAAGGGCGGTCGCCGGCGCGGATCGGCGCCGAGGTGATACTGCCCGGCGTGAACGCCAGCGCGCCGAACTGGAGGCTGTGCAGTTCGAACGCCGCGCCGGCGGTCGGCACGAACAGGCCATCGATCCAGCCGAGCGGCGCGTCGAGCGATACCGCCAGGTCCTGCGCCCGCCGGCCGGCGAGGGTCACGGCGACGCCGCCGGTGTAGTCCTCATCGCGCTGCGTCGGCGTCAGCGTGTCGTTGTCGAAGTAGAAGGTCCAGCCGCTGTCTTCGCGCTCGCGGCCGCTGTCGTCGAGCACCACGCCGGGCAGCGGCTCGCGCAGCGCGCCGTCCGCCTCGGCCGCGGCTTGCGCCATCGGCGCCGTCGCCAGGCCCAAGGGCAGCGCGATACCCGCCATCCGGATCAGGCGCCACGCCACCGCGCGCGCCGATACTGCCCCTCCCTGCCTTGCCCGTTGCGGTCCGTCCATGCGTCGATCTCCCGAGCCCCGGGCGACCCGCGCCGGCGCCGGCGCCGCCGGCGGAACTATTCCGGGTGTGACCGGTCAGTAACATTGTGATATAAAGTTACCGATCGGTAACAATGAAGTCAACGGGCTGGGCATGAACAGGCATTTGCCGGAGGTATTCGCCGCCATGAGCCACGACAAGCGGGCAACGGAGCGCCAGACGCCGGAAGGCGGCATGCGCGTGCGCGACCGCATCTTCAAGACGGCGCGCGAGCTGTTCTATCGGCAGGGCATCCGCGCCGTCGGTGTCGACGACATCACCTCGGGCGCCGGCACCAACAAGATGAGCTTCTACCGCAGCTTTGCGTCGAAGGACGAGCTCGTCACGCAATGTCTGCGCGCGCAGGAAGGCGAGTACTGGGCCTGGTGGGACGAAGTCATCGCGCCGCACGCCGGCGATCCGCGTGCGCAGATCGAAGCACTCTTCGAGGCCAGCGCCCGCAAGGCGCGCGATGTCGAGCGCTGCGGCTGCGCGATCAGCAACGCCGCGGTAGAACTGCGCGACGACGCGCATCCCGGCCACGCCGTCATCCACGAACACAAGATGGAGAAGCGCCGCCGTCTGCGCGAACTCGCCGCCGCCGCCGGGGCCCGCGACGCCGATGCGCTCGGCGACGCGCTGATGCTGCTGCTCGAAGGCAGCGCCGCGACCCGGCTGACGTTCAGTGATTGCGAGACCGCCCCGCTCTGCAATGCGCTGGCCGGCGCCCGCGCGCTGCTCGACGCCCAGCTGGCGCCGCCGCGCGCCGCGCGCCGCGGCTGAACGGCGGGCATTCCTGCGGGCGGCGGGGCGGTCGCAGCCCGCCGCCGGCGCAGTCCGCGCCCCGCGCCGTACGGCACGGCGATCGACTGCCGGCGGACATGTCGCGCACCGGTATCCGGCAGATCCCTGCACGGCCGGGCCGGCGGCGGCGTTACCTCTGGATGAAGCCGCGTCGCAGCGCGATCCTCAGCGCAGCGCCGAGAGCCGTCGCGCCGGCGAACGTACGTGACGCGACCGCCGTGCGCGGCGGGCGACTATCTCGGGCCGGAGTTCGGACGGGCCCGGCGAGACGCGTTCAGCCGCGCAGCGGCGCGTCGGCGAGCGCCGCGGCCGTGCGCCGACGCGACCACTGGAACGCCAGCCACATGCCGGCGCCCATCGCCGCGACGAACACGATCGCGCCCAGGCTGCCGCCGCTGGCCGAAAGCAGCGCCGGCCCCGGGCACAGGCCGGACAGGCCCCAGCCGAGCCCGAACAGCGCGGCGCCGCCGATCAGACGCGGCGTGATCGGCGCGCGCGCCGGCAGCTCGATCGGCGCGTTGCCGAGCAGCGTGCGGCCGCGGCGACGCGCGTAGACGAAGGCCGGCATCGCCGTCAGCAGCGCGGCGCCCATCACGAAGGCCAGCGACGGGTCCCAGGCGCCGGTGACGTCGAGGAAGGCCAGCACCTTGTGCGGATCGGCCATGCCGGAAATCAGCAGACCGGCGCCGAACAGCAAACCGGACAGCAGCGCGGCGAGCTTCATGCCAGGCCTCCGAAACCGAAGGCGACGACCAGCGCCGCGACGCCCATGAACACCGCGGTCGCGGTCAGGCTGCGCGGCGAGCGGTTGGCGAGTCCGCAGACGCCGTGGCCGCTGGTGCAGCCGGAACCGAGCTGCGTGCCGACGCCGACCAGCAGACCGGCGAGCAGCAGCTTCGGCCAGGCCGGCGCGGCGAGAAAATCCGGCCGCGACCAGGCGCCGAGCGCGCCGGCCAGCCACGGCGCGGCGACCAGGCCGGCGAGGAACAGCAGCGCGACCGGCGTGGCGCGGCCGGTCAGCAGATGGCCGAACATGCCGCTGATGCCGGCGATGCGCCCGCTGCCGAGCAGCAGCAGGCTGGCGGCGGCGCCGATCAGCGCGCCGCCGAGCAGGGCGTGAAACAAAGATTCCTGGGACATCGGTCCCTCCCGGTGGTGTCGAGCGCGCGTATGGTCGGGGCAGCGCGCTCAGAAATCCAGATTGAGACGCAGGCCCCAGGTCCGCGGCGGCGCCAGCGAGTCCTGGCGGCCGAAGTCGGTATGGAACTGGGCGAAGTCGTAACGCTCGTCGCCGAGGTTGTCGCCGAACACCGTGACCAGCAGGCCGTAGCGGCGATACAGGTAGCTGATGCGCGCGTTGACGACGTCGTAGGCGTTCTCGAACGTATCCGGCGTGTTCTGCGCCAGGTAGTAGTAACCGGAGTTGTAGTACCAGTCGCCGGCGATCTCGAAGCGCCCGCCCGGCACCTCGAAGCTCTGGCTCAGGCTCAGCGTGCCGCTGAACTTCGGCGTGCGCACGATCTGGTTGCCGGAAAAGTCGCCGTTGCCGTAGGCGATGCCATTCGGCAGCACATTGCAGCTGGTCGGGCTGTGCGGATCGCCGCGCACGCAGAAGCCGCGGGCGTTGTCGTAGCTGAGGTACTTGGCATCGAGCCAGCTGGCGTTGCCGCCGATCTGCAGGCCCGGATCGAGTTTCGGCAAGGGTCGCCAGACGGTCTCCAGCTCCAGGCCGCGGATGCGCGCCTTGCCGGCGTTCTCGAGGTTGATCGCCCCGCCCGAGGTGAACGACATGAAGCCGGTCTGCAGATCGCGGATGTCGTTCTGGAACACCGCCGCGTTGAAGCGCAGCGTGCGGTCGAACCACTCGCTCTTCACGCCCAGCTCATAGGCCGTGACCTTCTCCGGCTTCACGTACTCGGGCTGCACGAAGATGTTGATGATGTTGTACGTGCCGCTCTTGAAACCCTGCTGGAACGAGGCGTACGCCAGCAGATCCGGCAGCGGCCGCAAGTCGAGCGAGACCTTCGGCGAGAAATTGGTGGCGCTGGTTTCTTCGGGCGAGAACGAGTAGCCGAGCAGCGCATCGTGCGCGCCGATGTCGACGTCGGACTGCGCGAGGCGGCGCCGCTCGCGCTGCCAGCGGCCGCCGAGCGTGATGTCGAACCAGTCGGTGACGCTCGCCGTGCTCTGCAGGTAGGCCGAGTACGACTCGGTCTCGAGCAGGCCGGTGAAGTAGAAGGTCAGCGACTGCGGCAGCCCGAGCCGGCCGATCAGGGCGTCGAGCGGATTGCGGACGATCGGCGGCAGCCGCGACACGAGACCGGGCAACTGCACGAAATCGAGCAGGCGCAGATAGCCCGGATCGTAGCCGCCCTCACTGTTCAGGTAATACAGGCCACCGACCCATTTCAGCCAGTCCGCCCCCCAGCTCTCGTCGTTGGACGTGAACTGCAGCTCGCTGGTCACGAAGCGCTGGTATTCGTCGTCGGCGCCGTAGGTGGCGATCGGCTGGCGCGTGTCGTCGAAGTCGTAGACGTAATCGTGGGCGCGCACCCGGTAGTAGCTGCCGAGCAGCTTGGTGTCGACGCCCGGATGGTTCCAGTTGAGGATCGCGTAGGCGGCGCGCGAATCGGTCGTCAGACTCGGCTCCGAGTTGGCGGTGACGACGTAGTCGCGCGTCTCCGCCGGCAGGGTCGCACCGAGCAGCGCCGACGGCCGCACGTTCGCCGACGCCGTCGTGCTGGTGCCGCGCTGCTGCGCGGCGAAGCCGGCGAGCTGCAGCGACACTTCGTCGCTGAAGTCGATGCCGATCTTCAGGCGCGCGCCCTTGCCGATCTCGGCCGGCAGATGATCGCCGCTGCCGTTGTCGAGCGCGTAGATGTTGTCGGCATGGTGGTAGTAGGCCGACAGGCTGGCGGCGAGATTCGAGGCCAGCGGCACGTTGGTGTAGACGCGCGTGCGGCTGTCGTCGAAGCGCGGCGCGTAGCTGGCCTGGATCGAGGTCTCGGCCTGCGGTCCGGGGTTTTTGCTCCAGATCGACACCGCGCCGCCGGTCGAGTTGCGGCCGAACAGCGTGCCCTGCGGCCCCTTGAGCACTTCGACGCGCTCGATCGCGCCGAACGACTGCGCGAGGCTGTGCCCGGACGGAAAGTAGACGCCGTCGATATAGGTCGCGACGCTCGGCTCGGCCGACGGAATGAAGATGTCGGTGCCGATGCCGCGCAGGTAGATCAGGTTGTAGCCGCCCAGATCGGTGACGGTCAGGCCCGGCACCGCGAGACTCAGATCGCGCACGTCCTGGATGCCGCGCGCATCGAGCTGCTCGGCCGAGAAGGCCTGCACCGAGACCGGCACGTCCTGCAGGCGCTCGGCGCGCTTGCGCGCGGTGACGATCACCTCGCCGAGCGCGCTGTCGGCCGGCACCGCCTCGGCGGCCGGCAGCGGCGGCGCCGCCTCGGCCGGCAGTGCGATCGTCGGCAGCGTTTCGGGCGCGTCGGCCGGCGCCACATCCTGCGCCCAGGCCGATGCCCAGCCCCACGACAGCAACAGCACGACGCCCCGACCGCGGACCAATCCCCGAACCATGCGCAACCCCTGATTTTTCGTCGATGCCCGCAGCGGCGCGCCGCGCCGCGCGGAAAATGGCGCGGACTGTAAGGAATCGCCCCCGGCGACGGAAGGAACATCTGGCCCTGTCCTTATTCCAAAACCGACGGGGCGAAGCGAACGGCGCGCGTGTCGGCGCCGGCGCGGCCGGCTACAATGGCGGCCTTTCGTACACCGGGAACGGTCGAGACATCATGAATCGCTGGCGTCGCTGAAATGGCAGCAGCACCCCGCCCCGCGCCTGAGCGCCGGGCCCGCGGCCGGTTTCCGGCCCCGCCGTTTCAAACTGCAAGAGGCACGACGCCATGATCCTGATGATCGACAACTACGATTCGTTCACCTACAACCTCGTCCAGTACTTCGGCGAACTCGGCGCCGAGGTCGAGGTCCACCGCAACGACCAGATCACGGTCGATGCGGTCGCCGCCAAGCATCCGAGCCACATCATCCTGTCGCCGGGGCCGTGCACGCCGAACGAGGCCGGCATCTGCCTGGAGCTGATCGAGCGCCTGCAGGGCCGCTTCCCGATCCTCGGCGTCTGCCTCGGCCATCAGTCGATCGGCCAGGCCTTCGGCGGCGTCGTCAAGCGCGCCCGCGAGGTGATGCACGGCAAGACCAGCGCGATCTACCACAACGACCACGGCGTCTTTCACGGCCTGCCTTCGCCATACCAGGCGACGCGCTACCACTCGCTGGTGGTCGAGCGGGAAACGCTGCCGGACTGTTTCGAGATCACCGCCTGGACGCAGCACCCGGACGGCGCGCAGGACGAGATCATGGGCCTGCGCCACAAGACGCTGCCGATCGAGGGCGTGCAGTTCCATCCGGAGTCGATCCTGACCGAGCACGGTCACCGGCTGCTGAAGAACTTCCTGGAGCTTTACTGATGAGCACGCTGAGCCCGCAGCAGGCGCTGCAGCGCACGATCGAGCATCGCGAGATCTTCCACGACGAAATGGTCGGCCTGATGCGGCAGATCATGCGCGGCGAAGTCTCGCCGGTGATGACCGCGGCGATCCTCACCGGCCTGCGCGTCAAGAAAGAGACGGTCGGCGAGATCGCCGCCGCCGCGCAGGTCATGCGCGAGTTCGCGCGCAAGGTCGAGACGCCGGCCTACGCGCATTTCGTCGACATCGTCGGCACCGGCGGCGACGGCGCGCACAGCTTCAACATCTCGACGGCGTCGATGTTCGTCGCCGCCGCCGCCGGCTGCCGCATCGCCAAGCACGGCAACCGCAGCGTGTCGTCCAAGTCCGGCAGCGCCGACGTGCTCGAAGCGCTCGGCGTCGCGATCGACCTGTCTCCGGAGCAGGTCGCCGCCAGCATCGCCGAGTGCGGCATCGGCTTCATGTTCGCGCCCAACCATCACCCGGCGATGAAGGCCGTCGCCCCGGTGCGCAAGGAAATGGGCGTGCGCACGATCTTCAACATCCTCGGCCCGCTGACCAATCCGGCCGGCGCGCCGAACATCCTGATGGGCGTGTTCCACCCCGACCTCGTCGGCATCCAGATCCGCGTGCTGCAGCGCCTCGGCGCGCAGAACGCGCTGGTGGTCTGGGGCAAGGACAACATGGACGAGATCACGCTCGGCGGCGCGACGCTGGTCGGCGAGCTGCGCGACGGCGAGCTGCGCGAGTACGAGATCCATCCGGAAGACTTCGGCTTCGCGATGGCCGGCAGCCAGAACCTGCGCGTCGCCGACGCCGCGGAATCGAAAGCCCGCGTGCTGGAGGCGCTCGACGACCGGCCGGGCATCGCCCGCGACATCGTCACCTTCAACGCCGGCGCGGCGATCTACGCGGCGCGCCGCGCCGATTCGATCGAGGGCGGCATCGCGCTCGCCCGTCTGGCGCTCGCCGACGGCTCGGCGCGCGCGCGCCTCGACCAGTTCATCGCCACCACGCAGCGCCTCAAGGCCGCCGCCTGACCGCCCTCTACCCATGGCCGCCCCGCAAACCGCTCCGACGGACATCCTCGGCACGATCCTCGCCCGCAAGCGCGACGAGATCGCACTGCTCAAGCAGCGCTACTCGCGCGCCACGCTCGAAGCGCTGGCGCGTGACGCCGACGCACCGCGCGGCTTCATCGCCGCGCTGGCCGCCAAGGTCGCGGCCGGCGGCGCCGGCGTGATCGCCGAGGTCAAGCGCGCTTCGCCGAGCAAGGGCCTGATCCGCGAGGACTTCGACCCGGCCTGGATCGCCCGCGAGTACGTCGCCGGCGGCGCCGCCTGCCTGTCGGTGCTGACCGACGAGAAGTTCTTCCAGGGCCACAACGCCTTTCTCGTGCAGGCGCGCGCCGCCTGCACGCTGCCGGCGATCCGCAAGGATTTCCTGATCGACGAGATGCAGGTGATCGAGGCCCGCGCGATCGGCGCCGACGCGGTGCTGCTGATCGCCGCGGCGCTGGAACCGGCGCGCCTGAAAGCGCTCTACGAGGAAGCGCGCCGCTGGCACCTCGACGTGCTGGTCGAGGTGCACGACGGCGTCGAACTCGACGCGGTGCTGGCCGCCGGGCTCGGCGACGGCTGGCTGCTCGGGATCAACAACCGCAGCCTGCGCACCTTCGAGACCCATCTGGAGACGACGCTGGACCTGCTGCCGCGCGTGCCGGCCGGCGTACCGGTCGTCACCGAGAGCGGCATCGGAACCACGGCCGACGTCGCCCGCATGCGCGCGCACGGCGTGCACCACTTCCTGATCGGCGAATCGCTGATGCGCCAGGCCAGCCCGGCGGCGGCGCTGCGCGCGCTGCTGGCCTGAGCGCGACGCGAACCGCCAGGTGCGGCGCCGCTGCGGCGGCGTCTGGCGCGGGTCCGGCCCGCGCGCTTGCGATCGAGAAAGCCCGGCGGCGCGGCCCGCCTTCAGGCGGCAGCCGGCTTGTAGACGCCGAGAATCAGAATGCTGCGGCCCTGCGTCGCGACCATGCCGTCCTCTTCGAGCTTCTTCAGCACGCGGCCGGCCATTTCACGCGAGCAGCCGACCAGACGCGCCAGCTCCTGGCGGCTGGTGCGGATCAGCGTGCCGCGCGGATTGGCCTGCGCCTCGCGCTTCTTCGACAGGTCGAGCAGGATGCGCGCCATGCGGCCGGCGACATCGAGGAACGCCAGGTCGGCGAGCCGCCGCGTGGTGTCGCGCAGGCGGCTGGCGAGCTGGCCGGCGATCTCGAACATGATGTCCGGGTTCTGCCGGTAGAACGTCAGGAACGCCTGATAGCTCAGCTCGCAGGCCAGGGTTGGCGTGCGCGTGCGGACGATCGCGGTGCGCGCCTGCTGCTCCGGGAACAGGCACAGCTCGCCGAAGAAATCGCCGGGGCCGAGATAGGCCAGCACGATCTCGCGGCCGTTCTCGTCCTCGAGCAGGATGCTGACCGAGCCTTCGAGGATCAGGTACAGCGACTGCGGCGAGTCACCGGCATGGATCAGCGTGTGTTTGGGCGCGAAACTGCGCTTGTGTGCCTGCTGCACAAAAGCTTGGACGACCGGCTTGACCAGCATGGACATCGACTCGCTCCCTGAAACGTTTGCCGAATGCTTGATTGCGGCGAAAATAACACAATGTTGCATCGATCAATGTGGAGAAAACCCCTTGAAAGCACGCGTCAAATGGACCGAGAACGCCGCCTTCGTCGCGGAAAGCGGCAGCGGCCACGCGCTCGTCGTTGACGGCCCGCCGGAAATCGGCGGCCGCAATCTCGGCCCGCGGCCGATGGAACTGGTGCTGATGGGCGTCGGCGCCTGCTCGGCGGTCGACGTGACGCTGATCCTCAAGAAATCGCGCCAGGCGGTCGATGACTGCTGGGTCGAGCTCGAGGCGGATCGCGCCGAGACCGAGCCGAAGGTGTTCACCGCGATCCGCATGCACTTCGTCGTGGTCGGCCAGAACCTCGCCGAAAACCACGTCAAGCGCGCCGTCGAGCTGTCGGCCGAAAAGTACTGCTCGGCGTCGATCATGCTCGGCCGCGGCGGCGTGTCGATCAGCCACAGTTACGAGATCCGCCAGAGCGCCTGAGGCGCAGCCCGGCCGGGCCCGCGCGGCGGTGCCGACCGGTCATCGGACGGTCGCCGCCGCGTCACGCAACGGTTACCGTTTTGGCGCATAATCCGCCCCCTTAAAAATGGGCCGCGCCGCCGGAACCGGTTCCGGCGGCGCGTTCGGCGTTTGTGCGCAGTGAGTGGTTACCCGGGAGTACTGAATTGGCCAAGGCCAAGCCGAAACGGACCGACAATCCGAAGCTGAAGCTGCTGGGCTTCAATAACCTGACGAAGTCGCTGTCGTTCAACATCTACGACATCTGCTACGCGCGCACCAAGCAGCACCAGCAGGAATACATCGAGTACATCGACGAGGCCTACAACGCCGAACGCCTGACCGCGATCCTCACTGAGGTCGCGCGCATCATCGGCGCCAACATCCTCAACGTCGCCCGCCAGGACTACGATCCGCAGGGCGCGTCGGTGACGATGCTGATCTCGGAAGGCCACCTCGACGGCCTGCCGACGCCGGGCAAGAAGAAGGACAAGGTCGAAAAGGATTCGGTCGTCGCCCACCTCGACAAGTCGCACATCACGGTGCACACCTATCCGGAGACGCACCCGGACAACGGCATCTCGACCTTCCGCGCCGACATCGACGTGTCGACCTGCGGCAAGATCTCGCCGCTGAAGGCCCTGAACTACCTGATCAAGTCGTTCGAGTCGGACATCGTGGTGATGGACTACCGCGTACGCGGCTTCACGCGCAACGTGCGCGGCATGAAGCACTTCATCGATCACTCGGTGGAGTCGATCCAGGACTTCCTGTCGGCGGAGATCAGGAACCGCTACCAGATGATCGACGTCAACGTCTATCAGGAATTCATCTTCCACACGAAGATGCGCCTGAAGGAACTCGACCTCGACACTTACCTGTTCGGCGAAGGCGCTTCCGAGCTGCCGCCGCGCGAAGCCAAGAAGATCCACGAGAACGTCAATCACGAGATCAGCGAAATCTTCTACGGCATGAACATCTCGCGCTAAAAGCGGGCAACACGCCGTCCACGAAAGGGCCGCAGCGATGCGGCCCTTTCTCGTTGCGGCGCGCGCATGCGCGCTGGCGATGGCGCAGCGGCGGCCCGCTCACTGCCTTGCCTCGTGGGGCGCTGGATCGGGCCTTTTGGTTTCGCCTGTCGGCGCCCTACTTCTCTTTGCTTGTGCAAAGAGAAGTAGGCAAGAGAAACACACCCCTGGCTTACGCGCCCTCGCTGCGCTCGGGTTCCCTGCGATGCTCGCCGGTCCGGCCGGCGCTGAAACTCGCGGTGCTGCGCACCGCTCAGACAGTCAGCGCCGGACAGCCCCGGACCGGCTGCGCTTCTCGGCGCTCCGCAAAGGGGACCCAAAAGAAAACAGCAAAGCGTGCTCGCCGCGAAGCTCTG
>NZ_KB907956.1 GCF_000382285.1 Solimonas variicoloris DSM 15731 | reverse complement strand
CGCAGCACGCACGCCGCGGGCGCGCGCCGGGGCGGCTTGCCCAGCCCAGGCAAGCCGCCACCGCACCGTCGCGCTCTTCGCGGCGTTCGGCCATCGGTTCGAGCTTGGCCAGCAGGGACGGTTTCATCGGTGACAGTCGTTGGGCGCGGGCGCGGGCGGCGGGCGCGGATGCATCGGAGAAGGAAGCGACAAAGGGAGCAACGCACGGCCGCTGATCGCAGGCGCCGGCGGCGACGGCGCGGAACGCGGGAGGCCCGCTAAGGCTCGTCGTCCGGCAGTTCGAACAGCTTGCGCGCGGCGTTCAGCAGCAGCGACTGCTCGACGGCATCCGCCTTGCGCAGCACTTGCGACGGGGCGTGCAGGATCTTGTTGCTGAGCGTGTCGGCGACGAAGCCGAGCACGTCCTCGACCGGCTCGCCGGCGGCGAGCTTGCGCCGGGCCTTTTCCAGTACCTCGTCGCGGCTGGCGCGGGCGCGGGCGCGCAGCTGCTGGATCGTGCCGCCGGCATCGCGCCCTTCGAGCCAGCGCGTGAATTCGCGGGCCTGGGTGGCGATCAGCACCTCGGCCTGGCGCGCCGCTTCCTCGCGCAGCTTGAGGTTCTCGGCAATCACCGCGCGCAGGTCGTCGATCGTGTAAAGGTAAATGTCTTCGAGGCCGGCGATCTTCGGGTCGATGTCGCGCGGCACGGCGAGGTCGATCATGAACACCGGCTTGCGCCGCCGCGAGCGCACGGCGCGCGCCATCGCCTCGTACGGCAGCACGAAATCGCGCGCCGCGGTCGACGAAATCACCAGATCGGCGTCGGGCAGGTAATTGCCGACGTCGTTGAGGCTGATCGCATAGCCGTGCACCTCGCGCGCGAGCTTCTCGGCGCGTTCGAGCGAGCGATTGGCGACGACGATGCGGCCGACGTCGTGCTGGTGCAGGTGCTTGGCCACCAGCTGGATCATCTCGCCGGCGCCGATCAGCAGCGCGGTCTGGCCCTTGAGATCGGTGAAGATGCGCCGCGCCATCTGCAGCGCCGCGTAGGCCACCGACACCGGGTGCGCGCCGACCTGGGTCTGCGAGCGCACCAGCTTGGCGACCGAGAACGCGTGCTGGAACAGCCGCGACAGCACCGGGCCGATGGCGCGGACCTCGCTGGCGAGTGCGTACGACTGCTTCATCTGGCCGAGGATCTGCGGCTCGCCGACGATCATCGAGTCGAGTCCGGCGGCGACGCGCAGGCTGTGCGTGACGCTGCCGAGGTCGCGGTGCGCGTAGGCGAACTTCTCGATGTAGCCCTCCGGCGCCTGCCGCTCGCGCCGCCACCATTCGAGCAGCAGCGACTCGGATTCGAGGCCGGTGACGGCCATGATCTCGGTGCGGTTGCAGGTCGACAGGATCGCCGCTTCGCTGACGTCGGGCAGCGCCCGCAGGCGCGTCATCGCCGCGCCGAGATCCGCCTCGGTGAAGGCAAGCCGTTCGCGCGCCTCGACGGGCGCGCGATGATGGCTGAGACCGAGCGTGACGAGGGCCATTGGCTATCGGATGCGATTTCGGGCGACATTCTACGCTACCGGCGCTGCGCCGCGACCGGCCGGCGCCGGGCGGTCGCGGCGGGGCGACGTGGAACTGCGGGATGCGCATAATGGTCTACAGCCACATCCCCTGCGTGCCCGGTTCCCCATGCGCTTTCGCCTGTTGCCTTGCTGCCCTGCCCTCGGCCTGCTGCTCGTGGCCGGCGCTGTCCACGCCGCCGACCCGGCGCCCTCCGCCGCACCGGCGGCCGAGGTCGAGCGCGGCGCGCCGATGTCCGATGCCGAAGCGCAGTTCCACGTGATGGCGGGCGAGATGGCGGCGGCGCGCCACCAGCCGCTGATCGCCGCCCGCGAGTTCCTCGCCGCGCTGCAGGCCGTCGACGACGCCAGCCTCGCCCAGCGCGCGACCGGCCTGGCGCTCGCCGGCCGCGACGAGGACCTGGCGCTGGCGGCCGCGCAGCGCTGGCTGCAGCTCGAACCGAACGCGATGGACGCCCGCGAGGTGATCGCCCGTGTCGCCCTTTCGCATGGTGACCTGACCACGGCGAGCCAGCAGTGCCAGGCGATCATCGAAGGCCACGCCGGCGGCATCGACGAGGGCTTCCGCATCGCCGCCGGCATTCTCTCGCAGGCCGACATGGCGCAGGGCGACGCCGCGCTGTCGGTGATCCGCGAGCTGGCTGGACGCTACCCGAAGAACGCCGGCGCCGCACACGCCGTGGCGCTGGTGGCGCTGCGCTTCAACCAGCTCGACATCGCCGAAAGCGCCTCGCTGCAGGCGCTCGCACTCGCGCCGAAGAGCCGCGACGAAAAGCTGCTGCGCGTCGGCGTGCTGGTCAAGCGCGGCAAGATCGACGAGGCCGACGCCGCCATCGACGCGCTGGTCAAGAAGGAAGAGAAGGCCGACGAGCTGCGCCTGGCCTACGCCAAGCTGCTGCTCGAATCGAACCAGCGCGAACCGGCGCGCACGCAGCTGCAGAAGATCCTGGCCCGCACGCCGAACCAGCCCGACGCGATGTTCGCGCTCGGCGTCATGGCCGCCAACGATCAGGACGCCGACACCGCCGAGCGCTATTTCACCGCGCTGCTCGACGGCGATCGCGGCGAGGACGCGGCCCTGCAGCTCGGCCGCCTGCACGAGAGCCGCGGCGACTACGCCGGCGCGCTCGACTACTACGGCCGCGTGCAGCACGGCGCGCAGTCGCTCGACGCCGCGACGCGCCAGAGCGGCGTGCTCGCCCAGATGGGCCGCATCGACGACGCGCGCCGCCTGCTGGCGCAGCTGCGTGATCGTTTCCCGCAGTTCGCGACACGCTTCACGCTGGCCGAATCGGAGCTGCTGCTCAACGCGCAGCGCTACGACGATGCGCTGACGATGCTCGACGGCGCCGTGCAGGACGCACCCGACAACGTCGATCTGCTCTACAGCCGCTCGCTGGTCTACGAGCGTGTCGGCAAGATCGACGCCGCCGAGAAGGATCTGCGCGCGGCGCTGGCCGCCGACCCGGACGATGCCCGCTCGCTGAATGCGCTCGGCTACATGCTGGCGGTGCACACCCGGCGCCTCGACGAGGCGCACGACCTGGTCGGCCGCGCGCTGACGCTCGATCCCAACGATGCCGCGATCATCGACAGCATGGGCTGGATCGAATTCAAGCGCGGCAACACCGAACTCGCCAGCCAGCTGCTGAAGCGCGCCTTCGCCGAGTTCCCCGACCCCGAAGTCGCCGCCCATCTCGGCGAGGTGCTGTGGACGCTCGGCCGCAAGGACGAGGCGCGCAGCGTCTGGGACAAGGCCCTGCGCGACAACCCTGAGCACCCGATGCTGAAGGAAACCGTGCAGCGCCTGACGAAGTAGTCGGCGCCGCCTCCGCTGCCGTGAGAAAAACCCTCGCCCTGCTCAGCGCTGCGCTGCTGCTCGGCGGCTGCGCGAGCCTGCCACCGCCGCTCGCCGACCAGACGGCGGCAGTGGCGAAGTGGCGCCAGCACTATGCGGACGTCGCGGCGATCGAATCGTTCAGCCTGCTCGGGCGCGCCGCCTCCGGCGGCGGCGTCGGCGTCAAGGCCGATCTGCGCTGGCGCCAGTTCGACGACGGCCGTTTCGACGTGCGCCTCGCCGGCCCGTTCGGCGCCGGCGCCATCTCGATCAGCGGCACCGAACGCGAAGTCGAGATCCGCACCAAGGACGGCGTCGAATACACCGCCGCCCCCGAAGCCTGGCTGCTGCAGCGCGCCGGCTGGACGTTTCCGGTGCGCGGCCTGCGCTGGTGGGCACGCGGCCTGCCGTCGCCGGAGACGCCGGCCCAGCCGCTGTTCGACGCCGACGGCCGGCTCGCCGAACTGCAGCAGGGCGGCTGGACTTTCCGCTATACGGAATATCAAGATGTCGAAGGCATCGCCTTGCCGCGCCGCTTCGAGGCGAGCAGCTCCGCGATCACCCTGAAGCTGATCGTCGACCGCTGGGACACTCACCCGCCGGCCGCCGGCTCCTGATACCCGCATTCCCCCACTCCACCGAACATCGGCGCGCCGTCTGCGTCGATGCGGCGATCCCCCCTTATGCAAAACACTTCGCAAGGCTCCTTCACCGCAACGTTCCCCTGGCCCGCGCCGGCGAAGCTGAACCTGTTCCTGCATGTCACCGGCCGCCGCGCCGACGGCTATCACGAGCTGCAGACGCTGTTCCAGTTCGTCGATTTCGGCGACAGCCTTTACGTCACGCCGCGCGGCGACGGTACCTTCGTGCGCAGCGGCGGCCCGGAAGGCTTGAGCGAAGCCGACGACCTCGTGCTGCGCGCCGCGCGCGCGATCCGCCAGGCCTCCGGCGCCAATCTCGGTGCCGAGATCCGCGTCGAGAAGCGCATTCCGATGGGCGCCGGCCTCGGCGGCGGCTCCAGCGACGCGGCGACCACGCTGGTCGCGCTCAATCGCCTGTGGAATCTCGGCCTGCCGGCCGACGAACTGGCGCAGATCGGCCTGTCGCTCGGCGCCGACGTGCCGGTCTTCGTGCGTGGCATCGCCGCCTGGGCCGAGGGCGTCGGCGAGCGCCTGACGCCGGTCATCGTCGACGAGCCCTGGTTCCTGATCGTGGTTCCGCCGGTCAACGTCGGCACCGCCGAGATCTTCTCGGCACCCGAGCTGCCGCGCGCGCATCCGCGCATCGACCTGGCCGACTACCGCGCCGGCGGCGCCGGCAACGACTGCGAAGCCGTCACCGCCGCGCGCTATCCGCTGGTCGCGCAGGCGCTGGCCTGGCTGCGCACGCAGGCTCCGGCGCAGATGTCGGGCACCGGCGCCGCGGTGTTCGCGGCCTTCGACACGCGCGAACGCGCCGAGGCGGTCGCGGCCAGCGCGCCGGCTGGCTGGCGCACGATCGTCGCACGCGGGCGCAACCGTTCGCCGCTGCTCGACGCCGTCGCCCGCTCGTGACGACGACCGCGCTGAAATCCGCGACCGCCGGCCGGCACGCATCCGATATAATGCGCGCCTTCCGAACGCCGGACCCCGGCATCGGGTTTTCACTGGGGCGTCGCCAAGTGGTAAGGCAGCGGGTTTTGATCCCGCCATTCGGTGGTTCGAGTCCATCCGCCCCAGCCAGATACGTCATGAGGCCGCAGCAGAAACCGATGTTGAACCTGGCCACCGGGCTGACATCGCTTCCGCGCGCTCTCCCGCTTCGCCGCCAAATCGGCGCAGGCCGCGTACCGCGCCCGTTCGGGCCGGATCGCGCCGTCGCCGGCCCGGTTGCGAAGCTTTTCGTTTTTTCGACACCGCTTCAATGATCCGCAGCACCACGGGAACGATCGCAGGCGCACGCATGGCCGAATCCAAGCTGATGCTCTTCTCGGGCAACGCAAACCCGAAGCTCTCTCAGGACATCGCCGGGTATCTGAAGACCTCGCTCGGGCAGGCGATGGTCGGCAAGTTCTCCGACGGCGAGATCCAGATCGAGATCCTGGAAAACGTGCGTGGCAAGGACGTTTTCGTCGTGCAGCCGACCTGCGCGCCGACCAACGACAACGTCATGGAGCTGCTGATGCTGCTCGATGCGCTGAAGCGCTCGTCGGCGAGCCGCGTCACGGCCGTCATCCCCTACTTCGGCTACGCCCGCCAGGACCGCCGCCCGCGCAGCGCGCGCGTGCCGATCTCGGCCAAGGTGGTCGCCGACATGATCGGTGAATGCGGCGCCGACCGCGTGCTGACGGTCGACCTGCATGCCGACCAGATCCAGGGCTTCTTCGACATCCCGGTCGACAACGTCTACGCCAGCCCGGTGCTGCTCGGCGAGATCTGGCGCCGCAAGTACGAGAACCTGATCGTCGTCGCGCCGGACGTCGGCGGCGTGGTCCGCGCCCGCGCGGTCGCCAAGCGCCTCGACGACGCCGAACTGGCGATCATCGACAAGCGCCGCCCGAAGCCGAACGAGTCGCGCGTGATGAACATCATCGGCGACGTCGAGGGCAAGACCTGCGTGGTCGTCGACGACCTCGTCGATACCGCCGGCACGCTGTGCAAGGCCGCCGCCGCACTGAAGGAAGAAGGCGCGATCAAGGTCGTCGCCTACGTCACGCACGCGGTGCTGTCCGGCCCGGCGATCACCAACATCAGCAACTCCGCGCTCGATGAAATGGTCGTCACCGACACCATTCCGCTGACGCCGGCCGCACAGGCCTGCCCGAAGATCCGCCAGCTGTCGATCGGCGGCCTGCTCGCCGAAACGATCCGCCGCATCTCTGCCGAGGAATCGGTCAGCTCGCTGTACGTCGACTAAGACGCGCCCGGCGCCGGCCGCTTCGTCCCCGTGCGAAGCGGCCGGGTGCCGGAGCGGCCCGCCAGACCGGCGGCGAGCCGGGCATTTTTTCCCCGCTTTCTGTACAATCCGCGCCCCTGCCGCCTGGTCGCGGGCGGCAGCCTATTGTTTTTTCGGAGTTCCCCATGAAAGAAAACTTTGTTGTGAATGCCGAGCCGCGCAACGATCAGGGCAAGGGTGCGAGCCGCCGCCTGCGTCGCGAGGGCAAGGTGCCGGCCATCGTCTACGGTGGCGCCGATGCGCCGATCTCGATCGCCGTGTCCGGCAACGAGATGTTCAAGCACCTGAAGATCGAGGCGTTCTACTCGCACCTGCTGACGCTGAAGATCGGCGCCGACAGCCACCAGGTCGTGCTCAAGGACCTGCAGCGCCACCCGGTCAGCGGCTATGCGATCCATGCCGACTTCCAGCGCGTGCTCGCCGACAAGCCGCTGCGCATGCATGTGCCGCTGCACTTCAAGGGCGCCGACATCGCGCCGGGCGTCAAGACCGGCGGCGGCATCGTCGAGCACCAGCTCAACCAGGTCGAAGTCGAGTGCCTGCCGGCGCTGCTGCCCGAGTTCTTCGAGGTCGATCTGTCGAACCTGAACGTCAACGAGTCGATCCACCTCTCGCAGCTGACGCTGCCGGAAGGCGTCGCGCTGGTGCAGCTCAAGCACGGCAACGACCAGTCGATCGTCACGATCCATCTGCCGCGCTCGGCGTTCGAGGAAGAAGCGCCCGCAGCGGCGGCTGCCGAAGCGCCGGCTGCCGAAGCGGCCAAGAAGGACGAGAAGAAGAAGTAGCGCGTCAGGTAGCGCGGATCCGGCGTCCGCGAGGCGCGCAGCGCGCTACAGCCGCCCTACTTCTCGAAGCACCAACCGCTCGTCCGGCCGGACGGGCGGTTTTTCTTTGAACGGTCTCATGCGAGCGAGGGCATGTCCGCCTCCGACCTTCACGCCATCGTCGGCCTCGGCAATCCGGGCGCCGAATACGAACGAACCCGGCACAACGCCGGTTTCTGGTTCGTCGACCAGCTGGCCGACGCGGCGCGCACGCCGTTCCGCGCCGAGTCGAAGTTCCACGGTCAGCTCGCGCGCATCAAGCTCGCCGGGCACGACGTGCTGCTGCTCAAGCCGGGCACCTACATGAACCGCAGCGGCCAGGCGGTACAGGCGCTCGCCCAGTTCTACAAACTGGCACCGGCGTCGATCCTGGTCGCCCACGACGAGCTCGACCTGCCGGCCGGCACGGTGCGCCTGAAGGCCGGCGGCGGCCATGGCGGACACAACGGCCTGCGCGACATCCACAAGGTGCTCGGCGAGAGCTATCTGCGCCTGCGCATCGGCATCGGCCATCCGGGCGACAAGAGCCTGGTGCTGAACTACGTGCTCGGCCGGCCAAGCCGCGCCGACGACGACGCGATCCACGACGCGCTGATCGGCGCTGCCGCCGCGGTCGAGACCTGGCTGTCGCGCGGCTGGGAACGCGCGCTGACGGAGCTGCATACGGCCAGGAAGTAACACCTCTCGTCGCTGGCGGCGAGAGAAAACTTGAGGACTGAAGGACTTTTATGGGCATCAAATGTGGCATCGTCGGGCTGCCGAACGTCGGCAAGTCGACGCTCTTCAACGCGCTGACCAAGGCGCAGATCGCGGCGGAGAACTATCCGTTCTGCACGATCGAACCGAACGTCGGCATCGTCGGCGTGCCGGACCCGCGCCTCGACGCCCTGTCGGAGATCGTCAAGCCGCAGCGCGTGCTGCCGGCGGCGGTCGAGTTCGTCGACATCGCCGGCCTCGTCGCCGGCGCCTCGAAGGGCGAAGGTCTGGGCAACCAGTTCCTCGGCCACATCCGCGAGACCGACGCCATCGCTCACGTCACCCGCTGCTTCGACGATCCGGACGTCATTCACGTGGCCGGCAGTCCCGACCCGATCCGTGACATCGAGGTCATCAACACCGAGCTTGCGCTCGCCGACCTCGACAGCGTCAGCAAGGCCGCCGAGCGCGTCGCCAAGACCGCGAAATCCGGCAACAAGGAAGCGCTGGCCCGGCTCGACGTGCTCAAGCGCGTGCAGGCGCACCTCGACAGCGGCGCACCGGTACGCTCGCTCGCACTCGACGCCGATGACAAGCTGCAGCTGCGCGACCTGCACCTGATCACCGCCAAGCCGGCGCTCTACATCGCCAACGTCGACGAGGCGGGCCTGAAGAACGGCAACGCGTATCTGACCCGCGTGCAGGAATACGCCGCCAAGGAAGGCGCACAGGTGGTCGCCGTGTGCGCCGCGATCGAAGCCGAGATCGCCCAGCTCGACGAGGCCGACAAGGTGGAATTCCTCAAGGACCTCGGCCTTTCCGAGCCTGGCCTCAACCGCGTGATCCGCGCGGCGTACTCGCTGCTCGGCCTGCAGACCTACTTCACCGCCGGCGTGCAGGAAGTGCGCGCGTGGACGGTCAAGGTCGGCGCCACCGCCCCGCAGGCGGCCGGCGTGATCCACACGGACTTCGAGAAGGGCTTCATCCGCGCCGAAGTGATCGCGTACGAGGATTTCATCCAGTACAAGGGCGAAGCCGGCGCCAAGGAAGCCGGCAAGTGGCGCCTCGAAGGCAAGGAGTACCTCGTCCAGGAAGGCGACGTCATGCACTTCCGCTTCAACGTCTAACGCCGCAAACGCGCGGCGCGCAAACGACAAAGGCGCGGCATCGGACGACCGATGCCGCGCCTTTTTTGTCGACGCGCGCGTTACGGCTGCGCCGGCGCGACCTCGGCTTTGCGGTAGTGATAGGCGTAGTAGACCACCGGGATGACCAGCAGCGTCAGTACCGTCGACACCAGCAGACCGAAGATCAGCGACACGGCGAGGCCGCCGAAGATCGGGTCGTCGATGATGAAGAAGCCGCCCGCCATCGCCGCCACCGCGGTCAGCGCGATCGGCCGCGCGCGGATCGCAGCGGCTTCGATCGTCGCCTGCTGCAAGGGTTTCCCTTCGCGCACTTCCTGTTCGATGAAGTCGACGAGCAGGATCGAATTGCGCACGATGATGCCGGCCAGCGCGATCATGCCGATCATCGACGGAGCCGTGAACTGCTGCCCGAGCAGCGCGTGACCCGGCATGATGCCGGCGATCGTCATCGGGATCGGCGCCATGATGATCAGCGGCAGCGTGTACGAACGGAACTGCGCCACCACCAGCAGGTAGATCAGCACGAGGCCAACCGAGTACGCGATGCCCATGTCGCGAAAGGTCTCGTAGGTGACCTGCCACTCGCCGTCCCACTTCAGGCTCCAGTGGGCCGGATTGTCCGGCTGCTGCGTCAGCAGCTGTTCGATCGGCGCACCGTCGATCGGCATCTTGCCGAGCTCGGCGGCGATCGTGCGCAGCCCGTACAGCGGGCTGTCGGTGTGGCCGGCGACGTCGCCGGTCACGTAAACGACCGGCATCAGATCCTTGCGCAGGATCGTCGGCTCGCGCGTGCTCGGCCGCAGCTGCACGAACTCCGACAAGGGCACCAGCGCGCCGCTCGCCGCACGCAGGCGCAGCGCGCCGAGCACATCCGGATCGGCGCGCTCGGCCGGCGGCAGCTGCAGGCGCAAGGGCACAGCGACACGCGCCTGCTCGTCGTGCAGCCACGACAGGTCGCGGCCGCCGACCGCCGCCGCGATCGCCGCCGTCACCTGCTGCTGGCCGATGCCGAGCTGCGCCGCGCGCACGCGATCAACCTGCGCGACCAGCTTCGCTTGCGGCGCGACGATCGAATCGTCGATGTCGACCACATCCGGCGTCGCCGCGAACACGGCGCGCACCTGGCGCGCGACGTCCTGCTGGCGCGCGTAGTCGAGCCCGTAGATTTCGGCGACCAGCGGCGCCTGCACCGGCGGACCCGGCGGCACTTCGACGATGCTGACGGTCGCGCCGAACTCCTTGCCGATCGCCGCCAGCGGCGCGCGCGCCGCCAGCGCGATCTCGTGCGACTTGCGGTGCCGCAGATGCTTGTCGAGCAGGTTGACCTGGATATCACCCTGGTAGGACGCGCTGCGCAGGTAGTACTGGCGGACCAGACCGTTGAAGTTGATCGGCGCGGCGGCGCCGGCGTAGATCTGGTAGTCGGTGACCTCGGGAATCGTCTGCACGTAGTCGGCGAGCGCGTCGAGCACGCGCGTGGTCTGTTCGAGCGGCGTGCCTTCCGGCATGTCGACGAGGACCTGGAACTCGCTCTTGTTGTCGAACGGCAGCATCTTGAGGATCACCGCCTTGAAGCCGACCAGCGACACTGAAGCCGTGATCAGCAGCAGCAGCACGAGCAGCAGTCGCACGCGCTGGCCGCGGCCGTCGCGGCCGCGCAGGAACGGTGTCATCACGCGCGTGAAGAACGCACGCAGGCGCTGCGCGGTGCGATCCTCGCCCGGCGCGTGTGCGTGCGCCGTCTTCAGGAACAGGCGCCGGTAAAGCCAGGGCGTGAAGACGAAGGCCACCGCCAGCGAGATCAGCATGCCGGTCGACGCGTTGATCGGGATCGGCCGCATGTACGGCCCCATCAGGCCGCTGACGAAGGCCATCGGCAAAAGCGCGGCGATGACGGTGAAGGTCGCCAGAATGGTCGGCCCGCCAACCTCGTCGACCGCCGCCGGAATCGCGTCGGTCAGCGATTTGTGGCCGAGCGTCATGTGCCGGTGAATGTTCTCGACGACGACGATGGCGTCGTCGACGAGGATGCCGATCGAGAAAATCAGCGCGAACAGCGACACGCGATTCAGCGTGAAGCCCCATGCCCAGGACGCAAACAGCGTGATCGCCAGCGTCGCGATGACCGCAGCGCCGACCACGATCGCCTCGCGGCGACCGAGTGCGAACAACACCAGGACGATCACCGAGGCGGTCGCGAAGATCAGCTTCTTGATCAGCGTCTGCGCCTTGTCCTGCGCGGTGACACCGTAATTGCGCGTCACGCTGACATGCACGGCGTCGGGAATGACGATGCCGCGCAGCGCGGCGAGCCGCGCTTCGAGCGCGGCGGCGACATCGACCGCGTTTTCGCCCGGCTTCTTGCTGACGGTCAGCGTCAGCGCCGGCACACGCGCGGCAGTGGTTGCGGCGTCGCGCGCCGGACCGCCGCCGAACTTCGCATAGCGTGCCGGCCAGTCGGCACCGGCATGCACCTCGGCGACGTCGCGCAGGAAGACCGGCGCGCCGTTCTTGACGCCGACCACGACCGAGGCCACGTCTTCCGGCGTCGCCAGGAAGGTCCCGGCCTGCAGCAGGGTCTCGCGATTGTCGCGCACCAGACTGCCAGCTTCGAGGCTGCTGTTGGCGACGGCCAGCGCCTTCTGCAAATCGTCGATCGCCAGGTCGTAGGCAGCGAGCCGCTGCGGATCGAGCGCGATGCGCACGACGCGATCCGGACCGCCGATCGTCGTCACGTTGCGCGCGCCGGGCTCGCGCTGCAGCTCGTTCTCCAGCGAGCGCGCGACGCGCAGCAGCGCGTCATTGTCGACGGCCGGATCGTCGCTCCATAGCGTCGCCGCGAAGATCGGCACGTCATCGATGCCCTTCGGCTGGATCAGCGGCGGCATCACGCCCGCGCCTTGCGGCAGGCGGTCGGCGTGCTGGTAGAAGGCGTTGTAGAGCCGCACGATCGCGTCGGTGCGCGGCTCGCCGACGCGATAGCGCACGGTCAGCAGGGCCATGCCCGGCTGCGACGCCGAGTAGATGTGCTCGACGCCTTCGATCTCGGCAACAATCTGCTCGGCCGGACCAGTCACCAGCGACTCGACCTCCTTCGCCGATGCGCCCGGAAAGGCGATGAAGACGTTGGCGAAGGTCACGTTGATCTGCGGCTCTTCCTCACGCGGCGTGACGATCACCGCGAACAGGCCGAGCAGCAAGCCGGCGAGCGCCAGCAGCGGCGTGATTTCAGTCGTCAGGAAACGTCGCGAGACGCTGCCCGATATGCCGAGGCGCCGATCTTCGCCGGGCGTCATGAGCCGTGTTCCGGAGCCAGTTGCTGCTGGTAAGCCGCGGCCGCCGCGATCGGGTCGGCGGCGACACGCTCGCCTGCCGCCAGGCCGGCATAGACCGGCACGCGACCGTCGGCGCCGGCCTCACCGATGCGCACATAGCGCAGGCCGACCCGCTGCTGCGCGTCGACCACGTAAACCGCGTCGAGCTCGGCGCGGCGCACCAGCGCCGATTGCGGCACGGCCAACTGTTCGCGTTCGCCGCCGGCGAAGGCGAATTTCACCAGCGTGCCCGGCGCCAGCGTCTGGCCCGGCAGCGCGGCGAGCACGCGGTAGCTGCGCGTCGTTTCGTTGGCGCTCGGCGGAATACGCAGCGCACCGGCAGTCAGCGCAGAGCCGTCGGCAAGAATCACGCGCACCGCGCTGGCGCTGCGCAGCGCGGCGATCGCCTGCTGCGGGATGTCGGCGGCGACGCGCAGCGCATCGGGCGCCAGCACCGTGATCAGCGGACGGCCGACGCCGACCGCCTCGCCCAGCTCGACCTCGCGGCGCACGACGATGCCATCGTACGGCGCACGCACCGCCGTGTAATCGGCCTGTTCGCGCGCCTGCGCCAGCTGACCGCGGGCGGCTTCGACCCGCGCGCGCGCAGCCTCGGCATCGGCTCTGGCGCGGTCGTATTGCGCCTTGGCAACCAGCTTGCGCTCGAACAGATCGCGGATGCGCTCGTATTGCAGCGCCGCTTCGCTCGCGCGTGCTTCGGCCTCGGCCAGCGCCGCGGCGGCGCTGCCGGCCTGCGCGTGCTGCTCGGTCGCCGTCAGGCGCACGAGCACATCGCCCTGCCGGACGCGGTCGCCGACATCGAACGGCAGCGCGACGACGCGGCCGGCTGTCTGCGCGGCGATCGTCGCCTGGCGCTCGGCCTCGACGACGCCGTCAAAGCGCAGCTCCTGCGCGGCCTGCGCGGGCGCGAGCGCGATCGTCGCCAGCGCGGCACCGGCAGGCGCTCCGGCCGCAGGAGCGGAAGTCTGCCGGTCGGAACAGGCCGTCAACGCGAGACTGACGGCCAGCCACAGGCCGGGGCGCAGCGACGCCTTGGTCATGTCGGGCGAGCTCAGTGGGAGGACTTCGGCGCGCAGCGGAACGCAGCGCCTTCCGGCACGCCCAGCGCGGCCAGGATCTTCGCCAGCGGGCAGAAGCCGGTGAACGAAGCCTGCAGCATGTTGGCGCCAACGAAGCCGGTCAGCCACAGCCAGTACGGCGAGTGCAGGTACGCCAGCACTGTGCCCGCCAGCACGAAAATGCCGGCGACGCGAAACACCATGCGGTCAATACTCGTTTTCATCGCAATTCCTCCTGACAGCTTTCTTGCAGATTGCGGTGCGGCCATGCCGCGCACACTGATATCGGTCAATCCCTGCCGCAGTAGACGCCGTGCAGAGCCTCGATCACGGCCAGCGCCGGCCCATCGGCGAGCGCGTAGTAGATGGTCTGGCCTTCGCGGCGCGTGCTGACCAAGCCTTCATCGCGCAGACGCGCGAGATGCTGCGAAAGTGCCGATTGCGACAGCCCGACGCGCGTGTTGAGCTCGCCGACCGAGTGCTCGCCGCCGGCGAGCGCGCACAGCACCTGCAGGCGATGCGGACTGGCGAGCGCGCGCAGCAGCTGCGCCGCCTCTTCGGCGTGAGTCGCCATTTGTGCTGCTGCTTCTTCTGTTACCGCGTTCATCGGTGCGTCCGCTTCATTTAGAATTATATAAATTAGACATTTCTAATATAATGCCTCAAGCTACGTCAGGCAAGCCGTCGCCGCTGATTCAGATCAAGGCGGCGCCGGCTCTCTTGAAACAGGCTGGAGTCCACGCCGTCAACGCGCGGGCTTTGCAGGAGAAGAAACATGGCGCATATCGTGGTTCTCGGTGCCGGCGTCGGCGGCATGCCCGCCGCCTACGACCTCAAAAAAACGCTCGGCGAGCACGAGGTCACGCTCGTCAATCCGAACGAGCATTTCCAGTTCACGCCCAGCAATCCCTGGGTGACCGTCGGCTGGCGCACGCCGGAGCAGGTGCAGGTGCCGATCCGACCGAACGTCGAGCGGCGCGGCATCCGCTTCATCGCCAGCGCGGCGACCAAGCTCGAACCCGAAGTCAATCGCCTGACGCTGGCCGACGGCACGGCACTGAGCTACGACTATCTGGTCATCACCACCGGGCCGCGTCTGGCGTTCGAAGAGGTGCCGGGGCTCGGCCCCGAGCAGCACAGCCAGTC
The DNA here is from genome assembly GCF_000382285.1 of Solimonas variicoloris DSM 15731. Lineage (GTDB taxonomy): Bacteria > Pseudomonadota > Gammaproteobacteria > Nevskiales > Nevskiaceae > Solimonas > Solimonas variicoloris. The sequence goes on along the minus strand of NZ_KB907956.1, from coordinate 7,135 downwards.
GGTGTGCACGACGCCGCATGCACTGCATGCCGCGGAGGCCTATCAGGCCTTTCTCAAGAACCCCGGGCCGATCGTGATCGGCGCCGTGCAGGGCGCGAGCTGTTTCGGACCGGCCTACGAGTTCGCGCTGATCGTCGACGCCGACCTGCGCAAGCGCAAGCTGCGCGACCGCGTACCGATGACGCTGGTCACCAGCGAGCCGTACATCGGCCACATGGGCCTCGGCGGTGTCGGCGATTCCAAGGGCCTGCTCGAGTCGGAGCTGCGGCAGCGCCACATCAAGTGGATCACCAACGCCAAGGTGGCGGCAGTCACCGATAGTTCGGTCACCGCCATCGAACACAACGAGCGCGGCGAAGAGTTGCGCACGCATGAGCTGCCGTCGCGCTTCACGATGTTCATTCCGGCCTTCAAGGGCGTCGACGTGGTCGCCTCGGTGCCGGGCCTGTGCAATCCGCGCGGCTTCGTGCTGATCGACGAGTACCAGCGCAGCACCAAGTACCGCAACATCTTCTCGGCCGGCGTCTGCGTCGCCATCCCGCCGGTCGAGGTCACCCCGGTGCCGACCGGCGCGCCGAAGACCGGCTACATGATCGAGTCGATGGTTACGGCCATCGTGCACAACATTGCCGCCGATCTGCGTGGCGAAGCGGCGGACCATAAGGCGACGTGGAACGCGATCTGCCTCGCCGACATGGGCGACAACGGCGTCGCCTTCGTCGCACTGCCGCAGATCCCGCCGCGCAACGTGACCTGGGCCAAGCGCGGCAAGTGGGTGCACCTGGCCAAGATCGCGTTCGAAAAGTACTTCATCCGCAAGATGAAAACCGGCGACACCGAGCCCATATACGAGAAGTACGTGCTGAGCGCGCTGGGCATCCTGCGCCTCAAGCGACCGTCCTGACTCGGAGCCATCATCGCCATGAGCGACACCGTTCACGTCGTCTGTCCGCACTGCCACGCCGTCAACCGCCTGCCCGGCACACGTCTCGGCGAGAGCCCGAGCTGCGGGCAGTGCCATCAATCGCTGTTCGACGGGCATCCGGTCGAACTCGATCAGCGCAGCTTCGCCACGCACGTGGGTCGCAGCGACGTACCGGTGGTCGTCGACTTCTGGGCGCCGTGGTGCGGACCCTGCCGCGCCATGGCGCCGGCCTTCGGCGCCGCCGCCGCCCAGCTCGAGCCGGCGGTCCGCCTGGCCAAGCTCAACACGGAACGTGAGCCCGGCTTGGCGTCGAACTTCGGCATTCGCAGCATTCCGACGCTGGCGATCTTCCGCGGCGGCCGCGAGGTCGCACGACAATCGGGCGCGCTCCCGTTGCCGCAACTGCTGGCTTGGATCCGCCAGCACGCGCAATGAGGCCGCCGATGCAGAGCACGCGACACGAGGCCCATGCTGACACGCCCTCCTTGTCAGCCGGACTTGGCCTGCGCACCCGCCTCGCGGCGGCGCTGGCGCTGGCGCTCGCCGGCCTGCCGGTCGCGCATGCGTCGGAACTCGGCGAACTGCTGCAGCAGACGCTGACGCATCCGAGTATCGAAGCGCGCGCACAGGACACCTTGGCCGCGCGCGAAGCGCTGGCCGCGCAAACCTCGCGCTATTTCGGCGGCGGCGGCGCCTACGCCGATGTGCAACGCTACGACGAGGCACGCTTCACTGGCGTACTGACGTCGGCATCGCTCGCCAGTCCGCCGTTCGCGCGCGATCAGTACCGCTATGGGGTCAGCTACATGCTGCCGATCGACGTGTTCGGCGCGGTCGCAGCGGCACGCTCTCGCGCCAAGCAGGATCTCGCCGTCGCCGAGCTCGCCGAGCGCCAGACCTCGCTGCTCAAACTGCACCAGGCCACCAGCGCTTATGTCGAGCTTCAGGCGCTGCAGCGCCGCCTTGGCGCGCTGCGTGTGCAGCACGAGCGCCTTGCCCTGACCGCGGAGCGGGTGCGCCGGGAGGTCGAAATTCAGCAGTCCTCGCAGCTCGACCAGCACCTCATCGAAAGCGAGCTCGCCCGGCTGCGGGCCGACGAAGCGAGACTGCAGGCCGCAGTCGGTGCCGCCGAAGCCGCGCTGAAGGAGGCGAGCGGACATGAGGGCACGATTCGCGATGCCGACACGCCGATCCCGACTTGGCCACTGACGCGCGAGGCGACGCTACCGGAGCGCAGCGCCGACGCGCACGGGGCCGCCGCCGAAGCGCAGGCGCGCGAAGCGTGGCGCCGCCTGTGGCCATCGCTGAGCGCGGTCGCCGACTACACGCATTTCGACGGCCGGTATGACGGCGGCGCGCGCGCCGAACCGGACACCTGGAGCGTTGGCGCCCGCCTCAGCATTCCGCTCGACGCCGCCGCCGTGCGCCAGGCGCGCGCCGCCAGCGCTCAGGCCGAAGTCGCCGCGCAGGAACGCCTTGCCGTGGCCCGCGAAGCCGAGCGCCAGCTGAACAGCCTGCGCGCCAGCTACGACAGTGCCATGGCCGACGCCGAGGCCCTGCAGCAGGAAGTGGAGTACCGAGAGGACGTCGTCCACACGCAGAGCGAGTTGCAGCGTGTCGGCCTGAAATCTCTGGAAGACGTTCTGCACAACGAGCGCGATCTGCAGGACGCTACCGCCCGGCTGGCCACCGCCCGCGCCCAGGCCGTCGCCGCGTGGTCGGCTGCCGCCGTGCTGCGCGGCATCGGCGACGAACAGTACATCGCGTCCTTCCAGCGTTGAAGCCCCGCCGCGGCACGGCCGGCACCGGGCGCCGGCCGTGCCGCTTTTTTGTATGATCGGGCCGCGGGCGTCAGCGGCAGACGCTCGTTCAAGGTTCCAGCAGGACCCAAGCGCTAAACCGGATCGCAACGTTCGGAGGCACGATGATGTCCATGCAAGCCCTGCTCGATCTGCTTGGCCGAGGCTTCGACGGCGGCACGCTCGAGTTCATCACGCCTGACGGCAGCGTCTGCACGCTCGGGCACGGCACGCCACACGCACAAGTACAGCTACGCGACGCACACGTACTGCGCGAGATTCTGATGCGCCCGGCGCTCAAGTTCGGCGAGACCTTCATGGATCACGGCTGGGAAGCGGCCGACGGCGACTTGCTGCGCGTCCTCGAAGTCGGGGTCAAGTTCGAGGAGGAACTCGAACACCGCATGAAGGGCCGCCGCTTCCGGAGCCTCCTCGCGCAGCTGCTCGAGCTCAACAACCCACTGGCTTCGCGCCATAACGTCGAACACCACTACAACCTCGACGCCGACCTGTATCGGCGCTTTCTCGACGAGGGGATGTTCTATTCCTGCGCCTACTTCGCCCAGCCCGAGATGACGCTCGAAGAGGCACAGCAGGCCAAATGCGAGCTGATCGCGCGCAAGCTCGATCTCAGGCCCGGCATGCGCGTGCTCGACATCGGCTGCGGCTGGGGTGGACTGGCGATCCATCTCGCACAGCGCCACGGCGTAACGGTCACCGGCGTCACGCTGTCGAGCGAACAGCTCGCCGTCGCCGAGAAACGCGTCGAAGCGCTCGGCCTCGACCGGCAGATCGAACTGCGACTCCAGGACTATCGCGAAGTCGATGGCCGCTTCGATGCCGTCGTCAGCGTCGGCATGTTCGAGCATGTCGGCCGCCCACAGTACCCCACTTTCTTCGGACGCGTGCACGAGCTGCTCGAGAGCGATGGCACCGCGCTGCTGCACACGATCGGCCGCATGACACCGCCCGGAGCCGGGAATCCCTGGATTCGCAAATACATCTTCCCGGGCGGCTACATCCCGGCCGCGTCGGAAGTATTCGCGGCGATCGAGCCGACGGGTCTTCTTGTCACCGACTGCGAAACATGGCGCCTTCACTACGCCCTCACCCTGCGTGAATGGAACCGCCGCTTCCAAGCCCAGCGCACGTACTTCACCGAACGACTCGGCGAGCGCTTCTGCCGCCTCTGGGAGTTCTATTTGGTCGCTTGCGAAGCGTCGTTCCGCTGGGGCAATCTCTGCGTCTTTCACCTGCAGATGACACGCAAACTGGACCGCCTGCCGCTGACTCGGGATTACCTGTACGATAAAGGCCAAGGAAGTCTCGACGCGGCAAGCGCTTTTCCCTACAATGCGCGGCCCACCGTGGTGATGTAGCTCAGACGGTTAGAGCGCGGCACTCATAATGCTGAGGTCGGTGGTTCGATTCCACTCATCACCACCATATTTTTCAACGAGTTACAGTGGGCAAATTTTAGTCAGTCGCTCGACTGTACCAAATTTGTACCACTTCTCCGCTACAGCGCTTTTGCCTCCAACATCGGACGCGCAATGCGCTCTGCGTGGGCCAACAAATGCCCCGCAGACAGGTGCGAATACCTCAGCACCATCTCATGCGAACGCCAGCCGCCCATTGTTGATTTGCACCGAAACCTGAGCCGGGATTTGCACTGAAAAGTGAGCCGCCCTGGATGTTGTTCAGCTTAGCTTAGTTGGCGGCTGTGACGGGGCGGTGGTGGCGCTCCTTCTTGATGTCCTGATGGTGGCGGTATCGATAGCTGTCGTTGCCGGTTTCGAGGATGTGGCAGCGATGCGTGAGGCGGTCGAGCAAGGCGGTCGTCATCTTGGCGTCGCCGAAGACGCTGGGCCATTCGGCGAAGCTCAGATTGGTGGTAATGGCGAGGCTGGTATGCTCGTAAAGCTTGCCGATCAGATGAAACAGCAGCGTGCCGCCGGCTTGTGAAAACGGCACATAGCCCAGTTCGTCGAGGATGACGAGATCGACGTGGGCCAGACGATTGGCCAGCAGTCCCTGTTTTCCCGCCGCCTTCTCCTGCTCCAGCGCATTGACCAATTCGATCGTCGAGAAAAAGCGCACATGGCGGCGCTGATGGCGGATCGCCTGTACGCCGAGCGCCGTGGCCAGATGCGTTTTGCCGGTGCCGGGCCCGCCGACAAACACCAGGTTATGGCGCTCGGCCATGAAGTCGCCGCGATGCAGCTGGCGCAGCAGGGCTTCGTCGACGGCGGACTGGGCGAAGTCGAAGTTGCTGAGATCGCGGTAATGCGGGAAGCGCGCGCACTTGAGCTGGTAGGTGATTGAGCGGACATCGCGTTCGGCGACTTCGGCCTTGAGCAGCAGATCCATCAGCGGCAGTGCTTCGTGATAACGCGGCCCGCCTTGCTGGGCCAGCTCCTGCAGGGTCTGCGCCATGCCATGCAGGCGCAGTTGTTTGAGCGTCGTGATCAGGGCTTCATGCGACATGGCTCACCTCACGCAGATCGTCGTAGCGCGCGACGTCGGCGCGCGGTTCGACTTTCAGTTGTAACGACGGCGGCGCATCCAGTGGCGCTGGCGGCACTTCGCCCAGAAGGCGGCTGAGCAGATTGAGGATGTGCGCCTTCGAGGCCACGCCAGCTTCCAGCGCCAGCTCGACGGCAGCCAGCACGGCCTGCTCGTCGTACTGCAGCACCAGCGACAGAATCTCCACCATCTCCCGATCGCCGCCGGACCGCTGCAGCAGGATGCTCTGCAGTGCACGAAACCCGTCCGGCATGGTTTTGAACGGCGCACCGTTGCGCAGCGCGCCGGGCTTGCGCTGCACGGCACCGAGGTAATGGTGCCAGTCGAAGATCGTGCGGCCGCCGTCGTGGGCGCGGCGCAGGTGTCGTACATGCTCGGCGACGACGTTGCCTTCGGCGACTATCACCACGCGATCGTGGTACAGGCGCACACTGATCGGTCGATTGGCGAAGCTGGCCGGTACGCTGTAACGGTTACGGTCGACATGCACGAGGCAGGTCGGCGTGACGCGCTTGGTTTGCTCGATGAAACCATCAAACGGCGCCGCCACCAGCATCAAATCGGGCTGCTCGTCTTCCAACACCTCGGCGAGAGTGCGCGTCGGTTGCTCGGGATGCGGCAGTGTCTGCCACAGCGCCCGGCAACGCTGCTCCAGCCAGGTATTGAGGGCATCCAGCGAGGCAAAGGACGGCGCATCGCCCCAGAGTCGATGCCGGGCATCGCGCACGTTCTTCTCGATCTGGCCTTTCTCCGGTAATCCCCCCGCTGATTAGCTGACGTCAGAAGTGGAATTTTCTCGTAGTCTTTCCCGAGGAGGTTCCATGAAGAAGTCCCGATTCACCGACAGCCAGATCATTGCAGTCCTGAAGCAGGCGGAAGCCGGCACGCCCGTGCCGGAGTTGTGCCGCGAGCACGGCATCAGCTCGGCGACGTTCTACAAGTGGCGCAGCAAGTTTGGCGGCATGGATGCGTCGCTGATGTCCCAGCTCAAGGAGCTTCAGGACGAAAATCGGCGCTTGAAGAAGATGTATGCCGACGCGCAACTCAGCGCCGATCTGCTGAAGGAGGCGATGTCAAAAAAATGGTGAGGCCATCTCAGCGCCGGGAGATGGCCCGATGGGCAGTCGAAGGCCGGCGCACGAGCATCCGGCATGCCTGCCAGACATTCGGGCTCAGCGAGACCGGCTACCGCTACCAGGCCAAGGCCAGCGAGGAGAATGCCCGGATCGCCGATTGGCTGGTGCGGTTGACGACCGCCTATCGGGACTGGGGCTTTGGCCTGTGTTTTCTGCACCTGCGCAACGTCAAGGGCTTCGGTTGGAACCACAAGCGGGTCTACCGGATCTATCGGGAGCTGGAATTGAACCTGCGGATCAAGCCGAGGAAGCGCCTGGTGCGAGAGCGCCCCGAGCCACTGGCGGTGCCGGAGGCCATCAACCAGGTCTGGTCGATGGACTTCATGCATGACCAACTCAGCGACGGCCGCAGCTTTCGGCTGTTCAACGTGCTGGACGACTTCAACCGCGAGGGACTGACGATCGAAGTCGATCTGTCGCTGCCGTCTGCGCGTGTCATCCGCTCGCTGGAACAGGTGATCGAGTGGCGCGGCAAGCCAAAGCGTAAGCTTCCCCGTCAAGGCGACAGTTCAAACCCAGAGCTTCTGGCGGCTTGAGCGTACTCGATCGGCGTGAGATCGCCGAGCGAGTCATGGGGTCTTTGCTCGTTGTATTCCAGCATCCACCAGTAGACCGCTTCGCGGACGTCGTCGAGCCTGGAAAAGAGGTGCTGGTCCAGCAGTTCGTTGCGCAGCGTGCGGTTGAAGCGTTCGATGTAGGCGTTCTGGTTGGGCTTTCCGGGCTGGATGTACTGGATCGCCATGCCGGCC
>NZ_KB907955.1 GCF_000382285.1 Solimonas variicoloris DSM 15731 | reverse complement strand
CGATCTCGGCCCACGGCATGCGGGTTGCCAATACCGCGAGCGGGTGACGCAGATCGATCATCGCATCCAGCCGGGCGCGGAAAAAGTCCGGGGTGGTCATTGAAAACCTGCGCTCCAAATCTTCCAGAAAGTGAATGCGATTGCACTGGAAACTGGAGGATTCGGCAAGGCCTCAAGGGTGCTCAGCCCGCGCCGGGTAAGGGGCGGGCGGGTTGTTCAGGGCCGACTCAGTATCGGCCGGCAGACACTCCCACGAGGTGAATGTGCCCGGCGCCTGCCGGGCGGTGACGGCTTCCTCGTCGCGATGCAGGTAGTGGCGGATCATGCCGGTGCCGTGCTCGCCGTACTCGCGCAGCAGGCCTTCGAGACGCTCCAGCAGGTTTGCGCCCGGCGCGAACAGCGAGAAGTTCTCGGCACGGATGCGCGCGCGCTCCAGCGTGCGGCGCAGCTGCTGGCGATCGTAGGCGTGGAAGGCGTCGCCTTCGACCAGCGCGCCCTTCAGGCCCAGCTCCTCGAACAGGCGCATGAAGGCCTTCACGGCGGTGCTGGTGCCCGCGCCGCTCGCACCGGTGATACCGACGATGGGATGCTTGGCCGACATGAACGAAGGTTTATCGATCCGGTGATGCAGGGTTTTGCGCCGGCAGGTCCCAGACGTTCCGGAACCGGCAGCGGGCGATCAATAGCACAATCCGGCGCCGCGCGAATGAACCCGGCGCCGCCGCGGAAGATCCTCGCCGCCGGGGAGGGCCTGAAAAGGTTCATCCATCGTCATGGCGAGGAGCCGTAGGCGACCAAGCCATCCAGCGGCGCACGACGCAGGTGGCGTCTCCGGATCGCCGCGGCCGCTGCGCGGCCTCGCGATGACGACGTTATTCAGACCGTCCCTAGATGCGGCGGTAAGCGAGATCGAAGACCGCGTGGCCGAGCCGTTCGCCGCGCGCCTCGAACTTGGTCTTCAGGCGCGTCGCCGGACGCGGCACATAGGTCCGCTCTGCCGACAGATTGCGCAGGCCGGGCTCGGCGTTCAGCACTTCGAGCATGTGCTCGGCATACGGCTGCCAGTCGGTCGCCAGCGACAGCAGACCGCCGGGCTTGAGCTTGGCGACGGCCAGCTTCGCGAACGCCGGCTGCACGAGGCGGCGCTTGTTGTGGCGCGCCTTGTGCCACGGGTCCGGGAACTGGATGACGATCTCGTCGAGCGAGGCGTCCGGCAGCCAGTCGCGCAGCACCACGACGGCGTCGTCGCTCGCCACGCGCAGGTTGCGCGCGCCGGCCGCCTGCGCCCGATTCATCAGGCGGCCGACGCCCGGCCGGTGCACTTCGACGCCGAAGAAATCGTGCTGCGGCTCGGCGACGACGCGGCTGTGCAGGTAGTCGCCCATGCCGAAACCGATCTCGAAGATGCGCGGCGCATCGCGGCCGAACAGTGCGACCGGATCGAGCGTCGAAGCCGGCGCGCTGACGCCGTAAAGCGGCCACAGCTCGTCCATCGCGCGCTTCTGCGCATCGGTCATGCGGCCTTCGCGGCGCACGAACGAACGAATCTCGCGGCGATGCACCGCCTCGGCCGCCGCGCCGGCGAGCTGCGCGTCTTCGGTATCACTCATGCGTGCGCATCCATTCGGCGACCGCGCGATCGGCTACGGCCGGCTGCGCGGCGAGCGCCGCGATCACGCCGGCACGGTCGGCCGCCGTGCGGTTCTGGTTCATCTTGAACTTGGCGTCGAGCCGTTCGAGCGGCAGGCGGAACGCGACGATCGCCGCCGCGAGCCGCTCGACCCGCTGCGGATCGGCGTCGAAGTCCGGGTCGAAATGCGCGCTCAACGCGCGCAGCGAGTCGAGTGCGGCTGCGCCTTCGACGAGCTGCGGATGCCCGGCGACGTGTACCACGGCGTAGTTCCAGGTCGGCACGTGCTGCGCCGGCGACTCGTACCAGCGCGGCGACACGTAGGCGTGCGGGCCATGGAAGATCGCCACCGTGCGGCCATGTGCAAACGCCTGCCAGTGCGGATTGGCGCGCGCCATGTGGCCGTGCAGCGCGTCGCCCTGCAGCAGCAGCGGCAGATGCGAGATCTGCGGCTCCTCGCCGCCCACCGTCGTCACCAGCGTCGCGAACGGATGCGCGGCGATCAGCCGCAGCGCGTCGGCGCGGTCGCGGCTTTCGAAATGGCGCGGCGTGTAGAGCGACATCGGCCGGCTAGAATGGCAGGCCTTCGAGCGGCGACGACGCGCTCGCGTAGCGGCGGCGCGGCATGCGTCCGGCGAGGCGCGCCTCGCGGCCGGCCTCGATCGCCTTCTTCATCGCGCTCGCCATCAGCACCGGGTTCTTCGCCTCGGCGATCGCCGTGTTCATCAGCACGCCATCGCAGCCAAGCTCCATCGCGATCGCGGCGTCGCTGGCGGTGCCGACGCCGGCATCGACGATGATCGGCACCTTGGCGTTCTCGATGATCGTCAGCAGGTTGTACTTGTTCTGGATGCCGAGGCCGGAGCCGATCGGCGCCGCCAGCGGCATCACCGCGACGCAGCCCATTTCTTCGAGGCGCTTGCAGAGGATCGGGTCGTCGCTGGTGTAGACCATGACCTCGAAGCCGTCCTTGATCAGCACCTCGGCCGCTTCCAGCGTCGCGGTGACGTCCGGGTACAGCGTCTTCTGGTCGCCGAGCACTTCGAGCTTGACCAGCTTGTGGCCGTCGAGCAGCTCGCGCGCGAGCCGGCAGGTGTGCACCGCATCCTTGGCCGTATAGCAGCCGGCGGTGTTCGGCAGGATCGTGAACTGGTCCGGCGGCAGCACGTCGAGCAGGTTCGGCTCGCCGGCGTTCTGGCCGATGTTCACGCGCCGCACGGCGACGGTGACGATCTGCGCACCGCTGGCGACGATCGCGCGGCGGGTTTCGTCGTGGTCCTTGTACTTGCCGGTGCCGACGAGCAGGCGCGACGCGTACGCGCGCCCGGCGATATGGAGGAGATCTTCTGCGGCCATCTCGGATTCTTGCGCTGGGCGCGCGCGCCGGAGCGCGGGCGCCACGGTTTCGGGGCGCGCAGTATATCGCCCGCCGGCCGCTCAGGCCGGCGTCGGCCCGCCCCGCGACCAGCGACGCAGGCGCAGCGCCAGCGCGATCTGCAGCAGGCCGAGCACGATCGCCCAGGTGCCGATCAGCCAGACCAGCGAGACCGCCCCGGCGCCCGGAAACGCGATCAGATAGCCGGCGAACAGCAGCCACAGCAGGCCGGCCAGCGCCATCAGCCACTCGCCCTCGATCTGCCGGCGCAGACGGATCGCGGTGATGATCTCAAGCACGCCGATGACCAGCGCCCAGCCGGCGATCAGATAGACCAGCAGCAGCGCCGTCAGGCCGGGCAGCAGGAGCACGACGATGCCGGCGGCCAGGCTCAGCAGGCCGAGCAGCGCGTACGGCCCGTCGCGTCCTCGCACGCCGACGACGATGCTGAGGATGCCGTCGGCCAGCGCGTAGACCGCGTACAGCAGCACCAGCGCCGTCAGCGTCAGCGCCGGCCAGCCCCAGGCCAGCACGCCGAACAGGATCGCGGCGATGCCGCGCAGCAGAAACGCCCCCCAGTTGCCGGCAAAGGCCTGGAACAGGGACGGCGGAACCGGGGTAACGACTTTCATCCGGGCTTCTCCGGGCGGCGCTCGCCAGCGAACGGGAGGAACGGCGACAAGATGAAAAGTGGAGCGGGTGATGGGAACATCACGCCGCACTCAAATCATTGATTGATAACGGGTTTATTCCGTTGGCGCTACGGAATCAGGCCAGATTATGTACCTGTAGCGAGCCCCCGGCAACTCGGCGCGGCCGTTGCTGCCGCATTGGCTCACCCAGAGCCGTCAGACACTGCCCAGTGCCAGATGCACAACAGCCCCCAGCCTATCCATAGGCTCATCCAGCCACCTCACGTCTCACGCGGGGGCAACGCCGTCAGGCAGGAAGCCACCATGTTCATCGTCATGCAGGCTGAGGTACTCAAGTCGCCATTGATCCACACGCCGAAGGTCGGCGAGGGTCATGTGTGTATCCGGGACTGGCTCGCAGGCGTCGAGGGCGATTTCCGTTGCCGCATCGGGAGGGCCGTACGCTTCGATGAAAAGCGCTCGCAATTGTTGCACTACGCTCTCGGCGGACTCACGCGCACCTGGCCCACCTTCGATGGCGTCATAGGCCACCGATATGGACAACGCATAGGGCTCACCATCAGAAGCCTCGATGCCCCGCTGCTCGCCCAGATCGAAGAACAATCCCACCAGATGTCTGGCTTCCGGAGCGAGGATGCGGGCGATCCGGCTCTTGACGTCCCTCTTGCCGACACGCTTCGCAAGCCGGTTCTCGAAGGCGTTGGGGAACGCGGGCCGGCCATAGCGTGCCGCCAGCCATTGCTTCAGGGTGCGCTTCGATTCATCCGAAAGCGACGCTTCAAGAAACCGAGACGCGCCCCGGCCAAACTCGACTCTCGGGATGGACCTTTTCTCCGCATGCCGCAACTCCAGCACCATCGATCCTCCATCCGCCTTGTCATACGCAAGATGCAGCCGCCGGGGGTTCTTGGCATGGGACAGTTGCGGATCCCCACGGGCATCGCCGATCAAGTCCGCCACGATGACCTCAATACAGGGTTCGTGCGGGTGAGGAATGTCACAGTCGTGGGAGATCACGACAGCGAAGCGGCCATCCTCCAGTGACTCGACCAATCCCAGTTGCAGCGATCCATCGCTGGTCAGCAAATCTCCCTGCCGCCATGACGTCTCCCGGTCCAGCATCGCGCGATCCCCGAATCACTGCTCGGGATAGCCAGGAATGGAAGCAGCGGAACGCCAATCATCCGTTGGCGCGGCCTTGCTCTTGGGCAGTCCCGACCTTTCGTATGCCGCATCCATGGCCTGAGCCTCTGAAATCAGGGTTTGGACATGCTCCATGACAGTCTGGTTTGCAGCGATGAGATCCAGGAGAGACCTGCCGTCAAACGCCTTCATCTTCAGCATCATTGGCGCCCGTTTGACGCCTGCTTCGCGAAAGGCGTCGGCCACTTGGCTGAGTGCCTGTATCCGAGCGAAGTTGTCCGCTTCTGGCGTCGACTCCCCCCCCAGCCATTTGTAGATCGCTTGCCGGGAAACACCAAAGGTCCCGGCGAGATCAGCGATTGCTGGATTGAGCACCTCACGGATGTTGGCCAGATGCTCCGAAGCGCTTCGCAGATCGGGACGAACTGCCTCCTCGCCATCCACCTCGATTTCGACGTGAATGGGAGTCCGCGCCTCCACCAGCCTGCGCCATTCCCCCGCCCGGGTCACATCGAACACGCTGCCAGTACCGCCAACCAACTGCGTGATCCCCATCAGGGCGAAGGCAGCCGTGGCCGCGACTCGAACGGGTACGATCGACGGCGAAGTCCTGATTGTCGGGAATGTCTCGGTGTACATGTGGGGGTCTCCAGCGTTACGCCCATGCCCGGCGCGCGTGATCCGTGGTGGTCGCCTTGAACACGGACTTGATTGGGACATGCAGCGAGCGCAGTTGTTCTTCGAGCTTGCCGAGATCGATAGGCATGCGACCTTCGCAGAAATGGTCGGTGTCGAGCACACCATGCTCACGTGGCGTGGACATGGCGAAACGCGGATTCAGTGCCAGCCCGTTCGGCAACATGTCGGGAGGGAAACCAAGCTGCGCCGTTGCCCTGTATACCCTTGCAACCAAGGTTCCGACGGGAACGAGTGGACCAACATCGGTTGAAAACACGGACTCACTCATTGCGTGTCGGCGAACCGCGTCGAATCCCACCCCATGGACGCCACCGACAAGGTACTGTTCAACGGACTCTCCGTCTGATGGCACCACCGCATCCAGATAGCGCAACCCAAGCCGCCCCACGTGGTCAAGGCTGACCGCATCATGCACGGCATCCAACCCACGCAGTAATTCCGGAATGAATGTCTTGTGGGTGTCGTAATGCGTCGTATGAAACGTGATTGTCGAAGAGGACAGGATGAAGCCCGCAGATCGATCACTCCTGGTCAGGAGCCAGGATACCGTTTGCTGGATCTTTGGTTCGGCTTGTTGTGCCTGGCCTGGCCCGGACACGACCAAGTGAGTGACCTGCTGCGGCTCGAACAAGGGATACCCTTCACGACGCAGTCGATCTTGTATTTGGTCGACATACTTGACCATGGCCGCCACCGGATTGAAATGCGCCTGTGCCAGCGCGTAGTACACCGGCGCATTGGACATTCGTTCGCTCACAGGCCGCTCCATCTTCTCGGTTGACACTTCAGTTGCCAGTTTACACCATGGTTGACATCCATTCCAGGGGACTTGCTCAATGCGGCTGGATCAGGGGGACGCAAGCTGAGGAGAAGGCGCCGTCAAAAGCCTTCCATTACGTCGACACTCCCGCTCGCGCCACCATCGCCGGCTCCCGACGTTCGCCCAGCCGGCTGCCCTTGCCTGCGGGAAACGCTGCGCACCCGCTGTGGCAACAATTCCCGCACCAGTTCCATGCCAAGGGCGTCCTTCTCCAGGGTCATCGCCCGTGACAGGTCATCGAGCCGGCCCAGCACGTGCAGCGCGCGCAGGAAGGTGTGCAGCGCGGTGCCGGGATAGCCATCTTCCATGCGCCTGACGGTGCTCAGGGACGTGCCGATGCGCTGCGCCAGGTCTTCCTGGCTCAGGCGGCGCATGCGCCGCGCCGCCGAGATGTCCTGCCCCAGGCGGCGCAGCGCACGCGCGACGGGCTGCGGCATCGCCACCTGCGCTCCAGAGCGCTTCTGACCGGAAGAGGACATGAATTAAGCCGCAAATATGAATTTAATTCAGCAATAAGCATTCAAATTTGAATGCATAAGTATGATCTAGTCAACAAGCCCAAGTTTGGAATTAGTAGGCAATGAAAAGGCTGGCTTCTGTCGGTCCGCTGCTACCCCGCTTGCAGTTCTGGGGACCACGCGCTGCGCCATCGCGCTGTCTGATCGCTGCATGACGATCAGGCCACCAATGTCCAATGAGACCCGACAGGCAATCCCCTCGTCATCGCTCAGTCCTGTCGTCGGAACTACCCAATCGCTCCTTCCCATGAGTGCGGAACCGGACTGTCATGCTTTGTCGATCTAGAGGCAGACCTCCCGCGTCTTGCCCGAAACCTCGCCGCACCCCGTCGAAGCGCCATCGCCACGCCTGTTTCTGCCCGAACTGCGTCTGCTGATAGACCGTCGCTGTCTTGCACGCCGGTAACGCCCAGGCTCGAACGCAAGAAGACCGAATTCGTCTTTCGCCACGATGGCGTCTGTAGCAAAACCTCGTTATCGAGCCATCCTGCCATGAGCAGTCAACCGCTTGAAGCATACCGCCACGCAGAGGCTCGGGGCTGGTGGACAAGCGCCATATCGACAGGCGGCTGCTCTGGTGAACATCCGTCATCCCGGCCTTTCCCACAAGCCAAGCCGCCACCGTCTCGCGCAGTGAAGGCGCGTCCCGGCAGCGATTCCAATCAACGAGAGGAAACAGATGTCCTGAATCCTGTTACCAGGGAGCAGCCATGCGAAAGCCTTCATCCGGCCCCCAAGCCAAGGTCTTCTACCGTCCGATCGAGGCGGCCATCCAGTGGGCGGGACTGTCGCGTTTCGAGCGCCGCATCCTCGATGTCACCAAGGGGATGAACCGCTTGCCGGAGCACCCCGAACTGGCACGCTGGCCACAGCTTCGCTTGAACGCGGAACGGATCTACGACGCACTGGTGCATCTCGACCTTCCCTACGGCAAGGACGGCATCACGAGCAACGACCCCGCCTTGCTCGATGACCCCAGCCTCACAATTCGCCACGTCGATCTGAAGGCCTGGATGATCCGTTTCTATCCCGACCAGCGACCGGCCTTCCTGTTCGATGCCTTCGAGCGTCACCTGCACCCGGCCGTCAGTGTCGATGCGGTGCAGGCACTGGTCATGGATCGCGAGGCGTTGAAGCTCCAGCTTGCCGACAGGGTGCAAGCCTGGGATGCGCTCTATGCCCAGTTCCAGGCGCTCAGCCAGGAGCACCAGGCGCGCACGGAGCGCGAGAAGCGTTCCGGGGTGCCGGGCGCCCGCAGTGAGTCCACCTACCTGAACATCGTTGGCGGTCTTCTGACCCTGCTGCTGGGCAAGTCACCCAATGGCGTTCCCTATTCGTCCTTCGAGACGCTGGAATCGGTCATCAGTGCGCTGGTTGCCCATTACGGCGACAAATCCGGGATCAGCGAGCGAACGCTGTGGGCGAAGTTTTCGGCAGCCAAGCGTCATCTCGCCACTCAGGACCGCTGACTGCAAGTGCAGACGGCGTGTCTGCACTTGCAGTGACTGCGCGGAAACCGCGCTATTGAATACGGGGCACGTCCATCACCGCCGCTACACAGCGCCAAGGAGTGCCCCTCGTGACTGCCCAGACCATCGCCACCGCGACGCCGAACGAACACCGCATCCTGCGCCGCGCGGAAGTCGAGGCCAAGACCGGCTTCAAGCGCGCCCACATCTACAACCTGATCAAGGAGGGCAAGTTTCCCAAGCCCCTGCGCCTCGGGGTACGCGCCATCGGCTGGGACTCGGTGGAGATCGACCAGTGGATCACCGATCGACTCAGGGAGCGGGCGTGAGCCCGCGCTCCGTCGGAATCCCTTCCACGAGGAGTCGCGCCATGCAGGTGGTATCCATCATTTCGACCAAGGGTGGCGTCGGCAAGACGACCACCGCGGCGAACCTGGGCGGTTTCATCGCCGATGCGGGACTGCGCGTGCTGCTGCTGGACCTGGACGTACAACCCACCTTGTCGAGCTACTTCACGCTCGGCACGCATGCGCCTGCCGGTATCTACGAGATGCTGGCCTTCAACGAGCAGCGTATCGAGCAATTGGCTTCGCAGACCGCTGTGGCAGGTCTCGACCTGGTGGTGTCGAACGACCACCGCGGCGAACTGAACACATTGCTGCTGCACGCACCCGACGGCCGGCTGCGCCTGCGTCACCTGCTCCCCGCGCTGTCATCGCACTACGACCTGCTGCTGATCGATACCCAGGGAGCGCGCAGTGTACTGCTGGAGATGGCGGTACTGGCCTCCAGCCTGGCGCTGTCGCCGGTGACACCGGAAATCCTGGCGGCGCGTGAGCTGAGGCGCGGCACGCTGCAACTGATCGAGGACATCGCTCCGTATCGGCACCTCGGCATCGAGCCGCCACCGCTGCGCTTGCTCATCAACCGTGTGCATCCGGTTTCGTCGAACGCCCGACTGATCCAGCAGGCCCTGCGACAAGTGTTCCAGGCGCACGCTGGCATACAGGTCCTGAACACCGACATCCCGGCCATCGAAGCCTACCCACGTGCCGCAACACGAGGACTGCCGGTGCATCGCGTCGAGTACCGGCAACCAGTGGGCCGTACTGCCCCTGCGGCGTTGGAGACGATGCGTGCGCTGGCTGGCGAGCTGTTCCCGGCATGGAGGGAGCGCTTTGCATGCGTTACCGGCAGAGGCCGCGCAGGGGGAGCCAGTCATGGCGAACGCGCATGAACT
The DNA here is from genome assembly GCF_000382285.1 of Solimonas variicoloris DSM 15731. Taxonomy (GTDB): domain Bacteria; phylum Pseudomonadota; class Gammaproteobacteria; order Nevskiales; family Nevskiaceae; genus Solimonas; species Solimonas variicoloris. Next base: position 12,215 of record NZ_KB907955.1, on the reverse strand, counting down.
GGCCCGCGGCCATGCGCGGCTGCGCGCGCTGATCGAGTTCGCGCTGGGCGAAGGTTGGCACGTGAAACGCACGCGCGGCGGGCACCTGATGTTCACCAAGCCCGGCTGCGCCGCGATCTATACCAGCTCGACCGCGAGTGATCACCGCGCCAGCCGCAACGCACGCGCGCAGCTTCGCCGCGCCGATCGTCAGGCACCGGCGGCATCTCGGGAGAGCAGCGATGGCTGAGCCGACGCCGCAGGACATGGCCGCCAAGCTGCTGGCCACCGGCTTCGAGCGCAGCGGTCCTTCGGCCGGGGCGTTGACCGACCCCATCGCCGACACACCGATGGTGGTGACGCTGGACGAGCTGCGCCCCTATGAACATGACCCGCGCGTGACGCGCAACCCGGCCTACGAGGAAATCAAGGCGTCGATCCGCGAACGCGGGCTGGACGCGCCGCCGGCGATCACGCGCCGGCCGGGCGAGGCGCACTACATCATCAGGAACGGTGGCAATACGCGGCTCGCCATCCTGCGCGAACTGTGGAGCGAGACCAAGGAGGAACGCTTCTTCCGCATTGCATGCCTGTTCCGCCCATGGCCGGCGCGCGGCGAAATCGTGGCGCTGACCGGGCACCTGGCCGAGAACGAGTTGCGCGGCGGGCTGACCTTCATCGAGCGGGCGTTGGGCATCGAGAAGGCGCGCGAGTTCTACGAGCAGGAAAGCGGCCAGGAGCTATCGCAAAGCGAACTTGCGCGGCGGCTGACTGCCGACGGCTATCCGGTGCCGCAGTCGCACATCAGCCGCATGAACGATGCGGTGCGCTATCTGCTGCCGGCGATCCCGACGCTGCTGTACGGCGGATTGGGCCGGCATCAGGTGGAACGGATCGCGGTACTGCGCAAGGCGTGCGAGCGCACCTGGGAGCGGCGTACGCTGGGCCGCACCGTGGCCGTGGACTTCGCCACCTTGTTTCAGGACGTGCTGACGCAGTTCGACGCACAGCCGGACGACTTCTCGCCGCAGCGGGTGCAGGACGAACTGGTGGGCCAGATGGCCGAGTTGCTGGAGGCCGACTACGACACGCTGGCGCTGGAAATCAACGACAGCGAAAGCCGCCAGCGTGCGCTGACCAGCGAACCGGCGGCGCCGATGCCTTCGGCGGCGTCTGTCGTGCCTGCTGCTCCTTCCGCACCGGTCTCCGCACCTCAGCAGCTACCCGTGTCGTCCGTACCGCGCGACACCACGCCGGTCTCGCATGCGGTGTCAGCAGCGACACCGCCTGCATCGCCCGAAGCGCCAGAGGACCAGCGCGGACCACGCGACGAGCGCCTGCAAGGGCACATCGTGACACCGGCACCGACCACCGAGCGCCTGCAGTCCATCCAGCGGATGGTCGCCGACCAGCTTGGCGACAAGCTGCCCGACTTCGAGGCCGATGCGCTGCGTGCGATCCCCGTACAGGTCGGCGGGCTCTATCCCATCTCGGACGTCTGGTACGTCGAGCCGGGGCTGGACGCGCCGGATCGCCTGCGCGTGCACATCGCGCAGTTCGCGCGCGAAATCGGCGAGGAAGCGGCGGTTGCCGACCACATCGAGGCCTGCGTCGGCGGCATCGGCTTCGTCTGCGTGGCGCCGGCCGTGGGCCAGGCGAAGGTGCTGCCGGCGTTCGCGCGGGCGGTACTGACCCTGCTGCATGCGCTGAGTGCGGCGCCACCCGCCGCGAACGGATTGGACCGCGCGCGGCTGGCCGACGAACTGGCGGCGCTGCTCCATGGCCACGGCGGCTCGGCTACACGTCTGAGCGATGCTGCGCTGGTGAAGCTGTTCCGTCTGCTGCGCCTGGCGCGCCGGCTACTGGATCTGGAAGCCGGCGTAGCGAGCCAGGATTCCTGAGCGCAGGAGGCTCCCGCATGTCGGCACCGCACCCACTCAACCAGGCCGTGATCGCCCAGGCCCTGCATGACCTGCGCAACGGCCAGTTGCGCCGCTGCAAGGCCATGGGCTTCGGCGAGGAGGAACTGGATGCGCTGAAGCACCCCGAACTCGTGAGCATGCTGGTGAATGCCACGGTGTCGTGGTGTTCGGTGTCGGTGAACCGGGAAGTGTTGAAGCGGCTGCTTAGCCAGGTGCACGACGTGGAGCGGGAGATCGCTACGGTGGACCGCATGCTGCGCCTGGGGGCGAGCACGGAGATGGTCAGCAAGTTCTACGGCCTCACGCATCAGGAAGTGGCGCTGCGCCGCGACATCCTCGGGCTGCCCAAGCGCAAGGGCCGGCATCCGGTGCTCGACGAGGCGCAGGACGTGGCCTTGTGGGAACGCTGGAAGGCCGGCGTCGCCGAGCGCCATGTCGCCCTGACCGACGACATGGCGATGCTGGCACTGACCATGGACCTGGCCGAGGCCATGAGCCTGCCTATGTCGGTGATCTGGTCGGCGATACGGAACTGGATCGACCAGGGGCTGGTGTAGCCATGGCCACGTCCGGCACACCACGGCGCGAAGGTCCCGTTGCGCTGTCGGCGGTGTTCGACGAGGCGCTGCGGCACCTTGGGCCGCAGGAACCGGCACAGGGCACCGCGCCGGCCGCCGACGGGTTCCTCTACAGCGGCAACCGCCATGAGAGCGTGCCGCGCCGACTGTTCCTCGACCGGCGCCTGACCCCGCTGGAGCGCAACGCCTGGCAGGTGTTCCGCCTGCAGCTCAACGACGACGGCGTGACCGCCTTTCCCACCTACGACCAATTGCGCCCCTACCTGGCCTCGATGCCCTGCGGGGCGCAAGCCTCGCACGAGACCGTGGCGCGCGCCCTGACGCTGCTGCGGCTGACGCGCTGGCTGAGCCTGGTGCGACGACGGCGCGACCCGAAGACCGGCCGCATTCAAGGCAACCTCTACGTGCTGCACGACGAACCGCTGTCGCCCTTCGAGGCGATGCAACTCGATGCCGACTACCTCGGACTGGTCAGCCAGGCGCTCACGCACGCGGCGAAGGCGGTGCAGATCGTGGGCATGAACACGCTCAAGGAGATTGCCGAAGACCCGCTGCTCAGCGGCCGCACGCTGCCGACCCGCCTGCAGGTGCTGGCGCAGCGCATGGCGCTGCATGGATGGACGACGCCAGGTTATCCACAGGAGGGTGCGGACCACGAATCCGAAGAAGGCCAGGAAGCCCTTCTTCGGAATGCTGCGCGCCCGTCTTCGGAATCCGAAGCAGGGCCGAAACCCGCGCCGGATAGCTCTCTTCGGATTCCGAAGGAGGACCGTACAGTACGTAATGATCGTATAAATGAAGTACGTACAGTACCGCGCGCGAGGGCCTTGCAGAACCTGCTGCTGCCAGACCGCTTCCAGCGTTTGAAGCACGAGCAGCAGTCCGGCGCGCTGGTGGCCTTGCGGCAGGTGGACGAAGCCCAGCGGCAGGCGGTGCTGGACGAATGGGAGGCGCGCTGCTGCAACAGCTCGGTGCGCAACCCGGCTGGCTACCTGTTCGGCATCATCCAGAAGGCGATCCGTGGGGAGTTCAAGGCCTGGGCGGGCGACAGCGCCACGGTGTCGCCTGCTTCCCGTCCACCCGCGCCGGCACCGGCGCCATCGGCACCGCCGGTATCCCCCGAAGTGGCGCGCGCCCACCTGGCGCGGCTGCGGGCGGCCCTGCGCGACCCGTGACCGGCCGAGCTATCCCCAGGGGATAGCTGGGACAGGGAGCCTTCTGGCGGGCAGTCGGCCCGGCCCTGGCTCTTGCGCGAGTCTCAATTGAGATACAAAATACAGCCTGATGCACAAACAGGAGAGCCGAGATGGCCGCACAGACTTCGATGCTGCATATCCGAGTGGACGACAAGCTCAAGGCCGATGCCGCCGAGAAGCTCGCCGGGGTCGGCCTCACCGTTTCGGACGCCGTGCGCATCCTGCTGACCCGTGTGGTCAAGGAAGGCGCGCTGCCGGCTGGCCTCACGGCCGACCCGGAGGCCTACGATGCCTGGTTCCGGGCGAAGGTCCAGGAGGCGCTGGCCGACACACGGCCGCCGGTGCCGCACCAGCAGGTCATGGACGAGGCGCAGGCCCTGATCGACAGGAAGCGGCGTGCGCGTACTTGAGTGGCGGCAAGCTGCCCGCGCCGACCTGCTGGCGATTGTTGACTACATCTCGGACGACAACCCCGATGCCGCGCAGCGGTTGAAGGACGACATCGAGGCCAAGGCCGCGAAGCTGCCGGAGCGCCCGAAGCTCTACCGGCCTGGCCGCGTGGCCGGAACGCGGGAGATGGTCGTGCGTGCGAACTACGTGGTGGTCTACATGGAGGACACCCGCGCGGTGTCCATCCTGCGCGTGTTGCACGCCGCGCAGCAGTGGCCGCCGGCACGGGAGTGAAGGCGGTTTTCCTCACTGGAGATTCACCATGAATGCCAAGGAGCCTGAAGCAGCCAAACTCAAGGCGCTGCAGGAAGCAGCTTGCATGGGCTGGGCCGACATCGCCGCCGGCCGCCATGCCGGTGTCGCCGACGGCCAACTCGAAGGTTTCATTGCACAGTTGGGACAGCAGGCGGCGCTTGCCGTCGCTACCCGCCGCGAGGCTATCCCCAGGGGATAGCTGGGACAGCCAGCCTTCCCGGCACGGACAAACCAGGCGCACGCCGATTGCGGTTTGTTGACTGACGGCCTTCCGGTCGGTGCCGATGCTGGCGACTCGTTCCGTTAATGCGAGTCGTCACCCATGGCCAATGAACCCCTGCAATTGAATCTCGGGTCGCTGCGTAGCGCGATGTCGCTGACGCTGCACACTCATCACGCTTCGCGCATCTGGCACGGCCGTGCGCCGACCGAGGGACGCGCCGGCATCATCGGTCTCAACGGCTTCATCAGCGCCATGAACAAGATGAAGCGCGGCGCCGAGCAGGACGATCCGTACTCCGATTTCTGGATGCTGCGTATCGAAGACAAGCTGGAGCAGACCAAGAGCACGCTGCAGGCGCTGCGCGAGCAGGTGGACCAGGCGCTGGCCGGTGTACCCCCGGCGCTGTCGTTGGGCGATAACATGAACGTGCAGCCGGTGAAGCTGCCGCTGTTCGTGAATGCCCAACTCGGCTTCATGGCGGTGTACCTGCTGGCCGACTACGACGACCTGGCGCGCAAACTCATCCTGGCGCACCACACGGCGCTGATCGACCGCAGCACCTTGGAGCGCTGGCTCAATGACGGCGCGCACGCGCTGCGCAGCCTGTTCTCGCTGGCCCAGCAGTACCGCTACTCGGGCGCGACGCGCGACGACTTCGCGGCGAAGAACGCTGCGGCGCGAGCGGCGCTGGAGAAGTTCGGCGAGTTGCCGCAGGACGTGCTGGAAGGCACGCGCCGCTCGCGCTTCGCGCCACCCATCGCGCGGCGGTCGAACAAGCCCGGCACGCCGCCTGCTGCGCCAGCCATCGTGCCCAATGCGTCGGCTCACACGGATGGCGCAGCCGATGGTGCGGCGGGCGATGAGGGTGCAGGCGCATGACGGCATCGATCCCCATCGGCCACTCCCCGCGCTTCGTGGCGCTGGAACAGGCGGACTTCCAGCGGCTGGAACACGCGGGCTACCTAAAAGGCCTTTTACAGCCCTTTAAGGGTAAGGGGAGTCTGGAGACCTGGGCCAGCCAGTGCGCAGCGCTGCGCGACGACCTGATTGGCCTGGCGCAGCGGCGTGTGCTGCCCCAGGCACGCGCCTACCCCTTCAGCCTGCTCGACGTGCAACTGGCCCAGCAGGCCACTGGCGCAGGGACGACCTTCCTGCGCTGGCGCAACCTCGACCGTTCCTCCATGGGCGTGGCGTTGTGGGAGTCCCTGCTGGCCAACCCCGCGACACCGGCCTCGCTGATCGACGAGCTGTACGCGATCGAACTGCAGCGAATCGTGCTGAACATGCAGATCAGCCTGACCCACAGCATCGCTCGTCAAGCCCTGGAATGCGCCAACAAGGCCGCGCAGGCCGAAGCGGCCTACCTGCGGCGCGTCCACGGGAATACCGCGTCCGTTCCACCCACCACCAAGGAGTCACCATGAGCACGCACTTCGTCGGCGAGGGCAACATCGGTTCTGCGCCGGACTACCGCGAATTTCCGAACGGCAACGACGAGCCGCGCCGGCTGCTTCGCCTGAACGTCTACTTCGACAACCCGATCCCGAAGAAGGACGGCGAGTACGAAGATCGCGGCGGCTTCTGGGCGCCGGTGGAGCTGTGGCACCGCGACGCCGACCACTGGAAAGACCTGTATCAGAAAGGTATGCGGGTGCTGGTCGAGGGCCGCACCGTGCGCGACGAATGGGAGGACGCCGACGAGAACGAGCGCGTCACGTTCAAGGTCGAAGCGCGGCGCGTGGGCATTCTGCCGTATCGCATCGCGTCGGTGGCGCTCAGCGCCAAGCCGGCCGGCGGACAGTAGTTCGCCCATCGCCGTTCCCCCGAGGGCGGCTGTAGCAACCGTCATACGCCCGCGATGCACCAGCGAGCTATCCCCAGGGGATAGCTCCAAGGTCGTCCACGGAGTTCCAGCCGCCCTCCCGAAACGACGCTCTTGCTGTGCCAGCACCTGCGGCTGCGCCAACGGACCGCCTGCCGATCACAAAGCGGTGTCTGCATCAATCGGCTTCCTTGCTGCCGGCATCTCCCGGTCCCGCCAAGCTGACGCCCATCCGATGACCCGCACATTTCCAAGGAGGCTTCATGCGCGTGTTCCTGTGCGAGAAGCCGTCCCAGGGCAAGGACATCGCCCGTGTGCTGGGTGCCGGTCAACGCGGCAACGGCTGCTACAGCGGCGCGGGTGTCGTCGTGACCTGGTGCATCGGTCATCTGGTGGAGGCGGTTCCACCCGAAGGCTACGGCGAGCAATACAAGCGCTGGGCCATCGAGCAACTGCCCATTCTTCCTGAGCGTTGGCGTGTCGAGCCCAAGGCGGCGACCGCAGCGCAATTCAAGGTCGTGCAGCAGCTCGTCGCCAAGGCGGGCGAGCTGGTGATAGCGACCGACGCCGACCGCGAGGGCGAGATGATCGCCCGAGAGATCATCGACCTATGCGGCTACCACGGGCCGATTCAGCGCCTGTGGCTGTCGGCGCTCAACGATGCGTCGATCCGCAAGGCACTGGGTGCGCTGAAGCCCTCGGCGGAGACGCTGCCGCTGTACTACTCGGCCCTGGCCCGTTCGCGTGCCGACTGGCTGATCGGGATGAACCTAAGCCGGTTGTTTACGCTTCTAGGTCGGCAGGCCGGCTACACCGGCGTACTGTCGGTGGGCCGGGTGCAGACGCCGACGCTAAAGCTGGTGGTGGATCGTGATCGCGAGATCGCACGTTTCGTCTCGGTGCCGTTCTGGGCGATCGAGGTCACGCTGTCCCATGCCGGCCAATCCTTCATTGCAAGTTGGACGCCGCCGCAGGGTTGTATTGACGATGCTGGCCGTTGCCTGCAACAGCCGGTCGCCCAGCAGGCCACCGACCGCCTGGGCGCCGCCGGCAGCGCCCAGGTGGTGTCGGTCGAGACGGAGCGCATGCGCGAAGGTCCGCCGCTGCCGTTCGACCTGGGCACCTTGCAGGAAGTGTGTTCCAAGCAGTTGGGCCTCGACGTGCAGGAGACGCTGGACATTGCCCAGGCGCTGTACGAGACGCACAAGGCGACGACGTATCCGCGCTCGGATTCGGGCCACCTGCCTGAGAGCATGCTGGCCGAGGTGCCGGCCGTGCTCGACAGCCTGGTGAAGACCGATCCCAGCCTGCGGCCGCTGATCGACCGCCTGAACCGCCAGCAGCGTTCGCGGGCCTGGAACGACGGCAAGGTCACGGCGCATCACGGCATCATCCCCACGCTGGAGCCGGCGAATCTCTCGGCGATGACCGACAAGGAGTTGGCCGTCTACCGGCTGATCCGTGCCCACTACCTCGCGCAGTTCCTGCCGCATCACGAGTTTGACCGGACGGTGGCGCAGCTCACGTGCGGCGGGCAGTCGCTGGTGGCGGTCGGCAAGCAGATCGCGGTGGCCGGATGGCGCCAGGTGCTGGCGGCGCCGGCCCTTGACGACACGGACGGAGAGGATGCACGGCGCGGCCAAGTATTGCCAGCGTTGAAGGCTGGCGATGCCTGTCTAGTCGGCCAGGTCGAACTGAAGGTATTGAAGACGCTGCCGCCCAAGCCCTACACGCAGGGCGAGCTGGTCAAGGCCATGAAGGGCGTCGCCAAGCTCGTGACCGACCCGCGCCTGAAGCAGAAGCTGAAGGACACCACGGGCATCGGCACCGAGGCGACGCGCGCCAACATCATCAGCGGGCTGCTGGCCCGCGGCTATCTCTTGAGGAAAGGCCGCGCCATTCGCGCATCGGATGCGGCCTTCACGTTGATCGACGCCGTGCCGGCGGCCATCGCCGACCCGGGGACCACGGCGGTGTGGGAGCAGGCACTGGACATGATCGAGGCCGGCCAGATGGCACTGGACACCTTCATCGCCAAGCAATCGAGCTGGGTCGCCCAGCTCGTGCAGCAGTACCGCGGTGCCACGCTCGCCATCAAGCTGCCGCCCGCGCCGAACTGCCCGCAGTGCGGCGCCCCGATGCGCCAGCGTAGCGGCAAGAGCGGCGCGTTCTGGTCGTGCAGCCGCTACCCGGACTGCAAAGGTACGCAGCCGGTCGAAGATGCCCCGGCAGGCAAGCGCGGCGCATCCGGTCGCACCTCCAGGACACCGCGCCGGCGCCCCAAGGCGAACTGACGCCCACGCCTCCCTCTGCCCCGCCGGCCCTTGCGGACGGCGGGGCAAACCTCCCGCGCCCCGCGGGACTCCCCAGCGCGCGTTCCCTTCTGCAACGGTGTGCGCGTCCTGCACAGGCCAATCACGGCTTGCAGGGCGAGAAGGTCATTGCTTCGTCGAATCGCGCTCGCCGCGATTCCGCTGATCGAAGTGCTTCCGTCCATCCACGAGCGGTCTCCTGACGCCTTGGCCCGCAAAGCTGCGAGGTGCCAGGAGACCGCTTGCGGTCGACGGTATTCGGTGCCGGTGCCCGCCGGCGGAACAACGGGTTCCCTTTGTGTGTGGATGCACGCCAGAGGATGCCGGCCCCAGCCACGAAACGGGCCGGGTGAGATTGCTGACGCAGCGAATGGCTTTGACGACGGCCTGGCCTGCTTGCAGCCCACAGGTGGATTGATTCTTCTCCAGCCGAAGCCTTACGGGGCTTCGGCGCCTTTGTCGTGGGCGGACGGATCGTGCACTGCTGCTGCCGGCAGTGCTCGGGCCAAACCGGACGGCGGGCGGTTCCGTTTGATCGGCGACGGTGCGCCGCCGCGCTTCCATCCTTCCCGCATGTGTCGCTGACGGTCGTCAGCACCATGCCCTGGCAGCTCCGGTCTTCAAGGCTGCAACGCGCCTCGCCGCGTTGACCGATCCAGTCCGCCTCGCACCGACCACCGCGGACGCGCGTCGCCACGACGCGGGTGCTTTCGATGTTCAACCTTTCGGGAGGTCTCCGCTCCCGACAGGGCGTGGTGCTCCCGGTCTTCAACCACCAGGAGAAACCATATGTCCCTCGCGTTCGCATCGGCACCTTTGAGTGCTGAACAGGCCCGCGCCGAATCCATCGGCTACCAGGCCCTGGCCTACGTTGGCAAGCGCCTGCCCCTGCAGGTGCTCTGCAGCGCAGCCGGCCACTACATCGGCACCGCCGATGCGGATGGTCCCGTCTCGCGCGAGTCGGTCAGCTTCTTCCGCTCGCACCACGCTGCCGAGCACGCCCTGCAAACGGGCCGCTGGCAGCAGCGCCTCCACCCGTGAATCCCATCATCAGGAGCCCCCGTCATGAACCGTGCTCTGCCTCAAGAGGTACTTGATCAGATCAAGCTGGAAAACCAGCACTTCGCCGCCGCGCCCCAAGCCTTCTTCGAGGCCTGGAAGCGCGGCGCGCAGATCGCCGGCCACGAGTGGTTCGGCGACGGCACACGCGAAGGTCTGCAGCGTGCCACCACCAAGTGGGACCTGCGGCCCAACATGCTGATGCTCAACGACGCACTGGGTGTGCTGAGCAGCGGTCAACGCATGTTCCTGTCCGCGATGGTGAGCTTCTACAACGCCCGCGAGGGCGGCGCGATGCTCAAGCGTTGCGGCTTCGAGGGGCTGTCCGACTTCGGCGGCCTCGATCTGGAACGGCGCCAGGTCATCGCTGACCTCACGCTGAACTACAACGGCTGGTGAGCCGCGCCTGGCAACCCACCGTCCTTTCATCCCACCCCACGAGGGACATGCGTCCCCGTTCGGGGCCATGTCCCTCCTTCTTTTCGCAGGAGCGGCCATGGCCCGAATCAGCATCTTCCACTGACCTGCACCGCCCGCCACCAGTGCGGCCCGACGCCGCGGCCGGTTGACCGGCTGCCACTTCATCCACCCGCTGGGGTTCAATCCCCGGCAGGGGATTGCCTCGGCCATCCTCTGCTGGAGTAATCCCATGTCCCGTTCCAACAACCCCTTCGTCCGCGGCTACGATGGCCTGTCCGTGCAGCGGCTGCTGGCGATTTCCTACGACGACGATTGCCCGCTGAGCTATCTGCCGCTGCACGTCTCGCAGTCGCACCTGCCGGACAGCCAGGTCGAGCGCCATGCCTGCGTCTTCTGCGACGACTTCGCGCTGATCACGGAAGGCCAGAACGTGCCGCCCGAGCTGGGCGCGCAGTGCCCCAGCCACGGCATCGCCCGAAACCTGGTCTACGCCGTCATGGCCGAAGAAGCCGGCCAGCCGCTGCACGTCGGCGATACCTACTCCGAGGAAGCCGCGCGCGAGGTGGTGCGCCGCCTGCGCTTCGAGACCGGGTTCTACAGCCGTGCCTGGGAAATCAGTTCGGCGCACATCACCGAGGAGGCCGGTCGGTTCCTCGCCGAACTGGCGGACATCGCCACGCCGAGCGGTTTTCTGTTCGTGGCCTTCCGCATTCCCTACAGCCCGGCGGTCGGCGTGAAGCTGATCGCCACGCCCTGGACGGATGCGAACCTGCAGCATGTCGAGGGCATCACCGCCGAAGAGCTGCGGCAGGAGCACCGGGCCAAGGGCGTGCCGGAGTCCCTCGTGGAGGTGTTGCACCTTGCTGCGCTCGCCGACGTGCGACTGCTGATCTTCGATGCCGACGCGCCCGTGCTGGACGGACTGACGCTCTACGACGACGAGTAACCCGCAACCCATTCGAGCCCCACGTCGGGGCTTTTCTTTTTCACGGAACGCGGTGCCGGCGCATTGCCGATTCCCAACGGACGGCCGCAGCCATGTGCCGCACGCTGGCCGCATGTTCGCTGGCGTTGCCGGCAGCATGCCCAGGCAGTCGAGACCTTCGAGACTGCGGCGCGGTTCGCCGTGCTGGTTGCTTCGTTCTCCGGGCGCTCCCGCGTCCATCCGCCTCACCCTCAAGGGATCGACCTCCCTTGCGGGCGGGAGTCCCTTGGTTGCCACAAGGAGTCTCCCCATGGATACCCAAGCCATCCGCGCACAGATGCCGACGCTCGTCGTCGGTCATGTGCCTTCCAACGTCCGTTCGTTCAAGTTCAACATCTTCGACGGCCAGCCCAAGGTTTCGACGCTGGGCTTTCACATCGACCCGAAGCCTTTCGCGGGCAAGGTCATCGCCACCACCGACGAGGCCATCATTGTCAATACGGCACGGGCCGAGTTCGCGGTGCTCGATCGCGCCCTCGTGACCGAAGTGCCCGACGAGGGCGCCAAGGTGCAGGTCGAACCCTATGTCAGACGCCGCTTCGACGGTCAGCGGGCGGACACGCCCGAGGAGCAGACCGAGTTCACCGCCGACGGCCAGCCCTACACGGTGAAGCGGTTCGTGCTCGGTTCCGCACCGGCGAAGCTGCCGATCCCCGAGCCGCGCTGCCCCGAGCTGCAGGAACTGGTCGTCCAACTGGAGCAGTTGCCCGCTCCCTGAACCGCCCCGACTATCTCGGAGGCTCCACTCTTTGAGAGGATGGAGCTATGAGCAAGAAGCAGACGCGGTATTCACCGGAGGTCAGGGAGCGCGCGGTGCGGATGGTATTCGAGCACCGTGGCGAGCACGGATCGCAGTGGGCGGCGATCCAGTCGATTGCGGCGAAGATCGGCTGCGAGGCCGAGACGCTGCGGCTGTGGGTTCGCCGGCATGAGCGGGACCACGGGCTGCGGCCCGGCGTGACGACGGCCGAGCAGGACCGGCTCAAGCAGCTGGAGCGCGAGGTGCGCGAGCTG
>NZ_KB907954.1 GCF_000382285.1 Solimonas variicoloris DSM 15731 | reverse complement strand
CGGTTCCGGAATCCACGTGTCCAGCGCGTTGTACAGCTCTTCCAGCTTCGCGACCCATTCCGGATCGCCCTGGATCGCCTTGATCGCCGAGCCACGGATCACCGGCGTGTTGTCGCCGTCAAAGCCGTACTTCGCCAGCAGGTCGCGAACTTCCATCTCGACCAGGTCCAGCAGTTCCGCGTCCTCGACCAGGTCGCACTTGTTCAGCCACACCACGATCTTCGGAACGTTCACCTGCTTCGCCAGCAGAACGTGCTCGCGCGTCTGCGGCATCGGGCCGTCCACCGCCGACACCACCAGGATCGCGCCGTCCATCTGCGCCGCGCCCGTGATCATGTTCTTCACGTAGTCCGCGTGTCCCGGGCAGTCCACGTGCGCGTAGTGACGACCTTCCGTCTCGTACTCCACGTGCGACGTCGCGATCGTCAGAATCTTCGTCGCGTCGCGACGACCCTGCGATTCCGACGCCTTCGCCACCTGGTCGTAGGGAACGTACGTCGACCCGTACTTGTCCGCCGACACCTTCGTCAGCGCCGCCGTCGTCGTCGTCTTGCCGTGGTCAACGTGGCCAATCGTGCCCACGTTCACGTGCGGCTTCGTGCGTTCAAACTTACCCTTTGCCATCGCGCAGTCTCCGTTCTTCTCTATCGCCGGAACAGGGCGCCGATCGGGCGCCATTCAAAAACGAAAAAGGCCGCTGGCCACGCTCCTGGAGCGTCGCCGCAACCGTTTTGGATTCTCCGCGTCAGCGAAGGACCCGGTCACCGGTTCCCGCAGAAGGAGTCGAGCTGGCGATACTCGCCACGCGCGCCCCCGCTCAGCGGGACATTCGCTGGAACCCGGCAGCTCGGGACCCCGAACCGCCGACTTCCGAATCTGGTGCCCACGAATGGAATCGAACCATCGACCTCACCCTTACCAAGGGTGTGCTCTACCGACTGAGCTACGTGGGCAAAAAACTACCGACTGGAGCGGGTGAAGGGAATCGAACCCTCATAGGAAGCTTGGAAGGCTTCTGCTCTACCATTGAGCTACACCCGCCTCACCCGCGAATCGAATATTGGTGGAGGGAGGTGGATTCGAACCACCGTAGGCGTAAGCCAGCAGATTTACAGTCTGCCCTCGTTGGCCGCTTGAGTATCCCTCCGCCACGCTCCGTTCCGGCTTGTGCCCGGAAAGGGCCGCGTATTCTCGTCGCCGAGTCCCGCTGCGTCAAGGCGATTGAACGAATTTTTCGGCATCCGGTCGCCCGCCGTGACGCAGCCGCGCTGTTGGGGCCACACTAAGTCGGTGCGCACGACCACCTCCGGGGGCATGCGGCACGGGTGCGCCGCCTGACGGCGACGCCATGAACGAGAACCGCCACAGGCGGTCGATGGGGGAGAAGACGATGATGAAAACGACATCGCGCTGCGGTGCGATCGGGCTGTTGCTGTTGTCGCTCGCATTCAGTGGCTGCGGGCGCTCCGAAGTCGCCGGCGGATCGCCAGCGCCAGCGATCCCGCCCGAACAGGACTCGATCGATAGCGAACTCGGCCTCGCCGCGCTGAATGCGAACCGCTGTGATCCGATCGATCCTCATTACTGCCTGTATCCGTGGCCTAACGACTACTACACGGTCGCCGACGACGGCACCGACACCGGGCGACGCGTCGCGCTGGCCGCGCTGTCGATGCCGAAGAACGTGCTCGGCAAGCCGATCGATCCCGCCGAGTGGAACCGCAACGACGGCTTTTCGCCCGGGCAGCTGATCCTGGTCCGCGTGCCCGGACTGGACCTGGCCCGAACGGGCGCCGTGCCGATCACCGACCTCGCCGACGCGCGCCGCGCCGAGCAGCCGGTCGTCGTGATCGACGCCGATACGCTCGAACGGCAGCTGGTCTGGTCCGAGCTCGACGCCAATCTCACCCGATTCACCGCCTGCGACAGCGGCAAGCCGCTGGCCGCGCTGGCCGAACTGGTCGGCATCGAGCCGCTGGCCGGCCTGCTGCAGACGCTCGGCGAGCTCTGCGCGGCGCTGCCGCTGCCGGACACCGGGCTCGGCGATCCCGGGCCGGCCCTGATGATCCGACCGGCCGTCAATTTCCGTGAAGGCCACCGCTACATCGTCGCCCTGCGCCGGCTCAAGGATGCCGACGGCGCCACGATCGAGGCCTCGCCGGCGTTCCGCATCTACCGCGACAATCACCGCAGCGACAACGCCACGATCAATGCACGCCGGCCGCACATGGAAGCGCTGTTCGCGACGCTCACCAAAGCCGGCATCGCCCGCGACTCGCTTTACCTCGCCTGGGATTTCACCGTCGCCAGCCGGCGCAATCTCAGCGAACGCGCCCTGCATATGCGCGACGAGGCGCTGGCGAATCTCGGTGGCGCCGCGCCGGGCTTCACGGTCGACAGCGTGACCGAGCACAGCGCCGACGAAGACCCGGACATCGCCCGCGAAATCAGCGGCATGCTGACGGTGCCCTCGTACCTGAGCCTGCCGAACGGCGCACCTGGCTCGCGCCTGCGCTACGGCGACGACGGCCTGCCGCAGCAAAACAACAGCGCGCCGACGATGCGCGTGCCGTACACCTGCATGCTGCCGCGCGCCGCGTTCGGCGACGCCGACAGCGCCGCCAGCGCGACGCGCGCCGTACCGGCCCGCATCGCGCTCTACGGACATGGTCTGCTGGGCAGCCACGACGAGGTCGGCGCCGGCAATGTCCGCGACATGGCGCAGGAACACGACATGGCGTTCTGCGCGGTCGACTGGATCGGCATGTCGTCCGCCGACATCATCAACGTCGCGACGATCCTGCTCGACATGTCGAACTTCCCGACGCTCGCCGACCGCGCGCAGCAGGGCTTCCTGAACTTCATGTTCCTCGGCCGCGCGATGCTCGGCGCCGACGGCTTCTGTGCGCATGCGGCGTTCCGCGTCGGCGATACCTGCGTACTGGATCGCGCCGAGCTGTTTTACGACGGCAATTCGCAGGGCGGCATCATGGGCGGCGCGCTGGTCGCACTGTCGCCGGACATCCGCGCCGGCGTCCTCGGCGTGCCCGGCATGAACTACTCGACCCTGCTGCGCCGCAGCGTCGATTTCGACACCTACGCCGCATTCCTCTACGCCGCCTACCAGAACTCGCTCGACCAGGCGACGGTGCTGTCGCTGATCCAGATGCTGTGGGATCGCGCCGAGGCCAACGGCTATGCGCAGCACCTGCGCGCCGACGATCCGCTGCCGGGCGCGCCCGCCAAGCGCGTGCTGCTGCACGTCGCCTTCGGCGATCATCAGGTCAGCATGTGGACGGCCGAAGTCGAGGCGCGCACGCTCGGCGCCCGCATTCACTGTCCGGCCGTGGTCGGCGGGCCCGACCCGCAAGGCGGCGACAAGGTGCAGGCCGGCGCCAACGCGGCGGTGGCGGCGGAAATGGTCGCGGCGCCGGCGCTCAGCTTCGGCCGCCGCCATCCGGACGACGCGCCGTACTACGGCCTCGATTGTCTCGGCGCCGGGCGCAACGGCGGCTCGGCGATCGTCGTCTGGGACAGTGGCCCGACCGTGCACGCCGACGGCTCGCCCGCCGAAAACGGCGTCGCCCCGCCGCCGATCGACAATCGTCCGCCGCGCCCCGATCTCGGCTACGGCGCCGACCCGCACAGCTTCCCGCGCTCGACCGTGGCGGCGCGCCTGCAGAAATCGGAATTCCTGAAATCCGACGGCGCGGTCGTCGACACTTGCGCCGGCCGGCCGTGCGCGACGCGCGATTTCGATACCTCGCCGCCCTGAGCGGCGCACGTCAGCGGCCGCCGCCGGAGCGGCGGCCGCTGCACCTCAGCCTTCGCGCGCGATCGCGCGATAGCCGATGTCGCGACGGAACTGCGCGCCGTCCCAGCCGATCCGGTCGACCGCCGCGTAGGCGGCCTTCTGCGCCTCGCGCACCGTCGCGGCGCGCGCCACCACGCACAGCACGCGCCCGCCGGCGGTCAGCACCGCGCCGTCGTCGCGCAGCGTGGTGCCGGCGTGGAAGACCTTGGCGGCGCCGAGATCGGCATCGAGGCCGGCAATGACGTCGCCCTTGCGGATCGGGCCCGGGTAGCCGGCCGCCGCCATCACCACGCCCAGCGCCGGCTGCGGATTCCAGACCGGCCGCACGGCGTCGAGGCGGCCGTCGACCGCGGCTTCGAGCAGATCGAGCAGATCGGAATCGAGCCGGAACAGGATCGGCTGCGTCTCCGGATCGCCCATGCGCACATTGAATTCGAGCACGCGCGGCTCGCCGCGGCCGTTGATCATCAGGCCGGCGTAGAGAAAGCCGGTGAACGGCGCGCCCTCGTCCGCCATGCCGCGCAGCGTCGGTTCGATGACCTCGCGGCAGGCGCGCGCATGCACGTCGGCCGTCACCACCGGCGCCGGCGAGTAGGCGCCCATGCCGCCGGTGTTCGGGCCGGTGTCGCCGTCGCCGATGCGCTTGTGGTCCTGCGATGTCGCCATCACCACGTACTGCTGACCGCTGGCGACGACGATGAAGCTCGCCTCCTCGCCGTCGAGGAAGTCCTCGATGACGACGCGCGCGCCAGCCTGGCCGAGCATGGCGCCGCCGAGCATGGCGCGTACCGCCGCCTGCGCCTCCGCGATCGTGGTTGCGACGACGACGCCCTTGCCGGCCGCCAGGCCGTCGGCCTTGACGACGATCGGCGCGCCACGCTCGGCGACGTAGGCCAGTGCCGGCTCGATCTCGGTGAACACGCGGTATTGCGCGGTCGGAATGCGGTGCCGCTCGAGGAAATCCTTGGTGAAGGCCTTCGAAGCCTCGAGCTGCGCGGCGGCGCGGGTCGGCCCGAAGATGCGCAGGCCGGCGGCCTGGAAGGCGTCGACCACGCCGAGCGCCAGCGGCGCTTCGGGGCCGACCACGGTGAAGCCGATCCCTTCGCGCTGCGCCAGCGCCAGCAGGCCGGCGACGTCCTCGACCGACACCGCCGCGTTGCGGCACTTGGCTTCGCGTGCGGTACCGGCATTGCCCGGCGCGACGATCACCTCGGCGACGCGCGGCGACTGCGCGAGCTTCCAGGCCAGCGCGTGCTCGCGCCCGCCACTGCCGATCACCAGTACCTTGAGCGTTTCAGCCATGATCCACCGCGCTTGCCGAAAAAAAGGGGCGCTAGGGTAGCGGAAAGAAAAAGCCCGCGGGGCCTTGCGGCCGCCGCGGGCGAGGCAAATCCCGCTGCCGACTCAGCGCGGCAGGATGGCGTTGCCGTCGATGCGCACTTTTTCGCCGACCGTCAGGCCGTTGAGCGCCGGAACGTTGATGACGCGGGCGTTGCCGGTATCCATCGTCACCGTGACGTCGTACGTCGTGGTGGCGCGGATCTGCTGCTCGGCCATGTGACCGCCGACCGCGCCGGCGATCGCGCCGAGCACGGTTGCCGCATCCTTACCCTTGCCCTTGCCGAACTGGTGACCGATCACGCCGCCGGCGACGCCGCCGGCGACCGCGCCGGCACCGGAGCCTTCGCCCTTCTGGCGGACTTCGGCGATGTTGCTGATCGTGCCGCAGTCATAGCAGACCTGCGGTTGCGGCGCGGGCGCCGGCGCGGGTTCGGCGACCGGCGCGGGCCTCGGCTTCGGTTTCGGCTTCGGCGCCGGGGCCGGGGCCGGCTGCACCGGCTCGGCCGGCGCCGGTTCGCTCGGCGCGGGCGCCGGCGTGGTTTCGGTCGGCGCCGGCTGCTGGGCCGGATCGGTGACCGGCGGCGCCTCCTGCGGCTTGCTGCAAGCGGCCAGCGTCAGCGCCAGCAGCAGCGCGGCGGACGCGGAACGCAGAAAACGGTTGTTCATGTAAGCCCCCTCTCGAATACGGCGGATGCCGATGGGCGCGGACTGTAGACGGCATCGCTGAGCCGAAACTGAACTGCGCGGCTACCGCAATCGTCGCCTCGACATCATCGACATCCAAGCATCGCGCGCCACCGCAGCCCGGCGCAAGGGCCGGACCGGCGACTGCCGCTCAGGGTTGCGCGGACAGGCGCGCGCTGGCGATCGAAAGCCGGTAGATCAGGGTCTCGGCGAAAACCTTGTAGAAGCGCAGCTGGCAGTCGCGCGTGGTCTGCTCGAGACGCGACGCATTGACCTTCAGCGCCAGCACGCGGGTCGTCGCGATCACCGTCGCGGTGCGCTTGTGCGTCGACAGAAAGCCGATCTCGCCGACGCAGTCGCCCTTGTCGAGCAGGTGCAGCAGCTTGCCGCGCTTGCGGATCTCGGCGCGGCCGAGCGCCATGATGAAGAACGCGGTATCGATCTCGCCTTCGCGGATCAGCGCCTCGCCGGGACTGTAGGTGACCATCTGGCTGGCGCCGAGGATCTCGTCGATCTCCTCGTCGCTGAAGGCGCTGAAGAAGCGCAGGCGGCGCAGCGAATCGTGCGATTCGCGGCGACTGACCTGGCGGTCCGCGACGCGCAGCCGGTCGAACAGGCGGCTCAGCGTCGAGGCCAGCTCGCGGCCCGACTGGAAACGCTGCGCCGGATCCTTCAGCAGCAGGCGCTCGATGATCTCCGAGACCGCCACCGGCAGCTCCGGCTTGAGCTCGCATAGCCGCGGCGCCGGCGTGTGGCGGATCGCCCGGAACAGGCGCGGAATGTCGGGCTCCTGGAACGGCGGCACGCCGGCCAGCAACTGGAACAGGACTGCGCCCAGCGAATACAGATCGCTGGCCGGCCCGAGCCGCTCGCGGCGGATCTGCTCCGGCGACATGTACAGCGGCGAGCCGAGCACGCCGCGGGCTTCGCCGGGCACTGCGCTGCGGCCGGTGATCTCGGCGATCGAGAAGTCCATCAGCTTCGGCACGCCGTCGCGCGTCAGCATGATGTTGCTCGGCTTGATGTCGCGGTGCAGGACGCCGCGGCCATGCGCGTAGTCGAGCGCCTTGGCGCTCTTGAACGCGATGTCGAGGATCTGGGCCAGCGGCGCGCGCGGACCGGCGGGCCGGCACAGCGGCTGCAGCGTGTGGCCGTCGACGTACTCCATGACGAGGTAGCTCAGCTCGGCTTCGACGCCGGCGTCGTACAGCGCGACGATGTGCGGGTGCTGCAGCAGGCCGGCGGCGCGGGCCTCGGCGAAGAAGCCGCGCCCGCGCGCGCGCTCCGGATCGGCGCCGTGCAGCGCGACCTTCAGCGCGACCTCGCGCTGCAAGAACGGATCGAAGCCCTTGAAGACGACGCCACAGGCGCCGCGGCCGATCTCGCCGAGCAGCTCGTACTTGCCGATCTGGGTGGGCGCTGCCGCCCTGCGTCCCGCCGAATGCTCTTGCTCGCCCATGCCTCGCGCCCCCGACGGTGCAGCATAGCTGCCGGCGTCAGCAGCAACCAGACGGCTTCAGGACGAACCGCCGATCGCGTCGTGGAAGGCGACGAACGCGCGCAGGCAGCGATCAGGCGCCTCGACATGCGGATAGTGGCCGGCGGCGTCGATCATGACGACGTCCGGCGACGGCACCAGCTCGCGATAGCGCGCCGCCATCGCCGGCCCGGCCACCGGATCCTGGGCGCCGCAGATGAAGCGCATCGGCACCCCGGCGTCGAGCAGCGCGCCAGACCAGCGCCGGCGCTGCTGGCGGCGCTCGTCGACGTAGCCGAGCAGGTCGCGCAGCACACGCTGGCCCTGGCTCAGGGCGATCAGCGTCCAGTAGTCGTGCAGCTCGATCAGCCCGGGCCGGGTCTGCGCGCCGAACAGCGGCAGGAACGCGCGTGCGAAGAAGCGCGGGCCGATCAGCCGCGCGAGCAGCGGACCGAGCGGACTGCGCAGCAGCCGCTGTGCGCGCCGCGGCCGGCTCGCCTCCGGAAACAGTCCGCCGTTGAGGAAGACGGCGCTGAGCGGTTGCGCGGCGGTGGCCGCGGTGCCGGCGGCGCGACGCTCGGCCGCGCGGGCCAGCAGCTCCTGAGCGATGCAGACGCCGTAGTTGTGCGCGAGCAGATGCACGCGCCGCACGCCGCGCGCGGCGAGCAGGCGCTCGGCGAGATCGGCCTGCTCGGCGACGCCGTAGCGGTGCGGATACGGCTTGTCGGAGAAGCCGAGACCGAGCAGATCGAAGGCGATGACGTGCCCGAAGCGCTTGCAGAGCCCCGGCCACAGGCCTTCGTAGTCCCAGGACGCGGTCGGAAAGCCGTGCAGCAGCAGCAAGGCCTCGTCGCCCTCGCCGTGCGGATGAATGAAGACCCGGTGCCCGTCGAAATCGAAAGCGGCGCCCGTGTCGCGCCAGCGCGTCAGGCTCATGCGCGCCTCACGCCGTGCGCGCGTGGCGGACGATGAACGCGGCCGCTTCGCGCAGCGCCGCGTCGGCCTCGGGCAGCTTGCCGGCGAACGCCTGCCAGACGTGCCAGAGGCTGTGCCAGACGCGCAGCTCGACCGTGCCGCCGGCGGCTTTCGCCCGCTCGGCGAAGCGCAGCGCGTCGTCGTAGAGGATTTCGGTGTCGGTGACCTGGATCAGCAGCGGCGGCAGGCCGTGCAGATCGGCGTACAGCGGCGAGGCCAGCGGCGTGTCGGCCGGCTGCGCGCCGAGATAGGCGGCGGCGGCTTCGCGCAGCGTGTCCGCGTCGAGTACCAGCTCGCTGGCGGCGCGGCTGCGGATCGACTCGCCGCGCAGACCGAGATCGGTCCACGGCGAGAACAGCACGACGCCGGCCGGCGCCGGCAGGCCGGCGTCGCGGATCTGCAGGGCGCAGGCCAGCGCCAGACCGCCGCCGGCCGAATCGCCGCCGAGCACGATCGTTGCCGGATCGATGCCGCGCTCAAGCAGGCCGCGATAGGCGTCGAGCGCGTCCTGGCTCGCCGCCGGGAACGGATGTTCCGGCGCCAGCCGGTAGTCGACCGCGGCGACGCGCGCCTGCGCCCACTCGGCGAGCCGCGCGTTGACCGCGCGATAGATGCGCGCCGCGCCGACGATGTAAGCGCCGCCGTGGAAGTACAGCAGCACCCGCCGCGGCGTCTGGCGCGTCGAGCTGACCCACTCGACCGGCACGCCGCGCAGGGTGTCGGCGGCGATCTTCGTGCAGCGCACCACCGGCAGCCGCGTCAGCGCCGCGACGCGCAACAGCAGGCGCCGGCGCAGTGCCACCGAGCGGCCGGACTGGAAGATCGGCGCAAGCAGCCAGCGGACCGGACGCCGCCAGGCCAGAGCACGCAGGGAAGGACGCTGACTCATCGCCGGCAAGCATACCGAAAGCGACGGGCTCGCCTGTACGGCCCGGCGGCACTCAGCGCGCGTCTCCCCAGTCGAGCCACAGCCGGCCGTCGCGGTAGACGAGATCGCGGGCGGCCAGACCGGTCTCGTCGTTGTCGAGGCGGCGGTGCACCTGGGCCGGCGGCTGCAGCGGCGCGTCGCGACCGGCGGCGAAACGCTGTTCGCCGACCAGCACGCGATAGGCCTTGTCGAGCGCCAGCGCGCGCTCGCGCGAGGGCAGCGTCAGCGCGCGCAGATCGGCGCCGCGCACCGCCGCTTCGTCGAGCCGGCCGTCCGGGAACCAGCGCGCGAGGAGTTCCGCGTTGGCGCGGAACTCGTCGCCGCCGCGGGCACGGCGGAAGTAGGCGAGGATTTCCGGCTCACGCTGGCCGGCCTGCGCGACCGGGCGCAGCCCGGCCAGCGTCTGGTAGCCCCAGCCGTCGGCGCCCGGGCGCTTGCGCGGGAACGAAAAGCTCTGGTCGACGGTGACGCCGAGGTTGCTGTGGCAACCCATGCAGAAGTAATGCTCCTCGTCGGTCTGCAGGCGCAGGCGCCCGGCGGCATCCTCGATGAAGGCCTGCAGCTGCCAGCCGTGCTCGTTGAGCAGGCCGGTCTCGGCACGGCCGGCGAAGTGCGGCAAGGCGCCGACCGCCTTGGCCTGGCGTTCTTCGGCGTAAACCTTGGCGAGCGCGTCCGGCGTGTAGTCGCCGCGCTTGACGCTGTAGCGCAGCTCCTTGAGGCGCGCCGCGATGAAGTCGGGCGCGTCCGGATCGAGGTAGCGCACGCTGTGCAGGAATTCGGTGCCCTGAGGATACAGCCAGCGGCGCACGGCGATCGGCGCGACCGTCGCGTAGCGCGCCGGCAGGCCGCGGATCGTGTCGACCGTGCCGCCGACGCGGCCGTCGCCGTCGAGATCGAAGCCGGCAACGTCCTCGGACAGCGGCTCGACGCGGCGCACGAGCTGCGCGTCGGGCAGCGTGTCCGGGACGGCCAGCGCCGCCTCGAGGATCGCCAGGTTGACGCGGTAGCGCTCGACCGAATAGCGGCCGTCGGCGTCGCTGTAGAACGCCGCCGGCAGGCGGATGAAGACGTCGTCGGCGGAACCGTTGCTCGCCCAGAATGTGCCGGGGAACGGCATGTAGCGGAACGCGCGCCAGCGCGAACCGTCGCGCGCGAAGCCCTGCTCGTCGAAGCCAGCGCGCAGATCCAGATCCGGGCGCCAGCCGAGGTAGTCGCGCCGCGTCGCCAGCTGCTCGCGCAGCGGCGTGTAATTGTCGGCGCGCACCCAGGCCAGGATCGCGTCGTCACCGATCTGCGCGATCGCGGCGCGGCGGTCGACGAACAGGTTGGTCCAGTGGTTGGTGTGCGCGGCGGCGCTGAACGCGTAGCGGACCTGCAGATGCGCGTCGTCGGCGCGGTTGTGGCCGTTGGCCGCGGTATGACAGACCCAGCAGGGATTGGCGGCGCCGTCGGTGCGCGTGTAGCAGGCGGCGACGACCGGCGCCTCGCGGTTGTCGAAGCGCCCCGCCGCGGCGCGCGCCGCGGCCAGCGGATCGAAGGCCGCGGGCGCGGCCGGCGGCGATGCCGGCTGGCAGGCGGCGAGCATCGTCAGCAGCAAGGTGGCGCCGAGAGCTGCGGCGGTCGTGGCACGCATCGGAACGGGACGCAGGGCGCGAGGGGCGGACGGAACCGGCGGCATAATACGCGGCCAGAACCCGAGCCGGACCCTTCCGAGCGTGAGCAGCCCCGTCGTCTATTCCGTCCGCGCCGCCGATCTTCGTGCCCATCTGTACGAAGTCCGCTGCACCATCGCCGCGCCCGATCCGGCCGGCCAGCGCTTCCATCTGCCGAGCTGGCTGCGCGGCAGCTATCTGGTCCGCGATTTCGCCAAGCACGTCGTCGCCTTGCACGCCGAGAGCCAGGGCCAGGCCGTGGCCGTCGAGCGTCTCGACAAGCGTTCGCTGCGCTGCGCGCCGGTCGCCGGCGCACTGACGCTCGTCTACACCGTGCACGCCTTCGACGAATCGGTACGCAAGGCCTGGCTCGACACGCGACGCGGCTTCTTCAACGGCAGCTCGCTGTTCTACTGCCCGCAAGGCTTCGCGCACGGCCCGTTCGAGCTTGAGCTGCAGGCCCCGGACGATGCGCTGGCCGCGGCCTGGCGCGTGGCGACGACGCTGCCCGCGGTCCGACTCGACGCCCGCGGCTTCGGCCGCTACCGCGCCGAGGACTACGAGGCGCTGATCGACCATCCGGTCGAGATGGCCGATTTCCAGCGCGTCGACTTCGACGTCGACGGCATCCCGCACGCGCTCGTGCTGTCCGGCCGCGTCGAAGCCGACCTGCCGCGCGTCGCCGCCGATCTCGCGCGCATCTGCCACGTCGAGCGCGAGCTGTTCGGCCAGCAGCCGCAGCTGCCGCAGTACCTGTTCCTGACCAACGTCGTCGCCAGCGGCTACGGCGGCCTCGAACACCGCGACTCGACGGCGCTGATCTGCGCGCGCGG
This sequence comes from Solimonas variicoloris DSM 15731, assembly GCF_000382285.1. Lineage (GTDB taxonomy): Bacteria > Pseudomonadota > Gammaproteobacteria > Nevskiales > Nevskiaceae > Solimonas > Solimonas variicoloris. Next base: position 12,097 of record NZ_KB907954.1, on the reverse strand, counting down.
CGACTTCCCGCGCGCCGGCGACGCCAAGCTCGGCAAGGACTACCGCACCTTCCTCGGCCTGTGCAGCCACGAGTACTTCCACCTCTGGAACGTCAAGCGCATCACCGCCGCGAACTTCCTGGCTTCCGATCTCGGCAGCGAGGCCTACACGCGCGACCTCTGGCACTACGAGGGCGTCACCTCGTACTACGACGATCTGTTCCTGCTGCGTGCCGGCCTGATCGACGCGGCGAGCTACCTCGACGTCGTCGCCGAGCAGGCGACGCGCCTCGAACGCACGCCCGGGCGCCTGCGGCAGACGCTCGCCGATGCCAGCTTCGAAGCCTGGATCAAGTACTACCAGCCGGACGACAACACGCCGAACGCGGCGGTCAGCTACTACGTCAAGGGCGCGCTCGTGGCGCTGTGCCTGGACCTGCGCCTGCGTCGCGACGCTTCGATCTCGCTCGACGACGTGCTGCGCGAAGCCTGGCGGCGCTGGGGCGCGAGCGGCAGCGGCGTGCCGGAGGGCGGGCTCGAAGCGCTCGCGCAGGAGCTGTCCGGCCTCGACCTGCGCGCCTTCTTCGATCTGGCGCTGCGCTCGACCGACGAGCTGCCGCTCGCCGAACTGCTGGCCGACTTCGGCGTGCGCGCAGCACGGCGCGCCGCCGTTTCGGAGACCGATGCCGGCGGCTGGGTCTCGGGCGAGGCGCCGCGCAGCTGGGCCGGTCTCAAGCTGCGCAGCGGCGACACGCGCGTGCAGCACGTTTTCAGCGGCAGCCCGGCCGAGCGCGCCGGCGTGTCGGCGAACGATCAGATCGTCGCGCTCGACGGCCTGCGCGTGACGCCGGCGAACTGGGCCGCACGCGTCGCCGCGCTCGCCCCGGATCGCCCCTATCCGCTGCAGGTGTTCCGCAACGACGAGCTGCTGACGCTCGAACTCGCGCCGACGGCACCGCCGCACGATACTTGGACGCTGACGCTGACCGACGCCAGCGATGCCATCGCCGCGCGCCGCAAGGCCTGGCTGGGCGCCTGACATGCTCGACCTGATCGTCAAGGCGAGCCTCGCCTACCTGCTCGGCACGCTGATGGGCGGCCAGCTGATCGGCCTGCTGCGCGGCGGCATCGACCTGCGCAAGCTCGGCAGCGGCAACGTCGGCGCCACCAACGCGCTGCGCACGCAGGGCGCCAGCTTCGCGCTCGGGGTGCTGGCGATCGACGTGCTGAAGGGCGTCGCCGCCGTGCTGCTGATCCCGCACCTGCCGGCCCTCGGCACGCCGCTGCTGGCGCTGCGCGAACAGGCCTACGTCTGCGGCGTCGCCGTCGCGCTCGGCCATTGCTATCCGGTGTTCTACGGCTTTCACGGCGGCAAGGGCGTGGCGACGCTGGCCGGCGTGTTCGGCGCGCTGCTGACGGCGGCGCTCGGCTGGATGCTCGGCGTCTTCGCGCTGCTGGTCATGTTGAGCGGCTATGTCAGCCTCGCCACGCTCTGCGCCGCGGCCACCGCCGTCGTCTGGGTGGCCTGCGCGCAACCGTCCGGGCTCGCCTCGCCGGCCGGGTACTTCACGCTGGCGATGGCGGCGCTGATCGCCTGGAAGCACCGCGAGAACATCGGCCGCCTGCTGCAGGGCCGCGAGCACCGTTTCGAGAAAGCGAGGGTCCTCGGACGATGGCTGTCGCGCTGAACGAGACCGAACTGCTGGCGCTGGTCGACGCGCTCGCCGACGGCGCCTGGCATTCCGGCGAGGATCTGGCGGCGCGCTCCGGCATCACCCGCGCGGCGCTGGCCAAGCGCATCGACAAGCTGCGCGACTGGCAGCTCGCGCTCGAATCGCGACAGGGCCTCGGCTACCGCCTCGCCGCACCGCTCGAACGGCTCGACGCCGCGCAGCTGCAGGCCGCCGCGCCCGGCCTTCGCGTCGCCGTACAAGCGGTCGTCGACTCGACCAGTTCGCGTCTGCTCGAGGCCGATCCGGCGCAGGACCCGCAGGCGCTGTTCGCCGAGCTGCAGACCGCCGGCCGCGGTCGGCGCGGCCGGCAATGGATCTCGCCGTTCGGCGCCAATCTGTACGTCTCGATCGCCTGGTCGTGGCCGAGCTGGCCGCGCGCGCTCACCGCACTGTCGCTGGCCGTCGGCGCCGAATGCGCGCTGGCGCTGCGCGAACTGGGCGTGTCCAGCGTCCGGCTCAAGTGGCCGAACGACCTGCTGGTCGACGGCCGCAAGCTCGGCGGCATTCTCATCGAGCATCGCGGCGAAGCCGGCGGCGGCTGCCGCGTCGTCATCGGCATCGGCGTGAATCTGCACATGGATGCCGCGCAGGCCGACGCCGTGACGCAACCCTGGATCGATCTCGACACGGCGATGGCCCGACTCGGGCGCAGCGCCCCCGGCCGCAATGCCCTCGCCGCCGTGCTGCTGCGGCGTCTGCAGCAACGGCTGCTGACCTATCCGTCGACCGGTTTCGCGGCCGTCGCGGCCGACTGGGCCGATCTCGATGCGAGCCGCGACGCGGCCGTGCGCATTCACAGCGGCGAGCAGATCACCGACGGCGTCGCGCGTGGCGTCGACGGCGACGGCGCGCTGCTGGTCGATACCGCCGCCGGCCGCATCGCCGTGCACGCCGGCGAAATCAGCCTGCGCCTCGCATGAGCGCGACCCGGCTGCTGATCGACGTCGGCAACACGCGCCTGAAGTGGGCGCTGGTCCGCGACCGGCAGATGACGGAAACCGGCGCAGCGCTGCATGACGGCGAACCGGCGCGCGCGGTCGCCGCGCTGCCGGCGGCGACGGTCGACGCCGTATGGATGGCGCACGTCACCGGCGACGCGCACGAGGCGGCACTGTGCGAGGCGGTGCGCCTGCGCTTCTGCGTGAACCCGCAGCTTGCCCGCAGCGCCACGGAGTGGCGCGGCCTGCGCAATGCCTATCGCGAACCGCAACGGCTCGGCGTCGATCGCTGGCTGGCGATGGTCGCGGCCTGGCACGCACGCCGCGGCGCCGCCTGCGTGGTTGACGCCGGCACGGCACTGACCGCCGATGTCATCGCCGCTGACGGCGCTCACCGCGGCGGCCTGATCGCCGCCGGCCTCGAAACCCAGCAGCGCGCGGTGCTCGGCGCAACCCGCTTCGCGACCCGCGCGGCCGGGGCGCCGTACCGCGGCGGCCTCGGTGACGACACCGAGAGCTGCGTGCGCCAGGGCGCGATGCTCGCCTGCCTCGGCGCGATCGACCGCGCGCGTGCGCTGGCGGGAGCGGACGCGGCCTGCTTGCTGACCGGCGGCGATGCCGGCACGCTCCGGGCGCATCTGGCCGCGGGCTGGGAAATGCGCCCGCAGCTGGTCCTCGAAGGACTGAGGGCTGTGTCGGAAAACGACTAATCGAGATGCGCTTCGTCGGTCGGCGCCGGCCGTTGGACGGCCCGGCAACCCGCGATCCAGAGACATGAGCATGCTGCAGGCTCGGAGGGAAAAGGAAAACCCATGAAGCAGCATCGGACGTATCGCCGGCATCAGCGCGGCGCGGCCGCCGTGTTCGTCGCGGTCAGTATCGTCACCCTGTTGATCGCCGCGCTGCTCGCCATCGAGGTCGGTCGCCTCTACTTCGGCCATCGTGAGCTGCAGCGCATGGCCAATCTGGCCGCGCTCGACGCCGCCCGCGTCGCCAGCGGCTGCAACCGCGATACGCTGCCGACGCAAAACGAGATCGACAGCGCGGTCCAGGCCAGCCTGCTGCGCAATGCCGGCAGCAGCGGCGTGCCGGCGTCGAACGCCGAAGTCGGCCGGATCACGACCGATCGCAGCCAGGGCCTGGGCTCCGGCGTCTCGCGCTACCTCGTTCCCGTCGATATCGCCGACGCAAGCGCCATGCGCGACGCGCACGGGGTGCGGGTGACGCTGACGCAACCTTTCCCGAGCCAGCTCATCCCGCTGTTCACGCCGTCGACCGGCAACATGGTGGCGTCGGCGACCGCCGAGCAGACGGCGCTCGGCAGCCTGCGCATCGGCACCACGCTGCTGAGTCTCAACGACGGCGTCGTCAACGGCCTGCTGTCGGCACTGCTCGGCGGCTCGGTGTCGATCGGCGCGGTCGGCTACCGGGGCATTGCGGGCGTCAATCTCACCGTCGAGCAGCTCGCACTCGCGCTCGGCGTGGACGTGAAGGATCTGTCGGATCTGACGGCGCTCAATGCCCACGCGCCAATCCTGAGCAATGTGCTGAACAATCTGCTCGGCGCCCTGGGCACGACGGTCAGCGCCGAAGTGCGCGATTCGCTGCAGAACCTCGCCGGCCACACCACGAACAACACGCCGATTCCGCTCGGAGCGATCCTGCAGCCGGTCGGCGCCGTGGCCTCCGGCATCCCGTTCGTCAACCTCGGCGATCTGCTCATGGCGCTCGCGCTGGCGGCCAATGCCGACCCGAGCGGCAGCGCCACGCCGATCGCGATTCCCGGGCTCAATCTGAGCCTGCTCGGCGTCAACCTGAACGTGTTCCTGCAAGTGCTGGAACCGCCGCAGCTGAGCCCGCTCGGCCGCGCCGGACTGACCAGCGTCAGCACCGCGCAAATCCGCCTGAAGACGCGGCTGCAGCTGAACACCGTCTCGGACATCGTCGCCGGCCTGAACGTGCTGCTCAAGACGATCGGCCTTGGCGGCATCCTCTACAACGCCGACATCGTCGTCGACCCGGTCCGGGTCGGCATCGATCTCGACGTCGCGCCGGCAACCGCCTATCTCGACCGCATCGGCTGTCCGCGCGTCGGCACCAACAACGGTAAGCCGGTCGCCAACCTCAGCGCGAAGACCGGCGTCGCGACGCTGAAGCTCGGCACCTTCCTCGGCAACGCCAGCAGCGCACCGGCGCTCGCCCAGACCAAGGCCCCGATCACCGCCGCGCACATCGGCCCGGTCTGCGCGCTTCTCTGCCTCATTCCGCTCGGGACCTTGTCGCTGAACGTCAATGTCACGCCAGGCCCGGTCTCCGTGCCGGTCGGCAGCGAGGCGATTTCGCCCTTGCCCTCGCCCGTCACCCAGTTCACGCGCCTGAACAATCTTCCGGCGCACAGCACGCCCACGTATCGCGCCGACGGCGTGCCGCCGAGCGCGGCGGTCGCCGACAACCCGCAGACGGTGAGCTCGGGCCAGCTGCTCGGCTCGGCGCTCGGCGGCCTCGTCAGTTCGCTGAATCTGGTCGTCGAGAAGGATACGTCGCAGGCCACGCCCGGCCTGCTCGATCTGCTGAGCGGCATCCTCGCCGCCCTGGTCAACACCCTGGTCGATCTGGTGAAGACGGCACTCGGCCCCGTGCTGACCGGTGTCGGCGGCCTGCTCGACGCGATCATCGATCCGCTGCTGCGCTTGCTCGGGATTCAGGTCGGACAGGCCACCGTAATCATGGACCTGGTCACCGTCGATCAGCCGCAGATCGTCACCACGGCAGTGCCGGTCGTGATCGTGCCCTGACGCTGGTGTGCGAGGCGCTTAGACTGTGCGCCTTTCGCGCATCGTCTCATGTCCGTCCCTCTGCCTCCGCTTCCGGTTCTCGACAGTCTTCCGGCCTTGCGCGCGGCGCTGTCCGCGGGCAACGGCGCCGTCCTCGCGGCGCCGCCGGGCTCCGGCAAGACGACGGTCGTGCCATTGGCGCTGCTGGACGAGCCGTGGCTGCGCGGCAAGCGCATCGTCATGCTCGAACCGCGGCGCGTCGCCGCGCGCGCCGCCGCCGCGCGCATGGCCACGCTGCTCGGCGAGACGGTCGGCGAAACGGTCGGCTACCAGATTCGCTTCGAGCGCCGCGTCGGTGCGCGCACGCGAATCGAGGTTGTCACCGAAGGCCTGCTGGCGCGGCGTCTGCAGGCGGATCCGGAGCTGCCCGGCGTCGGCCTGGTGATCTTCGACGAGTTCCACGAACGCAGCCTTGATGCCGATCTGGCGCTGGCGCTGATGCTGGACGCGCGCGCCAATCTCAATCCGGATCTGCGCGTGCTCGTGATGTCGGCGACGCTCGATACCGGACGCGTCGCCAGTCTGCTCGACGACGCGCCGGTGATCGAAAGCGGCGGGCGGCTTTATCCGATCGAGGTCCGTTACGCGGCGACGGCGATCGACCGGCAAGCCCGCGACCACGGCGAGCAGGTGGCCCGCGGCGTGCTGCGGGCGCTCGACGAAAATGCCGGCGACGTCCTGGCCTTCCTGCCCGGGGCGCGGGAAATCCGGCAAGCGCAGGGCGTGCTGGCGGCGCGGCTCGGGGCGGACGTCGCCGTACGTCCCTTGTATGGCGACCTATCGTCGCAGGAGCAGGACCTGGCCTTGCAGCCGGACGCCGCGGCGCGACGCAAGGTGATTCTGGCCACCAACATCGCGCAGACCAGTTTGACGGTCGAAGGCGTGCACACCGTTGTCGACGGCGGACTGGTTCGCGTCGCCCGTTTCGATCTCGCCGCCGGGGCCAACCGCCTCGATACCGAACGCATTTCATGGGCCTCGGCCGATCAGCGCGCCGGACGCGCCGGGCGCCTGGGGCCCGGCGTGTGCTATCGCCTGTGGAGCCGTGAGCAGCATGCGAGCCTGATGGCGCATGACACGCCGGAAATCCTCGCCGTTGATTTGACGCGATTCGCGCTGGAACTGGCGGCCTGGGGTGTCGACCGCACCCAGACTCTGCGCTTTCTCGATCATCCGAGCGACACGAACTGGCAGTATGCGCGCGCGCGCCTGCACGATCTGGCTGCGATCGATGGCTCAGGTCGCATCAGCGCGCATGGCCGGGAGCTGATGCGGCTGCCGGCAAGTCCGCGCCTCGCACACATGCTCGTCATGGCCAGGAAGAACGGCCTTGGCGGCGTCGCGGCCTGGACCGCGGCAAGCCTTGAAGCTCGCGACAGCACCGGCGGCAGTGATCTGGCCCAGATCGTCCGCGACTACGCCCGCGGCCACGGCGACCCGCTTGCCCGGCGTCGGGTCGCCGAGTCGGTACGGCAGTTTCAGCGCATCGCCGCGATCGACGGTGACTCCGGCGAGGTACGCGATCGCGATGTCGCGCGTTGCATCGCCTGGGCCTACCCGGAGCGTATCGCCCAGCGCCGAGCCGGCGCCCGCGGCGTCCAGGAAGTCGCCTTCCTGTGCGCAGACGGCGGAGAAGCCCGCATCCGCGAAATTGATCCGCTGGCTCATGCCGACTGGCTCGCCATCGCCCAGTGGGATCCCGGTCCGCCGCGGCGCATCCGTTCGGCGATTGCAATCGATGCTAACGACTTGCTGCGCGATCAGCAGGAAAGCTTGCAATGGCAACAGATCATTGCCTGGAATCCGCAAAGCGAGTCAGTGGTCGCCGAGTCGCAGCGCAAGCTCGGCGCGATCGTGCTCGAGCGCAAGCCGTTGCCGTTGAAGGATGTCAGCGAGCTGGTGGCAGACGCGATGCTGATCGGCATTCGAGCAATCGGCTTGCACGCGCTGCCCTGGACCGACGCCGCACGCCAAACACAGGCTCGCATCGCATCGCTGCGTCTCTGGCGTCCCGATGAAGATTGGCCGGATGTCAGCGACGTCGGGCTTACGGCCCGTCTGGAGGAGTGGCTGCGACCGCATCTGGCCGGGATCAGCCGGCGCGAGCATCTCGGTCGTCTCGACGTGGAGGAACTGCTGCGCGCGCAGCTCGACTACCGCCAGCAGCAGGATCTGCAGCGTCTGGCGCCTACCCACATCGAGGTTCCGAGCGGCTCGCGAATTCGCCTGGACTACCGCGCTGGCGAAGCGCCGGCGCTTGAAGTGAAGCTGCAGGAAATGTTCGGCAGCTTCGACACGCCGACCGTCGATGGCGGGCGCATGAAGGTCGTGCTGCATCTGCTGTCGCCTGCGCAGCGGCCAATCGCGGTGACCCAGGATCTGGCGGGCTTCTGGACGCGAGGCTACGCCGACGTTCGCAAGGATCTGCGCGGACGGTATCCGCGACACCCTTGGCCGGAAGATCCCCGCACAGCGCTAGCGAGCCGGCGAGCGAAGCCGCGGGGAACCTAGAGGCATCGGCAGACAGCTCTCGCGCAGCGCCGCGGGTCGGCTCGGCGAAGCGGGAGCGGCAATCTGGCGAGCACAACAAAAAACCCCGATGCATACGCATCGGGGTTGTTTGTGTTTAAGACCCTGGCAGTGTCCTACTCTCACATGGCAGCTGCCACACTATCATCGGCGCTGAGTCGTTTCACTTCCGTGTTCGGGATGGGAACGGGTGGTTCCAACTCGCTATGGCCGCCAGGGAAACTGGCTGAGAAACTGGCTTTTGGCCAATCTCTCGAATTCGGTTTTGGTAGTTGAACACTGAAGCAACTCAATGCCTCAGATACTTAACGGTCAAAAATGCTTGAGCGTTATATGATCAAGCCGCACGGGCAATTAGTACGCGTTAGCTGCATGCATTACTGCACTTCCACATCGCGCCTATCAACCTTGTCGTCTACAAGGGCCCTTCAGGGGACTCAAGTCCCGCGAGATCTCATCTCAAGGTGGGCTTCCCGCTTAGATGCTTTCAGCGGTTATCCCGTCCGTATATAGCTACCCAGCGATGCCACTGGCGTGACAACTGGAACACCAGAGATACGTTCCACCCGGTCCTCTCGTACTAAGGTGAACTCCTTTCAAATCTCGAACGCCCACGGCAGATAGGGACCGAACTGTCTCACGACGTTCTGAACCCAGCTCGCGTACCTCTTTAACCGGCGAACAGCCGGACCCTTGGGACCGACTACAGCCCCAGGATGAGATGAGCCGACATCGAGGTGCCAAACACTGCCGTCGATATGGACTCTTGGGCAGTATCAGCCTGTTATCCCCGGAGTACCTTTTATCCGTTGAGCGATGGCCCTTCCATACAGAACCACCGGATCACTTAGACCTACTTTCGTACCTGCTCGACTTGTTTGTCTCGCAGTTAAGCTAGCTTATGCCTATGCACTCAAAAGCGCGATTTCCGACCGCGCTGAGCTAACCTTCGCACTCCTCCGTTACTCTTTGGGAGGAGACCGCCCCAGTCAAACTACCCACCATACAATGTCCCTGTCCCGGATAACGGGACGAGGTTAGAACTTCGAGTTTACCAGGGTGGTATTTCAAGGACGCCTCCACCTGAGCTAGCGCCCAGGTTTCAAAGGCTCCCACCTATCCTACACAAGCAAACTCAAAATCCAGTGTAAAGTTATAGTAAAGGTTCACGGGGTCTTTCCGTCTTGCCGCGGGAACACTGCATCGTCACAGCGATTTTAATTTCACTGAGCCTCGGATGGAGACAGTGGGGCTATCGTTACACCATTCGTGCAGGTCGGAACTTACCCGACAAGGAATTTCGCTACCTTAGGACCGTTATAGTTACGGCCGCCGTTTACTGGGGCTTCGATCAAGAGCTTTGCCTTGCGGCTGACCCCATCACTTAACCTTCCAGCACCGGGCAGGTGTCAGACCCTATACGTCCACTTTCGTGTTTGCAGAGTCCTGTGTTTTTGATAAACAGTCGCAACCCCCTCTTCACTGCGGCCTACTTGCGTAGGCGTGCCTTCTCCCGAAGTTACGGCACTAATTTGCCGAGTTCCTTCATCCGAGTTGTCTCAAACGCCTTAGGATACTCTCCTCGCCCACCTGTGTCGGTTTCGGGTACGGATTCTTGATGCCTGAAGCTTAGAGGTTTTTCTTGGAAGCCGGGTATCAGGTACTTCGCCGCAAAAGCGGCTCGTCATCACCTTTCAGAATTGACCTCCCGGATTTGCCTAAGAGATCTTCCTACGGGCTTAAACTGCCATCCAACAGACAGCCACCCTAACCTTCTCCGTCACCCCATCGCAGCATCAACAAGTGCTGGAATATTAACCAGCTTTCCATCGACTACGCTTCTCAGCCTCGCCTTAGGATCCGACTCACCCAGCGCCGATTACCGTTGCGCTGGAACCCTTGGGCTTACGGCGAACGGGTTTTTCACCCGTATTGTCGTTACTCATGTCAGCATTCGCACTTCTGATACCTCCAGCAAACCTTACGGTTCACCTTCGCAGGCTTACAGAACGCTCCTCTACCACGCATATTGCTATGCATCCGCAGCTTCGGTACACCGCTTGAGCCCCGTTACATCTTCCGCGCGGGCCGACTCGACCAGTGAGCTATTACGCTTTCTTTAAATGATGGCTGCTTCTAAGCCAACATCCTGGCTGTCTTAGCCTTCCCACATCGTTCACCACTTAGCGGTAATTTGGGGACCTTAGCTGGCGGTCAGGGCTGTTTCCCTTTTCACGATGAAATTTAGCTCCCACCGTGTGTCTCCCGTGATTGCACTTGTAGGTATTCGGAGTTTGCAACAGTTGGGTAGGAACTTGTGCTCCCCCCAGACCGTAACAGTGCTCTACCCCCTACAGTGATACACGAGGCGCTACCTAAATAGCTTTCGAGGAGAACCAGCTATCACCCGCCTTGATTAGCCTTTCACTCCTATCCACAGCTCATCTCCGTCTTTTTCAACAGACGTGAGTTCGGGCCTCCATTGTGTGTTACCACAACTTCACCCTGGCCATGGATAGATCGACGGGTTTCGGGTCTACTCCCAGCAACTAATCGCCCTATTAAGACTCGGTTTCCCTACGGCTCCCCTATACGGTTAGCCTTGCTACTGAGAAGTAAGTCGCTGACCCATTATACAAAAGGTACGCCGTCACCCTTGCGGGCTCCGACTACTTGTACGCATCCGGTTTCAGGTTCTATTTCACTCCCCTCTCCGGGGTTCTTTTCGCCTTTCCCTCACGGTACTGGTTCACTATCGGTCGACAACGAGTATTTAGCCTTGGAGGATGGTCCCCCCATGTTCAGACAAGGTTTCACGTGCCTCGCCTTACTCGATTTCATCTCATATGTCCTTTCGCATACGGGGCTATCACCCACTATGGCCGGCCTTTCCAGACCGCTCTGCTAGAACATACAAAACTTAAGGGCTGCTCCGCGTTCGCTCGCCACTACTTGCGGAATCTCGGTTGATTTCTTTTCCTGCAGGTACTTAGATGTTTCAGTTCCCTGCGTTAGCTTCCGCCACCTATGGATTCAGTGACAGATAGGGCCGAAGCCCTGGGTTGCCCCATTCGGAAATCCGCGGGTCAAAGCTCGTTTGTCAGCTCGCCGCGGCTTATCGCAGACTACTACGTCCTTCATCGCCTGTTGTCGCCAAGGCATCCACCAGATGCGCTTGTTCACTTGATCATATAACCTCAAACATTCTTTCGAATGTCGGAGATTCGGATCTCACTCTCGACAATCTTCGCCGTTAAGCACCTATGGCATTGAGTACGATTAACTTGCATTAATCGACTAATGACAACAGTGTTCAACTACTAAACCGTATTGTTAAAGAACAAGAATCCACAGTGTGGACTCGGGGAAACATTCACTCGAATGCTTGCCTGAATCAACAGGGACTTCCCGAAGCGTCCTGGTGGAGCCAGTCGGGATCGAACCGACGACCCCCTGCTTGCAAAGCAGGTGCTCTCCCAGCTGAGCTATGGCCCCGGATACCCGAACGACATCACCGAGAAACGACAAGGGCTGCATAGTGGTGGGTCTGGCTGGATTTGAACCAGCGACCCCACGCTTATCAAGCGTGTGCTCTGACCAGCTGAGCTACAGACCCCCAGGCTGAAACAGACCTGACTCGGGCAGAACTGTGCGCTTCATCCGCGCAGCTCTCGATTCTATTTTTGCAAGTGACTTGTGTGGGCGCTCCCAATTGCGCTTGGAAGCATTCTTGAAAGGAGGTGATCCAGCCGCAGGTTCCCCTACGGCTACCTTGTTACGACTTCACCCCAGTCATCGGCCACACCGTGGTAAGCGCCCCCCTTGCGGTTAGACTACCTACTTCTGGTGCAACAGACTTCCATGGTGTGACGGGCGGTGTGTGCAAGGCCCGGGAACGTATTCACCGCCGCAAATGCTGATCGGCGATTACTAGCGATTCCGACTTCACGAGGTCGAGTTGCAGACCTCGATCCGGACTACGAACAGCTTTTTGGGATTAGCTCCACCTTGCGGCTTGGCGACCCTCTGTACTGTCCATTGTAGTACGTGTGTAGCCCTGGGCATAAGGGCCATGATGACTTGA
>NZ_KB907953.1 GCF_000382285.1 Solimonas variicoloris DSM 15731 | reverse complement strand
GGTCCTGACGGGCAAAGCACGGCGCCAGCGCCGATTCGATCTCGGCCCACGGCATGCGGGTTGCCAATACCGCGAGCGGGTGACGCAGATCGATCATCGCATCCAGCCGGGCGCGGAAAAAGTCCGGGGTGGTCATTGAAAACCTGCGCTCCAAATCTTCCAGAAAGTGAATGCGATTGCACTGGAAACTGGAGGATTCGGCAAGGCCTCAAGGGTGCTCAGCCCGCGCCGGGTAAGGGGCGGGCGGGTTGTTCAGGGCCGACTCCGTAGCGGGGCTCGGAGTCGGGTTTCTTGTGGGCCTCACCGGCGTTGGGGGCGGAGCCCTCATGACGCCGATCATGGTTCTGCTATTCGGCGTGTCACCACGCACCGCTGTAGGAACTGATCTATGGGTTGCCGCAATCACAAAGATAGTCGGCGGATCTGTGCACAACAGGCACGGCACTGTGGACTGGGAAGTAGTCCGGCGACTGTTCTACGGAAGCATGCCAGCCGCTGTTCTCACGCTGATATGGCTCCACTTCAGCGGCATCTCCGGATATCACGACAGCAATATGATGGCGCTGCTCGGAGCGGTGCTCATCCTCAGCGCTGTGGCGACGCTATTCAAGAAGCAATTCCATGCCCTAGGCAATACACTACGCGATCGAGCGCCCACTCAGTTCAAACGCCTGCAGCCCGGACTCACCGTCTTGGCCGGCGCCATACTGGGCTTTTTGGTGACTTTCACATCGGTCGGCGCGGGCGCTCTGGGCGCCGTAATGCTGCTATATCTTTACCCTAAACGGATGAAGCCCAGCATACTGATCGGCACCGATATCATTCATGCCGTTCCGCTGACCTTTATCGCAGGTATCGGGCACCTGTTATTGGGCAATGTGAATTACGTATTGATGATGACCCTTCTCGCGGGATCGATTCCCGGCGTGCTACTCGGCGCCACTGTCAGCACAAAAGCGCCCGACGCTTTTCTCAGAATCGCTATCGCAACGGCACTCACCTTTGCAGGAGTTAAAATGCTGGCTTAATTTCCATTGTTCTCCGCTGTGCGCTTTCTTCACGTCCGACCTACGTCAGTCTCGGTCGGACTCTCAATCATGGTGCCACTCAATTTCGGAGTAACGTCGCCCATCACACCACTCAAAAAACAAAAATCAATTAGCTGAAAGCTTATTTTTCCATTCGGAAAGAAGCGCTTCATACTGAGAAAGCACCGCATCCCAAGTCAGGCACTGATTATGCCGTTCACGGCTCGCAGCATGCATAACGGCCAGCGCATCCGGTGTCATGTGCGCGAGTGTATCGAATATTTCCGAACAACCCCGTTCATCAGCAAAATACATTGCACGCGGTCCTGCAACCCAGCGATTAAACGGATTGTCGTGCGCGATCACCGCGCAGCCAGCGCCAAGCGCCTCTACCAAAGATGGGTTTGTTCCTCCAACGCGATGACCATGCACATACGCCCGGCTGAGAAGCCTTAGCGCTGAAACAGCATTGACATCGTAGATGGCTCCGAGAAATATCACCTCATCGCTCGCGCTGCGCTTGACCTCGGCCTGAAAAGGAATTTCGTCGGAATAGCGTCCAAGCACTGCGAGTTTGATGCCGCGCGGTTTGGCAGAAAACGCACGAACGATTTCCAGAATCGAGTTCTCCGGCTCTGGACGGGCGATCACCACCGCGAAACGATCCGGCTCCAGGCCATAGCGCTGCAGAAGTCCCGCATCGGCTGCTGTCACGCTGTCCGCGCCGTACGGAATCATCGTGATCTTCTCTCGCCGCACACGCGTGGCGAGGTGGTTCGCAATCTCCGGATGATCGGCAATCAAGTGGTCACCAAGCAGACAGCCCGCCCGTTCGTTGAGCCACAGCCAAGCCCGCGCGGGAAAACTCCACTTGTCGCGCTTCCACTCCAGACCGTCCATGTTGATCAGGTTGGGAATGCCGCGCATGCGCAGGCGCGCGCAGAACAATGCCGTGTTGTAACCCAAGGTCAGCGCAAGACCCGGCTCCGGCTCGCGCAACAGATGCGAGATTGACGCCCAATCGAACTCCATGGTCCCTGCCGCCCCGGCGCGCGCCACCGGGATATGGACGCGACGAACTCCCTGCCATTCATCCTCATGAATGCTGCCTTCGCCGTCCTCCTGGCAGTACACCGTGACCCGCCAGCCACGCTCCAGCAAATACGGCGCAAGGCGTGCCGCGAACGTTTCGAAGCCACCGTGGCCAGCGGGAACGCCTCTAGTACCAAGTATCGAAATCTTCTTCACGATCCGCTCGTCTTATTGCTCAACTTGCTCATATCCCAAAGCCTGCATCGTCTGATGGAATGGCGCCTCGATGAGCGGGTGCAACTCAAAAGGAGCAACCGGCTTTGCCGGCCTGAGGACCTTCTCGGCGTAGCCGTAAAAGGTCGGGTCCTCCTCGAGTCCGCAAAAGTCGCAAATCTGGCGAAGCACGAGCCTGGGGTCCGCAACCAGGTGCTCGTATTTGACTGTCTGGATTGCGTCCGGAAGCAACGCTTGAAGTCGCAGTCCTTCGCGCATGGTCAGAATCCACTCCACGGCTGCCATGTCCGTGTGCTTCTGCAAATTTCGCAGCTCATCGAGATGCGGCGCGAAATCAGGATCCTTCGATGCAACCTGATCAATCAGCAGCGCCCACTTTCTGTTATTGACGCCCCACCAATCGTGCCGCTCCTGCCCTTCATTCACTCCAAGCCGTTCCGACCAGTGCTGAATGGAATGGCAGGTATCCCATCCGTTGCGCACCAGGAATAGAAACTTCGCATCGGGAAATATGCGACGAACGAAGGGCACCCGGAAAACCAGCTCAGGATACTTATCGACGACGCGCCGAGACAAGGTAGCGGTCAGATACCAGCCATAAATCCGGTTCATCGCCTTGATTACGGCAGGAGAGGCATCAGCCTCCGAAAGGCAATAATTGGCCCTCCCTTTGCCATAACTGCCGATAAGATCCTCGCTCCCGAAAGCAGAGTGCCAGACGGCCTTCGGCTCGTTCAGGAATGCGGCATCTTTGTGCATCGACATGACGACCCCTAAAATCGTCGTGCCGCTACGGCCGGTCCCGATGATAAATATTGGCCTCCTGACTTTACGAGGCGCCGCAACATGCCGTTGGAGCCACAACAACCCAAAAACGAAGGGATTGATCCACTGCCCGGCAGTTGTTATCGGACGCCCCTCGAACAGCGCATAGCTCAGCATGCGCGACAGTGTCTTTGTTGGCCTAGCCTCTATGTAGGCACGATCAATTTGCGCAACCATTACGCTGGTAAACCCCAAGAGAAAAGAGACATCTATAACGACACGCCCACGTGCCGATAGACCTCTTTTAGTTTTTCAAAATACGCGCGCCATGAAAATTTCCGCTCGGCATGCAGCCGGCCGGCACGCCCCATTTGAGCAGCAACCTTTGGATTCCGGACCAGAAAACTCAAATGCTCGACCAACTCGGCAGCGTCGCCAGGCGAAAAAAGCAGTCCGTTTTCGCCATGAACAATAATCTCAGGAATACCCCCGATCCGACTTCCCACCACGCAACGACCGCGAGCAAACGATTCGAGGATCGTCAAGCCAAACGGTTCGTACCATTCGGCGGGCAACACTGTGCAAAGTGCGCCCCTGATAGCTGTTTCGAGATCAGCGCCCGAAAGATGTCCGAGAAAGCGAATATTTTCGACCTGACGTCGTGCTGCCTCAGCCTTTAGCTCATCAAGCGCATTCCCACTACCCGCAATCAAGAACTCAACCGTCGGCATCAGTGCCGCGGCTTCCAACAATGTAAAGACCCCTTTCACCCTCTCGACGCGTCCGAAATAGAGTACGTAATCGCCGACGGCTGCTTCTGGCTCAACCCCTTCAAGTGTAACAAAATTGGGGATTGCGGTTATCTTGGACGCAGGAACACCGCGCTCAATGTGTTTGCCGCGAGAGAATTCACTTACAGCAATAAAATGATCGACAAGAGCGATTGCTCCTGAATGAGAAGACACATAAGACTCGACGGTACTGAGCATCGACCGGGCCAACGAGCCCCTATTGCAACGACGAGCAACACAGTTCCAATAAGAACCCGCGGAGCACCGCTCGCAAATCTGCCCTCCACTAACCAGTGTATAGACCGGGCAAATCAGCTTGTATTCGTGCAATGTCTGAACGATCGGGATTCCACGCCTACGCAGTGGATCCAATATCGATGCCGTCAGCTTTCCGTAATAGATATTGAGATGCGCTACATTCACCTTCTTCACACTTAGAAGTTTTTCCAGTGATTGTCGAGATGATTTAGAATAAATAAAATTAAAAGCATCAGATAATGACGGCGATTCAAATCGCGCACCTTGCGGAAAGTAATCACTCCATGGACTCGGAAGATTCTCCTCTTGGGCCGCGACAAAAGGTATGACTTCAAGACCGCATCCTTCGAGGGCCTTGCCGAGCTCTACCAAATACCGATCAGACCCTCCTCCGATTCTGTAATTTTGGCCGGCCAAAAGTACAGAATTCATTTTGAAATTTGCCTCCGGCATTGGGCTGAATGGATTTTCGGTCATCTAGTCATTCTGTCTTATTATTCTTCACAAAATAACTTTTCAAAAGTTTCATTCTTGGAGAATCGCTACTTCTTTTGCTTACAGAATCTCGGGTATCGGGCAACTCTGGGTCCCACACAGGAGCCGCCCGAAAAACATGATACGCCCACCCCCAATTGCGCTTTTCGAAGGCGTCGATCAAGTCTTTTAGATATCTTTCGCTCGCCGCGCCAGCATAGCGTGAAGCGCTAAATTCGCCTATAAAAATGGGCACGTTTGTGGCTTTCTGAAATCTATCCACCGGAGCAAGGATACTATCAACCTTATTGGCATCCCATTGCTCGCCATCTATGAAGCCAGGATATTGAATGCTTTTACTGAATTTCTTTAGAACTCCTTGGTGGCTAAATGGCTGTGGATCGTAAAAATGTGGGCTCACAACAATATTTTTATAATTTACGAGATTTATATAGGACACGCCATCGAATCTATTAACCCATCGCAGGTCCCGCCCTCTGCCTACCGCTGGCTCTAAAATTATCGGATGATGTTCATCCTTCTCGCGGATCGCCGCTATCAATCGTCCAGCTAAAGAGTTCCAGCTTTTCCAACCTTTGCCGGAAAGGTCTGTGGGAACTGCAGGCTCGTTCAGGAGATCATAGCCAGCAACTGCATCAGTTTTGGAATATCGTTCCGCCAGAAAGCTCCACATTGCCAAATAGGCATCCTGCATTTCCTGGCTTTTCCAAAAAGCATCGTTGGGCTGCATCGTATCATCTCGCAACGTACCAGGAGGTGTATGCGGATCGATAATTACGCCGATTCGGTAGGCATTTGCCCATCCCACTATTCGGTCTAGGCGTGCCACAGCTTCTTCATTAACATCAAAAGGTGCGCGCCCTTTTATCAAGGGCATCTTATTAAAGTTGAGTCGCGCGACATTCACGTTGAAGTCCCGCATGTCCCGAAAATCCGCTTCGGTAACAATCGCGGCGTTGACATTAAATCCGCGATATTGAGACCAAGCGGACGCTGGTCCACAGAAAGAAAACGAAAAAGAAAAAACGAGCAGCACGAAGCGTATTCGAACAAAAATCTTCATGATCTGCCCTCCGAAAGCACCTGATATTCCGCAGCACCCAAGCGGCTAGACCGCTCGTCCGTTACGTGCGAGAACTAAGGCGAACGCTACCATAGGATAGCTGAATAGAACCGCATGACCGCCAGTGTTCCCCGCTACAAGAAATGCAGTTATTAACGCCATGTTCCTTGCGGCCGGCTTAACGTCAATACTAATTGCGGTGTCTCCTGGCTTGCGGCTACCAGCGGCCATTTCACGCTTGTAGAGCAATAGAAAAAAAAGCACATACAAGAAGAAACCGAGCCAACCCCATCCACATAAAACGTCAACGCCGTCCACTTCCGCAAACCTCGGCTCGTTCCAGATGTAGAACGATTTCGCGTACTCAAAGAAGCTCAAGCCAAAAATCTGCTGCGTTATGGATCCGTTCCAAAACGCCGCAAGAGCGCTTAATACCAAGCCGTCTCGCTCGCCAACTAGAGCACTGTACGCCCCAACATACTCGATTTTCTCAAGAAGCTTGCTCGCCCCGGAGCTATAGGTTGATAGAAATCCTATAGAGGCTTGCAGAAAAAAATCAACATTTGCCAGTATCAATACCACTAGTGCTGCAGAGGATGAAAACAGGAAAGCTGTCTTTCCAACGTTGCGTTCGAGCATGGCGCGCGAAAAATAAAAGGCGCAGATTCCCACAACAATGTATAAGAACCCCCCTTTTGTTCCAATAACGAGGAAGGTCACAGCAGATACCACCAAGACAAAGGCGGCGCGTAAAATACCACTGTTGATGATAAGGTAAACTGCCAACAACGCGACCACCAAAGTAATCTCATTGTTCGCCGCGAAATAGAATTTGTAGCCGGAATCGAATTTCTCGTACGTTTTTAGCCCCACGCCCGAGACAGCGGAGAACGCTATTAGAAGACATACCATTAACCAGCTGTAAAAGATGTATTTTTTTACGGAGCTCTCAAGTTTAAATTTTTCAAGGAAAATATCTATAGAAAAAAATAAAAAGAGCCCGCGAACTAGCGGCGATAGATCAAATAACATCTCTTTTGCGCCGTGGCCATAAAATATTATTCTTATCACTTCAACAACTATAACGTAGCCACTCAGAATTGCTATTGGCGTAAAAGACCTATGCTTCACTCCGTGAACAGCAACGCACAGGAGCGCCCCGACTTGAACGGAAATTGCCGCCAAATTAGTTATGCTTTTCGATTCGTCTGCGTAAAGATAGCCTTGAAGCAGCTCAAAAAATGGCCACGCATAAAGCAGAATCAGCACCAAGCGCTTTTCCATATTAATTAGAATATACTGATTTTATACTTCTTTATAACTATATAAGCTGAAATAAGAGCTTGTGCCGCGAGCGAAAGGGCGGTCACAGAGCCTGCTCCGATGGCCCCCCAAGCTATAATTGCGGGTGGCGCCACGAATACTGTAAAAACAGCGCATATCACGAATATTTTTTTCATTTCCGCCTCACCGCCGCACATGAGAAGTATGTGTCCTACGGGACCTGCACTTATATTAATAAACAGACCGAGCGCCATTATTCGAAGAACTGGAGCTCCGGACGAAAATTCCTGCCCAAATATTGACATGATATGCCCTGCGAACGCCTCAATCACAACGATCACAGGTAATGCGGCAATAGCCATAAGAGCGGCTGCATTTCTCGCAGTAGTGGACAATTTCTTTAGGTCACCTTTTCGATACAGCTCCGCGAACCGGGGGCCTACGACGCTATTGGTGGCGACGAGTATGAAAATAACCACCATCGCCGTTCGATTGGCTGCCGAATAGATCCCAACATCGCTATTGCTGCCAAAGTGGGCAAGAACAAGTGTAGGAGCCCACAGAATAGCTTGCTGACTGACGGATACCCCAAAAAACTGAGGCGAGGCACGCCAAAACTCAGCAACAGCGTGGCGATCCTTCTCGGGAAGTACTGCGCGTTCCTTAAACGGCCATCTCAGAAAGGCAACGAGTGCACAGGCCGTAGCAGCGATTAGATAGGCGGCAGCTGAACCAAGGACTCCCATTCGGGGAACCAAACCGAAGCAGAGCGCCGAAGTAAGCAGCGGCACCAGCAAGTTCATATATACAATCGCTTCGACAGCTCGCTTTAATCCTAGCGTTGCGTACGCGAAAGAATTGAATATTGCCGTTGGCAGGATAGCAGCAGCCATAATCGCCAATAGCCATGGCGAAGTTTGCTCGTCATATAGTGCGTTCTTCGAAAGTGGAATACTTGCGATAGCGGCGATTGCGATGACTACAGAGACACTCGTTACCTTTTTGAGGTATGAGAAAAAGATAGCTCTGATCGTCGTAATTGCGTGTACGGATTGGTTTGCTGCAACAGATTTAACAATAAGATTATCAAGCCCAAGGCGCCCTAAAGTTGCGAGGAATGTGACGAGCGTGAAGCTCAGATAGAATGCGCCCGAGCCAGACGCACCAAGCAATCTCGCGACAAGAAGATTCAGGCCAAAGCCAGCACCCGCAGCGGCGATCTTTACCGAGAGCGCAAGCGAAGCGCCCTTCATGATTTCGCTTCGCGTTGACATTCTCTGCTTTACTCGGCCCTTGGCAGAACCCAATTGAGCGTTTCACGCAGCTTCGTCTCGAATGACTGGCTCGGACTCCACGATAGGTCCGAGCACACGAGCTGGTTGTCGATCGAGTATCGCCAGTCGTGTCCTGGGCGATCAGTGACGAAAGTTATGAGACGCTCATGCGGACCGCGCTCAGGAAAGCGAGTATCCATCAATCGGCATATCAGCCGACAAATGTCGATATTCGCGTGCTCATTCGCGCCGCCAATGTTGTAGGTGTTCCCGAGACCTCCTCGGCGAATCACGGCATCAATACCGGAGCAGTGGTCTTCGACATAGAGCCAGTCACGAATGTTGCTGCCGTTGCCGTAAACGGGGATTGGCTTTTGCTCCAGACAATGTCGGATGACGGTCGGAATGAACTTCTCGCCATGCTGGCGAGGGCCGTAGTTGTTCGAGCAGTTCGTCGTCGTGGTCGGCAGCCCGTACGTGTGGTGGTACGCCCGCACCAGATGGTCAGAGCCAGCCTTGCTCGCCGAGTACGGGGAATTGGGGGCGTAGGGCGTCGTCTCGGTAAACGGCGGGTCGTCCGGACCCAGGCTGCCGTAAACCTCATCGGTCGAGATGTGGTGGAAACGCACCTGCTCGCTTCCGAGCTTGCGTTCGTTCAACCAGTACTGGCGGCAGGCTTCCAGGAGGGTGTAGGTGCCGACAACGTTCGTGCGAACGAACTCGCCGGGGCCGCTGATCGAACGATCCACGTGGCTTTCAGCGGCGAAGTGCACCACTGTGTCGATCTCGTGCTCGCGCAACAGACGCGCAACCAGCTCCGCGTCGCAGATGTCGCCCTGGACAAAATGATGCCGCTGCGGATCCGGCAGGCCATCCAGATTGCGGAGATCACCCGCATATGTCAGCAGGTCGAGGTTGACGATCCGCACTGTCGGATCGCTCTTGAGCATGTAATGGACATAGTTGCTGCCAATGAATCCGGCTCCACCGGTCACCAGCATGTTCTTCGGCTGAAACGTCATGACTGTTCGCTTTTCCAGATCTTCAATGTTTCTTCAAGTCCAACCCGCCAATCGGGCTGGGCGATTCCAAGCACGGACAGCGTTACGCTGCAATCCAGCACCGAGTTGTGCGGGCGGCGTGCCGGCGTCGGGTATTCAGCGGTGCTGATCGGGATCACCGGGATCTCTTTCGTCAGGAGCCCGTGCCGCACCGCACGCTCGATGATCGTCTTGGCAAAAGCGTGCCAACTGACAGTCGGTGCGCCACAATAGTGATAAGTGCCCCACTGCCGCGCGCGGCCCACTGCGATGTCGCCGGCCAGCAACAGCAGCGTGTCTGCGATGTCGCCGGCATAAGTCGGTCCGCCGATCTGATCAGAGACTACGCGCAGTTCCGGGCGCTGGCCGGCCGCGCGCACCATGGTGCGGACGAAGTTGACGCCATGCGGGCCGAAAACCCAGGCCACGCGCAGGATCATGTGCTGTGCGAGTTCTTCTCGGATGCCCTGCTCGCCCTCCAACTTGGTCAGGCCGTAGACGCCGAGCGGCGCAGCGGCACTGTCCGGCATCCAGGGAATACCACCATCGCCGTTGAAGACGTAGTCGGTCGAAAGGTGCAGCAGAGCGGCGCCATGACGTGCGCAAGCGCGCGCCAGGTAACGCGGACCATCGGCATTGATGCGCCGCGCGCTGTCCGCGTCAGACTCGGCCTTGTCGACGGCCGTATAAGCCGCCGCGTTGATGACCACCCGCGGCCGCAGCGCGTCCATCACACGATCCACGGCGGCTGCGTCCGATATGTCGAGTTCCTGCCGACCGAGCGCAATGGCTCCCGGCGCGCGCCGGGTCACTTCGAAACCTACCTGGCCGGCCGCACCACACACAACGATCGACATGGCTTATCCCGGGTATTTCGGCAGCAGCTCGGGGCGCTGTTCATCCAATAGCGGCAACTGCGCGTCCTTCTGGGAGACTTGCAGCTGCGCCTTCAGCTCGGCTGGCCAAGGCAGCGCCAGGCGCGGATCGTCCCAGCGTATCCCGGCCTCGGACGCCGGATGGTAGTAGTCCGTGCACTTGTAGACGAAGTCGGCCACTTCCGAAAGCACCGCGAATCCATGCGCAAAGCCCGGTGGGATGTAGATTTGCCGGTGCGTGACATCATCGAGCTCAACGGCCACGTGCTGGCCGAACGTGGGCGAGCCGAGCCGAACGTCAACGGCCACATCGAGTACTCGACCGCGCGCCGCTCTGACCAGCTTGCCTTGCGGCTGCTCGAGCTGGTAGTGCAAGCCCCGCAGCACGCCGAAGCGCGACCGGGACTGGTTGTCCTGAACGAATGCGGGAATGCCGTGTTGCCTGCAGACCGACTCGCGGAAGGTCTCGATGAAGAATCCCCTCTCGTCCCCAAAACTCTCGAGCTCGAAGATGAGCACGCCGGGCAGTGCGGTTTCGATGACGTTCACGGAAAGCTTCCGTCAGCTCTGGCCGGACTCGACGAGGCTGGCAAGGTATCGACCGTAGCCGTTCTTGCGCAGCGGCGCCGCTTGCTTAAGAAGTTCCTCGTCACTGATCCAGCCGGCGCGCCAGGAGATCTCTTCCGGGCAGGCGATCTGCAAGCCCTGACGGGCCTGCATCACGTGAATGAAGTTGGCGGCATCGAGCAGCGATTCGTGCGTGCCGGTATCCAGCCATGTGAAGCCGCGGCCCATGAGCTCGACGTGAAGACTGCCCTTCGCGAGATAGGCCTTGTTGACGTCCGTGATTTCAAGTTCGCCACGCGGCGACGGACGCACCTGCTTGGCAACAGACACGATGTCGTTGTCGTAAAAGTACAGGCCGGTAACGGCGTAGTGGGATCTTGGATTTTCCGGCTTTTCCACGATATCGACTGCGCGTCCGTCAGCGGCGAACTCGACGACGCCGTAGCGCTCGGGGTCGCGCACCCAGTAGCCGAAGATCGTCGCGCCTTCGCTGCGGGCGTCAGCGCGCGCCATCAGCTCCGGAAGTCCGTGTCCGTGATAAATGTTGTCACCGAGAATCAGGCACGCGGGTGAGTTGCCAAGGAAATCCTCGCCGATGATGAAGGCCTGCGCGAGGCCATCCGGGCTCGGCTGCTCGGCATAGCTGAAGTTCATTCCCCAGCGGCTGCCGTCGCCCAGCAGATGCTGGAACGCCGCCACGTCACGCGGCGTGGTGATGACAAGAATGTCGCGAATGCCCGCCAGCATCAGCGTGCTGATCGGGTAGTAGATCATCGGCTTGTCGTACACCGGCATCAGCTGCTTGCTGACCGAGTGCGTCAGCGGATGCAGTCGTGTGCCTGATCCTCCGGCGAGGATGATTCCTTTGCGGGTCACGGTGAAACCTGGATGAGTGATCGACGTTTCGATTTGCTCGTCTGCGGCATCGCCGTCAGCGTTTCTCGGATTGATACGCGCTCTGGTACGAGTACGTGTAGGAGCTGTAGTAACCGTAGCCGCCGCCGCGGGCGCCGACCTGATTGAAGATCGCGCCGCGCGGCTGCACGCCGGCATGCCGCAGACGGCGAACCGACTCCTCCACCATGCGCATCGGATGCTCGCCTTCCTTGAGCACCATGAAGACGCTGCCGGCCAGACGTCCGACGATCCCGGCATCCGTCACCGGCAGGATTGGCGGCGTATCGACGATCACCAGATCGAACTTCGACGAGAGAGTCTGCAGCAGCTCCGCAAAGCGCTCGTGCATGAGCAGCTCAGACGGGTTCGGCGGCGTCGTGCCGTTGGTGATCATGCTCATGCCCGGCACCGGCGTCGGCCTGATCACCTTGACCACATCCGCATTGCCGGCGACGTAGTCGCTCAAGCCGGGCGCTGCCGATACGTCGATGTACTTGTGCAAGTGGCCGCGGCGCAGGTCCGCGTCGATGACCACCACTTTCTTGCCGCTCGCAGCCAGCACCGCGCCGAGATTGACCGATACGAAAGACTTGCCCAGGCCCGGCGTCGGGCCGGTGAACATGACGACGTTGTTTGCCGCTTCCATGAGGGCGAACTGCAGCGAGGTGCGGAAGCTGCGAAGCGCCTCCACCGCCACGTCCGTTGGATCAGCCGCCGCAAGGATATGGACGCCCTGTGCGCGGCGCCGCACGGCCGTCGCCAGACGGCGCTGCGTGGGCGCATACGGAATCGCCGCGTACGTCGCCAGGCCCAATGCACGTTCGAGCTCGTCTGGCTTGTCGACGCCGTGGAACAGTGATTTCTTCAGGAACAGATAGGCGACGCCGGCCAGCACACCGAGTACCAGTGACGCCGCGAGAACCAGCGCGGCTTTGGGCTTCGCCGCCTTATCGGGCACGAGGGGATAGTCAATGATGCGGACGTTGCCTACCGTGCCTGCCTTGGCAACCTGAAGCTCCTGCGTGGAGTTCAGCAAGGTGGTGTAGATCTGCGTGTTGACTTCCAGATCCCGCATCAAGCTCAGCACTTCCTGCTGGGTCTCCGGCAGGTTCGACGACCGCTTCTTGATCTGATCCTGCTCCTGCTCGATGCCTTTGATCTGCGCGTCGATCGCCTGCACGGCCGGGTGCTGTGCCGTGAAGCGTTGCAGGGCCTGCTGCTTCTGCTGTACCAGTTCGAGTCGCTTGGTCTCCAGATCAACCGACTGCTGCAGGACCAGTTCGGTTTCCTTAGTGACGTCGACCGAACCCTGCTTCATCTGATAGGCATTGAGCCGCGCCTGCGCCGCATCGACCCGCGATTTGATGTCCGGCAACTGCTGCTGCAGAAAGTCCAGTGACTGCTGCGCCTCGGCGGAGCGGCGCTCGACGTTCTGGCGCACGTACGCATCTTCGATATGGCGAATGACGTTCGCCACGCGTTCAGGATCGTAGTCCTCGTAGCTCAGGCTGATGATGCCGGACTGCTTGCCCTGCTCCGAAACCTTCAGATCCTCGCTGAACTTCTTCAGGATCTTGTCCAGCGGGTAGCGGATCAGGGTGAATCGGGTATCGGGACGCGCGCTCAACGCCCGCACGAAGATCTGTACGCCATGATCTGCCGCAGATTCGCCAACCTTGCCTTTGAGCAAGATGGCGCCGTCCGGATCGAGAAGCTGGTATCCGCCATCCTTTTCCGCGACGAGCGTCAGCTTTTCGTCGACCAGATTCTCGGGCACGTTCAGGGTTGCGACTTCGATCGTCTCGCCGCCCCACGCGAAGCTGTCGAGGCCCAACATCGCTGGAGCCGGCTCCTCAAGATCCGACCGCATACGCGCAATGAAGCGGCCAATCAGTGGAAAGTAGTGCGGCTGCGCGTCGATCTCCAGATCGAGGCTGTCGATGACCTTGTTGAGGATCATCCGGCTCTGCAGGATCTCGATTTCGGCAGCCGTCTCCATCGGCGCGCCGAACAACGACGCCAGATCGCCCATCGATGACGACAGGCCGGTTTGATCATTCTGCTCAACCTGAACAAGGCCGTCGGCAGTGAAAACAGGTCTGGCGGCAATCAGATAGACAGCCCCTATAAACAGCACGACGGCAACAGATATGGCAAGCGACAGCTTGCCAGTCCAAAGCACAGCAAGGAGCGCGCGCAAATCGAGCTCATCCCCCTCCTCCGCCGCACCGATCTGAACCTGATACGGCGAATTCACTTCTGATGTCATATTAACAACGCTTCAATAGTTTTAATGTGTGCCCACGCGCACGGATCGCCGCGGACCAGTTTTCCATTACCGCCATTCACGGCACGAAGAAGACGGATTTACTGGGTCAGAGCGTCGATTTGATAGACCGCAGTGATCGTAGGCAGAAGTTGGTTGATGATGAGGTTGTACTGCGCAAACTTGGTCGCTTTAACGTAAACCACATCACGCGAGGCCAGATCAAATTCACCCGCCAGCAACAATCCAGTCGGAGAAGAGAGGTCGAGAGCGAAAATCTGCGCCACTTGCCCAGGCTGCTCTGGCCGACGAAAAACCAGCACACCGGAATCATTTGCAGTGGTGCGATCCAGCCCTCCGCTTTTTGTGAGCGCTTCAATCAACGTCAATTGCTGCTGACTAAGCACTACGGGCCCTTGACGAGATACCTCACCAAGCACGAAAACTTGATCGTCGCTTGTATCGGGCACATGAACGATATCGCCCGGCAACAGCTTCGGATTGACGGCCGGGCGCGTACCCGAAAGCAAGCCGGCCAGATCAATGCGATGACTCTTGCCATTGCGAATCAACAGAGCCTCCCGGCGGCTCGCAGTCGAACTGAGTCCGCCGCGCTCGTTAATTGCTTCCAAGGCGCCTTTTACGGTGTCATCCATCGTCACGAGGCCCGGATTTTTCACCTCGCCAGTGACCTGAACGCGCCCTGCGCGGAAAGAGGCCACGCGAACATCGATCTGCGGCTTTGTCACGACTGACTGCAGTCGGGCCGCCAGTTCCGCGCGGATCTGCTGCACCGTCTTACCTGCTACCGAAAGAATGCCTGCATAGGGGAAAAAGAAAGTTCCGTCTGCAGCCACCAGCTGGCCGGCACTCACCGGATCACGTGTCACAGCACCAAAAGGATTGGTCAACTCCATATGGTCCCAAACGATGATCTGCAGGACATCGCCCGGCCCGATGACATATTCAGAGGGGGCCTCCGCAGGATCAGCGGGAGTCAGCGTCTGCTCGTCGGACAGCGCCGCCTCCGAAGCCTGTTTCTGCTGACTCAAGACCTCAGGCGTAATTTGGATAACTTCATACCCCGGATTGGCATCCGGATGACTGCCGCTCGCGCTAACGCGCAAGCCCGGAACTAGGGCGCAGCCGGAAAGCAGTGCGACCAGCAACACGGAAACCCCGAGAGCGGCATTTCTTGACGACATGGATAGATAGCCCCTGATTAAGATTGTTCGTGCCCGCCCCGGAAGGGCCTTCGCAAGATACCTGAGCCAGCAACTCTGGATCAACGAACCGGCGGAATCCAAAGCAAAAAAACGCTTGTCGCAGCAGATTTACATCTGAGTTGCAACCACGTGCCGCTCTCGCAGTCTCCGTGATCGCTTTCTGGCGCGTCTTTTAGTAGGCTTTTTCGTCGCCTTGAATGGCACGCAAGACGGTTAGCAGCACTAGTTTCGCGTCGAGCACGAAGCCAACGTTGCGCGAGTAAAACACGTCAAAGCGGACGCGGTGCGTCATTTCCCTTACGCTGCGTGTTTCGCCTCGGCAACCAGATACTTGCGCGAGCCCCGATACTCCGGGCTTAACGGCATTGCGCAAACCGTACATTGGAACGACATCGCAGAACACGGCGTCGAGTTCCGGAACATGCGGCCTGGGCCCAATCACCGACATGTCGCCGATTAGGACATTGATAAACTGCGGAATCTCGTCGAGGTTGGTGCGCCGAAGAACCGCCCCCACTCGGGTGATGCGTGAATCCTGCTTTTGCGCTTGAATAAAGCCACGCGCCGGATCATGCGTCATGGTCCGGAACTTGAAGCAGGTGAAAGTCTTGCCGTTGAGGCCCACACGCCTTTGCCGGAAGAAAACCGGGCCCGGAGAATTGAGTCGAATGGCAAGGCCAATCAGCGGGAATAGCCAAATCGCGACAAGCAAGAGAAAAGAGGCTGAAAACGCGATATCGAACAGGCGTTTGCCTCCTCGCCGATAAAAGCCGAGCGTTTCCTGCCGAATTTGCTCGCTATGGGTCGGCCGCGAAAGCGACCGTCCCTTCACGACAAATGAGCGGCGCTGGAAGCTCGACGCCTCCGTGTGAAACTGCCCATCTATCTCCAGCTCGCGCGTTTGCAGCGGGCCAGTCGCTGGACCACCTTCCATGAGACCCCTCGCCAGGGCCCCTAGCAGGGCCCGGAACGACATTTTTATTCCCTTAGACTTGGCAAACGCGCCAAGTCCCCGAAAAGTTGCTCGCACCAAACAGGGGCAATCACTCTAACCCCAATCCTTCATGGTGCAAAGCAGCATTAAGCATGCCACAGCCCCCCCCGCTAAAGTGTGATAGCTCGCTCATCCGAACAAGCCCCCGAACTGGGGGACCTTCAGCGCACACTTAGCGTTGGCGCCTCTGCAATTAAAGCGCCTCTAACATGCATGCAACGTGAACGAAAGTTCGAAAAAACGCCCCCTTCGGCGAACGGCTCAAGGCATCTCGTCGATTTCCTTGTCCTTCGGGGGGAGCAGGTCCTCGCGGGAGACGCCGAGGGCGACGGCGAGGTTGGTGGAGACATAGATCGACGAGTAGGTCGCAACGATGACGCCGACGATCAGCGCGACCGAGAAGCTGTGTACCGTCGAGCCGCCCAGGACCAGCAACGCGGTCAGCACCAGCAGCGTGGTCAAGTGCGTGATGACCGAGCGCAGGATCGTCTGGTTCACCGAGAGATTGACGATATCGAGGATGCCGCTGCGGCGCTCGGAGATCAGGTTCTCGCGGATGCGGTCGAAGATGACGATGGTTTCGTTGTTGGAGTAGCCGATCAGCGCCAGGATCGCCGCCAAGGTCGTGATATCGAACTCCACCTGGAAGATCGACAGGAAGCCCAGCACCATCACCGCATCATGAACCAGCGCGGCGATCGCGCCGACGGAGAATTTCCACTCGAAGCGGAACATGATGTACGCAGCGATACCCATGAACGCGAACAGCAACGCCAGGCCGCCCGCGCTAAAGAGTTCCTCGCCGATCTGCGGGCCGACGAACTCGATGCGGCGCAGCGTGATGTCGTTGTCCTGCGCGTGCAGCGCCTCAAGCACATGCGTGCTGACCTGCGACGAGTTTTCGCTGCTGGCAGGTGGCAGTCGGATCAGGACCGCTGACGACGCGCCGAAGTACTGGACGATGGCACGCTCGTACCCTGCCCCCGCCAGATCTTGACGGACCTTGTCGAGTTCGACGCTCTTCGGGTACGAGACCTCGACCAGCACGCCCCCGGTGAAGTCGATGCCGAAGTTCAGGCCACGGAAGACGATCAGCAGGATGGCGGCGACCGTCAGAATCGACGACGCCACCAGGCCCACCTTGCGCTGGGCCATGAAGTTGATTTTGGGGACGCGGGCAAAGAATTTCATGAATTTGGCCTCAGTGTCGCCGACCCTCTGGCGCAACCTATTCTCTTGATCAAACCCAGCCCATGCATCGCGGTGCGGCCTGAGCGGGATGGCCGGCGCCCTGAATAAGCGCCGGCCAGGAATTTTCGCTTACCAGATCGGAACGTCCTTGAGCGGACGCTTGGCGAAACACAGCTGCGCGAGTGCGCGGGAACCGACGATCGCCGTGAACTGCGAGGTCAGAATGCCGATCGCCAGCGTGATCGCGAAGCCCTTGACCGGGCCAGCGCCGAGCGCGAACAGCACGACAGTGCCGATGAGTACGGTCACGTTGGCGTCCGCGATCGTCAGGAACGCTCGCTCGTAGCCCGCCTCGATGGCATGGTGCGGCTTCGCGCCGTTGCGGAGCTCCTCGCGAATACGCTCGTAGATCAGCACGTTGGCGTCCACCGCAATGCCCATGTGCAGAACCACGCCGGCGATGCCAGGCATCGTCAGCGTCGCCTGCAGCAACGACAGCACGGCGACCAGCAGGACCAGGTTGAGCAACAGCGCGCCGACCGCAAACAGGCCGAACACGCGGTAATAGAGCACCATGAAGATCGCAACCAGGGTCAGGCCCAGCGCCGCGGCGGTGAACCCTTTACGGATATTGTCGGCGCCGAGGCTCGGACCGACGGTGCGCTCTTCGACGATATCAACCGGCGCTGCCAGTGCGCCGGCCTTCAGCAGCAGCGCCAGGTTATGCGCTTCCTTGCTCGACAGGCCCGTGGTCTGGAAGCGCTTGCCGAACACGCCGCGGATGCTGGCGACGGAGATGATCTCCTCGACCTCGCGATGTTCGCGGATCGGCTCGCCCTTGGCGTTGTAGTTGGTGATGACCTCGCGTTCCTTGAACAACACGGCCATCGGCTTGCCGACGTTCTTCTCGGTGAACGAGAACATGTTCTTGGCGCCGGTCGCGTCGAGCGTGACGCTGACCGCCGGCCCGCCGTTCTCGTCGACGGTCGAGGCCGCGTCGACCAGATTGTCGCCGCCGGCGATGACCTCGCGCTTGAGCAGGTACGGACGGTGGTCGCCGCGCGTGTAGAACAGCTCGGTGCCGGCGGGAATCGCGCCGGTCGCCGCGGCAGTCGCGGCGTCCTGGTCGGCGACCGCGCGATATTCCAGCGTTGCCGTCGCGCCAAGCAGATCCTTGACGCGGGTGGTGTCCTGGACGCCCGGCAACTGCACGACGATGCGGTTGGTCCCCTGCCGCTGCACCAGCGGTTCGGCGACGCCCAGCTGGTTGACGCGGTTGCGCAGCGTCGTCAGGTTCTGCTGGACCGCAAAGTCGACGATGCGCTTGGCTTCCTTGTCGGACAGCGAGATCTGCAGCGCCAGCGGCGCATCGGGCGGCGTCGTCAGCTGGTACTCGGCGAAGTTCTTGGCGATCGCGCGGCGCGCCGCCTCGAGCCGCTCGCTGTCGGCGAACTCCAGCACCGCCGCGCTATCGGTCTGCCGCCGGCCGGTGTAGCGGATGTCTTCCTTGCGCAGCAAGGCCGGCACTTCGGTGACGATGCGCTCGACGGCCTTCTTGCGAACCTCGTCGATGTCGACCTCCAGCAGGAAGTGCACGCCGCCGCGCAGGTCGAGGCCCAGATTCATCGGCCTGGCGCCGATCGCCCGCAGCCAGGCCGGCGTCTTCGACGCCAGGTTCAGCGCGACCACATAGTCACGGCCGAGCTTTTCCTTGAGCAGGTCGGCAGCCTTCAGCTGCCGGTCGGCGGCGTCGAAACGCACCACCCACTGCCCGTTCTCCACACCGCTGGCTCTGGGCGCCAGGCCGCCTTCCTGGAGCGCGGCCGCGACCCGGTCGCCAAAGTCGGCCGGCAGCGCGTCGCCGCTCTCCAGCGAGATCTGCACGGACGGATCGTCACCGTAGAAATTCGGCGCCGCGTAGATCAGGCCGAACAGCAGTGCCGCGATCAGCAGCACGTATTTCCAGGTCGAGTAGGGTTTCATCGTCGTTCGGTTGTCGAGCCTGCGCGGAAGATCCCGGGCGGAGCCGCCGTGAAGCGCCGCGGCGCTTACTGGGCCTTGAGCGTGCCCTTCGGCAGGACGCCGGTCACGGCGGACTTCTGGATCTTGGCCTGCACGTTGTCGGCGATCTCGATCGTCAGGAACGTCTCGCCGAGGCCGACGACCTTGCCGGCCAGACCGCCGGTCGTCACCACTTCGTCACCTTTGGCAATCTTCGCGAGCATGTCGCGCAGTTCCTTGTTGCGCTTGCTCTGCGGACGGATCAGCAGGAAGTAGAACAGCGGGATCATCACCAGCAGCGGCCAGAACGCGCCGAGCAGGCTCTGCGGGGCAGCGGCGCCGGCCTGCTGCGCGAATGCGGGGCTGATCAGGAAATCCAACACGAAAAACTCCAGTTGCGCTGCGAAAGAGCGCGGGATTATGCCGCATGTGCCGGCGGATCGCCGGGACGGAAAAAGCCTCAGCCGGCGGCGAGCGTCCGCCGGCCGATGGACTGGTAGTGGAAGCCGGCCGCCGCGGGCACCGCCGGATCGTAGAGATTGCGGCCGTCGAAGATCGCCGGCTGGCGCAGCAGGCGCTTGAGCGCACCGAAATCCGGGCTGCGGAACACCGCCCACTCGGTGACGATCGCCAGCACGTCGGCGCCCTCGCAGGCCTCCTCCGGCGAATGGACCAGCGCAAAATCGGCACGCTCGCCATAGATCTTGCGGGTGTTCTCCATGGCGACCGGGTCGTAGGCGCGGACCTTGCCGCCCGCCGCCCAGATCGCCTCGATCAGCACCCGGCTCGGCGCCTCGCGCATATCGTCGGTGTTCGGCTTGAAGGCCAGCCCCCAGACGGCGATGGTCTTGCCCCGAACGCTGCCAAGATAGCGCTCGATGCGTTCGAACAGGACGTGCTTCTGCGCATCATTGGCCGCTTCGACGGCCGTGAGCACCTGCAGCGTCTGTCCTTCTTCCTGGCCGGTGCGGATCAGCGCCTTGACGTCCTTGGGAAAGCACGAGCCGCCGTAGCCGGCGCCGGCGTAGAGAAAGTGGAAGCCGATACGCGGATCGGAGCCGATGCCGCGGCGCACGCTCTCGATGTCGGCGCCGACCTTCTCGGCCAGCAGGGCGAGCTCGTTCATGAAGCTGATGCGCGTCGCCAGCATCGCGTTGGCGGCGTACTTGGTCAGCTCGGCCGACGGCACGTCCATCGCCATCACGCGGTCGTGATTGCGGTTGAACGGGGCGTAAAGCGCCCGCATGCGTTCCAGTGCCCGCGCGCTGTCGGTGCCGACGATGATGCGATCCGGCCGCATGAAATCGTCGACCGCGGCACCCTCCTTGAGGAATTCCGGGTTCGAGACCACATCGAACGGCAGCTCGGCGCCGCGCTCGGCGAGTCTGGCCCGGAGCGCCTCGCGCACCTTGGCCGACGTCCCGACCGGCACCGTCGACTTGGTGCAGATGACGCGGTAGCCATCCATGTGCTCACCGATGGTCCGCGCCACCGCCAGCACATACTGCAGGTCGGCCGAACCGTCTTCCTGCGGCGGCGTGCCGACGGCAATGAAAATGATCTCGCCGTGGGCGACGCCCTCGGCCGCATCGGTCGTGAACCCGAGACGTCCGGCCTTGGCGTTGCGCGCCAGCAGCGTGTCGATGCCCGGTTCGTAGAACGGACAGTGCCCGGCTTTCAGCGTCGCGATCTTCTCCGGATCCACGTCCACGCAGACGACCTGGTTGCCCACATCGGCAAGACAGGCGGCAGTGACCAATCCGACATACCCGGACCCGAAGACGGTGATTTTCATGTGTCGTGGAGCGTGACTGAAAAGAGATGGGGCCGCGGCCGCTTACACCTGATAGTACGTCCGATACCAATCCACGAACCTCGCCAGCCCCGCCTCGATCGGCGTCGACGGCTCGAACCCGACGTCGCGGCGCAAATCCTCGACGTCCGCGTAGGTCCGAAGCACATCGCCGGGCGCCATCGGCTTGAACTGCTTGTCGGCAACGCGGCCGGTCAGCCGTTCGAGCACTTCGATGAAGTGCATCAGGCGCACCGGCGAGTGATTGCCGATGTTGTAGAGGCGGTACGGCGCGCGGCTGTGGCCGGCGACCGGCGGATCGCCGGTCCATGCGGGATCGCCTTGCGGCACCCGATCGAGCAGCCGCACCACGCCGGTGACGATGTCGTCGATGTAGGTGAAGTCGCGCTCCATGTCGCCATGGTTGAAGACTTCGATCGGACGCCCTTCGAACAAGGCCTTCGTGAACGAGAAGTACGCCATGTCGGGACGCCCCCACGGCCCGTAGACCGTGAAGAAGCGCAGGCCGGTGGCCGGAATGCCGAACAGATGGCTGTACGAATGCGCCAGCGCCTCGTTGGCCTTCTTGGTCGCCGCGTACAGGCTGACCGGATGATCCGTATGGTCGGTGACCGCGAACGGCACCTTGGTGTTGGCGCCGTAGACCGAGCTCGACGAGGCGAACAGCAGGTGCCGCACCGGATGCGCGCGGCAGGCCTCGAGCAGGTTGACGAAGCCGGTCAGGTTGCTGTCGACGTAGGCCTGCGGATTCTGCAGCGAGTAGCGCACGCCGGCCTGCGCGGCCAGATGCAGCACCACGTCCGGCCGCTCGCTCTCGAAGACCTTGAACAGCGCCGCCTTGTCGGCCAGATCGGCCTGCACGAAGCGGAACTGCGGAAACCCGCGCAACTGCGCCAGGCGCGCCCGCTTGAGCGCCGGATCGTAATAGTCGTTGACGCTGTCGAAGCCGACCACGTCGTCGCCGCGCTCGAGCAGCGCCTTGGCGCAGTACATGCCGACGAAGCCGGCGGCACCGGTCAGAAGGACTTTCATGGTACGGCGGACGGTTCCCAACTGGCTTTCATCGGAGACGCCGAAGTTTACCCGAAGCCCCCGCAACGAACGTGACGGGCCGCGCCCCGGCCGATGCGCTTCGGGCCGGAATATGACTGTTGCGCCACCGTCAACCCACCCGCGCGGATAGGCCTAAGCGTGCGTCCCCTGTGCTAGCCTTGGCGCCCCCCAAAACCCACGCAACCGCAGGAATCCGCGCATGGCGAGCTACAAGGCGCCCCTCAAGGAAATCAACTTCGTTCTGAATCAGGTCCTCGGCGTCAGCCGCCTGGCCGAACTGCCGGGCTACGAGGACGCCACGCCGGAGACCCTGACCGGCCTCGTCGAAGAAGCCGCCAAGCTGATCGAGAACGAGCTCGCGCCGCTCAATCCGAAGTCCGATGCGCAGGGCTGCGTCTACAACGGCGACCATACCGTGAAGATTCCGGACGGTTTCCCGGAATTCTGGAAGGCCTACGCCGAGGCCGGCTGGATCGGCATCATGCAGAAGCAGGAATACGGCGGCGCCGGCCTGCCGTACACGCTCGGCAAGGTCATCGAGGAGCTGCTGTGCTCGGCGAACGTGGCCTTCGCGCTGTATCCGGGCCTGACGCAGGGCTGCTTCGAGGCGATCGCCGCCAACGGCACCGACGAGCAGAAGAATACCTACCTGCCGAAGCTGGCGACCGGCGAATGGTCGGGCACGATGTGCATGACCGAGCCGCAGGCCGGCTCGGACCTCGCCGCCGTCAAGACCAAGGCCTATCCGCAGGCCGACGGCTCGTTCCTGCTTGAAGGCAGCAAGATCTTCATCACCTCCGGCGAGCACGGCATGGTGGACAACATCGTCCACTTCGTCCTCGCCCGCCTGCCCGACTCGCCGGCCGGCATCAAGGGCCTGTCGACCTTCGTCGTGCCGAAGTTTCTCGTCAACGCCGACGGCTCGCTCGGCGAGCGCAACCCGGTCAAGTGCGTGTCGATCGAGCACAAGATGGGCATCCACGGCTCGTGCACCTGCACGATGTCGTTCGAGAACGCCCGCGGCTGGATGATCGGCGCGCCGAACACGGGCATCCAGAACATGTTCGTGATGATGAACCTGGCCCGCATCATGGTCGGCTACCAGGGCCTCGGTCAGTGCGAGCTGGCGACGCAGAACGCGATCCGCTACGCGCTCGACCGCAAGCAGGGCAAGGCCTTCAACGGCGGCGACGTCATCGCCCATCACCCCGACGTGCGCCGCATGCTGCTGCAGATGAAGGCGATCACCGAGGGCGCGCGCGTGCTCTGCTACGAGACCGCGATGCACGTCGATGCCTCGCACCACGCCGCCGATGAAACCGCGCGCGAGGAAGCGCAGGATTGGGTCGAGCTGAACACGCCGCTGGTCAAGGCCTTCTGCACCGATTCGGCGGTGGAGCTGGCGTCGATGGCGGTGCAGGTCTACGGCGGCCACGGCTTCATCCGCGAGCACGGCATCGAGCAGATCGTCCGCGACTCGAAGATCCTCTGCCTGTACGAAGGCACCAACGGCATCCAGGCGATGGACCTGGTACGCCGCAAGCTGATGCTGCACGGCGGCCGCCTGCCGAAGCGCTTCTTCGCCGCGGTGCGCGCCGACCTCGAGATGGCGCCGGACTTCATCGCCCAGCCGCTCGCCAAGGCCGTCGCCGAGCTGGAATCGACGACGCGCTGGGTACAGGAGTCGTACAAGCTGACGCCGGACGATGCCGCCTTCGGCTGCGTCGACTTCCTGCGCGCGTTCGCGCTGACCTATCTCGGCTGGAACTGGCTGCGCATGGTGCGCGCCGCCGAGGCCGGCGGCGACGTCGCGTTCGCGGCGGCCAAGCGGGTCACCGCGCAGTTCTTCGCCGCGCGCCTGCTGTCGCAGGTGCCGACGCTGCTCGCCAATGTGCGCGAGAGCGCGGCCGAGGCGATGGCGCTCGACGTCGCCAGCCTGTAAGCGTTCGCGACAACCTCCCGGCGCCGACAGGAGCCGGGAGGTTTTTTATTGGGATTTCCCCGCCGGGGTCTGGTTATTTTTAACCGCCCGCCATAAACGCCCGCCACAAACGATAAAAGTCCGATAAAAGGATTGCCCGTTTGGCGAATATGGAAAAAACAGGCGTCACCAATATAATGGTCCATTCCCAACCACCCTTTACACGAAAATGTCGACGCCCACTTAGTCGGTCCTGAAATATTCAATTCACCGCCGCCAGCCGCCGACCCGGCGGCCATGCCCCCCTCGTCACTGACCACCCGCTCAAGCATCCCGACCAGAAGCCAGAGTGCAAAAAGGGCCTTCAGTCCCAACCGGGCAATGGCCCGCATCAACCAGCGCAGGTTGTAGCCGGCGGCACACAACACCGGATGCAGCACATCCCCTTCCGATCCTTTGAGCCAGTTCCGCCGTAGTCCGCAGTCGTCCT
Organism: Solimonas variicoloris DSM 15731; assembly: GCF_000382285.1. Classification (GTDB taxonomy): domain Bacteria; phylum Pseudomonadota; class Gammaproteobacteria; order Nevskiales; family Nevskiaceae; genus Solimonas; species Solimonas variicoloris. The sequence continues at coordinate 12 of NZ_KB907953.1, read as the reverse complement.
TCAGGTGCCCGA
>NZ_KB907952.1 GCF_000382285.1 Solimonas variicoloris DSM 15731 | reverse complement strand
CGCGCCGCCGCCCGCCGCGCCGCCGCCCGCCGCGCCGCCGCCGCCCGCGCCGCCGGCCGTCGCCGCGGCAGCGAAGCCGATTGAGGTCAAGGTCGTGGTCGTCGCGATGTTCGAGATCGGCCAGGACAGCGGCGACGCCGCCGGCGAGTTCCAGCTGTGGAAGGAGCGCCAGCAGCTCGATCAGCGCTTCGCGTTCGCGCATCACCACGATCTGTGGTTCAACCCGCAGACCGGCGTGCTCGGCATGGTCACCGGCATGGGCACGGCGAACTCGGCGACCGCGGTGATGGCGCTGGGCCTCGATCCGCGCTTCGATCTTTCGCACGCGTACTGGCTGGTCGCCGGCATCGCCGGCTTCGATCCGGCCGACGCGTCGATCGGTTCGGCGGCCTGGGCCGAATATCTCGTCGACGGCGATCTCGCGCACGAGATCGACGCGCGCGAAATGCCCAAGGGCTGGCCGACCGGCTACTTCCCGCGCGGCACCCAGGGGCCGTACGGCCAGCCCCGGCCGAAGCCGACCGGCGAGATGTTCAAGCTCAACGGCGCGCTGACCGACTGGGCGTTCCAGCTGACCCGCGACGTCGATCTTGGCGATCATCCGGTGCTGCAGAAGCGTCGTGCGCTCTACAAGGGCTATCCGAACGCGCAGAAGCCACCGTTCGTGCTCAAGGGCGACAACCTGGCGGCGATGACCTACTGGCACGGCAAGCTGCTCAACGAGTGGGCCAACCGGTGGACCAAGTACTGGACCGACGGCAAGGGCGAGTTCGTGTCCTCGGCGATGGAGGACACCGGCACCGCGCAGTCGCTGAGCTATCTGTCGCCGACCGGCAAGGCCGACTACAGCCGCCTGATGGTGCTGCGCACGGCGAGCAACTACACGATGCAGCCGCCGGGCCTGACCGCCGCGCAGAACCTGCTCGAAGACCACAGCGGCGCGCCGGGCGAGGGCTACGCGGCGCTGAACATGTCGGTCGAGGCGGCGTACAAGGTCGGCTCCAAGGTCGTCGACGAGATCGTCTCGCACTGGGACGTCTATCGCGACCGCGTGCCGGGCACGCCGTGAGGCGGGCGCTGCGCAAAGTCCTCTTCGCCGCGGCGCTGTGCGCCGCGCCGGCGGCGATGGCGGCCTCGGCCGCGGCGCCGTCGGTCGCGGCCGACGCGCGCCGCGACGAGCTGATCGAGCGGCTCGGCCTGGTGCCCCTGAACGGCGAGGCGGGCCTGTTCCGCGTGCTGCGCGTTTCGGATCTCGAAGTCACGGCCGGCGACGGCCGTTCGCCGGCCAGCAACGCGATCTATTTCATGCTGACGCCGGCCTCGCCGCAGAACCATCTGCACTGGCTGTACTCGGACGACTACCAGTCGCTGATCGAGGGCGGCCCGGCCGACTACTACCTGTTCCTCGCCGACGGCAGCGTTGCGCACTACGTGATGGGCCGCGACGTCGCGCACGGCCAGACGCCGTTCGTGCCGGTGCCGGCCGGCGCCGCCAAGGCCATCGTGCTGCGGCCGGAGGCGCCGTACCTGCTGGTCGGCTCGGTGCTGACGCCGGCCTGGAGTCCGGGCCGCGAGCGCATCGGCGGCGACGCCGCGTTCATCGAGCGCTACGCGGGCAAGGCCGCGTGGGCGACGCCGGCGTTCCTGCGCGCGCTGATCGGTCCGAACTTCGGCCAGGTGCTCGGCGCCGAAGGCCAGGACCTGTCGCTGGTGCTCGACGCGCAGGGGCAGATTCTCTGGGCCGGGCTGCAGCTGACCGAGCAGCAGGCGGCGATCGAGATCCGCAAGCACGCCGGCGCCGGACCGTCGCGACCGCTGCACATCCGCGTCGAACGCGGCGCGCCGGACGCGCTGCTGCAGCGCCTGCGCGGCGTCGCCCGCGACGCCGGCATCGAGGTCGACATCCAGAAGGCGCCCTGAACGGACGCCGCAGCGCAGGGGCAGAGCATGAACGCGCGCATCCATCCGGTCGACGAGGTTCTGCCGCTGCCGAAGCTGGCGGCCTACGGCCTGCAGCACGTGCTGGCGTTCTATGCCGGCGCGGTGCTGGTGCCGATCCTCGTCGCCGGCGGTCTGGGTCTGTCGACCGGGCAGCTGATCCACCTGATCAACGCCGATCTGTTCACCTGCGGCATCGCCTCGATCATCCAGTCGGTCGGTCTCGGCCCGAAGATCGGCGTGCGCCTGCCGCTGCTGCAGGGCGTGACCTTCACCGCGGTCGGGCCGATGATCAGCATCGGCCTTGCCGCCGGCGGCGGCAGCGCGGGGCTGGCGTCGATCTACGGCGCCGTGCTCGCCGGCGGCCTGTTCGCGTTCTTCGCGGCGCCGTACTTCGCGCGGCTCGCGCGCTTCTTTCCGCCGGTCGTCACCGGCACGGTGATCCTCATCATCGGCATCGGTCTGCTGCCGGTCGCCGCCAACGACGTCGTCATGGGCCGCGGCCCGAACGCGATCCAGAATCCGGTGCTGCTGAAGAACCTGCTGTACGCGTTTGGCACGCTGGCGCTGATCGTCGCGATCCAGCGCTTCTTCCGCGGCTTCATGGCCACGATCGCGGTGCTCGCCGGTCTGGTCGCCGGCACGCTGGTCGCGTGGCTGCTCGGCGACGCGCACTTCGACGCGGTCGAGAGCGCGGCGCCGCTCGGCTACACGCTGCCGTTCTACTTCGGCTGGCCGAGCTTCAGCGTCACCGCGATCCTGTCGATGATCGTCGTCATGCTGATCACCATGGTCGAGAGCACCGGCGACGTCTACGCGACCGGCGAAATCGTGCGCAAGCGCATCCGCCGCGAGGACATCGCGCGCACGCTGCGCGCCGACGGCCTGGCGACGATGCTCGGCGGCGTGCTCAATTCGTTTCCGTACACCTGCTACGCAGAGAACGTCGGCCTGGTGCGCCTGACGCAGGTCAAGAGCCGCTGGGTGGTCTGCGCGGCCGGCGTCATCATGCTGATCCTCGGCTCGATGCCCAAGGCGGCGGCGATCGTCGCCGGCATTCCGCATCCGGTGCTCGGCGGCGCCGCGCTGGCGATGTTCGCGGCGGTCGCCGTGGTCGGCATCCAGACGCTGGCCAAGGTCGACTTCAACGATCACCGCAATCTCGTCATCGTCGGCACCAGCCTCGGCCTGGCCATGCTCGTCACCGCACAGCCCTTCGTGGCGACCGGCGTGCCGGACTGGGCGCAGATCATCTTCGGCAGCGGCATCACGCTCGGCGCGCTCACCGCGATCCTGCTCAACGCGCTGTTCCACCACGTCGGCGGCGCGCACGCCGCCGTCGCCGGGCGGCCGGAGCATGGGCTCGTCATGCTCGAGCAGGTCAACGCGATGTCGTACGACGCGTTCGCGCGCACCTTCGGTGGCCTCGTCGAGCATGTGCCCTGGGTCCTGGAGCGGGCCTGGGCGCAGCGCCCGTACGCCGATACGCGCGCGCTGCGCGCGGCGTTCGGCGAGGCGCTGCTGGCCGGCGACACGGCGCAGCAGCTCGCGCTGCTGAACGCCTACGCCGACCTCGGCAGCGAGGCCGACGCCGGCAATGCCTACATCCTCGATCACGACGCCGCCGGGCTCGGCACGCTCGGCGAGGACGCGCATCACGAGGTGCGCGAGCTGGCGCAGGCCTACCGCCGCCATTTCGGCTTCCCGCTGGTGGTCTGCGCGCGCGAGGTCGAGCGCTACGAGCGCGTGCTCGCGCAGGGCCGGGAGCGACTCGCCAACTCGCCGGCCGTCGAGCGTGCCGCCGGCGTCGTCGAGGCGGCGCGCATCGCCAGTTACCGTTTCAACGATCTCGTCGCCGACGCCAACCCGATCGATGCCGCGCGCGAGATCCGCTTCGCGCCGGCGGCCTGAACCGGGTTCTTCGCCGGCGCCGGACGGCGCTGCGCGTCACGCGGCGAACGAGGCCGCCAGGCGCTCGCCGTTGCCGGCGACCGTGGCAGCATAGCGGCGGAAGAACGCGAGCCGGCGACGTGCGGGATAGAGATCCGATTTGAGCGCAGGATGGGCGGCCTCGGTCCGCGCGAGCAGATCGGGCAGGGCCTTGGCGACCTGCGCCGCCATCTGCGCCGCGAAGCGCTGCAGGATCGTGATGGTGAAGCCGCTGGTTTTGGCGAACTGCGCCCAGGCTGCGCGGTTCAGCCGCGTCGGATCTGCTTCGCCGCCGATCGCCATGGCCATGGTCTTTGATAGCGGTCCGTAAACCTGCGTGCACAGCAGGTCATAGGCCGGGGCCAGACGCGGACGGCGGCCGTCGAGCTCGTGCAGCAGTGCGAAATTCTTCGCGTGGGCGTCGTTATTGCCGAGGCACAGATTGAAGAACAGGCGTTGCAGCAGCTGTAGGCGGGATGCCGCCGGCGCCGCGATCCAGTCGTCGACGATCGCGAAGCACTGCTGCCAGCCCGGCCCGCCGTGCTCCTCGTACTTGGCGACGGCGGGCACGCCGGCGATCTGCGCGAAGTCTTCCTGGTGCAGACGCTGCCAGCCGTCGGGACGCAGCACGCGGTCGTAGCGGTGCACGGCATAGGCGCCCGCGTACCAGAACGCGTCGACCGCATCGATGCCGCATTGCCGGGCGAGACACACGCTGAGCCGTTCGTTGAACGCGCTGAGTTCGATCGCGTTGGCCGGATCGTGGATGTCGGGCTTGAGGATGACGGTGCTGGGCGCGCCGCCCTCGCACAGGCAAGGGGTCTGGCCGTCGAAATGCAGCAGCAGCTTGTCCTGCGCCCCGGCCAGCGACAGCCGCAGGCCGGGGCTGCTCTGCAGTGCCGGGCGCGCCGCGGGATTCAGCACCCAGCGGCGCAGCTCGACTTCCGTCGTCGGCCGGTAGACGCCCCGTACCGGTGTCCATGCCGGGTCGGCATGCAGCGAGACGGCACCGGCGCATTCGGCGCCGATCGCCGCCAGCAGGCGGAAATCGTCGCGCTCGTCGATGCGCAGCTGGCGGCAGATCGACTGCCGCCAGCTGCCTTCGGGCAGCAGGTTGTCGAAGAAGCTGCGGCAGGACGCGTCGTCGTAAGGCTCGGCGCGCAGCGGCAGCCGCACCGACAAGGGCGCGTGAGCGCCGGCTTCGTAGGTGAACGACAGCCTGCCGTGGCGTTCGTCCAGCGTTCCGACGCGCTGTCCGGACAGGAAGACCCAGAGCCGGCCGGGCATCAGTCGATGACCTCGACGGACAGTCGCAGGCCGACCGAGCGCGCGATCCGCAGCGCAGTGCCGACGGAAGCGCCGGGCTTGCCGCGCTCCAGCTCCGACAGGAAACGCACGCTGACGCCATTGGCCGCGGCGCAGAGCGCCAGCGTGAGCCGCTGCCGCTTGCGGGCGGCGCGGATGGCGAGGCCGAGGTCGGTGGCGTCGTTGATGGGGCTTCGATCGTGCATGGCTCTTTCCCGATCGGGAAAAGTCGATCCGAAAGCCGGATTCAGGCTGATGATTTTTCCGATCGGGATATTTTGGCGCTCATCGGCCGAAATGCAAGAAAAATTTCCCGATCGGGAAAAGGCCGCACCGCCTGCGGCTGCCGCCGCAAGCCCGCCAAGTGCGATTGCCCCGCCGGCGCCTTACGGCGCGAACGATCCGTCGCGGTACTTCGCCCAGTTCGCGGTCAGCTCGCGCACCACGGCGCTGCCGACACGCCAGTGCGCCTCGCAGGCCGGCTGCATCGCGCCGAAGCCGTCGAGTTCGCGCGCGAGGCTGTCGGCGGCGCTCAGTCCGGGCGGCTGCATGCTGAAGTTGCTCGCCGTGCGCAGCAGCATCACGCGCGAGAAGTCGGCCTTGCCGCCGGCATCGAGGAAGCGGACCGCTTCGAGAATGCCGCTGTCCTCGACGGCGGTCGTCACGAACTCGCCGTCGCCGCGCGTCCAGTACTTCACCCAGTCGTTGGCCCAGTCGTTGAGCAGCCGGCCGTGCCAGAAGGTCCCGGCCGACAGGTTGTCGCCGCGCATCACCTTCGGCGCCTCGCGCGCGGCGGCGTCCTCGGTATAGGCGGCGCGGATCGCGGCGATCTTGTCGTCGTCGTCGAGCCGGAGATCGCGGGTCAGGGCGTAGGCCCAGTCGCGCAGCGCGCCGTTGAGCGCGTAGACCTTGCCGTAGTCGTTGCCGACCGGCTGCGCGTACGGCGTCTTGCGCTCGAACGGCAGATAGCCGGTCTTCCAGTCCTTCGGCATTTCGCGGGCGTCGATCTCGTGCGCCCAGTCGCCGTTGACGACCCAGCGGCCCCAGACCGCCGAGCCGAGCGTGCCGTCGTGCGGGTCGATGCCGGCGATGCCGCCGATCAGCCAGTACGCGTGGCGGAAGTCGAAGCGCGGGTCCATGCCCATCGCCATCACGCTGGCCGCGGCGCGGTCGGCGGTGAGGCCGGTGTAGGTGACGAGCACGCCGCGCGCGCGGTCGAGGCAGGCGGCGTGCGTGCTCTGCGGCAGCGGCACGCAGTCGAGCGGCCCCTTGCCGTCGATGCCGCGCTCGTACCAGCGCTGGAACTCGCCGGCCGCGTCGCCGCTGTCGGCGCCGATCTCGAAGTTGACGAGCACGACGGCGCGGATCGGCATCGGCGCGGACGCGGGCGGCGCAGCCGGTGGCGTCGCGGCGGCTGCGGACGTCGCGGCGAAGGCCAGCGCGAGAGCGGCGAGGGCGGTGTGCGGTTTCATCACGGTCTGGTTCCGGAATTCGGGGTTTATCGCGGCAGCGGCGCGTCGACGCCGTGCACGTACCAGTCGAGCGCCATCAGCTGTTCGGTCGTCAGCTGACTGCCGGCGGCGACGCGGAGCGCGCCGCTCTGATCCTTGATCGGGCCCTGGAAGACCTCGAAGCGATGTTCGGCGAGCGCCTTCTTCTGGTCGCCGTAGGCTTTCAGCGTCGGCGCGGGCAGGCCGGGCAGCAGCGCCGCGACGTCGACCATGCCTTCGGCGACGCCCCATCGGGTCGATGCGCTCTTCCAGGTACCGGCGATCACGTCTCTGGCGGTCTGGATGTAGAACGGGCCCCAGTCGACGATGCCGGCGGCGAGCTGCGCGCTCGGCGCGAAGCGCGACATGTCCGAGTTGCGGCCGCAGGCGTAGACGCCTTTCTGCTGCGCGGTCTGCAGGACGGCGGCGGAATCGGTGTTCTGGCTCAGCACGTCGGCGCCCTGCGCGATCAGCGTCTCGGCGGCCTGACGCTCCTTGCCCGGGTCGTACCAGGTGTTGACCCAGATGACCTTGGTGCGCACTTTCGGATTGACGCTCTGCGCACCGAGCGTGAACGCGTCGATGTTGCGGATCACTTCCGGAATCGGGAACGAGGCGACGAAGCCGAGCGTGTTGCTCTTCGTCTTGCCGCCGGCAAGCACGCCGAGGAGATAAGAAGATTCGTAGGCGCGCGCTTCGTAGACGCCGACGTTCTTTGCGGTCTTGTAGCCGGTGGCGTGCATGAACACGGTCTTCGGGAACAGGCGCGCGACTTTGAGCGTCGCTTCCATGTAGCCGAACGAGGTGGTGAAGATCAGCTTGTTGCCGTCGGCGGCGAGCTGGCGGATGACGCGCTCGGCGTCGGCGCCCTCGGGCACGCTCTCGACGTAGGTGGTCTTGACCTGGCCGGGCAGGGCTTTTTCGAGCGCCAGGCGGCCCTGCTCGTGGGCGTAGGTCCAGCCGGCGTCGCCGACCGGGCCGATGTAGACGAACGCGACCTTCAGCGGCTCGGCGGCGACCGCGCCGGCGCCGAACAATCCCGCCGCGGCGGCGAGCAGGGCGGCGAGGGCGGTCAGGCGCGGGCGCAGGGCGCGCCGCAACACGGCAAGATCGAGCATCGCGGGGTGACTCCTTCGGGAACGTAAGTGGGCCGATTGCCGGCGACGGGCCGGTCGCGCGGCTTTTTCGCAACCGCAAAGCCTGTGCCACGCGCGCGCCGTCGTCGCCCAGAGTAGTGTCGGTGGCGCGGCCGCGCCGGCGCGGACATCCATGCCCCGCTTTAGCGCGTCGCGCACACAATCGGACGCACGGATTGCATGCAATCTGCAATGGCATCGCATGCAATCTCGGCCGCAAGCGCCGCTGCCGTGCGCCAGGGCGACATTTTCCGCCGATGGCACGCGCTTTGCTCCTACGGCGCTACGATGCCTGCAACAGCAGGTGCCGCCAGACGATTCCAGGGATGCTTCGGCGATGGGAAAACTGACCACACATGTGCTCGACACGGCCAACGGCTGCCCGGCGGCCGGCATGGCCCTGAGCCTGTATCGCTGCGGCCAGTCCTGCGAGCTCGTCAAGCGATTGCATACAAACGCCGACGGACGTGTCGACGAACCGCTGCTGCAGGGCGAGGCCTTCGTCGCCGGCGTTTACGAACTGCGCTTCGAGGCCGGCGCGTACTTCCGCGCCCGCGGCGAGGTGCTGCCGGAGCCGCCGTTCGTCGACGAGGTGCGCCTGCGCTTCGGCGTCGCCGACGCCGCCCAGCACTACCACGTGCCCCTGCTGCTCTCTCCATGGAGCTATTCCACCTACCGCGGTAGCTGATGCCCACCCAGGATTCACGTTTCGCTGAGGCGACGGTCCGCTTCCTGCTCGACGGCAAGGTCGTCGAGGCGCACGCGCCGGCGCCGACCCGCACGCTGCTGCAGTTTCTGCGCGAGGACGCGGGCTGCACGGCGGTCAAGGAAGGCTGCGCCGAGGGCGACTGCGGCGCCTGCACGGTCGCGCTCGGCGAGCCCGATGGCCGCGGCGGCCTGCGCTACCGCGCGATCAACAGCTGCATCCGCTTCCTGGCGACGGTCGACGGCAAGGCCGTGCTCAGCGCCGACGGCCTGGCCGATGCCGACGGCACGCTGCATCCGGTGCAGCAGGCGATGGTCGATCACCACGGCTCGCAGTGCGGTTTCTGCACGCCGGGCTTCGTGATGTCGCTGTACGCGCTGTACGCACGCGAAACCGCGCCGGCGCGGGCGACGGTGGTCGACGCGCTCGCCGGCAACCTGTGCCGCTGCACCGGCTACCGGCCGATCATCGACGCCGGCCTGCACATGGGCGCTTACCCGCCGCCGCCGTCGCGCGACGCCGAATGGGCGGCCGCGCTCGACGGCCTGCGCCGCGAGACGACGCTGGAGCTGCCGGGCTTCTGCGCGCCGCGCAGCGTCGATGAGCTGGCGGCGCGCTACGCGGCGGCGCCGCAGTCGCTGTTGCTCGCCGGCGGCACCGACGTCGGGCTCTGGGTCACCAAGCACCTGCGCGAGCTGCCGCCGCTGATCTATGTCGGCGAGGTCGCCGAACTGCGCACCATCGAGGACGGCGCCGACGGCCTGCGCATCGGCGCCGCCGTGCTGCTCGCCGAGGCCTGGCCGGCGTTGGTCGCCCGTCATCCGCCGCTCGCCGAACTGGCGCGGCGCTTCGCTTCGCCGCCGGTGTGCAACTCCGGCACGCTGGTCGGCAACGTCGCCAACGGTTCGCCGATCGGCGATTCGATGCCGGCGCTGCTCGCGCTCGGCGCCAGCGTCGAGCTGCGCCACGGCGAGCGCACGCGGCGCCTGCCGCTCGACCAGTTCTATCTCGGCTACCAGAAGAAGGCGCTGCAGCCTGGCGAGTTCGTCGCCGCGCTGATCGTGCCGCCGCTGGCGGACGGCTGGCGGCTGGCCAGCTACAAGCTCGCCAAGCGCTACGACCAGGACATCTCGGCGGTCTGCGCCGCGTTCGCGCTCAAGCTCGAACACGGCCGCGTCGCCGATCTGCGCCTTGCCTACGGCGGCATGGCGGCGACGCCCAGGCGCGCCGCGAAGACCGAGGCCGTGCTGCGCGGCCGTGTCTGGGACGAGGCCGCGCTCGAGGCCGCGGTGGTGGCGCTGGCAGAGGACTTCCAGCCGCTCAGCGACATGCGCGCCAGCGGCGCCTACCGTCTGCAGACCGCCGGCAACCTGCTGCGCCGCTACGCGCTGGAGTTGCGCGGCGGCGCGGTGCTGCGCCTGTCGGAGCTGGACGCATGAGCGCGGCCGCGAAGGACAGCGAAATGAGCGGCGACGCGATCGGTCCGGCGGTCGGCGTCGCGACGCGGCACGAGAGCGCGCATCTGCACGTCGCCGGCCGCGCGCCGTATGCCGACGATCTGCCGCTGCCGGGCAACGCCCTGCACGCGGCGTTCGGGCTGTCGACGCGCGCGCACGCGACGATCACCGCGCTCGACCTGTCGGCGGTGCTCGCGCAGCCCGGCGTGATCGCCGTCGCCACGCCGGCCGACGTGCCCGGCGACAACAACTACGGCGGCATCCTGCAGGACGACCCGATCTTCACCGACGCGCTCGTGCAGTACGCCGGCCAGCCGATCTTCGCGGTCGCGGCGACCAGCTACGAGGCGGCGCGCCGCGCGGTGCGCGCGGCGAAGATCGAGTACGAGGATCTGCCGGCGATCCTCGACACGCGCGACGCGATCGCCGCGCAGAGCTTCGTGATCCCGACGCGCACGATGCGGCGCGGCGAGCCGGAGGCGGCGCTCGAAGCGGCGCCGCGGCGCCTGCGCGGCAGCGCCGCGATCGGCGGCCAGGATCACTTCTATCTCGAAGGCCAGATCGCGATCGCGCTGCCGCAGGAAGGCGGCGCGGTGCAGATCATCAGCTCGACGCAGCATCCGACCGAGGTCCAGCACATCGTCGCGCACGCGCTCGGCGTGCACGCGCACGACGTCGTCGTGCAGTGCCGGCGCATGGGCGGCGGCTTCGGCGGCAAGGAAAGCCAGCCGGCGCTGATCGCGGCGGCGGCGGCGATCCTCGCGCGCAAGACCGGCCGCGCCGTGAAGCTGCGCCTCGACCGCGACGTCGACATGCTGGCGACCGGCAAGCGCCACGACTTCATCGCCGACTACGACGTCGGCTTCGACGCCGACGGCCGCATTCGCGCGCTCAAATTGATGATCGCTTCGCGCTGCGGCTACTCGGCCGATCTGTCCGGCCCGGTCAACGACCGCGCGCTGTGCCATATCGACAACGCCTACTTCCTCGAACACGTCGAGGTCGTCTCGCACCGCTGCAAGACCCACACCGTGTCGAACACCGCGTTCCGCGGCTTCGGCGGTCCGCAGGGCATGATGGTGATCGAGAAGATCGTCGACGACATCGCCCGCGCGCTCGGCCGCGACCCGCTCGACGTGCGCAAGCTGAATTTCTACGGCATCGGCGAGCGCGACACGACGCCGTACGGGCAGCGCGTCGAGGACAACGTGCTGCACGAGATCACCGGCCGCCTCGAAGCCGATGCCGAATACTGGCAGCGCCGCGCGGCGATCGCCGAGTGGAATGCCGCCAGCCCGGTCGTCAAGCGCGGCCTGGCGCTGACGCCGGTGAAGTTCGGCATCTCGTTCAACGCCACGCACTACAACCAGGCCGGCGCGCTGCTGCACGTCTACAGCGACGGCACCGTGCTGCTCAATCACGGCGGAACCGAGATGGGGCAGGGCCTCTACACCAAGGTCCAGCAGGTGGTCGCGCAGGAACTCGGCCTGCCGCTGACGGCGATCCGCGTCAGCGCCACCGACACCAGCAAGGTGCCGAACACCTCGGCGACCGCCGCGTCGAGCGGCTCGGACCTGAACGGCAAGGCCGCGCAGCACGCGGCGCGCCGCATCCGCCGCCGCCTCGCGCGGCTGGCGGCGGCAAACTGGGGCGTCGACGCCGACGCGGTGCGCTTCGCGGCCGGCACGGTCAGCGCCGGCGCGCAGCACATGAGCTTCCAGCAGCTCGTGCAGCAGGCCTATTTCGCGCGCGTGCCGCTGTCGGCGACCGGTTTCTACCGCACGCCGAAGATCCACTGGGACCGCGAGCGTCTGCACGGCCGGCCGTTCTATTACTACGCGTACGGTGCCGCCGTCGCCGAGGTCGCGATCGACACGCTGACCGGCGAGACGAAGCTGTTGCGCGCCGACATCCTGCACGACGCCGGCCGCTCGCTGAATCCGGCGATCGACCGCGGCCAGGTTGAGGGCGGCTTCCTGCAGGGCGTCGGCTGGCTGACGTCCGAGGAGCTGTGGTGGAACGCGCGCGGCGAGCTGAAGACGCACGCGCCGTCGACCTACAAGATTCCGACCGCCTACGACTGGGCCGCGCGCACCACGGTGCGCCTGCTCGAACTGCCGAACCGCGAGGCCAGCATCCATCGCTCGAAGGCGGTCGGCGAGCCGCCGCTGATGCTCGGCATGTCGGTCTACCACGCGATCCGCGACGCGGTCGCCGCCTGCGGCACGCCGGGACAGCCGGTCGAGCTGCCGGCGCCGGCGACGCCCGAGGCCGTGCTGCGCGCGGTCGCGCGCCTGCGCGGCGAGGCCTGGGCCGCATGAGCGCGCTCGCCCGCTCGGAGCTGTCGTCGACGCTGACGCTGCTGGCGCTCGGCGACTGGCCGCGCGCCGCCGCCGCGCTGCTGCGCCGCCAGGGCCCGTGCGTGCGCGTGGTGGTCGCGGTGGTGCGCGGTTCGGCGCCGCGCGAGCCGGGCGCCTGCATGCTGGTCGGCGCCGACGCGCTGCTCGGCACGATCGGCGGCGGCCATCTCGAATGGCAGGCGCTGCAGGCGGCGCGCGCGCTGCTCGACGCGCCGCGCACGCCGCAGGCGCGCCTGCAGCGCTACGTGCTCGGCACCGAGCTGGGCCAGTGCTGTGGCGGCGTCGTCGAGCTGTGGCTGGAACGCTACGACGCCGACGACATCGCCTGGCTCGACGATCTGGCGCTGGCGCTGCACGAACAGCCGGCGCTCGAACTGCGCAGCCGCCTGCAGCGCGGCGCCGTGCAGCGCGACTGGCAGGGCGTCGCCGCCAACGACGCCGGCGCCGCGACGCTGACGCGCCTCGCCGACGGCGTCGAACTGCGCGAACGGCTGGCCAGCGGTGCGCCGCTGTGGCTGTACGGCGCCGGCCACGTCGGTCAGGCGCTGGCGCGCATCGTCGCCGAGCTGCCGCTGCGCCTGACCTGGATCGACGCGCGCGCCGAACTGTTCCCGCCGATGCTGCCCGGCGGCACCCGCGTGCTGGTGCCGCGCGATCCGCTCGAGACCGTCGCGCAGGCGCCGGCCGGCACCCGTTTCCTGGTGATGACGCACGATCACGAACTCGATTACCAGCTGTGCCGCGCGCTGCTGGCGCGCGACGACTTCGCCTTCGCCGGCCTGATCGGCTCGAAGAGCAAGGCGGCGCGCTTCCGCTCGCGGCTCGCGCGCGACGGCGTCGATGCCGCGCGCATCGCGCGCCTGACCTGTCCGGTTGGCCTCGGCGCGTCGCGCAGCAAGTGGCCGGCGGCGATCGCCGTCAGCATCGCCGCGCAGCTGCTCGACACGCTGCCGGAGCCGCCGCCGCGCAAGGCGGCGCCCGAGGATTGCGCCGGCGATGCGGCTCGCGACTGCGCCGGCTGCCGGAAGCCCGCGCCATGAGCACGCCCCGCCTCGCGCTGCACGGCATCAGCAAGCGTTACCCCGGCGTCGTCGCCAACGACGGCGTCAGCCTGGTCGTGCAGCCCGGCGAGATTCACGCGCTGCTCGGCGAGAACGGCGCCGGCAAGAGCACGCTGATGAAGATCGTCTACGGCGTGACGCGCCCGGACGAAGGCCGCATCGAGTGGGAAGGCCGCGAGCAGCGCATCGACAGTCCGGCGCGCGCCCGCGCGCTCGGCATCGGCATGGTGTTCCAGCACTTCTCGCTGTTCGAGACGCTGAGCGTCGCCGAGAACATCGCGCTGGCGATGGACGGGGCGGACTCGCCGGCGGCGCTGGCGCCGCGCATCCGCGAGGTGTCCGAGCGCTACGGCCTGCCGGTCGATCCGGACCGCCTCGTGCACAGCATGTCGGTCGGCGAGCGCCAGCGCGTCGAGATCGTGCGCTGCCTGCTGCAGGCGCCGCGCCTGCTGATCATGGACGAGCCGACCTCGGTGCTGACGCCGCAGGCGGTGCAGCAGCTGTTCGTGACGCTGCGCCGGCTCGCGGCGGAAGGCATCAGCATCCTCTACATCAGCCACAAGCTCGACGAGATCCGCGCGCTCTGCGACGTCGCCACGGTCCTGCGCGGCGGCCGCGTCGGCGGCCGCGCGCTGCCGCGCGAGGAGAGCAACGACAGCCTCGCGCAGATGATGATCGGCCGCGAGCTGGCGCCGTGCCGGCTGACGCCGCGCGAGGCGGGGCCGGTCGAACTCGAACTGACCAACCTTTCGCTGCCGAGTGCCGATCCGTTCGGCACCGCGCTGCAGGGCATCGACCTGCGCGTGCGCGGCGGCCAGATCGTCGGCATCGCCGGCGTTTCCGGCAACGGCCAGCAGGAACTGCTCGCGGCGCTGTCCGGCGAAAGCCGCGTCGCCGAGCGCGGCATGGTGCGCCTCGGCGGCCAGCCGGTCGGCGATCTCGATCCGGCCCAGCGCCGCCGTCGCGGCTTCGGCTTCGTGCCGGAAGAACGCCTCGGCCGCGGCGCGGTGCCGTCGCTGTCGCTGGCGCTGAACGCGCTGCTGACCGGCGCCGGCAAGGGTCTGGTGCGGCGCGGTCTGGTGCGGCCGGCGGCGGCGCGCGCGTTCGCGCGCATGATCATCGAACGCTTCGGCGTGAAATGCCGCGACGAGCGTTCGGCCGCCGACAGCCTGTCCGGCGGCAATCTGCAGAAGTTCATCGTCGGCCGCGAGATCCTGCTCGCGCCCAAGGTGCTGGTCGTCGCGCAGCCGACCTGGGGCGTCGACGTCGGCGCCGCGCAGCTGATCCGCCAGGCGCTGATCGACCTGCGCGACCAGGGCGCCGCGGTGCTGGTGATTTCCGAAGAACTCGACGAGCTGTTCGAAGTCAGCGACCGGCTCGGCGTACTCGCCGGCGGACGGCTGTCGCCGCTGTGCGATCCGGCCACGACCAGCGTCGCCGAGATCGGCCGCTGGATGGCCGGCGATTTCGGCACGGCCCACACGGAGGTGTCCCATGCTGCGGCTTGAGCGGCGCACGCAGCCCTCGCGCACGATGCGCGTGCTGGCGCCGCTGATCGCGGCGCTGCTGATGTTCGTGACCGGCTTCGTGATCTTCACGGTGCTCGGCAAGGCGCCGCTGGTGGCGTTCGAGGTCTTTTTCGTCAAGCCGCTGAGTTCGATGTACGGGCTCGGCGAACTGCTGGTGAAGACCGCGCCGCTGCTGCTGTGCGCGCTCGGTCTGGCGATCGGCTTTCGCGCCAACGTCTGGAACATCGGCGCCGAGGGCCAGCTGGTGGTCGGCGCGCTCGCCGGCAGC
The DNA here is from genome assembly GCF_000382285.1 of Solimonas variicoloris DSM 15731. Lineage (GTDB taxonomy): Bacteria > Pseudomonadota > Gammaproteobacteria > Nevskiales > Nevskiaceae > Solimonas > Solimonas variicoloris. The sequence goes on along the minus strand of NZ_KB907952.1, from coordinate 18,370 downwards.
GGCGTGGCGCTGGCCTGGGGCGAATCCGAATCGCACTGGGTGCTGCCGGCGATGCTGCTCGCCGGCGCGCTCGGCGGCATGGCCTGGGCGGCGATTCCGGCCTTCCTGCGCACGCGTTTTCGCACCAGCGAGATTCTCACCAGTCTGATGCTGGTCTACGTCGCGCAGCTGCTGCTGAGCTACTTCGTGCACGGACCGTGGCGCGATCCGGAAGGCTTCAACTTTCCGCAGTCGCGCATGTTCAACGACTGGGAGCTGCTGCCGCTGCTGGTCGAGGGCACGCGCGTCAATCTCGGCATCGTCTTCGCGCTCGCGGTCGCGGCGCTGTCGTGGTTCTTCACCGAGAAGACCTACGCCGGCTACCGTCTGCAGGTCGCCGGTCTGGCGCCGGCCGCCGCCGGCTACGCCGGCTTCAGCGAGAAGCGCAACGTCTGGCTGGCGCTGCTGATCGGCGGCGCCTGCGCCGGGCTCGCCGGCATCGGCGAGGTCGCCGGGCCGATCGGCCAGCTGCAGCCTTCGGTGTCGCCGGGCTACGGCTTCGCCGCGATCATCGTCGCCTTCGTCGGCCGCCTGCACGCGCTCGGCATCGTGCTCGCGTCGCTGCTGATGTCGCTGCTCTATCTGGGCGGCGAGCAGGCGCAGATCGATCTGGCGCTGCCGTCGGCGATCACCGGCCTGTTCCAGGGCCTGCTGCTGTTCTACCTGCTGGCAATGGACGCCTTCGTCACCTGGCGCATCCGCCGCGTGAGGCGCGCATGAGTCCCGAACTTCTCGTTGCGATGCTGGCGAGCACCGCCGCGGCGGCGACGCCGCTGGTGTTCGCGGCGATGGGCGAACTGGTCACCGAGCGCGCCGGCGTCCTCAACCTCGGCGTCGAGGGCATGATGCTGGTCGGCGCGATCGCCGGCTTCGCGGTCGGCCTGCACAGCGGCAGCCTGCTGCTCGGCTATCTCGCCGCGGCCGGCGCCGGCATGGCGATGGCGCTGATCTTCGCGGTGCTGACGCTGCAGCTGCAGACCAATCAGGTCGCGACCGGTCTGGCGCTGACGCTGTTCGGCGTCGGCCTGTCGGCCTTCATCGGCAAGGCCTACACCGGCCAGCCGATCGCCGCGGTGCCGCACCTGTCGCTGCCGGTGCTCAGCGATCTGCCGCTGCTCGGACCGCTGCTGTTCCGCTTCGACGTGCTGGTCTACGCCTCGTTCGCGCTGTTCTTTGCCGTGCAGTGGTTCCTGACGCGCACGCGCGGCGGCCTGCTGCTGCGCGCGGTCGGCGAGTCGCCGGCGGTCGCGCACGCGATCGGCCACCCGGTGCAGCTCGTGCGCTACGCGGCGGTGCTGTTCGGCGGCGCCTGCAGCGGCATCGCCGGCGCGTATCTGTCGACGGCGCTGACGCCGATGTGGGTCGAGGGCCTGTCGGCCGGGCGCGGCTGGATCGCGCTGGCGCTGGTCGTGTTCGCGACCTGGAAGCCGCTGCGCGTGCTGGCCGGCGCCTACCTGTTCGGCGGCGTCACCGTGCTGCAGCTGTACGCACAGGGCTTCGGCCTGCACATCCCGTCGGAGTTCCTGTCGATGCTGCCGTACCTCGCGACCATCGTCGTGCTGGTGCTGATCTGCCGCGACGGTCGCACCATCCTCCTCAACCAGCCGGCCTCGCTCGGCAAGAGCTTCCACCCGGACGCCTGAGGCCAAGAACCACCCCATGGAAGCCTATCTGCTCGAATGGCTGAACCTGATCGGACGCTGGGCGCACGTGATCGTCGGCATCGCCTGGATCGGCGCGTCGTTCTACTTCGTCTGGCTCGACAACCATCTGCTGACGCCGGCCGATCCGGCCGCGGCGCGGCGCGGCGTCGCCGGCGAGCTGTGGGCGGTGCACGGCGGCGGCTTCTACCACTCGCAGAAATATCGCGTCGCGCCGGCGCAGCTGCCGGCGCAGCTGCACTGGTTCTACTGGGAGGCGTACAGCACCTGGCTGACCGGCTTCTTCCTGCTCTGCGTGCTGTACTACGGCGCGCCGACGCTGTACCTGATCGACCCCGCGGTGCTGGCGCTGGCGCCGTGGCAGGCGATCGCGATCGGCCTCGCCACGCTGGCCGGCGGCTGGCTGGTCTACGACGGCCTCTGCCGTTCGCCGCTGGGCCGCAACGAGCGCGCGCTGGCCGCGGTGCTCGCGGTGCTGCTCGGTCTTGCCGCCTGGGGCCTGTGCGCGGTGTTCAGCGGCCGCGGCGCGTACATCCACTTCGGCGCGCTGCTCGGCACGATGATGGTCGCCAACGTGTTCTTCGTGATCATTCCCGGCCAGCGCCGCTCGGTCGCGGCGATGCGCGAGGGCCGCGAGCCCGATCCGCGCGACGGCGCGCGCGGCAAGCAGCGCTCGGTGCACAACACCTATTTCACGCTGCCGGTGCTGTTCACGATGATCAGCAACCACTACGCCTCGACCTACGGCTCCGAGCACAAGGTGCTGGCGCTGATCGGCCTGGCGCTGGCCGGCGCCGCGATCCGCGCCTGGTTCGTGATGCGCCACAAGGCGCACGAGCGCGGCGGCCGCACGCCGCTGTGGCCGGCGCTGCTGGGCCTGGCGGCGATCGCCGCGGTGATCGTGCTGCTGCGCCCGGCGCCGGCCGCCGCCACCGCCGGCGCGGCCGCGGCGCCGCCGTTCGCGCAGGTCGAGGCGATTGTCGCGCAGCGCTGCGCCGGCTGCCATGCCGAGCACCCGAGCTTCGCCGGCTTCGTCGCGCCGCCCAAGGGCGTGATGCTGGAAACGCCCGAGCATCTGCAGCAGCACCTGACGACGATGCGCCAGCAGCTGCTGGCCAAAACCATGCCGCTCGGCAACCTGACGCAGATGACGGACGCCGAGCGGCAGTCCGTGCTCGACTGGATCGACCGCGGAGCGCCGCAATGAAGACGCGCATCGGCCATCGCGGCGGCGCGGAGGGCGGGGCATGAGCCTGCAGGCCCACCGCGGCGCGCTGCTGCATTTCTCCGGCGACCCCGGCGATCACGACGACGCCGGCAGCTACCACCACCACGAGGACGGCCTGCTGCTGGTCGAGGACGGGCGCGTCGCCGCCGCCGGTTCCGCCGCCGAACTGCTGCCGGCGCTGCCGGACGGCACGCCGATCGTCGATCACGGCACCGATCTGCTGCTGCCCGGCCTGATCGACACGCACATCCACTTTCCGCAGACCGAAGTGATCGGCTCGGCCGGCCGCGATCTGCTCGACTGGCTGGAGCACTACATCTTCGCCGTCGAGGCGCGCTTCGGCGATTACGCCTACGCCAGCGAGGTCGCCGAGGTCTTTCTCGACGAGCTGCTGCGCAACGGCACGACCACGGCGCTGGTGTTCTGCACCGTGCACAAGGCCTCGGTCGAAGCGTTCTTCGCCGCCGCCGAGCGCCGCGGCCTGCGCATGATCGCCGGCAAGGTGCTGATGGACCGCAACTGCCCGGCCAACCTGCGCGACACCGCCGAGGACGGCGAGCGCGAGACGCGCGAGCTGATCGAGACCTGGCACGGCCGCGGCCGCCTCGCGGTGGCGATCACGCCGCGCTTCGCGCCGACCTCGACGCCGGCGCAGCTGGCCGCCGCCGGACGCCTGGCGCGCGAGTATCACGACACCTACATCCACAGCCATCTGGCCGAGAACCTCGGCGAGATCGCCTGGGTCCGCGAGCTGTTCCCGGAGCGGCGCAGCTACCTCGACGTCTACGACCACTACGGCCTGCTGCGCGAGCGCGCGGTCTACGCGCACTGCATCCATCTCGACAGCGTCGACCGCCGGCGCATGGCCGACTGCGGCGCCTGCGCCGCGCATGCGCCGACCTCGAACCTGTATCTCGGCAGCGGCCTGTTCGACTTCGCCGCCAGCGACGAGGCCGGCCTGCGTTTCGGCGTCGCCACCGACGTCGGCGGCGGCACCAGTTTCTCGATGCTGCGCACGCTCGGCGAGGCGTACAAGGTCGCGCAGCTGCGCGGCCAGCGCCTGACGCCGCTGCGCGCGTTCTATCTGGCGACGCTCGGCAACGCGCGCGTGCTGCAGCTGCAGAACCGCATCGGCTCGTTCGCGGCCGGCTGCGAGGCGGACTTCATCGCCATCGACTGGCAGGCGACGCCGCTGCTCGCGCGGCGCATCGCCGGCTGCCGGAGCCTGAGCGAGAAGCTGCTGGTGCTGATGACGCTCGGCGACGAGCGCGCGGTGCGGCGTACCTACATCGGCGGCACGGAAGCCGCCGCCAGAGCCGGACAGGACGGAGGAACGGCATGAGCAAGACAGCGACGAGCGGGCGCAAGACCGCCAAGCGCGCGGCGGCGAAGGAAGCGGCGGCCGCGGTGCCGGGCGCCAGCGCCATCGACGTGGCCTACGAGCGCATCTACGCGGCGATCATCGATCACAGCCTGCCGCCGGGCGCGCGTCTGGTCGAGAACCGTTTGTGCGAGATCTTCGGTCTCGGCCGCACGCGCGTGCGCCAGGTGCTGCAGAAGCTCGCCAGCGAACGGCTGGTGACGCTGCTGCCGAACCGCGGCGCGATCGTCACCCTGCCGACCGTGCAGGAAGCGCTCGACATCTTCGAGGCGCGACGCCTGCTCGAACCGGCGATCGTCGCGCGCTTCGTCGAGAAGGCCTCGCGCGCCGACCTGCAGCGCATCCGCGATCACCTGCAGAAGGAAAAGGCCGTGGCCAAGCGCAACGACCGGCGCGTGGCGATCCGCCTGTCCGGCGAGTTCCACCTGATCATCGCCGAGTGCGCCGGCAACGCGACGCTGCTCGAACTGCTGCGCGAGCTGGTCTCGCGCTCGTCGCTGATCATCGCCGTCTACCAGGAGGCGGCCACCACCTGCTGTCCGCCGGACGAGCATCAGGATCTGGTCAGCGCGCTCGAGAAGCGCAGCCCGGACGCCGCCCAGCACATGCTGCATCACCTCGATCACGTGCTCGCCGACCTGCGCCTGCAGGAGCCGCCGGCGCCGGGCGTCGATCTGCTCGCCGTGCTCGGGGAGCCGGCATGAGCGCCGCCTATCCGCGCGATCTGATCGGCTACGGACGGCGGCCGCCGCATCCGCGCTGGCCGGGCGGCGCGCGCATCGCGCTGCAGTTCGTGCTCAACGTCGAGGAAGGCGCCGAGAACTGCGTGCTGCACGGCGACGCCGCGTCGGAAACCTTCCTGTCGGAGATGTTCAATCCGCAGGCGTTCCCGATGCGCCACCTGAGCATGGAATCGCTGTACGAGTACGGCTCGCGCGCCGGCTTCTGGCGTGTGGTGCGCGCCTTCGAGGCGCGCGGCCTGCCGCTGACGCTGTTCGCCGTCGCCAGGGCGCTGGCGCGCACGCCGGACGTGGTCGCCGTCGCCAAGGAACTGGATTTCGAGATCGCCTGCCACGGCCTGCGCTGGATCAGCTACCAGACGATGGACGAGGCGAGCGAGCGCGCGCACCTGCACGAGGCGGTGGCGCTGATGCAGGAGCTGACCGGCGAGATGCCGCTCGGCTGGTATACCGGCCGCGACAGCCCGAACACGCGGCGCCTGGTCGTCGAGCACGGCGGCTTCGTCTACGACGCCGACTCCTACGCCGACGACCTGCCGTACTGGACCCGGGTCGAGACCGCGCGCGGCAGCGTGCCGCATCTGGTCGTGCCGTACACGCTCGACAGCAACGACATGCGTTTCGCTTCGGCGCAGGGCTTCGCGACCGGCGCCGAGTTCTTCGACTACCTCAAGGACGCCTTCGACACGCTCTACGCGGAAGGCGATCCGGACGGCCTCGACGCGCCGAAGATGCTGTCGATCGGCCTGCACAGCCGTCTGGTCGGCCGGCCGGCGCGCATCGCCGCGCTGCAGCGCTTCCTCGACTACGTGCAGGCGCACGACAAGGTCTGGATCTGCCGGCGCATCGACATCGCCCGCCACTGGCAACGGCATTTCCCGGCGCCCGCCGCATGATCGATCTCGACGTTCTCAACCGCTGTCCGCTGCCGGCGTTCGTCGCGGCGCTCGACGGCATCTTCGAGCACTCGCCGTGGATCGCCGAGCAGACCGCCGCGCGGCGCCCGTTCGCGACGCGCTTCGCGCTGCTCGACGCGCTGTGCGCGACGATGTTCGACGCGCCGCGCGAGGCGCAGCTGGCGCTGGTTCGCGCGCACCCCGAGCTGGCCGGCAGCGCGGCGATGCGCGGCGAGCTGACCGCGGCTTCGACCTCGGAGCAGGCCGGCGCAGGGCTGACGCAGGCGCCGGCCGACGCGCTCGGCGAGCTGCAGGCGCTCAATGCCGCCTACCGCGAGAAGTTCGGTTTTCCGTTCGTGATTTCGGTCAAGGGCCGGCAGCGCGCCGACATCGTCGTCGAGCTGAGCCGCCGTCTCGCGCACGAGGCCGAGGCCGAGCTGCACACGGCGCTGGTCGAGATCGCGCGCATTGCCGACTTCCGGCTCGCCGAGCGCTTCGCCATCGATGATCTGGCGGCGGCCGGGCCCGAGATCCTGGCGATGGCCGACGCGCTGGCCCGCTACAGCGAGCGCGACGACGCGCTGTGCTGCACCTATCTGTCCGCCGCCCATCAGGCCGCGGCGCGCAAGCTGCGCGACTGGATGCTGCAGGCCGGGCTCGACGCGCACATCGACGACGTCGGCAATGTCGTCGGCCGCTGGGTCAGCGCCGCGCCGGGCGCCAGGACGCTGATCAGCGGCTCGCATTACGACACCGTCACCGACGCCGGCCGCTACGACGGCCGGCTCGGCATCCTGCTGCCGATCGTCGTCGCCGGCCTGCTGCGCCGCCGCGGCGTGGCGCTGCCGTTCGATCTGGAGATCATCGGCTTCGCCGAAGAGGAGGGCGTGCGCTTCAAGTCCACCTTCCTCGGCAGCAGTGCGGTCGCCGGGCGCTTCGATCCGGCGCTGCTGCAGCGCACCGACGCCGCCGGCGTCACGCTCGCCGAGGCGCTGCGCGGCGCCGGCCACGATCCGGCGCGGATCGCGGCGCTGGCGCGCGATCCGGCGCAGCTGTGCGGCTACGTCGAGGTGCATATCGAGCAGGGACCGGTGCTGCTCGACGAGAACCTTGCGCTCGGCGTTGTCACCGCGATCGCCGGCAGCCGCCGCTTCCGCGTCGCGATCCGCGGCCGCGCCGGACATGCCGGCACGGTGCCGATGTATCTGCGCCAGGACGCCGCCGCCGGCGCCGCCGAGATCGTGCTCGCCGTCGAGCGCCTGTGCAGCGGCACGCCGGGTCTGGTCGGTACCGTCGGCCGTCTTGAGGTGCCGGACGGTGCCGTCAACGTGGTGCCGGGCCGCTGCGAACTGAGCATCGACATTCGCGCGCCGAGCGACGCGACGCGCGACGCCGCGGTCGATGCGGTGCTGGCCGAGATCGCGGCGATCGCGGCGCGGCGCAGGCTGCGCATCGAATACGAGGAGATCGTGCACGCCGACGCCACGCCCTGCGCGCCGGCGCTGCAGCGACGCCTCGACGCGGCGATCCGCGCCGTCACCGGCGCCGCGCAAAGCCGCTATCTGCCGAGCGGTGCCGGTCACGACGCGATGATGATGGCGACGCTGACCGGGATCGGCATGCTGTTCGTGCGCTGCGGTGCCGGCGGCGTCAGCCACAACCCCGAAGAAAGCCTCAGCGCCGACGACGCCACGCTCGCCGCGGCGGCGTTCGCGCAGTTCCTGCAGGACGACACTCCCTGAATCCCGACATGACTTCCGTTTCTCTTCCGTCTTCCGTCCAGGCCGCGCTCGGCGCCGCCGTCGATGCCGAGTTCGACGCCGCCTGCGCGTTCCTCGCCGAGCTGGTGCGCGTGCCCAGCGACAATCCGCCGGGCGATTGCGTCGCGCATGCCGCGCGCGCGCAGCAGCTGCTCGAAGCGCTCGGCTATGCCGTCGAAACCGATCCGGTGCCGCAGGCCGAGGTCGAGGCGGTCGGCATGATCGCGGCGACCAATCTGATCGTCCGCCAGCGCTTCGGCGACGGCGGGCCGTGCATCGCGCTGAACGCGCACGGCGACGTGGTGCCGCCGGGCCTGGGCTGGAGCGAGGACCCGTACGGCGCCGTGGTGCGCGACGAGCCGGGCCACGGGCCGACGATGTACGGCCGCGGCGTCGCCGTCAGCAAATCGGATTTCGCGACCTACACCTACGCGCTGCGCGCGCTGCAGCGCGTCGCCGCGAGCTGGCCGCTGCGCGGCCAGGTCGAGCTGCACTTCACCTACGACGAGGAGACCGGCGGCGACATCGGCCCGCGGCGCCTGCTCGAACAGAAGCTGTCGCGGCCGGACTACGCGATCTGCGCCGGCTTCCCGTACGCGGTGACGACCGCGCACAACGGCTGCCTGCACCTCGAAGTGACGGTGCACGGCAAGCAGGGCCACGCCGCGATGCCGGCGTCCGGCGTCGACGCGCTCGAAGCGGCGACGCGCATCCTCGGCGTGCTCTACGCCGCGCGCGCCGAGATGGCGAAGATTCATTCGCAGACGCCGGGCATCGATCATCCGACGCTCAACGTCGGCCTGATCTCCGGCGGCATCAATACCAACGTGGTGCCGGACCTCGTCCGCTTCCGCCTCGACCGCCGCATCATTCCGGAAGAGTCCTTCGATGCAGTCGAGGCCCAGCTGCGCGCGCTGATCGGCGATACCGCCGCGGCGCTGCCGGGCATTCGCGTCGAGATCCGCCGCGTGCTGCAGGCGCTGCCGCTGCTGCGTCTGCCCGGCGCCGGCCGGCTGATTGACGCGCTGGAGCGTTACGGAAGCGAGATCTTCGCCACGCCGGTCGGCGAGCACGGCGTGCCGCTGTACACCGACGCGCGCCACTACGCCGCTGCCGGCATTCCGACCGTGCTCTACGGCGCCGGCCCGCGCACGCTCGGCGAGGCCAACGGCCACGCGGCGAACGAAAAGCTGCGCCTCGAAGACCTGCGTCGCGCGACCAAGGTCATCGCCTGCACGCTGGCCGAACTGCTGGCCGACGCGGGCGCCGCGGCGTGAAAGCCGCGGCGCGCCGGGGGTCGCGGCACCTAGGGCGTGTTCACGCCGTGGGCCGTCGCGACTTCGGTGATGCGCGCCAGCCAGCGCTGCTGGCTGGCTTCGTCGAGGAACGAGGCTTCGATGCTGTTGCGCGCCAGCTGCACGATCTGCGCGTCGGACAGGCCGAGCGCCTGCTGCATCGCGCGGTAGTTGTCGCCGACGTAGCCGCCGAAGTAGGCCGGATCGTCGGAGTTGACGGTCACGCACAGGCCGCGTTCGAGCAGGGCCTTGAGATTGTGCTCGGCGGCGTGCTGGAACACGCGCAGCTTGACGTTGGACAGCGGGCAGACGGTGAGCGGAATCCGCTCGCGCGCCAGACGCTCGACCAGCGCGGCGTCCTCCACGCAGCGCACGCCGTGGTCGATGCGGCGCACGTGCAGCAGGTCCAGCGCCTCGACGATGTAGGCCGGCGGGCCTTCCTCGCCGGCGTGCGCGACGCTCAGCAGGCCCAGCGCGCGGGCGCGGTCGAAGACGGCGGTGAACTTCGACGGCGGATGGCCGCGCTCGGACGAGTCGAGGCCGACCGCGGTGATCGATGCGCGCCAGGGCAGGGCGGCTTCGAGCGTCGCCATCGCCTCGTCGGCGCTCAGGTGACGCAGGAAACACAGGATCAGGCGCCAGCTGATGCCGTACTCGCGCTCGCCGTCGGCCAGCGCGCGCAGGATGCCGGACATGAAGACCTCGAAGCCGATGCCGCGCGCGGTATGCGTCTGCGGATCGAAGAACGGCTCGACGTGCACGACGCCGTCGGCGGCGGCGCGCGCCAGATAGGCGCGCGTCATGTCGTAGAAGTCCTGCTCGTCGCGCAGCACGTCGGCGCCGGCGTAGTAGAGGTCGAGAAAGCTCTGCAGGTCGGTGAAGTCGTAGGCGGCACGCAGCGCCTCGACGCTGTCGTAGGCCAGCTTCACGCCGTGCCGGGCGGCGAGGCGGAACACCATCTCGGGTTCGAGCGTGCCTTCGATGTGCAGGTGCAGCTCGGCTTTCGGCAGGGCGGTGATCAGATCGGTGGACATGGCGGTGCGGGCGTGGCGGTCGCCGATGATCGGCGCTGCGTCGCCGCTTAGGCAAGTCGCGTGATCCAGGTATTCCCATTCTTCAGCAGGAGCGCAGCACGATGAAACAGTCGTATTCATGGCGTCGCGGCCTCGCGGCGCTGCTCGCGTGCGCGGGCCTCCTCGTGTGGTTTGCGCCCGCCGTCGCGGCCGAACCGCAGGCACAGACGCTCAAGGTGTTCGGCGTCGACATCCGCTACTACGAGATGGGTCCGCGCGATCCGCAGGCGCCGACCGTCGTGCTGCTGCACGGCCTCGGCAGCAACGCGCTCGGCAACTGGGGCGCGGTGATGCCGCAGCTGGCGCAGACGCATCACGTGATTGCGCTCGACCAGCTCGGCTTCGGCGGCTCGGCCAAGCCGATCGTCGACTACAGCATCCAGCTCTGGGTCGATACGCTCGGCGAGTTCCTGCGCGAGAAGAAGGTCGGCGCGTTCACGCTGATCGGCGAATCGCTCGGCGGCTGGATCGCCGCGCAGTACGCGATCCAGTCGCTGCAGGGCATCGCCGCCGATCCGGCGTTCACGCTGCCCAGGCCGGTCAAGCTCGTGCTCTGCGACGCCGCCGGTCGCCGCGCGACGATGGCTGCCATGTTCACGCCGCCGCCGGACGGCAAGCGCGGCCCGCCGCCGGTTTCGCTGGCCGGCGTCAAGGCCAGCGTCGGCGCGGTGTTCTACAAGGCGCGCGTGCCGAGCGCCGGCGACGTGCGTGCGAGCCTGCAGTGGAACCTCGACAAGGATGACGGCTGGACCGTGCATTCGGTGACCAGCAATCCGGCGCTGCTCGACGAGGCAGTCGACGGCCAGCTCGGCGCGATCCGCATTCCGACGCTGGTGGTCTGGGGCGAGCACGACGAGCTGGTGCCGGTCGACGACGGCCGCTGGTACGCGGCCGGCATTCCCGGCGCGAAGCTGGCGCTGATCGCCGAGACCGCGCACGTGCCGATGACCGAGGCGCCGGAGGCGTTCCTGAAGGTGCTGTTGCCGTTCCTGCGCTGAGCGGCGCTGCGCCTGCCGCCGTTCGAAGTCGAGTCCCACGACCGGAGAAACCGATGCGAATTTCATCCCGTTCCGTTCGCGCGGCGCTGCTGCTCGGCGCCAGCGTCACCGCCGCGGCTGCCGAACCGCCGCTGCCGCCGCCGGCGCAGCCCGCCGCGCGCATCGCCGTGCGCATGGTCGTCGTCGCCAATTTCGAGAACGGCCAGGATCGCGGCGACAAGCCCGGCGAATACCAGCTGTGGGTCGAGCGCGAGCATCTCGACGAAACGATCGGCGACGTGCGCGGCGCGACGCGCGGCATCCGCCGCAACGCCGACGGTCTCTACGGCCTGCTGCTGCGCGATCTCGACGCCTTCGTGCTCGATCCGCGCTTCGACCTGACCCGCACCTACTGGCTGTTCACCGGCATCTCCGGCGCCGACCCGAACGTCGCGTCGGTCGGCAGCGCCGCGTGGGCGCGCTGGGTCGTCAACGGCGACGAGCTGCGCGAGTTCGACGATCGCGAGATTCCGGCCGACTGGCCTTACGGCCTGTTCGCGATCGGCGCGCTGAAACCGAACGCGCTGCCGAGCGATCCGAACAGCTTCGGCGAAGCCGAATCCGCCGACGATCTGGGCATGGCCTACCGCATGAATCCGGCGCTGACGCAGTGGGCCTACGCACTGACGCGTACGGTGAAGATTCCGGACACGCCGGCGCTCGCCGGGCAGCGCAAGGCCTGGAAGGGTTATCCGAACGCGCAGAAGCCGCCATTCGTGCTGCTCGGCGAAACGCTCGGCGCCAGGCGCTACTGGCACGGGCCGGCGCGCACGCACTGGGCCGAGGACTGGGTCAAGCTGTGGACGCACGGCCAGGGCCAGTTCGTGATGACCAACATGGAGAGCCAGGACGCGGCGCGGATGATGGCCGAGTTCGGCAAGCTCGGTTACGTCGATCCGCAGCGCGTGCTGGTGCTGCGCACGGCGAGCAATCCGTCGATGCCGCCGCCGGGCGTCGATCCGCTGGCCACCATCGGCGACGAGGCGCCGGGCCAGCTCGCCGCGTATGAGGCGAACTATCGCGTCGGCGTGCCGGTGATCCGCGAGATCCTCGCGCACTGGGATCGCTACGAGAACACGGTGCCGGGCAGCGCGCCGGCGAAGAACAAGGATTGAGGCCCGATCATGAAGACTCGTTCCCGCTCCCGTTTTCGGCGCTGCGCCGCGCTCGCCGCCGCGGCGCTGCTCGGCACCGCCGCCTGCACCGCGCAGGCTGCCTACGACGACGCGCGCCGCGAGCAGCGTGTCGCCGCGCAGTTCCAGACGCTGGTCGGCCAGAGCGCAAGGCTGCGCGCGTTCCTGCAGCAGATGCCCAAGGGCGGCGATCTGCACAACCACCTGGTCGGCAGCGTCTACGCCGAGGATTACCTGCGCTGGGCCGACGAAGACGGTTACTGCGTGAAGCTCGCCGACAAGGGCCTGGTCGCGCCGCCGTGCAAGGCCGGCGAGGCGCCGGCGCGCGGCCTGGCGACGCGCGATCCGGCGCTTTACGAACAGGTCGTCGATGCGCTGTCGATGCGCAACTTCGTGCCCGGCGTCGGTTTCGCGAGCGGGCACGACCGCTTCTTCTCGGTGTTCGGCAAGTTCATGCCGCTGGCCGCGACGCGGCTCGGCGACACCGTCGTCGAGACGCTGAAGCTCGCCGCCCACGACCGCGTCGGCTACGTCGAGATCATGGTCAACCCGAGCAATGCCTATAGCTTCGCGCCGCGCGCGACGAAGAAGCCGTGGCAGGCCGGTGACTATGCGGAGAACTACAAGCAGATCGAGGCCGAGCTGCCGAAGCTGGTCGCCGAGGCGCGTGCCGAGTTCGACGCCGCCGACGCCGTGATCCGCGAGCGCCTGCGCTGCGGCACGGCGCAGGCCGATGCCGCCTGCGCCGTGCAGTTCCGCTATCTGGCCTACGTCGACCGCGCGATGCCGCAGCCGTTCGCATTCGCCGAGATGGCGCTCGGCTACGCGCTGGTGCAGGCCGATCCGCGCTTCGTCGGCATCAACATCGTCGATCCGGAAGACAACCCGACCGCGCTCGCCGACTACGGCGTGCACATGGACATGTTCCGCTTCTTCAGCGCGCGCGCGCCGCAGGTGAAGAAGACGCTGCACGCCGGCGAGCTGACCATGGGCCTGGTGCCGCCGGCGGATCTCGGCTTCCACATCCGCGACGCGGTGATCGCCGGCGCGCTGCGCATCGGTCACGGCGTCGACATCGCCTACGAGGCAGACGCGCCGAAGCTGCTCGCGGCGATGGCGCGCGACCGCATCGCCGTCGAGATCAACCTGACGAGCAACGACGTGATCCTCGGCGTGAAAGGGCGCGACCATCCGCTGCCGCTGTATCTCGCCGCCGGCGTGCCGGTCGTGCTGTCGACCGACGACGAGGGCGTGTCGCGCAGCGACATGACCTGGGAATACATCCGCGCCGCGCAGGAGCAGGGGCTCGACTACCCGACGCTCAAGCAGATCGCGCGCAACGGCCTGAGCCATGCGTTCATCGCCGGCGACAGCCTGTGGCAGGCCGACGGCCGCACGCCGGTCGCGGTCTGCGCGGCGAGCCTCGCGGCGCTGAAGGCCGACGCCGGCTGCGCCGATTGGCTCAAGCGCAGCGACAAGGCGCGGCTGCAATGGCAGCACGAACTCGACTCGGCCTCGTTCGAGGCCCGCGTGCTGCAGCAGCGACTCTGAGCCCCGGACGGAGAAACGACGATATGTCCCCGATGCGAACCTTGCCGATGTCCCGCCGCTTCGGCCTGTTGCGCTGGCTGGCGCTCGGCCTGCTCGCGTTCGCCGTGCAGGCGCAGGCCGCCGGCAAGCGCCTGGTGATCCTCGATGACGACGTGCCGAGTCTGGGCCTCGCGCAGTTCATGGCGGTGCTGGCGCCGGACGTCGAGGTGCTCGGCGTCACCATCGTCAGCGGCTCGACCTGGCGCGACGAGAATGTCGCGCACATGCTGCGCATGCTGGAGATCGTCGGTCGTGCCGACATTCCGGTCATGGCCGGCGCCGAGCTGCCGCTGCTCAATACCGAGACCGAGACCGAGCGCTGGGAAGCGCTGTACGGCAAGCTGATCTGGAAGGGCGCATGGATGAAGCGCTGGGTCGAGGACACCGTGCAGACGGCGCCGAACTACCACGCGCCCGACGTCGTGCCGCCGCTCGCCGAGGGCATGCCGGCGATCAAGGCCTCGGCAGAGAACGCGGTCGACTTCCTGGTGCGCAAGGTGCGCGAGTTTCCGGGCCAGGTCAGCATCGTCGCGACCGGGCCGATGACCAACATCGCGCTCGCGCAGCAGCGCGATCCGCAGTTCGCCGCGCTCGCCAAGGAACTCGTCTACATGGGCGGCAGCCTCAATCCGCAGCGCCGGCTCGACACCGTGTCGGCGCGACAGTTCGCGCGCGAATTCGTCAACACGCCGCGCCGCGAGTTCAATTTCCGCTGGGACCCGGAAGCGGCGCGCATCGCCCTGCGCGCGCCGTGGCGGAAGATCGTCATGGTGCCGGTCGATCCGTCGACCGCGACCGAGCTGTCAGCGGATCTGATGCGGCGCATGACGGCGCGCGACACGGTGCTGGCGCGCCAGCTCAAGGCCCGCAAGGAGCTCGGCTTTCCGCTGTGGGACGAGATCGCCGCCGCCGTCTGGCTCGATCCATCGCTGATCGCCGCCGCCGACGAACTCTACATCGACGTCAACACCCAGTTCGGGCCCGGCTACGGCGACACGCTGTCGTGGGCACCGCACTACCAGCCCGGCGTCGGCGAGCGCATCGAGACCGTGGTGCGCGAGGTCGACGTGCCGCGCCTCGAACGGCTCATGGTCGAACTGATGACGCGTCCGCTGCCGTCTTCGGCGCACTGACACGGCCCGCGGCTGCCTGAATCCGGCGCGCTCCGCCTCACCGCGGGGCGCGCCTTTTTTCTGATGCGTGCCGGCAGAGGTCGCGGCGCGCGGACGGCGACAGGACAGGATTCCTGATCGCACACAATCCGTGTGCAGATTGCATGCAATAAGTCGGGGCATGCGCGCCAAAAAGCATCGCACCTGCTCCGTGCTCGAACACCATCGAGCCTCGATGCGCGCTTCATGCGCCCCGCAAGCGCCTTTCATCGCGGGATTTCCCGCATCCAGCGCTGAACTTTTCCATGGCACGACCTTTGCGGAACGTCAGTCCCGAGTCTGTATGCAATGTCTTTTTGAACTGCATACAGCGGCGTCCTGATCTTCCGGAGCTGGAGCGCGCGCGGTCCGCCGCGCGGCGCAGCGAACGAAGGGACGCGCAAGCAGACGCGCTTCGATGCCCGGCGCTTCGCGTGGCAGACCGCATCGTCAGATGCGGATGCCGCGGTGGGCTCTCTGGATCCGACATACGCAATTGGGAGTGGTGTAATGAAACGTGCAGTACCGGCTTTCAAGATGCGCGCGATCGCGCTGATGGCTTTGGGTGGCGGCTTCGCGCTGCCGACGCTGGCATCCGCGCAGGAACTCGCGCAGGCCAGCGCACCGGCCGAGGTGGCGGCAGCCGATGCGGCTCCCGAAGCGGCGGGTGACAATATCGAAACGGTTGTCGTCAAGGCGCGCGTCAACCGTGAGGTGAACATTCTGCCGAACGAGGACAACAACTCGGTGTTCGGCTTCGACAAGAGCATCAAGGACACGCCGCGTTCGATCACCTCGATCAGCAACGAAATGCTGACGAAGTTCAACATCACCGAACTCGACGACATGGTCGCGCTGACGCCCGGCTCGTTCACGCAGTCGTTCTTCGGCGTCGCCGGTTCGCTCGACGTGCGCGGCACGCCGGGCGAGAACTATTTCCGCGGCGTGCGCCGCATCGACAACCCGGGCAACTATCCGCAGCCGATCGGCGCCTCGGATCGCATCGACATCGTGCGCGGCCCGGCCTCGCCGATCTACGGTCCGTCGAAGATCGGCGGTTACCTGAACTTCGTGCCGAAGTCGGCGCGGGCGCAGGACGGTGCGTACATGAAGAAGCCGTCGGGCGAATTCGGCGTGGTGCGCGGCAGCTGGGACAAGGACGTGATCCACGGCGAGGTTGGCGGCCCGGGCCAGCTGTTCGGCAAGAACTTCGGCTACTACCTGTACGCCGAAACGGAAGACTCGGGTTCGTACTACGAGAATACGTCGACCGACCAGAGCATCTACCAGGCTTCGTTCGACACCGATCTGTCCGAATCGACCCGCATCGAGTTCGGCGGCATGTATCAGGAGTACGAGGGCAATCAGGTCGCCGGCTGGAACCGTCTGACGCAGGACCTCATCAACCACGGGACCTACATCACCGGACGTCCGGCTTCCATCGATACCGATCTGGACGGCCAGATCTCCGCGCACGAAGCGGGCGCCGCCAATCTGTCGGCCTTCATGCCGTACGGCTCGACGGGCCAGGACTGGGCGACCGCGCTGGCAGCGCACCCGAACATGAAGCTCGAGAATCCCGGCACCGCCAAGCTGCGCCGCAGCCAGGTGCTGGTCGCGCCGGACGACGAGCTGACCGACAAGGTGGCGACGCTGTATTTCGACGTCATCCATGACTTCGGCAACAACTTGAAGATGGTCAACAAGTCGTTCTACGAGTCGCTGAAGAACAACAACGAGAACGTCTACGGCTTCTCGCAGGCCGCGGACACCTGGGTCTTCGAGGATCAGCTGATCTTCTCGTTCAAGCACGATATCGGCGACTGGGCCAGCGCCGCCTATCAGTTCAGCCCCTCCGTCCGCCATCAGGATTTCGAGCACGGCAGCAACTTCGCGTACGAGTACTTCGATCGCCGCGACATCACCAAGCCGGATTCGGCCTTCGATCGTCGTACGCTGTCGACGCGCAACTCGGCGCTCGAGCCGTGGTCGGCCTATTACGTCGGCAGCTATACCGATCTCGGCGTCGCGCTGATGACCGACTTCACGGTCATCGAGGACCTGCACATCACGGGCGGCGGCCGTTATGACTCCATCGACATGGAGTCGACCTGCACGCAAGGCGTGGACTGCACGGACAACGACAAGCATCAGGATACCGACGATGCGGTTTCGTGGTCCGTGAGCATCAGCTACGACATTCCGGTCGTCGGCATGACGCCGTATTTCACGCGCGCCAAGCAGTCGACGATGGTGATGGATCAGGGTGGCGACATTCCCTCGGACATGATCGCTTCCGGCACCGCCGTCGCCGATTCGACGCTGACCGAGTACGGCCTGAAGGGCAGCTTCTGGGACAACCGGATCTACGCTTCGGTGTCGAACTACAAGCAGCAGCGCCTCGACTACAGCGCGCAGAACACGGTGACCAACAACACCACCGAAGGCAAGGGCTGGGAAGCCGAGCTGCGCGCGGTGGTGACCAACAACATCGCGCTGTCCGCCACTTACAGCAAGACCGAGGTCTACAACCTCACCGCCGCCAAGAACGGAGGGCAGTTCAGCTTCCTCGGGGCGGGGGATCTGCCGACCGACATCGATCCCAGCACGCAGCAACCGTACGTGACCGGCGCCGACATCTTCGGCGGCGTGGCGATGGGCATCGTGCCGACCAAGGATGGCCGCAAGCAGGGCGTGCCGGAGAACATCTACTCGCTGTATCTGATCTACAGCTTCGACGGCACGGTTCTGGACGGCCTGACCGGCACGGTCGGCATGACCTGGGTCGACTCGACGTACTCGGGCTTCTCGCAGGCCGTCAAGCTGCCGGCATACAGGCTGCTCAACGCCGGCATCAACTACGAGACGAAGAGCTGGAAGCTCGGCGTGCAAGGAAAGAACCTGACCAACGAGAAGTACTTCCGCGCCAACTTCCCGGACCTGTTCGGCTCGTCGGTCGTGCTGCCGGAAGTGCCGCGCAACTGGACGGCTTCTCTGACGTACAAGTTCTGAAGGTTCGCGGCGTGATCGGTGCCCGCGCCGATCACGCCGCGCCTCGGGAACTGGTTTCTTCGCACGCACGCCGCCGCCGGCACTTCGCTGCGGCGGCGTGCGTCTTTCGTTGCGGGGGCCGTGCGGGCCGGCGCGATGCCAGCGCCGGGCCGGGACGCGGCTTCCACCAAGAGGTGCAATCAGACACATGAAACGGATCATCGGTCCCGCCCCATCGCGGCTGCTCGGCCTCGCGCTCGCCGCCGCGCTCGCGGCCTGCGCGAGCGCGCCGCCGCCCGCCGCGCCGCCGCCCGCCGCGCCGCCGCCCGCCGCGCCGCCGCCGCCCGCGCCGCCGGCCGTCGCCGCGGCAGCGAAGCCGATTGAGGTCAAGGTCG
>NZ_KB907951.1 GCF_000382285.1 Solimonas variicoloris DSM 15731 | reverse complement strand
TCGATCGGGCGTCCCTGCCGGTCCTGACGGGCAAAGCACGGCGCCAGCGCCGATTCGATCTCGGCCCACGGCATGCGGGTTGCCAATACCGCGAGCGGGTGACGCAGATCGATCATCGCATCCAGCCGGGCGCGGAAAAAGTCCGGGGTGGTCATTGAAAACCTGCGCTCCAAATCTTCCAGAAAGTGAATGCGATTGCACTGGAAACTGGAGGATTCGGCAAGGCCTCAAGGGTGCTCAGCCCGCGCCGGGTAAGGGGCGGGCGGGTTGTTCAGGGCCGACTAATAAACATTTCGTGAGTTTCAGCGAGTTCCCGGCTCACGCTTGCAGGCGTCTGAATCGCGGCTGAACACCTTCTGAACACGTTCTGAACGCGCTTGTGCACTTGCAAAAAGACGGTATCATGCCGGCCCTTATCGGAGCTTTGTCGAAGCATGCCGATAAGACGATTCCATTTTTGACGTACACCCCGGGAGTTGATCATGACGCGTAACGTTCTCATCGCGATGGGCCTCGCCGCCGCCCTCGCCCTCGCCGCCTGTGGCAAGAAGGAAGAAGCCCCGGCTGAAGCGCCGGCTGCCGAGCAGGCTGCTCCGGCTCCGGAAGCCGCCCCGGCTGCCGAGCAGCAGGCCGCCGACGCCGCCGCCGCCGCCCAGTCGTGCACGCAGGATTGCGGCAACGGCGTGACGGCGACGATCCAGTGCGCCGCCGGCGAGAAGGCCGTCTGCGACTGCGCCGCCGAGCCGAAGGCCAAGTGCGAGCCGGCTGAAGCCGCCGCTCCGGCCGAAGCTGCGCCGACCGAAGCCAAGTAAGAACTGGCTTCACGCTCTTCACCCTGAAGAGCCGCGAAAGGGCGCCGCAAGGCGCCCTTTCTGTTTGCGGGGCCGGGAAGGCGCGGCGAACGCCGCCGCTGCCTTGAAAGGGCGCGGCGGCGCCCCCACCATCGCAAGACCTCTCATTCCCGGATCCCCCTCCATGCAACAGTTCGATGGCACGACGATCCTGAGCGTGCGCCGCAACGGCCAGGTCGCGCTCGGCGGCGACGGCCAGGTGTCGATGGGCAATACCTGCGTCAAGGGCAATGCGCGCAAGGTTCGCCGTCTCTACAACGGCCGCGTGCTGGCCGGTTTCGCCGGCGGCACCGCCGACGCGTTCACCTTGTTCGAGCGTTTCGAAGGCAAGCTGGAGAAGCATGCCGGCCAGCTGGTACGCGCTGCGGTCGAGATGGCCAAGGACTGGCGCACCGATCGCTATCTGCGCCGGCTCGAGGCGCTGCTGATCGTCGCCGACCGGGAGGCGACGCTGATGATCTCCGGCAACGGCGACGTCATGGAGCCGGAAGCGCACGGCGTCATGGCGATCGGCTCGGGCGGCAGTTTTGCGACCGCCGCGGCGCGCGCGCTGGTCGACAACACCGAGCTGTCGGCGCGCGACATCGTCGAGAAAGGCCTGCATATCGCCGCCGACATCTGCATCTACACGAATCACAACCTGACGATCGAAACGCTGGACGCCTGAGCGCCGCGCCGATGTCCCGAGAACGAGCATGAATGACGCCACTTCCACTGCAAGCCAGAACCCGATGACGCCGCGCGAGATCGTGCAGGAGCTCGACCGCCACATCGTCGGCCAGGCCAAGGCCAAGCGCTCGGTCGCGATCGCGCTGCGCAACCGCTGGCGCCGCGCCCAGATCAGCGGGCCGATGCGCGCCGAGATCCACCCGAAGAACATCCTGATGATCGGCCCGACCGGGGTCGGCAAGACCGAGATCGCGCGCCGCCTCGCGAAGCTCGCCAACGCGCCGTTCGTCAAGGTCGAGGCGACCAAGTTCACCGAGGTCGGTTACGTCGGCAAGGACGTCGACACCATCGTCCGCGATCTCGTCGATTCGGCAGTCAAGATGACGCGCGAACAGGCGATGAAGAAGATGCGCGATCGCGCCGAGTCGGCCGCCGAGGAACGCATCCTCGACGTGCTGCTGCCGCCGCCGAAGGACTTCGGCGAGGCCAGTGCGCAGCGGCAGAGCGAGAACTCGGCGGCGCGCCAGGTGTTCCGCAAGCAGTTGCGCGAGGGCAAGCTCGACGACAAGGAGATCGAGCTCAGGCTCGCCACGCCGACCGCCAACGTGCAGCTGATGGGGCCGCCCGGCATGGAGGAGATGACGCAGCAGCTGCAGAGCATGTTCGCCAATCTCGGCCAGACGCAGGGCAAGCCGCGCAAGCTCAAGATCAAGGACGCTTTCAGGCAGCTGGTCGACGAGGAGGCCGCCAAGCTGGTCGACGAGGAAGCGACCAAGGCCGAGGCGATCCGCAACGCCGAGGAAAACGGCATCGTCTTCATCGACGAGATCGACAAGATCTGCAAGCGCGGCGAGTACGCCGGCGGGGCCGACGTGTCGCGCGAGGGCGTGCAGCGCGACCTGCTGCCGCTGATCGAGGGCTGCACGGTCACGACCAAGTACGGAACGGTGAAGACCGACCACATGCTGTTCATCGCCTCCGGCGCGTTCCATCTGGCCAAGCCGTCGGATCTGGTGCCGGAGCTGCAGGGCCGCCTGCCGATCCGCGTCGAGCTTGATGCTCTGAAATCCGAGGATTTCCTGCGCATCCTGACCGAGCCGAACTACGCGCTGACCGAGCAGTACAAGGCGCTGCTGCAGACCGAGGGCGTCGACGTGCAGTTCACCGACGACGGCCTGCGGCGCATCGCCGAGATTGCCTGGCAGGTGAACGAGACGACCGAGAACATCGGTGCCCGCCGCCTGCACACGGTGATGGAGCGCCTGATGGAGGACATCGCGTTCGAGGCGCCCGACAAGGCCGGCGCGCAGCTGACGATCGACGCGGCGTTCGTCGACGACAAGCTCGGCAAGCTGGCCGCCGACGAAGACCTCAGCCGCTACATCCTCTGAGCGCCATGCAGGCCGCCGCTCCGACGCTGATCCGGCTGCACCGCAAGGCGCGCGTGCTCGAGCTCGGCTGGCCGGACGGCCGCCGCGCCGAGCTGCCGTGCGAATATCTGCGCGTGTTCTCGCCGAGCGCCGAGCTGCGCGGCCACGGCCTGCCCGAGCCGATGCTGCTCGGCGGCAAGCGCGAAGTGAACATCACGCGCATCGAGCCGGTCGGCAGCTATGCGGTGCGACTGGTCTTCGACGACGGCCACGACAGCGGCCTGTATTCCTGGGATGTGCTCGAGGAGCTGGCGCACGACCATGGGCGCAACTGGGCGCGCTACCTGCAGCGGCTCGACGAGGTCGGCATGTCGCGCGACCGCGACGTGGTCAAGCTGGCCGCGCTGGTCGGGCACTACGCGCCGCCGAAGCGCTGAGCGCGGTGCGCTTCAGCGCAGCAGGCCGTCGAGCGGTTCGGCGACGTGGAACAGATGGCCCTGCACGATCTCGACGCCGAGCTCGCGCAGCGCGAGCAGCGTCGATTCCGTCTCGACGCCTTCGGCCACCACTTCGATCTGCAGCACTTCGCTGATCCGGCGGATCGATGCCACGATCGTCTGGTTGAGGCGGTCGTCGCCGAGGCTCTGGGTATAGGCCTGATCGATCTTCAGGCCGTCGACCGTCATCTGCCGCAGGTAGTCGAACGAGGTGAAGCCGCTGCCGAAATCGTCGAGCATCACGCGGCAGCCCATCTCGCGCAGGCGTGACACCAGCCGGCGCGCGACCGTGAAGCTGCGCAGCGCGGTGCCCTCGGTGATCTCGAAACGCAGCGTCTGCGGCGGTACGCCGTGGCGCGCCAGCGCATCGAACAGAAAATCCGCGAAGGCGACGTCGGACACGCTGTGGCCGGTCAGATTCAGCGACAGTGAGCCGAACGGCAGGCTGCCGGCCTCGCGCAGATGCACGGCGAGGCGGCGCAGCGTCTGCTCGACGACCCAGCGGTCGACGCGACCGGACAGGCCGTAGCGCTCGGCGGCGGTCAGGAACGCGCTCGGTGCTTGCAGCCGCCCCTGCTCGTCGCGCACCCGGATCAGCACCTCGTAATTCGGCAGGGCGCTGCCGGCCAGCGAGACGATGCGCTGCGCGTGCAGCTCGACTTTGCCGCTCTCGAGGGCCTGCTGGATGCGCGAAGCCCAATCGATGTCGAGGAAGGCCTGGCGGACCGCATCGTCGCCCGGATGGTAGAGCTGGACGCGATGACCGCCGTGGCGCTTGGCGATGTAGCAGGCGGTATCGGCGGCGGCGAGCACGCTATTGGCGTCGCGCGAGGTGGCGTCGATCGCGCAGACGCCGATGCTGGCCGCGATCTGGTAGGCGAGTCCCTCGTGCTCGAAGCGCAGGGCGTCGATCGACAACAGCAGCGATTCGCCGAGCGCGCAGGCCTGTGCCGCCGTCGAATGCGGCAGCAGCACCGCGAACTCGTCGCCGCCGGTGCGCGCCAGCACCGCGCTGGCCGGCAGCGCCTCGCGCAGGCGCCGCGCCAGATTGCGGACCAGGCGGTCGCCGACGCTGTGCCCGGCGTTCTCGTTGATCAGCTTGAAGTGATCGAGATCGAGATAGAGCAACGCATGCCGCTCGGCGCCGAGGCGCGCGGTGCTCAGGCGGTGCTCCAGTTCGGCCTCGAATTCGCGGCGGTTCGGCAGATCGGTGAGGGCGTCGTGGCTGGCCTGGTAGATGAGCTGCTCGGACAGGCGCCGCGTGTGCGAAAGATCGTGCAGCACGCAGACGCTGCCGATCCGTTGCCCGTTGCGGCCGGTGATCGGCGCCAGCGAGATCTCCACCGGGATCACGTCGCCGCGCGCGGTATGCAGCTGCGCGAGCGGCGGCCATTCGATGCCGGGCGCATCGGGGCCGCCCAGGCGCGTGCCGCAGTCGGCGTGCAGCGCGACGGCTTCGGCGAACGGCAGGCCGAGGACGTCGGCCGGGCGCTCGACGCCGAGCAGCTGCGCCGCCGCGGCGTTGCAGAAGCTGATGCGGCCGTCGCAGCCGGTGCGCAGCACGCCGTCGGCGATCGAAGCGAGCGTGACCTGGGCCAGCTCCTTCTCGTCGTAGAGGGCGTCCTCGAAGCGGCAGCGCTCGCGGACATCCTGGACCTGCGAGATGAAGTACTGCGGATTGTCATCGGCGTCGCGCACGATCGAGACGTCGACCTGCACCGCGATCACCGCGCCGTCCTTGGCCAGGTAGCGCTTGTGGCGGCGGGCGCGGGTCTGCTGCCCGGTCAGCAGGGCCTGCATCAGCGCGCGGTCGGCCTCGATGTCGTCAGGATGCGTGAGGTCGAGGAAGCGGTGTCGCAGCAGCGCGTCTTCGTCGTAGCCGAGCAGATCGCACAGCGCGCGGTTGGTGTCGAGCCAGCGTCCCTGCAGCGACAGCAGGGCGAGGCCGATCGGGGCGTCGTCGAAGATGCGCCGGAACAGCGACGCGCTCTCCTGCAGCGCCAGCTCGGCGAGCTTGTGATGGTGGATGTCGAGCTGGGTGCCGAGCATGCGCAGCGGGCGTCCCGCCTCGTCGCGCCTGACGACACGGCCGCGCGCCGCCACCCAGCGGTAGCTGCCGTCGGCGCAGCGCAGGCGGTGCTCGCTGAAGAAGGCCGGCGATTCGCCGCGCAGATGGGCGTCGAGCGTGCTGCGTACCGCGCTCCTGTCGTCCGGATGCAGGCGTGCCGCCCAGTCCTCGAAGCTGGCCGGGCCCGGCGTCTCGGGCGCGTAGCCGAGCGTGGCGCGGTATTCGGACGAGGCATGGACGCGGTTGTCCGGAATGTCCCAGTCCCAGAGCCCCTGGCCGTGCGTATCCAGCGCTTCGCCCCACGGCGGCGCCGTCGGCATCGATTCGACATGGATCGCAGGGCTGGATTTCAAGTATGGGCTCCCGAGGCCGGCACGTTAATGCGTTTCGCCGCCGCGGCCGGACCCGGACGATGGGCGGCGGGGCGACGCTGACCGGCGTCGGCTCCCCGGGGACCGTGCTCCGCGTGCCGCGACCATGCCGCTACAATGACGCTCCCATTCCGCTACCCGCCATGGCCAGCGAATCATCAAAGAGCGAGTCCGCGTCTGACACGACGCACTTCGGTTATGAGCAGGTGCCCGTCGCCGAGAAGCGCGGGCGCGTGGCCGGCGTGTTCACCTCGGTGGCACACAAGTATGACCTGATGAACGACCTGATGTCGCTGGGCATTCATCGGGTCTGGAAGCGCTTCGCGATCGACCTCGCCGGCGTGCGGCCGGGCGAGAAGGTGCTCGACGTCGCCGGTGGCACCGGCGATCTGGCGCGCGAGTTCGCCCGCGCGGCCGGGCCCAAGGGGCTGGTCATCCTGTCCGACATCAACGCCGCGATGCTCGGCGAGGGCCGCAAGCGCCTGGTCGATCACGGCCTCGTCCATGTCCCGGCGGTGCAGGCCAATGCCGAGGCGCTGCCGTTCGCCGAAGGCACCTTCGACTGCATCACGATCGGCTTCGGCCTGCGCAACGTCACCGACAAGGATGCCGCGCTGCGTTCGATGACGCGCTGCCTGAAGCCGGGCGGGCGCCTGCTGGTGATGGAGTTCTCCAAGCCGCTGAACCCGCTGCTCGGCAAGGCCTACGATCAGTACTCGTTCAAGCTGCTGCCGCTGATGGGGCGTGTCGTCGCCCGCGACGAAGCGTCGTACCGCTATCTCGCCGAGTCGATCCGCATGCACCCGGACCAGCAGACCCTCAAGGGCATGATGGAGAACGCCGGCCTGGCGCGCGTGCAGGTCTACAACCTGTCCGGCGGCATCGTCGCCGTGCATCGCGGCTTCCGTCTCGAATGAGTGCGCCGGGCCTGCTCGCCGCGGCGCTCGAAGTCGCATTGAACCGCTATCTCGCGC
Source organism: Solimonas variicoloris DSM 15731 (assembly GCF_000382285.1). GTDB lineage: Bacteria > Pseudomonadota > Gammaproteobacteria > Nevskiales > Nevskiaceae > Solimonas > Solimonas variicoloris. Next base: position 28,513 of record NZ_KB907951.1, on the reverse strand, counting down.
TGGAACCCGAGGTACTCGCCGAATGCGGGTCCCTCCAGGGCCGCAGCATCGCGCTGACCGTCGAGGCGCCGGTCTGGACGTTCCTGATCGAGTTCCACGCCGGCGGCGTGCGCGTGCTCGACGCTGGCACGCTGGCGCCGGACGTCGGCGTGCGCGGCAGCCTGCCGACGCTGCTGCGCTCGGCCTGGACCGTGCGCCGCCAGGACGGCGGCATTCCGCAGGGGCTGGCGGTCGACGGCGACGTCGAGCTGCTGCGCCGCTTCAACCGCATGCTGGCGCGCGTCGGCTTCGACCCGGAAGAGGTCGCGGCGCGCTTCGTCGGCGATGCCGCCGCGCATCGCCTGAACCAGGGCCTGCAAAGTCTGTTCGGCTGGGGGCGGCGCAGCGTCGACACGCTGGCGCTCGATACCGCCGAGTACCTGCGCGAGGAAAGCCGCGATCTGGCGCGCGCCAGCGACGTCGCCGAATGGATGGAGGCGGTCGAATCGCTGCGCGACGGTGTCGATCGGCTCGACGCGCGGCTGCGCCGTCTCGAAGCCGCCGCGGGACGCGACGCATGATCTCGTTCAGCCGCCTGCGGCGCGTCTGGCAGATCCGGCGCGTCGCCTCCCGCTACGGCCTGCGCGAATTCGCCGGCGGCAAGCCGGGCCGCGATCCGCGGCCGCGTGGCGAGCGCCTGCGCCTGGCGCTCGAGGAACTCGGCCCGGTCTTCATCAAGTTCGGCCAGGCGCTGTCGACGCGGCCGGACATCGTGCCGGCCGACATCGCCGCCGAGCTCGCCAAGCTGCAGGACCGCGTCCCGCCGTTTCCGGGCGCCGAGGCGCGCGCCATCATCGAGGCCGAACTCGGCAAGCCGGTTGCCGAGATCTTCGCCGAGTTCGACGAAGTGCCGATGGCCTCGGCTTCGATCGCCCAGGTCCATGCCGCGAAGCTCAGGCTCGACGGCGGCGCGGAGACTTTCGACGTCGTCGTCAAGGTGCTGCGTCCGGGCATCGAGGCGGTGATGCGCAGCGACATCGAGCTGCTGCATACGCTGGCCGGGCTGGCCGAGCGTTTCTCGCCGGACCTGCGCCGCCTGCGGCCGCGCGAGGTCGTCGCCGAATACGAGAAGGTGCTGCTCGACGAGCTCGACCTGATGCGCGAGGGCGCCAACTGCGCGCAGCTGCGCCGCAACTGGCTCGGCTCGAACCTGATCTACCATCCGCTGGTGTTCTGGGACCACACGCGCACGCGCGTGCTGGTGATGGAGCGCATCTACGGCGTGTCGATCCGCGAGCTGGACCGCCTGCGCGAGCTGGGCGTCGACTTCAAGGTGCTGTCGGAGCGCGGCGTCGAAATCTTCTTCAAGCAGACCTTCGTCTACAACTTCTTCCACGCCGACATGCACCCGGGCAACATCTTCGTCGATGTGTCCGATCCGCAGCGTCCGAGCTATCTCGCCGTCGACTTCGGCATCGTCGGCACGCTGACGGTGTCCGACCAGCGCTATCTCGCCGAGAACTTCTACGCGTTCTTCAACCGCGACTACCGCCGTGTCGCCGAGCTGCACCTGGAGTCCGAATGGATTCCGAAAGGCACGCGGCTCGAGGATTTCGAAGGCGCGATCCGCACGATCTGCGAACCGATCTTCCAGCGCCCGCTGAAGGACATTTCGTTCGGCTTCTTCCTGCTGCGCCTGTTCCAGGTCGCGCGGCGTTTCAACTACCAGGTGCAGCCGCAGCTCGTGCTGCTGCAGAAGACCCTGCTGCAGATCGAGGGGCTCGGCCGCCAGCTCAATCCGGAGCTGGATCTGTGGAAGACCGCCAAGCCGATCATGGAAGACTGGATGCGCGCGCGGCTCGGCCCGGTCGCGACGCTCGAGAAGATGCGCGCGCAGGGGCCGTCGCTGGCCGAGTCGCTGCCGGAGATCGCCCAGCACGCGCTGCGTCAGCTGCGCCGCGGCGAGGGCTTCGGTACCAGCCGGCGCGAGCTCGAGGCACTGCGCGAGGAAATCCGCGCCGCCAACCGCCGCACCCAGCAGATGCTCGCGGCGCTCGGCTTCGCGGCGGCGGCGCTGTACGCGGCCGCCGGTGCCACGCCGCATCCCTGGCTCGGCGCGCTGTCGGCCGCTGCGGCGCTAGTACTCGGCTGGCGCGCCCTGCGGCGCTGAGGCGCCGCCCCAGGGGCTGATCCGCAGCTGCGTCGGCTGCAGTCGCGGACGCGGTTCGTAGCGGGCGATCAGTTCCGACGGCGGCACCAGCACGACGCCTTGCGCGGCGAGCGTCGCCAGACGCTCGCGCAGCAGGGCCAGCGTCGCGGCGTGCGGATGGCCGATAGCCAGCGCCGAACCGTGAAGAACGGGCCTGACGCAGCAATTCGTCGAAGGACGCTGCGACCGCCGCCGGCGCCATGTCGTTATCGAGGAAGACCCGTCGCCGCGCCGCCGGCAGGCCGTAGGCGCGCGCGATCGGGTAGGCGACGCTCTGCGCGTTCGTATAGCTGTCGATGAAGTAGCCGACGCCGCGCGCCGCCAGTTCGCGCATCAGCCAGTGCATCGCCGGCCGGCTGGCGGTGGCCAGGCTGCCCTGGTGGTTGTTGACCCCGGACAGGTGCGGCACCGAGGCCAGCATGTGCGCGAGCGCCGCCTCGCGCTCCGGCGCCGGCGCGTTCGTCACCAGCGTCAGCGGGTGCGCGCTGCCGCTCAGCGGCTGCAGCGGCAGGTGCAGCAGCACTTCCTTGCCGGCGCGGTGCGCCTGCTCGGCGAGGCGGCGCGTGTACGGTGCGTCCGGCAGGAAGGCGCAGGCAACGGCGCCCGGCAGCGCGACGGCCTGCTCGCCCTCGACGCGGCGGTCGCCGAGATCGTCGATGACGATGCTGATCGCCGGCGGCGCGGCGGCCGCCGGCAGGCTCAGCAACAGTCCGAGCGCCGCGAGCAGTCCCCCCAGACTGCGCATGGCGACGGTTCAGCGCCGCACGAGCGAGAGGCTGCGCAGGATGTTGGTCGCTTCGTACAGGCCGTAGTCGCTCTCGGCGAGCGCCTGCGCGTCCTTGGCCTTCTGCGCGCGCTCGGCTTCGAGCTTGGCGCGTTCGTCCTGCGAGATCTTGTCGTCCTTGTTCTCGAGGCTGCCCTTGAGGCTGGCTTCGGTGATCGGGTCGAAGTCGGCGCCGTCGTCCTTGTCGCTCTTGGCGATCTTCAGCGGCCGGATCGCGACGTCGGGCTCGATGCCCTCGGCCTGAATCGAACGGCCCGACGGCGTGTAGTAGCGCGCCGTCGTCAGCTTGATCGCGCCTTCGTTCGACAGCGGCAGGATGGTCTGCACCGAGCCCTTGCCGAACGAACGGCTGCCGACGACGACGGCGCGGCGCGAGTCCTGCAGCGCGCCGGCGACGATTTCCGAGGCCGAGGCCGAGCCGCCGTTGACCATCACCACGATCGGCGCGCCATCGAGCAGATCGCCCGGGGTGGCGTCGAATTCGCGCTGGGCGCCGGGCTCGCGGCCCTTGATCGTGACGATCGGGCCTCGCGTCATGAACGCGTCGCTGACCTTGACCGCGGCATCGAGCACGCCGCCCGGATTGTTGCGCAGGTCGAGCACGAGCCCCTTGATCGGGCTCTTGGCGTCCTTCTTGAGCTTGGCGAATTCCTTTTCCAGCGTGGCGCTGGTTTCGGTCGTGAAGCTGGAGATGCGCAGGTACGCCAGATCGCCGTCGAGCATGCGGCTGCGCACGCTGGCGACCGAGATCGTCTCGCGCTTGAGGTCGAAGATCTTCGGCGCCGACTCGCCTTCGCGCACGATCGTCAGCTTGACCTTGGTGCCGGGCTCGCCGCGCATCTTGCTGACGGCGTCGGACAGCGACAGGCCCTTCACCGGCGTCTCGTCGATCTTGACGATCAGGTCGCCCGGCTGGATGCCGGCCTTGGCGGCGGGCGTGTCGTCGATCGGCGAGACCACGCGCACGAAGCCGTTCTGCATCTGCACTTCGATGCCCAGACCACCGAACTTGCCGGTGGTGACCACGTTCATGTCCTGGTACTCGTCCTTGTCGAGATAGGCCGAGTGCGGATCGAGGCCGGCCATCATGCCGCGCACGGCGTTCTCGATCAGCGTCTTGTCGTCGACCGGCTCGACGTAATCAGCCTTCACGCGGTTGAGGATCTCGACGAAGGTCTGCAGATCCTTGAAGCCGAGCGCGTCGGCGGTCGGCTTGGCGGCCTTGTCGGCGAGCACGCCCTGGGTGAGCGTCACGGAGGCGCCGATGAGGACGCCGGCGGCGAGCGCCAGCGGAACACGGTAGAAGCGGGGCATGGATTTACGGTTCGAACGCGGATCGGAAAAGGGAGACGTCGGGGGGCACGATAGCAACTGTCTGACTACGCATCAAAGCGACAGTTCCCGGTCATGCCGGCCGATACGGCCGTTCATCGCGCCAGCCAGGCCTGCGGGTTGATCGCCTCGGCGCCCTTGCGAATCTCGAAGTACACGCCGGACTGGTCGTAGCCGCCGGTGCTGCCGGCGCCGGCGATGGTCTGGCCGGCGCGCACCATATCGCCGACCTGCACCGCCGCGGTCTGACAGTGTCCGTACAGGGTGAAGTAGCCGGCCTCGTGCTCGAGCAGCACGATCAGGCCGTAGCGGTGCATCCAGCCGACATAGACGGCGCGGCCGCGCGCCACGGCGCGCACCGGGCTGCCCTCGGCGGCGGCGATCCAGTGACCGTTCCAGCTCAGTCGGCCGCCGGCCTTGTTCTCGCCGTAGCGGGCGAGCAGCGCGCCGCGCGCCGGCCACGGCAGCTTGCCCTTCTGCGCGGTGAATGGCTTGTCGCTCGGCGAGACGTCCGGCGGCAGGTCGGCCAGCGTTTTCTTCAGCGACTCGATCAGGTTGCGGATGCTGCGCTCGTCTTCCTTGAGCTGGGCGAGGTTGTCCTCCTCGCTCGACAGCCGCGACTTGAGCTGCGCCAGCATGTCGGCGCGCTCGGCGCGCGTCGCCTTGAGCTCGGCGAGCGCCGTTTCCTGGTCGGCGCGCAGCTGTTCGAGCTGGGCCTGTTCCTGCTGCAGCCGGTCGGCGAGCTGTTCGAGCTCCTCGGCGCGGGCGCGGATCGTCGCCATCGCCGTCAGCTGGGCGCGCTGCAGATAGTCGTAGTAGGTCAGCATGCGGCCGACCGTCTGCACGTCGTCGAGGTTCAGCAGCAGCTGCGTCTCGCCCTGGCGGCCCAGCACGTAGGCGGCGCGCAGCTGCCGGGCAAGCTCGTCGCGGCGCGCGTCGAGCGCGCGCTGCGCTTCCTGCTGGTCAGCCTGCGTCTGGCGGATCTTGCGCTGCTGCTCGTCGATGCGGGTACGCAGCGCGCGCATCTGCTGGGCCGCCGCGGCGATCCTGCGCTCGATCTTCTGCATGTCGCGCGCCAGCGCGTCACGCTCGGTCTGGTCGGCTTCGACTTTTTTCTGCAGCGCGCCGATGCGCTCGCGGACCGCGTCGAGCGCCTTCTGGTTCTGGTTCAGGCGGTCGTCGCCCGCCCGCGCGGCGGCGGGCAGGAGCAGGACCGCCAGCAGCAGGGCGGACAGGGTGGAGCGGCGGAACATGCGATAATGCTAGCCGGTTGTCCCCACGATTTGCTGATACCGCGCAGGTTTGTCATCGATGGCCCAGTTCTTCGAGTTCTTCCAAGCCCACGTCTGGCTGTTCGTCGCGCTCGGCGTGGTGCTGGCCCTGCTGATCGCCAACGAAGTGCACGGCAACCTGACCGGCGGCAAGCGCATGTCGCCGGCCGAAGCGGTGCGCCTGATCAACGATCGCGACCCGCTGATCGTCGACGTGCGCCCGCTGGCGGAGTTCAAGCGCGGCCATCTGCTCAACGCCTTCCATGCGCCGCTGAGCAAGTTCGACGAATATCTCGGTCAGCTCGCCAAGGACAAGGCACGGCCTGTGCTGGTCTATTGCGCGCTCGGCGTCAGCAGCAGCACCGCGGTCGAGAAGCTGCGCAAGAACGGCTTCGCCGAGGTCTATCCTTTGCGTGGCGGCATCAACGCCTGGTCGATGGCGAATCTGCCGCTGACGACCAAATAGAGGGTTCGCCGTGAAGAAGGTGGTGATGTACAGCACCAGGGTCTGCCCGTTCTGCGTGATGGCCAAGCGCCTGCTGCAGGCCAAGGGCGCGACCATCGAGGAAGTGCGCGTCGACGAGGACGCCAGCCGGCGCGAGGAGATGATGCGCATCACCGGGCGCCGCACCGTGCCGCAGATCTTCATCGGCGAGACGCACGTGGGGGGAAGTGACGACTTGCACGCGCTGGAACGCGCCGGCAAGCTCGACGCCCTGTTGCACGACTGATATTCCGATTACCGAACCATGACCGATACCGCGACTCCCGATGCGCCGGCGCCAGGCGCCACTGCTCCCAACGCCGCCGGTGCGCAGCGCCAGGTGCTCCTGCAGAAGATCTACGTCAAGGACGCTTCGCTCGAAGTGCCGCTGGCGCCGCAGGTCTTCACCAAGCAGTGGCAGCCGCAGCTCGACGTGCAGGTGAATACCGAGGCCAAGCCGCTCGAAGGCGATGCGCTGCAGGTGGTGCTTGCCGTCACCGTCACCGCCAAGCTCGGCGAGGAAGTCGCCTTCCTGGTCGAAGCGCAGCAGGCCGGCATCTTCACGGTGCGCGGCTTCACGCAGCCGGAAGAGAAGGCCGCCGTGGCCGCCGCCTATTGCCCGAACCTGCTGTTCCCGTTCGCCCGCGAGACGATCGCCGATCTGGTCCAGCGCGCCGGCTTCCCGCAGCTGCTGCTGCAGCCGATCAACTTCGACGCGCTGTACCTGGAGCACCTGCAGCGTGCTCGCGCGCAGGCCGCCACGCCGGCGCCGGCCAACAGCGTCAACTGAAGCCGCCGGGACGGCGATGAAGATCGTTTCATCGCCGTCCGCTTGCGCTTTCCACTTGCGATGATCGACGTTGCGCGAGCGCCTCGACCCGCGATGCTGCGTCCGGCGCCGCCGCCGGGGGCGCGCCGATGAATCCGGTCACGGCGGTACTCGGGGCCGGTTCGTTCGGCACCGCGCTGGCGATCCAGCTGGCGCGCCGCGGCGCGCCGACCGTGCTCTGGGGGCGCGATCCCGAGCGCCTGGCGGCGATGCAGCAGGCGCGCGAGAACGTGCAGTACCTGCCGGGTTGTCCGTTCCCGGCCAAGCTGCGCGCCCACGCCGATCTCGATGCCGCGGTCGCCGAGGCCGACGAGCTGCTGATTGCGACGCCTTCGCACGTGCTGCGCGCGACGCTCGAGCGCATCGAGCCGCTGTTGCGCGACGGGCAGGGACTGGTCGCCGCCTGCAAGGGCTTGGAGCCGCACAGCGGCCTGCTGGTGCATGAGGTCATCGAATCGATCTACGGGCGCAGCCGGCCGTTCGCCGTGCTGTCCGGCCCGACCTTCGCCAAGGAAGTCGGCATCGGGCTGCCGACGGCGGTGACGATCGCCGCGCACGACCAGTCGTTCGCCGAGGCCTTCGCGCGGCGCCTGCACGGCGACGGTTTCCGTGCCTACTGGACCGAGGATCTGACCGGCGTCGAGGTCGGTGGCGCGGTGAAGAACGTGATGGCGATCGGCGTCGGCATCGCCGACGGCATGGGGCTGGGCGCCAATACACGCGCGGCGCTGATCACGCGCGGTCTCGCCGAGATCATGCGCCTGGCCACCGCGATGGGCGCCAAGGCGGAAACGCTGATGGGCCTCGCCGGCATGGGTGATCTGGTACTGACCTGCACCGACAACCAGTCGCGCAATCGCCGCATGGGCCTGCTGCTGGCGCAGGGCAAGAGCGTCAAGGAAGCGATCGCCGACATTCGCCAGGTGGTCGAGGGCGTCAAGGCGGCGCCTGAGGTCCTGCGCCTGGCGCAGCGCTACGGCGTCGACATGCCGATCACTGCCGCCGTCTGCGGCGTGCTCGAAGGCCGGCTGTCGGTGGTCGAGGCCGTGCGCGCATTGGCGACGCGGCCGGCCAAGGCCGAGGCGGCGCCGGAGCGCAAGGTGCCGGGCGCCGGCTAGGGGCTGCTAACGCAACGGATGCAGTCCCGGGTCCGGCCTGCGCCGGACCCGGGAACCGCCCCTTCGGCAGGGGCTCTTTCAGCAGGGGCTCTCGTCGAGCGCGGCCAGTACTTCGCCCGCGGTCAGCGTCGTGCTGCTGCCATCGGCGAACTGCACCGTCGCGCTGCCGTCGGCGTTGAGCGTGACCGTCGCCGATTCCTTGCCCGACTCCATCTTCAGCACGCCCTGCGCCGTTCCTTCCTGCGGGATCGAGATCGGCGTCGTCGTCGTGTAGCGCAGCGTGCCGCCGCGGCAGACGCTGGTGCTGTAATAGATGCTGCCGTCGGCGCGCAGACCGGTGTCAGCGGTGAGGAGCTTCATCAGCTCGCCATCGCCAAGCGTGATGTCGGCGTTGTAGCCCGGCTCCGTATAGTGGTAGCGGAAATCGTCGGCGCGCACCTCGGCGTCGCTGTCGCCGGCCCGACGTTCGAGCAGACCCTGCAATTCCTCCGTGCTCGGATAGTCGGAATCGCCGCTGAGCTCCTCGCGGTAGCGGTAGACGCTGTTGGCCGTGCCGAAGCGCAGGTAGGCGTACTGGTCGCCGGTCTCCGGGGTGTAGCTGCCACGCTCGTAGTGGCCGTCGTAGATCTCGCGGTAGCCGCCTTCGTAGACGAAGACGCATTGGTTGTTTTCCTCACGGTAGATCGACACCGTGCGCGGCGTGCTGTCGAACAGCGCGAAGGTGTAGGTGCCGCTCAGCGTCTCTTCGCTGTAACTGCCGCTGTCGCAGTCGTATACGGTCGCGGCCTTGGCGCCGACAGCGGCGCGGAGGGGCGCGAGCGTCCGGCTCTTGAGCGCGGTGCCGACGAAGCGGGCCTTGGTCGTGCTCGCAGTGGCGGCCGCCGGCGGCGTGGGGCCGTCGGTCAGACCGCTGAAGTCGACGAAGGCCGACAGATTGCCGAGCTCGCGCAGTACGTCGTCTTTGCTCGACAGCGAGACGCTGCGCGCCGAGTGGCCGTCGCCGCCGCAGCCGGCGAGTGCGGCGCTCACGGCTGCGAACAGGAAGGGCGCGCCAAGGGTGCGCAGCGGACGATGGAAATGAGCCTTCATGATGCTTCCTCCGATCTTGCGGGATACCTGCAGTGGGACTTTGCGGCGCCGGTGCCGGCGGCATCCGTGCGTCAGCTCACGCTTTGGTCTTCGGCGGATGCCGGGATCAGCGGAAGTCGGCCTGACGCCAGGCCTCGTAGACGGCGACCGCGACGGCATTCGACAGATTGAGGCTACGGTTACCCGGCCGCATCGGCAGGCGCAGCCACTGTTCCGGCGGAATGCCGGCGAGCACGTCGGCCGGCAGGCCGCGCGACTCGGGGCCGAACAGCAGGATGTCGCCGTCCGCGTACGTCCAGTGGTCGTGACGGCGCTGGCCGCGCGTGGTGAAGGCGAGCCAGCGCGCCTGCGGGCGCGCGGCGCGCAGCGCCTCCAGAGAGGCGTGCTGCTCGACGGACGCGTACTCGTGATAGTCGAGCCCGGCGCGCCGCAGCGAGGCGTCGTCCATGCGGAAGCCGAGCGGGTGGATCAGATGCAGGCGCGCGCCGGTGTTGGCGCACAGGCGGATGATGTTGCCGGTGTTCGGCGGGATTTCCGGCTGGTACAGCGCGACCTCGATCATGCCGATCTCAGTTCCTCAGTGCGCCGGCCGTTCGGCGCCGCAGGCCCAGCAGATCTCGAAGTGCACCGGCGCGCGCTCGCCGCAGGCGCAGACCCAGGTGGCGGCGGCATGGCGCCGGTGTTCGTAGCGCCGCAGCAGCTCGCGCGCTGCCTCGACCTGCGTGCCGTCGGCGATCACCAGGCGCGGCCAGGCGTCGGCTGGCAGCTCGCCGCGTGCGCCCCACAGGCCGGCGCCGAGAACTTGCGCGGCAATGCCGTGCTCGGCGAGATAGCTGCGCAGGATTTCGGCTTCGAGCGGATCGGCGGCGGCGTAGACCGTATGCATGCGTCGATTGTAGGCGTCGCCGCGGTGGCAAAGGGGCACGCGCGCTTCGTTGACAGGGTCAGGGGGCACGCCTACGCTGCCGCCTCGCGCTCGTTCATTCGCAGGGGGTTTCCATGTCGCGCATCCACACACTCGCGTTTGCCGCGCTGCTGGCGCTGGGCATCGGAAGCGCCCAGGCGCAAGTCAGCGACGAGGTCGACGCCACGCCGTCCGCCGCCGCGATGGCGGCCGATCTCATTCTGGTGCGCCCGCTGGGACTCGTCGCCACGGTGCTCGGTGCCGGCCTGTTCGTGGTGCAGCTGCCGCTGTCGCTGGTCCAGGGCGAACCGCCGTCCGATCCGGCGCGCCGCCTGGTCGTCGAACCTGCGCGCTTCACCTTCAGCCGGCCGCTCGGCGACATGGAATAGGCGTGTCGCGCCGCGCAGGCGGCGACGAGGCGATGCATGAAAAAAGCCGGCGCTTGCGCCGGCTTTTTTCGTCTCCGCGGGCGTTCAGCGCAAGGGCTTGCCGTCGGCGTCGAGGACGCGCACGTCGCGAATGCCCATGTCGGCGGCGAGCTGGCGGACCGGCGCTTCGATCTTCGACAAATCGCCGACCACGATCCAGGTCAGTGACTGCGGCCGCACCAGCCGGCGCGCGGCGGCGTTGACCGCAGCGGGCGTCAGCGCGTCGAGCTTGCCGACGACGGCGTTCCAGTAGTCGTCGGGCAGGCCGTAGGTGAGGATCGTCGAATACGAGCCGGCGAGTTCGGCGGCGGTTTCGTTGTCGCCCGGCAGCGCCAGCACCACGCTGTTGCGCGCGAAATCGACTTCCTGCTGCGTCAGTGGCCGGCGGTCGGTGGCGGTGGCGAGCTCGCGCTGCATTTCCCGAATCGACTCGACGGTCTTGTCGGTCTGCACCGGCGCGTACGCGTAGAACGGTCGCTGCGCCTTGGCGCCGCCGATGACGGTGAATGCGCCGTAGCTCCAGTGCTTGTCCTCGCGCAGGTTCATGTTGAGACGCGAGACGAAGTTGCCGCCGAGCGCGGTGCTCGCCAGCTGCATCGCCAGATCGTCCGGGTCGGCCTTCGGCGGCGCCAGTTCGGCTGCCATCAGCAGGGTCTGCTCGGCGCCGCTCTTGTTGACCAGCACGAGGCGCGGCTGCTCCGGCAGGGCGACCGTCGCCAGATTCTTCCGCGGCAGCGGCGCGGCCGGCACCGTCCAGCCGCCGAACTGCTGCTCGAGCAGCGGCTGGATCTCCGCCAGCGTGGTGTCGCCGACGATCAGCAGCGTGGCGTTGTCGGGGCGCAGCCAGCGCCGGTAGAAGGCGCGCAGATCGTCGACCTGCAGCGCCGCGACGCTGGCCTCGGTGCCGGTCCCGGAGCTCGGATTGGCATAGGCGTGGTCGGCGCCGTACAGCAGCTGCGGATAGAGCCGTCGCGCGATGCCGAAGGCCTGCGCCTTTTCCTGCTGGATCGCGGCGATCTGCAGTTTCTTGAGCCGCGCCAGTTCGCGCTCGGGGAAGTTCGGGCGCAGCACGACGTCGGCGTACAGGGCCAGGCTCGGCTGCAGCTTGGCCTTCAGCGCATTGAGGCGCACGTACGAGGTGTCGAGCGTCGAGCCGGTGCCGATCAGCGCACCGAGCGCGTCGGCGGCCGCGGCGAGCTGCAGCGCGTCGTAGCGGCCGGCGCCTTCGTCGAGCATGTCGAGCGTCAGCCGCGCGGTGCCCGGCGCGACGTCGGCGTCGGCGGCGTAGCCGGCGTCGGCGAGCAAGCTCAGCTGCACGACCGGGGCTTCGTGGCGTTCAGCGAGCACGATCCTGAGCCCGTTCGGCAGCGTCGCGCGCTGCAGCGGCGGCAGCTTGAGCGCCGGTGGCTCACCGAGCGGCGGCAGCTGGCTGCGGTCGACGCCCTGCGCCGTGGCGGTGTACTCGGGGAACGGCTCGACGTCGAGCTTGAACACGCCGTCGGACAGCCAGCGCTGCGCGGCGGCGCGGATCTGCTGCGCCGTGGCGCGGCGCACTTCCTGCAGTTCCTCCGTGTAGCGCTCCGGCGTGCCGCAGTAGACCTGGTACTGCGCGAGCTGCGCCGACTTGCCGCCGAAACCGTCGATGCGCTCGAGGCCGCGCAGCGCCGAGGCGAACACCGCAGTCTTGACGCGCGCGAGCTCCTCGGCGCTCGGGCCTTCGCGCAGGAAGCGCTGCACTTCCTCGTCGATCGCGCGCTCGACGGCGGCCGGATCGCCGCCGGCCTTGACCATCGCGTCGATCGTCAGCTGCGAACCGATCTCGAACGGGCCGATGCCGACGCTGACCTTGGTCGCGATCTGATCCTGGTAGACGAGTCGCTTGTAGAGCCGGCTGTTCTTGCCGTCGCCGAGCACCGACGCGGCGAGCGACAGCAGGTTCGCGTCCGGATCGCAGAAGCCGGGAATGTTCCAGACCCGGTAGAGACGCGCCTGCGGTACGCGGTCCTGCAGCGTCGCGCGCCTTTCGCCCTGCATCTTGGCGATCCACGGCCCCTGACGCTTCAGCGGCGGGCCCGACGGAATATCGCCGAAATAGGTCTGGACCTTCTGCAGCACCTCCGCCGGCTGCACGTCGCCGGCGATCACCAGCGTCGCGTTGGCGGCGCCGTAGTGCTCCTGGAACCAGGCCTTGACGTCGGCGAGCGAGGCGGCATTGAGATCCGCTTCGGAACCGATCGTCGTCCACGAGTACGGGTGGCCGGCCGGATAGGTGGCCTGGGCGATGAAATCGTCGACCTTGCCGTAGGGCTCGTTCTCGCCCTGACGCTTCTCGTTGAGGACGACGCCGCGCTGCTCGTCGAGGCGGGCCTGGTCGATCGCGCCGAGCAGATGGCCCATGCGATCGGATTCGAGCCACAGCGTGCGGTCGAGCGCCGAGACCGGCACGTTCTCGAAGTAGTTCGTGCGGTCGAGCCAGGTCGTGCCGTTCATCTTGGTCGCGCCGGCCGGCTCCAGCGCTCGGAAGAACTCGTCGTTGTAGTGCTCCGAGCCGTTGAACATCAGGTGCTCGAACAGATGCGCGAAGCCGGTGCGACCGGGTCGCTCGTCCTTGCTGCCGACGTGATACCAGACGTTGACCGCGACCACCGGCGCCTTGTGATCCTCGTGGATGATGAGCGTCAGGCCGTTCGGCAGAATATGCCGCTCGTAAGCGATGCGGACATCGGGGAAGGCGGCGGCCGCGTCGGATGCGGGCTTGGCGGCGGCGGTGAGCGAGGCGGCCGCCAGGGCGGCGGCCAGGACCAGACGTTTCATGAGCGTCCCGGAATCGAAGGTGAAGGGCGGATGATCGAACAGACGCAAGTTAGGCGCAAAGGTTCCGCGCGGCGGCCGGCGATCGCCGGCGGCTGGCTGGCAGGCGCGCGCGTCTGTCCGTCGCCGAACCACGACGCGCGACCGGACGCGGACGACATCTCGCTGCTGGTCATCCACAACATCTCGCTGCCGCCGGGCCGCTTCGGCGGCCCGTACATCGATCAGCTGTTCACCAACCGGCTCGACCCGGACGCGCATCCGTACTTCGCCGGCATCCACGCGCTGCGCGTGTCCTCGCACCTGCTGATCGCCCGCGACGGCCGCGTCACCCAGTACGTGCCGTTCGGCGCGCGCGCCTGGCATGCCGGGGTGTCGCGCTACGAAGGACGCGAGCGCTGCAACGATTTCTCGATCGGCATCGAGCTCGAAGGTAGCGACGAGCGGCCGTTCACCGCCAGGCAGTACGCGAAGCTGGCCACGGTGACCAAGGCCTTGCTCGGCGCCTATCCGCGGCTCAGCGCGGCGCGCATCGCCGGGCATTCCGACATCGCCCCGGGACGGAAAACCGATCCGGGTCCTCATTTCGACTGGGCCCGCTATCGCGCGGCGCTCGGCGCTCCGGCACACTGACCGCCTCCATGACCCTGATCGGCATCCTCATCGCGCTGGGACTCGAACGTGTGCTCGGCCGCATCCCGGGCTGGGGGCGGCCGGTGATCTTCCTTTGGCTGATGCGCGGCCTGCATCGCGTGCTGCCGGCGGTGCTGTGGGCATCGCCGCTGCTGCCGCTGGCCGTCGTTGCCGCGCCGGTCGCATTCGTGTGGTGGGCCTACGCGCAGATCTGGAGTCCGATCCTGGCGCTGTGCGTCGCCGCCGCGGTGCTGCTGCTGTGTCTGGGGCCGCGCGATCTGGCCGAGGACGTGCACGATCTGCTCGCGGCGCGCGCGGCCGGCGACAGCGCCCGCGTGCAGCAGATCGCGCGCAATCTGCAGCGTGGCCCGCAGCCCGACGACAACCATCGCTCGCTGATGGGCACGCTGTTCATCCAGTCGCACGAGAAGCTGTTCGGCGTGCTGCTGTGGTTTTTCGTGTTCGGGCCGGCCGGCGCCGTCGCCTATCGCGTCGCCAGCCGCCTGCCGCGCCTGCTGCGCGAGACCGCGCCGGGCTCGATGGCGGAAGTCACGGCCGACTGGCTGCACAACCTGCTGGCCTGGATCCCGGTGCGCATCACCACGCTGCTCTACGGTCTGGCCGGCAGCCTCGACGACGCGCTGGCGGCCTGGCGCCGCCTGATGCGCCAGCCGCTGCACGGCTGGCGCTCGCATACCTGGGCGCTGCTCGCCGAGATCGCGGTCGCCTCGCTGCGCACGGAAACCGCCGACGGCGGCGCCGAGCCGCTCAACCTCGGCACGGCGCTGCGCGAAGTGCTGCGCATGCAGTGGCGCGCGTTGCTGATCCTGCTGGCGTTCTTCGCGATCTTCGCCACCGGCAGCATGTTCTGATGCGCGCGGCGTGCGTGCTGGCCGGGCTGCTGCTCGGCCTGATCGCGAACGGCGCGGCGGCGTCCGAGCGCATCGTCGTGCTGGCGCCGCATCTGGCCGAGCTGGTCTGTGCGGTCGGTGCCTGCGACGAACTGGTCGGTGTCGTCGCCTACACCGACGCGCCGCCGGCCGCCGCGCGCCTGCCGCAGGTCGGCAGCGCTTTCGCCGTCAATGTCGAAGCCGTGCTCGCGCTGCGCCCGAGTCTGGTGCTGGCCTGGGGCAGCGGCACGCCGGCGGCGACCGTCGAGCGCCTGCGCGGCGTCGGCCTGCGCCTAGAAATCGTATCGATCGGCGATCTCGACGCGATCGGCGCCGAGCTGGCCGTGCTCGGGCGCCGCCTCGGCCACGCCGACGCGGGCCGCGCGGCGGCCGGCGATTACGCGCGGCGGCTCGCGGCGCTGCGCGAGCGCTATCGCGGCCGCTCGCGGCTGCGCGTCTTCTACCAGCTCGAATCGGGGCCGGTATACACGATCAACGGCAGCAGTCCGATCAGCGCGGCGCTGTCGTTGTGCGGCGGCGACAACGTGTTCGCCGCGCTGCCGACGATCTCCGCTGTGGTCAGCGACGAGGTGGTGCTGGCGGCCGACCCGGACGCCGTGGTCGTTGCCGACGACGAGGATGCGCGCGGCATCGATGCCTACTGGCGCCGCCTGGCGCCGGCGCGCGCCGCCGATCCGGCGCGCCGCGTGTTGGTCGACGCCGATGCGCTGACGCGGCAGTCGCCGCGCGTGCTCGACGGCATCGCCCAGCTCTGCGCCGGGCTCGATCGGCTCAGGCGTGACGCCAGATGATCTCGCAGCCGCCGTTGGCGCGGGCCAGCAGGCGACCGATCACGAACATCAGGTCGGACAGGCGGTTGAGGTAGCGCAGCGACGCGGCATTCAGTGCGGCCTCGGCGTGCACGATCCACAGACTGCGCTCGGCGCGACGGGCGACGGCACGCGTCAGGTGGGCTTGGGCGGCGACCGCGTTGCCGCCCGGCAGCACGAAATCCTTGAGCGGCGGCAGTTCGGCGTTGAAGCGCTCGGCCCATTCTTCGAGCTGCGCGACGTGCTCCTCGCGGATTGCGACGTGGCCGGGCAGCGCGAGTTCGCCGCCGATGTCGAACAGGCGGTGCTGGACCAGGCCGAGCGGCTCGCGGAACACGTCCGGCAGCGCCTCGTGGGCGAGCAGTACGCCGAAGTGCGAGTTGAGCTCGTCGAGCTCGCCCATCGCCGCGATGCGGTGATGCGTCTTGGCGATGCGATCGCCGCTGGCCAGGCCGGTGGTGCCGGCATCGCCGGTGCGGGTGACGATCTTGCTGAGGCGGTTGCCCATGTGCGTGCTTCCTGTGGCGGGGGGCGCCGACTAAAGCCCAAGACCGGTGCCGAGCGCAAGCCGTGAATGCGCCAGCGCCGGCGCGCGCCGCTATCATGCGCACCCCCGCAACGAGTCCAGAGCTCCATGGCCAGTCCGCACCTCGCCGCCGCGCTGCAAGCCGCGCGCGCCGCCACCGAGATCATCCGCAAGGCTTATCGCGGCAATTTCCGCGTCGAGTACAAGGCCGACGCCAGCCCGGTCACCGAAGTCGACGTCGCCGCCGAGCGTGCGATCAAGGCGGTGCTGCGCGAGCACTTCCCGGATTACGGCTTCTACGGCGAGGAGACCGGCCGCGAGATGGCCGATGCCGAGTCGCTGTGGCTGGTCGATCCGATCGACGGCACCAAGGCTTTCGTGCGCGGCTATCCGATCTTCTCGGTGCAGATCGCGCTGATGCGCAGATCGCGCATCGAGTTCGGCCTGTCGTGCGCGCCGTGCTGGAACGAGGGCCTCGGCGAGCTGGTCTGGGCCGAGCGCGGGGCTGGTGCCTGGCGCGGCCTGCTGGAGACGCCGCTCGCCGATTTCGAGCGCCTGCAGGTTTCGGCCATCGACCAGCTCGGCCAGGCGACGCTGTCGACCGGCAATCTGGCGACGCTGGCGCGCGCGCCGCAATGGGCCGAGCTGGGGCGCCTGATTCCGCAGCTGCATCGCATCCGCGGCTACGGCGACTTCGTGCACTACCACTATCTGGCCGGCGGCAAGCTCGACGCGGTGGTCGAGTCCGACGTCAACATCCTCGACATCGCCGCGCTGTCGGTGATCGTCGAAGAGGCCGGCGGTCGCTTCACCGACCTGAACGGGCGGCCGCTGAGCCTGGAGACGCGCACCGTGCTGGCCAGCAACGGGCGTCTGCACGAAGCCTTCGCCAGCCTCGCGCTGTAGGCACGGCCGGCGTCAGCGCAGGCTGATGATCGCCCAGCCGCGGCTTTGCGCCGTGGCGCGCAGCACCGCGTCCGGATCGACGGCGACCGCCGCCTGCGCCTCCTCGAGCAGCGGGATGTCGTTGCGCGAATCGCTGTAGGCGGTCAGGTGCGTGTACGGCTCGGTCTGCCGGGCGAGCCACTCGCGCAGTCGCTGGACCTTGCCGCCCTGGAAGTTCGGGATGCCGGCGATCCGTCCGGTGTAGCGGCCGTCGTGGAGCTCGGGATCGGTGGCGATCAGGTTTGTCACGCCGAGCAGCGCCGCGATCGGTTCGGTGATGAAACGGCTGGTCGCGGTCGTGATCAGCAGTTCGTCGCCCTGCGCGCGGTGTTTTTCGAGCAGCGCCGGCGTGCCCGGTGCGATCGCCGGCACGATCCATTCGGCGACGAAGCGCTCGCGCAGCGCCAGCATGCGCTCCAGCGGTTGCTCGACCAGCGGGCGCAGGCTGAAGGCGGCGTACTCGTGGATGTCGAGCGTGCCGGCACTGTACAGCCCGTAGAAGCGCTCGTTCTCGCGCGCGTATTGCTCGGCGTCGACGACGCCATGCTCGATCATCCAGCGTCCCCAGAGGTGGTCGCTGTCGTTGGCGAGCAGGGTGTGGTCGAGATCGAAGACGGCGAGGCGGCGCATGCTGCGGTCCGGCAGGGGTGAAAGGGGCCGCGCAGGATAGCAGCCACGCGTTGCTGGCTGATCGCAGCTTGTGGAACAATCCTTTCAAACATTGCCGTTGGCACGCTCAAGTGATTGATGCAGATGGATT
Source organism: Solimonas variicoloris DSM 15731 (assembly GCF_000382285.1). Lineage (GTDB taxonomy): Bacteria > Pseudomonadota > Gammaproteobacteria > Nevskiales > Nevskiaceae > Solimonas > Solimonas variicoloris. Next base: position 10,691 of record NZ_KB907951.1, on the reverse strand, counting down.
TAGGCCGAATGTCGGCATTGTCCTGTGCAATGCCGAAGGCAAACTTCTGTGGGCCAAGCGCATCGGCCAGGACGCCTGGCAGTTCCCGCAAGGCGGAATCCAGCGCGGCGAGCGTCCCGAGCAGGCCCTGTTCCGTGAACTCGGCGAAGAGCTGGGCCTGACACGTGCGGACGTCCAGATCCTCGGCGTGACGTCGGGCTGGTTGCGCTACCGGCTGCCGAGTCGGTATCTGCGCCGCTCGCGCGGACGGGTCTGCATCGGCCAGAAGCAGAAATGGTTCGCGCTGCGGCTCATGACCACCGATGCCGCGGTGCGCCTCGACACCAGCCACAAGCCCGAATTCGACGGCTGGCGCTGGGTCGATTACTGGCTGCCGCTCGACGAAGTCGTTGAATTCAAAAGAGAGGTCTACCACTGCGCGCTGCGCGAACTCGCTCCGCTGCTGGGCGGACCGCCGCGCGTGCAGCCGGATAACGAAGCTTTGGGCTGAAGGCCAGCGACGGGACAGAGTGGCAGGGGCGAAACGAGACTCCAAAGCAGTTGACACGAATTCTCATTTGCAGCACGATACGGCCATGTACATTTGCGTCTGCAAGGCCGTCTCCGATCGCGCGATCCGGCGCGCCGTCCGACAGGATGGTGTGACGAGCCTGCGCGAGCTGGCGCAAATGCACGGCGTCGGCACCTGCTGCGGCAAATGCGTGCCGCAGGCGCGCGAACTGCTCGGCGAAGCGCTGCGCGAGGAACAGGCCGCCATTCCGCTGTCCGCCCTGACTCCGGCCCTGCTCGGGACCTGAGGAGCTGGATTCGCCCGGCGCGAATCGAAAACGTTCTGGCTCTGTTCGGCGTTTCGCACGCCGGCCGCCTGCCTCCCTATACTGACCGCCGAAACATCAGGACGGAGCCAGGCCATGCGCGGCGACCCCAAGGTCATCGAATACCTCAATCTCGGCCTCAAGAACGAGCTGACCGCGATCAATCAGTACTTCCTGCATGCGCGCATGCTCGGTAACTGGGGCTTCAAGCGGCTCGAGAAGCACGAGTACGACGAATCGATCGACGAGATGAAGCATGCCGACAAGCTCGTCGCGCGCATCCTGTTCCTCGAGGGGCTGCCGAACCTTCAGGATCTCGGCAAGCTGTACATTGGCGAGGACGTCAAGGAATTGCTGGAATGTGATCTCAAGCGCGAGCGCGAGGCGCATCCGCTCTACAAGGACGCGATCGCCTACTGCGAGAAGGTCGGTGACTACGTGACCCGCGAGCTGTTCGTGGCGATCCAGAGCAGCGAGGAAGAGCACATCGACTGGATCGAGGAGCAGCTGGGGCTGATCGACAAGATCGGCCTGCAGAATTATCTGCAGCTCGGTATCGGCGAAGTCGGCTCCTCGCCCTGAGCATCGTGATCTGGAACCGAAAAGCCCCGCAAACGCGGGGCTTTTCGCATTCGCAAGTCGATTGCTTCAGAACGGTTTGACGACGACCAGGATGACGACCGCGAGCAGCAGGAGCGTCGGCACCTCGTTCATCGCCCGGTAAAATCCGGCGGAGCGCTGGCTGCGCTGCTGGGCGAGCGCGCGCAGCTGCGTCTTCAGCCAGCCGTGGTAGCCGGACAGCGCCAGCACGAGCGCGAGCTTGGCGTGCAGCCAGCCGGCTTTGAGGTAGACCTCGGGGCCGCTCAGCAGCAGGCCGATGCCGAGCAGCCAGGTGCCGATCATGCCGAGCGTGGTCATCACGTAGAGGCGGCGCTCCATGACGCAGAACCGTTCATGGGCGCCGGGGTCGCGGGCGTCGACGTGATAGACGAACAGTCGCGGCAGGTAGAAGAGGCCGGCAAACCAGGCCACCACGAAAAAGATATGAAAGGCTTTGAGCCACAGGTACATGGCGCGATCCTGAAACGATGTGGGCGGGTCTGATCGTCTATTATCGCCGGCCCCAGTGATTTCAGGGCAAACGTCCATGATCAAGGTCGGTATCGTCGGCGGCACGGGTTACACCGGAGCCGAGCTGCTGCGCCTGTTCGCGCAGCACCCGCAGGCCGAGGTCGTCATGCTGACCTCGCGCAAGGAGAATGGGCATCGCGCCGATGCCTTGTTCCCGCACTTGCGCGGTCACTGCGATCTCGCGTTCACGACGCCCGATCCGGCCGAGCTGGCGAACTGCGACGCGGTCTTCTTCGCCACGCCGCACGGCACGGCGATGCAGATGGCGCCCGATCTGGTCGCGCGCGGGGTGCGTGTCATCGATCTGTCGGCGGACTTTCGTCTGCGTGATCCGGTGGTGTTCAAGGACTGGTACAAGCTGGAGCACACGGCGCCGGATCTGCTTGCCGAAGCCGTTTACGGCCTGCCGGAAGTGCATCGCGAGGCGATCCGCAAGGCGCGCGTCGTCGCCAACCCAGGGTGCTATCCGACGTCCGTGCAGCTCGGCCTGCTGCCGCTGCTCGAGGCCGGTGCCATCGAATTCGACGGCGTCATCGCCGACTGCAAGTCGGGCGTCAGCGGCGCCGGCCGCGAGGCCAAGATCGGTTCTCTGTTCTGCGAAGCTTCGGATTCGTTCAAGGCCTACGGCGTGCAGGGCCATCGGCATCTGCCGGAAATCCTGCAAGGCGTGGCCGACATCGCCGGACATCCGGTCGGCCTGAATTTCGTGCCGCACCTGCTGCCGCTGGTGCGCGGCATCCACGCCACGCTGTATGCGCGCCTCAAGCGGCACGATCTGGACCTGCAGCGGCTCTACGAGGATCGCTATGCGGGCGAGCCGTTCGTCGACGTGGCGCCGGCTGGCGACCATCCGGAGACACGTGGCGTGCGCGGGGCGAATACCTGCCGCGTGGCGGTGCACCTGGCGCCGGACCGCAGGACGGTGATCGTGCTGTCGGTGATCGACAATCTGGTCAAGGGCGCATCCGGACAGGCCGTGCAGAATTTCAACCTGATGTTCGGACTCGATGAGTGCCTGGGCTTGCGGGCGCCGCCGCTGACGCCCTGAGCTGCCGCCGACGTGCAGCACAAGATCATCATCCGCCGGCACCGGCCGTGGCTGCGCCCGGCGCTGATCGCGGGCTGCACCGGGGCCCTCGCGCTGGGGGCATGGGCCTTGTACAGCTATACGCGCGCGACCACCGTCAGCGACTTCGAGCGGGCGCAGACCGAGGCTGAGCAGCTGCGCGCCGAGCGCCGCCAGCTGACGCGTGATCTGCGCGCGGCGCGTGCGGAGATCACGCAGCTCCAGCAGCAGGTCGTGTACGCGCAGCGTTCAACGGAGATCGACTCGCAAGCCTGCGATGCCGTGCGCAAGTCGTTGACCGATCTGCAGGCGGAAGCGTCCGAGTTGCGCGAGCAGGTGGCGTTCTACCGCGGCATTGCCGCGCCCGATCAGGCGCGTGCCGGGGTGCGGGTGCAGGAGCTGAAGCTCAGCGAGATCGCCGGACGGCGCGGACGCTACCGCTTCTTCCTGACGCTGATCCAGTCGGTCCGGCACGAGAAGCGGATCGGCGGTCGCATCGAGCTGGCGATCGTCGGCAGCGCCGCCGGCGTGGAGCGTAAGCTGCCGCTGAATGAACTGGCGCCGGAGCTGGCGCAAAATCTGCTATTTTCATTGAAGTACTTCGAAGAGTTCAGTGGCGAGTTTCAGTTGCCGGCCGGCTTCGTGCCGAGCCGCATGCTGGTGACCCTGGTTCCGTCGAGTGACGGTGCGCCGCGGACCGAGGAAGGCTTCGACTGGCAGCGCGTGATGGACAACGGGGAGGATCTTCATGAAGTTCGGGAATAGCGGCACGAAGGGCGCAACGACGGCCACCGGCGTGGATACCCTCATCGGCCGTCAGACCGAGATCCTCGGCGACATCCGCTTCAGCGGCGGCCTGCACATCGACGGCAAGGTCAAGGGCAAGGTTCTCGCCAGCGGCGACAAGGCCTCGGCGCTGTCGGTCAGCGAAAGCGGCGCTATTGAAGGCGATGTGCGCGTCCCCAATATCATGCTCAACGGTTCAGTGAGCGGTGATGTTTACGCGTCCGAGAAGATCACGCTCGCCGCCAAGGCGCGCGTCACCGGCAACGTGTATTACAAGATCATCGAAATGGAAGGCGGCGCCCAGGTCAACGGTCAGCTCGTGCACGAGACGACGCAGAAGCTGGACATTGCCGTCACTGGCGAAGGACAGGATGCGGTCGACGAGCTGAGTGAGGCGCGTCGGTTCAAAGGCCTGGTCAACAACGCGTAAAGCGGGCGGTATCGGTCATGGCAGAAGCAGCAGAAGCAGTCACCGACGAAGCGTCGGTCATTTTTACGGCAGCCGCCGCGGACAAGGTTCGCGAGTTGCTGAACGAAGAGGACGATCCGGAGCAGATGCTGCGGGTGTTCGTCACCGGCGGCGGCTGCTCGGGCTTTCAGTACGGCTTCAAGTTCGAGAAGCTCCGCGAGGACGACGATACCGTCGTGGTCCGCAACGGCGTGACGCTGCTGGTCGATCCGATGAGCGTGCAATACCTCGTCGGCGCCGAGATCGACTACAAGGAGAGCGTCGAAGGCGCGCAGTTCGTGATCCGCAATCCGAACGCGACCACCTCCTGCGGTTGCGGGAACTCGTTCTCCGTTTGACCCTCACGCCTGGGGTTGTGCGGGCGTACCGCCTTCGGATGCGCCCTCCTTCAGGCCGAGTAGATCCCGCCCAGGATGACCGGTCTTGCCGCGCCGGTGACGGACGGCAGATTGCCGCTGAGTCCGAGTACGGTGCGCTGCGCCAGCCAGGCGAAACCGGCGGCTTCGACCCAGTCCGGATCGAGTCCGCGAATCCCGGTATCGGCGACCTGTAGCCGTGGCAGGCGCGCGTTCAGCCGCTCCATCAGAATGCGATTGCGAGCTCCACCGCCGCACACCAGCAGCCTCTCTGCCGCCGGCGCCCGTGCTTCGATGGCGCGAGCTAGGCTTTCCACCGTGAGCTGCAGTAGCGTGCGCTGCACGTCGGCTGCCGCGCGGCTGCCGAGATCGGCGCCGCGAGCGTGCAGCCAGTCCAGATTGAAGTAGTCGCGCCCCGTGCTCTTCGGCGCCGGCCGCGCGAAGTACGGATCGGCGAGGCAGTGCTGGAGCAGGGCGGTATCGACGCTGCCGCTGGCTGCCCAGGCGCCGTCGCGATCATAGGGCACGCCGAGGTGGTGCTGGGCCCAGTCGTCCAGCAGTGCATTGCCCGGACCGGTGTCGAAGCCGAAGACGTCGCCGCCACCGCTGCCAGGCAGCACGGTGATATTGGCGATGCCGCCGATGTTCGCAACGACCTGTACGTACGCATCAGCGAACAGGGCGTGGTGAAAGGCGGGCATCAGCGGGGCGCCGTGACCGCCGTGCGCCATGTCGGCGCGGCGCAAGTCCGCGACGGTGCGTACGCCGGTTCGGGCCGCGATGCGGTTCGGATCGCCCAGCTGGGTTGTCGTGTGCAGGGACGTCGGATCGTGGAATACCGTCTGCCCGTGCGAGCCGATGGCCGTGACGTCCGTGGCGGACAGGCCCAGATCCCCCATCAGCTTTGCCGCGGCTTCGGCGAAGGAGTCGCCGATCACGGCGTCGAGGCGGGCGACGTCACGTAGCGTGATCGGCGTATCGGGTCGCCGCTGCAGCGCGAGCAGCTCTTCGCGCACGGCGGCCGGATAGCGGTGGGAGCGCGTGCCGATCAGGCGCCGCCACTGCGCATCGTCCGAAAACTCGCAGGCGGCCGCATCGATGGCGTCCAGGCTGGTGCCGGACATCAGCCCGATGCAGACGCCCACGCGCGACTCAGTTGTGCAGCGCCGGCGGCGGAGCCTCGGCGGGCGTATCGAGCTGGGCCGTGCGCGTGCTGGAGAGCGCATCGAGCTGCGCGAGAGCGGTGGCGTTCTCGAGCCGCCACCGCGCCACGACGCTCTTCGGCAGCGGATTGGCGCGCGGCAGGGCGACCGTGAGCGGATTCTGGTGGAGGCCGTTAACGCGGAATTCGTAGTGCAGATGCGGGCCGGTCGCCAGGCCGGTCATGCCGACGTAGGCAATCAGCTGGCCCTGGCGGACCCGCTGGCCCACCTTGAGGCCGGCACGGAAGCGCGACAGATGCCCGTACAGCGTCGTGTACTTGGTGCCGTGGCGGATGCTGACGACGTTGCCGTAGCCGCTCTTGACGCCGACGAAGTCGACGATGCCGTCGCCCGTGGCCTTGACCGGCGTCCCGATTGCAGCGGCGTAGTCGACGCCTTTGTGGGCCCGGATGACGTTGAGGATCGGATGTCGGCGACCGGTCGTGAAGCCGGAGCTGATGCGGATGAAGTCGACCGGCGTGCGAATGAAAGCCTTGCGGAACGATGCGCCTTCCGGCGTGTAATAGGTGGCGTTGCCATCGGCGTCGACATATCGCATGGCGCGGTAAGCCTGGCCGCGATTGACGAACTCGGCCGCGACGATGTCGCCGTCGCGCAGCTTCTTGCCATCCTTGTACAGCTGATCGTAGACGACCGAGAAGCGATCGCCGTCGCGCAGGTCGAGCGCGAAGTCGATGTCGTAGCCGAAGATGTCGGCCAGCTCCATCACGAGGCGGTTCGAAAGGCCCGCCTTCTGTGCAGCGGCAAACAGCGAGCTAGTGATCACGCCGGTGAGCTGCGCCGGCCGATGCTCGATCTCCGCTTCGATGGTCAGTGCGTCGTAGCCGCTGTCGCTGCGGCGGACCTGCAGGGTGTGCGTCTCGTCGAACTCGTAGTTCAGCTCGTCGAGTTGATCGTCGTCCGTCTTGCGCAAGCTCAGCTTTTCCCCGGTCTTCAAGCTCTTCAGGCGCGCCGCGTCGCCGCCGAGGCCGACGATCGCCACCGCTTCGGAGAGGCCGATGCCTTCTTTCGCGAAAATGTCCGACAGCGTTTGGCCGCGGCGCACGACGACGGTCGTCCACTCGCTGGCCGCCGGCGCCTGCAAAGCGTCTGCGGTCGCGGACTGGATGGCGCTGTCGAATGCGTTCTCGGTGGTTGGCGTGAAGGCACTGGCGACTTCATCGCCGGCGGCATCCTGCAGCGCACTATGACGCGTGGCGATGCCTTCGCGCATGGCGACAGCGGAAAGAACGCCGATGCAAGCGGTTGCGAGCCAGACGGAACGGCGAGCCGAACGGCGGGGCGCCAGCTCGGCTGGGCTATAATCAATCTTCATCTTCTCAACCTGAAAACGATATCAGGCCGCGCTGTCTCGCACGGTCCGGCATTGGAAATGCTTCTATATCGTCGTGCTTGTTCTGATTACTGCTTGAGGCCGTAAGGAAACACAGTTTCCCCGGCATTGCAAGCCAAAGGCCTCGGGTTGGATCGTCTCAAACACGCTTGGTTCCCTCGCTGCTCAAACAACCATGGACTTCACTGAACTCGAACGCGGCACGGACGAAATCATTCCGGCCGAGGAATTTCGCGCCCGACTCGAGAAGGCGCGTCGGGATGGGCAGCGCCTGCGGATCAAAGCTGGCTTCGATCCGACCGCCAGGGATCTCCACCTCGGCCATACGCTTTTGCTTAACAAATTGCGTGCCTTTCAGGAGGAGGGGCACGAGGCGGTGTTCCTGATCGGTGATTTCACCGGCATGATCGGCGACCCCACCGGCAAGAACGAGACGCGCAAGCCGCTGACGCGCGAGCAAGTCGAGGAGAACGCACAGACTTATAAGGAACAGGTCTTCAAGATCCTCGACCCCGAGAAGACCACGATCGAGTTCAACTCGCGCTGGCTGGACAAGCTCGGCGCCGAAGGGCTGATCCGCCTGGCGGCCCAGTACACCGTTGCGCGCATGCTGGAGCGAGACGACTTCGCCAAGCGCTACGCGGGCAATCAGCCCATTGCGGTTCACGAGTTCCTCTATCCGTTGCTGCAAGGCTACGACTCGGTGGCGCTGAAGGCGGATGTCGAACTCGGCGGTACCGACCAGAAGTTCAACCTGCTCATGGGGCGGCATCTGCAGGTGCAGGCGGGCCAGCGGCCGCAGTGCATCATGACGGTGCCGATCCTCGAGGGGCTGGACGGCGTCCAGAAGATGTCGAAGAGCCTGGGCAACTACATCGGTGTCAACGATGCTCCCGGCGAAATGTTCGGCAAGCTGATGTCCGTGTCCGATACCCTCATGTGGCGCTACTACGAGTTGCTATCGTTTCGGCCACTGGCGGAGATCCAGCGCCTGCGTACCAGCGTCACCGAAGGCGCCAATCCGCGGGACATCAAGATGGAGTTGGGCGTCGAGCTCGTGTCCCGCTTTCACGGATCCGGGGCGGGCGACGCTGCCAGAGAGGCATTCATCGCTCAGTTCTCGCAGGGATCGCTGCCAGACAACATCCCGCAAGTCCGGGTCGCCGCGCCCGCGGCTGGCCTGCCGCTCGCACGCGCGCTCAAGGAGACGGGGCTGGTTGCCAGCAATGCGGAAGGCAATCGCATGATTGAGCAGCGCGCCGTACGCGTCGACCAACAGCGTATCGATGACCGCGGACTCATGCTGGCCCCTGGTCAGCAGTACCTCTTGCAGGTGGGTTCTCGCCGTTATGCTCGAATCGAGCTGATTGCAGAGGTCTAGTGGCGGAAGATTGGGCTGCGCCGAATCAGCTTCGGTGCGCTCATGGAAGCGAAAGGGCGAGCCGAGTGCTCGCCCTTTTTTGTTTGGGGCTGCAGCGCTCTGCTGGGATTCAAGGTTTGGGGCGCGGAATAGCGTCGTTAGACCCGCGGCGGATCAGCCCTGAATCGAGCTGTCTTCGCGCGGGCGGACAGTAAATGACCTGAATTTGGACGAAATGTGCACAGATTCCGCGCGTCGCGGTCTGCGGCGCGCATCAAGTTGAACTAAAAAATCATTTAAAGTCAAATACTTGAAAATATTGCAGCAAAAAGTCGTTGCGCGCCGCCCAAAAAACCCTATTATTCGCCTCCCCGCTGACCGGCGACGCAGTAACGAGACGCCGGGTTGGCCAGATCTTTAAGAACAAGCAAGTGATTTGTGTGGGTGCTCCCATGAGCGTGGCGAAGCCACGTGACATGAGAGTATCAACGTAGCCAAGTTAATTGAGTTACGAAGATGACTCTTCGACGCCGAAGACGTTTAGCCACGTCGAGGCGTAATTGGATCTAAGCTTTACACTTTAAAGTGGAGAGTTTGATCCTGGCTCAGATTGAACGCTGGCGGCATGCCTAACACATGCAAGTCGCGCGGGCAGTAGCAATACTGTTAGCGGCGGACGGGTGAGGAACACATAGGAATCTGCCTCAGAGCGGGGGATAGCCCAGGGAAACTTGGAGTAATACCGCATGATGTCGCAAGACCAAAGCTGGGGACCGCAAGGCCTAGCACTCTGAGAGGAGCCTATGTCTGATTAGCTAGTTGGTAGGGTAAAGGCCTACCAAGGCGACGATCAGTAACTGGTCTGAGAGGACGATCAGTCACACCGGAACTGAGACACGGTCCGGACTCCTACGGGAGGCAGCAGTGGGGAATATTGGACAATGGGCGCAAGCCTGATCCAGCAATGCCGCGTGTGTGAAGAAGGCCTTCGGGTTGTAAAGCACTTTAAGCAGGGAAGAAAAAACTCGGTCTAATACATCGAGTCTTGACGGTACCTGAAGAATAAGCACCGGCTAACTCTGTGCCAGCAGCCGCGGTAATACAGAGGGTGCTAGCGTTAATCGGATTTACTGGGCGTAAAGCGTGTGTAGGTGGTTATTCAAGTCAGTTGTGAAATCCCTGGGCTTAACCTGGGAACTGCTTCTGAGACTGAATGACTAGAGTACGGTAGAGGGTGGTGGAATTTCCGGTGTAGCGGTGAAATGCGTAGATATCGGAAGGAACATCAATGGCGAAGGCAGCCACCTGGGCCTGTACTGACACTGAGACACGAAAGCGTGGGGATCAAACAGGATTAGATACCCTGGTAGTCCACGCCGTAAACGATGAGAACTTGACGTCGGTTTGCTCTGCAAGTCGGTGTCGTAGCTAACGCGATAAGTTCTCCGCCTGGGGAGTACGGCCGCAAGGTTGAAACTCAAAGGAATTGACGGGGGCCCGCACAAGCGGTGGAGTATGTGGTTTAATTCGATGCAACGCGAAGAACCTTACCTGGGCTTGACATGCTAGGAATCCTGCAGAGATGTGGGAGTGCCCGCAAGGGAACCTAGACACAGGTGCTGCATGGCTGTCGTCAGCTCGTGTCGTGAGATGTTGGGTTAAGTCCCGCAACGAGCGCAACCCTTGCCCTTAGTTGCCACCATTTAGTTGAGCACTCTAAGGGGACCGCCAGTGACAAACTGGAGGAAGGTGGGGATGACGTCAAGTCATCATGGCCCTTATGCCCAGGGCTACACACGTACTACAATGGACAGTACAGAGGGTCGCCAAGCCGCAAGGTGGAGCTAATCCCAAAAAGCTGTTCGTAGTCCGGATCGAGGTCTGCAACTCGACCTCGTGAAGTCGGAATCGCTAGTAATCGCCGATCAGCATTTGCGGCGGTGAATACGTTCCCGGGCCTTGTACACACCGCCCGTCACACCATGGAAGTCTGTTGCACCAGAAGTAGGTAGTCTAACCGCAAGGGGGGCGCTTACCACGGTGTGGCCGATGACTGGGGTGAAGTCGTAACAAGGTAGCCGTAGGGGAACCTGCGGCTGGATCACCTCCTTTCAAGAATGCTTCCAAGCGCAATTGGGAGCGCCCACACAAG
>NZ_KB907950.1 GCF_000382285.1 Solimonas variicoloris DSM 15731 | reverse complement strand
GACTGCGGACTACGGCGGAACTGGCTCAAAGGATCGGAAGGGGATGTGCTGCATCCGGTGTTGTGTGCCGCCGGCTACAACCTGCGCTGGTTGATGCGGGCCATTGCCCGGTTGGGACTGAAGGCCCTTTTTGCACTCTGGCTTCTGGTCGGGATGCTTGAGCGGGTGGTCAGTGACGAGGGGGGCATGGCCGCCGGGTCGGCGGCTGGCGGCGGTGAATTGAATATTTCAGGACCGACTCGATACTGGCATCGGTTCTGCAAGCACATCGCTCGACACCGTGCGCGCAGACCGCAGCCACGGGCATAACGACATCGAGGAGAACACCATGAGCAGTCCGGCCGGCACCTTCGGCGCCACCACACCCGCCATCAGCAAGTCGGAGACGCGGCGCGTCATCTTCGCGTCCTCGCTCGGCACTGTCTTCGAGTGGTACGACTTCTACCTCTACGGCTCGCTGGCGGCGATCATCGCCAAACAGTTCTTCTCCGGCCTCAACGACACCAGCGCCTTCATCTTCGCGCTGCTGGCCTTTGCCGCCGGCTTCGCGGTGCGACCGTTCGGCGCGCTGGTGTTCGGCCGTCTCGGCGATCTGGTCGGCCGCAAATACACGTTCCTGATCACCATCCTGATCATGGGTCTTTCGACCTTCCTGGTCGGCGTGCTGCCGAGCTATGCCTCGATCGGCGTCGCCGCGCCGGTGATCCTGATCTCGCTGCGTCTGCTGCAGGGCCTCGCGCTCGGCGGTGAGTACGGCGGTGCGGCGACCTACGTCGCCGAGCACGCACGCGACGACAACCGCGGGCAGGCGACGAGCTGGATCCAGACGACGGCGACCGGCGGCCTGTTCCTGTCGCTGCTGGTGATCCTCGGCTGCCGCCTCGCGCTCGGCAACGAAGCGTTCGAAGCCTGGGGCTGGCGCATTCCGTTCCTGGTCTCGGCGCTGCTGCTGGCGATCTCGGTCTACATCCGCCTGCAGCTGAACGAATCGCCGCTGTTCAAGAAGATGAAGGAGGAAGGCAAGCACTCGAAGGCGCCGCTGACGGAAGCGTTCGGCCAGTGGAAGAACCTGAAGGTGGTCATCCTCGCGCTGTTCGGCGCGACCGCCGGCCAGGCGGTGGTCTGGTACACCGGCCAGTTCTACGCGCTGTACTTCCTGACGCAGACGCTGAAGGTCGACGCGACCACGGCCAATCTGCTGATCGCCGCCGGCCTGCTGATCGGCACGCCGTTCTTCATCTTCTTCGGCTGGCTGTCCGACCGCATCGGCCGCAAGAGCGTGATCATGGCCGGCTGCCTGCTCGCGGCGCTGACCTACTTCCCGATCTTCAAGGCCATCACCCACTACGCCAACCCGACGCTCGAAACCGCCGCCGCGACCGCGCCGGTGGTCGTCGTCGCCGATCCGAAGGAGTGCAGCTTCCAGTTCGACCCGGTCGGCAAGAAGGTCTTCAACAGCTCCTGCGACATCGCCAAGAGCGCGCTCGCCAAGGCCGGCGTGCCGTACGCCAACGAAGCGGCGCCGGCCGGCACGGTCGCGCAGGTCAGGATCGGCAGCACGGCGCTGTCCTCGTTCGACGGCAAGGCGCTCGACAAGGCCGCGTTCAAGGAGCAGAGCGCCGCGTTCGGCAAGTCGCTCGGCGACGCGCTGGCGGCGGCCAGCTATCCGAAGAAGGCGGATCCGGCACAGATCAACAAACCGATGCTGATCGTGCTGCTGACGGTCCTCGTCATCTACGTGACGATGGTCTACGGCCCGATCGCCGCCTGGCTGGTCGAGATGTTCCCGACCCGCATCCGCTACAGCTCGATGTCGCTGCCGTACCACATCGGCAACGGCTGGTTCGGCGGCTTCGTGCCGACGATCGCCTTCGCGCTGGTCAGCCTGCATGGCGACATCTACTACGGCCTGTGGTATCCGATCGTGGTCGCGGTGATGACGCTGGTGATCGGCACGCTGTTCCTGCGCGAAACCAAGGGCAGCTCGCTGCACGCCAACGACTGAGGTTGCGCGTGACGCGCCACCGGCGTGTACCGGCCCCGACACGGTGTGTCGGGGCCGCTCGCATCCGGCGCTGAAATCCGGCGCCGGGATGCGGAATAATCTTCAAGGTCCGAAAACGAAAGAGCGCGGCCGAGAAACCGCGCCCAAGCTCGCAGGAGAAGCTCATGAGTGAGAAGCAGAACATCCAGTCCGTGCTCAGCGAGAACCGCGTGTTCGCGCCGCGTCCGGAGTTCGTCGCCAAGGCGCGACTCGACGCGGACCGGCTCGCCGCGCTGCACGCCGCCGCGGCCCGGGACCACGTCGGCTTCTGGGCCGATCTCGCGAAGAAGGAACTCAGCTGGCAGACGCCGTTCACCAGGGCGCTCGACGACCGCAAGGCGCCGAACTACGAGTGGTTCGCCGACGGCCGCCTCAACGCCTCGGCGAACTGCCTCGACCGCCACCTCGGAGCCAAGAGCGACAAGATCGCGATCCGCTTCGAAGGCGAGCCGGGCGATACGAAGAACTACACGTACCGCGAGCTGCACGCCGAAGTCTGCCGGGTCGCCAACGCGCTGAAGGCGCTCGGCGTCGGCAAGGGCGACCGCGTCGTCATCTACATGCCGATGGTGCCCGAGGCGGTCATGGCGATGCAGGCCTGCGCGCGCATCGGCGCGATCCACAGCATCGTCTTCGGCGGCTTCTCGTCGTCGTCGCTGAAGGACCGCATCGAGGACGCCGGCGCCAAGCTGCTGATCACCGCCGACGGCGGCCATCGCGCCGGCCACATCGTCGACCTGAAGAAAGCCGTCGACGAAGCGCTGTCGCAGGGCTGCAAGACGATCGACAAGGTGCTGGTGCTGCGCCGCACGGGCCATCCGGTGCACTTCGACGCTGCCCGCGAAATCTGGTGGCACGACATCGTGCCCAAACAGTCCGAGCGCTGCGAACCGGAATGGGTCGAGGCCGAGCATCCGCTGTTCCTGCTCTACACCTCGGGCTCCACCGGCAAGCCCAAGGGCATCCAGCATTCCACCGGCGGCTATCTGCTCGGCGCCGCCGTCAGCTGCCAGTGGGTGTTCGATCTGCGCGACGACGATGTGTTCTGGTGCACCGCCGACATCGGCTGGATCACCGGCCACTCCTACGTCTGCTACGGCCCGCTCGCCAACGGCGCGACGATCATGATGTACGAGGGCGCGCCGACGGTGCCCGATGCCGGCCGCTTCTGGAAGATCGCGCAGGATCATGGCGTGACCATCTTCTACACCGCGCCGACCGCGATCCGCGCGCTGATGAAGCTGGGCGACGACTGGCCGAAGAAGTACGACCTCTCCAAGCTGCGCCTGCTCGGCAGCGTCGGCGAGCCGATCAATCCGGAGGCCTGGATGTGGTACCACACCGTGATCGGCAAGGAAAAGCTGCCGATCGTCGATACCTGGTGGCAGACCGAGACCGGCGCCATCATGATCTCGCCGATTCCCGGCGCGGTGCCGACCAAGCCGGGCTCCTGCACCAAGCCGCTGCCCGGCATCGCCGTGGAAGTGGTCGACGAATCCGGCGAGATCATCAAGGACAACAACGTCGGCGGCTATCTGGTCGTCACCAAGCCCTGGCCGTCGATGCTGCGCACGATCTGGAACGACAACGAGCGCTACATCAAGACCTACTGGGCGCAGTTCGGCAACAAATACTACGTGGCCGGCGACTCCACGCATCGCGACGAGGACGGCTATTACTGGATCATGGGCCGCATCGACGACGTGCTCAACGTCTCCGGTCATCGTCTCGGCACCATGGAGATCGAAAGCGCGCTGGTCAGCCATCCGGCCGTCGCCGAAGCGGCCGTCGTCGGCCGTCCGCATGAGGTCAAGGGCGAGAGCGTGTTCGCGTTCGTCATCTGCCGCGGCGAACGCCCGACCGGTGCGGCCGCCGAGAAACTGGCGAAGGAACTGCGCGATCACGTCGGCCACGAGATTGGCGCGCTCGCCAAGCCGGACGACATCCGTTTCGCCGAGAACCTGCCCAAGACCCGCTCCGGCAAGATCATGCGCCGCCTGCTGCGCTCGATCGCCAAGGGCGAGGCGATCACGCAGGACGTCTCGACCCTGGAGAATCCGGCGATCGTCGCCCAGCTCGCCGGCAAGGCCTGAGCGCGACCGCGCATCGAGCCCGGTTGCATGATGCGGCCGGCGTCCCGCCAGGACGCCGGCCGTTTCTTTTTCCGCTCCTCGCCGGGCATGCACCCGCGGCGCCGGCCTGGCCCGCGACGACGCGGCCAATCACGGCTGGCGATAGACCAGCCAGGTGTTCAGCAGATAGGCGAGCAGCAGCACCCAGCCGACCCCGCGCTGGCGCGATCGCGTGCCGCCGGCCGCGGCGAGTGCCGCGAGCACGATGCCGGTCATCAGCAGCGCCACCGCGGCCGACGTGGCGTGAACCGGCGCGACCGCCGCGAACAGCGGACCCGGGCGGTACGCCACATCGTCGAACGCCAGCAGCAGGACGTTGAACAGATTGCTGCCGAGCAGATTGCCGATCGCCATGTCGATCGCGCCGATGCGCGCCGCGGCGATCGTGACGACGATCTCCGGCATCGAGGTCGCGGCGGCAATGAACAGCGTGCCGACGAAGCTCTGCTGCCAGTGCATCGCCACGGCGAGCCGCGCGCCGACCAGCGGCAGCCACACGCCGGCGACGGCGACGATGATCGCGGCGCCGAGGTAGCGGACCAGCGCCGCAGTCAGCGGCGGCCCGGCGCTCGCCGCCGGCGCCGGCCGCGCCGCCGGCGCCGGCCGCGCCGCCTCGCCGGCGAAGATCGCCCGCATCGCCAGCGCGTAGGCCGCGAGCAGCAGCAGCGAGAACACGCCGACATGGCCGAACGTCAGCAGCGCCGTGCGCGGCGCGACCAGCAGGCCGGTCAGCGCCAGCGCCAGCAGCACGACGCCGAACGCCGCGGTCATCAGATGCGTGCGACTGACGGCCGCGAACACCGGCCGCTCGCGCAAGCCGATCAGCAGCGCGCCGAGAATCGCCAGGTTGAAGATGCAGCTGCCGAAGACATCACCGGCCGCGATGTCCGGCGCCTCGGCGAGGCCGGCGGCGCTGAGGCCGGTCACGAGCTCCGGCAGCGAGGTGACCGTGGCGAGCAGCGCCAGACCGATCCAGCTGCCCGACAAGCCGGTGCGCTGCGCGATCGCCTCGCCGCTGCGGCACAGCTCGGGGCCGGCGAGACCGATCAGCGCCAGGCACAGCAGGAACTGCGCCCACAGCGTCAGCGCCGGGGCCATGCCAGGCATCCGTGCCATCCGCGACCGTCCTGCAGCACTGTCCCCTCCCTCGCGCCGAAACGGCGACGCACGCCGACCTTAGCAGCCGCATCCGCGACCGCGACTGACGAGGATCAAGCGGTGGAAGTACCGACGTCTGCAGCCGCATGCTGGCCAACGCGATCGAGCACAGCGAGAAAGTCGTCGCACCAGCGGCTGACGTCGCAGTCGGCGAGGCCGCGCATCAGTTCGGCGTGGCGCTCGCGGCGTTCCTCGACGGCCATGTGCCGCGCCGTCTGCAGCGCCTCGGCGACGCCGGCGATGTCGTACGGATTGACGATCAGCGCCGCTCCCATCTGCCGGCTGCAGCCGGCGAAACGCGACAGCACCAGCACGCCGGGGTCGGCGGAATCCTGCGCGGCGACGTATTCCTTGGCGACCAGATTCATGCCGTCGCGCAGCGGCGTGACGAGCCCGACGCGGCTCATGCGATAGAGCCCGGCGAGCTGGCGCCGCGTGATCGCGCGGTTGATGTAGCGCAGCGGCGTCCAGTCGAACTGCGCGAAGCGGCCGTTGATGCGCCCGGCCAGCGCCTCGAGCTCCTCGCGAATGTGCACGTACTCGGGCACGTCGCCGCGCGAAGTCGGCGCGATCTGCAGGAAGCTGATCTGGCCATGCGCGTCCGGGTAGTCCTCGAGCAGTTTCTGGTAGGCCAGGAAGCGCTCGGGCAGACCCTTGGTGTAGTCGAGCCGGTCGACGCCGATGATCTGCGCGCGATTGAAGATCGCCGCCTTCAGGCGCTCGGCATCGCGGCGGGCATCGGCGCTGCGCGCCATCTGCGCGAACTGCGCGGTGTCGATGCCGATCGGGAAGGCGCGCGCGACGACCTTGCGGCCGTAGGCGCGCAGGGTCTCGCCGTCGATGATGCCGCCGGCCTCGCGCAGCACGTAGTCGCGGAAGGCCTGCAGATCGCCTTCGGTCTGGAAGCCGAGCAGGTCGTAAGCCATCAGCGCACGCACCAGGCGGTCGGCGCTCGGCAGCGCGGTCAGCAGCTCGCGCACCGGAAACGGGATGTGCAGGAAGAAGCCGAGCTTCTGCTGCGCGCCCATCTCGCGCAGCGTCTCGCCGAACGGCAGCAGGTGATAGTCGTGCACCCAGACCAGATCGTCGTCGCCGAGCAGCGGCGCCAGCGCCTGCGCGAAACGCCGGTTGACGCGCTGATAGCCGTCGTAGAAGCGACGATCGAACGTGGCGAGATCGAGACGGTAATGGAACAGCGGCCACAGGCAGCGATTGGCGAAGCCGTTGTAGTAGTCGTCGAGCTCGGCCTGCGTCAGATCGAGCGTGGCCCGCGTGACGCCGCCGACGGTCTGCGTCTGCGCGCGGGCCGCCGGAGATTCGGAGACCTCGCCGCTCCAGCCGAACCACAGACCGCGGCGGCGCTGCAGGGCCTCGGCCAGCGCCACTGCAAGACCGCCGGCGCGCGCGGTGCCGCGCAGCGGACCGACGCGGTTCGAGACCACGACCAGGCGGCTCATGCGGCGCTCTCCCGCGCGCGCGACGCGGCATCGGCGCTGCGCGCCAGCCAGGCATGCACGGCGGCGACGCCGTCGAGCCGATAGCAGGCCCCGCTCGCGCCGGGACCGACCTTGATGCCGTAGCCGCCGCACGCCGCGGCGCGGCGGAAGCCATCCTCGTCGGTGGTGTCGTCGCCGACGAAGACCGGTCGCCGGCCGGCGAACAGCGGCCGCGCCAGCAGGGCATCGACGGCGAGCCCCTTGTGCAGGCCGCGAGGCCGCGCCTCGACGACCATCTTGCCGACCAGCACGTCGAGCCCGTGCCGCGCGGCCAGTTCGCGCATGCTCGTCTGGCAGAGCTCGGCACGTTCCGGCGCAGCGCGATAGTGCAGCGCCACCGCAGCGCCCTTGGCTTCGACGAGCAGCTGCGGATCGTTGCCGAAACGCGAAACGACGTCGGCGGCCATCGCCGCGACGCCGGGCCAGGCACGGCGCTGCGGCGTGGCGTTGCCGTGCACGCGCAGTTCGGCGCCATGCTGGCCGGCGCCCGGCAGCTGCAGTGGCAGCAGGTGTTCGTCGATCTGACGCAGCGGCCTGCCGCTGACGATCGCCAGTGCGCCGCCGAGCAGGCGCTGCGTACGCTCGATCAGGGCGACGAGTTCAGGGGCGACGCGCACCAGCTCGGGACGCTCCGCGATCTCGGCGAGCGTGCCGTCGAAATCGAGGAACAAAGCGTCGCGTGGCGCGAGCAGCGGCGGCAGGGCCGCTTCTGGGACTCGTGACATTTGCATCGTGGTTCGATTGTCGGCAATCGATCCAAGCCGCACAACCCGAGCGATTCAGTGCGCATTCAGATCGGCGCCGCGCGCTGCATGCGCAGCGAGACCGGCACGCGCGCGTCCGGCGCGCGGCGCGGCAGCGACGCGGTGAAGAATCCGTGTCGCTCGTACAGGCGCCGTGCCGCGATATTGCCGTCGGCAACATCGAGCACGCTGTGCCGGCAGCCGTGCAGCGCCGCCACGCGCTGCGCATACGCCAGCATGCGCGAGGCGATGCCGCGCCGCCGCCAGTGGTCCGCCACCGCGAGATGCGCGATGTACAGATCGCGCTCGCCCGGCGGCGCCTGCATCTCGCCGACGCGCATGGCACGGCGCAGCACGCCGAATGCGGTCCACGGCAGGTGGAAGCGGAAGTACTGCATGACCGTCACGCGCGACAGGCGCACGGCATCGTCGCCGGCGTACAGCGCCACGCTGCCGATCACCTCGCCGTCCTGCTCGGCAACGTGATGCGCGCGCCAGCCGAGCAGGCCTTCGCCGCTGGCGAGCGCGTAATGCAGGAAGTCCGTCGCCGGCCGCCCGGCAGCGCCGAACACGTAGTCGAACACGGCCGGCCCCGAGGCGTAGACGAGCGGCGTCAGCGACGCTGCGTCGTCACGTCGCGCCGGCCGGATCGTCGGCAGGTCGGCACGCATGCGATGAAGGTCGTGGACGTTCATGGAGGGGATCGTAACGCGCCGGACAGGGCGATGAGATCGCACCGCCGCGTCCGTCAGCGCCGACGCTCAACGGCAGCTGCGCATCGGCGCGGCACGCGCTTCGATGACCAGCAGATTGTCGCGGGCGCGCTGGTAGTCCGGCTCGCGTTCGAGCGCGCGCCGATAGGCGGCAGCGGCCTCGGCGTCACAGCCGGCGAGCTGGTACGCGTAGCCGAGATTGTTGTACGGCCGCGCCTTGTCCGGCGAGGCGGCGACGGTCGTCCGCCACAGCGCGATCTCGCTCGCGTAATCGGCGTTGCGGCGCTGTGTGCCCGCGCCGAGCAGCAGCGCGAGCGCCAGCAGCAGCGGGGCGACGCGCCGCCAGGCGCCGGCCGCGAACGCACCGCGCGCCGCCAGTTCGAGCGCCAGCGCCAGGCTCGGCCCGATCAGCGGCAGGTAGAGCTGGCGGTCGTTGACGAGGTCGTAGCGCGGCAGGATCGAATTGGTCGGCAGCAGTCCGATCAGGCACCAGCCGAGAGCGAAGCTCCACCACGGCCGCGCCTGCCGCAGCGCAACGGCCATCGCCAGCAGCGCCACCAGCAGCGCCGCGCTCACCGCCAGCGCCGGCGTCCACTGCGTCGCCACGGCGAGCGCGGGATCGATGTTCGGCGCACGCAGGCCGAGCGCCAGTTCCGCCAGATAGCGCAGCGCCTGCAGCTGCGACAGCAGGTTGTCGGCGATGGTGCGCGTGCCGAGACTGGCGAGCAGAAATTCGCGATAGCGCGAATGCAGCACCATCCAGCCGCCGAGCAGCAAGGGCAGCAGCAGCAAAGCGCCGAGGCGCCAGACGACACCACGACGCGCGCCGTCGCCGGAACGCCGCGCCAGGCCGCAGACTTCGGCGAGCGCGAACAGCAGCGGCAGCACCGCCGCCGGTTCCTTGGTCGCCATCGCCAGCACGTACAGCGTCGCCGCGAGCCACCAGCGACGCTGCAGATAGGCCAGCGTCGAGGCCAGCATCAGCAGTGTCATCAGCGACACCGAGCGGCCGCTGATGTAGGTGACCGCTTCGGTCTGCGCCGGATGCAGGGCGAACAGCAGCGCGGCGACGAGCACGGCGCGCCGGCGCGCGGCGATGTCGAGCGCCGGCAGCCAGCGGACGCAGGCCCGCTCGACGAGGCATGCGACCAGCAGCACGTTGGCGGCGTGGATCAGCAGATTGTCGAGATGAAAGACGAGCGCGCCGCCACCGAAGCGCGCGGCGAGCTGCCAGTCGACCAGATGGCTGAGCTTGAGCAAGGGCCGCAGGCCGCGGCCGAGATCGGCCCACCACGCCGCCCAGTCGTGCGCGGCGTGCACTTCGACGAAGGCGTCGAAATCGTCGAACTGGAAGGGCCCGCCGAGCGCGTTCGCGTACGCCAGCGCGACGGCGAGCACGAGCAGCAGCGGCACCTGCCAGGCGCCGACCGCGGCCGCGTCAGACCGGGCCAGCGCCATGTTCGTGCCGCGCGTGCGTCAGCCGCTGCTCAGTGGCCGATCAGCGGCCGAGCCAGTTGAGGACCTTCTGGGCGCCGTCCTGCACGCTCTTGGTGGCCTGCGTCGCCGGCGTCGACGGCCGCGAGCTGCCGCTGCGGCCGGAGCTGCCGGCGCGACCGAAACGGGTTTCGTAGCCGCAGCTGGCCTCGCCGCCGGCAACGTAAACCGCCTCGCCACGCGCGGCGCCCTTGCCGGCCACCCAGCCGCCGCCGTACTGCCAGGCGGCCTGCGACAGCTTCGCGAGCCCGTCGACCTCGCCGAGAATCTGGCTCTGATAGCCGTACAGCTGCGAACGACCGGTATAGCTGCGCGCGGCGCCGCCGTACTGGGCCGGCGCGAGCACGCGGTCGGCCTCGGCCGCCGCCTTGCGGCTGCGCGCCAACTGCTGCTGGTACGTGCCCTGCAGCTGCGTCAGCTGCTGCGCACCGAGCGCCGCATGCTGGTCCCAGCACGCAGCCGTCTTCGCCCGCAGACAGGGCAGCGCCTGGGCCGCATCACCGCTGGCGACGCAGGCCGCCGCCTCGCGGCTGAGCCGCTGGTCGAGCTCGCGGTGCGCGCGCTCCAGTCCGGCGATCAGCTGCGCGTTAGCGACGGCATCCTGCGCCTGCGCCACCACCTGCTGCTGGTAATTGAGATAGGCACGCGTCGCCGCCTGCACGGCCGGCGGCTCCTGACCGGCGAAGTTCGCGCCGCCGGCATAGCTGCTGCCCATGCTCTTCTGCATCTGGCTGTTCATCTTCATCGCCAGCGCCATCTTCTCGGCGTCCGACATCTTCTCGAACTTTTCCTGGAATGCCTCGCTGGTGACGTCCTCGCCGGCCGCCGCGTTGAGATCCTGGTGCATGCCCTGCGCGGCGACCTGCCCCTCGGCCGCGGCCGCCTGCATCCTGGCCTCGATCGCCTGCTTGCGCGTGTCGTACTGGCGCTGGAACGCCGCGAACGCCGTGCCATCCAGCGTTGCGCGCTGATCTTCGATGCGCATGCGCGCCGCCGCTTCGGCAGTCGTCTTCGGCGGGCCCGGCACACGTTCGAACCACGGCGCCAGAGCCTCGTCGCCGGCCGCATGCACCACCACCGGACCGAGCCACGCCGAGGCGGCCGCGGCCACGACCATCAGCTTGCAGAGCGATTTCATGTCATCCCCCAACACCGGATTCGAAAGGCCGCGAGTTCAGCAGCTGCGCCGGCGGGCTACCGTGCACTCGGACACACGGACGCGCGCGTGCGCCGCCGTTTCGTGCGGCAGTTCGCATCGTCGCCGACGCCGTCCCCGCGGCGCGGACAGATGCCTGACATCGCAGCGCCGGCACCATTCGCGCCGGCGTGCCAGGACTTCAGCTCGAACGCCGCGCCATGAAGGCGACGCGCTCGAACAGATGCACGTCGGCCTCGTTCTTCAGCAGCGCGCCGTACAGCGGCGGCAGCGTCTTCTTGGTGCTGGTTTCGCGCAACACCGCCGGATCGATGTCCTCGGCCATCAGCAGCTTGAGCCAGTCGAGCAGCTCGGAGGTCGACGGCTTCTTCTTCAGGCCCGGCAGCTCGCGCAGGCCGAAGAACACTTCCATCGCGTCTTTCGTGAGGTTCTTCTTGAGATCCGGGAAGTGCACGTCGACGATCTTCTGCATCGTTTCCTTGTCGGGGAAACGGATGTAGTGGAAGAAGCAGCGGCGCAGGAACGCGTCCGGCAGTTCCTTCTCGTTGTTCGAGGTGATGATGATGATCGGCCGGTTCTTGGCGCGGATCGTCTCGCGCGTCTCGTGGACGTAGAACTCCATCTGATCGAGCTCGCGCAGCAGGTCGTTCGGGAACTCGATGTCGGCCTTGTCGATCTCGTCGATCAGCAGCACCGGCTGCGTGTCCGACGAAAACGCCTCCCACAGCTTGCCCTTGACGATGTAGTTGCCGATGTCGCGCACCTTCTCGTCGCCAAGCTGCGAATCGCGCAGACGCGAAACCGCGTCGTACTCGTAGAGCCCGTGCTGGGCCTTGGTCGTCGACTTGATCGCCCAGTCGAGGAACGGACGGTTCAGCGCTCGCGCGATCTCGCGCGCCAGCTGCGTCTTGCCAGTGCCCGGCTCGCCCTTGACCAGCAGCGGACGCTGCAGCGTCACGGCCGCGTTGACCGCCATCATCAGGTCGTCGGTGGCGACGTAGTTCTCGGTACCTTCGAAGCGCATTGCGGTGTTTCCGTTCTGAAGAGGCAAAACAGCAGATTTCACAGATTACACAGATTATTCGAAAGTCAGGCTGGCGCCGCCTGCCGCGCCGGCCCGCCACCGCGCCGCCTTCAGCCGAGCGGCGCGAACAACTCGGCGACGGTCTCGGCGTCGAAGTCCGGATGCTCGCCGCTGTCGGCGAACAGGGCATCGGCCAGCTGCCGCTTGCGCGTCTGCAGCTCGGCGATCTTTTCTTCGACCGTCCCTTCGCTGAGCAGCTTGTAGACGAACACCGGCTTGTCCTGGCCGATGCGGTGCGCGCGATCGGTCGCCTGGTTCTCGACCGCCGGGTTCCACCACGGATCGTAGTGGATCACGGTGTCGGCCGCCGTCAGGTTGAGGCCGACGCCGCCGGCTTTCAGGCTGATCAAAAACAACGGCACCTCGCCGCGCTGGAAACGGTCGACCAGCGATTCGCGGTCCTGCGTCGCGCCGGTCAACAGCAGATAGTCGATGCCGCGCGCCTTCAGCTCCGCCTCGATCAGCGCCAGCATCGAAGTGAACTGCGAGAACAGCAGGACGCGGCGGCCCTCGCACAGCATGTCCGGCAGCAGCGTCATCAGCAGATCCAGCTTCGCCGATTCGCGCACCGGCTCGGCTTCCGGGTTCTTCAGCAGACGCGGATCGCAGCAGATCTGGCGCAGCTTGAGCAGCGCCGCAAGCAGGGCGATGCGCGACTGCGCCAGACCGTGGCGCTCGATCTCGGCGCACAGTTCGTCGTGCATCGCCGTGCGCACAGTCTCGTAGAGATCGCGCTGCGCGCCTTCGAGCGCGACGCTGCGGGTGATTTCGGTGCGCGGCGGCAGTTCGCGCGCGACCTCGTTCTTCGTGCGCCGCAGCAGGAACGGACCGAGGCGGCGCGCCAGCTGCGCGCGCACACCGGCGTCGTCGTGCTTCTCGATCGGCGTGCGGAAGCGGCGGCGGAAACTCTTGTCGTCGCCGAGATAGCCGGGCATCAGGAACTGGAACAGCGACCACAGCTCGCCGAGGTGATTCTCGAGCGGCGTGCCGGACAGGCACAGGCGGTGCCGGGCGTCGAGCTCGCCGACGGCGTGCGCCGCCTTCGAACGCGGATTCTTGATGTTCTGCGCCTCGTCGAGGATCAGCAGATGCCAGTGCTGGCGGCGCAGTGCGTCGAGGTCGCGCGGCAGCAGCGCGTAGGTGGTCAGCACCAGGTCGACGTGCGCCATCGCCGAGAAACGCTTGCGCCGCTCGTGGCCGTGCAGCACCAGCACGCGCAGATCGGGCGCGAAGCGCGCCGCCTCGCGGCGCCAGTTGAAGACCAGGCTGGTCGGCGCGACCACCAGCGCCGGCCGGTCGAGACGACCCTGCTCCTTCTCGAGCAGCACGTGGGCGAGGGTCTGCAGCGTCTTGCCCAGGCCCATGTCGTCGGCGAGCACGCCGCCGAGGCCGCGCGCGCGCAGCTGCTGCAGCCAGACGAGACCGTCGCGCTGGTAGCCGCGCAGCTGCGCCTGCAGGCCGCGTGGCGGCTCGACCTCCACCGGCACCGGCACCGTGCCGGCGGCGAACTGCAGCCCGCCCTCGCGGCCCAGCCCTTCGAGCAGGGCGCCGGCCCAGTGCGGCAGGCGCAGGCTGCCGTCGTCGCGCAGCGGCGCGTCCTCGTAGAGTTCGATCAGCGTGCCGAGGATCGGCTTGACGCGTCCCGCCGGCAGGCGGATCAGGCGACCGGCGTCGTCGCGCACGATCAGCGGCGCATCGTCGGCCATCGCCTGCAGACGCGCCGGCGTCAGCTTGTCGCCGGCCTGGCGCAGCAAGGCGACCAGCAGCGGCAGCAGCGGCGTCTCGCGACCGTCGATGACGATCTGCAGGCCGACGTCGAACCAACCGCCGTCGCCGTGCGCGGCGACGCGCAGGCGCCAGTCGCTGTCGTCCGGCTCGTGCAGGCGCCACGGAAAATCCGGATCGATCTCCAGGCGCCAGCCCTCGGCGCGCAGCTTCGGCGCCTCGGCGGCAAGAAAGTCGACCCAGCCGGCGCGGCCGACACTCGGCGGCGGCGCCAGCAGGCCGGTCTCGCGGCGGTAGTAGTCGCGCACCGGTTCGAGCCGCGTCTGCCGCAACCGCGCGAGCAGCGCCTGCTCGCGCGCCGCCTGTCGCTCGATCTGCGTGACCACGCCGTCCTGCACGCGCACCAGCGGCAGCGGCGCCGAGCCCGGCGCACAGCGCAGCCCGGCATAGTCGAAGCTCAGCGAGGCCGCGTCGATCGCCTCCTCGCGCGCCCACGATTGCGGCAGCCAGGCCTGACGCAAGGCCAGCACCGGCACCGGCTGCACGTCGCGACGGCGGCGGAACTGCACGGCCGGCGGCGGCGGCACGCGCAGCGCGTGCTCGCCGAGCGTCGCCGACCAGCGCTCGGCGAGCCGCGCCAGCTGATCGGGCGGCAGCGGCTCGACGCGCAGCAACTGCGCCGCCAGCCCCGCCGGCACGCCGCACTCGACCGGCCCGGCGAGCGATTTGCGCACGTCCACGTACCACGGCGGCTGCAGCGGCAGAATCGTCGCAGCGCCTTCGACGTCCAGCGTCAACCGGCTGCGTCCGTCGTCACCGAGCTGCCAGCGGAAGCTGCCGTCGCGCGCTTCGCCGCGGCTCAGCGCCGGCGCCTGCTCGCTGCGCCAGTGGCAGCGACCGCTGGCAACCAGGCGGGCCAGCAGCTCGGCGCCCCAGGCCCCGTCGAGCGCCCATGGCGGACCCGCGTCGCGCTGCTGGGCGTCGATGAACTGCAGCAACCGGCGGTCGAATTCGCCAACGTGGCGGGCGTGGCTGTGCGCGGCCTTCGGCTGCGGCTGCGCGCCGCTGTAGCCGCCGTCGGTGCGCCGGCGCGCGCTGATCGCCTGCAGGAGCGCGGCCCGCGCCAGTGTCGGATCGCCATCGAGCAGGTAGAGCAGGCGCTGCAGACCGTCGGCTTCGTCGTCCGCCGGCGGCGCCGTGTCGAGCTCGCGCAGGCAGCCGGCAAGGTCCGGCGCAGCCGCACGCCCGCTCATGGGCGCGCGCCTCGCGGCGCGGACCAGAGTCGGGAAGCAGCGGCAGGCGCGAACGCCGACGAAGACATGGGAGACTCGACAGTCAAAAGACTGTCAGTTTAGAGCCTGCGCGAAGGCGGCGCAGCTCCGCGGCGCGAGACTAGAGCAGCACCGGCGCGTCGGGCAGCTCGTTGCCGGCATCACGCCGTGCCGGCGGATGCCGGGCGAGCACCTCGGCGACGGCGGCGATGCCGGCGCAGGCGCCCTCGGCATAGCGGCCGGCGTGAAACTGCGCTTCGATCAGCTGGCAGCAGGCCTGCCATTCGGCCGCCGGCACGCGGGCATTGCCGACACCGCGGTCGGCGACGATCTCGACGTCGCGGTCGGCGAGCAGCACGTAGATGAGCACGCCGTTGTTGTGCTCGGTGTCCCAGACGCGCAGCTGCGCGAAGACCTCGGCGGCGCGCTCGCGCGGCGTCAGGCCGGCCCAGACGCGATGCAGCGGCAGCGCGGTCTCGACGGCGAAGCGGATCTCGCCGGCGTGGCGCGACTCGCAGGCGCGCACCGCCGCCTCGATCGCCGCCAGCGCCTGCGGCGGAAAGCAGCGCCGGCGCCGCCAGGGGGTTGCCGTCAGATGCCGGATGAGGCGCGCCCAGTCCATCTCACCACCTCCCCGAAGCGCCGCCGCCACCGAAGCCGCCGCCACCGCCGCCGAAGCCGCCACCGCCGAAGCCGCCACCACCGCGCGAGCTCCAGCCGCCACCGCCGAGCGGAATGGCGACGCCGAACAAGGTCAGCATGAAGGCGACGAAGCCGAAGAACGCGGCGAGCAGCAGCGTGCCGGACAGCAGCCAGACCAGGCCGAACACACTGCCGCCGGCGAGCACCGAGCCGAGCCCGGCGCCGAACACGCGGCGCAGGAACTGCGCGGCGATCAGCGCCGCGATCAGCACCGGGATCAGCGGCTCGATGCGCTGGCCGCTGCGTGCGGAGCGCTCCGGCGGCGGCGGCAGCGGCTCGCCGTCGATCACCTTGATGAGCTGGTCGACGCCGGCATCGAGGCCGCCGTAGTAATCGCCGCCGCGGAACTTCGGCACGATGATCTCGTCGATCACGCGATGGGCGATCGCATCCGGCACCACGCCCTCCAGACCGTAGCCGACCTCGATGCGGACCGTGCGGTCGTTGCGCGCGACGAGGATCAGCAGGCCGTCATCGACCCCCTTGCGGCCCAGCTTCCACTGCTCGGCGACGCGGATCGAATACTGCTCGATCGTCTCCGGCTCGGTGCTCGGCACGATCAGGATCGCGATCTGGCTGCCCTTGACCTGCTCGAAGCCCGCCAGCTTGGCCTCCAGCGCGGCGCGCTGCGCGGCGTCGAGCGTGCCGGTCTGGTCGGTGACGCGCGCCGCCAGCGCCGGCACCGGCACATCGGCGCGCGCCAGCGCCGCACCGAGCAGCAGGGTCAGCGCGACGAACGCGCGCAGCAGCACGGCGCCGCTCCCGGCTTACTTGCCGCCGCCGAAATCGACTTTCGGCGCTTCCGAGATCGCCTTCTCGTTCTCGACCGTGAAGCTCGGCTTGACCTGCATGCCGAAGACCTTGGCGGTGAGATTGGTCGGGAACGAGCGCACCGTCGTGTTGTAGGCCTGCACCGCCTGGATGTAGCGGTTGCGCGCGACGGTGATGCGGTTCTCGGTGCCTTCGAGCTGCGCCTGCAGATCGCGGAACAGCGTGTCGGCCTTGAGCTGCGGATAGTTCTCGGAGACCACCAGCAGGCGCGACAGCGCCGAGCTCAGCTCACCCTGCGCGGCGGCAAACTGCTTGAGCTTGCCTTCGTCGTTGTAGCTGTCGTTGCTGACGTTGACCTGCCCGACCTTGGCGCGCGCATTGGTGACCTCGGTCAGCACCTGCTCCTCGTGCTGGGCGTAGCCCTTCACGGTGTTGACGAGGTTGGGCACCAGATCGGCGCGGCGCTGGTACTGGTTCAGCACCTCGGCCCAGGCGGCCTTGATCTGCTCGTCCTCGCTCTGCAGCGTGTTGTAGCCACAGGCGGACAGCAGCAGCACGGACGACAGCAGCATCAGGCGGATCAGATGACGCATGGCGAACTCCCGTAGCGAAAGTGGCGGGCGCCAGTGTACGCGCGCCCGAGCGTCAAGATGTTGCCAGACAACAGCGATTAAAGTGCAAACGTGCGCTGGGGAAACGCCGAAGAAGCGGCGCGAGCGCAGGCAGGTCACGCGAGAATGGCGCGCAGGCAGCGCAGCGTACATCAGGACGTGAGCAAGCCGAGCCGCGCCCGCGTGCGCGATACCGAACGGAGTCGCTTATTCAGCGTCTTCCGCCGCAACCTCGACGAGACAGTCATAGAACGTCGGCGCGCGGCCGAGGTCGGTGAGGCGCTGGCTGGTCAGCTCGTTGACGTTGGTGCCTTCGCGGCCGAGCTTGCGCCACCACACGCCGAGGCCGACGACGACGCCGGGCCGCGCTCGCTCGCTGACGTGCGCGGTGCAGACATAGCGGCCGCGGTCGTTCCAGACGCGCACGCGCGCGCCGTCGGCGATGCCGCGCGGCCGCGCGTCGTCCGGATGCAGTTCGAGCAGCGGCTCGCCCTCGATGCTGCGCAGGCTCTGCACGTTGACGAAGGTGGAGTTCAGGAAGTGGCGCGCCGGCGGCGAGATCATCGCCAGCGGATAGCGCGCCGCGAGTTCGGGTGCCGACGCGCGCGATTCGTAATTCGGAACGTACTCGCCACCGAGCTGCGCGCGGCCGCTGCGCGTCGGGAAGCCGCCATGCGCGAACGGCGCGTCGGCGATCGGCAGCTGCAACCAGCCTTCGCGATCGAGGCGCTCGAAGTCCACGCTGCGACCGAAGGCCTTGCGGCCGATGTCGACGTCGCTCTCGGCAAAGCAGGGCTCGTCGAAGCCGAGCCGCGCGGCGAGGCCACGGAAGATTTCGGTGTTCGGCCGCGCCTCGCCGAGCGGCGCGATCGCCGGATGATTGACCAGCACCGAGGTGTGGCCGTAGCTCTTGTGCACGTCGAAGTGCTCGAGCTGCGTCGTCGCCGGCAGCAGGTAGTCGGCGTAGTCGGCGGTATCGGTCCGGAAATGTTCGAGCACGACGGTGAACAGATCCTCGCGCGCAAAGCCGGCGACGACCTCGCGCGACTGCGGCGCGACCGCGACCGGATTGCTGTTGTAGACGATCAGCGCCTCGATCTTCGGACCGAACGCCGGCGAGGCCTCGCGCAGCAGATCGGCGCCGATCGTGCTCATGTTGATCGTGCGCGGCGTGCGCGCGCCGAGTAGGTCGGGACGTTCGAGCGCCATCGTGTCGACCGGATGCCAGCCGGAGGCCGACAGCAGCAGGCCGCCGGCGCGGTCGCGCCACGCGCCGATCAGGCACGGCAGCGCGGTGATCAGGCGCACGGCGTTGCCGCCGCCGCGCACGCGCTGCATGCCGTAGTTCACGCGGATCGCCGCCGGCGCGAGCGTCGCGTAGTCGCGCGCCAGACCGCGCACGACTTCGGCCGCGATGCCGCAGGTCTCGGCGACGCGCTGCGGCGGCCACTGCAGCGCGCGTTCGCGCAGTTCGGCCCAGCCGTCGGTGTGGCGCTCGATGTAGTCGGGGTCGAGCCAGTCGTTGACGATCAGCTCGTGCATCAGGCCGAGCGCCAACGCGCCGTCGGTGCCCGGCAGCAGCGCGATGTGCTGGTGGCACTTGTCGGCGGTCTCGGTGCGGCGCGGGTCGATGCAGATCAGCTTCGCGCCGCTGCGCTTGGCCTGCTGCGCGATGCTCCAGAAGTGCAGGTTCGAGGCGATGCTGTTGCTGCCCCAGATCAGGATCAGCTTCGACTCGGCGAAGTACTCGACGCGCATGCCGACGCTGCGCCCGTAGCTGAGCGCCAGCGCCGTGGCACCGGCGCTCGCACAGATCGTGCGGTCGAGACGCGAGGCACCGAGCCTGTTGAAGAAGCGCGCGGCCATGCTCTCGCCCTGCACGAGGCCCATGGTGCCGGCGTAGCTGTACGGCACGATGGCTTCGGGATCTCGGGCCGCGATCGCCGCGAGCTTCGCGGCGACGTCGCCGAGCGCCTCATCCCAGCTCACGCGCTCGAAACGGCCGCTGCCTTTCGGGCCGACGCGCTTCAGCGGATGCAGCAGGCGCTCCGGGTGATACGTGCGCTCGGTGTAGCGCGAGACCTTCGTGCACAGCGCGCCGCGCGTCGTCGGATGGTCCGGATCGCCCTGCACCTTCACCGCGCGACCGTTCTCGACCGTCACCCGCATCGCGCAGGTGTCCGGGCAGTCGTGCGGGCAGGCAGCTTTGACGACGGTCGTGGTCATGGCAGGCGACGGCAATACGGAAGCATCAGTGTAAGGCGGCAGAAACAAAAGGGCCGCGCGGTGTGCGGACACCGCGCGGCCCTGGGACGCCCTTGGTGAGGCCGGCCCGGCTCAGCTCTTGGCGCGCGACTCCAGCATCGCCACCGCCGGCAGGGTCTTGCCTTCGAGGAATTCGAGGAAGGCGCCGCCGCCGGTGGAGATGTAGCCGATCTTGTCGGCGACGTGGAACTTGTCGATCGCCGCCAGCGTGTCGCCGCCGCCGGCGAGCGAGAACGCGCTGCTCTGCGCGATCGCCTCGGCGAGCGCCTTGGTGCCTTCGGCGAAGGCGTCGTACTCGAACACGCCGACCGGGCCGTTCCAGACGATCGTGCCGGCGCTGCGCAGCTGCGCGGCGAGCTTGGCGCGCGTCTTCGGGCCGATGTCGAGGATCATCTCGTCGTCTTCGACCTCGTCGACCTTGCGGATCACGGCGTGCGCCTCGGCCGAGAACTCGGTCGCGCAGACCACGTCCTCCGGCAGCGGGATGTCGCCGCCGCGCGCCTGGATCTTGGCACGGATCGCTTTGGCGGTATCGAGCATGTCCTTCTCGCACAGCGACTTGCCGACGCTGAAGCCGGCGGCGGCGAGGAAGGTGTTGGCGATGCCACCGCCGATGATCAGCTGGTCGGCGACGTCGGCGAGGTTGTTGAGCAGATCGAGCTTGGTCGACACCTTGCTGCCGCCGACGATGACGGCGAGCGGCCGCTTCGGCTGCGCCATGGCCTTGCCGAGCGCGTCGAGCTCGGCCGCGAGCAGCGGGCCGGCGCAGGCGACCGGCGCGAACTTCGCCACGCCGTGCGTCGAGGCCTCGGCGCGGTGCGCGGTGCCGAACGCGTCCATCACGTAGACGTCGCACAGCGCCGCCATCTTCTTCGACAGCGTCTCGTCGTCTTCCTTCTCGCCCTTGAGGAAGCGCGTGTTCTCGCCGAGCACGATCTGGCCCGGCTCCAGCGCCAGGCCGTCGATCCAGTTCGAGACCAGCGGCACGGTGCGCTCGAGCTTGTCCGACAGCCAGGCGGCGACCAGCGTCAGCGACGCGTCCGGGTCGAGCTTGCCGGCTTTCGGCCGGCCGAGATGCGAGACGACGAGCACCGAAGCGCCCTTGTCGAGCGCGAGCTTGAGCGTCGGCAGCGACGCGCGCAGGCGCGCGTCGGAAGTGATGCGGCCGTTGTGGACCGGCACGTTGAGGTCCTGGCGGATCAGCAGGCGCTTGCCGGCGAGATCGAGATCGGACATGCGGAGAACATTCATGACCTGCTCCGTTTGCAGATTCCTGGAAAAGAAAAGCCCCGCATGAACGGGGCTTTCCGGATGATGCAGCGCGTTACTTGGCGGCGACGACGCGCGCCATCTCGAGGCACTTGTTGGAGTAGCCCCACTCGTTGTCGTACCAGCTGACGAGCTTGACGAAGGTCGGGTCGAGCGCGATGCCGGCGCTGGCGTCGAAGATCGAGGTGCGCGCATCGCCGCGGAAGTCGGTGGCGACGACGGCGTCCTCGGTGTAGCCGAGGATGCCCTTCAGCGCGCCTTCGGACTGCGCCTTCATCTCGGCCTTGATCTCTTCGTACGAGGCCGGCTTTTCCAGCTCCGCCGTCAGGTCGACGACCGAGACGTCCGAGGTCGGCACGCGGAAGCTCATGCCGGTCAGCTTCTTGTTCAGCGACGGGATGACGACGCCGACGGCCTTCGCCGCGCCGGTCGACGACGGGATGATGTTCTCGAGGATGCCGCGGCCGCCGCGCCAGTCCTTGTGGCTCGGACCGTCGACGGTCTTCTGCGTCGCGGTCGTGGCGTGCACGGTCGTCATCAGGCCGCGCTTGATGCCCCACTTGTCGTGCAGCACCTTGGCGAGCGGCGCGAGGCAGTTCGTCGTGCACGAGGCGTTGGAGATGATCGCCTGGCCGGCGTAGGTCTTGTCGTTGACGCCGTAGACGAACATCGGCGTGTCGTCCTTCGACGGCGCCGACATGATGACCTTCGGCGCGCCGGCGTCGATGTGCTTCTGCGCGGACGCCTTGTCGAGGAACAGGCCGGTCGACTCGATGACGACATCGACGCCGAGCTCGTTCCACTTCAGGTTGGCCGGATCGCGCTCCTGCGTCAGGCGCACCTTCTTGCCATTGACCAGCAGCGCGCCGCCTTCGACGGCGACCTCGCCCTTGAAGTGGCCGTGCACGGAGTCGTACTTCAGCATGTAGGCGAGGTAGTCCGGCTCCAGCAGATCGTTGATGCCGACGATCTCGATGTCCTTGAAGTTCTGCACCGCGGCGCGCAGCACGTTGCGGCCGATGCGGCCGAAGCCATTGATTCCCACCTTGACTGCCATGATCTGCTTCCTCGTGGTGAAAGAGACGGATGCCGCCGGCCGCCTGTCAGCGAGCGCCGCGGCCGCCGCGGAAAAACCCGGGGGGCGATTTTAGCAACACTGGGCGGTCCGGTTCCTGTGCGGAAGGCCCCGATGCGCTGCGCTCCCCCGTTCGGGTGCCGAGCCGGTTCAGCGCGCCAGCAGCGCTTCGACGCGCTCGACGACGTGCTCGACCGTGAAACCGAAGTACTTGAAGACCGCCGCCGCCGGCGCCGATTCGCCGAAGCGGTCGAGGCCGACGACGTCGCCGTCGAGCCCGACGTAGGCGCGCCAGTAGTTGGTGACGCCGGCCTCGATGGCCAGGCGCTTGCGCAGTTCCGGCGGCAGCACGGTGTCGCGGTAAGCGGCGTCCTGCTGCGCGAAGACCTCGGCGCAGGGCATCGACACCACGCGCACGGCGCGGCCCTGCTCGGCGAGGCGCTTGGCGGCGCCGACCGCGAGCTGCACTTCCGAGCCGGTGGCGACGATCAGCGCTTCCGGCGCCGTCTTCGGCTCCCACAGCACGTAGCCGCCGCGCGCCACGTCGGCCTGCTGCTGCTCGCTGCGCGGCTGCACGTCGACGTTCTGGCGCGTCAGCGCCAGCGCGGTCGGGCCGTTGTCGCGCTCGATCGCGGCGCGCCAGGCGACCGCCGTCTCGTACTGGTCGGCCGGGCGCCAGACGTGGACGTTCGGGATCAGGCGCAGCGAGGCGACCTGCTCGACCGGCTGGTGGGTCGGGCCGTCCTCGCCGAGGCCGATCGAGTCGTGCGTCAGCACGAAGATGCTGCGCTGGCGCATCAGCGCCGCCATGCGGATCGCGTTGCGCGCGTAATCCGAGAACACCAGGAAAGTGCCGCCGAACGGAATCAGGCCGCCGTGCAGCGCCATGCCGTTCATCGCCGCCGCCATCGCGAACTCGCGGACGCCGTAGTTGATGTAGTTGCCGGCCAGCTTGCCGTGGCGCAGCGCGACGTGGCCCTTGAAGTCGGTGCCGTTCGATTCGGACAGGTCCGCCGAGCCGCCGATCAGCTCCGGCAGCTTGGCGGCGATCGCATCGAGCACGGCCTTGCTGGCCTTGCGCGTGGCGTTCGGCTTGTCGGCGCGGGCGGCGTCGGCGAGTGCGGCGCCGATCGTCTGCGTCCAGTCGGCTGGCAGTTCGCCGCGCATGCGGCGCTCGAACTCGGCGGCGTCGGCCGGGAACTTCGCGGCGTAGTCCTTGAACAGCGCATTCCAGGCCTGCTCGCGCGCGGCACCGCGGGTCCTGGCGTCCCAGCCGGCGCGGACGTCGGCCGGAACCTCGAACGGCGCGTGCGACCAGCCGAGCTTCTCGCGCGTCAGCGCCACTTCGGCCTCGCCCAGCGGCGAGCCGTGCGACGACTCCTTGCCCTGTTTGTTCGGCGAGCCGAAGCCGATGACGGTCTTGCAGCAGATCAGCGTCGGCTTGGCGGTTTCGGCGCGCGCCGTCTCCAGCGCCTTTTTCACTTCCGCCGGGTTGTGGCCGTCAACGTTGCGCACGACCTGCCAGCCGTAGGCCTCGAAGCGCGCCGGCGTGTCGTCGCCGAACCAGGCGCCGACCTGCCCGTCGATCGAAATGCTGTTGTCGTCGTACAGCACGATCAGCTTGCCGAGGCCCAGCGTGCCGGCCAGTGAGCAGGCCTCGTGCGAGATGCCTTCCATCAGGCAGCCGTCGCCGACGAACACGTAGGTGTGATGGTCGACGACGTTGAGGCCGTCACGGTTGTAGCGCGCGGCCAGCACGCGCTCGGCGATCGCCATGCCGACGGCGTTGGCCAGACCCTGGCCGAGCGGGCCGGTCGTGGTCTCGACGCCCGGCGTCACGAAGTTCTCCGGATGGCCCGGCGTCTTGCTCTTGAGCTGGCGGAAGTTCTTCAGCTCCTCGAGCGGCAGGTCGTAGCCGCTCAGGTGCAGCAGCGCGTACAGCAGCATCGAGCCGTGGCCGTTGGAGACGACGAAACGGTCACGGTTGGCCCATTTCGGGTTCGCCGGATTGTGCGAGAGAAAGTCATTCCACAGCACTTCGGCGATGTCGGCCATGCCCATCGGCATGCCGGGGTGACCGATGTTGGCTTTCTGGACGGCATCCATCGCCAGCGCGCGAATGGCGTTGGCGAGTTCGAAACGGGTCGGCATGACGCACCGGGGGCAGGCAAAAAGGGGGCGTATTGTCCGGGTTTGGCCGGGCGCGGGCAAGAAATCAGCAGCGGCGGCCGCGCCGCAGCGGCCGCCGCGCCGATCCCGCCGTCATTTCGAGCGCGCGACGCGCCAGCGCAGGCCGTGCGGCGCTTCGAGGCGCTCGCCGCCCAGCGAGGGCCACAGCAGGCTGTGCGCGACGTCCTCGGCCGCCGGCTTGCTGAAGTCGCAGACGCCGTCCGGGAAGATCGCGCGCAGTTCGGCGAGCTGCGCGTCGTCGAGCTTGCCGTCGTAGTCGGCCGGGTCGATGGCCTTGAGCTGGCAGCGGATGATGTCGTCGCTCATCGGCATGCCGGCGACCATGCGCGGCGTGCGCACCACCGGCAGCGCCAGGCCGCAGACGCCGGCGTCGCGGCCGTCGAGCCCGAAATCCTCGGCAATGTTGACGCGCAGCGGCACGTCGATGCTGAAGCCGGGCACCAGCTCGTACAGCGGCGCCACGCTCGGCAGCAGCGGCAGCTGCGCGAGGCCCAGCGGCAGCAGGATCGCGTCCGGCAGTTCGAGCCGGCCGCCGACCGTGCCGAACACGCAGTGGTCGTTCGCCGCCGCCGGCTTGGCGGCGGTCACCGCCGCCACATGGGCGGCGCCGGCATCGGCGCTGTACGGCGGCTGCATCGTCTCGAGCGTGTCCAGCCACTGTTCGACGACCGGATAGCCGTCGGCCTGGGTGACGACGCCGCGCCAGATGCCCTGCGTCGCCGTCTGGCCGCTGTATTTGTCGAGGCGCGCGCGCACCGTGAACGGCCGCACCGATTCGTGGATGTTGGCGACCGGGATCAGATCGAGGTACGGCGCATGATCGAGTACCGGCGTCTCGGCCAGCGCGCCGCGACCGATCACGCCGCCGATGCGATAGGCGATCTGCGCCAGCTCCGGCGCCATGCGCATGCGCTCGTCGATGTAGTCGCCGTCGATGCCGAAGCCGCCGATGTGGCGGTTGACGTCGAGGAACTGCGCGGCCGAGATCGTGCCGTCGCGCAGCGCCTGCAGGCCGTACTGCACGCCGGTGTTGTCGAGCGGGCGGCGCGCGAAGCCGGTCTTCGGATCGCGGCCGAAGATGTTGACGTTGCCGTCCTGCAGCGTGCAGCGCGCGCCTTGCGGATTGGTCTGCGCGTCATAGCGGATGTCCTCGGGCACCGCGCCGTCGCAGCCGCGCTTCGGATCGAGCAGCGGCAGGAAGGCGTCGACCCAGGACGCGCAGATCGAATTCAGCGGCGTGCCGGACAGCAGGTTGTGGCCGTCGACCGCGGCTTTCTGCGTCACCGACCAGTCGAGCGTCGTGGTCGCGTAGTAATGCTCGAGCAGGCCGCAGTCGCCGACCGTCATCGCCGTGCTGAGGATGTCGGCGAAGGTCGCGGTCGGCATCGCCGCGCTGAGCAGGCCCGGCGCATTGTTGATGGCGTTGTACTGCTGCAGCGCCGCGCCGGAGCCGTTGGTGCCGACCACGCGCGCGACCACGCCGTAGTGATCGCCGATGTACTCCTTGGTCATCATCGCCGTTTCGAGGCTGACCATCGGATTGCAGTGGTTGCCGAACGCGCTGAGCGTGTTGTGCACGATCAGGTCGCCCTTGCCGAGACGGTCGGCGATGCCGA
Source organism: Solimonas variicoloris DSM 15731 (assembly GCF_000382285.1). Classification (GTDB taxonomy): domain Bacteria; phylum Pseudomonadota; class Gammaproteobacteria; order Nevskiales; family Nevskiaceae; genus Solimonas; species Solimonas variicoloris. The sequence continues at coordinate 10,297 of NZ_KB907950.1, read as the reverse complement.
CCAGATTGATCAGCAGGTTGTCGGCCGAAATCTTGCTCAGGTCGAAGGCGCCGAGCACGTAGTTCGGCGTGCTGACGCCCTGCTGGTAGCCGGGCCCGCAGGACTCGCCGAACACGTAGTAGACGCCGTGGTTCCATTGGCCGGCGGCGAACGGCGCGTCGGCGCCGCGCGCGGCCGGATCGTCGAGCACCGCCAGGCGCGCGATGCCGCGGTTGATTGTCGTGCTTTCGATGCGCACGACGAAGGGCACGTCGCGGCCGTCGCGCGTCACCGTGCGGATCACGTCGGCCGGGTACGCCGCGTACGGATCGTCGAGCGGCTCGAAGCCCTGCGTCCGCGCCGAGCGATAGACCCACTGCAGCTGCGTGGCGACCGTGCAGTCGGCGTCGAGCGGCGCGCCGAGCCCGGCGTCCTCGCCGCGGCAGATGAACGGCGTCTGGTGCGGCCCCGAGATCATCGGCCCGCTCAGCGGGTGGTTGCGCACCGTCAGCACCACGCGGCGCACGCCGAGCGGCCCGTCGACGGTCGCGGCGATGGTGTTGGCGCCGTCGGCGAGGCCGTCGACCAGCCCCTGCGCCTCGCCGTCGCCGACGCGCGTGAAGGCGGCGCTGATGTCGGTGCCGCCGCGCGTCACCGTATAAGTGTCGCCGGCACTCAGGCCGCGCAGCGCGACGCGGACGTCGCCGCCGCTGACGGCGTCGGGCAGCGTCGACAGCGTCAGCAGCTCGACCTGCCCCGGCGTCAGCGGCGGCGTCTTCAGCGTGTGGAAATCGGCGTCGACCTCGGCGCCGGTCTCGGCCGACGGATCGCTGCGGCCGCAGGCCGACAGCAGCAACAGCAAACCGGCGGCCAGACCGGCCGCCCTGCGCGCGTGCATCATGTCCTCTCCCCCGTCGTCTTTTCGTGGTCCGTCTCTGTGGGCGGACGGGACCATCGTAGTCGCCGGCCGCGGCGACGGCACCGGCATGGGACGGATTTCCTATTCGCGGGCGTCACGAGGCCTTCATCGGCGCCGCCGACGATCGCCACGGGAGGCTCCCCCTATGCGCCCCCGACCCACTGCCCTAGAATATCCGTCTATCCGTATAGGCAGATTGCCGACTCCCCGAGGAATTCCATCGATGTCCGAATACCTGTTCACGTCCGAATCCGTTTCCGAAGGTCATCCCGACAAGGTCGCCGACCAGATCTCGGACGCGGTCCTCGACGCGATCCTCATGCAGGACAAGAAGGCGCGCGTCGCCTGCGAAACGCTGGTCAAGACCGGCGTGGCGATCGTCGCCGGCGAGATCACGACCAGCGCCTGGGTCGACCTCGAAGCGCTGGTGCGCAAGGTCATCACCGACATCGGCTACACCTCGTCGGCGGTCGGCTTCGACGGCGCGACCTGCGGCGTGCTGAACCTGATCGGCAAGCAGTCGCCCGACATCGCCATGGGCGTCGACCGCAAGAAGCCGGAAGAACAGGGCGCTGGCGACCAGGGCCTGATGTTCGGCTACGCCTGCGACGAGACCAAGGAACTGATGCCGGCGCCGATCTACTACTCGCACCGCATCGTCGAGCAGCAGTCGAAGGTGCGCAAAGCGAAGAAGTCGCCGCTGCCGTGGCTGCGCCCGGACGCCAAGAGCCAGGTCACGCTGCGCTACCAGGACGGCGTCGCGGTCGGCCTCGACGCGGTCGTGCTGTCGACCCAGCACGATCCGGACGTCAAGCTGAAGACGCTGCGCGAAGCGGTGATGGAAGAGATCCTCAAGCCGGTGCTGCCGGCCAAGTGGATCAGCAAGAACACCAAGTTCCACATCAACCCGACCGGCAACTTCGTGATCGGCGGCCCGGTCGGCGACTGCGGCCTCACCGGCCGCAAGATCATCGTCGACAGCTACGGCGGCTGGGCCCGTCACGGCGGCGGCGCGTTCTCTGGCAAGGACCCGTCGAAGGTCGACCGCTCGGCCGCCTACGCGGCGCGCTACGTGGCGAAGAACATCGTCGCCGCCGGCCTCGCCTCGAAGTGCGAGGTGCAGGTCAGCTATGCGATCGGCGTCGCCGAGCCGACCTCGATCATGGTCACCACCTTCGGCACCGGCAAGATCAGCGACGTCTCGCTCGAAAAGCTGGTCCGCAAGCACTTCGACCTGCGCCCGTACGGCATCACCAAGATGCTCGACCTCGTGCACCCGATCTACCAGCCGACCGCCGCCTACGGCCACTTCGGCCGCAAGCCGTACCAGGTCAAGCTGGCCGACGGCACGACGGCGACGGCCTTCTCCTGGGAGAAGACCGACCGCGCCGAAGCGCTGAAGGAAGACGCCAAGAAGCTGAAGTAAGGCGCCGCATCGCAGGATCGAAAAGGCCGCCGCAGGGCGGCCTTTTTGTTGGGATGCGCGCCGGGCATTCGCCGCCGCGCGAAGCTTCGCTTCGCAAGCGCCGCAGCCCCAAACAAGCTCGCAGCGGCCATCCGTGGCGGGACTTCATCGCTCGATCATGCCCCGGCCCGGCCATCCCTGGCCGGGCGTTCGCCGCCGCGCGAAGCTTCGCTTCGCAAGCGCCGCAACCCAAAACAAGCTCGCAGCGGCCATCCGTGGCGGGACTTCGTCGCTCGATCATGCCCCGGCCCGGCCATCCCTGGCCGGGCGTTCGCCGCCGCGCGAAGCTTCGCTTCGCAAGCGCGTCGGCTCACCCCGTGTTCTGCAGGCCCTGCGCGACGCCGTTGACCGTCGCCACCAGCGCACGCAGCAACTCCTCGTCCTCCGCGCCGCTCTCTCGCCAGCGCGCGAGCAGATCGACCTGCAGCAGGTTGATCGGATCGACATAGGGATTGCGCAGGCGGATCGACTGCGCGAGGCGCGCGTCGCCGGCGAGCAGGCGCTCGGCCTGCTTGATGCGCAGCACCCAGTGCACGGTGCGCTCGAACTCGCCGCGCACGCGCGCGAAGAACGGCTCGTGCAGGGCGCCGGCGAGGCGCGAGTACTGCTCGGCGACGTCGAGGTCGCACTTGGCGAGCACCATGTCGACGTCGTCGAGCATCGTGCTGAAGAACGGCCAGTCGCGCGCCATTTCCAGCAGCCGCGCCTCGCCGAAGCGTGCCGCCGCCTGCTCGAGTCCGGTGCCGAGCCCGTACCAGCCGGTGATGATCGCGCGGCACTGGGTCCACGCGAACACCCAGGGAATCGCGCGCAGCGACTCGACGCCCTGCATGGTGCCGCGCCGCGACGGCCGCGAGCCGAGCGTCATGCGCTCGATGACGTCGATCGGCGTCGCCGTGCGGAAATAGTCGACGAAGCCCGGCGCGTCGACGAACTCGCGATAGGCGCCGCGCGAGGCCTGCGCGACGAGCGCGACGGTTTCCTTCCAGCCGGCCTCGCGCGCGTCCGGCGCGCGCGGCACGAGCGTGGCGCGCAGCGTCGCCGACACCGCGCGCTCCAGTTCGCGCAGCGCCAGTGCGCGAATTCCGTATTTGCGATGAATCACTTCGCCCTGCTCGGTGACGCGCAGCACGCCGCCGACCGAGCCGCGCGGACTGGCGTTGAGCGCCGTCGAGATGCGACCGCCACCGCGGCTCGCCGAACCGCCGCGGCCGTGGAAGAAGCTCAGCGCCACGCCGGCACCGTGCGCGACTTCCAGCAGTTCGACCTGCGCGCGCTGCAGGCCCCAGCGCGAGGCCACCGTGCCGCCGTCCTTGCCGCTGTCCGAATAGCCGAGCATGACGATCTGGCGGTTGCCGCGCGCCGCCAGATGCGCGCGGTAGAGCGGATCGGCAAACAGCGCGCGCAGCGTCGCCGGACCGCTCTGCAGATCGTCGACGGTCTCGAACAGCGGCGCGACGTCGAGCGGCACGGCGCCGCGCGGGTCGACGAGACCGCCGTGGCGCGCCAGCGCCAGCACCGCGAGCACGTCGGCCGGGCGCTGCGCCATGCTGATGATGTACAGGCCAGTCGCCTCGCGGCCGTAGATTTCCTGACTCTCGGCGAGCTGCGCGAACACGGCGCGCGTGCGCTGCGCGACCGGCTCCGGCGTCGCGCCGAACACCGCGCTGCGGCCGGCGTAGGGCCGCAGCAGCGCGGCCTGCTCGGCGGCGCTGCGCTGCGCCCACTGCGGATCGCCGAGCAGCGCGGCGAGCGCCTGCGCGTGCACGCGCGAATCCTGGCGCACGTCCAGGCGCGCCAGATGGAAGCCGAAGGTGCGCGCGCGCCACAGCAGACGGCGTACCGCGAACCAGCCGGCATGCACGCCCTTGTTCGCGCGCAGCGAATCGGCAGCGAGGCGGATGTCGGCAATGAATTCGTCGGCGTCGGCGTAGGCCTCGCCGTCGTCGCGCAGCGTCGCGCGCAGGCGCGCGCGCACCAGCGTGAAGAACACGCGGTACGGCATGTCGGCATGGCGCGGACGGATCGTCGCCGCCGCGCGCGGCAGGCGCGCGCGATAGTCGACGATGCGCAGCGCCAGCGGCTGAGACACCGACACGCGCCGCTCGGTCTGGCTCAGCAGGCTCGCCAGTTCGGCAACTTCGGCGGTATAGCGTTCGAGGATCATCTCGCGCTGGCCGCGCAGCGTCGCCGCGATCGTCTCGGCGCCGACGTTGGGATTGCCGTCCATGTCGCCGCCGACCCAGGACGCGAAGCGCAGCAGCCGCGGCAGCTCGACCTGGATGCCGTAGACCTGCTGTACGGCGTCCTCGAGCAACTCATAGAGCACCGGCACCACCTGATACAGCGGGCCACCGATGTAGAAGCCGACGTGCTCGAACTCGTCCTGCACCGAAGGCTTGACCGGTGCCGTCTCGCTGGTCTGCCAGCCGGCAGTCAGCGCCATGCGCAGGCGTTCCCAGTCGTGGCGCTCCTCGATCGGCGTGCGCTCCGGATCGAAGCCGCGGATCAGGCAGCGCACGATGTCCTGCTCCTTTTCGAGCAGCGCGCGGCGCACCGCTTCGGTCGGATGCGCGGTGAAGACCGGTTCGACATCCAGCTTCGCGAGCGCGTCGAGCAGTTGCTCGGCGCCGACGCCGGCGTCCTTGATCTGCTGCAGGCCGTCGACCAGGCCGTCGGGCTGCGGCCGGTCGCTGCCGCGCTGATAGTCGCGACGGCGGCGGATGCGGTGCACGCGCTCGCCGATGTTGACGGCCTGGAAGTAGGTCGAGAACGCGCGCGTCAGCGACTCGGCCAGCGACAGCGGCAGCCCGCCGAGCTGCGCGGCCAGCATGCCGGCCGGCTCGCCGCGCTCGCGGCGCGCGATCGCCGCGGTGCGCAGCGTCTCGACGCGGGCGAGAAAGCCGGCGCCAAGCTGCTCGGCGAGCATCTCGCCGACGGTGGCGCCGAGGCGGCGCACGTCCTCGCGCAGGGCGGAATCGGCGCCGGCATCACGGCGACCGGCGGCGGAAAGCGGATCTGGAGTACTCATGGGCGAAGACGCTAGCAAACAGCGTGACAAACCGGCAGCGGCGCAGCCGGCGGAACATATCTCTTTATCCGGATAAGCGGATATACTACCGCCCGCGTTCCCGCCGAGGGGCGCTGCGATCCGCGCCACCACCGGCGGCCGGACCAGGCTCGGCGGACACCGTCAGGTCACGTTCGTGCGGCATACCGTGCCGCCGCCCCGTCCACGGACGGCGGGCCGACGGCATCGTAACGGCGCCCTCCGAACAGACCGACTGCAGCAGGAGCGACGCATGAACGCCCAGATCAAACCCGTGAGCCCGGACTACAAGGTCCGCGACCTTTCGCTGGCCGAACTCGGCCGCAAGCGCATCGGCATGGCCGAGGAGGAAATGCCCGGCCTGATGTCGATCCGCGCCAAGTACGCGCCGTTGCAGCCTTTGCGCGGCGTGCGCCTGACCGGCTCGCTGCACATGACCAAGGAAACCGCCGTGCTGCTCGAGACGCTCGGCGCGCTCGGCGCTTCGGTGCGCTGGGCCTCGTGCAACATCTTCTCGACGCAGGACGATGCCGCCGCCGCGGTCGCCGTCGCCGGCACGCCGGTGTTCGCGTGGAAGGGCGAGACGCTCGAGGAGTACTGGGACTGCACGCTCGACGCGGTCACCCACACCCTGCCCGACGGCACGCTGACCGGCCCGGAACTGGTCGTCGACGACGGCGGCGACGTCACGCTGCTGATCCACAAGGGCTACGAGCTCGAGCAGGGCGACCGCTGGGTCGACACGCCGTCCGACAACCACGAGGTCAAGGTCATCAAGGACCTGCTCAAGCGCGTCGAGAAGGAACGCCCGGGCTTCTGGACGCGCGTCGTCAAGGATTGGCGCGGCGTCTCGGAAGAGACCACGACCGGCGTGCACCGCCTCTACCAGATGAAGGAAGCCGGCAAGCTGCTGGTGCCGGCGATCAACGTCAACGACTCGGTCACCAAGAGCAAGTTCGACAATCTCTACGGCTGTCGTGAATCGCTGGCCGACGGCATCAAGCGCGCCACCGACCTGATGATCGCCGGCAAGGTCGCCTGCGTCTGCGGCTACGGCGACGTCGGCAAGGGCTCGGCGCACTCGCTGCGCGGCCTCGGCGCGCGCGTCATCGTCACCGAGATCGACCCGATCAACGCCCTGCAGGCGGCGATGGAAGGCTTCGAGGTGAAGACCGTCGAAGACACGCTCGGCCTCGCCGACATCTACGTCACGACCACCGGCAACAAGGACATCATCACGCTCGAACACATGCGGGCGATGAAGTCTAACGCGCTGGTCTGCAACATCGGCCACTTCGACAACGAGATCCAGATGGATCGCCTCAACGCCTCCGGCGCCAAGCGCGACACCATCAAGCCGCAGGTCGATCGCTACACCTTCGCCGACACCGGCCGCTCGATCTACATCCTCGCCGAAGGCCGCCTCGTCAATCTCGGCTGCGCGCACGGCCATCCGAGCTTCGTGATGAGCAACTCGTTCTCGAACCAGACGCTCGCGCAGATCGATCTGTGGCAGCACAAGGACGTCTACGAGAAGACCGTCTACCGCCTGCCGAAGAAGCTCGACGAGGAAGTCGCGCGCCTGCACCTCGAACAGATCGGCGTGAAGCTGACGCGTCTGAGCGACGAGCAGGCCGCCTATCTCGGCGTGCCGGTCGACGGCCCGTACAAGCCCGAGCACTATCGTTATTGATGGGGCGTTACTGAGGTGAGCGCGCATCCGGCGAACTGGTCGATCGCCCCGCTGCCGCCGTCCGACACGGCGACGGCGGAGGCGATCATCGACCTGCTGCGCGCGCACAACGCGCCGTATCTCGGCCGCCCGGCGGCGGCGGCGTTGCAGCTCGCGCTGACGAGCGAGGGCCGCCTCGCCGGCGGCCTGCTCGGCCAGTTCCGCAGCCACTGGCTGCACGTCGACATCCTCGTCGTCGCCCCGGAACTGCGCGGCTGCGGCGCCGGTCGCGCGCTGCTGACGCAGGCCGAAGACGCGGCGCGCGAGCGCGGCAGCCACGGCGTTTGGCTCGACACCTTCGACTTCCAGGCGCCGCATTTCTACGAGCACCTGGGCTACACGCGCTTCGGCACGATCGCGGATTTCCACGACGGCCACGCGCGGCACTTCTACCAGAAGCGGTTCTGAATCCGGATTCAGGCGTGAGCACCATCCACTTCTCGTTCGAGCTGTTCCCGCCGCGCACGCCCGAAGGCAGCGCCAAGCTGCCGGCGACCGTCGCGCGGCTGGCGGCACTGCAGCCAGCCTTCTTCTCGGTCACCTACGGCGCCGGCGGCTCCGATCAGGACGGCACCTACGGCACCGTCTGCCAGGTGGTCGCGCAGACCGGCATCGAAACCGCGCCGCACCTGACCTGCGTCGGCTCGACGCGCGACAAGATCGCGGCGCTGCTCGATCGCTACCAGGCGGCCGGCGTACGCCGCATCGTCGCGCTGCGCGGCGACCTGCCGGCGACCGCGACCTCGGCCAGCGCGCCCGGCGAATTCCATTACGCGAACGAACTCGTCGCCTTCATCCGCGAGACGCACGGCGATGCCTTCCAGCTCGAAGTCGCCGCGTACCCCGAGATGCATCCGCAAGCCCGTGATCCGGTACAGGACTTCGAGAGCTTCAGGCGCAAGGTCGAGGCCGGCGCGCACGGCGCGGTCACGCAGTATTTCTACAACGCCGATGCGTACTTCGATTTCGTCGCGCGCTGCGAGCGCGCGAACCTGCGCGTGCCGGTCGTCGCCGGCGTCATGCCGATCACCAACTACGCGCAGCTGATGCGCTTCTCGGCGGCCTGCGGCGCCGAGATCCCGCGCTGGATCCGCTTGCGGCTCGAAGCGCTGCAGGACGACAAGCCGGCGCTGCTCGACTTCGGCCTCGACGTCGTCACGCGCCTGTGCGAGACCCTGCTGAAGAACGGCGCGCCGGGCATCCACTTCTACACGCTGAACCAGGCCGAGCCGACGCTGCGACTGTGGAAGAACCTCGGCCTGCCGGCGACGCAGGATTCCGGCAGCGGCGCACCGCGCTGACGTAGCCGCCGTGCCGCACGGTACCGGCGCACCGCCGCAGCGCGCCGGGCGTGCGTGAATTTCCGGCTGGCCCGCCCCATCCGTTGCTTCTGCATCATGACCGCCACTCCATCCGCTTCGGCCTGGCCGGCGTCGGCCGTCACCTCGGCGCTGATCGCCGCCATCGTCGGCTTCGGCGGCACCGTCGCGCTCATCATCGGCATGGGCCAGCGGCTCGGCGGCACGAGCGCGCAGATCGGCTCCAGCGTCACCGCGCTGTGCCTCGGCATCGGCCTCGCCGGCGCCGTGCTCAGCTGGCGGCTGCGCATGCCGATCGTGCTCGCGTGGTCGACGCCGGGCGCCGCGCTGGTCGCCAGCGCCACCGTCGCCGGCTACGCCGACGCACTCGGCGCGTTTGCGCTGGCCGGTGCGCTGATGAGCCTGCTGGGCCTGGTGCCGGCGCTCGGCCGGCTCGCCGCGCGCATGCCGACGCCGCTCGCCAGCGCGATGCTGGCCGGCGTGCTGCTGCCGTTCTGCCTCGCGCTGTTCCGCAGCGTGCAGCACGAGATGTGGCTGGCGCTGCCGGCGCTGCTGGTGTTCATCGGCGCGCGTCAGCGCCTGCCGACCTATGCGCTGCTGCTGGCGCTGCTCGCGGTCGTGGTGCTGGTGCTGGCCCACGGCGATGCACCGCCGGCGCCCACCGCGCTGCACCTCGGCGCGCTGCAGGCGACGCGGCCGGACTTCGAGCCGCGCACGCTGATCGGCCTCGGCGTACCGCTGTTCCTCGTCACCCTGGCCGCGCAGAACCTGCCCGGCTTCGCGGTGCTGCGCAGCGCCGGCTTCGACGCGCCACCGCGGCCGATCCTGCTCGTCACCGGCCTCGCCTCGCTGCTGCTGGCGCCGTTCGGCGCGCACAGCGTCAATCTGGCGGCGATCACCGCGGCGATCTGCACCGGCGACGATGCTCATCCGGACCGCTGCCAGCGCTGGAAGGTCGGCCTCGTCTATGCCGCGCTGTACGGCGTGCTGGCGCTGTTCTCGGTGCCGCTGGTCGCGCTGTTCCTGGCGCTGCCGGCCGGCGCCATCGCGACGATCGCCGGCCTGGCGCTGCTCGCACCGCTGACCGGCGCGCTGCACAGCATGCTGTCGATCGCCGACGCGCGCGAAGCCGCGGCGCTGACGTTCATCGCCACCGCATCCGGCATCAGTCTGTTCGGCATCGGCTCGGCGTTCTGGGGGCTGGTCGTCGGCTTCGCCGCGCTCGGCGCGCGCCGCCTGCTGCAGCGCTGAAAGGCCCGCGGCACGCGCATGGCGCCCGTTACAATCGCGCCATGAGCCTGTCCCTGGTCCGCATCCTCGATTTCGCCGGCGTCGGCGTGTTCGCCGTGTCCGGCGCACTTGCTGCCGGCCGCAAGCAGCTCGATCTGGTCGGCGTGGTGGTCATCGCCACCGTCACCGCGATCGGCGGCGGCACGCTGCGCGATCTGCTGATGAACCGCACAGTGTTCTGGTTCGCCGATCCGGCGTATCTGATCGCGATCTTCGTCGCCGCGCCGCTGACGATGCTGTACGTAGTCGGCCCTGAACAACCCGCCCGCCCCTTACCCGGCGCGGGCTGAGCACCCTTGAGGCCTTGCCGAATCCTCCAGTTTCCAGTGCAATCGCATTCACTTTCTGGAAGATTTGGAGCGCAGGTTTTCAATGACCACCCCGGACTTTTTCCGCGCCCGGCTGGATGCGATGATCGATCTGCGTCACCCGCTCGCGGTATTGGCAACCCGCATGCCGTGGGCCGAGATCGAATCGGCGCTGGCGCCGTGCTTTGCCCGTCAGGACCGGCAGGGACGCCCGATCGAAGGCCTGGATCTGTTCG
>NZ_KB907949.1 GCF_000382285.1 Solimonas variicoloris DSM 15731 | reverse complement strand
CGATCCACGCGCCCGCGAGGGGCGCGACTCCGGTAAGCCCGGGCCGCTTCTACGAAAGCAATGTTTCGATCCACGCGCCCGCGAGGGGCGCGACGTTTAAGGGCCTTCTCAACCCGCTCGGCAATGCCCCGTTTCGATCCACGCGCCCGCGAGGGGCGCGACTCCGCAGATTTAACTCACTGACTTCTATAGGTTCAACTTGCGGCCGGCGCGAACCGGATGCGGTCACATGCTCCAAGGCTGCGCTCGCGGCGCCGGCAACGGAGATCTGGAACATTCTCAGCTTGTTAAAGAGCCGCGAACCCCATGAGCGCGGACCGGCCACTTCAGGTTCGCGCGACCACGGTCAAAAAACCAGCGGTCCGTTGAGATCCGTCGCAGGCTTTGCGCCCACGTGCTCGACACGGCGCGTCCAGTTTGCGCCCAAGTAATAGAAGCGCAGGCTGTCCAATTCCGGCTCGATCAAGTCCACGAGCTTCTGCTTAAGGCTCGCCCACTGTGCCGGCTCGACCTCGATCTCGAAGACAGATAGCTGCACGCGTTGCCCGTAGTCCTGACACGCCTTGGCCACCCTGCGCAACCTTCGCCGGCCTGCCGTGTCAATCGTGGTGACGTCGTAGCTGACCAGCACCATCATGCTGCTACTTCCATAGAAACGGCGGATACGCGTCGAGGTCGCCGCGCAGATGGCGTGCCAGCAGTTGCGCCTGCATCAATGGCAGCATGCCAATCGGCATTTTCTCGCCAATGAAAGCATGCTGGATCTCCTCGCGCTTTCTCTCCTGATAAGCCACGAGCAGATTCTTTCGCGACTCTTCTCGAAGGAGCACGACCCCATTGTCCATGGACTGGAAGTCGCGCTCGGTCAGCTGTCGCCGATTGATCATCGAAAGCACCAGCCGATCGGCCAGGAATGCGCGGAATTCTTCCATCAGATCGAGCGCCAGGCTCGGCCTTCCTGGCCGATCGCGATGCAGGAAGCCGACCGCCGGATCAAGGCCCACCGCCTCGAGCGCCGAGCGGCAGTCGTGCGTCAGCAGGGTATAGAAGAACGACAGCAGCGCATTGACGGCATCGCGCGGCGGCCGGCGATTACGTCCGCCGAAGCGAAAAAACGGCGACGAGGTACGGATCAGATGATCCAGGACTCCGAAGTAAGCCTGCGCCGCCTCCCCTTCCAGACCACGCATCAACTGCGCGTCGCTTTCCATCTGGAGCTTCGCCGAGATGCGTTCAAGCCGTTGATAGGCATGTGTCACGGCCGCCATCGCGTCCGGAGTCATCGATTCACTGTGGTCGCGCAAAGCCCGTCCGAGCACAACTCTCTGGTTGTAGAGCTTGCCAATCAGCAGATTTCGAACGATCGCGGCACAGCCCCCGGGATCATCCGAGCGCCGATATTGCTCTCGGCGCAGCAGCACATTTCCGGAGACTGGCCCTTCGACCCGCGCCATGAAGCGACCGTTCGGGCTCAGGAAACAAACGCTGATGCCCTGCTCCGCGCAATAGCCCAGCAGCGGCGGCGAGACGAGCACACGCCCGAAGCACACCAGGCTTTCGAGCATATGGGCGGGAATGCGCGCCTTCTCCTCCTGCTCAACGTCCATCACGATGTTGGCGCCGTCCTTGCGCAACCAGGCGCCTTCCGTCGTGACATACAGCGTGTTGAGCTGACGCCGCATCAGGCGGGCTCCGCAGTCTGCTGCAACAGCCAGTCGCGCACGGAGATGCGGCGCCTGAGGTCCTGCGGCCGGCAGAGTTCGAGCAACGAGCAGGCGTCGCAGCGCTTGGCCTCATATGTCGCAGTTGGCGTTCGCCTTTCATCGAGCATCCGGCGCACCGCACGGATCGTCTCCAGGGTCAGCTCGCGCAGTTCCGTATCGAAGATCACTGGCTTTCGCCGCCGCGTCTTGCCGTAGAAAAGTGCCCCCTCCGGAACTTCGCAATGAAGCATGGATTCAAGACAAAGGGCTTGCGCGCAGAGTTGAACCTCATCCGCACGATGTGCCTTCGGCCGGCCACGCTTGTATTCGATCGGGCACGGGATCAAGCCCGCCACACCCGGTCGGAACTCGACCACATCGGCCACACCGGCAATCCCGAGTTCCGGCGCCGACAGCGGCATCGACGTATCCGTGCGCACGCCGTGCCGGATCTCCACACCGGGCACATCGGCTCGATCATGCATCAGCCGCCCCTCAGCCGTGTGTCGGCTCTCCGCCCACAAGCGCTCGACATGAATCAGCGCGCACTGGCGCGGGCAGTACAGATAATGCTGAAGGGCGGACAGTGGAATCAGATCGTCTTCGTCTTCCATCGTCCGCCCCGAGCCTTCGCTTACAGGTACTCCGTGACGCTGACGCCCTGCGGGATGGCGCTCTTATCGATGCTGACGCGGTAGTCCTTGAAACTGCGTGCCGGCTCGCTTGAGTCACTGGCGCGCTCGATCTTCACTGCATCGAACAGCACGTGAGCCGGCGCATTACCCATCGGACTTTCGTGCTCGAAGATGACGAGCTTGCGTGCCGCCATCTCGCCACGCGCGGCCGAGCGGTCGTGCTCGAACATGTTGGCGAGCGCCCGCCACAGCAGTGCCAGATCGTCCGTCGAAAAGCCGGTCCGCTCCGCCAGCTTGGCAGACACGAAGCCATGCGCGCGGTACAACCCGTACGGCAGGATGTGCTTGCGCCCCATGGTCCGGTTGTCGCCGCTCTGCGCATCGGCTTCCTTCTCGGTCGTCACCGCCATGCGCGTGATGGCGATTTCGAGAGGAATGACCGGCTCCACGGAGGACGCAAACGCCAACTGCACGGGACCGCGGACCTGTCCGGCGTTGACGCCTGTCGTCATCACGGCGCCGAACGTGCGGACGTCGAAGAAGTTCGAGCACATCCACGCCGTGATCTCGCGCGATTTGGCCTCGTCCTTCGGAAGCTTCTTGTACGCCTCCTTGGCATCCGGCGGGATCTTCAGCGCTTCCCAGGCTTTCTGGTGCTGCTGATTCAGAATGGCCTTCTCCTTCATGTAGATCGCATAGCCCGGCGCATCTTCCTTCTCCAGCGCCACGAAGTTGCGGATCTTCCGCTTGAGGCTGACGTCGGTCACCAGACCGCGGTTGGTCTCGGGATCGAGCCGCGGCAGGTTGCCGGCGTCCGGATCGCCATTCGGATTTCCGTTGGCCACGTCGAACAAATAGACGAACTCGTAGCGATGCGCGATCACGCTCATGACTGTGCCCCCTCCGTATCGGTTTCGGTTTCCTGCGCGGCGTCAGGCTCGGCCGCGCGCTTCGTGAAATAGGACTGCGATTGGTGGTAGTAGCCGATCGCGAAACGGCCCTGGTCCTCGATGTGCAGACTGCGCGGGAACTGGTCCGGCAGACCGTCGACGATTTCTCGCACGTCCCGCTCCAGGTTCACCGCCTGCCCGGGCCGCTCCTTGCGCAGCTTGGCCAGATGGTTTTGCGTGTTGCGCAGCAGGACCGGGAAGATCGACGCCGGCGTCGCCGATGCCGCGCCGTAATAGCGATCCCGGATCGTGGCGTTCACCTGGCCGCCGAGCGCACTGCGCTGCACATACTCCAGCACGGCAAACAGGCGCCCCAGCAGATACGCCGGCTGCGTGGATTCCTTGTCGAGACTCACGGGGACCTCCTCTTCAGAATCAGATGAATGCGCATTGCGCGAGAGCACTGCCTTGCAGATGGCGACGCGCACGCCCGAGATCTCGCCATCGGCGCGCATTCGCATCAGCACGTTGGCGAGCAGGCTGGCGGGATAGCGCCCCCCGGTCAGAATGGCTCGTAGCAGTTCGCCGGCCAGCTGCGGCGGAACGTCTTCGCTCTTGGCTCGGCCATCGCGCGAGGGCGCCGTCGCCAACGCCAGTCGCCATGCGGAGGGAGCCGTCCTCCACGGCTGCGGTTCAATGCGCAGATCGCGCTCATGCTGTACGAGATGGCGGGCCAGATCGCCGAACGTGTCGACGAGCCAGAAGCGGATAGAGAGACGCGAAGCGTTGGGCGCGAGGCCGAGGACAAACATCCGCGTTCCTGCCGCAAGATCCGGATCGATCTCGGCCAGAGGGCGGCCCTGCTCGATTCCGTGCAATACCCGGCGCAGCTTTTCGGCCTCGCTGTCATCGGTATCAGTCGGGTTCAGCAGCATGGCGAACGTGGTTTCCGCACACGCAGCCTCCGCGACCTTGTCGGCTTCCGCCCAGAACACGACGGTCGTGTCGCCCACAGTCAGGTTCTGGCGGTGATGTTCGCTACGCCGCAAGAGGTAGTTCAGAGCCGACGTATAGGCAAATGCCGCCTGCTCGGAAACCGGCGCGTTGTAGCCCTGCATCTTTCCGTAGGACGTAAACGCTTCCTGGTTGAAAGAAACGATCGAAGCGCCAGAGCTCTGCGCGCCCATGACGCCCTTGATCGAGGGATGCAGACTCGCAATGGGCGCCCTCTGTCCCGTCACCAGACAGACGGCCGGAGCCGCTGCATCGTCCTCATCGCCCGGCGTCGCCGACAGAAGCCGTGCCCGGACGGCCTTGGCAGCGGCACGGTCGTGTAGGTAGTCGTGCTCCCCATCGAGCCTGAAGACGACGTTTGCGTCCTTCATCTCCTCGCTGAACAGCGGGCCGCAAAACTGATCCGGCGTCCAACGGCTGAGGAAAGCCGAGAACGCCAGGAGCCCCTCGTCAGTCTCGCCGGCGAGTGCCTGCTCGTGCAGCGTCCGGAACGCCGCATGCTCCTGCTCAGTCCGCTTGCTCGCCGCACTGACGCCGAGCACATAGCTCGTCTTGTCCCATAGGAAGCAAGGCGCGACGTTGCTCGATCGTTTGGGCGGCTGGGGCACCTCGATTAAGGTCGGAACGGGCTTCTTTCCCGACGTATCGCGGACATCATTGACGTCGACGACGTTTCCATTGCGATCGAGGACGATCGCATAGCTGATCTTTTCCGGACTGTAGCCGTACGGTGCGATGCCGTCGGCGTCGCGCTCGACCAGCCGGTGGTAATAGCGATCCAGCGCTTGCAGGATCATGCCTTCACCTCGTCGCTGGTCCACGGCGGAACGTCGATCACGCCGTCGATCATGCGTGCCCGGAAGAAGCGGGATGTCGCGTCGTCGGAGAAGTCGATGTCGTGAAGCATCCAGCCCAGATCACGCTCGCCGGCCAGCGCGGCATCTGGTGTCGGTATCGGCTCTTCGGATTCCAGCAGCCGGAAATGCGCCGGGAACTCGCGAACCCCCATGCAGGGCGCATGGAAGTGCTGCCCCTTTCGGGCCCGGCGATTGAAAATATCGAGGTGCTTGCCGACATTGTCATCCGGCCCGGCTCGATCCGTCAGCTCGAAGTGAGCAGCGATCACATAGGCCACATCGCGCAGCACCGTGGCCGCACGCTGCTGCCGGTCCTCGTCCACGCAGGTGGCCAAGCCGTCCGTAGACCCCGCCTTCATCGCCTTGACCACGCTGGCAGAAGACAACTTGGAACCGACCTCGTTACGCCGGATCGACTCGAAACGGATCGGCTTCAGCACATGAATGCGGTCGACATGCCAGCGGATCGCCGGTTTCCAGTGGATCGCTTCGAGGATGCCGCGCGCGGCAGACGGTGTGATGACGTCGTAACTGACGCGTTCCACTTTCATCTCGGGGCGCGTGAAGCAGGCTCGTTCGCCCCAAATCAATAGACGGATTCCGAAGCCCATGGCCCCTCCTGCCCGTTTGCACAACTCGAAGCGGTCAGCGCATTCGGCCTGAAGCGAGGCCAGCGGTTGTAGCCAGTGTTCGGATCGTTGGCTTTCCATTGCCTGATCAGCTGAACTTCCATCCTGTTGACCTCCTGCAAGGTCGCCGTGCTGGATTCCCAGAGCACCGTTCTTCTGACGACAAAATCCCGGCGCTGTTCGTCGCCGAAGTCCCTGGCGACCAGAGTGTCGTCCGCACTTCCAAAGTAGTTGATGCTGTTGGTCATATCCTTGCCGACATAGATCTTCCCATTCGGATACGTGATCAGATAAATGATCGCCTTTCGCACCTCGCTCACCATGTCAGGCGCTCCGAGCGTACAAACGTCGCATTGTCGGAGTTCAATCCCAAACGATGGTCGTAGAGATCCGCGTTCGCCAACAGCATGAATTGCTCGCCCCATTTCTCCGGTGCAACGGCTTGTATCGCCCCTGCGCCGCACAGCGCCCCGAACGCCTTATCCGGCAGCTGGACCAAGTAACGCTGCAGACGCCGCGCGATGCCACCCACCTTGTCGGCGTGATACAGCGAGTCGACCAGACCTTTCGCGTCGCCGTCGTCGCCGTAGAGGACGATCACCGGCTTCTGGGCCGAATCGATCATCCGGAACTTCGCGGCCAGCGTCTCCATCGGCAGGCTGTCGGTGCGGCTGTTTCTCAGGAGGCCAAGCAGATTTCCAGCGTCCAGCTGTTGATCGCCCTTCTGCCAGTACAGCGTCCGGAAGTACGCCTCGACGGCTGCGGGCGACAGGGGATCATCGCCATGCTGGCGCAGGGTCTCGCGCGCCGCCTGAGCGAACTGCTTGAGCTCCGGCGGCGGTACCCATTCATCGTTGCCAGGATCGAACACGAGCACTTCGCTCTGCGCCACCGGCCACTCGCCGTTGCGATTGCAGCGACCTGCCGCCTGCGCAATCGAGTCGAGCCCGGCTTCCGCCCGCAGCACGGCCGGAAAAGAGACATCGACGCCTGCCTCGATCAGCGACGTCGCCACCAGGCGGCAAGGCTCGCCGCGCTTGAGCATGCCGCGCACCTCGGCCAATACCTCGCTGCGATGGCGCGCGCACATCAGCGTGGTCAGATGCCGCGCACCGGGCAGATCGGCCATCGCCTGATAGACCGCCCTCGCATGCCGGCGGTTGTTGACGATGCAGAGAACCTGTTCGCGCGCCCGCATCTGCGCGGCCAGAGCCGCGTCATCCAGCACGCCGATGTGCCGGACCCGGACGCGTTCGAGCCTGCGGAACAGCTGCGCCGGTTCCGGCGCCAGTTCGCGAACTTTCTCAAGTCCGCCTTCGAACCCGCGCGCGCCTTCGAATTTCGGCGCTTCCAATGCCGGCTGGGTCGCCGTGCAAAGCACAACGCTGCAACGATAGTTCCTCGCCAGTTCGTCGATCGCCGCGACCGATGGCCGCAGCAGCTTGAGCGGCAGCGTCTGCGCTTCATCGAGGATGACGACGCTCGCGGCAATGTTGTGCAGCTTGCGACACTGCGCGGGGCGAGCTGCAAACAGGCTCTCGAAGAACTGCACGGCAGTCGTGACGATGATCGGGGCATCCCAGTTCTCCATCGCCAGCCGCAGCTTCTCATGCGCCTGATAGCGGTCCGGCGCATCCCTGGGCGGGGGCGCGGCCACAAAAGCACTGTGATGCTCCAACACGGCGGCGTCACCCAGATCGCCCAACGCCGCCCTGAACACGGCGGCGTTCTGCTCGACGATGCTGGTGAACGGAATCACGAAGATCACGCGGCGAAGACCGTGTCGGATGGCGTGATCCAGCGCAAAGGCCAGCGACGCCAGTGTCTTGCCGCCGCCCGTTGGCACCGTTAGAGAGAACAGGCCCAAATCAAGCCCCGCCTGCGCCCGCATGTGGCGAAGAATGTCGGCGCGCACTGCGTTGACCGGCGTGTCCGCCACAAAGCGCCCGAGATACCTGTCGAGGCGTGAGCGCAGATCCACGAGTGCCGGCGTCGACGCATCGCGGTGTGAGGCTCTACGCTCGACGCGATCGTAGAACGCCTCGGTGTCCAGATAGTCAGCGTCGACCAAGCACGAGAAAAGCATGCGCGCCAGAAAGGCGAGCTGAAAAGAACCCTGATCCGCTCTGGAACGAAAGCCTTGCGGGTGCGGGACCGAATCCGGCAGCGTGATTTCGCGCTGCCACTCCGCGAACAGCGGCGGCAATCCGACGCCCCTGAGCCGGTCGCGTAGCGAAGTGCGCTCGCGCGTCTCGCCGCCGTCGGTGCCGTTGGCCAGGCCCGCATGATGCCCGGCGATCGCGTACGCGAGCAGATGACCGATCGGCCCATACCGCTCGACGGCCAGCATCGCGCCGCGTGTGGCGTGGTCGACGCGGATCGCATCGCCGGCGATGCGTCGCTGGAACTCCTCGGTGTACTTGCCGATGTCGTGCAGCAGGCCGGCCACGCGGGCCATGTCGGCGCCACCGAACGGCGCTGCGCGCAGCGCAGCCAATTGCGCCGTATTGCGCAGATGCTCGGCGAGCGGTTGCCAGTCAGAGCAATCCGGCTTACTGGTGGAATGCGCATAACAGAGTCTCATGCGTCACCGACGCATCCGATGCATGTCAGTCGCACTCATGAAACGCCCCCGACCATTTGCGCCCCCCTGGCGATCAACCGGCGCCCCGTACGCCGCCCCGCGCGCCTGCGAGGAGTGTGCAACTCCACCGTACCGTAATGTGAGCCCTGTTTCTCACAAAGCGCGGAAGCCGATCGCCTACCGATAGCGCTCCACCGCGGCCGCGAGGCGGGCCTTGACTGCTTCACGCAGCGTCGGCGGCGCCAGCACCTCCACATCGGGTCCGTAGCGAAGGATGTCGAGGATCAGTTCTTCGTCACGGTGATAGGGAACGGACAGTTCGTAGCTGCCGTCGGGCAGCCAGACGGACTGTTGCAGCGGGTGCCAGGTTTCGGCGGAGACCCAGCGCGCCCGTTCCGCCGTGAAGCGGAGGATCGCGGTCGCGGTCGGCGTTCCGGAGAAGATGCCGTAGGAACCAGCCAGCTCGTCGTCGAGCCGCTCGGGGCTGACGTCCTCGGCCGGCGCGTCGAGCGCCTCGGCCGCACGCACGCAGTCGACGGCGAAGGTGCGCAGGCCATTCGACTTGTGACACCAGGCGTCGAGATACCAGTTGTCGCGATAGTGCGTCAGCCGCTGCGGCGAGATCTCGCGCTCGCTGATCTGGCCGGTGCCGCGCGCCTCGTAGGCGATGCGCAGGCGCTGGCGCTGCAGCACGGCAGCGGCGATCGTCGCGAAGTGCTGGCCCGGTGGGCGCGCCGCGGCGCGCAGCAAGCGGATACGTCCCGCTTCGCCGGTCTGCAGATTCTGTGACTTGAGGATCTGGTTGAGGCGCTCGCGCAGCGGCGCGAGCGCGTCGTCGAGCAGGCCCGGCTGAAAGGTCGCGAGCAGCTGCTGCAGACTGAGCAGAGCCTGCAGTTCCTCGGCGGAAAACCAGAAACCCGGCAGTTCGTAGGCGGCGTCGGTGTAGCGATAGCCGCGCGGCTCGCGCGAGCTTTCGATCGGCGCGCCGAGCACGTCGCGCAGATAGGCAAGGACGCGCTTGGTGGTCGCACGCGAGCATTCGAGCTCGCTCATCACGCGCTCGAACGGCACCGGATAGCGCCGGCTCTTCAGCAGGCGATGCAGGCGGTAGACGTGCTCGAAGGATTTCACGGTCCAAGCGTAGCGCAAAAAATCGGGGCGCCCGATGGCGCCCCGGCAAGCGGATTCCGTGCTGCGTCTTTTTCCGTCAGCGCCGATTCGGCGAAGACGGCCTGCGGGACGATCAGGCCTTCTTCGCGTAACGCTCCCGTTCGCGCCGCATGACCTCGCGCACCACGGGCAGTTCGAGCAGACGCCGGTGGTACGCAGACAGCGCCGGCCATCGCTGCATCGGCATCCTGGCGTACTGCACCCAGTTGAGAACCGCCAGCAGATACGCATCGGCGACGGTGAAGTGCTCGGCGGCCAGCCACTCGCGGTTCTGCAGCTGCGGATCGAGATAGTCGAGGCGCGCCTCGAGCAGGCCGAGCACGTAGCGCTGCAGCGCTTCCGGCGGCAGCACGTTCTGCTTGTGCGCGCTGAAGTACGGATTGAAGACCGACTTGTGCAGCTCGGTGGCGATGAAGTTCAGCCATTCCTGCAGGCGGTAGCGCGCCTCGCTGCCGGGCGGCGGCACAAGCTGCGCCTGCGGTGCGCGATCGCCGATGTATTGCAGCACGGCGGCGCTCTCCGTCAGCACGCTGCCGTCGTCGAGTTCGAGCGCCGGCACGAGACCCTTCGGGTTGATGCTGTAGTAGTCGCGGCCATCGTCGGTGCGCTTGGCCTGGTTGTCGACCCAGACCAGTTCGAACGGCAATCCGGCCGCGAGCAGTGCGAGGTGGGACGCCAGCGAGCAGGACATTGCGTCGGCGTACAGTTTCATGGGCAACTCTCCTGAGTTGATTCAGCGTTGCGATGCCGCGAGGAAATGCCGCGCCGCGTCGATGCAGGCCGCATCCTTCAGTACGCGCAGATGGCCGAGACCCTCGGCGCGATGCAGGCGCGCTAGCGGCCAGCGCCGCTGCAGCAGCTCGCCTTCCTGCAGGGAGACCTCGCGATCGCCGGTGCCGTGGATCACGAGCAGCGGCACGCGCAGATCGGGCGCCAGATCGGCCGGCGCGATCTCGGCGAACGTGAGGCCCAGCCAGGCCTCGGCGCGGCGCTGGAAGCGCGTCCATGTCGCCGCCGACATGCCGAGGCCGCCGCGGAAGCGGGCCCAGATCGCGTCGAAGCGCGCAGGCGGTGCGAAGAAGACGGCACGCCGCACGGCGAGGCCGCGCGACAGTGCGAGCGTGCTGCCGGCCGAGCCGAGCGAGTGCGCGATCAGCGCGTCGATGCCGCCGAGCCCTTGCGCCACATGCGCGATCGCATCGGCGAAGTGCCGTACCGAGGCGCGGTCGCCGGAGGACAGGCCGTGGCCCGGCAGGTCGACCGCGACGACTTCATAGCCGGCGGCGACCAAGGGCTCGACCAGCGCCGTCATCTGCCCGGCGTGACCGCCCCAGCCGTGCACGAGCAGCGCGCGCGGCCCCTCGCCCCAGCGCCAGATGGCGAGACGGTCGCCGCGGTGTTCGATGGTGCCGCGGCGGCCGGCGTCGAGAATCTCGCGCTCCTCCTCGCGCAAGACGGCGCGCGGCGGCGTGAAGAAAAGGCGCTGCGCCAGGCGGGCGGCGAGCGTCGGCGCGAGGCGGTCGAGAATGCGGAACGTCGGGCGCAGGAAAGGCTGCGATCTTGTTTTAGATCGAACGATCGTGCTTTTTACGGACGAATCGACAGGCGAAGCAGTGAGCGGCTGTGTGGCCATGGAACTCCCCTGGGTAGCGGGACTACGGAACGGAGCGGCTGCGGGCGAGCAGCGCGTCGAAAATCGCTTGCGCGCGCGGCAGCGCGTCGGCCTCGCGCATCAGCCGCCACGCGCTCTGGAACACCATGGCGATGCCGAGCATCTCGTGCGCGAACACGGCTGGATCGAGATCGCGGCGGAAATGCCCTTCGTCGATCGCGCCCTGCACGGCGCGCATGATGGCGTCGCGCCAGTCCTTCTGCGACTGCACGAGGCGATCGCGCACGGCCCCGTCGCGGCCCGCGTATTCGCTGGTGAGCTTCTGGAAAATGCAGCCGCGCCGCGCATCGTCGCCGCGTATCCATTCGAGGTACTTGTCGAACAGCCGCCGCACACGCGGCTCGCCGCGCGGCGTCGCCAGAACCGGCTGCAGCACTTGCACGGTGAAGCGCGTGATCGCCTCCTGCAGGACTTCCAGCTGCAGCGCTTCCTTCGACTTGAAGTGCGCGAACAGGCCGCTCTTCGACAGGCCGGTCTCCTCGGCGAGCGCGCCGATCGACACGCCTTCGAGCCCGACCTCGCCCGCCATCGTCAGCGCGCGGTCCAGGATCAGCCTGCGGGTTTGTTCGCCTTTACTCAGATTCATGTGGCGAATTTAGCACGATCGGTCGTTTTGTAAAACCGTCGTGCCTGACGCAAAAAAAAATCGGGGCGCCCGAAGGCGCCCCGATCGAACAGCGGACTGCTTGCCTTGCCGGCCGGCGCCACGGATGGCGCCGGCCGGTCAGGACGACATACCGGGATTTCTTAGAAATCGCCCATGCCGCCCATGCCGCCCATGCCGCCACCCGGCATCGCCGGCGCTTCAGCCTTCTGCGGCAGTTCGGCGATCATCGCTTCCGTCGTCAGCAGCAGGCCAGCGACCGAGGCCGCGTTCTGCAGCGCGAGGCGCGTGACCTTGGCCGGGTCGATGATGCCCATCTCGATCATGTCGCCGTACTCGCCCGAACCGGCGTTGTAGCCGAACGCCGCCTTGCCTTCGGCGACCTTGTTCAGGACGACCGAAGCTTCTTCGCCGGCGTTCTTGACGATCTGGCGCAGCGGCTCCTGGATGGCGCGCTTGAGGATGCCGATGCCGACCGTCTGGTCTTCATTGGCGCCCTTGAGCTTCTCGAGCACCTTCGACGCGCGGACCAGCATGACGCCGCCGCCGGCCACGATGCCTTCCTCGACGGCCGCACGGGTCGCGTGCAGGGCGTCTTCGACGCGCGCCTTCTTTTCCTTCATCTCGACTTCGGTCGCGGCACCGACCTTGATCACGGCGACGCCGCCGGAGAGCTTGGCCAGACGCTCCTGCAGCTTTTCCTTGTCGTAGTCGCTGGTCGCGGCTTCGACCTGGGCCTTGATCTCCTTGATGCGCGAGGTGATCGCGTCCTTCTTGCCGGCGCCGTCGATGACGGTGGTGTTTTCCTTCTCGATCTGCACCTTCTTGGCGGTGCCGAGATCGGCGAGCGAAGCCTTCTCGAGCGACAGGCCCAGCTCTTCGGTGATGACCGTGCCGCCGGTGAGGATGGCGATGTCCTTGAGCATTTCCTTGCGGCGGTCGCCGAAGCCCGGCGCCTTGACGGCGGCGACCTTCAGGATGCCACGCAGGTTGTTGACGACGAGGGTGGCGAGCGCTTCGCCTTCGACGTCTTCGGCAACGATCAGCAGCGGCTTGCCGCTCTTGGCGACGCCTTCGAGGACCGGCAGCAGCTCGCGGATGTTGCTGATCTTCTTGTCGGTGATCAGGATCAGCGGGCTGTCGAGCTCGACCTGCTGGCTCTGCGCGTTGTTGATGAAGTACGGCGAGAGGTAGCCGCGGTCGAACTGCATGCCTTCGACGACGTTCAGCTCGTTCTCGAGGCCCGAGCCGTCTTCGACGGTGATCACGCCTTCCTTGCCGACCTTGTCCATCGCGTCGGCGATGATCTTGCCGATCGCTTCATCGGCGTTGGCCGAGACGGTGCCGACCTGCGCGATCGCCTTGCGATCCTTGCACGGCACGGCGTTCTTCTTGATCTCTTCGGTGACGGCTTCGACGGCCTTGTCGATGCCGCGCTTGATGTCCATCGGGTCGATGCCGGCGGTGACCGACTTCAGGCCTTCGTTGACGATCGCCTGGGCGAGCACCGTGGCGGTCGTGGTGCCGTCACCGGCCTCGTCGGAGGTCTTGCTGGCGACTTCCTTGACGAGCTGGGCGCCCATGTTCTCGAACTTGTCCTTCAGCTCGATTTCCTTGGCGACGCTGACGCCGTCCTTGGTGACGGTCGGGGCGCCGAACGCCTTGTCGAGCACGACGTTGCGGCCCTTCGGGCCGAGGGTGACCTTGACGGCGTTGGCGAGCACGTTGACGCCAGCGACCATGCGCGAACGGGCGTCGTCACCGAACTTCACTTCTTTGGCAGCCATTTCAATTCCTCTTTAAAGCGATGTAGTGCGATGGGAAGAGCGGATTACTTGGCGAACACGGCGATGACGTCGTCTTCGCGCATGACCAGCAGGTCCTGGCCGTCGACCTTCACTTCCGAACCCGAATACTTGCCGAACAGCACGGTGTCGCCGACCTTGAGGTCGAGCGGAATCGGCTTGCCGGCTTCGTCCTTCTTGCCCGGACCGACGGCGAGGATCTCGCCCTTCACCGGCTTTTCAGCGGCGTTGTCCGGAATGATGATGCCGCCGGCCGACTTCTTCTCTTCCTCGAGACGCTTGACGATCACGCGATCGTGCAGGGGACGAAGCTTCATGGTGAATCTCCCGATAGGTCAATGAGTTGATGATTCCCGCGGCGGATGCCCGGTACCGTTCTGGGCGGCCCTATTAGCACTCGCCATCGAAGGCTGCTAATTGTTGGGGACGGCCTCGCGGGATTCAAGGGGGCCGGCGCCAAACAACCATCCGGGGCATCCGGCCGGCGCCGACCGACCGGGCTGCGGCCGGGGTCCCGGCCCCGCCGGCGCGGGCACGGCGGGCGCAATGAGGGCGTCATCTGCCTGTCGTAGGCTCGCGCGCCTGATGAACGCCCCCCAACCCGCTGACGCCCCGGACGACCTCGGCCGTCTGCGGCTCGACGTCGTGCCGCTGCGCCTCACCGCCACCGTCGACGAGGCCGCGGACACCTTCCTGCTCCCCGCGCACGCCCGTCTGCTGTGCCTGCCCATCGTCAGCGGCGCGCGCGTGGTCGGCACGATCAGCCGGCACACGCTCAATAACGTCTTCCTGCGCCGCTTCGGGCGCGACCTCTACGGCGGCCGGCCGGTGAGCAGCCTGATGAACGCCGAGCCCTTGCGCGTCGAGCTGAGCGCCCCGCTCGAAGACGCGGCGCGCTACGTCGCCGCCCATCTCGGCGCGCCGATCACCGAGGACTTCATCCTCGAACAGGACGGCACTTACGCCGGCATGGGCATCGCCGTCGACCTTCTGGCCGCCCTGCAACGCCGCGTCGACGCGGCCTTCGTCGCGCTCAAGGCCTCGCAGGCGCAGCTCGTGCAGTCCGAGAAAATGGCCTCGCTCGGCCAGATGGTCGCCGGCGTCGCCCACGAGATCAACACGCCGCTCGGCTACGTGCGCAACAACGTCGAGATGATCCGCGGCCTGTTCGAGGAAGGCGTGGCGGCATTGACCGAGCACCACCGGCTGGTGTCGATGCTGACCGCGGACGCCCTCGACGAAACGGCGCTGGCCGCGCAGATCGGCCGCTGCCAGCAACTCGGCGCCTCGCTCGCCGACCCCGAGCTGCTGCAGGACACGCGCGACCTGTTCCGCGACACGCTGCACGGCGCCGACACGATCAAGGATCTGGTCGTCAACCTGCGCAACTTCTCGCGCCTGGACCAGGCGCGCACCGCCGAGGTGTCGCTGAACGACTGCCTCGAACAGACGCTGGTGATCGCCCGCAACGCGATCAAGAACCGCCTCGAGCTGATCCGGCGCTACGACCCCGAGCTGCCGCCGGTGCGCTGTTCGCCGTCGCAGATCAACCAGGTGCTGCTCAACATCGTCACCAATGCCGCCCAGGCGGTGCCGGACGACGGCGGCAAGCTGCTGCTGAAGACCGAAGCCGACGCCGACTGGGTGCGCGTGCATATCCAGGACAACGGCCGCGGCATCGCCGCCGAGCACCTGCAGCGCATCTTCGACCCGTTCTTCACGACCAAGCCGATCGGCCAGGGCACCGGTCTCGGCCTGTCGATCTCGCACCAGATCGTGCAGGCCCACGGCGGCGCGATCCACGTCGTCTCCGAGCCCGGGCGCGGCACCAAGTTCGTCATCTCGCTGCCGCGCCATCTCGCCCCGGCCGCATCGCTGGCCGCCTGAGGCCGCACCACAGGGAATCGCCATGAGCAAGTCCACGCTGCTGCTGATCGACGACGAGGAGCGCATCCTGCGCTCGCTGGCGATGCTGTTCCGCGGCCAGTACGAGCTGATCGCGACCACCGATCCGGCGACCGCGCTGCGCGCCGTCGCCGAGCAGCGCGTCGACGTCGTCGTCAGCGACCAGCGCATGCCGCTGATGCGCGGCGCCGATCTGCTCAAGCAGGTGCGCGCGCGCTCGCCGCACACCATGCGCATCCTGCTCACCGGCTACTCGGAGCTCGACGCGGTGGTCGCTTCGGTCAACGAGGGCGAGATCTTCCGCTTCGTCAACAAGCCCTGGGACGCCGAGGACCTGCGCCAGACGGTGCGCCAGGCCGCCGAGATCGCCGGCTCGCTGCACGCCGCCGGCGCCGCGGCGCCGCCGCAGCCCCTGCAGACCGAGACCGGCCAGTTCGTGGCGCCGGCGATCGCCAGCGCCGAGACGATCCTGGTCCTCGACGACGACGCCGAGATCTACAAGACCGTGCAGGACATCGTCGGCAGCTCGCAGCCGGTCGCCTGGGCGCGCACGCTCGACGAGGCGCTGGCGGCCTTCGAGCGCGGCACGGTCGGCGTCGTCGTCTCCGAGCTGGCGGTCGGCGGCCAGAGCGTCACCGGCCTGCTGAAGATGCTCAAGGCCGAGTATCCGGAGATCGTCACGATCGTGCTGACGCCGTTCGCCGACGTCTCCGTGTTCATCGGCCTGATCAACCAGGGCCAGGTCTACCGCCTGCTGCCCAAGCCGCTGCGGCGCGGCGCCTTCAGCATGAGCCTGGCCAGCGCGCTGCGCCATCACCGCCTGCTGCGCGCCGCCCCAGCGCTGCGCGCGGCGCACGCGGTCGAGAAAGTCCGCGCCCCGGAAGAAGCCGGCGTCGCGGCGCGCGTCATGGGCTTTCTGTCGCGCATGCGCCGCGCCGGTGCCGGCGCCTGAGTGCCGGGCGCGCCGGTCTGCCGGAAGCCTCCGCTGATCGGTAGCCGGTACAGTCCTTGCGTACCTGGCGTAGTCTCTGACACTCAAACGCCGCATCCCGGTGGGGCCGGGGGGATCTATCCATGCGCTGTTTCGTTCTTGCCGCTTTGCTGGCGGCCTCGTCCGGGGCCGGCGCCGAAGCGCCGCGCCAGATCAGCAAACCGGATCTGCAGCACGCCAACGGCCTCGGCGAGGCCTACCGCACCTGCCTGCAGGACTCGCTCGGCGAGCGCTACATCGGCAGCGACGCCGCCGACCCTATGAAGCTCTCGCGCGAAATCGAGAACGGCTGCGAACCGCAGCTGCTGCCGGTGCGGCGCTTCCTCGCTGCCCAGGGCTATGCCGAGGCGGTCGTGCACAGCGTGCTCATCGAGATCAAGGCCAAGGCCGACGGTGCGGCGATCGCCGCCGTGCACCGGCTGCCGCGCTACCGCTTCTAGGCGGCCAGCGCCAGGCCGGCCGGACCGGCGTCGGCGTCGGCGTCGGCGTCGGCGCACCGTCCGCTATCATCGCGCGGTCTCGAAGGAGCCCTCGCATGTGGCGGTTGCTGCCGTTTGCCGTGTTGTCCGCGTTTGCCTGGCCGGCTTCGGCCGACGCGCCCGTGCCGGCCGATGTGCTGGCGGCCATCGCCGCCGACGCGGCGCACGAGGCCGCCCCGCCCGCTGACGCTGCCGCCATCGCGGCGACCGCGCAGGCCGCCGGCGCCGAGGCGCGCGGCACCTGCAGCCTGCGCGACGCCGGGCACTGGCGCTCGCGCACCGACCTGAGCCTCGCCGAATGCGCCGATGCGCTGGAATCGTCCGTGGCTGCGGACGGCGCCGACCACCTCGGCCAAGCGTATTGGCGCGGCACCTTCCTGGCCGCCAGCCGCAGCGCGATCTACCGCTCGACCGACGGCCGCGACTGGTCGCTGCTGCGCGAGCGTCGCTCGCCCTGAGCGTCAGCCGCTGCGGCAGGCGCGGCCGCTGGCGATAAGATGTCGCCTCGGCCCGCAACGGAATGCCTCCCCATGCTTCGCCCCGCCGTAGTTGTCCTGGCCCTGTCCGCCGCCCTGCTGTCGCCGCTCCAGGCCGCGCCACCGGCCACCACCAAGCCGCCGATGGCCGCGCCCGAGCCGTCCGAACCGGTCTTCGCGCCGGCGACGATTTCCTCGGAAACCTACGAACCAAAGACGACGATCGGCGGCGAGGCGGCACCGGCCTGCCAGATCAAGATCGGCACCGAGTGGATCGAGACGCGCACCGCGACGCTCGAAGAATGCGCCGCGCAGCTCGACCAGAAGGCACCCGTGCAGGCCAGGCCGATGAGCACCGCGTACTGGAACGAGCGCTATCTGGCCGCCGACGACAAGAACATCTATCAGGCCGACGGCGAAGCCTCGGCATGGAGCCTGCTGCGGCCGCGCGCGCGGCGCTGACGCACGCTCACGCCTTCAGCGCCCCGAGCGCGTCGCCGGATCGCCGGCCACGCGAGCGCGGCAAGGGATCGCGCGCCGTCGCGGATCGATCCGGCTTCAGGTCTTCTGCAGCGTGACGCCGGTCTGGCCCTGGTATTTGCCGACAGCGATGCCGCGCGAGCGACCCGGCGAGGGACCCGCGCCGCGGGATCGCCGGCCACGCGAGCGCGGCAAGGGATCGCGTACCGCCGCGAGCCGATCGGGCTTCAGGTCTTCGGCAGCGTGACGCCGGTCTGGCCTTGGTATTTGCCGCCGGCGATGCCGCGCGAGCGACCCGGCGAGGGACCCGCAACGCGGGATCGCCGGCCACGCGAGCGCGGCAAGGGATCGCGCGCCGTCGCGGATCGATCCGGCTTCAGGTCTTCTGCAGCGTGACGCCGGTCTGGCCCTGGTATTTGCCGACAGCGATGCCGCGCGAGCGACCCGGCGAGGGACCCGCGCCGCGGGATCGCCGGCCACGCGAGTGCGGCAAGGGATCGCGCGCCGCCGCGGATCGATCGGGCTTCAGGTCTTCGGCAGCGTGACGCCGGTCTGGCCCTGGTATTTGCCGCCGCGATCCCGATACGAGGTCTCGCAGACTTCGTCCGACTCGTAGAACAGCATCTGCGCCACGCCTTCGTTGGCGTAGATCTTCGCCGGCAGCGGCGTGGTGTTGGAGAATTCCAGCGTCACGTGGCCTTCCCACTCCGGCTCCAGCGGCGTGACGTTGACGATGATGCCGCAGCGCGCGTAGGTGCTCTTTCCGAGGCAGACGACCAGCGTCGAGCGCGGGATGCGGAAGTACTCGACGGTACGCGCCAGCGCGAAGGAGTTCGGCGGAATGATGCAGACGTCGGATTTAACGTCGACGAAGGAGCCGGCGTCGAAGTTCTTCGGGTCGACGATCGTCGAGTTGATGTTGGTGAAGATCTTGAACTCGTTGGCGCAGCGCACGTCGTAGCCGTAGCTCGAGGTGCCGTAGCTGACGATCTTGTGGCCGTTGACCTGGCGCACCTGGCCCGGCTCGAACGGCTCGATCATGCCCTGCGCCGCCATGCGGCGGATCCACTTGTCCGATTTGATGCTCACGCGCGTCTGCCCCGTAGTCCGGCGCGCATTGTAGCGGCGCCGCCAGCGGCGCGGCGCCGGCCTTCAGTCGCTGCACAGCGGCACGTCGCCGCTGCCCAGCTCCGGCGCCAGCAGCCGCGTGCTCGGCAGGCGCGCCTGCAGCGCCAGCACGCAGCCCGGATAGTTGGTGATCAGACCGTCGACGCCCATCTCGCTCAGACGCTGCAGCTCGGCCTCGCTGTCCGGCGTCCACGGCACGACCTGCTTGCCGAGCGCCTGCGCGCGCTCGACGAATGCGGCATCGAGATCGCGCGAGGTCGACTGCGGCGCGACGAAATCGTGCCCGCGCAGCGCCGCGTAGGTGAGCGAGACGCCGGCGCCGAGCGCCGACGGCGTCAGGTACAGCGTGCGGATGTCGCCATCGAGCTGCTTGATGCGGTCGAGCGCCAAGGGATTGAAGGACTGCACGATGATGCGATCCTTGATGCCGCTGGCCTGGATCATCGGCACCAGCACCTCGGCAGCGCGGAAGGCCTCGGCGAAGTTCTTGATCTCGATCGTGACCGTCGGCCGGTACGTACCTCGGAACGAAGCGGCGAAATCGAACAGCGCCTGCGCCGTCGGAATCGTCACGCCCTTGCCGCGCGCCGGGTGCGGCGCGCCTTCGTCGACTCGCGTGGTGTCCTGCCCCGGCGAATACCAGTAACCGGCATCGCAGGCGCTCAGCTCCGCAAGCGTGTGGTCGGAGATCTTGCCGCTGCAGTTCGTCGTGCGGTCGAGCGTGTCGTCGTGCATCAGCACTGGCACGCCGTCGGCACTCAGCCAGGTATCGGTCTCGAAGTCGTCGACGTAGAGGCGCGCGGCGTTGCGGTACGCCATCAAGGTGTTCTCCGGCGCGTAGGCCGCGCCGCCGCGATGCGCCGACACGAACGGACCGCCGGTGCCGACCGGCGGCACGCCGCCGTCAGCGGCGCCCGGCTCGGCGCTGCCGCAGGCCGCGAGCAGCAGCGCGCCGGCCGCGACACCGGCCCGGCCGGCCGCGATCCGCAAGTCCCAGCTCTTCCCCATCCCCGATTCCCCGTTGCGTTCTTGCGCGACGCCGGCCGAGCCGGTTCCGTGCAAAGATCACCTTAGCCGAGGAATTTTTCCCGCGCATGACGCGGGCGCGGCGCATCAGTCGTCGTGGATCTCGATGGTCGGGAAGGCCGGCGCGGCGACACCGTAGGCCAGCCGCGCCGCGGTGCGGCGCGCGATGTCGCGGTAGCGCTGCGTGATCTCCGACTGCGGCTCGGCCACCACCGTCGGCCGCCCGCCGTCGGCCTGCTCGCGAATCGACAGGCGCAGCGGCAGCTGGCCGAGCAGCTCGGTGCCGTACTGCGCCGCCATCTTCGCGCCGCCGCCCTCGCCGAAGATCGCTTCGCGGTGACCGCAGTTGGAACACACGTGCCAGGCCATGTTCTCGACGATGCCGAGCACCGGCACCTCGACGCGCCTGAACATCTGCAGTCCCTTCTTGGCGTCGAGCAGCGCGATATCCTGCGGCGTGGTGACGATCACCGCGCCGCTGACCGGAATGCGCTGCGCGAGCGTCAGCTGGATGTCGCCGGTGCCCGGCGGCATGTCGACGACCAGATAGTCGAGGTCCTGCCAGGCCGTCTCGTTGAGCAGCTGGCCGAGCGCCTGCGTGACCATCGGTCCGCGCCAGATCATCGGCTGGTCTTCGTCGACGAGAAAGCCGATCGACATCGCCTGCAAACCGTGCGCGATGATCGGATTCATGCGCTTGCCGTCCGGCGAGGTCGGCCGCGCCTCGGTGCCGAGCATGCGCGGCTGACTCGGCCCGTAGATGTCGGCGTCGAGCAGGCCGACGCGCGCGCCTTCGGCGACGAGCGCCAGCGCCAGATTGACGGCGACCGTCGATTTGCCGACACCGCCCTTGCCGCTCGCCACGGCGATGATGTTGCGGATGCCGGGCAGCGGCTGCAGGTTCTTCTGCACCGCGTGGCTGGTGATCTTCCAGTCGATCGCCAGCGCCACGTCGAGGCCGAGCGCCGCACCGATGCGCTGCGCAACCTCGGCCGCCAGTTCGTCGCGGATGCCGGCCGCCGGGAAACCCAGCGTGAGCCGCACGCGCGCATGATCGCCGGCGATCTCGGCCTCGCTCACCGCCCCGGCGGCGACCAGGCCGCGCCCGATCAGCGGGTGCACGCAGGCATCGAGAACAGTCAGCAATTGTTGGCGGGAAACGGACATCGGCAGATCCATCGGCGGAGGCGCGCAGTCTACAACCTCGCCGGCCGCGCGCGCCCGGCGAGATTCGGCGCACGGCGCGGCGCCACCCGAGACGCTTACGATGTCGCCACGGGTCGTCGCGCGCACCGTGCGTCGCCCCGGACCCGACCACGCTGGAACGAGGGAATGCGCATGAACACCGAGGTTTCGACCGCGCCGAGCAAGGACGACTGCAACATCGCCATGCTGGCGCACCTGCTGGGCATCTTCACCGGCTTCATCGGCGCACTGATCATCTGGCTGATGAAGAAGGACAGCTCGGCCTTCGTCGCCGAGCAAGCGAAGGAAGCGCTGAACTTCCAGATCACGATGGCGATCGGCTGGGTCGCGGCGATGATCCTCAGTGCGGTCCTGATCGGCGCGCTGCTGTTCCCGGTGCTGCTGGTCGCCAACCTGGTGCTCTGCATCCTCGGCGCGATCGCCGCGTCGAAAGGCACGTCGTACCGCTATCCGTTCGCGATCCGCCTGCTGCAGTGAGCGCCGGCGGCAGGCCGGGCGCCCGGCCCGGCCTGCCGCTGCCTCGCTCGGCGCTCAGTGGCGCACGTACAGCAGCGCATTCGGAGAACCGCTGCCGACGTTGCCGAGCACGCCGAGCGTCGCGTCGCCGAGCAGCGCGTCGGTCGCCTTATCCGGGGTCAGCCCCGGATCGGCACCGAGCAGCAGCGCCACCGCGCCGGTCACGTGCGGCGTCGCCATCGAGGTGCCGCTGATGGTGTTGGTCGCGGTATTGCTCGTGTACCAGGCCGAAGTGATGCCGGTGCCCGGCGCGAACAGATCGACGCAGCTGCCGTAGTTCGAATAGCTCGTGTCGCGCGAATCGGCGCTGGTCGACGCGCCGACCGTGATCGCCGCCGGCACCTTGTTCGGCGAGCCGCTGCAGGCGTCGGCGTTGTCGTTGCCGGCCGCGACCACGAAGCTCACTCCCTGGGCGATGGCGTTGTCGACGGCCTCGTCGAGCGTCGCCGAATCGCCGCCGCCGAGCGACATGTTGGCGACCGCCGGCAGGACGCGATTGGCAGCGACCCAGTCGACACCGGCGATCACGCCGGACGTCGAGCCGCTGCCGTTGCAGCCGAGCACGCGCACCGGATGCACCGTCGCCCGCTTGGCGATGCCGTAGGTGGTGCCGACCGCGGTCCCGGCGACGTGCGTGCCATGGCCGTTGCAGTCGCCGGTATTGGCGGCGTCGGTCTTGCAGCCGAGGCCGAGCAGATTGCAGAGCAGGCCGCCGCTGTTCGGCGCGAAGTTGCGCCCGGTCGCGACCCGGCCGGTGAACTCGGTGTGCGCGGCGTTGAGGCCGGTGTCGATGACATAGACGTGCACGCCCTGCCCGCCGCCGTCGGGATAGCGATAGAGCCCGTCGAGCGGCAGCGCGCGCTGGTCGACGCGATCGAGCCCCCAGGTCGCGCCGCCCTGCGTTGCATCGGCGGTCATCACCTGATCCTGCTCGACGCGCCGCACGCCGGGCAGCCGGGCGAGCGCCGCGGCCTGGCTGGCGCTCATGCGCGCCGCGAAGCCGAGCAGCGCGTGCTGGTAATGCGCCAGCACCTGTCCGCCGCCGACCTGCGCGAGCACCGACTGCGTGCGCTCGGCGATGCCGAGGCCGCGCTCGCGCGTGCCGAAGGCCGGCGTGTCCAGTTCGACGATGTACTGATTGGCGATCGGCTGCGGTGGCGCCGCGACGGCCGTCGCCGTCATGCCCAGCATGAGGATTCCCGCCAGCAGCCGGCGGCCCCGATTTGTGTTCCGTTCCATGGCACTCCCCTGATCCTGCTCGATGCACCGTCCGTCCCGCGGACGGCGCGGATGGCCGCAAGCCGCTGCGCCGCAGCGCTGTCCCGCCGGCCCCCGGGACAAAAGAAAGGCGGGTCTTGCGACCCGCCGAAGGCTTGATCAAGCAATGACGCTCTTGCGGCACCCGTCCGTGGCTGCCGTCATTCTCATTTCTTCGGCCCCGGCCCGCGCGGCGGCGCGTCCGGGCTGCCGTGGCGGTACGGCTGCCATTCGTGCCGGCGCAGGCCGCTGACGACGCGCTCCTGCGCTTCGTACGGGCGCTCGACGTCGAGATAGACGTTGTAGCCGTTGCGCGTGTACTGCTGATAGATCATCGGCAGCGTGGCGCCGAACGACCAGCTGCCGCCGTCGAGCCAGAACCAGAGCTGACGGTCCGGCGCATAGTAGATTTGCTTCTGCGGGTAGTAGATGTAGTGCTGCTGCGCGCGATAGCCGTGCGCGGGAGCCTGCGGCGGCGGCGCAGCGAGCACGATCGCCGACGGCGCCAGCAGTGTGCAGGACAGTGCAAGACCTCGGAGAAGGCGGCGCATGGAAGACTCTCCCGTGGAACGAGGATCGAGGCTAGGGCCCGGCACTGAATCGGGCCTGAACTGTAGCAGGCCCGCGCTGCCCGGCGGCGGGGCCGTGCGATAATTCGCGTTCGCTTCTGCCAGACGCTCCCTTCATGGCCCGCCAGATCCTCGTCACCAACGCCCTGCCCTACGCCAACGGTCCGATCCACCTCGGCCACATGGTGGGCTACATCCAGGCCGACGTCTGGGTGCGCTTCCAGCGCCTGCTGGGCAACACGGTCCACTATGTCTGCGCCGACGACGCGCATGGCACGCCGATCATGCTCGCCGCCGAAAAGGCCGGCATCGCGCCCGAGCAGTTCATCGCCGAGATCAAGGCCCACCACGAGCGCGATTTCGCCGACTTCCTGGTCGCCTTCGATCACTACCACTCGACGCATTCCGAGGAGAACCGCCAGCTCTGCGAGCTGATCTACACGCGCCTGCGCGCCGGCTCGCCGGTCAGCGCCGAGCGCGGCGAGATGCCGCCGGCGATCGCCAGCCGCACCATCCAGCAGCTCTACGACCCGGTCAAGGCAATGTTCCTGCCGGACCGCTACATCAAGGGCGAATGCCCGCGCTGCGGCACGCCGGACCAGTACGGCGACAACTGCGAGAACTGCGGCGCCACCTATTCGCCGACCGATCTGAAGAATCCGCGCTCGGTGGTTTCCGGCGCGACGCCGGTGCTCAAGGACTCCGAGCATTACTTCTTCGAGCTGCCCAAGTTCCAGGCCTTCCTCGAACAGTGGCTCGACGGCGACGTCGCGCATCCTTCGGTCAAGGCCAAACTCAAGGAGTGGTTCGCGTCCGGCCTCAAGGACTGGGACATCTCGCGCGATGCGCCCTACTTCGGCTTCGCGATCCCGCAGGCACCCGGCAAGTTCTTCTACGTCTGGCTCGATGCGCCGATCGGCTACATGGCCTCGTTCAAGGCCCTGTGCGAAACGCTCGCGGCGGGCAGCGAGCGCGATCCGTCCGAGATCTTCGCCGAGTTCTGGGACCCGCAGCCGAGCACCGCCGCCGAGTTCAGCACCGAAACCGGCGGCGCCTGGCCGCTGTCGACCGAACTGCACCACTTCATCGGCAAGGACATCGTCAATTTCCACGGCCTGTTCTGGCCGGCGATGCTGCACGGCGCCGGCTTCCGTGCGCCGACCGCGCTGCACGTCAACGGCTACCTGACGATCGACGGCGCCAAGATGAGCAAGAGCCGCGGCACCTTCATCAGGGCGCGCACCTACCTCAATCACCTGAATCCGGAATACCTGCGCTACTACTTCGCCGCCAAGCTCGGCAGCGGCGTCGACGATCTCGATCTCAACCTCACCGACTTCGCCAATCGCGTCAACAGCGATCTGGTCGGCAAGTACGTGAACATCGCCAGCCGCTGCGCCGGCTTCATCGACAAGCTGTTCGACGGGCAGCTCGCGGTGGCGATGCACGAGCGCACGCTGTTCGAGGACTTCGCCGCCGAAGCGGACAACCTGCGCGAGCTCTACGAAGCCGGCGACTTCGCCGGGGCACTGCGCGAGGTGATGGCGATGGCCGACGACGCCAACGCCGAGATCCAGAAGCTCGCGCCGTGGACGCTGGCCAAGGACGAGGCGCGCCGCGAGGAACTGCAGCAGGTCTGCACCACCTTCCTCAATCTGTTCCGCCAGCTGACGATCTATCTCAAGCCGGTGCTGCCGAAGATCGCCGCGCAGGTCGAGCACTTCCTCAACGTGCCGGCGCTGAGCTGGGCCGACGCCGGCAAGCCGCTGCTCGGCCACCCGATCCGCACCTACGCGCCGCTGGCGACGCGCATCGATCCGAAGGCGATCGAGGCGATGCTCGCCGAGGAGCGCGGCAGCGCGCCGGCGGAAACCGACAAGGCGGCGAGCGCGGCCCCGGCCAAAGCCGCCAAGCCCGCCGCCGACGCCGCCGGCGCCGCGCCGGCAACGATCGGCGTCGAGGACTTCGGCAAGGTCGACCTGCGCATCGCGCGCATCGCTGCGGCCGAGCATGTGGAGGGCGCCGACAAGCTGCTGCGCCTGCAGCTCGACCTCGGACCGCTCGGCACACGCCAGGTGTTCGCCGGCATCAAGGCGGCTTACGCGCCGGAAGCGCTGGTCGGCCGCCTGACGATGTGCGTCGCCAATCTGGCGCCGCGCAAGATGAAGTTCGGCATGAGCGAAGGCATGGTGCTGGCCGCCAGCGACGAACGCGGCGGCCCGTTCCTGCTCGCACCGGACGCCGGCGCCGAGCCCGGCATGAAGGTGAAGTGACGCCACGCCTGTCATGGCGAGAAGCCGAAGGTGACGACGACGCCATGCAGCGGCATCAGCTGATCTGGCTCCGCCACGGGATGGCTTCGTCGCGAGGCGCCCGGCCATGACGACTCAGTCCTTTCAGGTCGCCCTGATCGACGAGAGCCGCTGCATCGGCTGCGCGAAATGTCTCGTCGTCTGTCCGACCGACGCCATCGTCGGCGCCGAGCGCTACCTGCACACGGTCATAGCGCAGGAGTGCATCGGCTGCGCGCTGTGCCTGCCGCCCTGCCCGGTCGACTGCATCGAAATGCGCGCCGTGGCGCAGAAGCCGTTCGATGATGCCGTGGCGCGGCAGCGCGTGAAGGCGCGCAAGCTGCGCCTCAAGCGCCGCGACGAAGAGCGCGAGGCGGAGCGCGAACGGCGCAAG
Organism: Solimonas variicoloris DSM 15731; assembly: GCF_000382285.1. GTDB lineage: Bacteria > Pseudomonadota > Gammaproteobacteria > Nevskiales > Nevskiaceae > Solimonas > Solimonas variicoloris. The sequence goes on along the minus strand of NZ_KB907949.1, from coordinate 9,778 downwards.
GCGATGCTGAAAGCGCGCGCCGCCTCGGCCGACCCGGGCGAGGCGGCGCCGGCCGCCGATCCGCTGGCCCGCGCCCTCGCCGCGGCGCGCGCGCGCCGCGGCCCTCCGCAAGCCTGACGCCAGGCGCCGTCCCGCCCTCACCCAAATGAACCCCGCCAAACGCCACGAGATCTTCCGCCGCCTGCGCGACGCCAACCCGGCGCCGACCACCGAGCTGCGGTACACGACGCCGTTCGAACTGCTGGTCGCCGTCGTGCTGTCGGCGCAGGCCACCGACGTCGGCGTCAACAAGGCCACGGCCAAGCTGTTCCCGGTCGCCAACACGCCGCAGGCGATCCTCGCGCTCGGCGAAGCCGGCCTGCGCGAGTACATCAAGACCATTGGCCTGTACCAGACCAAGGCGAAGAACGTCATCGGCCTGTGCCGCCAGCTCATCGAGCAGCACGGCGGCGAGGTGCCGCGCGAACGCGAAGCGCTCGAAGCGCTGCCCGGCGTCGGCCGCAAGACCGCCAACGTCGTGCTCAACACCGCCTTCGGCGAGGCGACGATCGCGGTCGACACGCACATCTTCCGCGTCGCCAACCGCACCGGCCTGGCGCCGGGCAAGAACGTGCTGCAGGTCGAGCGCAAGCTGCTCAAGGTGGTGCCCGAGGAGTTCCAGCGCGACGCCCATCACTGGCTGATCCTGCACGGTCGCTACATCTGCAAGGCGCGCAAGCCCGAGTGCGGCCGCTGCGCAATCGTCGATCTGTGCGAGTACAAGGCCAAGACGCCGTTCGATCCGCCGCCGGTGCGCTGAGCGCAGGCCGGGCGCCACCACGCAGCGGCGCCGCCGACCGCAGACGACGCTGCGACTAGGCGCGGCGCGACGTTCGCCGGCCGCGCCGCGGTATCCGTCGGCGACGCTACCAGTTGATCGCGATCGCCGCGTAGTACTGGCGGCCGGCCGCCTGCTGCGCGTAGAACGAACCCGGGAACAGCACGGCGTCGGTCGACTGGTTCAGCACGCGCTTGTCGCCGAGGTTGCTGCCGCCGAGCGTCAGCGACCACAGATCGTCGGCGCTGCCGACGCTGACGCGCGCGGCGTACTGCATGTAGCCGCCGACCCGCGTGTGCGGATCGAGATCGGTGTCGGTGTACTGCTCGCCCTGCCAGATCGCGTCGGCGGCCAGGCGCACGAGCAGCGACTCGAAGGGCACGCTCACGATCGGCGTCAGCGTGCCGGTCTGCTTCGGCGTGAACGCCAGGCGCTCGCCCTTGAGATTCTGCGTCGCGCCGATGCCGGCCGAGATCGGCGCCGGAGCGTCCGGATAGTCGTCGTAGGTCGCGTCGATGAAGCCGAACGAGCCGTTGAGCATCAGCGGCTGCCACGGCGTGCGCCACTGGAAATCGGCCTCGACGCCCCTGGAGGTCGCGCTCGCGTTGCCGACGTTGGTGGTCGCGCCGTGGAACGCGAGCACCTGCAGGTTCTCGAGCTTGGTCTGGTAGACGGCGAGATTGAAGTTCAGCTTGCGATTGAAGAAGCGCCCCTTGAAGCCGCCTTCCACCGTGCCGGCCCTCTCCGGCTTGAAGGCCAGATCGTCGCCGGTGTACGAGAGCGAGTTGTAGCCGCCGCTCTTGTAGCCGCGCGCGTAGCTCGCATAGAAGTTCAGGTTCGGGTCCCAGATGTACTGCAGCGCGACCTTCGGCGACCAGTCGGCCTCGTCGCGCTTGAGATCGTGCCGCGCATAGTCGTTGGCGCCGAGCAGCAGCGGCGTCAGGCAGTTCGGCGCCGTCCTGCAGTGCGCGGTGCCGGCGGTGTCGACGTCCTTGGTCTCGCGGTTGTAGCGCAGGCCCGGCGTCAGCGCCCAGTGCTCGCTGATGTTCCAGGTCATCTGCGCGAACAGCGCACCGGACTTCAGTTTCTGGCGGTAGTCGAACTGGTAGTCGTCGTCGCCGATGAACGCCGACAGCAGATCGCCGAGCCCCGGGATCACGGCGATATTGCCCGGCAGCGCGTCGAGGTTGCCAGTCAGCAGCTGCCAGGCATCCTGTGTGAGGAAGTAGGAGCCGATATCGTCGCCCGCCTTGATCCTGGCGCGCAGCTTGTAGTTGGACTCGAAGAAAAAGCCGCCGGCGACGAAGTCGACGGAACGGCCGAGGCCGAACAGGCTGTCGGTGCGGCCGCTGAAGCGCAGCTCGACCGAGGTCTGCCCGTAGTCCTCGTAGTTGTCGAGGCGCAGCAGGTCCGCCGGCGAGACGTCGAGGTCGTTGAGCTGGTTGATCGCCAGATTGCTGTAGCCGGCAACCAGCACCGTGTGCGCATCCTGGATCACGCCGAGATCGCCCATCGCCCAGTCGGTCTTCAGGCTTTCGGTCGCGGAATTCTTGTTGATGAAGCCGGGCTGGTCGAACGAGGTGACGAAGTTGTACGGATCACCCTCGATGGCCGGATCGAAGGCCTGCAGGTAGTTCGTCGTGCCGGTGTCGAGCGCGAACAGCTGATAGGGCCAGAAGTTGATGTCGGTGACGGAGCGCTGCAGCGTCAGGTCCATCGTCACGTCTTCGTGTGGCAGCAGACGCAGCTTCAGGCGGCCCGCCTTCTGGCGCATCTTGTCCTCGTCACGATCGAGGTACTCGTTGCGCAGCTCGCCGTCGCCGGATTGCGCGAGCAGCGACAGGCGCGCGCCGAACCAGTCGTTGAACATGCCGCCGACGCCGCCTTCGAGGCGCTGCTCGTTGTACTCGGCGGTGCTCAGGCGGATGTTGCCCGAGAAGGTCTCGGTCGGACTCGCGGTGATGACGTTGTAGAGACCGGCGACGGTGTTCTTGCCGAACAGCGTGCCCTGCGGACCGCGCAGCACTTCGACGCGGTCGATGTCAAACATCGACTCGGTGAAGTACGCGCCGCGACCATAGAAGATCTCGTCCTCGACGAAGCCGACCGAGCTTTCGAAACTCGGGTTGAAGGTGTTGGTGCCGAAGCCGCGAATGAAGACCTGCGGCGAGCCGAGGTCGTCGGCGTCGACGCGCACGTTCGGGATATAGACCGAGGCGTCGGCCAGATTCGAGGCGTTGATGTCCTTGAGCATGTCGCCGCTCAGCGCCGACACCGACAGCGGTACGTCGTGCAGCGACTGCTTGCGCTTCTGCGCGGTGACGACGATTTCGGTCAGGCCCTGGCCATCGTCACCGGCCGCATCGGCCGGCAGCGGCGGTGGCGTCTCGGCGGCGAGCGGGATCGTGTCGAGCGGTGCGGGGTCCGGCGCGAGCTGCAGCGCGGCGGCGTCCGGTGCGCCGGGTGGCTGGGCACGGGCGTCGATGCAGACGAAGGGAAGAGCAACCACGAACGCTGCCAAGGGGCGCATGAGGCCTCCGCATTGAGGGTAGTCATCCCATCGCTGCCAAGCGGCCGCAGCGCGTGCCAGGATGGCGTGAATCTAACAGGCCTTTGCGCGCCCCGCCCAATGTTTCACGCTACGCCCCCGCGGCGGAATACGCCCGGCTCAGGCGGCCTCGAGCGCGAGCGGCGGCGGCACGTACGCATGTCCGAGCGCCTCGGCGACGGCCCGGCAGCTCAGCTGGCCGCGATGCACGTTGAGGCCGTCACGCAGATGCGGATCGTCGAGCAGCGCCGTGCGATAACCCTTGTCGGCCAGCGCCAGCGCGAACGGCATCGTCGCGTTGGTCAGCGCGAAGGTCGAGGTCCGCGCGACGCCGCCTGGCATGTTGGCGACGCAGTAATGCACGATCCCGTCGACCAGATAGGTCGGTTCCTCGTGCGTGGTCGGCTTCGAGGTCTCGAAGCAGCCGCCCTGGTCGATCGCCACGTCGACGATCACCGTGCCCGGCTTCATGCGCGCGAGCATGCCGCGCGTCACCAGCTTCGGCGCGGCGGCGCCCGGCACCAGCACCGCGCCGATCACCAGATCGGCCTTCGCGAGGCTGGACTCGACCGCGTCGACCGTCGAATACAGCGTCGTCAGGCGGCCGTCGAAGCTGATGTCGAGCCAGTTCAGGCGCGGCAGCGAGCGGTCGAGGATCGTCACGCGCGCGCCCATGCCGACGGCGATGCGTGCGGCGTTGTAGCCGACCACGCCGCCGCCGATGACGACGACCTCGGCCGCCGGCACCCCGGGCACGCCGCCGAGCAGCACGCCGTTGCCGCCGGCCGCCTTCTCCATCGCGTGCGCGCCGGCCTGGATCGACATGCGCCCCGCGACCTCGCTCATCGGCGCCAGCAGCGGCAGGCCGCCGCGCGCGTCGGTGACGGTTTCGTAGGCGATCGCCGTGCAGCCGGAGTCGAGCAGCGCGCGGGTCTGCGCCGGGTCCGGGGCCAGATGCAGATAGGTGAACAGCACGTGATGGGGTCTCAGCATCGCGCACTCGGCCGGCTGCGGCTCCTTGACCTTGACGATCATCTCGGCGGTCGCGAAGACCTCGGCCGCCGTCGCCAGGATCGTCGCGCCGGCACGCCGGTACTCGGCGTCGTCGATGCCGATGCCCAGGCCGGCGCGCGTTTCGACGAAGACCTCGTGCCCGTGCGCGCTCAGCTCGCGCACGCCGGCCGGCGTCAGGCCGACGCGATACTCGTGATTCTTGATTTCCTTCGGCGTGCCGATCCGCATGGCGAGGCTCCGGTTGGGGCCGCCATTATTCCGCCGCCGCCAGCGGTTCGGCCTTCGTGAACATCACCCAGGACCGGGGACAATCCCGGAATGCCTACAATGCGCGCTCCGCCGCCGACGAGAGCCCCATGCCGCCCCCGCGCCGTTCCCCTCGCGCCTTCCCGTTCATGCTGCTGGCCGTCGGCATCGGCCTCAGCGGCTACTACGGCCTGCAGTGGACCAAGCTGCCGCAGTACAGCGACGCCGACCTCGCCGCGTCGACCGAACTGAACGTGCAGCTCGAACTGCAGTCACGCAACGCCCGGACCGACGCCGCCGGCCTCGAACGCCTGCGCCGGCAGGTCCGCCAGGAACTGCAGGCCGACATCGAGCGCGAACGCAGCGAAGTCGAAACCGGCCTCGGCGCCGGACTGATCGCGCTGGTGCTGGCGATCGGCCATTTCGTGCTGGCGGGGTTGCTGAACCGCGAGCGGCGCTGAAGCGGCGAAGCCGCGCCGCAAACGACGACGGCGGCCGAGAAGGCCGCCGTCTGTAAATCGCACTTGGCTGAGCGTTAGTACGGCTTGCTGCAGTCCGGGTCGAGCCCGAAGGGACTGTCGGGCGGCAGATACGGTAGATCATCAACAGAAACCGGCAACCAAATGTCCCTGTATTCCGTCGTCTCGGTGCCGGCCACGCTGGCGACTCCGATGATGCGGACCTCCACAAACTGCCCGAACTCCTTGGGATACGTCACATTGAACTGAGCGGTTCCATCCGCCCCCAAGGTTACGGTTGCCGGCACCGTCGCGACGCGACCCGGCTCCAGAATGCCGTCGCCATCCGTATCCTCGTTCAGCGAATCGATGATGTCGTTGAGGTTGACATCTTCATTGGGGCAGGTCGTGGCTGGCACATCGCCAGTGGCCGGCCGCTTACCCTTTGCGAATCGTAAAGACTGTATCGACAGCGTGAACTGCGCGTTCTGCACCGGATTACCCGACGAGTCATTGATCAGCACCGTCCACGGGTCCTGATAGGTCGACTCGTCCTTGGAGACGATCTTGCTGCCGGTGCCGAGCGTGATGCTGACCGCGCGCGCGCCGACGGTCAGCAGCGCCGTGTCGCTGATCGCGGCATTGCTGTGCACCTTGCCGGTGACCACCACGTTCTGGCTGGCGCTCGTCTGCGATGTCGCCGTATAGGTGATCTTGGCCAAGCCCTGGCTGTTGGTCACCGCACTCGGCGAGGACAGCGAGCCGCCGGTGATGTCCGACACCGAGAAGTCGACCGTGACGTTCTTGACGAGATTGTTGCTCGGATCGCGGACGATCGCCGTGATCTCGCTGGTCTGGTTGGTCGCGAGTACGGCCGGACTGGCCTGCACGTCGATTTTGTCCGGCGTCACCGCGACGAATTCCAGCGACAGCGAGGCCGAGGGCTTGGTCAGCGCCGTGCTGCTGGCGACGACCTCGGCGAAGCCGGCTTCGGCGGACTGGATCGTCACCGTGGCCACCCCGTTGCTGGTCGTCGCCGACGCGGCCGAGAGCTGACCGCGCGTCGCGGTGAAGTTGATGACCGTGCCGTCCGGCACCGGCGTGCCGCTTTGCAGCCAGCGCACCGAGACCGACTGGTTGACGCCGAGCTTCACTTCGGCCGCCACCGCCGGCGCCGTAAACGAGAACTGGTCGGTCGAGACCTTGATCGACTTGGTCGCCGTCAGACCCAGCGCCGTCGCGGTCAGCGTCGACGCGGCGTTGGTGGCCTTGAGCTTGACGGTGATCTGGCCGGCGGCGTTGGTCACGTACGACGATGCGCTGAGCGTGTTGCCCGCCTCCGTCGACACGCCCACCGTCTTGCCGGCGATCGCCACGCCGGCGGAATCGGTCAGCGTGATGGTGTACGGCGTCTCGACGTTGATCTGCGTCGAATCGAGACCGGAAATATTCAGCGTCGTGCCGATCACGTCGATGCTGGCCGAGGCCGACAGGCTGCCGGTCTTCGCCGCGACATTGATCGTGCGGTTCTGCGGATCGCCGCCCGTCGTGACCACGGCCGTCACGCGGCCGTTGTCGTCGGTCGTCGCCGGATTGGAGACATTGATTTCCGACGAATCCTGCGAGCTGAACGTCACCGTCACGCCCGGCACGACGTTGTTGTTGACGTCCTTGACGATTGCCGTCAGCGTCACGCCGTCGGTGACGGCCGAGGCGTTGGACGACAGCTGCGGGGAACTGGCGAGCAGGGTCAGCGATGACGCCGTCGTGCCGCCCGTGGTGCCGCCCGTCGTTCCACCCGTCGTGCCGCCGGTGGTCTCTCCATCGCTGAAGCCGCCGCCGCCGCAGGCCGCGAGCATGAGCACGGCCAATACCGCCGCGTGGCGCTGAATCAGTTTCAACACGAGATACCCCCCAAGGGCTGCCCGTCGGGCATAACAGTTCAGGTCGGATGCTAGCCGGAAAAACGATACCAAACAAGAAACTCTGCAACGTTTTGAAACCATTGCCGCAATGTTGCAGCGCTTGCTTGGCCGGCCCGGCGATGCCGTATCATGCGCGCCCCGCCTCCGTAGCTCAGTGGATAGAGCGACCGCCTCCTAAGCGGTAGGTCGCAGGTTCGATTCCTGCCGGGGGCACCACGATTCCCTCCGTCCGCGGCATGGGGCCGTCGAGCCGGCGGTCGACCAGGAGCGCGGCGATGAGGGTCAGCGGGCAGATCGAATTCAGCATCGTCGAGCAGACGCCGGAGCGCGTCGTCGGGCAGATGCCGGTGCAGGCCGGCATCCTCAACCCGTTCGGGATCGCCCATGCCGGGGCCGTGCTGTGGTTCGCCGACGTCTGCGCGACGGTGCTGAGCTTTGGCGGCACGACGATGGAGCCGGGCCAGAGCGGCTTTCCGCTGGCGATCAATCTCAACGCCGCCCTGCTCGGCAACCAGAAGGACGGTACGTTCACCGCGACTTCGGTATTCGTGAAGCACGGCCGCCAGCTCAGCGTGGTGCGCACGACCGTGACCGGCGACAACGGCCGGCTGATCGCCGAGGTCACGACCAGCCACGTGCCGGCCTGATAGGGCCGCAACGGCTCGGCCGCAGCGGCGCGAAATCCGCCGCACCGCCCGACATCCGCACCCCGTTCGCGCGCGACGCCGCGGCCGGCGGACGACGTCTTGCGTTACTTCAGCACCTGGCCGAGGAAGCCACGCAGGCGCTCGTTGTCCGGCGCATCGAAGAAGCGCTGCGGCGCGTCCTGGTAGACGATCTCGCCGGCCTCCATGAACACGACGCGATCGGCGACGGCGCGCGCGAAGCCCATCTCGTGCGTGACCACGCACATCGTCATGCCCTCGCGCGCCAGCACCTGCATCACGTCGAGCACTTCGTTGACCTTTTCCGGATCGAGCGCCGAGGTCGGTTCGTCGAACAGCATGATGTCGGGCTGCATCGCCAGCGCGCGGGCGATCGCGACGCGCTGCTGCTGGCCGCCGGACAGCTGCCCCGGATGCGCGGCAGCCTTGTCGGCGAGGCCGACCTTGTCGAGCAGCTGCTCGGCGCGCCGCCGCGCCTCGGGCTCGTCGACGCCGGCCACGACGTGCGGCGCCAGCATCAGGTTCTGCAGCACCGTCTTGTGCGGAAACAGGTTGAACGACTGGAACACCATGCCGACGTGCGTGCGCAGGCGGTTGAGATCGGCCTTCGACGCATGCACGGACTGGCCGAGCACGTGAATCTCGCCGCTGGTGATCGTTTCCAGCGCGTTGAGCGTGCGCAGCAGCGTCGACTTGCCCGAGCCGCTGGGCCCGATGATGCAGACCACCTCGCCGCGCCGCACCTGCAAGGAAACGTTCTTCAGGCCGACGACGCCGTTGGCGAAGGTCTTGCCGACCTCGCGCACGTCGATCAGCACGTCCGGCGCCACGGCGGATATGGGCTCAGTCATGGGCGAGCCTCTTTTCCAGGCGGCGCACCAGGACCGACAGCGTGCCGGTCAGCAGCAGATACATGGCGGCGACGGTGAACCAGACCTCGAAGGGGCTGAAGGTCGAGGCGACGACCTCGCGACCGGCCTTGGTGAGGTCGGTCAGGGCCATGACGGACACGAGCGAGGAATCCTTGATCAGGTTGATGAACTGGCCGGCGAGCGGCGGCAGCGTTTTCTTGAAGGCCTGCGGCAGCACGACGTGGCGCATGGCCTGCGGCACGCTCATGCCGAGGCTGCGCGCCGCCTCCATCTGGCCGCGCGGGATCGCCTCGATGCCGGCGCGCATGATCTCGGCGATGTAGGCGCCGGTGAACACTGCCAGCGCGGCCACGCCGGCAGTGAAGGCCGACAGCTTCAGCACCGTGCCGACGAAGAAATAGAAGATGAAGATCTGTACCAGCAGCGGCGTGCCGCGGATCAGCTCGACGTAGCTCGTCGCCAGCGCGTAGGCCGCCGGATTGCGCGACACGCGGCCGAGCCCGGCAATCAGACCGAGGAGCATCGCGAACACCAGCGCCACGGCCGAGAGCTTCAGCGTCATCCACAGACCGAGCGTCAGCGGCCCGGCAACGAGGCCGCGCTTGCGCGCGACCGGATCGTTCTGGAAGACGAGATCGCCGTCGCCGACCAGCAGGTCGTCGAAGCCGCTGATGGTTTCGTGCCGCCCGCCCTTGAGCTCCTTGAGCGTCAGGCTCTTGCCGTCGGCGTTGACCGACACGAAGCCGTCGTACGACGCCTTCAGCTCGGTGCCCTCGTTGCTGACCAGATACTGCGGGATGCGCTGCCAGCGCCAGCTGTACTCGATGCGCTTGCTGGCCATGTAGAGCGTCGCGCCGAACGCGACGAGCACGGCCACATAGACGCCGTACCACCACCATCGATGGGAAGAACTCTGCATGGATCTTAATAAGTCGGCCCTGAACAACCCGCCCGCCCCTTACCCGGCGCGGGCTGAGCACCCTTGAGGCCTTGCCGAATCCTCCAGTTTCCAGTGCAATCGCATTCACTTTCTGGAAGATTTGGAGCGCAGGTTTTCAATGACCACCCCGGACTTTTTCCGCGCCCGGCTGGATGCGATGATCGATCTGCGTCACCCGCTCGCGGTATTGGCAACCCGCATGCCGTGGGCCGAGATCGAATCGGCGCTGGCGCCGTGCTTTGCCCGTCAGGACCGGCAGGGACGCCCGATCGAAGGCCTGGATCTGTTCGGCC
>NZ_KB907948.1 GCF_000382285.1 Solimonas variicoloris DSM 15731 | reverse complement strand
TCCATGTAGCCGAACGAGGTGGTGAAGATCAGCTTGTTGCCGTCGGCGGCGAGCTGGCGGATGACGCGCTCGGCGTCGGCGCCCTCGGGCACGCTCTCGACGTAAGTGGTCTTGACCTGGCCGGGCAGGGTTTTTTCGAGCGCGAGGCGGCCCTGCTCGTGCGAGTAGGTCCAGCCGGCGTCACCGATCGGACCGACATAGACGAACGCGACTTTCAGCGGCTCGGCGGCGAGCGCCGGCAGCGACAGCAGACCCGCGCCGAACGCGAGCGCGGCAGCGCCGCGGCGGAGCAGCGCGCGGCGCGTGGCGGAGAGAAACATCGGCATCGTGAACTCCTGGTTTCGAGTGGGACGCCGTGCGGCGCCCGTGATGCATCAGGCCGGCATTGGCTGCGGATGCGCGGCGACGTAGGCATCGAGCCGCGCCAGGCAGGCTTCGCGTTCGGCGTCGGGCAGCCAGGCGGTGACGAAGCTGTTGCGCGCCAGCTGCACGAGCGCGGCGCGCGACAGGCCGGTGGTCTGCTGCACGCACAGCATCAGATCGCTGACGTAGAGGCTGCGCTTCATGCCCGGATCGTCGGAATTCACCGACACCAGCAGGCCTTCGTCGAGCAGGCGCCGGATCGCGCCGGCGCGATATTCCATGCGCCCGGGAATGTCGGTGTAGAACAGCGTCGGTGCCGCGGTCAGGCCGATGCGCCGCGCACGCACAGCCTCGACCAGCTTCGGATCGTCGAGCACGTTGAGGCCGTGGTCGATGCGCTCGACGCCGAGCACGTCGAGCGCCCCCCCAATGGTGGGCAACGGTGTTCGGCTGGCCGACGTCGCAATGCGTGGTCAGGCGCAGGCCCATCGCCCGCGCCTCAGCGTACACGGCAGAAAACTTCTGCGGAAAGCCGTCGACCTCGGGATTGTCGAGGCCGATGCCGATGAACTCGTCGCGCCACGGCGCGCTGTCGCGCAGCACCTGCAGCGCGTCCTCGGCCGGGCGGTCGCGCAGGAAGCACATGATGTAGCGCACCGCAAAGCCGAGCGTCTGCGCCGCTTCGAGCCGCGCCTGCGCGAGGCCGCCGAAGATCGCCGCCAGCGGCACGCCGCGTTCCAGGTGCAGCTGCGGGTCGAAGAACACCTCGGCGTAGATCACGCCCTGCGACTGCGCCCTGGCGTAGAAGGCCATCGCCAGATCGCGGAAGTCGCGCGCCGTGCGGATCGCGCCGATCAGCTCCTCGTAGATGCGGATGAAGCTCGGCAGATCGCGCGCGTCGCGCAGGCGCTGGCGCACCGCCTCGGCGTCGGCGTACGGCGTGGCGAGGCCGTTGCGCGCCGCCATCGCCAGATACAGCTCGGGCTCCATCGTGCCTTCGAGATGCACGTGCAGCTCGGCTTTCGGCAGCCCCATCACGAAGCGCCGCAGTTCGGCGCGCGCATCGGCCGGGCTCATCGGCGCCTCACTCGCGCGGCAGGCACAGCTGGTAATGCTTGCAGGTGAACGAATAGCTGACCGGCTTGACGCCGGCCAGCGCGGCGACGCCCTGCTTCTGGAACTGCGCGGCGAAGCGCGCGACGCGCGCGTCGTAGTCCTTCAGCAGCAGCTGCTTGACCGGTTCCTGCACGAACGAATACTGCAGCGAGTTGCGGCCGATCTTGACGATCTCGTCCCACGACAGATTGAACTCGCGGACCGCGACGAAGTATTCGTCGGTGAGGTTGGAGTCCCACATGCCGCGGTCGTCGGTCGACAGCGCGACCGGGATGCCGATGCGCAGGTATTCCGGGAACGGGTGCTGCTGGAAGTCCTTCACGTATTCGAGCAGCAGGTTGCTGATCAGGTTGATCTCGATCAGGTACGGGCCGTTGCGCATCAGCACCGTGGTCTCGGGATCGCTCAGCAGGTTGACGCCGTGGCCGATGCGTTCGGCGCCGAGCAGCAGCGTGTCGCGGATATGGAAGTTCGGTTCGTCGACTTCGCCGGCGTGGATCGACAGGTGAATGTCCGGATAGTGCTTGCGCAGCTCGCGCAGCGTCGGCAGGAAGCGCAGCGGATAGCCCTTGTCGTTGTCCTCGCGGCCGACCATGTTGATGCCGACGTAGAGGTCGCGGTGCCGGTCGGTGAAGGCGTACAGCGTCTTCAGGTACTGCTCGGCGTTCGGCGCGAAGCGCAGGATCGAGCTCTGGAAGCGCACGGTGACGCCGGTCGCCTTGGCGTCCGGCGCGGCGAGGCGGCGGCGCAGGATGTCCGCGGTCTGCTCCGGCGGCAGCGTGCTGCCGTCGGGCCCGAGGAAGCCGAAGGCGCCGTCCTGCGTTTCCAGATAGGCGAGCCCTTCCTTGCCGAAGGCCTTCATGTTCTGGAACAGGATCTCGGCCGTCACGTACGGGTTGCGGTCGAGATCGCCGAGACGCTCCCAGTGCGTGCTGAAGAACTCGTCGCGGCCTTCGTACGGGCGGTCGAGACGGATGCTGTTGAGCCAGCCGTCCTTCTCGCGGGCGTCGAGCGCCTTCAGCGGCTTGTATTCGGACTTGCGGCAGTCGTCGAGCCGGGCGTAGCTCGACTGCTGGAGGGTGTGGAACAGCAGGTAGTACGGCTGGCCGCCGTACTCGTTGCTGCTGCCGTACTCGACGCAGTTGTTGATGCGGACTTTCGTGTAGTACGTGTAGCCGTCCTTTTCCGACGCCAGCGCCGCGTCCCACCACCATTCCGACCGGCCGGCGCCCGACAGGTGGTTGTGCAGGTCGCCGCCCTTGGGCAGTGCATAGAGGAAGCGGTACAGCTGCTCCGGCGTCGCACTGGCCTTGAACGATTCGAACCAGGTGCCGTCGTCGGTATCGGCGGCGCGGACGGTCGTGGCAGCCAGCAGCAGGCTGGCGGCGAGGAGAGAGGTGGCGAGGCGGTGCATGGCGTTCGGTTCCGGTTCCGGCTTTACAGGTACTTGAGCAGGTGCAGGCTGAAATAGGCGGCCTGCTTCGCGGCGATCGGGCCGAGGCGCAGGTAGTCGTCGTTCGGCGCTTCCTGTGCAACATTGCTGCCAGCGCGGACCACGATGTACGGCACGCCGAGAATCTGCAGCGTGTGCGCCAGCGGCGCCGACTCCATTTCCATGATGTCGGTGTGGAAGTCCTGGCGCAGGTGCCCGATGCGCGTTTCGGTGACGCCGAACAGGTCGGACGAGGACACCACGCCGCGGCGCACCTTGACCTCGTAGGTCGAGCCGTTGGCGGTGACCTGCGGGCTCCGGTAGGTCTTCATCGCCTCGTCGGCGCGCGCCAGCAGCGACGGCGACGGCGAGAAGTCATTGGCGATCTCCTGGCCGTCATCCGGGCCGTTGAACGGACGGTAGACCATGTCCTGGCGCGTCAGGCTGCCGTAGTCGTGCTCGTTCATGTGCGCGGCGACGATCACGTCGCCGGTACGCAGCGACGCGTTGATGCGCGCGCCGGTGCCGCTCATCAGCACCAGGCGCGGCTTGAACTGGCTGACGAACAGCGTCGTCGTCATGCCGGTCGAGGTCTTGCCGATGCCGGTGATCGCGACCACGACCGGCTTGCCGTCGATATGGCCCTGCCAGTACGGAATGCCCCAGAGGTCTTTTTTCTGCGCGTCCTTCATCGCCTCGACGAACGGCGGGATTTCCTGCGGCACGGCGCCGAGCACGACGATGGTGTCGGTCGGCGTGTAGTGCAGCGGCGCGTCCGGCGCATCGAGGGCTTTGGCCGCGCCGCTCGCCAGCAGCGCGGCGGCGGCGAGCATCTTCAGCAGTTTCATCGGCATCGTTCCTGTGTCGTGAGAGAGGGAAGAATCGGGCCCGCTCATTCGGGCCGATGCTCGCGGTACTGGTCCCAGCCGCCGAGCAGCTTCTGCACGACGATGTTGCCGACCTGATAGGCCGCCTCGATCGCCGGGCGGCCGCCTTCCGGATACTCGGCGGTCGTGCTCCAGGCCGCGTCCTTGCCGGGCGGCTGCTCGCTGTAGTTGCTGGCGGTGCGCAGCACCAGCACGCGGTCGAGATCGACGCGCTGCACGCGCGACAGGCGGCGCAGCGCGGTCAGCGTGCCGCTGTCCTCCATCGCCGACATCATGAAGTTGGCGTCCGGCCCGGCCTGCAGCTTCATCCAGTCGTTGGCCCACTTCGTCATCAGGTCGCCGTGGAAGTAGGTGCTCGACGACATGGTGTCGCCGATCGTCACGAACGGCGGCTTGACCGCGTTCGGCAGGCCGGCGAACTGCTGGCGGAACGCGGCGATGCCTTCGCTGTCGGCGACCGGGTGGTCCTTGGTCAGCGCGTAGGCCCACTCGGCGAGCTTGGCGTTGAGCGGGAAATGGATGGTGTCGACGCTCCAGCCGTCGGCCTTGTCGTTCGGCTTCTTGGCGCCGAGCGGCAGCAGGCCGTACGGCCAGTCCTTGGGGATTTCGCGCGCGTCGATCTCGTACAGCAGGTCGCCGTCGACGACGTGTTTGGCCCAGGCCGCGGTGCCGAGCGAGACGTCTTCCGGATCGCCGCCGGCGATACCGGCGATCAGCCAGTAGGCGTGCGTGAGATCGAAGCGCGGATCGGTGCCGAGCGCCATGATCGAGGTCGCGGCGTTGGTGATGCCGCCGCCGGTGCAGATCGCCAGCACGCCGTCATCGTTCATGCGCAGCTCGTACTCGCCCATCGGGAAGGCGAACGTGCGGTCGAGCTTCAGGCGCTCGACCCAGAGCTGGAATTCGCCCGGCGCGTCGCCGGTGATCGCGCCGGTCTCGAACATGCTGACGACGACGACCTTGACCGGAATCGGCTGCGGCGCGACGGCGGTCTCGGCGACCGGCGCGGGCGGCGGCGCGCCCTTCGAGCAGGCGGCCAGCAGGGCGAGGCCGGCGAGCGGCGCCAGCAGCGCGCGGCCGGTACGGAGGAAAGCATGGGTCATGGGGATGGGGTCCTTCTGGTCTGTTATGACGGTCGAGCGGCGACGACTCAGGCGGCCTGCCGCAGGTACTGTTCCAGCGTGTCGAGGTACTGCGCGCGGCGCGCGTCCGGCAGCCAGGCGACCGCGAAGGCATTGCGCGTCAGCTGCGCGAGCTCGTCGCGCGTCATGCCGTCGTCGGCCAGCGCCTGCAGGTTCTCGTTCATGTAGGCGCGGAAGTAGGCCGGATCGTCGGAGTTGACCGTTGCGCGCATGCCGAGCTCCAGCATGCGGCGGATTTCCGCCGTCGTTAGGTTCTGCACGACGAAGCGGTTCGACACCGGGCACACCGTCAGGCCGAGGCCGCGCCGCGCGACTTCCTGGTACAGCACCGGTTTGTCGAGCGTGTTGATGCCGTGGTCGATGCGGTCGACGACGATCTCGTCGAGCACCTGGCGGATGTGCTCGTGCGTATTCAGCTGGTGCACGTCGCAGTGCATCGTCAGCTTGTAGCCGTTCTCGCGCGCCAGCCTGAAGACCTCGGCGAACTTGCGCGGCGGGTTGTGCTTCTCGTCGGAGTCGAGGCCGACACCGACGATCCAGTCCTTGAACGGCAGCGAGGCGAGCAGCGTTTCCATCGCCGACTCGGCGCTCATGTCGCGCAGGAAGCACAGGATCAGCTGCGATTCGATGCCGAGTTCGGCGCGCGCCGCTTCCTGGGCCTTGTGGATGCCGGTGATGACGGTCGCGAACGGCACGCCGCGGCTGGTGTGCGCCTGCGGATCGAAGAACGGCTCGCAGTACAGCACGTTCTGTTCGCGCGCCTTCTTCAGATAGGCATAGGTCAGCTCGAAGAAATCCTGCTCGGTGACCAGCACTTCCATGGCCTTGTAATAGATGGCGAGGAAGGACGGCAGGTCGTGGAAGTCGTAGGCGGCGACCAGCGCTTCGGGCGTGTCGTAGTCGAGCTTGACGCCGTTGCGCGTGGCGAGCGCGAAGCTCAATTCGGGTTCGAGCGTGCCTTCGAGGTGCACGTGGAGTTCGGCTTTGGGCAGCTGGGCAATGAAGTCGGACATGCGCGGGTTCCGGACGTGTCGGATGAACGAAAAGGGCCGTCGGCGGGCGGCGGACGCCGGCCGGCGGGTGGGCACTCGCGGACTCCGCTGCGGCGGCCGCCAAAACGGCAGGCCAATTGCATAGCGAACCGGGGCCGGCAAAAGTGCATGCAATCCATAGCAAGGATTGTGCACAACCGGCCGGGAGCCCGAATTCAGCAGCCGCGAGCGCGGCGGAGGACCTTGTGACGAAGCACGATGAACCGTCGGTGAAAGGGCCGGCGCGCCCCTTTGCGGTGCCTGTGGTCGATATCACGCCATACGTGGCCCAGAGCGGTGCAAGCACCGAGCCGATCGCGCGCGCCCGTGTCGCCGCCGAACTCGGCATGGCCTGCCGCGAGGTCGGCTTCGTGCAGATCCGCGGCCACGGCATCGCGCCGGCGGTGCTCGCCGGGCTGGCCGGCGCGATCGACGCCTACTTCGGCCAGCCGCTCGAAACCAAGCGCCGCGACTGCGCGCCGCCGCAGATCAACCGCGGCTATGCGCCGCCGCAGAGCGAGTCGCTGAGCCTGTCGCTCGGTCTCGAATCGGCGTCGCGGCTCAACGACTACTTCGAGGCCTTCAACGTCGGCACCGCCGCCGCCGAGTTTCCGCAGCTGGCGCTGCCGGCCGAGGTCTACGCCGAAAACCTCTGGCCGCAGAGTGGCGCGGGCTTCGACGGTGCGCGCTTCCGGGCCGCGGTCTCGGCCTATTTCAGCGAGGCCGGCCGCGTCGCGCGCACCCTGTGCCGCATCTTCGCCGACGCCCTGCACGTGCCGCCGGACACCTTCGCCGCGGTCACCGACCACTCGGTCGACGTGCTGCGCATGATCAACTACGCGCTGCCGGAAGGGCTCGACGTGCAGGACGAGACGCCGACCGGCATGGGCGCGCACACCGATTACGGCATCGTCACCGTGCTCTGGGCTGATCCGGTGCCGGGCCTGCAGGTGCTCGGCGGCGACGGCGTCTGGCACGACGTGATGCCGGCGCCAGGCGCGCTGCTCGTCAATCTCGGCGATCTCACCGCGCGCTGGACCAACGACCGCTGGCGCTCGACGCTGCATCGTGTGCGACCGCCGGTCGTCGACGGCAAGGTGCAGCGCCGCCGCTCGGCCGCCTACTTCCACGACGGCAATTTCGATGCGCTGATCCGGACGCTGCCGTCCTGCGTCGGTGCCGACGGCAGCGCCTATCCGCCGATCACGATCGGCGCGCACCTGGCCGCCAAGCTCGCCGGCTCGCGTGCCGGCATCGCCAACTCCGCCGCCGGCGAGGAGGCCGGGCGCGTGCTGGCGGCCGAGCAGGTGGAGAGCTGAAGCGCATGCGCGGCATGCAGTGGCGGCTTGATGGGCAAGGCGCCGGTTCGCTGCCGGGATTGTGGCCGGACGCCTGTTACCTTTCGTTTCTTTACAGGCGGAGGAACGCCATGGTCGACTGGGCGCCGGAGCAGACAGTCGTCCATCGAGGAAGAATCCATGAGCATTGCCGACACACCTCCGGCACCGTACTACGCCGTCATCTTCACCTCGCTGCGCACTGAGGGCGATAACGGTTATGCCGCGATGGCCGATGCCATGGTCGCGCTCGCCGCGCAACAGCCCGGCTTCCTGGGCGTGGAGTCGGCCCGCGAGGGGCTCGGCATCACGGTGTCCTACTGGGACAGCTTGCAGTCCATCGCCGCCTGGAAGAAAAACACCGCGCATCTGCAGGCGCAGCAGCGCGGCAGGAAGGACTGGTACGAGGCCTACCACGCGCGCATCTGCCGCGTGGAGCGGGACTACAGTTTCGGCAAGGACGCAGGGCGCTGAGCCTGCTTCGTCGCGCGAAAGGCGCGACGGCGGACGCCGGCCATGTCGCCGGCCGGCGATTCCCCGCGCCGCGCGTGCGGGCCCGGACGCGAACGGCTGGGCGGGCGATGCGCGCCGAAATCGCCTGCCGTTCCGGCGCGACGCCGGGCTCGGCACGTCCGGCGACGTCCGTCGCGCTCGGCATGCGCGGACCGGCGGACGCGCATCGCCGGGATCGCCACAGGCGTCGGCGCCGGATCGCCGGATTCGCGGCAGGCCGGTGGCCGCCGCGGCTTCAGCCGTCGCCCGTGCCGGGCGCGTCGAGGAAATCGAGCAGCGTGTCTGGCATGCCGGCGATCGCTTGCGGCGGCGGGGCGTCGGCGCGCAGCCGCAGGTACAGCGCGGCGCACGCGGCGAGCGCCGCGCGCACGGTGGCGGCGTCGTAAGCGGCGACGGTCGGCAGCAGCGCTTCGCGCAGCGCCGGCACGAAATCGAGATGGCGGACGCCGCGCTGCCGCTCGCCGGCGTGGCGGCGCAGCAGCGGGCCGAGCACCTGCTCGCGCAGATGCGCGAGCATGCCGAGCGCCTCGAACAGCTCGCCGCGGTGCAGCTTGCTCGCACCGTAGTGCAGCCAGATCCAGACGCGGTCCTCGAACCACTGCGGATCGCGCTCCGGCCAGTGCACGCGGGCGGCGCGCAGTGTCGCGGCGAGCGCCGCCGGATCGCGCGCCCACAGCACGGCCGGCGTTTCGACCAGCGCGTCGAGCATCGGCGCGGTGACGAACTTCAGATCGACGTGCAGCAGCGGCGGACCATAGAGGCAGATCAGCAGGCGCGGCTCGCCGACGTGCTCGCCGGTGAAGGCGCTGAGCAGCGGACCGGCGCGGCCGGCGATCGCGCGGCGCTCGGTCATCACCGCCGGATAGTCCGCGTCGCGCACGACGACGACGAGGTCGAGGTCGGAATGCGCGTCGAGCGTGCCGTGCGCGAGCGAGCCGCCGCCGAGCGCGGCCTCGAGGCGCGGATCGGCTTGCAGGGTGGCGAGCAGCGTCTGCAGGGTCTGCGCGTGCAGCGGCGGCAGCGCGGCGAGGTCGTCGGCTGCGGACATGGCTCAGCGCGCCTCGCGGCTCAGGCGCGTCATCAGCAGCGCCGCCTGCCCGGCGTCGACGCTGGCGACCATGGTCCGCTCGGCGGCCGACAGCGCGGCGAAGGCCGGCGCGGTCGCGGCGAGCGACAGGCAGAAGAGCGACAGCAGGAACGTGCGAGGCATGGCGGCAAGCGGCAGACGTGTGGGGGAGAGCCACGACTTTACGGCAGCGTGCGCGACGCTGTCGCGCAGCGCGAACGACACGCGGCGCACGATCGTGTCTTGCGCCGCGCTGCCCGGCGGCCTTGCGGCAAGTCTTGCGCCGGTACGCCGTGTCGCGGCGCGCCGGCCGGCCGCGGCGCCGAGGGGGCGCGCGTGCGACATTTACCTTTGAACGATGGTTCTGACGGAGTTGAATCTTGACGAAGTTGCTGCTGACGGGCGCCGATGTGCTCGTGACCCATGACGATGACGGCCGCGAGATCCGCGACGGCGCGGTTTTCCTGCGCGACGGCTGGATCGAGCAGATCGGCACGCGCCGCGAGCTCGATGCCTGGATCGCCGAGGCGCCGGCCGAGCGCACGCCGGATCGTCGCTTCGATCTGGCCGGCTGCGTGCTGATGCCGGGCCTGATCAACGGCCATCATCATCTCTACCAGACGCTGACGCGCAGCGTCGGCACCGCCGGCGGCCTGGTGCTGTTCGACTGGCTCAAGAAGCTTTATCCGATCTGGGGGCGCATGGACCCGGAGGCGGTCTATCTGAGCGCCAAGCTTGGCCTTTGCGAGCTGCTGCTGTCGGGCGCGACGACCGTCGCCGATCACCTCTACATGTTTCCCAACGGCGCGCGGCTCGACGACGAGATCCGCGCCGCCGCCGAACTCGGCGTGCGCTTCCACCCGACGCGCGGCTCGATGAGCGTCGGCGAGAGCCGCGGCGGTCTGCCGCCGGACCGGCTGGTCGAGGACGAGGACGCGATCCTCGCCGACTGCGAACGCGTGATCGACCGCTTCCACGATCCGGCGCCGGGTTCGATGCTGCGTATCGGCCTGGCGCCGTGCTCGCCGTTCTCGGTCAGCGGCGAGCTGATGCGCGAGAGCGCGCGCCTGGCGCGCCGCCATCGCCACGTGCGCCTGCACACGCACCTCGGCGAGACGATCGACGAGGACCGCTACTGCCTGGAGAAATTCGGCATGCGCCCGGTCGACTACGCCGAATCGGTCGAGTGGCTCGGCGACGACGTCTGGTTCGCGCACATGGTCCATCCCAGCGACGGCGACATCGCCAGGATGGCGCACACCTGCAGCGGCGTCTGCCACTGCCCGAGCAGCAACATGATCCTGGCGTCCGGCATCGCGCCGATCCGGCAGATGGTCGACGCCGGCGTGCGCGTCGGCCTCGGCGTCGACGGCTCGGCGAGCAACGACGGCAATCACCTGCTCGGCGAGGCGCGCCAGACGATGCTGCTGCAGCGCGTCGGCTGGCCCGGCTTCGAGTCGCGCGCCGACCGCATGTCGGCACGCGAGGCGCTGCGCCTGGCGACGCGCGGCGGCGCTTCGATCCTCGGCCGCGACGAACTCGGCAGCCTCGAAGCCGGCAAGGCCGCGGACCTCGTCGCGTTCCGCGTCGACGGCCTGCAGCATGCCGGCGGCCAGTCGGACCCGGTCGCCTCACTGCTGACCTGCGCGCCGGCGAGCGCCTGGCTGTCGGTCATCAACGGCCGCGTCGTCGTCGAGGACGGCCGGATCGTCGGCGTCGATCTGCGCGATCTGGTCGCGCGCCACAACCGCGCCGCGGCGAAGCTGCTGTGAGCATAGCGGGACTACCGTTGCCGCGGCGGTTTCCAGCAGACGTCGAACACCCGCCACCGAAGGGACATTGGCAGTAGCTGTCGCCAAGGATTCCCGTTCATCCATCGTCGTTGCGAGGCGCGTAGGCGACGAAGCAGGCCAATGGCGTATGCCGCCAGTGGCGTCTCTGGATCGCTACGGCTACTGACGCGGCCTCGCGATGACGGGGTCATTCATTTCCTGAGCGGCCGTGGCGTATGGATTTCTACGCACTGCCGCTGCAGCGGTTGATCTCAATGCCGATGAAATTGCTCTCATATTCGGCGTTCGGACATACTCAGCCGCGATGGGTCATTGCCAATACAGTGGCGGCGTAAGCCCCGACTCTGGGCGTTCTGAACTGCGTTGAGGGGCACATGCTGAAAAATCTGCTGGTACTGTTGCTTGCCTTATCGTTGATTGGATGCACCACGATGCGGGCCGTCGATACGGCGGCGCCACGTGCAATACAAGACAATGTTGATGTGGGGGACATTGTTCGTGTCGCGCTTACGTCTGGCCCCGTTTACGAGCTCACGGTTAAGCAGGTCACACCGACGTTCTTGGTCGGTGTAGACCGTGATGGAAAGTCTTGGAAGGTGACTGCTGCGCAGATCAAAGACCTGAGCGTCAAAAAGACGAGCGGGCTCAAAACCACGGGGCTGGTGTTTGTTCTCGGCATACTCGCGGCCGTGGGCTTGGCAGTTTTTGGCGCGTACACGCTCACGCACTCGAACTGACTTGTTCCCGTTGCCAAGGCTGTCTGAATGGAGTGCGAACACATACGCGCTGCGGTTGCAGACGGCGTGCTTCGCATCTGAAACGAAAGCCCGCCGTCGATTGACGCCACGACCGTGCCGCGGCGCAGTTGCTGGACTGAAGTCTTCGACGCGCGGCCGAAGCGGCCGGGCCGGAACGCGCTACTCGACGCGCACGTAGTCGTCGGGACTGAACGCGGGCAGCGTCACGGCGTAGAAGTCGAGGCCTTCCGGCGCGCTCGCGTTCAGCGCGTGCTTCACGCCGGGCTTCATGACGACGACGCTGCCGGCCGCGACCGGCGAGTGCCGGCCGTCGAGCTCGACCGTGCCGCGGCCGGAGACGATCAGGAAGAATTCCTCGCCGACGCGGTTGTAGCTGCGCCCGGTGCCGGTGCCCGGCGCCAGCGTGAAGCGCGCGACGCTGTAGTCGGCGCTGCGCGCGTGCGCCTGCCGGCCGATCAGCTCGCGCAGCGTCACGCCGGGCGCGATTTCGATCACCGTCACGTCTGCCGGCGCGAACACGGTCGGCGACGGCACCGGCGCGGCGGCGCTCGCGGCCGCTGGCGGCGCCGCGGCGAACGCGGCGCGCGTCAGCGCGGCGATGCGCGAGGCGTGCGCCGGATAGGCGCGCCGCAGCGCGTCGCGGTAGCCGGGCTCGTAGTCCGCGTAGTCGAAGCCGGGCGCCAGCGAGCAGCCGAACAGCGTGTACGCGTCCGCCGCGTCGCGCTGCGGCCGCGCGCCCATCCAGGTGCCGGCCGGCACCGTGTACTGCGGCCGCTGTCCGCCGAGCACGTCCGGGCCCATGACGACGAGCTCGCTCGTGCCGTCGGCGCGCAGCAGCAGCAGTTCGAGCGGATCACCGGCGTACCAGTGCCAGGTCTCGTCGATGCGCAGCCGGTGCAGCGCCGAGAAGTCGCGGCGTGTCACCAGCGCGTAAATCGAGCTGCCGAGATCGCGCGTCGCCGCGCCGTAGCGTTCCGGCAGCGCCGCGCCGGGCAGCCGCACCGCGGAGCGCCAGCCGGGCGCGAACCACGCGCCCTCGTTCGGGATCTTTTCCATCTTCAGTTTGGCGATCAGTGCGTCGGCGGTCATGGTCGTTTCGGTCGCGAAGGCGGCGCCGGACAGGGCGAGGCAGAGCAGGGCCGCGTACAGGGTGGAGAAGGCGCGCATGGCGTGGGCGAGTCGGTGGGCGATGCGCCGGGACGGCAAGTTTCGCGCCAGCGCCGGTCGCGCGGCTTCAGATCGGCAGCGCCACCGTCGATTTGACTTCCTCCAGCACCGCGTAGGTGCGCGTCTCGCGCACGCCGGGCATGTTGACGAGCGTGGCGCCGAGGAAATCGCGGTAGGCGGCCATATCCTGCACGCGCGCCTTGATGAGGTAGTCGAAGCCGCCGGCGACCATGTGGCATTCGAGGATTTCCGGCGTGCTGCGGACCGCGGCGGCAAAGGCTTCGAAGACGTCGCCGGTCGTGCGGTCGAGCAGGATCTCGACGAAGATCAGCAGCGCGCGTTCGAGTTTTTCCGGATCGAGCAGGGCGGTGAAGCCGGTGATGTAGCCGCGCTCGCGCAGGCGCTTGAAGCGCTCGTGGCAGGCGGCCGGCGACAGATTGCAGCGCTGCGCGAGGTCCTGGTTGGTGATGCGCCCGTCGCTTTGCAGCGCGCGCAGCAGGCGGCGGTCGGTTTCGTCGATCATGGCCGAATCATCGCTTGGGGATGGCGGCGATCTTTATATTCGTCTTCGGTAAGAGCCGTCAAAATGCCAAGCACATTCGGCCATGCCGTGAATACGATGTGGATTCTTCATTGAATCAGAAGCCATGTCGCCGTCCGTGCCCCTGTCCGCCGAACTGGCCGCCGCGAGAAGCCGCCTGCCGGGCCTTTATCGCCGTGCCGAACCCGAGCTGCTCGCCGAGCTGCTGCCGGCCGCGCGCCTGAGCGCCGAGGCGGCGGCGCGTGTCCGTAGCGAGGCCGGCGCGTTGCTCGCCGCGCTGCGCGATCCGCGCCACGGCGGCTGGATCGACCGCCTCCTGCAGCAATACCCGTTGAACACCGACGAGGGCGTCGCGCTGCTGGCGCTGGCCGAGGCCTATCTGCGCGTGCCGGACGCGGCGACCGCCGACGCGCTGATCCGCGACAAGCTGGCCGGCGGCGACTGGGCCGCGCAGCGCGGCGCGTCGGATTCGTTCCTCGTCAATCGCGCGACCGACGCGCTGGCGACGGCGCGGGCGCTGCTCGGCGACGGTCCGCAGGCGGGCGCGCTGCGGCGCGCCGTCGCGCGGCTCGGCGAGCCGGCGGTGCGGCAGGGCGTCGCCGTGGCGATGAAGATCATGGGCGAGCAGTTCGTGCTCGGCCGCGACATCGGCGAGGCGCTGCGCACGGCGCGGCGCAAGGACCACGCGCGCTTTCGCTACTCGTTCGACATGCTCGGCGAGGCGGCGCGCACGCGCGACGACGCGCAGCGCTACTTCGAGGCCTACCGGCGCGCGATCGACGCCGTCGGCGCCGCCGCGCACGCGGATCGCGCGCCGACCGCGCGCGACAGCGTGTCGGTGAAGCTGTCGGCGCTGCACTGCCGGTACGAGGTTTTCCATGCCGCCGAGGCGGTGCCGGAACTGACGGCCAGGGTCGTCGAACTGGCGCGTGCGGCATCGGCGCACGGCATCGGCCTGACGATCGACGCCGAGGAGAGCGAGCGCCTGGAAATGTCGCTCGACATCGTCGCCGGCGTCGCCGCCGATGCCGCGCTCGCCGGCTGGGACGGCCTCGGCCTGGCGGTGCAGGCCTACCAGCGCCGCGCCAGCGCGGTGATCGCCTGGGCCGACGCGCTCGGCGCGGCGACGCGGCGCCGGCTCACCGTGCGCCTCGTCAAGGGCGCGTACTGGGACAGCGAGATCAAGCGCGCGCAGGAGCGCGGCCTGGTCGATTACCCGCTGTTCACGCGCAAGGCGGCGACCGACGTCAGCTATCTGGCCTGCGCGCGCGCGATGCTGGCCTCGCCGAACCTTTATCCGGCGTTCGCCACGCACAATGCGCTGAGCGTGGCGACCATTCTCGAATGGGCCGGCGCGCGCCGCGACTTCGAATTCCAGCGCCTGCACGGCATGGGCGTCGGACTCTACGAAGCGCTGATCGACGCGCGCGGCTACGCGGCGCGCGTCTACGCGCCGGTCGGCGGCCATCGCGAACTGCTGGCCTACCTCGTGCGCCGCCTGCTCGAGAACGGCGCCAACACCAGCTTCGTGCATCAGATCGCCGACCGTCGCCTCGACGACGACCGGCTGCTCGCCGATCCGGTCGCCGCCGTCGAGGCGGCGCAGCTCCAGTCCAATCCCGGGATTCCCATGCCCCTGCAGATCTTCGGCGCCCGCCGCAATTCGTCCGGACTCGATCTGTCCGACGCCGCCACGCTCGACGCGCTGCAGGCGGCGATGCGCGCGGCCTGGGCGCGGCCGTGGCGCGCAGCACCGTGGATCGGTGCGGCGCTGCGCAACGGCGCCGCGCAGCAGCTGCTCGATCCGGCCGACAGCGCGCGCGTCGTCGGCGAAGTGGTGGCGGCGACGCCGGCCGACGTCGCCGACGCCGTCGTCCTGGCGGCGCGCGCGCAGCCGGCCTGGGATGCGACGCCGGTCGAGACGCGCGCGGCCTGCCTCGAACGCCTGGCGGACCTGCTCGAAGGCGAGCGCGAGACGCTGATGGCGCTCGCCGTGCGCGAGGCCGGCAAGAGCGTCGCGGACGCGCTCGCCGAGGTGCGCGAGGCGGTCGATTTCTGTCGCTACTACGCGCAGCAGGCGCGCGCGCAGTTCGCGCCGCAGGCGCTGCCGGGGCCGACCGGCGAGCGCAACGAGCTGCGTCTGGCCGGACGCGGCGTGTTCGCCTGCATCAGCCCGTGGAATTTTCCGCTGGCGATCTTCATCGGTCAGGTCGCCGCGGCGCTGGTCGCCGGCAACACGGTCGTCGCCAAGCCGGCGCCGCAGACGCCGCTGATCGCCGCGGAAGCCGTGCGCCTGCTGCGCGAGGCCGGCGTGCCGGCCGATGCGATCCATCTCGTGCCGGGCGGCCCGGAGGTCGGCGCGGCGCTGGTCGCCGAGCGCCGTGTCGCCGGCGTCGCCTTCACCGGCTCGACCGCGACCGCGCGCCGCATCGCGCGCACGCTGCTCGACGACGAGACGCGGCCGCTGGTGCCGCTGATCGCCGAGACCGGTGGCCTCAACGCGATGTTCGTCGACTCCACCGCGCTGCCCGAGCAGGTCGTCGCCGACGTGCTGGTGTCGGCGTTCCAGAGCGCCGGCCAGCGCTGCTCGGCACTGCGCCTGCTGTGCCTGCAGGACGACATCGCCGACACCGTGCTCGACATGCTGCGTGGGGCGATGGCGGCGCTGGCGATCGGCGATCCGGCGCAGCCGGCGACCGACGTCGGGCCGGTGATCGACGCTGCCGCGCAGGCGCGCCTGCTCGCGCATCTCGACGCGCAGCGCGAACGCATCGTCGCGCAGTGCGCGCTGCCGGCCGGCTGCGAGCGCGGCCATTTCGTGCCGCCGACGGTGATCCGACTCGACGCGGTCGAGGATCTGCGCGACGAGGTGTTCGGCCCGGTGCTGCACGTGGTGCGCTGGAAGGCCGGCGAACTCGCGCAGACGGTCGAGCGCGTCAACGCCAGCGGCTACGGCCTGACGATGGGGCTGCACAGCCGCCGCGCGGGCGCGCTCGACGAGGTCCGCGCCCGGGCGCGGGTCGGCAACCTGTACGTGAACCGCACGATGATCGGCGCCGTGGTCGGCAGCCAGCCGTTCGGCGGCGAGGGCCTGTCCGGCACCGGGCCGAAAGCCGGCGGTCCGCACTACCTGCTGCGCTTCGCGACCGAGCGCACGCTGTCGGTCGACACGACCTCGGCCGGCGGCAACGCCTCGCTGCTGAGCCTCGACGCGTGAGCGCCGGAGCGCATACCCTGCGCGCTCGGGGTCCGATAACAAGAACGAGACGAGCACGAGCATGAGTAGAGGGCACGCGGCCGGCGCCTGGCTGGCGATCGTGGCCTGGCCGCTGGCGGCCTGGAGCGCCGCGCCGCTGCCGGCGCCGCCGGCGCTGCAGGCGGCGGTCGATGCCTACGAGGCCGCCGATTGCGTGCGCGACGCCGACGAGGACAGCCCGGACGCCGCCGAACCCGGCCGCCGCCAGCTGCCGGACGTGAGCCCCGCCGCCGAGCGCGCCTGCGCAGCGAAGCTGCGCGAAGTCGACGCCGCGCTCGCGGCGATCGATCCGGCGGCGCTGCCGGCCGATGCGCGCCTGACGCACGAGCTGCTGCGCTGGACGATCGCCGGCTGGTTCGAGGCGCTGCCGTTCGACGAATCGCGCCTGCCGTTCAACAGCGACGGCGGCTTCGATGTGACGCTGCTGTATCGCGCCAGTCAGCCGCTCGCCGACGAGAAGAAGGCGCAAGCCTGGCTGCAGCTGCTGTCCGAAGTGCCGCGCTGGTATGCGCAGAACATCGCCAATGCGCGGCGCGGCATCAAGACCGGTTTCGTGCAACCGAAACCGACCGCCGAGGCGGTGCTGAAGCGCGCGCGCCGCGCCACGGCGCTGGGCCCTGACGACGATCCGCTGCTGGCGCCGCTGCGCGCGCTGCCGGCGAGCCTGCCCGAAGCGCGGCGCGCCGAACTGCTGGCGCAGGGCGAGAAGCTCGTGCGCGACGGCGTGGTGCCGGCGCGGCGCGACTTCGCGCGCTTCATGGCGCGCGAGTACCTGCCGCACGCGGCGCAGAGCCTGGCCGCGTCCGATCTGCCGGACGGCCGCGCGTACTACGCCTTTCTCGTGCGTCGCCACACGACGACCGATCTGACGCCCGATCAGGTCCACGACATCGGCCTGCAGGAAGTCGCGCGCATTCGCGCCGAGATGGAACGGACGCTGCGCGAGGCCGGCTTCGACGGCACGCTCGCCGCGTTCATCGCCTGGCTGCGCCATGAGCCGCGCTTCTACGCGACGTCGCGCCAGCAGCTGCTCGAAAAGGCCGCCGAGATCGCCAAGCGCATCGACGGCGAGCTGCCGGCGCACTTCGGCACCTTGCCGCGCCTGACGTACGGCGTGCGCCCGGTGCCGGCCGAGATCGAGGACGGCTACACGACCGGCCGCTACTTCAGCGGCGATCCGCGCCAGCATCGCGCCGGCGGCCTGATGATCAACACCTCGCATCTCGAGCAGCGGCCGCTGTACGAGCTGCCGGCGCTGGTCCTGCACGAGGGCGTGCCCGGCCATCACCTGCAGGTGGCGCTCGCCCAGGAGCAGGCAGACGCGCCGAAGTTCCGCCGCAATCTCTACGTGACCACCTACGGCGAGGGCTGGGGCCTGTATGCCGAACGGCTCGGCGAGACGATGGGCATCTACCGCGATCCTTACGAGCGCTTCGGACGGCTGTCGTACGAGATGTGGCGCGCCTGCCGGCTGGTCGCCGATACCGGCCTGCACTGGAAGCACTGGACGCTGGACGAGGCGCGCGCCTGCTTCGCCGACAACACCGCGCTGTCGCCGCTGAACATCGAGGTCGAGCTGCAGCGCTACGTGTCGTGGCCGGGGCAGGCGCTCGCGTACAAGATGGGCGAGCTGAAACTGGTCGAACTTCGCCGCAAGGCCGAGGCCGCGCTCGGCGACCGCTTCGACGAGCGCGGCTTTCACGATGCGCTGCTGCTGCACGGCGCGCTGCCGCTGTCGGTGCTGGAGCGGCAGGTCGACGCCTGGATCGCGGCGCGGCAGACAGAATGATTCAGGCGGCCACGCCGCGCGCAGGGGGAGAGCAGCTCGTGAGGCAGGAGCAGGGGAGACGGATGTCGTTCTGGAATCGTCGTCGACCGTGGGTGGCCGCGGCGGCGCAGCGCGCGGACGGCGCGGCGCAGCTGAAACGTTCGCTGGCCTGGCCGCATCTGGTCGCGCTCGGCGTCGGCGGCATCGTCGGCACCGGCATCTACACCTTGACCGGCGAGGCGGCGGCGCTGGCCGGGCCGGCGGCGATGCTGTCGTTCGTCATCGCCGGCCTCGTCTGCGCCTGCGCGGCGCTGGCCTACGCCGAAATGTCGACGATGATCCCGGTCGCCGGCAGCGCCTACACCTACACGTACACGGTGATCGGCGAGGGCTGGGCGTGGATCGTCGGCTGGAGCCTGATTCTCGAATACACACTGGTCTGTTCGGTGGTCGCCGTCGGCTGGGGCGGCTACGCGTCGGGGCTGATCCGCCAGGCCGGCTGGCCGATGCCGGAAATGCTGCTGACGGCGCCGGCCAACGGCGGCCTGGTCGATCTGCCGGCGGTGCTCATCGCGCTGGCCGTCGCCGGCCTGCTGACGCTCGGCACGCGCGAGAGCGCGCGCATCAACCTCGTGCTGGTGCTGGTCAAGCTGGCGGCGCTGGCGGCGTTCGTCGCGCTGTGCCTGCCGGCCTTCGACGCCGCGCACTTCACGCCGTTCATGCCGCACGGTTTCGCTGCGCACGAGGTCGACGGCGTCAAGGTCGGCGTGATCGCCGCGGCCTCGATCATCTTCTTCGCGTTCTACGGCTTCGACACCATCTCGACCGCTTCCGAGGAAGCGGAGAATCCGGGCCGCGATCTGACGATCGGCATCGTCGGCTCGATGCTGCTGTGCACGCTGATCTACATGGCGGTCGCCGCCAGCGCGATCGGTGCGCAGCCGGTCGATACCTTCGCCGGCAGCGGCGAGCCACTGGCGCAGATCCTGCGCGCGCTCGGCCATCCCGGCGCGGCGGTGGCGATCGGCGCGGCGGCGGTGATCGCGCTGCCGACCGTCATCATGGCCTTCATGTACGGCCAGAGCCGCGTGTTCTTCGCGATGGCGCGCGACGGTTTGCTGCCGCGCCGGCTCGCCGCCGTGCACGCGACGCGCGGCACGCCGGTCGCGGTCACGGTGCTGACCGGCGTCATCGCCGCGACGCTCGCCGGCTTCATGCCGCTGGCGCGCATCGTCGCGCTCGCCAACGCCGGCACGCTGTGCGCGTTCATCGCCACCGCCGCGGCGATGGCGATCCTGCGCCTGCGCGAGCCGCAGCGGCCGCGCCGCTTCCGCACGCCGCTGTGGCCGCTGGTCGCGTTGCTGGCGATCGCCGGCTGCCTGTACCTGTTCGCCAGCCTGCCGGGCGAGACGATCCGCTTCTTCTTCGTCTGGAACGCGCTCGGCCTGGCCGTCTATCTGCTCTACGCGCGCCGCCACAGCCGGCTGGCGCCGATCTGAACCGGAGAACCCCATGAGCGCTTCCGTTCCGGCCCTGCCGGCGCTGGCCGCCGCCGAACTCGACACCGCCGCCGCGCGCCTCGCGGCGCTGCGCGCGGCGATGGCGCGCCACAAGCTTGCCGCCTACGTGGTGCCGCACGACGACGAATACCGCAACGAATACCTGCCGCCGGCGCACGAGCGCCTGGCCTTCATCAGCGGCTTCACCGGCTCGGCCGGGGTCGCCGCGATCCTGCACACGCAGGCGGCGCTGTTCGTCGACGGTCGCTACACGCTGCAGGCGCGGCATCAGGTCGATGCCGGCGCGTTCGAGATCCTGCCGCTCGACGACGAGGCGGCGGCGCGCTATGTCGGCGCGCGGCTCGCCAAAGGCGAGCGCATCGGCTTCGATCCGCGTCTGCACAGCGCGCGCGGCATGGCGGCGCTGCGTGCCGCCGCGTACCGCGCCGGCGGCGAGCTGGTGGCCATCGACGAGAACCTCGTCGACACGGTCTGGGGCGCGGCGCGACCGCCGCGCCGGCGCCATGCGCTCGAGCCGCAGCCGCTGGCGTTCTCGGGCGAGACCTCGGCCGCCAAGCGTGCGCGCATCGTCGCGCAGCTGGCGGCCGGCGGACTCGACGCGCTGCTGGTCGCGGCGCCGGCGTCGCTGGCCTGGCTGTTCAACGTGCGCGGCCGCGACGTGCCGCACACGCCGCTGGCGCTCGGCCGCGCGATCCTGCATCGCGACGGCCGCGCCGAGCTGTTCGTCGATGCCGCCGCGTGCGATGCGGCGCTGCGCGCCTGGCTCGGTGACGAGGTCAGCGTGCGCGAGGAGGCGGCGCTCGCGAGCGCGCTGGCGGCGCTGTCCGGGCGCCGCGTGCTGGTCGACGGCGATCAGGCTTCGGCCTGGCTGGTCGAGGCCCTGCGCGCGGCGCGCGCCGACATCGAGTTCGGCAGCGATCCGTGCGTGCTGCCGCGCGCCTGCAAGAACGCGGTCGAGATCGACGGCGCACGGCGCGCGCACGAGCGCGACGGCCTCGCCCTGAGCCGCTTCCTGCACTGGTTCGACGCCGCGCTGCAGACGCGCGCGCCCGCCGCATGGCCGGACGAGCTGGAAATCGCCGCGCGCCTGCAGGCGTTCCGCGCCGCGAGCGGTCTGTGGCTCGATCATTCGTTCCCGACCATCGCCGCCGCCGGCGCCAACGCGGCGATCGTCCACTACCGCCCGCAGGCGCAGACCAACCGGCGCGTGCAGCCCGGCGAGTTCCTGCTGCTCGATTCGGGCGCGCAGTACCGCGACGGCACCACCGACGTCACGCGCACGATCGCCTGCGGCACGCCCGACGCGCGCATGCGGCGCCGCTACACGCTGGTGCTGAAGGGCCACATCGCGCTGGCGCGCGCCCGCTTCCCGGCCGGCACGCCAGGTTTCGCGCTCGACGCCCTGGCGCGCGCCGCGCTGTGGGCCGACGGCCTCGACTACGACCACGGCACCGGCCACGGCGTCGGCTCGTATCTGTCGGTGCACGAAGGTCCGCAGCGCATCGCCAAGGTCGGCAGCCTGGCGCCGCTGCGCGCCGGCATGATCGTGTCCAACGAGCCCGGCTACTACACGGACGGCAGCGACGGCGGTCGCGCCTACGGCATTCGCATCGAGAATCTGGTGCTGGTCGGCGAGGCCTGCGCGGTCGACGGCGGCGAGCGGCCGATGCACGGCTTCGAGACGCTGACGCTGGCGCCGATCGACCATCGCTGCATCGACGTGGCGCTGCTCGAAGCGAGCGAGCGTGCCTGGCTCGACGACTATCATGCGCGCGTGCGGCGCACGTTCGCGGCCGACGCGGACGGCGATTTCGGCCGCTGGCTGGAAGCCGCCTGCGCGCCGCTGTGAGGCGCGCCGCGGCGCGGACCCCGGCAACATCAAAAAGCGGAGCGGCAATGAAGTCTCGAATGCACGCGCGGCGCGGCCGCGTCGGTCTGGCGCTGCTCGGCGCCATGGCGCTGCTGTGCGGCGGCGCGGCCCGCGCCGAGCGGCTGACGCCGGAGCGCCTGTTCGCCGATCCCGACCTCAACGGGCCGAGCGCACGCGGCGTGCAGCTGTCGCCGGACGGACGCGTCGTCAGTTACCTGAAAGCCAAGGACGGCAACCAGAACGTCCTCGACCTGTGGGCGGTCGACGTCCGCGGCGGCCAGCCGTACCGGCTGGTCGATGCCGATGCCTTCGGCGCGCCCGACAAGCCGCTGTCCGAGGCCGAGAAGGCGCGCCGCGAGCGCCAGCGCGTCAGCCAGCGCGGCGTCGTCGACTATCGCTGGGGCGACGACGGCCGCTCGCTGCTGGTGCCGGTCGACGGTGACCTGTTCCTCGTCGACCGCGCGACGCGCACGCCGCGCCGTCTCACCGCGACGGCGGCCGACGAGATCGACGCCAAGCTCTCGCCGCACGGCGGCTGGGTATCGTTCGTGCGCGAGCAGAATCTCTACGTGATGCCGGCCGCCGGCGGCGCGGCGCAGGCGCTGACCCGTGATGGCGGCGGCACGCTGTCGTGGGGCGTCGCCGAGTTCATCGCCCAGGAGGAGATGGATCGCAGCAGCGGCTACTGGTGGTCGCCGGACGAGCGCCGCATCGCCCTGGCGCGCGTCGACGAGTCCGGGGTCGATCTGATCGAGCGCCTCGATCTCGGCCCGCAGGGTACGACGATCGCGCCGCAGCGCTATCCGCGTGCCGGCCGGCCGAACGCGCGCGTCGAGCTTTACGTCGCCGAGGTCGGCGACGGCCGGCGCACGGCGATCGACCTGCAGGCCGGGCTCGCGCCGGACGCCGAGCGCTATCTGGCGCGCGTCGCCTGGTCGCGCGACGGCCGCACGCTGTACGCGCAGCGCCAGACGCGCGACCAGCGCCGCCTCGATCTGCTCGCCTGCGCGCCGGACAGCGGCGCCTGCCGCGTGCTGCTGACCGAGACCTCGCCGCACTGGGTCGAGCTGAACGACGACTTCTGGCCGCTCGCCGACGGCGATTTCCTGTGGTCGTCCGAACGCTCCGGCTTTCGCCACCTGTACCGGTACGACCGCGACGGCAGGTTGCAGCGGCAGATCACCGACGGCGACTGGCCGGTGAGCGCGCTGCTCGGCGTCGACGAGCGGCGTCGCCAGGCGTTCTTCCTGGCCTCGAAGGACTCGCCGCTGGAGCGGCAGGTGTGGCGCGTGTCGTACGCGCGCGGCGGCGCGCCGCAGGCGCTGACGCAGGGCGCCGGCACCTGGAGCGCGAGCTTTGCCGGCGATGGCCGCAGCTTCGTCGGCACGTACTCCGATCCGTCGACGCCGCCGCGCACGGCGCTCTACGACGCCGCCGGCCGGCGTCTGCGCTGGATCGAGGAGAACCGTCTCGATGACACGCATCCGTACGCGCCGTATCGCGACGCGCATCGCGTGCCGCAGTACGGCACGCTCGCCGCCGACGACGGCACGCCGCTGCATTACGCGCTGTCGACGCCGCCCGGCTTCGATCCGCAGCGCCGCTATCCGGCGATCGTGCTGGTCTACGGCGGTCCGCACGTGCAGAAGGTCCGCAAGGAATGGGGGCCGCTCAGCGATCAGCTGCTGCTGGCCGCCGGCTACATCGTCTTCAAGCTCGACAACCGCGGTTCGGACAATCGCTCGGTCGCGTTCAAGACGGCGATCGACCGTCATCTGGGTGTGGTCGAGGTGCGCGACCAGATGGTCGGCGTGAACCACCTGAAGTCGCTGCCGTACGTCGCCGCCGACCGCATCGGCTACCAGGGCTGGAGCTACGGCGGTTTCATGACGCTGCGCATGCTCACCGAAGCCGGCGCCGGCATCCGCGCCGGTGCCGCCGGCGGTCCGCCGACCGACTTCGCGCTCTACGACACGCACTACACCGAGCGCTACCTGGGTACGCCGGCCGACAATGCGGACGGCTATCGCGGCACCGACATCCTGCCGCGCCTGCCGGCGCTCTCCGGCCGTCTGCTGCTGGTGCACGGCATGGCCGACGACAACGTGCTGTTCGCCAATTCGACGCGCCTGATGGAAGCGCTGCAGGAGCGCGGCGCGCCGTTCGAACTGATGACCTATCCGGGCCAGCGCCACGGCATTCGCGGCAACGCCAAGCAGCTGCACCTGTGGCGCACCTACCTCGACTTCTTCGCCCGGGCGCTGGCACCGGCGGAGGCAGAGGCTGGCGCTGCGCCGCCGCCGTGACGGGGCTTGACCTCGAGTTCGCTTGAGGTCCTAGGCTGCGCGCTCCTTTGCCAGACGCAGGAGCCGATTCATGGAAACGCCATCGCCGGCGCCGGACACCCCGGCGCCGTTCATCGTCGTCAACACCTTCACGCTCAAGCCCGGCCAGCTCGACGCCTTCGTCGCGGCACAGCGCGACGGCCTGCTGGCGATGCGCGGACGCATCGACGGTCTGCTCGGCAGCCGCCTGCATCGCGCGCTGGAGCGCGATCAGGCCCTGCTGGTCTCGGTGTTCGCGTCGCGTGCCGCTTTCGAGCGCTTCCGCGACGGCGAGCTGTTCGCCGCGCACCGCGCCCGCATCGCCGCGTTCATCGAACGCGCCGAGCCGGTGTTCTACGCGCCCGCCTATGCGGCCGGTTCGGTCTGAACGGGCGCCGGCGTCTTCAGCTTGCGGATGACGATGGTCTCGGCGATGCGGTCGTGCACCGTCTGGCGGTTGTGGTGGATGAAGTACTGCCAGAAGCCGAAGCCGGCTTCGAGCGTCGACGCCGCGTAGCCGAGCGCGCGCTCGATGCAGTGCCACAGCGACAGGTGCTCGTGACTGATCGAGATGACCTGGATGCCGAACAGCTTCTTGCCCGGCGTCTGGCCGTGGCCCCAGTAAGTCGCCAGGCCGAAGTAGGCGACGATGGCGATCAGGCCGCTGATGCTGCCGAACGGGCTGAAGCTGCCCTGACCGTCGCCGATCACGATCCGCCACAGCAGGGCGCCGCTGGCGACGATGGTGAAGTCAGTCAGCCAGGCCAGCGCGCGACGGCTGAAGCTCGCCAGCGGCGTGCCCTCCAGGCTGCGCGTGCGGTCGAGGGTGTGGGTGACGAAGGCGTTGGGACGTTCTGACATGGATCGGTTCTGCGGGTGAGCGAGGCGGCGAGAGCCTAGCCGGTCGGGGTACCGCGCGTCACCGGGCCGCGTGCGGCTGGCGGGCATGCGCGCGCCGCGCCGGTCGCGGGCAGCACGGTCGCCGGTCGGGGCTTCCCCGGCCGGCCGGTCGGAAGGCGCGCCACGATGCCGGCCGGACACCGGCCCTTCCCGGGAATTACCCGCCGCAACAGCGACTTGCGGGCAGCTGCCGGCGTCGCGCTGGCGGCAAATGTCAAGCGCCGCGCAATTCCGAAACGTCACATTGCCGCCATCGTGCGAGGCTCCTGCCTGGGCCTCGCCGGGAACGGGAGACTCTGAATGAAATCGTTGAGCTTGGTGATGGCGGCGGCGCTGTTGGCGCCGGCGGTGGCGATGGCGGCGGGCGATCTGACGCCGGTGGGCGCGGAGAAGGGCGCGAATGCCGACGGCAGCATTCCGGCCTGGACGGGCGGCGATCTGAAGGCACCGGCCGGCTGGAAGCCGCTGACGCCGCGGCCCGATCCGTACGCGAGCGAGAAACCGCTGTTCTCGATCAGCAAGGCCAATCTGGCCCAGTACAAGGCCAACCTCACGGCCGGCCAGGTCGAGCTGCTGAACACGCTGCCGGGCTATCGCATCGACGTCTATCCGACGCACCGCAGCTGCGGCTATCCGGATTTCGTCTACCAGA
This sequence comes from Solimonas variicoloris DSM 15731, assembly GCF_000382285.1. Classification (GTDB taxonomy): domain Bacteria; phylum Pseudomonadota; class Gammaproteobacteria; order Nevskiales; family Nevskiaceae; genus Solimonas; species Solimonas variicoloris. The sequence goes on along the minus strand of NZ_KB907948.1, from coordinate 13,740 downwards.
ATTCGCAGGAAAACCTGAAGAGCGCCAAGGTCGCCGACAACGGCTACGAACTGGCCGCCGCCAAGCCGGCCGGCTTTCCGTTCCCGCAGCCGAAGACCGGCGTCGAAGCGCTGTGGAACTACAAGCTGCGCTGGATGGGCGAGGGCCGCACCGAGCCGAACTACACGCTGCTGTCGCCGGGCCGCGGCGGCTCGGACTTCGTCAAGATCCGCATCGATTCGAGCATGCTGACGCCGTTCGGCAATCCGAAGGCGAAGTCGATCGCCGACGTCGGCGGGGTCGAGTTCAAGTTCATCCAGGAAGTGACCGAGCCGGCGGCGCGCACCGGCGAAATCACGCTCGGCATCTACTACCTCGACAAGATGAACGAGGGCTGGATCTACATGCCCGGCCAGCGCCGCGTGAAGCGGCTGTCGACGTACGCGTACGACGCGCCGCTGATGGGCCTGGAGAACACCTACTACGTCGACCAGGCGTGGATGTACAACGGCATGCTCGACCGCTACGACTACAAGCTGGTCGGCAAGAAGGAAATGTACGTGCCGTACAACACCTTCGCGCTGCGCGACAGCAAGCGCTTCACGCAGAAGACGATGTTCGGCCCGCAGTATCCGAACCGCGACGCCTACCGCTACGAGAAGCACCGCGTCTGGGTCGTCGAGGCTACCGTCAAGCCGGGCCAGCGCCACGCCGCACCGAAGCGCACGTTCTATCTGGACGAGGACAGCTGGGTCATCCTGCTCGCCGACCTGTACGACGCGCAGGGCAAGATCTCGCGCGTCGAGGAAGGCTCGATCCTGCCGGCCTGGGAACTGGGCGCCTGCGTCAATCAGGAGTTCTTCAGCTACGACCTGAACAGCGGCCGCTACTTCGGCGACGTCATGGTGTTCGGCGAGAAGGAGACCGACTGGCTGGCGGCGTCGCAGGGCCGCATCAAGCCGGACATGTTCACCGAGTCCTACCTGCAGCGCGCCGGTTCGCGCTGATCGACGATCAACCTGGGGGCAGGGGATATGAAGCTTGAGCAGATCCGCGGCATGACGGCGGGCGCGACGGGCGCAGCGGTGCGCTCCGCCGTCGCGGTCGCCGCCGCACTGAGCTTCGCGCCGCAGGCGCAGGCGTTCCGCTTCGAGTACGGCGACTTCAAGGGCTCGTTCGACAGCGTGCTGTCGTACGGCCTGCAGGTCCGCACCGAAGCGCCGGACTGCACGATCATCGCGCGCGACAGCGGCGGCTGTGCCAGCCTGACCGCGGATCTGGCGGAAGCTTCGGCCGACGTCTACCTGATCAACGCCGACGACGGCGACCAGAACTACAAGAAGGGCGACATCGTCTCGTCCGTGGTCAAGGGCCTGCACGAGTTCTTCATCAAGCAGCCGGACTGGGGCACGAGCATGCTCGTGCGCTATTCCGAGCTCTACGACTTCAAGATCGACGACACGCGCCGCACCGAAATTACCCGGGAAGGCAAGGATCTCGCGGTCCGCGACCATCGCTTCCTCGACGCCTGGGTCTCGCAGAACTTCACGATCTTCGACCGCAACGGCCGCATCCGCGTCGGCAATCAGGTGCTGACCTGGGGCGAGGGCATCTTCACGATCGGCGGCGTCAACACCATCAACGCCATCGACCTGCGCCGCATGCACACGCCCGGCACCCAGCTCAAGGAGCTGTATCGTCCGGCGCCGATGGTGTCGCTGTCGCTCGACGTGCTCGACGACCTGAGCATGGAAGCGTACTGGCAGTGGAAGTGGAACTCGTTCCAGCTCGACGCCGCCGGTACGTACTTCTCGTCGGCCGACGTCGCCGGCGAGGGCGCCGACCGCGCGCTGTACATCCCGACCTCGCAGGTCAACGCCGGCATCGCCGCGATTCCGGGCGGCACGCTGCTGCTCGGCCAGGCGCCGTACGGCACGCTCGGCGATCCGGGCGGCAGCGGCCTGACGCGCGCGCAGCTGCAGAATCCGGACGTCGTCGTCGCGCGGCTGGCCGACGCGCTGAATCGCCCCGAATGGCTGGTGCGCCTGGCGTACGGCGATCATGGCTCGGCGCTGCCGTACCAGGGCACCAAGGCCGGCAGCGACGACGGCCAGTGGGGCCTGTCGTTCCGGTATCGCCCGGAGTGGTTCGACGGTTCTTTCGGCTTCTACTACGTCGAGTTCAACGAGAAGGTTCCGTTCGTCTCGTACGTCGTCAACGATGCGCTGGCGAGCTACAACCCGGTGTCGGCCGGCTACCGCCTCGAATATCCGGACGATCGCCGCATGCTCGGCATGTCGGTGTCGACGACGCTCGGCGCCTGGGGCATTGGCGCCGAAGTCGCCTACCAGCCGAAGCAGGCGGTGATGATCGACACCTCGGTGCCGACCGGCAACATCGAAAACAGCGCGCCGTACGCCTGCGTCAACGGCGGCGGCGAGGCGGCCGGCAAGTACTGCAAGGGCTGGGTCGACGAGAAGAAGTGGCAGGCGACGATCAACGGCCTGCAGCTGATGTCGCCGGCCGACGGCATCGGCCGCTACATCCTCAAGGGGCTCGGCGCCTCGGAAGGCACGATCCTGCTCGAAGTGTCCGGCACCTACTACCCGGATCTGGAGCGCAAGGGCGGCATTCCGTGGTCGATGCCTTCATACGGCTTGCCCGACAAGTTCTCGTGGGGCTACACGCTGTCGACCAACGTCTCGTACCCGAACGTGTTCAATCTCGGCTGGACCTTCATGCCGCAGATCGATCTCGCGCAGGGCGTCAACGGCAACTCGCCGAACGCGCTGCCGTGGATCTCGGATGCGATCGCCGACACGCTGTCGTTCAACTTCATCCGCCGCGGCAACCAGCTCAGCACCTCGCTGGCGTACACGCAGTACCACGGTGGCGGCAACTACAACCTGATCCGCGACCGCGACTTCGCCTCGTTCGCGATCACCTACTCGTTCTGATGTCGCTCCGCATGTTCGTTCACACCGGCGGTACGCCATGACCGGCTTGGTCGCCAGGCTCGAGCGCCTGCTGTTCGCGCATCGCGCCGTCGTCCTCATCGTCGCCGTCGTGCTGACGGTGCTGATGACGTTCGCCGCCGCCCAGCTGCGGATCTCGGCCGGTTTCGAGAAGATGCTGCCGCAGCATCACGAGTACATCGAGACCTTCGAGAAGTACCGCAACGAGCTGTTCGACGCCAACCGCGTCGTCATCGTCGTGCGCGCCCGCCACGGCGAGCTGTGGACCGAACAGAACCTGCGCACCCTGCTGCAGGTGACGGACGCAGTCACCTATCTGGACGGCGTCAATCGCGGCAGCGTCATGTCGCTGTGGACGCCGAACGTCTTCTACAACGAAATCACCGAGGACGGTTTCCGCTCGGAGCCCCTGATCAGCGGCACGATCACGCCCGATGCGCTGACCCCCGACGTGATCAACGAGATTCGCCATCGGGTCATCGCTGGCGGGTACGGCGGCCTGCTCGTCTCCAAGGATGGAGCGGGCGGGCTGGTCGTGGCCGAGCTCAACGAGATCGACCCGCACAGCGGCGAACCGCTCGACTACATCGCCCTCGCGCACGCGCTCGAGGACAAGATCCGCAAGCCGTTCGAGAACGCCGACGTCGAGATCCAGATCATCGGCTTCTCGAAAGTGGTCGGCGACATCGCCGACGGCGCCAGCGGCGTGCTGGTGTTCTGCGGCATCGCGCTGCTGCTGACGGCGCTCGCGGTGTTCTGGTACTGCCGCTCGTGGACGCTGACGCTGCTGCCGGTCGGCTGTTCGCTGGTGTCGCTGATCTGGCAGTTCGGCACCCTGCATCTGCTCGGCTTCGGCCTCGATCCGCTCGCGATCCTGGTGCCGTTCCTGGTCTTCGCGATCGGCGTGTCGCACGGCGTGCAGCAGATCAACTTCATCACCCGCCAGATCGCCGCCGGCGACGACTCGCAGGCGGCGGCGCGGGCGAGCTTCAGCGGTCTGCTGATCCCCGGCTCGCTGGCGCTGGCCACGGCGCTGGTCAGCTTCGTGACGATGATGCTGGTGCCGATCCCGATGATCCGCGAGCTGGCGCTGACGGCGTCGATCGGCGTCGGCTACAAGATCGCCACCAACCTCGTGCTGCTGCCGATCGCCGCCTCGTACTTCCGCTTCACGCAGGACTACGCGGCGCGCGCGCTGGCGCGTCGCGAGCAGCGTTCGGTGCTGATGCAGAAGATCGCCCGCGTCGCCGAGCCGCGCAACGCGGTGCTGGTCACGCTGCTGACGCTCGGCGTGTTCGCCGCCGCGGTCGTGCTGAGCCACGGCCGCCACATCGGCAGCCTGCAGCCGGGCGCCGCGGAGCTGCGCCCCGATGCGCGCTACAACCTCGATTCGGTATCGGTCGCCGAGCACTTCGACATCGGCCTCGACTGGCTGACGGTCGTGGTCGAGGCGCCGCCGGAGTCCTGCGAGAACAGCGATCTGTTCCGCTACGTCGACGAGTTCGGCTGGGAGATGAGCCGCGAACCCGGCGTCGTCTCGGTCGAATCGGCGGCGACGATGGCCAAGCTCTACAACGCCGGCTTCAACGAAGGCCAGTTGAAGATGGCGGCGATTCCGCGCGACGGGCGCACGCTCGGTTACATCCTGCACCAGTTCCAGCAGAGCCGCGGCATCCGCAACGGCGACTGCAGCGTGCTCGCCGTCAATCTCTACCTCGCCGATCACAAGGCGACGACGATCAAGAACATCGTCGCCAAGGTCAAGGAATTCCGCAGCGCGCATCCGTTCGAGGGCGCGACGCTGCGTCTGGCCAGCGGCAACGTCGGCGTCGAAGCGGCGACCAACGAGGTGCTCGAGGAAAGCGAGCTGCCGATGATGCTGTACGTCTACGCGGCGATCCTGATCCTGGTGTTCCTGGCCTACCGCGACTGGCGCGCGATGATCGCCTGCTGCCTGCCGCTGACGGTGGCGACCTTCATCGGTTACGCGTTCATGAAGGCCTGCGACATCGGCCTGACGATCTCGACGCTGCCGGTGATGGTGCTGGCGGTCGGCGTCGGCGTCGACTACGCGTTCTACATCTACAACCGCCTGCAGTGGCACCTCGCGCACGGCCTCGACATCGTCAAGGCCTTCGAGCAGGCGCTGTCGGAGACCGGCGTGGCGACGGTGTTCACGGCGATCACGCTGTCGGTCGGCGTCGCCACCTGGTCGTTCTCGGCGCTCAAGTTCCAGGCCGACATGGGCAAGCTGCTGACCTTCATGTTCATGGTCAACATGCTGATGGCGATCACCGCGCTGCCGGCCTTCGCGGTCGTGCTCGAACGCCTGTTCCCGCGCCGCAAGCCGGTGCGCGTGCCGGGCCTGATGCAGCACTGAGACGATGACGAGCGCGCCGACGTCGACGATCCTGGGCGAGGCGCTGCCGCGTCTGGCGGTGTTGCCGCGCGCCGGCCTGCTCGGCGCCGCGACGCCGGTGCAGGCGTTCGCCGGCCTGGCGCAGGTCTACGTCAAGCGCGACGATCTGACGGCGGCCGACTACGGCGGCAACAAGATCCGCAAACTCGATTTCCTGCTCGGCGACGCGCAGCGCGACGGCTGCCGCTCGGTGCTGGCCTTCGGCTACGCCGGTTCCAATTTCGTCGCGGCGACCGCCTGGCACGCGCGCAAGCTCGGCCTGGCGACGCTCGCCGGCCTGCTGCCGCAATGCCCGGCCGCGTACGTGGTCGGCAATCTGTCGGTGTCGCTGCACTGCGGCGCCGAGCTGTTCGTGCGCGGCGGCACGGCGACGCTGGCGGCGACCGCCGCGGCGCGCTCGCTGCGCCGGCTGCTGCGCGAGGGTCAGGCGCCGCGCTGGATTCCGCCCGGCGGCTCGAACGCGCTCGGCGCGCTCGGTTTCGTCGAAGCGGCGTTCGAGCTGCGCCGTCAGATCGAGGCCGGCGAGCTGCCGCTGCCGCGCAGCCTGTACGTGCCGTTCAGCAGCATGGGCACGGTCGCCGGCCTCGTCACCGGCCTGGCGCTCGCCGGCCTGCCGACGCAGGTGATCGCCGTGCAGGTGGTCGGCGCAACGCTGGCCGGCCGCGCGCGGCTCGGCCGCCTGCTCGCCGATCTCGCCGTGCTGCTGCGCCGCCACGGCGTCGCCGTCCCGGAAGCCGAAACGCTGCTGGCGCGCGTCGTGATCCGCACCGAGTTCTACGGCGGCGAATACGCCTGCCGTACCGATGCCGGCGCCGCCGCGATCGCGCGCTTCACCGCTGCGCTCGGCGCGCGCGCCGACAGCGCCTATACCGGCAAGGCGCTGGCCTGCCTCTACGCCGATGCGGCGACGCGCACGCTCGCCGCGCCGGCGCTGTACTGGCATACCTTCAGCGCCACGGCGCTGCCGCCGGGCGTGCCGCTGGCGCGCGCGTCGGCGGCGCCGGCCGCCCTTCGCCACCACTGGACGCTCGAGCGCGCCGGCCTGCACGGCCTGCCGCTTCTCTGCCCGCACTGAACATGCCCGCCACGATTCCGACCCGCCTGCGTGCGCCGCGCCTCGCGCTCGGCCTGATCCTGTCCGCCGTCGCCGCGACTTCTGCCGCCGCCGCGACCGCCGCCGAGCCGCAGGCGCTCGGCCCGCAGGCCGCGGTCCGGGTCGCCGCCGCAACGCAGACGCCGCTGCTGGCGGTGACGCGCGCCGGCCGGCGCCTGATCGCGGCCGGCGACCACGGCGTGATCCTGCTGTCCGACGACGACGGCCGCAGCTTCCGCCAGGCGACGGCGGTGCCGGTGCAGGTGCTGCTGACTTCGCTGAGCTTCGTCGATGCGCAGCACGGCTGGGCCGCCGGTCACGACGGCGTGGTGCTGGCGACCGCCGACGGCGGCGAGACCTGGACGCTGCAGCACCGCGACGTCGACGGCGACAAGGTGCTGTTCGCGATTCATTTCGAGGACGCGCAGCGCGGTTTCGCGGTCGGCCTGTTCGGACTCGCGATCCAGACCGCCGACGGCGGCAAGACCTGGGCGCCGCTGACGATCGCCGGCGGCACGCGCACCGACCGCCACCTGTTCGCGATCTTCGGCGGGCGTGGCGCACCGCTGTTCACCGCCGCCGAGTCCGGCGTGGTGTTCCGCTCGACCGACGGCGGCGCCAGCTGGCAGGAGATCCAGACCACGAATCCCGGCTCGTTCTGGGCCGGCGCGGCGCTCGGTGACGGCCGCTGGCTGATGGCCGGCATGCGCGGCCACCTGTTCGAGAGCGCTGACGACGGCCTGAGCTGGCAGGAGATCACCAGCGGCACCGACCAGTCGCTGACCGCGGTCGCGCGCTTCGGCGACGGCCGTGCCGTGGTCGCCGGTCTCGGCGGCACGGTGCTCGTGCGCGATGCCGGCGCGACCGCATTCGTGCTGCAGCAGCGGGCCGACCGCGCCGCGCTCGCGGCGCTCGCCGAGGGCAGCGCCGGCGCACCGCTGCTGTTCGGCGACAAGGGCGTGCTCGCGTCGCCCTGACGCGCCTGCCGCACCGCACCGCGCCGCGCCCGGCGTTGCGTCGCGGCGCCGCCTTCGCCGTATCCCCGGACCGGCGCGCTCGAGCAGTGCGCCCGAGTAGCGCGTTTGATCAGTGCGCCTGAACAGCGCGTTTGAGCGGTGTGCCCGGCGCACCCGCTGCACGCCGCCGATCTTTCTGTCGCCGCCCCCTCGTGTTCCGGATGCGTCGCCGGCGCGCGGCCGCGCGCGCATGGTCGCGCGCCGCGGCAACCCGACGGTCCGCGTACGCGTACGCAAAATATGGCGCCAGATGTCAAGAGCGTGACGGGTGCGAATTGTCACATTGCCGTCACCGTGCCCCGGGCGCGTGCGACCGGCCTTCACCGCAAACGATGGCCGTCGCGATCGGCGTCGGGCACGGCCGCAAGGCCGGCGCGGGATTGCCGGCGCAGCATTCGCAGCATACGGGGAAGGGGATGAACGCAAGCATCGGGGCGCGGACCCTCGGCATGGTCCGCTGGCACGGCATCGGCGGTACGGCGCTGGCGATGGCCACGCTGCTCGGCCTTGCGGCCTGCGGCAGCAGTTCGCCGTCGGCGGTCAGCGAGGCGGGCGCGAGCTGCCAGATCGGGCAGCTCGACGAGACGCAGATTCTCGGCGTCAAGCGCGCCGACGCCGATCGGCCGCTGGCCGACCTTTCGCACTACGCCGCGCGCCGCGCGCCGCGTGCATCGGACGCCGTGCTCAACGGCGGCGGCTGCGAGAACAACACCAGCTTCCGCTACGGCGCCGGCGTCGGCGACATCACCGGTCCGGCGCTCGGCGAGGAGCAGCTCGGCTACGCCGATCCGTCCCAGGTTTCGACCGGCCTGCACACGCGCGAGCACGCGCGCGCCTTCGCTTTCTCGTCGGAGTGCGGCGGCCGCAAGGGCTACGCGATGCTGGTGACGATCGACAACGGCCTGTCGTTCGACTCGATCAAGTTCGGCGTGATGGCGCGCATCGCCGCCGACACCGAGGACCATCTGTCCGACTACTGGACGATGGACAACGTCATGATCTCGGCGACGCACACGCATTCCAGCGCCGGCGGCCAGGCGCACTACGACCTCGCCAACGTGTTCGCGCTCGGCTTCGACCAGCAGTCGTACGAGGCGGCGGTGAACGGCGTGTTCGACGCGATCCAGCAGGCGCACCGCAGCTTGATGGTGGCGACGCCGGGCCCGATCCGCATGGCCAAGTCCGAGCTGCTCGACACCAACTTCAACCGCTCGCCGCCGGCCTACGCGAAGAACCCGGAAGAGGAACGTGCGCGCTTCGTCGACACCAGCGGCCGCGAAGTCGCGACCAACCGCATGATGACGCTGCTCAAGCTGCAGCGCGACGACGGCACGCCGGTCGGCATGCTGAACTGGTACGCGATCCACGGCACCTCGATCGGCCAGACGCACACGCTGCTGTCGGGCGACAACAAGGGCTACGCGGCGCAGCGCTTCGAGCAGGATTTCGCGCAGGGCGTCTACCCGCAAGGCGGCTTCATCGCCGGCTTCTTCCAGTCCGACGAGGGCGATGCCTCGCCGAATCCGTTCATGATGGACCTGAGCGAGAAGGAGCTGCATTCGCGCGACAGCGACGCCTGGACGCAGCGCGGCGGCGGTCGCGACGATTACGAAAGCGCGATGATCTCCGGCTACAAGCAGTATCACCACGCGCGCCAGCTCTGGGACGACGCCAGGGAGAAGCTGCACGGCGAGGTCAAGGCGATCCATGTCCCGATCGACATGAGCGGCGTCGTCGTCGAGCAGCCGAAGACCTATCCGGATGCGCTGATGCCGACGATCGGCGGCCAGCAGACCTGCAATCCGGCGCTCGGCATTTCGTTCGCCGGCGGTGCCGAGGACGGCCGCGGTCCGTTCACCGAAGGCGCCGCCTGTCCGATGAGCGACGATCAGCTGCTGCCGTTCCTGACGCAGTACCTGAATGACACCTTCACCGGCCTGACGCAGGGCGCGCTGCCGTCGACGCTGATCGAGCCAGTCGGCTGCTACAACCCGGCGTTCGCGCTGCTCGGCTACGCCTGCCAGATGGAAAAGCCGGTCGCGATCCCGCTGGTCGTCGGTCTCGGCGATCTGTCGCTGCTGCAGCTGCAGCCGAAGGTGATTCCGTTCCAGATGATCACGCTCGGCAACCTCGCGATCATCTCGCTGCCGTGGGAGGTGACGACCACGTCCGGCCGTCGCCTGCGCGACGCCGTGCTCGATGTGCTGCAGGACGCCGGCATCGACTACGCGGTGATCGGCGGCCTGTCGAACACCTACATCCACTACCTGACGACGCGCGAGGAGTACTCGGCACAGAACTACGAGGGCGCCTCGACGGTGTTCGGACCGTGGACGCTCGACGCGGTGATCCAGGAAACGGCGCGGCTGGCGAAGAACCTGCGCGACGGCAAGCCGGCGCAGAGTCCGTATCAGGCGGCGCGCTACGAAGACCACACGCCGCTGCTGTTCTTCCACCTGCTGCTGTCGACTGCCGACAGCCGCCTGCCGAGCGGCGCGTCGTACGGCGAGGTCACGCTGCAGCCGCAGCCCGAGTACCAGATGACGAAGGACGAGCGCCTGACGGTCAGCGCCCGGTTCTACGCCGCCAACCCGCGCAACGACATGCGCCACGGCCAGAGCTACTTCTACATCGAGCGTCAGGTCGGCGAGGGCTGGCAGGTCGTCGCCACCGACGACAGCTGGTGGACGAAGATGACGATCGTCAAGAACGGTTCGCAGACCGACGAGGCGCTGATCGAGTGGCAGGTGCCGGCCGGCACCGCGCCGGGCACTTACCGCATCCGCTACGAGGCCGGCAGCAAGGACGGCCCGTACAGCGGTCTCAGCGATCCGTTCGTGCTCAAGGGCTGCGGCGTCTGAGGCACAGGCGGCAGATGCCGCTGCGCGCGGCGCCGGCCAGCCTGCTGTGCGCGGCGCGTGCCGGGCGCGCCGGCGCCGGAGCGCGGAGTGGCGCGGAACGGCCGCGGCGAGGCTGACCGGCGCAAGCCGCGCGCGCAGATTCGCCACGCCGCGCGATCACGGCACTGTCCGGCTTGCCCGGGCGGCGCTACTGGCTTCGTCAGCGCCGCCGCGCCTGCGCCCGCGCGCGCCGCCAGTCGCTGCGCGTGTCGACGTCGGCGAAGCCGCCGCGCGGCACCTCGACCGTGCGCACCTCCGCCGCGCGCGCCAGCAGACGGCGCGCCCCTTCGTCGCCACGCAGGCCGGCGACGGCGGCGAACAGCGGCCGGCCGAGCAGCACCGGGTTGCCGCGCCGGCCCGCGCTGAGCGGCACGACGGCGGCGGCGCCGGGCGCGTAGGCCGCGCACAGGCGCGCGATCGTCGCGGCGCGGACGTCGGGCATGTCGCCGAGCAGCACGACGGCGCCGGCGCAGGACGCGGGCAGGGCGGCGAGCCCGGCCTGCAGCGAGCTGGCCATGCCGGTGGCGTGATGCGGGTTGTAGACGACGCGCCATGGCGGCGCGCCACGGCGCGCGCGGCGGAAGCGCGCCAGCGTCGCGCGGATCGCGTGCTGGCGATGGCCGACGACGATGACGAGCGGCCGCGCCGGCGCCGCACAGGCCGCGTCCAGCGCGTGCCACAGCAGCGGCGTGCCACGCAGCGCGGCGAGCAGCTTGTGGCCGCCGCCGAAGCGGCGCGCGCGACCGGCGGCGAGGACGACGAGCCCGATCCGCGCCACGGTCAGGCGCGCGGCACGGCGGCCAGCATCTCGCCGACGATCGACAGCGCGATCTGCTGCGGCGCGTGCGCGCCGCTGCCGGCCAGATACAGCCCGGCCGGCGAGCGCAGCTCGGCGATGCGGGCCTCGGCGATGCCCTCGGCCCGCAGCTGTGCGCGGCGCAGCTCGGCCTTGCGCCGGCTGCCGAGCGCGCCGACGCAATAGGCCGGCGAGCGCAGCGCCGCCGCCAGCACCGCGTGGTCGGCCTCGGCGTCGTGGGTCAGCGTGTAGACCGCGCAGCGCGCGTCGAGGTGCAGGCCGGCGAGCGCGGCGGCGAGCGGGCGGCGGTCGTAGTGCAGCAGGTTCGCGCCGGGCGGCGGCGCTTCCGGCCCGAGCGGACGCAGCAGCACGGTCTCGATGCCCATCTGCGGCGCCAGGTAGGCGAGCGCCAGCGTCACCGGATCCGCGCCGACCGCGATCAGGCGCAGTGGCGGCTGGTGCTCGCGCACGAAACGGCCGTCGGCGAATTCGGGTTCGGCGTCGGCGAGCTGCATCGCGCCGCTGCCGAGATCGGTCAGCGCGTACAGTGGCCGGCGTCGCGCGCGCGCCTCGCGCAGGCGCGCGACGTAGGCGCGCGGCGCGGCGAGTTCGCGCACGTAGATGCCGATGCGGCCGCCGCAGCTGAGCTGGATGTCGAGCACCGGACTGCCGGCACCGTAGTCGAGCAGACGCGGCCGGCCGTCGGCGAGCACCGCCAGCGCCTCGGCGGCGACCGCCGCCTCGACACAGCCGCCGGAGACGTAGCCGACGCACTCGCCGCGCTCGTCGATCGCCATCTCGCTGCCGAGCGGGCGCGGCGAGGAGCCGCTGATGCGGACCAGCGTGGCGAGCGCGCAGCGGCGGCCGTCGGCGGCCCAGCGCTCCAGCGTCGGCAGCAGATCGTCGATGAGGCCGTAGGCTGGCCAGTCCGGCCAGTCGCAGCTCGGGGCGGGCGCGCTTCGTTGCGCGAGGGCATCCATATTCGGTCGTCCGGTGACGGCGCGTCGCTGAGATACGGCGGACATCGGCATGGCAGCCGTTTCATGGCGCGGCAGGCGGGTCGGCGCATCATAGCGCGGGCGCTCGCAGCGGCGTCCGGGGCAGGCTCAGTCTCCTTTTGCGCGATCCGCGGGCAAGGCCAGGGTCGTCGCATCCTCGTGCGTTCGTGCGTTCGTGCGTTCGTGCGTTCGTGCGTTCGTGCGTTCGTGCGTTCGTGCGTTCGTGCGTTCGTGCGTTCGTGCGTTCGTGCGTTCTTGCGTGCCGGCGAGCAGGCCCGACGGCCGCTGCCGGCCGGGACCGCAGTGCACGCACGCTGGCTGTGCTGGCCGAGCGCATGGCGGGCGATACTCGCCGCAGCGCCGCATGGTGGTGCGCAGGAGCTCAATCTGGTGCGCGAGCGGCGAGGCGCATCGTCGGCGAGGTATCTGCCGCGGCCGCCCGGTCTGTTGTCGACACGTCCACACCTTATGGAGCCGCCGCCGATGGTGCGTACGACTGTTCGGCGCCGCCGCGCTCGACGCCGTGCACGCCGGCGGTGGCCTGCGGATTCTTTCTTCGCGCGCCGTCGGGCGAATCGCGCACGCACCATCGCGCAGGCGTGCCGCCGTTCGCGGTGCGGATCGGCGGCGCCAATCGATCCGGATCGGCAGGCGCTGCCGCGGTCAACAGTGGTTCGGCTTCGCGCTGGCGGTGAAGAAGCGCGCGTCTCGACGCGACGCACGCGCCGCGTTATCGCTCAACGGCAAATACCCCATGTCGCCTGGCCTGGCCGCTTCCGATGCTGAAGGCGCCCGGTTCGTGCTCGACGCCGGCGCCGGGCTCGAAGCGCCGCCGAAGAAGTGATCGATGGCATGAATCTCGCTATGACGACACCGCTTCAGCGCGAGGGGCCCAAGGGACGTGCGAGGCAACAGGGCGGTGCGTGTGTGCCGCCGTGACGGATGCGTAGTCGAATGCCTCTCGTGAGGATGTTCAGAGCAACGATGATGAAGTGGCGGAAGCAGACAGTGGTGGCGCTGTGGGCCGTGTCGGTCGCGATGACGGCCGGTGCGTGGACCGACCGCCGCGCCGAAGGCGAGGCAGCGGCCAGCGTGCCGACCAGCGTGCCGATGGATGCCGCGCGTGCCGCTATGCGCCAGAGCCCGACGGCGATCATCGCATCATCCCCGTTTCACCCCGCAGTCGACGGCGCGGCGCTGTCGCTGCGTACGAGCTCGCCGGCTTTCGCAGCCCGGAAGATCGAACGCGTGCGCGGCCGCGCCGCGGCCTTCCACCGCCCTGGCGATGCCCCGCATCGCGCGCTCGCTGACGCCGCGCAGGCGCTGCGCTACGAGCATCAACGGGTGGAAGTCTCGCGCGAGACCTGAGCGCGAGCGGCGCCACCATATTCAACCTGACATTCTGAGAATCCAGCCATGCAACTCGGCCAAGCCCAACCGGACCACAACCGCCGCCTGATCGGCATCGGCGGCGTGGTGGTGTTTCACGCGCTGCTGATCTGGGCCTTGGTGTCGGGACTGGCGCGCAAGGCGATCGAGATTCTGCCGGCGCCGATCGAGACCA
>NZ_KB907947.1 GCF_000382285.1 Solimonas variicoloris DSM 15731 | reverse complement strand
CCGTCCTTGATGTTCTTGCTGGTCCAGAACTTGGCGTTGGCGTCCTTGGCCTGACCGTACAGCTTCTGCTGTTCGATCAGCTTCATGATCATGATGTACCAGGTCGACGCCGACATGATCAGCATGATGATCAGCACGCCCTTGGCCACGAAGTCGCCCTGCGCCCACAGCGCCGACAGGCCGTACGGGTTTTCGACTTCTTCGCTGTGCGCCGCTTCGGCCAGCGCCGGGCCCTCGGCCGGGGCGGCTTCCGCCGCCGGTGCCGCGTCGGCCGGCGCTTCGACCGCCGGGGCCGGTTCGGCCGCCGGCGTCTCCGGCTCCGCCGCTGCCGCCGGCGCAACCGGCGCCAGATTCTTGAACGCGAAAACGGCGGCCTCGTTGGCGGCAGCAGGCAGCGGCAGCGAGGGCATCGCCATCAGCAGCGCACAGAGCGCGGGAACGGCGAGAATGGTCTTGAACGCCTTGTACATCTGATATCTCCAGATCGGATTCTTTCTTGGCCGAACGCGCGGCCGCTTACTGCTCGGGCTTGAACGTGTACTTCAGCGTGCCCCACGCCGCGGTCGGTACACCCTCCACCACCGCCGGATCGAACTTGCACAGGCTCAGCGCCTTGCGCGCCGCTTCGTCGAGCCGCGGGTAGCCGCTCGTGGTCACGATCTTGCTGTCCGTGACGCGACCGTTGGTGCCGACCAGCAGCTGCAGCACCACCGAGCCGGCTTCGCCCAGACGCTGCGACACCGCCGGATACTCCGGCAGGCGGCAGCGCCGGCTGTCGATCTTCAGCGCCACCGACGGCGGCGCCTTGACCACCGGCGCCGGCGCCGGCGGCGGTGTCGGCACGGTGCTCTGCGCGACGATGGTGTTGGTGCGCGGCGGCGGCGTCGCGATGTTCACTTCCGGCGGCGGCACGAACGGCGGCGGCGGAATGTCCAGCGTCGGCGGCGGCGGCGGCGGCGGGATGTCCTCCGGCGGCCGCACTTCCTCGATGATCCTGGTCTCGATCGGCGCCGGCAGAATCTCGATCGCCTTGCGCGCCAGTCCCGACACCAAGGCCCAGATCAGCAGCGCGTGAAACACCACCACGCCGCCGATGCCGATCAGGCGACGATTGCCGGCGCCCTGCGTGTTACCGAATTCCATGCGCGTCCCTCCGCGGTGACCTCAGGCGCCGCGCCGGGAACGCCGCGTCGGCGGCGTGGCGTTCCCGGCCTGCGGCCGCAGGCTCAGAACTCGTCGTCGGCTGCATTCAGGCAGGTGTCGTCGAACGAGGACAGCATCGCGCACAGCGGTGCGATGCGCGGCACGTCGTAGCGGAAGAAGTAGCGGCAGGCACGCAGCTTGCCGCGCGTGAAAGCCGACTCCGGCAGCGCCGCGGCGACCAGCGCCTGGCGCAGCCAGATCCAGCCGAGCACGAGCAGGCCCATCGCATCGAGGTAGAGCGTGGCGTTGGCCAGCGCCGGCAACACGCGCCCTGCGGCGAGCGCCGCGGTGAGCTCGCCGGTCGTGCGCCGGAACGCGTCGAGCGCGCGCGTCAGCGCCTCGGCTTCCTCGCGCAGGCGCGGCACCGCCGCGGCCTCGGCGATCGCCGCTTCGATCCGCGACAGCAGCAGGCGCAGGCCCTCGCCGTCGTGCATGCGTACCTTGCGGCCGAGCAGATCGAGGCCCTGGATGCCGGTCGTGCCTTCGTGGATCGGGTTGAGGCGGTTGTCGCGATAGAGGCGCTCGACCGGGAAGTCGCGCGTGTAGCCGGCGCCGCCCAGCACCTGGATCGCCAGCTTGTTGGCCTCCAGGCAGTATTCCGACGGAAAGGTCTTGGCGATCGGCGTCAGCATCTCCAGCAGCAGGTCGATCTCGCGACGCACGCGCGGGTCTTCCTCGACGCGCTGGCGGTCGACCAGCATCGCGCATTCGAGCGACAGCGTCAGGCAGCCTTCGACGTAGGCCTTCTGCTGCAGCAGCATGCGGCGCACGTCGGCGTGCTCGATGATCGGCACCGGCGGCGTCGACGGATCACGGCAATCCGGACGCCGGCCCTGCGGGCGGTTGCGCGCGTATTGCAACGCATTCAGGTAGCCGGTGTAGCCGGCGCTGGTGGCGCCGGAACCGACGCCGATGCGCGCCTCGTTCATCATGTGGAACATCAGCGCCAGGCCGGTGTGCGGCTCGCCGACGAGGTAGCCGACGCAGTCGTCGTGCTCGCCGAAATTGAGCAGGCAGTTGGTCAGGCCGCGCTGGCCCATCTTGTGATTGAGGCCGACCAGACGCACGTCGTTGCGCGCGCCGCGCGTGCCGTCGGCCTCGATGCGGTGCTTGGGCACGATGAACAGCGAAATGCCCTTCACGCCGGCCGGGCCGCCGGGAATCTTGGCGAGGACCAGATGCACGATGTTGTCCGACAGCTCGTGATCGCCGCCGGAGATCCACATCTTGGTGCCCTTGATGCGGTAGCTGCCGTCGGCAGCCGGCACCGCACGCGTGCGGATGTCGGCGAGCGACGAACCGGCGTGCGGCTCGGACAGGCACATCGTGCCGAAGTAGCGGCCTTCGACCATCGGCTGCATGAAGCGCCGCTTCTGCTCGGCGCTGCCGTGCGTGGCCAGCAGATGCGCCGCGGCGATGGTCAGGAACGGATAGCCGTTGATGGCCTGGTTGGCGGCGCAGAACACCATGCTGACCGCGGTCGCGATCGTGAACGGCAGCTGCAGGCCGCCATCCTCGTGATCGAAGCTCAGGCTCATGAAGCCGGCGTCGATGTAGGCGCGCAGCGCCTCGGCGACTTCGGGAATCACGTGCACGCGCTCGCCGTCGAAGTGCGGCTCGTTGGCGTCGAGCTTGCCGGCGCTCGGCGCGAACTTGTCCTGCGCCAGGCGATAGGCGGTGTCGATGATGCTGTCGACCGTATCGCGGCCGACGCCGGCGTAGCGCGGCGACTGCAGCAGCGCCTCCAGGCCGAGCATCTGGTACAGCTGGAAGTCGAGATCGCGGCGATCGATCAGCAGCTCGCCCGGGCTTTTTTCCTGCGTCATTTCATCACCTCGAAGAGTCCGGCGGCACCCATGCCGCCACCGATGCACATGCTGACGACGACGTAGCGCACGCCACGCCGGCGGCCCTCGATCAGCGCATGACCCGTCATGCGCGCGCCGCTCATGCCGTACGGATGGCCGATCGCGATCGCGCCGCCGCTGACGTTGAGGCGCTCGTCGGCAATGCCGAGACGGTCGCGGCAGTAGACGACCTGCACGGCGAAGGCCTCGTTGATCTCCCACAGGCCGATGTCCTCGACCTTCAGCCCGTGACGCTGCAGCAGGCGCGGGATCGCGTAGACCGGGCCGATGCCCATCTCGTCCGGCTCGCAGCCGGCGACCGCCAGGCCGCGGAAGACGCCGAGCGGCGTCAGGCCGCGGCGTTCGGCGTCGGCGCGCTCCATCAGCACGCAGGCGCTGGCGCCGTCGGACAGCTGGCTGGCGTTGCCAGCGGTGACGCTGCCGCCCTCGCGCACCGGCTTGAGCGCGGCCAGACCCTGCGCCGTCGTCTCCGGACGATTGCCTTCGTCGCGCGTGAGACAGGTCGTGCGCGCTTGCGGCGCGCCGTCGGCGCCCTTGACCAGCGTGCGCGTTTCGAGCGGCACGATCTCGGCGTCGAAGCGGCCCTGCGCCTGCGCTTCGGCGGTACGGCGCTGACTCTGCAGCGCGTAGGCGTCCTGCGTCTCGCGGTCGATGCCGTAGCGGCGCGCGACCACCTCGGCGGTGTCGAGCATCGGCAGATACAGGCCGGGGAAATCGCGCGCCAGCTCCTCGTCGTGCTCGCGGTAGTGGTTCTGGTGCTCGTTCTGCACGAGGCTGATCGACTCGACGCCGCCGGCGACGCAGACCGGCACGCCGTCGACGATGATGCGCTGCGCGGCGAGCGCGATGGCCTGGAGGCCGGAGCCGCACTGGCGGTCGAGCGTGGTGCCGGCGCAGCCGACGCCGAGCCCGGCGCGCAGCGCCGCCTGACGCGCGACGTTGAAACCGGTCGCGCCCTGCTGCAGCGCGCAGCCGAGCATCACGTCCTCGACCTCGTCCGGCGCCAGCGCGGCGCGCGCGACGGCGTGGCGGATGGCGTGCGCGGCGAGCGCCGTGCCCTGGGTGTCGTTGTAGGCGCCGCGATAGGCGCGGCCGATCGGCGTGCGCGCCGTCGACACGATGACTGCTTCCTTCATGAATGATCCTTCTGCGAAGAACGGGGGGACGGGGTGTAGGAATCGAGCCTGCGGCCGGCCGCCGCCAGCGCGCGCAGCAGTGGCGCCGGCGTCCACTGCGGACCGAAGCGCCCGGCGTAGTGATCGAGCCGCTCGACGACCTGCGGCAGGCCGAGGCGATCGGCGTGGAGCATCGGACCGCCGCGCCAGGCCGGGAAGCCGTAGCCGTTGATCCAGACCAAGTCGATGTCGCTCGAACGCAGCGCGATGCCTTCTTCGAGGATGCGTGCGCCCTCGTTGATCAGCGGCAGCACCAGGCGCTCGACGATCTCGTCGGCACTCAAGGCGCGGCGCGCGATGCCGAGCCGCTGCGCCTCTTCCGCGATCAGCGCCTCGACCTCCGCATCGGGCTGCGGACGGCGGCGGTCCTCGCCGTAGCGGTAGTAGCCGGCGCCGCTCTTCTGGCCGTAGCGGCCGAGCGCGTAAAGGCGGTCGGCAATCACGTAGCTGGCTTCGAGTCCGGGCGCCGGCGGATATTCCTGGCGCACGCGCCAGCCGACGTCGAGACCGGCGAGGTCCTGCATCGCGAACGGGCCCATCGCCAGACCGAAATCGGTCAGCGCGCGGTCCACCGCCTCCGGCGTCGCGCCTTCGAGCAGCAGCGCGCCGGCCTCGCGCAGATAGCCGTCGACCATGCGGTTGCCGATGAAGCCGTAGCAGACGCCGGAGACGATGCCAAGCTTGCCGAGCCGCTTCGACAGCTTCAGCGCCGTCTTCAGCACCGCCGGCGCGGTCGCCGCGCCACGCACGATCTCGAGCAGGCGCATGACGTTCGCCGGACTGAAGAAATGCAGACCGAGCACGCGCAGCGGATTGATCGTCGAAGCGGCCAGCACATCGACGTCGAGCGTCGAGGTATTGGTCGCCAGGATCGCGTCCTGGCGGCAGACGCGGTCGAGTTCGGCGAACACGCGCCGCTTGACGTCCATCGACTCGAACACCGCCTCGACGACCAGATCGGCGTCGGCGAGATCCTCGTAGCGCTCGGTCGGCTGGATCTGCGCCAGACGGCGCTGCAGCGTCGCCTCGTCGATGCGGCCCTTGGCGAGCGCGCCGCGGTAGACCGATTCGATCGTCTTCAGGCCGCGCGCCAGCGCCTGCGGCGAGCCGTCGAGCAGGCGCACCGGCAGGCCGGCGTCGGCGAGGCAGACGGCGATGCCGGCGCCCATCGTGCCGGCGCCGATCACCGCGGCGCGCGCGATCGGCAGCTCCGGCGTCGCCGCGTCGATGCCCGGCACCACGCCGGCGGCGCGCTCGGCGAAGAATACGTGCCACAGCGCCTGCGCCTGCGGCGAGCGGTAACAGTCGATGAACAGCGCGTTCTCGCGACGCAGGCCGTCGGCAAGCGGCAGCGTGCACGCCGCCTGCAGCGCATCGATGCAGGCGATCGGCGCCAGCTGGCCGCGCGCGCTGCGCCGCGCCTCGGCGCGGCCACGTTCGAAATCGGCGGCGCCGAAGCCGCCCATGTCGACGCTGCGCTCGCCGGTGCGCCGCGGCGGCGCGCCGGCCGCCACCAGTTCTTCGGCGTAGGCCAGCGCCGCGGCATCGAGCTCGCCGTCGGCGATGCGGTCGACGAGGCCGATCGCCAGCGCGCGCGCCGCGTCGACCGGCCGGCCCGAGCCGATCATGTCCATCGCCACGCCGAGGCCGACCAGGCGCGGCAGGCGCTGCGTGCCGCCGGCGCCCGGAATCAGGCCGAGGCGCACCTCGGGCAGGCCGAGCTTGGTGCCCGGCGCGGCGATGCGGTAGTGGCAGCCCATCGCCACCTCGAGGCCGCCGCCGAGGGCGGTGCCGTGCAGTGCGGCGATCACCGGCCGCGGAAACGCCTCGATGCGGTCGACCAGACCCGGCAGCTGCGGGCCGGGAATCTCGCCGCCGAATTCGGCGATGTCGGCGCCGGCGAGGAAGGTGCGGCCGCGGCAGCGCAGCAGCAGCGCGCGCACGCCGGGGTCGGCCTCGGCGGCATCGAGCGCCGCGGCAAGGCCCGCGCGCACGGCCGCCGACAGGGCGTTGACCGGCGGGCTGTCGATATCGATGAAGCCGAGATCGCCGCGCCGGCGATACGACACGGGTGCAGCGGAAGCGAGGTGTGACATGAGAGAAAAAGTCCGTCGTGGAAGGGGCGTCCTCAGACGCGGAAGGCGGGATCGGTGTAGAGCCGCACGAGCTCGTCGCCGCGCTGCTCGGCGATGCGGCGCGCGTTGAGCGTGCCCTTGGCGGTGAGCTCGCCGGCCGCCGCGTCCGGTGGCCGCACGGCGACCAGCACGCGACCGATGCGCTCGGTCGCGCCGCGGCGGGCACGGTTGAAGTCGCGGCAGGCGGCGAGCAGCTGCGCCTGCGCGGCCTCGCGCGCGGCGTCCGGTTCGGCGAGCCAGACCAGCGCCGCCGGCTCGTCGCGGTTCTCGCCGAGCACGACCAGATCGGCGGCCAGCGGCCGCAGGTGATCGAGCAGCGCCGCGCGCAGCGGTCCGACGCGCACCCAGCTGCCGTTGGCGAGCTTGAAGTCCTCGCGCAGGCGGCCGGCGTAGATCAGGCCCTGCTCGGGGCATTCGCGGTCGGCGAGCTCGACGGCGTCGCCGGTGACGAAGAAGCCTTCGTCGTCGAACGCCGCGTCGTCGCCGCCGCCGAGATAGCCGTCGAACACATTGGCGCCGCGCACGCGGCACTCCCAGCGGCCGCCGTCGCCGCGCACCAGCTTGAGTTCGATGCCGGGCAGCGGCAGGCCGAGCAGATCGCCGCGCTCGGTATCCCACCAGACCAGCGCGATCACGCCGCAGGTCTCGGTCATGCCGTAGCCGCCGCCAAACGGCATGCGCGTGCCGCGCACGCGCAGCGACAGCGCCT
This sequence comes from Solimonas variicoloris DSM 15731, assembly GCF_000382285.1. Taxonomy (GTDB): domain Bacteria; phylum Pseudomonadota; class Gammaproteobacteria; order Nevskiales; family Nevskiaceae; genus Solimonas; species Solimonas variicoloris. The sequence goes on along the minus strand of NZ_KB907947.1, from coordinate 37,601 downwards.
GGAAGCGCTCGATCACCGCCGCGCTCAGCGCCGCGCCGCCGAAACTGCAGACGCGCAGGCGGCTGAAGAAGCGCGCCGCCAGCGCCGCGTCGCGTTCGAGCGCGTCGAGCAGCAGCGGGTAGCCGGTCGGCACCGTCGTGAAGCTGGTCGGGCAGACGTCGGCGAGATTGCGCAGCGTCTGCTCGAAGCGGCCGGCGACCGGCGCGCCGGCGTCAATGTGAAAGCTGGCGCCGCGCAGCAGCGCCCAGTGCAGATTGGCGTTGCCGCCGAAAGCGTGCGTCCACGGCAGCCAGTCGAGCACCACCGGCGACTCGTCGTCGGGCAGCCGCGGCCCGACCTGATCGAGCATCGCCGCCGCCGCCGCGAGCGCGCCGTGCGTATTGACCACGGCCTTCGGCGTGCCGGTCGAGCCGGACGTGAAGAAGATCTTCGCCGCCTGCCGCGATGCGATCGCCGCGGCGCGCTCGCGCAGCGTCGGTACCGCGTCGCTGCCGCCGAGCCGGCGCATCAGCGCGCCGAGCCCGACGCGGCGCGGCGCCTCGTCCCAGGCCGGCAGCGTCTCGTCGTGGAGCAGAACCTCGACGCCGGCGCTGCGTGCCAGCTGGCCGAGCAGCGCCGCGCCGCGCGGATGCGCGAGATAGGCCGGCGACAGCGGCACGGCGACCGCGCCGAGCGCCAGCACGGCGAAGCTGGCGACGGCGTGGGCGATGCCGTTCGGCGCGAGAATGCCGACGCGGCGGCCGGCAGCGATGCCCTCGGCGGCGAGCACCGCCGCCGCCTGCTCGACCGCGGTCGCGAAGGCCGCGAAGCTGAGGCTGCGCCAGCCCTCGCCGTCGCGCTCGGACAGGAAGCGGCGCGCCGCGTAACGCGCGCAGCAGCGTTCGAGCAGCGCCACCAGATTGTCGTCGGCGGCCTGCAGCGGCTCGGGATGGCGCAGGCGCAGGATCGCCTCGCCGTCGGCGCGCAGCTCGGCGCGCGGCGGCAGCATGATCGGTTTTCCGGGACAGGCGAGCGTGGGCAAGACGACTCCTTCGCGCGCCGGCGGCGCACGCAGAAAAGGACAGGGCGAGAGGAGAGCCGCCGCCGGCATCGGGTGCCGGCGGCGGGCGTCACGGTCAGTAGTTCACGGTCAGCTCCACGCCGAAGCTGCGCGGTTCGTTCCAGAAGTAGTCGGCGCCGACGATGTCGAGCACGTAGCGCTGGTTGCCGAGGTTGCGGCCGAAGGCCGACAGCTTCCAGCGCTCGCCCTGCACGCCGAGGCGGGCGTCGAGCAGCGTGTAGCCTTCGTAGCGGGCGGTGTTCTCGGGCGTCTCATAACCGCCGTTGGCGGCCTGGAAGCTGAGTCCGGCGATGCCGGTCAGACGCTCGCTGAGCGGCGCCGTGTAGGCGAGATTGACGGTCAGCTGGTAATCGCGCAGACGCGGCACCTGCTTGCCGCCGAGATCGGCCTGGTCAGGCGTGCCGTCGCCGTTGGTGTCGAGCAGCGCCGTGGCGCCGTCGCGGAACTCGCCATCCTGCGTCGACACCGCCAGCGAGCTCATCAGGCGGCCGGGGCCGAGGCGCAGGTTCTTGCGCAGCTCGAGTTCGGCACCGTAAACGTAGGCGTCGCCGGCGGTCTGCAGCACGAAGCTGCGCGACGTGGTCGACGGCACGGTGACCACCTGCACGTCGCGCGTGTCGGTGTAGAACACCGCCGCCTCGCCCTCGATGCCGCCGAACAGGCTGCCCTTCCAGCCGAGCTCGTAGGAGTTCGCCTTCTCCGGCTTGTAGACCAGCATCGCCTGCAGATCGTCGCGCACCGTGGTCGGCGGCGGCTGCGTGTTGAAGCCGCCCGGACGGTAGCCGGTCGCGAAGCGCACATAGACCGCCTGCTTCGGCGTGAAGCTGTAGTGGAGCGTCGCCGCCGGGGTCCAGAAGGTCCAGTCGCGCGACTGCTTCAGGTGCACGGTCTCGTAGCCGGCCGGGCACTGCGCGGGATCGATCGACGGCGGGCAGAACTGCACCGGTGCGGCGGTGCGCGGACCGGCGGCGCCGTCCGGATCGATGCTGATCGGCGCCATCATGCCGGCCGGCGGTGTGCCGCCGCCGAAGTAGACCAGCGGATCGTCGGCGTAACGAGCGAAGTTGAATTCCTTGCTGTCGCGCTGCACGCGCAGTTCGAGGCCGAGCTTGAGCTTTTCGGTCAGCTTGCGGTCGAGCGAGCCGTACAGCGAGTACGAGTTGAGGTCCTCGGCGAAGTCGTCATGGTTGAGGCCGAGGCGTACCGCCGAACGCACCTGCGCGCCGGTCGCGCTCAGCGTGCCGGCGAGGCCCGGATAGCAGCCCGGCGTCGCCGCGTGCGCGGTGCCGGTGTAGTCCGGGCACAGGTTCGGGCCGTTGGCCACGTCGCTGCGCGACCACAGGCCCTCGATGCCGCCGAGCCAGCTCCACGGCCCGTCGCCGGTCGACGACAGGAAGGCCTGCAGGCCGGTGCGGCGATAGGTCTCGTCCTGGGCGACCGTGTAGTCAGGCCCGGTGGTGTCGGCGCCCGGCGTCACGTCGATGCCGGACTGGCCGGCATAGTGGGCGTTGTCCTCGTTGTGGCGGCCGCCGTCGCGGACCGCATGGCTGAGCTTGACCGCCAGCGCCGCCCACGGCAGCGAGTAGTCGGCACTGAGCAGGCCGTAGTTCTGATCGACCTTCGTGCGGCCTTCGCGGCTCAGTTCGGCGCGGTGATCGCGGTCGGTGTCGAGCGGCGTGCCGTCGACGCGCAGCGGCCGCTGGCCGAGATTGGAGAACGCCGGGCCGTCCGACTTGTAGTACTCGTACATGGCGCCGAGGCGCAGCGCCTCGACCGGCGTGTAGTCGAGCTGCGTGCGCAGGCCGGTGTAGCGCTGGTCGTCGATGGCGTGGCCGGTGCTGTCGTTGATGACGTAGCCGTCGTTCTGATCGTTGACGAGGGCGCCGACGCGCAGGCCGACACTGTCGCTTAGCGGCGCGTTGACCACCGCCTCGACGTCGCGGCGCTCGCGGCTGGCGGCGCGCACGGTGAGCTGGCCGCCGGATTCGGCTTCCGGCCGCTTGGAGACGACGTTGATCGCGCCGCCGACCGAGTTGCGGCCGAACAGCGCGCCCTGCGGACCGCGCAGCACTTCCATGCGATCGAGATCGAACAGGTCCATGCGGCTCAGCGAGCGACCGCCGTAACCGCCACCGGCGGCGTACATGCCGTCGCGGTAGATGCCGGTCGCGGTCTCGGAGAACCCGAGGCGGCCGCTGCCCTGGCCGCGGATCGAGACGTCATTGAGATATTCGGGGCCGGACGTCACCAGCGTCGTACCGGGCACCTGGCGCAGGTAGTCGTCCATGTTGTCGAGCGCCAGCGACTCGCGCATCGCCTCGGTGATCGCGCTCGCCGCCAGCGGCACGTCGCGCAGGCGCTCCTCGCGCTTGCGCGCGGTGACGATGACCTCGGCCATGCTGTTCGCGTCGTCGTCGCCGGCGCTCGCCACCGTTGCCGGCGCCGCCGGCGGCGGCTGGTCCGCAGCAGCGCCAGGCGCGGCAGCCGGATCGGCCTCCTGCGCCAGTGCCGAGAAACTGCACAGCAGGCCGGCCATCGCGCCGCCTCCGATTCGCAGCCAGGTTTTCATGTGTTCTCCTCGAATGATTCTTGTCTTGTGCAACGGGGTGATGTGCGTGCGTCGGGCCGCCGCGGGCCGCAGCCCGCCCGCGGCGCCACCCATGGCGGCACCGGGGAGCGAACGGCCGCGCTCAGGATTTCAGCTGTTCACAGATGTCGTGCCGGCGCGCGGCATTGGCCGCCTCCCAGCGTTCCTGGGTCGGCGCCACGCGGCGCTGCAGGACGATGCCTCGTCGGCTCGGCGATTCGACGACCAGCGCCGCGCCGGGCGGATGCGGCTCGCCCTTGCGCACGATGATCATGTCGACGCCCTGCGGTGCCTGACGGTCGTTGATGACGAAGATGTTGTCGCTGTTGTGCGCGAACACCGACACCGACATGTAGTCGTCCCAGGCCGAAGCGGTGACATGGACCGGGCCGCCGTCGAGGTCGTAGACGCAGGCCGAGTAGGCCAGGTCCGGCGACGGCCGCACGACCTTGCGCGAGGTCTCGGTGGTGCGCGGCGGATGTGTCCAGTGGTTGATGCCGTCGGCCTTGCTGACGCGCGCCATCGCCACGTCCATCAGCACATAGGGTGCGGCCAGCACCGTCGCCAGGTGCGTCACCACGGCGACGACAAACGCGAGGACCGCGTACTTGATCAGGCGCTTCATGCGTGGCCCTCCGAGCAGTTCAGGCGAGTGATCGACGGATACGGAATCGTCGAGACGTCGTCGCGCGCACCCGCATCCGGGTTGTACATGCGCAAGGCGAGGTTGAACGAGCCGGCGTGCCGCGTGGAGATCCAGTTGGCCGCGTCGCCGCGTTCGGCGGCGATGCGCACGCGCCAGCGGCCGTCGGCATCGCGCTGCAGCTGCGTGGCGTCGACCGAGTAGGCGCCATCGCCGTTGACCGGCAGGAAGTCGTCGCCGGCGTAGGCCGTGATCGACCACCAGCGCGCCGGCAGGTTGCCGCCGCTCATCTCGTAGACGCAGCCTTCGCGCAGCTGACGGCCGTCCTGATCCTTGTAGCGGTGGAAGTAGATCGTCTCCGAACGGTTCAGCGCGAGCAGACCGATCTTGGCGATGATGCCGCGCGTGTACGGATCGGCTGCCGTCGAGCCGGCCTTCTCGTTGCCGAACCAGTAGTCGTACTCGGTGCGGCTGAGCAGCTGGCCGTTGTCGAGCACCAGCCAGGCCGAGCCGAAGCCGGCGGCGATGCCGACCAGCACGGCAGCGAATACCGCAAACGCAGATCTCATCGTGCACCTCCTGTTTCCTGTTCGAATCGTTGTTGCTGGAAGTCCAGCGCCGCCGCGCGGAAGCGCTCGCGCAATGCGCTCGGCGCGCCGAACTCCAGCAAGGTATCGGTCTTCGGCTGATAGGCCGGCCAGGCCGGCGCGCCGGCGCAGGCTGGTACGCCGCTGCGCGCGAACGCCACCCAGCAGGCGCTGATCGTGTCGCTCATCGCGCGATCGCGGTCGCGCAGGAACAGACGCAGCGCCGGCAGCACGCCGAGCGTCTTGAACACGTACGGAATCTCGGCGCCATGGCTGGCGCCCGGCGCGCCGGGGCGCAGCGTGTAAGAGAAGCGGTAAAGCCAGGACGGCGCGCCGTCATGCGCGTGCGCCGCGATCCAGCGCGCCGGCGCCGCGAAGGAGGCGTCGGCGAAGTAGGCACGCGCCAGCGCATCGTCGTCGCCGGCCAGTTCCGGATAGACCGCGCGCAGGGCCTTGAGGTCCGCCGCGGACAGGCGCTGCAGCAGCGTCGCCGGCGGCACGCCGACCGTGTCGAGCAGCGAGGCCTCGTAGCTGTTGCTGCCGATGATCAAGGGCACGTCGAGCGCGTGGCCGGCGGCGAAGCGCTGCGCCGGCGACGCCGTCACCGTGCGGCCGTCGACGAACGGGCCGAAGCTCAGCACCGGCGCCACCGAAATCGCCCGGTTCAGCGCCTCGACCGGCAGCGCGCGCAGCGCGGCAGCGCTGGCCTTGGCGCCGTCGAGGCCGGCCGCGTTCGCGGCGCGCACGCCTTCGGCTTCCTTGTCGGCCAGCGCCAGCGAGCGCTGCCAGCCGCCACCGGATTCGACGATCGCCTGCGCGAACAGACCATTCGCAGCCGGCGTCGTCAGCAGATAGAGGATGCTCGCGCCGCCAGCCGATTCGCCGAACACCGTGACGCGCGCCGGATCGCCGCCGAATTGCGCGATGTTGCGCTGCACCCAGCGCAGCGCCGCGAGCTGGTCGAGCAGGCCGTAATTGCCGAACGCACGCTCGGCGCCGGCTTCCGCCGTCAGCGCCGGATGCGCGAAGTAGCCGAACAGGCCGAGCCGGTAGTTGAGGCTGACGAGCACCACGCCCTGCCGCGCCAGCGCGGCGCCGTCGTAGAACGGCTGCGAGGCGGCGCCGTAACGATGCGCGCCGCCGTGGATCCAGACCATCACCGGCGCCTTGCCGGCCAGCGACGGACTCCACACGTTGAGGCTGAGGCAGTCCTCGGACTGCCGCTCCGGCTCGCCACCGAGACCGTCGCCGCGCTGCCCGCCCTTGCCGCGCGGCGGCTGCGGACAGGCCGGACCGAACGCGCGCGCCGCACGCGGCGCGGTCCACGCTTCGACCGGCTGTGGCGGCTGCCAGCGCAGCGCGCCGAGCGGCGGTTGCGCGTACGGAATGCCGCGGAACACCGCCACATCGCCGTCGGCGAGGCCCTGCACGACGCCGCTGTCGAGACGCACCGAGGGCTCGGCCGCGCCGGCGACGCTCGCCCAGGCGCAAGCCGCCGCCCAGACCATCCATCCGCCGATGCCAACCGCCGTTCGCCGCATGCCGTTCTCCTCCTGCAAATGCGCCGGCCTCCATGGGCCTTCGCGTTTATTGTGTACAATTTTTAGCAGTGCACTGCGCGGAAGTCAAACTTTCTTATTGATATTGCCTACGGTCCGGTCAGAGCGCTTACCGGAGTCTTGATTATTGAGCACAATTTTCAGGAATGGTCCGCGGCGCGCACACCGGGGGCGGACGGCGGCGACGCCCGGCCCCGCAGCGGATCGCGGCGGGCCATCGGCAAAATCTGCGTCAGGCGCCGCCGGCGGCCTGCAATTGCGCGAGCAGCATGCGCTGCAGCGCGGCCTCGACGATGGCGCGGCCGGCCGCTTCGGCGCGCACCGGATCGCGCAGGCGGAACGCGACCGCCAGCGCCTCCCAGCGCTGCGCCGCTTCAAGCCGCGCCTCGGCACTCGCCACCGCCGGCGCGGCGTAGCCCGACAGTGCGCCGCGCGGCACCGGGCCGATGATGTCGTCGATACAGCGGTTATCGGCCAGCGCGATGATGTAATAGCCCGCCTCGCGCGCAGCCGCGGCAAAGGCCTCGGCGCTCGCCGCCTCGTCGCGGCCGAGCTGCACGACGCGGCGCACGCGCGCGAAGAACGCTTCCACCTCGGCATCGCGCGCCTTGGTGACAGCGAAGCGGCAGGCCAGGCCGAGCATCGCCGCGCCGATCAGCGCGGTCTCCAGCGCCGGCGCGCGCTCGCGGTGCGCGACGCGCGCGCCGTGGCGCGGCAGCAGGTCGATCCAGTTGCGCGCGGCGAGCACCTTCAGCGCATCGCGCACCGGCCCGCGGCTGGTACCGAATTCGTCGGCCAGCGCTTGCTCGACGATGCGCTCGCCGGGCCGCAGACGACCGTCATTGATGCGCTGCACGAGTTCGGCGGCGATACGTTCCGACGGCGGCATTTCGAGCGGAGTCGACATCGTCCTCGGGCCCCGGAGATGACGCACGACCTTAACGCGCGCTCACAGCGAGCGGTAGACCAGACGCCGGAACTCGTCGCGCAGCGGGCGCACGCCGGACGGCAGCTTCTGCGTCATCAGCACGGCGCCGAGTCCTTCGCGGCGATTGACCCAGAAGGTCGTGCTCGCCGCGCCGCCCCAGCTGTACTCCCCCGCCGAGCCGATGCCGCCGGCCAGCGCCGCATCGCGCAGCACCGAGCCGCCGAGCCCGAAGCCCAGACCCTTCACTTCGCCACCGAGGCCGAAGCGCGCCGCGCCCGACAGCGGCTCGGTGCCGAACGACGGTCCGAGCTGGTCGGTCATCATCTGCCGCACGCCGGATTCGGCGAGCACGCGCACGCCGTCGAGCTCGCCGCCGTTCATCAGCATGCGCACGAAGCGCGAGTAATCCGCGAGCGTCGAGAACAGGCCCATGCCGCCGGTCGGCACGACGTGCTCGTCGCCCCAGGACGGAATCTGCTCGGGCGGCACGCGGCGCGTCTCGGCGTCCGGCGCGGCGATGTAGAGCGCGGCCAGTCGCGACTTCTGCGCCGCCTGCAGCTGGAACGTGGTGTCCGCCAGCCGCAGCGGCGCCAGCAGCTGCTCGCGCATCAGCTGCGCGAATTCGACGCCGGACGCGACTTCGGCGACGCGACCGGCGATGTCGAGCGACGTGCCGTAGATCCAGCGCGTGCCCGGCTGCGCCGCGAGCGGAATCTGCGCGATGCGCCGCGACAGCGCAGCGAGGCTGTCGACCGTGCCGTCGGCGCACTCGTGGCCGGCGACGAGGCCGGCCCGCTTGTAGAGCGCGCCGGTCGGCTCGATGCCGTCGTTGAAGCTGTGGCTGAGCCCCGAGGTGTGCGTCAGCAGGTGGCGCACCGTGATCGGCCGCTGCGCCGCCTCGGTTACCGGCGTCTCGCCGTCGAAGCGCACGAAGACGCGTGGCGCCGCGAATTCCGGCAGGAAGTCGGCGATCGGCTGATCGAGCGACAGCTTGCCGCGCTCGACCAGCTGCATCACCACGACGGCCGTCAGCGGCTTGGTCATCGAGTAGATGCGATAAATCGTATTGTGTTCAATTTTCTTCCGGGCCTCGCGATCAGCCCAGCCTTGCGCGGCTTCGACGTCGAGCCCGCCGCGCGTGAACACGCGGGCGGCGACGCCGACCACCCAGCCTTTGTCGACAATTTCGGCGAGCCAGCCGTCGAGCGCCGCACGCAGGCGCGACGCGCCGGTGTCAGGCGCTGCGGACCAGGCACTTTTCGGCGAAATTGCTAGGGCAAGCGCGGCACCGGACAACAGCGTCAGCGCTTCGCGGCGACGCAGATCCGGCGTTTCACACAGCGGCGCACACGACTTCAGCAGGGGGTACATGAGCATCTCCTCGATGGTCGCCGGGCAGCTTTGTCAGCGTTTCGGCGTTTTGTTGACAATGAAAAACATTGTGCACAATATCGCCGCAAAATAAATACTCAAAGCGTGGAGGAGAGACCCATGTCCAGATTCATCCGTCTGGCGCTGTCGGCCGTGCTCGGCAGCAGCGCCCCTGTCCTGGCACAAAGCGCAGCGCCGCCCGACGTCGCGGCGGAAGCCGGCCCGGCGCCGGCCGCCGCCGGCGCTGCGGCCGACAGCGCCGTACACGTCGAGGAAATCGTCGTCACCGCGCGCAAGCGCGAGGAACGCCTGCAGGACGTGCCGGTCGCGGCGACGGTGCTGGGCGCCGGCTCGCTCGAGGACCGCGGCATCGACAACATCAAGGAACTCGTGCAGCTGGTGCCGAACGCGACCACTGCCGACCTCGGCGCCAGCCACAGCGACGAGATCATCATGCGCGGCCAGGGCACCGGCCGACACATCAACGCCGACACCGCCACCGGCCTTTACCGCAACGGCATCTTCATCGCCGGCGGCAATACCGGCGGCCGCAACTTCAGCGACATGGACATGTTCGACGTCGAGCGCGTCGAAGTGCTGCGCGGCCCGCAGGGCGCGCTGTACGGCCAGAACGCGGTCGGCGGCGCCATCAACGTGATTTCGCGGCGGCCGCTCGCGGAACTCGGCGCGGCGCTGAACGCGACTTACGGCAACAAGGACTATCTGCTCAACACCGGCATCGTCAACGTGCCGGTGTCGTCGGACTTCGGCGTGCGCGCCGGCTACCGCTTCGTCGACCGCTCGGACGGCTTCTTCACCAACACCCGCGACGGCAAGGCGCTCGACCAGGAGAACTTCCTCGGCGGCCGCGTCGCCGCGCAGTGGCGGCCGGCCGAGCGCCTGAACCTGGTACTGACCAACGACTACTACAAGGACGACGGCCCGAGCTACGCGGTGGGCACCTTCAACCCGCTCGCGCACGAGAATCCGTACCACTCCTACCAGGACGACACGAGCCGTTACGACCGCCACGAGCTCAGCTCGATTCTCGAAGTCGAATACGAGCTGGGCTTCGCGCAGCTCAGCGCGGTGACGCTGCTGCGCAAGCGCTCGGCCACCACGCGCGACGACCTCGACGCCTTCTTCAACCTGCCGATCACCGGCTTCACGCGCGTGTCCGACGAGGACTACCGGCGCATCGGCCAGGAAGTGCGGCTCGCGTCGACCGGCACGCAGCGCCTGACCTGGCTGCTCGGCGGCTCGTACGCGAAGACCGACGGCACCTTCGAGGTCATCACCAACAACTCGAACCTGTCGCGCACCGAGACCGACAACTGGTCGGCGGCGGTGTTCGGTTCGCTCGGCTACGACCTGACGTCGCAGCTCAACGCCACCGCCGAGCTGCGCTACACGCGCGAACACAAGGCGCAGGACCTGCTGTCGCGACTGACGGCGGTCTCACTCCCGGTCAGCCAAAGCGACGACGTGAGCTTCAACAAGCTCTCGCCGGTGGCGACGCTGAGCTACCGGCCGAACGAAGCGCTGAACCTGTACGCGCGCTACGCGACGGCCTATCGCGCCGGCGGCTTCAACAGCGTGCCGGACGACAACGCGCCGGCCGCGCCGCGCTTCGACCTGCCCTACGACAGCGAAACCATCAGCTCCTACGAACTCGGCGCCAAGACCAGCTTCCTCGACCGCCGCGTCGTGCTCAACCTCGCCGCGTTCCGCTCGCTGACGAACGACCTGCTGATCGTCAACCAGGCGCCGTCGGCGACCGCGCCGGGCACCAACCTCAACTACCTGTCCAACGCCGGCGACGCGACGCAGTGGGGCATCGAGCTCGACGGCTCCGCCGCGTTCCGCGTCGGCGGCGGACGCCTGAGCCTGGATCTGAGCGGCAGCTGGGCGCACAGCGAGATCGACAGCAACGGCCCCTACGACGGCACCGAGGTGCCGTACGTCTACCACTGGAAGACAGCGGCCTCGGCGACCTACCGGCGCCCGTTCGGCACCCGCGGCACGATCGGCTTCCTGCACTACGGTTTCCGCGGCGCCTGGGGCGGCTATCAGGACGAGGTCTACAAGCGCGAGCTCGACAATGTGCTGCTGCACGACCTCGGCCTCGGCATCGAGCAGGGCCGCTGGAGCCTGACCGGCACCGTCGACAACCTCTACAACTACTTCTACGTCACGCAGATCGTCACGCCGATGGTGTCGCGCGCGAGCACGCCGCGGACCTGGAAGCTGAACCTGAAGGTCGATTTCTAGCGATCCGGCGCCCGGGCGGCGCGCCGTCCGGGCTCCGCTGCATCACCGCTGTCCCAAAACCATGGAGGAGAGAACATGCTGAAGAAATCGAAGGCTACGCGGATGCTCGGCGGCGCCACACTCGCATTGCTGGCGGCGCCGACCGCGGCGTTCGCCTATGACATCGCCGCGGCGACCGCCGCCGCCGAAGGCGCGGCCTGCACCGACGCGCGGCCGTTCTACTGGGAGATCGGCGGCTCCAGCGGCGCCCCGATCGCGTCCGGCCAGGTCGGCGGCACCGACTTCGCGCGCAACACCACGGTGACGCTGGCCTCGGCATCGAAGTGGGTGTTCGCCGCCTATGTGCTGCAGCGCTACAGCGGCATTCCCACCGGCAGCGGCGGCGCCCAGATCGTCGACGCGCTGAACATGAAGCTCGGCTACACCTCGCTGAACGACTACCTGTGCCAGCTCACGCTGACGGTGTCGGGCTGCTTCACCGTGGGGTCGAACGACAATCACGACAGCGCCGCGGACGGCCACTTTTTCTACAACAGCGGCCACGGCCAGTACGTCGCCTCGCAGGCTTCACTGCTCAACCTCGGCAACAAGACGCGCAACACCCTGTTCACTGAAGTGAACAGCTATCTCAACCTCGGCTCCAGCTTCGGCTATGCCAACCTGCCACTGTCGAGCGGCATGCAGGGCAACGCTGCGGACTACGCGACTTTCCTGCAGCGGATCATGACCGGCTACTACGTCATTTCCAGCTACCTGAACTACTCGCCGGTCGTCACCTACCCGTGCGCGAGCGGACTCAGTGGCTGCACGCCGCTCGGCAGCGTCGACTTCCACTACTCGCTGCATCACTGGATCGAGGACAACACCGGTGGCACGCTGTCGAACGGCAAGACGCTCGGCCCCGGCGACGGCGCGCATTCGAGCCCCGGCGCGTTCGGCTTCTATCCGTGGATCACCGCCGACAAGCAGTACTACGGCATCCTCTCGCGCGAAGCCTCGTCCGGCGCGCCCGGCGACAGCATTCCGTGCGGCCAGGCGATCCGCAAAGCCTTCCTCGGCACCTGAGCGGGGTCGCGGTCCGGGCGTCGCGACGGCGCCCGGACCGCTTCAGGCTTCGCGCGGCTTGCGCGGTGCCCTGGGCTTGCGCGCCGGCTTGCCGTCGGCGGCGGCGCGCTCGGCAGCCGCCAGACGGATGCGCGGCACCAGGAAGCTGCGCGACAGCGCGACGATCTCGCGCGCGGCGCGCTCGGCGGCTTCCGGCCGGCGCGCCTTGACCGCCTCGATCAGCTCGCGATGCAACTGCAGCGAGCGCTGCGCGGCGGCCGGCACATCGAAGTCGAAGAAGCGGTGCTGCCACTGCGCGAGGCTGGCGACGCGCTCGACCATGTCGTACGCCAGCTGGCTGCCGCTCCAGCGCGCGAGGCGCCGGCCGATATCGAACGCGACCTGAATGCGGTCGCGCATCGAATTGCGCGCGGCGGCGTCCTCGCCGGCGCGCATCATCTTGTCGAGCGTCGGGAAGTAGCGCTCCGGCACGCTCTCGGCAGCGATGCGCATGGCAGCGCCGTAGACGACTTCCAGCATGTCGAGCACATGCCGCGTGTCCTCCGGCGACAGCTCCAGCACCTGCGCGCCGCGCCACGGCCGCACATCGATGAAGCCGGCCCGCGCGACCTGGCGGAAGGCATTGCGCACCGGCGTGCGGCTGACGCCGAAGCGCGAGGCCACTTCCTGCTCGCGGATCCACTGCCCCGGCGCGTAATGGCCCTGGACGATGTCGCGAATCAGGCGCCGGGCGATGGCCGCATCGAGCGGCAGGTCGTGCAGCTTGCCCAGCCCTTCGGCAGCGGGCTCGGCGGAAGTCTCGGGGTCAAGTTCGTCCATGAAGGCGGCAGCGATGGCATTGTGCACAATCTTGCCGCAAATTACGGCCACATGACAGATGCGCGCGCCGCCGGCGGCAGCGGCGCGGCGGCGCCTGCGGCCGTTCAGGCTCCGGCACCGGCGTGCGCGAGCAGGCCCGCTTCAGAGCCAGTCGCGAGGGCGCAGGTAGCGCTCGTAGAGCTCGGCTTCCGGCGTGCCGGGTTCGGGGCGGCGGTCGTACTGCCAGGCCGCGAGCGGCGGCATCGACATCAGGATCGACTCGGTGCGGCCGCCGGCCTGCAGGCCGAACAGCGTGCCGCGGTCCCAGACCAGATTGAATTCGACGTAGCGGCCGCGCCGGTAGAGCTGCCAGTCGCGCTCGCGCTCGCCCCAGGCCATGTCCTTGCGACGCTCGACGATCGGCAGGTAGGCCGGCACGAAGTGCTCGCCGACGCTGCGCAGCAGCGCGAAGCTCTGCGCGAAGCCGCCGCGATCCCAGTCGTCGAAAAACAGGCCGCCGATGCCGCGCGGCTCGTCGCGGTGCTTGAGGAAGAAGTAATCGTCGCACCAGCGCTTCAGCTGCGGATGCACGTCATCGCCGAACGGCGCGCAGGCGGCGCGCGCGGTCGCGTGCCAGTGCCGCGCATCGTCCTCGAAGCCGTAGTACGGCGTCAGGTCGAAGCCGCCGCCGAACCACCAGACTGGCGCTTCGCCGGCCTTGTCGGCGACGAAGAAGCGCACGTTGGCATGCGAGGTCGGCACATAGGGATTGCGCGGATGGATGACCAGCGACACGCCCATCGCGCGAAAGCCGCGCCCGGCGAGCTCGGGCCGGCCGGCGCTCGCCGACGGCGGCAGGCGCGCGCCGCGCACCTCGGAAAACGCCACGCCGGCGCGTTCGAACACGACGCCGCCGCTCAGCACGCGCGTATCGCCACCGCCCTGCAACGGGCTGTCGGCCGGCTTGGTCCAGACGTCGCGCTGGAAGCGCCCGCCGTCGACGCCTTCGAGCGCCGCGCAGATCTGGTCCTGCAGGCCGCGCAGGAAACGTTCGACGGCGACGGAATCGACGGCTTCGGTGTTCATGGCTAGCGGCGCAGGATGTGGCCGGTGGCGACGTCGCGGATCGTGGTCGGCTTGGCCAGTCCACCGAGCAGTCCCGGCACGATGGCGTCGAGTTCGTTGCGGAAATAGCGGCGCACGTCGAAGGCGCTGCGCGCCGGTTCGCGCCCGGCCGGATTGGCGCTGGTCGATACCAGCGGACCGCCGAAACGCTTGCACAGCGCGCGCAGCACCGGATGCGCGGTGACGCGCACGGCGACGCCGTCGTGATCGCCGCTGATCCACATCGGCGTCTCGTCGCTGGCCGGGAAGATCCACGTCGCAGGGCCCGGCCAGGTCGCCGTGGCGCGCTTCATCGCGTTGTTCGACGGCACGATCACGTACGGTTCGAGCTGCGCGAAATCGGCGGCGACCAGGATCAGGCCTTTTTCCCAGGGCCGGTCCTTGAGGTCGAGCAGGCGCATCACCGCGCGCTCGTCGAGCGGATCACAGGACAGTCCCCAGACCGCTTCGGTCGGACAGGCGATGATGCCGCCGCGATCGAGCGCGGCAATCGCCGCGCGCAAATGCCAGGGCGCGACGTCCATCAGGTCTTCTTCGCTGCGGCTTTCTTGGTGGCTTTCTTCGCGGCCTTCTTGACCACCTTCTTGGCCGCCGCCTTCTTGGCCGGCGCCGCGCCGGCGTCCGCCGCTGCGGTCTTGGCCGCAGCCTTCTTGGTCGCGGTCTTCTTCGCGCCCTTCTTCGGCGCCGCCGCCGCTTCAGCGAGATAGGCCTCGCACTCGAACACGCTCAGCGATTCGGCTTCGCGGCCGCGCGGCACCGGCGCGCGGCGCGCGCCGTCGCTGATGTACGGGCCGAAACGGCCCTTGATGATGCGGATGCCGGTACCGTCGAAGCTCTTGATGGTCGCCGCTTCGAGCGCCGCCGCCTTCTGCTCGATCAGCTCGACCGCGCGCGGCAGTTCGATCGTGTACGGATCGTCGTCCTTCTTCAGCGACACGAAACTCTTGCCGTGGCGCACGTACGGGCCGAAGCGGCCGATGTTGACCTCGACCTCCTCGCCGTTCGGCAGCGTGCCGAGCTTGCGCGGCAGCTGGAACAGCGCCAGCGCGTCGTCGAGCGTGATCGTGTCGATGCGCTGGTTGGCGCGCAGCGAGGCGAAGCGCGGCTTGTCGCTGTCTTCCTTGGTGCCGATCTGCACGAACGGCCCGTAGCGGCCGAGGCGCGCCGACACCGGCTTGCCGGACGCCGGATCGATGCCGATCTGCCGCGCTTCCGAGACTTCGGCGCGCGACAGTTCCATCTTCTCGTCGACGCGCGGCTTGAAGCCGCTCCAGAAGTCGGCGAGCAAGGGCTTCCACTGCTTCTCGCCGCGCGACACGGCGTCGAGCTGGTCCTCGAGATGCGCGGTGAATTCGTAGTCGACGTACTGCGTGAAGTGATCGGTCAGGAATTTGTTGACGATCATGCCGACGTCGGTCGGGATGAAGGCCTTGCCGTCCAGGCGCACGTAGTCGCGCGCCAGCAGCGTCGAGATGATCGACGCGTACGTCGACGGGCGGCCGATGTCGTATTCCTCAAGCGTCTTGACCAGGCTCGCTTCGGTGTAGCGCGGCGGCGGCTCGGTGAAGTGCTGATCGGCGATCAGGTCGAGGAGCTTGACCAGATCGCCGACCGCCAGCGCCGGCAGGCGCTTGTCGTCATCCTCGTCTTCCTTGCCGCTCGGCGTGTCGACGCCCTGCAGATAGGCGGCGATGAAGCCCGGCTCGACCAGCGTCGAACCGGAGGCGCGGAAGGCGTGCGCACCGCGGCTGCCGGCCGGCGCGTCGCCGGCGCGCAGCTCGGCGGTGACGGTGTCATAGACCGCCTGCTCCATCTGGCTGGCGATCGTGCGCCGCCAGATCAGCTCGTAGAGCTTGGCCTGGTCGGGCGCCAGATACTTGGCGACTTCCTTCGGCAGACGGCCGGCCGAGGTCGGGCGCACGGCTTCGTGCGCTTCCTGGGCGTTCTTGCTCTTGGTCTTGTAGAAGCGCGGTTCCGGCGGCAGGGCCTTGGCGCCGAACTGCTGCGGGATCACCGAGCGAATGTCGGCGAGCGCGTCCTGCGCCAGATTCACCGAGTCGGTACGCATGTAGGTGATCAGGCCGACGGTCTCGCCGCCGATGTCGACACCTTCGTACAGCTGCTGCGCGGCGCGCATCGTGCGGCTCGCCGAGAAGCCGAGCTTGCGGTTGGCCTCCTGCTGCAGCGTCGACGTCGTGAACGGCGGCGCCGGATTGCGGCGGCGCTGCTTCTTGTCGACACTGGCGACGCGCAGCGAGCCGTTCGCGGCCTTCTGCACCGCCGACTTCGCCGCCATCGCGCCGACCACGGTGTTCAGCGTGAACTGCTCGACCTTGCGGCCGTCGAACTCGACGAGCTTGGCACTGAAGCTCTGCGTCGCCTTCTCGACCTGCGCCTCGAGCGTCCAGTACTCGCGCGGCACGAAGGCCTTGATCTCTTCCTCGCGCTCGCAGATCAGGCGCAGCGCCGGCGACTGCACGCGGCCGGCCGACAGGCCCGGCTGGACCTTGCGCCACAACAGCGGCGAGAGATTGAAGCCGACCAGATAGTCGAGCGCGCGGCGCGCCTGCTGGGCGTTGACGAGATCCTCGGAAATATCGCGCGGATGCTGGATCGCGTTCTGCACCTCGCGCTGCGTGATCTCGTAGAAGACCACGCGCTTGACCGGCTTGCCCTTCAGCGCATTCTTCTCGCGCAGCAGTTCGGCCAGATGCCAGGAGATCGCCTCGCCCTCGCGGTCAGGGTCGGTCGCGAGCCAGAGCTCGTCGGCGTCCTTGAGCGCGGAAACGATCGCCTTCACATGTTTTTCGTTGCGATCGATGATCTGGTACTTCATGTCGAAGCCGTGCGCGACATCGACGGCGCCGTCCTTGGGCACCAGGTCGCGAACATGGCCGTAGGAGGCCAGGACTTCGAAGTCCTTGCCCAGATACTTCTTGATCGTCTTCGCCTTGGCCGGCGACTCGACGATGACCAGATGCTTGCTCATTGACGCCCAGGTTGGGGGTGACGGCCGCGCGGCCGCAGTTCGGCGCCTTATAAGCGGAAGGCTCCACCACTGTCCAGCCAACCGCGCGTGCGCGCGTGCGCGCGCGAGACGGCGGTCATGAAATGCGCAAAGCGGGAAGCCGCCGGGCCCGCCGCCTGCGGCCCTCCATGCGCAGCGCGAGGGTGGCCGAACTCAGCGCGCGGCCGCTGCTCCAAGGACGCGGCGCCGGCGAGCGAGCGTCGGGAGCGAGGACGAGGTCGCGGCTGCCGCGCGCCGCTGTGCTGAAGCCCAGCGCGCACGAAAGTCGCGAGATCGGCCCGCACAGCCGCTCGGCCGCTGGCGCTAGTGCTTGAACTCGCCGTGGTAGTAGACCATCTCCTCGAGATGGCCGAAGGCTTCCTCGGCGTCCGGCTGATTCATCAGCACGAGCAGGCAGACCCACTTGACGCGCTCGAGATCGATTTCCTCGGTCAGCGCCATCAGGCGGTCGACGATCAGCTCGCGCATCTCCTGCGTGATGATGCCCAGCTGCTCGAGGTACATGATGAAGCCGCGGCATTCGGTCGAGATGCGCGCGGTCTCTTCGCGGGTGTAGAGGCGCATCGCCCGGCCCGGCCCGAAGACCAGCGGCAGCTGCCGCTGCTGGGCGAGACCGTCGAGCCAGGTGAAGGCGTGGCCGACTTCTTCGCCGGGGAATCCGGCGGCAATCAGTTCCTCGCGCAGCGTGCCCTGATTCTCGGCGTCGGAAAATTCGCCTTCCTGATAGTTTTCGAACAGGTACATCAGCACATCCAGGACCGTTTCTTTCATGTCGAGTCTCCAGTGCTGTGAACGCAGTGTAATGCCTTTCGCGGCGCACGTCGGTCCGCCCGGACCGCGACGGCGACCGCTCAGACGTCCCGATGCAGGCGCTGGTAGCGTCCTCCCGGCGCCAGCGCGACGAGGCCTTCGAGTTCGAGCCGCGTCAGCGCCGATTGCACGGCGACCAGCGGCTGGGCGGTACGCGCCAGCAGCGCGTCGAGGTCGAGCAGCTCATCGCCGAGCGCGGCGAGCACCGCCTCCATCTGCGGGTCCCGACCGGCCGGCGCCGCTTCCGCCGCCGGCGAGGAATCCTTCGCAACTCGC
Source organism: Solimonas variicoloris DSM 15731 (assembly GCF_000382285.1). Classification (GTDB taxonomy): domain Bacteria; phylum Pseudomonadota; class Gammaproteobacteria; order Nevskiales; family Nevskiaceae; genus Solimonas; species Solimonas variicoloris. Next base: position 19,493 of record NZ_KB907947.1, on the reverse strand, counting down.
GTGCCGAGCAGCGGCCCCAGCAGCGGACCGAGCTCCTCGAAGATATCGTCGACCGTCTCGACCAGCTTGGCGCCCTGGCGGATCAGCGCGTGGCAGCCGCGCGCCTGCGGATTGTGGATCGAGCCCGGAATCGCGAACACCTCGCGGCTCTGTTCGAGCGCGTAGCGGGCGGTGATCAGCGAGCCGGACTCGCGCGCCGCCTCGACGACCAGGGTGCCGAGCGACAGACCGGAAATGATGCGATTGCGCCGCGGGAAGTTCTCGGCGAGCGCCTGTACGCCGATCGGGAATTCCGAGACCAGCACGCCGCGCTCGACGATCTCGTGGGCGAGCGCCTTGTGCCGGGCCGGATAGACGCGGTCGAGGCCGGTGGCGCAGACCGCGACCGTGTAGCCGTCGGCCGCGAGCGCGCCGCGATGCGCGGCGCCGTCGATGCCCAGCGCCAGCCCGGAAGTGACGACGAAGCCACGGCGCGCGAGTTCGGCAGCGAAGGCCTGCGCGTTCTCCAGCCCCTGCGGCGTCGCCGTGCGGCTGCCGACGATGGCAATCTGCGGCAGACCGAGGAGTTCGGCGTCGCCCTGCCAGAACAGCACCGGCGGCGCCTGCGCGATGTCGCGCAGCGCGCGCGGGTAGGCGGCATCGGCGAGCGTCAGCAAGCCGCGGCGCGGTCCCGCCAGCCAGTCCAGATCCCGGGCGATCGCTTCGTCATCCGGCTTGCGCAGCGCCTCGGCCTGCGCCGTCGACAGGCCGGCACCGCGCAGGGCCGCGGCCGATGCGGCGCAGGCCGCCTCGGCGCTGCCGAAGGCTTCGAGCAGTTTGGCGACGGCGGCGCTGCCGACGCCCGCGGCGCGGCACAGGACCAGCCAGGCGTTCAGCGCGGCGGCGTCCACGCCTCGACGCCGATGGCGGCGGCAAGCGCCATCTACAGGCGCTCGCCGTCCTGCGGCTTCTCGACGCGGTCGAGCGTGTGGATCTCGCGCATCGCCTTGAGCACCAGCGCGTAGGAAACGCGCGACTCCACCTTGAACACCATCAGCGTGCCGGCATAGAGCTCGGGCAACCGCACCAGCTTGCCGGTGTACGGATCGCGAGCGTTGCGGTTGGCCTGCAGGATGCTCAGCACGTGGCCGGGCTCGATGCCGTTGCGGGCGCCGCGGTTCAGCGTCACGACCTGATACTGGCCGATCTGCGAAACGCCGTCGTAGACCGACAGGATGCGCCCGCCGACCTTGTGCGCCGGCGCGTGCGGATAGAAGTTGGCGGCCAGCGTTTCGATCTGCGGCTTGATCAGGCGGTCGCCGGCGCGGACCTCGCGCTCGCTGTCGGTGACCAGCCCGGTGGCCGGCGAACCGAACTGGCGGATCTCGATGCCGCCGACCGGCGTGCCCTCCCAGCCGAGCACCTCGCCGCTGTCCGGATCGACGAATTTCTGGCCGAGGCGCACCGTATCCCAGCGCGTGTCGCCGCGGGCGGGCACGTTCTGCAGATAGAGCAAGCTGCCGGTGCCTTCGACCACGTGCGGGTCGACGAAGCTGAGCACGTACGGCGCCTGGCGCAGCTCGTCGGCGTCGACCAGGCGCGGATTCTTGAGGAAATCGCGGATCGCATCGAGCGGGATCGCCGGGATCGCCTGATCGAGCGGCAGTTCGCGCACCCGCGGCGACAGGTAATCGACGTCGGCCGACACGCCATCGGCGGCGACGATCATCGGCCGGCCGTCGCGCCAGACCAGGGTCAGCACGTCGCCCGGATAGATCAGGTGCGGATTCTTGACCTGGTCGTTGACGTACCAGATTTCCGGCCACTGCCAGGGCTGTTCGAGGAAGTGTCCGGCGATGCCCCACAGCGTGTCGCCCTTCTTGACGACATAGCGCAGCGGCGCGTCGCTGCGCAGCGCGACCGCCGCGCTCGGCGCGGACGGCGCCGCGGCGACGGCTTCCGGCACCGCGCTCGACGGCACCTGCGGCGCCTCGGCGGGCGCCGCCTCGGTATGCTCGGCGGGCCGGCTCGCGCAGGCAGTCAGCAGCGCGGCGAACAGCGCGCCGTGAATGATCGTCAAGCCGTTATACTTGCGCATGGCGGCGCTTCCCCCGGAGGCTCTGCCAGTACCAGACAACTCTGGCAAACTCTAGACGGCTCAATCGTTTGCCGTCAACTTCGCGGGTTGTTTCTCAAGGCCGTTCATGTCGCTGCTGACCATCCTCCACCACCCCGATCCGCGTCTGCGCCAGAAGGCCCAGCCGGTGACCGTCTTCGACGCGGCGCTGCAGACGCTGATCGACGACATGTTCGAGACCATGTACGACGCCCCCGGCGTCGGCCTCGCGGCCACGCAGGTCGGCCTCGCGCTGCGCCTGGCGGTGATGGACTGCAGCGAGGACAAGGACAAGCCGCAGCCGATGGTCATCATCAATCCGGAAATCCTCGATCCGGACGATCGCGTCGAAATGGAGGAAGGCTGCCTGTCGGTACCCGGCATCGCCGACAAGGTGCAGCGCTACAACCGCCTGACGCTGCGTGCGTTCGACCGCAACGGCCAGCCGTTCGAACTGGCGGCCGAGGGCCTGCTCGCGCAGGCGATCCAGCACGAGATCGACCACCTCGACGGCAAGCTCTACATCGATTACCTGTCGGCGCTCAAGCGCGAGCGCATCACCAAGAAGCTGGCCAAGGCGCGCCGCGCATGAGGGGCGTTCTCGCCGCCCTCGCGTTCGCTCTTGCCGCCACCGGCGCAGCCGCCGCGCCGCTGCCGGTCGAGACGCTGGCCGGCCGCAGCCTCACGGTGCCCGACGGACTGGCCGGCGATCCGCGCCTGCTGGTCGTCGCCTTCACGCACGACGCGCGCCAGCTCACCGAGCAATGGGGCCAGCGCCTGGCGCCGCTGTGCGCCGGCCCTGCGCCGAGCTGCTACGACGTCGCCATCATCGAAAAGATGCCGGGCTTCGTGCGCGGCTTCGCGATCGGCCGGATGCGCGACAAGGTCGCGCCGGCCCGCCAGCCGTACTTCCTGCTCGCGAAGACCGACACCGCCGGCTGGCGGCAGCTCGCCGGCGCGCCGGACGAGCCGGGCGACGACGCCTATCTGATCGTGCTGGCCAGCGACGGCAGCGTGAAATGGCGCGGCCGCGGTGCCTGGAGCGCATCGCTGGAAGCCGAACTCCGCCAGGCGCTCGCGCCGTGAGGCTCGTGTTCGCCGGCACGCCCGACTTCGCGGTCGCGGCGCTCGACGCGCTGCACGCCGCCGGACATGAGATCGTCGGCGTCTACACGCAACCCGACCGCCCCGCCGGCCGCGGCCGCAAGCTGACGCCGTCGCCGGTCGCCGAGCGCGCGGCGGCGCTGGGCCTGCCCTTGTTCAAACCCGAACGCCTGAAGGGCGAAGCCGAGCAGCAGCAGCTGCGCACGCTGGCGCCCGAGGTGATGGTGGTGGTCGCCTACGGCCTGATCCTGCCGCAGGCGGTACTCAACATCCCGCGCCTGGGCTGCCTCAACATCCACGCCTCGCTGCTGCCGCGCTGGCGTGGCGCGGCGCCGATCCAGCGCGCGATCGAGGCCGGCGATACCGAGAGCGGCGTGACCATCATGCGCATGGATGCCGGCCTCGACACCGGCTCGATGCTGCTGCGCGAAGCGGTGCCAATCGACGCGCAGACCACCGCGGCGACGCTGCACGACGCGCTCGCCGCGGTTGGCGCGCGCCTGATCGTCGAGGCCCTGCGCCGCCTCGCCGACGGCACGCTGGCCGAACAGGTGCAGCCGGCCGACGGCGTCACCTACGCGCGCAAGCTCGACAAGGATGAAGCGCGCATCGTCTGGCACGAACCGGCGGCGCAGATCGCGCGCCGCATCCGCGCGTTCAATCCGGTGCCGGTCGCCTGGAGCGAACTCGACGGCGAACGCGTGCGCTTCTATGCCGCCAGCGCGGCGCCCGGCGCCGGCGCCGGCGCCGAGCCCGGCCACATCGTCCGCGCGGATGCGCACGGCATCGCGATCGCCACCGGCGACGGCCTGCTGCTCGCCGAAACCCTGCAATGGCCGGGCGGCAAGCCGCTGTCGGCCGCCCAGATCGCCAGCGGCCGCACGCTGGCCGGACGCTGCTTCACATGAATCCCGACACGCCGGAAACGCCAGCCGACGACGATCTGCCGCCGCCGCCCGATCATCCGGACTGCTGCTTCAGCGGCTGCGCGCAATGCGTGCTCGACGACTACACCGAGGCGATGCGGCGCTGGCGCGCGGAAGTCGAGGCCATCCGGCAGCGCCGCGCCGACGAACGGCGAGGCTAGCGCCGCGCGATCGCGGCCCTGCGCAGTTCGGCGGTCAAAACACTGCCGTGCATCCGCCGTGCCCGCGCCGGCGCCGGCGCCCTCCTTATGCTGCAGTCATTCAATGCGGCGCCCGTGCGGTACCGGGGGGAGATCGGGCATCCGGCCTGCGCCTGCTTGAACGGCGCCGACGCGCGGTCATCCGGACCCTGCGAACGGCATTCAGGTCCGGCCGTTTTCGGCCGCAAAGACTGCAAAGCCGGAGCGTACTGTGCTGAGCCAATTCGTCGTGGTGTTTGGTCCGTTGAAGCTGGTCATCGCCGGCATCCTGTTCTTCAACCTCGCGTGGATCGCCGTCCGCAAGTGGTTCGTGCTCGGCGTCGTCGGCGTCAGCGCCGGCGAGATTTCGCTGCCACATCTGTGGGCGCAGGCCCAGCATCTGGGCGTGCGCGCCGCCGAAAATCCAGGCGGCCTGCTCGCCAGCGCGCAGCAAGCCGGCAGCGGCGAGATCGCCTACATCGTGCTCGGCAACGTCCTCCTCGCCATGGCGATCTGGTTCGCGGTGCGCAGCCTGCAGCTGTGGGCACGCGCCACCGTGAAGCGCCACGAAGAGGAGTTCTGGGAACTCGTCGAGCACGACGAGCGCCAATGGCGCGGCGTGCCGGCGGCACGCTATGAGCCCCGCCCCGGCGACGCGGTGCCACGGCGTCCGTCCTGAAGGCGCGGGCGCGGCGCCACGCGCCCGCACCGCGCGCGACTATCATGTGCGCCCGCTGCCGCTGTCCGACGCCATGAAGCCCGCCGCCGTCCCGCCGTCCCGCCATCACGCCAACGTGCGCGCCAGCAGCGCCCGGGCGATCAGCCGCGTGCTGCGCGGCGCCAGCCTCGACGATGCGCTGCTGCCGGCGGCACGCTTCCGGATGCCGGCTGACGCGGCGATGACGCGCATGCTCGCCTACGGCGTGTTGCGCGAGCTGAGCCTGCTGCAGGCGCTGGCCGCCCAGCTGGTCGACAAGCCGCTGGCGCAGGACGACGAAATCCACGGCCTGCTGCTGGTCGGTCTCTATCAGCTGCGCAACCTCGCCACGCCGCCGCACGCGGCGATCAACGAAACCGTCGCCGCCGCCGAAGTCCTCAAGCGGCCGCAGGCCCAGGCCTTCCTCAACGCGGTGCTGCGCCGCTACACGCGCGAACAGGCGGCGCTGGAGGCCGCGCTGCCGGCCGAGCCGGCGGTGCGCTATTCGCACCCGGGCTGGCTGGTGCAGCAGATCCGCAGCGACTGGCCGCAGCACTGGGAAGCGATCCTCGCCGCCAACAACGCGCAAGGCCCGCTGACGCTGCGCGTCAACCGTCGCCGCCTGCAGCGCGACGAATACCTGAAGCGGCTTGGCGAAATCAACATCGCGGCGCTGCCGGTCGCGGCGGCGCCGGACGCCGTGACGCTCGCCGAGGCGCGCCCGGTCGAGAAGATTCCCGGCTTCAACGGCGGCCAGGTTTCGGTGCAGGACGCCTCGGCCCAGCTCGCGGTCGAGCTGCTCGATCTCGCCGACGGACAGCGTGTGCTCGACGCCTGCGCGGCGCCCGGCGGCAAGACCGCGCACATGCTGGAGCGCGCGAACGTGGAAGTCACCGCGCTGGATCGCGACCCGCAGCGTCTGATCCGCGTCGACGAGAACCTGCGCCGCCTCAGGCTCGACGCGAAGCTGATCGCCGGCGACGGCGGCGAGCCGCTGCGCTGGTGGGACGGCAAGCCGTTCCACCGCATCCTGCTCGACGCGCCGTGCTCGGGCACCGGCGTCATCCGTCGCCACCCGGACATCAAGTGGCTGCGCCGCGAATCCGACATCGCCGGCCTGCAGGCCCAGCAGCTGCGCCTGCTGAAGAGCGCGTGGAGTCTGCTCAAGCCGGGCGGCCGTCTGGTCTACGCAACCTGCTCGCTGCTGCGCGCCGAGGGCGACGAGATCCTGCAGCGCTTCCGCCTGCTGCAGGACAAGCTCGAGCTGGTGCGCATCGACGCCGACTGGGGCGAGGCGACCGAATTCGGCCGGCGCCTGCCGCCGGGCGGCAGCCACGACGGCTTCTACTACGCCGTGCTGCGCAAGGCCGGCTAGCCACCGCACAGTTCGCGAGGCCTACACTGCCGTCATGGAAAGCCTCAAGGACTGGCTCGAACTGCTGAGCTATCTGGTCACGGTGATCGGCCTGCCGTTCGCGATCGTGGCCTTCCAGCTCGAGCAGCGCAAAGAGCGGCGCAACGAGCGCGACGAGATCTTTCGCCAGCTGTCCGACGAGTACGCCAACTTCCTGCGGCTCGCCCTCGAACACAGCGACCTGCATCTGTTCCGTCAGCCGCCGCCGCCGCTCGACAGTGAGCAGAACGAGCGCAAGCAGGTGCTGTTCGGATTGCTGGTGTCGCTGTTCGAACGCGCCTTCCTGCTGCTCTACGAAGAACGCATGGCCCCGGGCATGCGGCGCCAATGGTCGTCGTGGGAGGACTACATGCGCGAATGGTGCCGGCGCGGCGACTTCCGGGCGGCCCTGCCCGGCCTGTTGCGCGGCGAGGACGAGGCCTTCCGCCGCCTGATCGAGCGCTTCGCCCGCGAAGAAGCGGGGCCGGCCGGGCCGCCGGCACAAAAAAGCCCCGCATGAGCGAGGCTGTTCGAATAAAGCGGAGAGTGGCGGCCGGTCAGTGCCTCCCCCGAAGCCATGACCGCCCGCCGAACTCCCCAGAACCACGCAACCACTCCCCCCGATTCAGCGGCGAGGCCGCTGTCGATGTGGGCGGACTATACGGCTGCGTTTCCGGCGCTCGGCATAGTAAAAATTCACTTATGGGGAACTTCCTACAAACTCCTCATCGAGTCGCCGCTGTCGGCCGTGCGGGGTGGCCACAGGCCCGTCGGACCGTGATCTTGCAGCGCAGCATGAAGCCGGCGTAAGGTGCGCCCCCCATGAAAATCGTCATCCTCGGCGCCGGTCAGGTCGGTTCGACCCTCGCCGAGAACCTCACCAGCGAGCGCAACGATGTGACCGTCGTCGACACCGACGCGGCCGCGCTCGAGGATCTGCAGGAGCGTCTCGACCTGCGGACGATCCACGGTCATGCCTCGCATCCGAGCACGCTGCGCGAGGCCGGCCTCGACGACGCCGACATGGTCATCGCCGTCACCGACAGCGACGAGACCAACATGCTGGCGTGCAAGATCGCCGACACGCTGTTCAAGACCCCGACCAAGATCGCCCGCATCCGCGCCACCGATTACTTGCGCGAGGAAAAGCTGTTCGGCGCCGAGGCGTTGCCGGTCGACATGCACATCTCGCCGGAACAGCTGGTCACCGACCAGATCCGGCGCCTGATCGAGTACCCGGGCGCGCTGCAGGTCGTCGACTTCGCCGACGGCAAGGTCCGTCTGGTCGGCGTGCGCGCCTGCTATGGCGGCCCGCTGGTTTCGCGCCAGCTCAAGGAGCTGCCGCAGCATCTGCCGGGCGCCGATGCGCGCGTCGCCGCGATCTACCGCCGCGGCCGGCCGATCATTCCCGAAGGCGACACCGTGATCGAGGCCGAGGACGAGGTGTTCTTCGTCTCCGCCGCGCACCACGCGCCGAAAATCATTGCCGAGCTGCGCCGCATCGACAAACCGGTGCGCCGCGTGATGCTCGCCGGCGGCGGCAACATCGGCTTCCGTCTCGCGCGGGCGCTTGAAGACAGCCGCATCCAGGTCAAGATCATCGAGCGCTCGCGCGAGCGCGCGCGCTACCTGTCCGAGAACCTGCGCAACACCGTCGTGCTGGCCGGCGACGGCGCCAACGAGGCCTTGCTGCGCGAGGAGAACATCGAGGACATCGACGTCTTCTGCGCAATCACCAACGACGACGAGGCCAACATCCTCTCGGCGATGCTCGCCAAGCGCCTCGGCGCGCGCAAGGCGCTGTGCCTGATCAACCGCCTGTCGTACGTCGAGCTGGTCGAAGGCGGCAGCATCGACGTCGCCATCTCGCCGCAGCAGTCGACTGTCTCGGCGCTGCTGTCGCGCGTGCGCCGCGGCGACGTAGTACGCGTGCACTCGCTGCGCCGCGGTGCCGCCGAAGCGATCGAGGCCGTCGCCCACGGCGACCGCAACAACTCCAAGGTCGTCGGCCGCCGCCTCGAGGAGATCAAGCTGCCGCCGGGCTCGACGATCGGCGCGATCGTGCGCGGCGACGAGGTCATCATCGCCCACCACGACACCGTGATCGAGGCCGAGGACCACGTCATCCTCTTCATCGTCGACAAGAAGCGCGTCGGCGAAGTCGAGAAGCTGTTCCAGGTCGGCTTCTCGCTGCTGTAGCCGCGCATGCGTCTGGCGCTCACGAGTTCGTCGTCCGCCACGCAGCCACGGCGCCGCTTCGCCGCCGTGCAGCGCGTCATGGGCCTGCTGCTGATGGGCTTCTCGACGACCATGCTGCCGCCGGTCGCGGTCGATCTCTGGTACGACGAAGGCGCCTGGCGCGCCTTCCTCGAAGGTCTGTGGATCTCGCTCTCCATCGGCGCGCTGATCTGGTGGCCGGTGCGGCACTACCGCAGCGAGCTCAAGGTCCGCGACGGCTTCCTCATCGTCGTGCTGTTCTGGGCGGTGCTGTCGGCGTTCGGCGCGGTGCCGTTCATCGAAACGCACGCCGGCTGGCACTCCTACACCGAAGCGCTGTTCGAATCGGTGTCCGGCCTGACCGCGACCGGTTCGACGACCATCGCCGCCGGCCTCGACACGATGCCCAAGGCCATCCTCTATTACCGCTCGCAGCTGCACTGGTTCGGCGGCATGGGCATCATCGTGCTGGCGGTCGCCGTGCTGCCGATGCTCGGCGTCGGCGGCATGCAGCTGTACAAGGCCGAGACGCCGGGCCCGATGAAGGACGCCAAGCTGACGCCACGCATCACCAGCAGCGCCCGTGCGCTGTGGACCGTCTACGTGGTGCTGACGCTGGCCTGCACGCTGGTCTACTGGGCGCTCGGCATGAGCCTGTTCGACGCCATCTGCCACGCGATGTCGACGGTCTCGACCGGCGGCTTCTCGACGCACGACGCCAGCCTCGGCTACTTCAACAGCCTCGGCATCGAGATCGCGGCGATGTTCTTCATGCTGGCCGGCGCATCGAACTTCGCGCTGCACTATCTGGCCTGGGAGAACCGCTCGCTGCGCGGCTACTTCCGCAACACCGAGTTCCGCGCCTTTCTCGCCACCTACCTCATTCTCGGCCTGATCGCCTGCACGACGCTGTACCTGCACAACACCTACGACAGCCTCGGCCTGACGATCCGGCGCGGACTGTTCCAGGTCGTCGCCTACGGCACCGACGCCGGCTTCGCGACCGCCAATCCGAGCAGCTGGCCCGGCTTTCTGCCGCTGCTGCTGGTGCTGGCGACCTTCATCGGCTGCTGCGCCGGCGGCACCGGCGGCGGCGTCAAGGTGATCCGTCTGGTGCTGTTCATGAAGCAGGCCGGGCGCGAGATCACGCGCCTGATCCATCCGAACGCCGAAGTGCCGATCAAGCTCGAGAACAAGATCGTGCCCGATACCGTGGTCTACGCGATCGGCGGCTTCTTCTCGATCTACATCGGCTTCACGATCATTCTCAGCTTCGCGATGATCATGACCGGGCTCGATCCGACGACCGCGTTCTCGGCCGTGGCCTCGTCGATCAACAACGGCGGCCCGGGCCTCAACGAGGTGGTCGCCAACGTCGCCGCGGTGACGCCGTTCGGCAAATGGGTGCTGATCGTCGGCATGCTGATCGGCCGCCTCGAAGTCTTCACGCTGCTGGTGATCTTCACCCCCGCCTTCTGGCGCCGCTGAGACGAGCGCCGCCTCAGTCCTCGGCGGCGCGTTCGCGCGAACGCAGGAACGACCAGGCCAGACCGATCGTCGCCGAATAGCCGTTGGCCCGCCGGAACAGCGGGCTATCCTCGTTGGCGGCGCCGTCGTGGTTGTACCAGCGCACGCTGATCAGGCCGCGCAGGTTCGGCGTGAACGAGTACCAGGCGCGCGCGCCGAGCGAGCTGCCGAGGTAGCCGGCTGACGCGCGATAGGCCGGTCGTTCCGGCGTCGCGTAGACCGGATCCACCTCGTAGAAGTAGCGCTGCAGGCGCTCGCTCGCGAACTCGCTGACCAGCGAGACGTTGAGCGCCAGACGGCCGTCGAGGAAGCGCTCGTTCACGTACGCCAGCTCGGGCGCGAAGCGCATGCCCTGCCAGTCGAGGCCGGAGCCGACCGAGACCACGCCGCGCAGCGGCAGGTTCACGACGATCAGCGACTTCGGGTGCGGGCCGGGATAGCTGAGGCGCAGGTTGGGCCCGAGTTCGACGAGATAGTCGAGATCCGGCATGCCACGACGCGCCTCGGTATCGCTGGCGTCGCTCGACAGCGAGCCGCCGCCGCTGATGTCGATCTCCAGGTTCGGCGCGAGCCGCCGGCGCAGGCGCGAGCCGCTGTCGTCGGCGCGCAGCACGCGGCCGCGGTAAATGAAGTACGGCACCGGCAGCAGCAGATGGCGCGACTCGTCGGCCGCCGGATAGTCCGGAATCGTCAACGCCGCCAGCAGCACGCCGGCTTCCCAGCGCGGCCGTTCGGCCGGCGACGAAGCGCGCGTTTCGGTCGCGATGGGTGCCGTCTGCGCGAGAACGCACAGCGGCGCGGCGAACAGGGCAGCGAACAGGGCGAACTGCGCGCGCGGGCCGGCGCGGCGTGCGGGCGAGGTCATGCGGACCAGATCTCGAAGGCAGGTGCGAGCCGCTATCGTGCCCGATCATTGCGTCAGGCGCGCGAAGCGCTGCCGCATTCGCCGCCGCACCGCTTCGCGCTCGAGGCTCGCCCGCCACGGCATCGGGCGCGGCGGCGGCGGTCAAAGACGCGCCGAAAGGGGTAGGCCGATTTTCCGCATGCCGCGCGCGTGGCGCGTCCGCCCCCGCTCTGGTCTAATTTCGGCGACGCTGCGCCCCCTCCATCACCTGCCCATCGCCATGTCGGTCTTCACCAAGGTCAGTCACACCCAGCTGCGCAAGTTCCTGAAGCAGTATCCGGTCGGACCGCTGATCGGCTTCCAGGGCATCGGCGAGGGCGTCGAGAACACCAACTATTTCGTCGACACCGAGGACGGCCGCTGGGTGCTGACGCTGTTCGAGCGCCTCAACTACGCCGACCTGCCGTTCTTCCTCGGCCTGATGGACCACCTCGCGTCGCGCGGCTTTCCGAGCGCGATGCCGGCGCGCACGCACGACGGCAAGAATCTGGTCACGCTCAACGGCAAGCCGGCCGCGCTGGTGCGGCGCCTGGTCGGCCAGAGCGTGCTGTTCCCGAATCTGGAGCAGTGCAGCCAGGTCGGCCGCTCGCTCGGCGAACTGCACGTCGTCGGTCAGTCCTACGCCGGCCATTGCGACAACTCGCGCGGCGCGCTGTGGCGCGAACAGACCGGCCGCCTGCTGGCGCGCAAGACGCGCGAGGCGAGCATCCGCAAGCTGATCGACGACGAGCTCGCGCAGCAGATGTCGATCGATCTCGCGGCGCTGCCGCAGGGCGTGATCCACGCCGACCTGTTCCGCGACAACGTGCTGTTCGTCGACGACCGCCTGACCGGCATCATCGACTTCTACTACGCCTGCAACGACGCGCTGCTCTACGACCTCGCCGTCACCGTCAACGACTGGTGCTTCGAGCCCGATGGCACGCCGAACCCGGCGCGCTGGGACGCGATGGTGTCCGCCTACCGCTCGCGCCGCGAGCTGAGCGAAGCCGAACGCGCCGCCTGGCCGCTGGTGCTGCGCGCCGCGGCGCTGCGCTTCTGGCTGTCGCGCCTTTACGACTGGACCTTCCCGCGCGAAGGCGACGTTGTGCACATCAAGGATCCGGAGCAGTACCGGCGCATCCTCTCGTACCACCGCGAGCACGCGCCGCCGGCGCTGTAGGCGCGCAGCAAAAAGGGGGCGCTTGCGGCGCCCCCTTTTCGTTTGGCCCGGCGGCCGGCTCAGCGGCCCCGACGCGCCTGCCGGATCTGCCGGAAGCTGACCAGCCTGCGGCTGGCTTCATCCCACAGCGCCAGGCGCATGGTGCCGAAGCTGCCGAAGAAGGTGATCGCCTTGACCTGCTGGAACAGCGGATCGGCCTCGTGGCATTGCTGCAGGTAGTAGTTCGGGATGCGCGCGCTGAGATGATGGATGTGGTGGAAGCCGATGTTGCCGGAGAACCACTGCAGCACGCGCGGCAGCTTGTAGAACGAACTGCCCTTCAACGCCGCGCTCACGTAGTCCCAGTTGCTGCCACGCGCCCAGTAGACGTCCTCGAACTGGTGCTGCACGTAGAACAGCCAGACGCCGATCGCGCCGGCCACGGCCAGCACCGTCAGTTGGATCACCAGATACGCCCAGAACCCGAACAGCGCGCTCATCGCGATCGCGCCGCACAGCATCGCCAGATTGGTCCACCACACCGAATGGCGCTCGCGCACGCCGGCGCGCGGCGACGGGTAGCGCTGCATGATGAGAAACACGAACAGCGGCGCGATCACGAACAGGATGATCGGGTTGCGCGCGAGCCGGTACGCGAAGCGCTTCCAGCGCGACGACTCCAGATACTCCTGCACCGTCATCGTCCAGATGTCGCCGGTGCCGCGCTTGTCGAGATGGCCGGCGGTGGTGTGATGAATGCCGTGCTGCCAGCTCCATTGCTGGAACGGCGTCACCGTCAGCACGCCGGAGATGAACCCGACCACGTTGTTGGCGCGCAGCGAGCTGAGATAGGAGCCGTGGCCGCAGTCGTGAAAGATGATGAAGATGCGCACCAGCAGCGCGCCGGCCAGCACCGCGAGCGGCACCGTCAGCCACCACGACACCGACAGGCTCCAGTACAGCAGCGCCCACAGCAGCGCATACGAGCCGAACGTGTTGGCGATCTGCCACGCGGCGCGACCGTTGGACGGCCGCTGGTAGCGGGAAACGATTTGCCGCCAGGCGGCGGCGCTGTGCGGGGATGTGTCGGTTACCTGCTGCGTACCACTGCTCATCGATGTCTCTTGCCCGACCGGGGGCGTTCATGGGTTGCCGCCACGACGGACGGAGCCGGCCGCGCTCATGCCGCGCGCCGGTCCGCGCATCGCGGCTTCAGCGTATCCGGCGCCAGGCACGGCGCTTGTACGCCGGCGCAGACGCCGTCCGGCGACTCCGCGCCGCCGACGGCGCGCACCGTACCATTATCGCGTCTGTTCTGCCTCGGCGGCGTCGAGCTTGCGCTTGGCGGCGTCGCCGGCGTCGAGCGCGGCATCGACCTTGTCGGCGATCGCATTGCCGGCGTAGCCGACGCTTTCGGTATTGCGGATGCCGCGCGTCTCCTCGCGACCGGCCGGCGGATCATCGACGTGCGGCGGCTTGTCCTTCGGATGGCAGCCGGCGGCCAGCAGCGCTGCGGCCAGTCCGAGCATGACGATGGAACGATTCATCCCGATCTCCTCGACCTGAGGCCGCGAGTCTAGCGCGGCGCGCGCTCCGTGCCGCACAATCGCGGCCGCCTTGCCCCGCGCCACCGGCCGCGGCACGCAGCAGCCGGCGCGTGCGCCGCCGGACTATCGAACGAGTAGGGAGCAGCGATGAACGATCCGAACGCAGCGGCGGCTGCGCTCAATTCCCCGCGCCGCGTGCTGTTCGCGAGCCTGATTGGCACGACGATCGAGTTCTTCGACTTCTACATCTACGCGACCGCGGCCGTTCTCGTCTTCCCCAAACTGTTCTTCCCGGCGTCCGATCCGGCATCGGCAACGCTGCAATCGCTGGCGACCTTCGCGATCGCCTTCTTTGCGCGGCCGATCGGCTCGGCGCTGTTCGGCCACTACGGCGACCGCATCGGCCGCAAGGCGACGCTGGTCGCGGCGCTGCTGACGATGGGCCTGTCCACCGTCGTCATCGGCCTGTTGCCGACCTACGCGACGATCGGCGTACTGGCGCCGATCGGCCTGGCGCTGTGCCGCTTCGGCCAAGGCCTCGGCCTCGGCGGCGAATGGGGCGGCGCGGTGCTGCTCGCCACCGAGAACGCGCCGCCCGGCAAGCGCGCCTGGTACGGCATGTTCCCGCAGCTCGGCGCGCCGCTCGGCTTCATCTGCTCCGGCAGCATTTTCCTGCTGCTGTCCGAGCTGCTCAGCGACGAGCAGTTCTTCGCCTGGGGCTGGCGCATCCCGTTCATCGCCAGCGCGCTGCTGGTGCTGATGGGCCTCTACGTGCGCCTCAAGATCACCGAGACGCCGGCCTTCCAGAAGGCGCTGGACCGCGAGGAGCGCGTGCGCGTGCCGATGCTCAGCGTGTTCCGCCACCATCCGCGCGCGCTGGTGCTCGGCACGCTGCTGGCGGTGGCGACCTTCGTGCTGTTCTACCTGATGACGGTGTTCGCGCTGTCGTGGGGCACCACGGCGCTCGGCTATCCGCGCCAGCAGTTCCTGCTGATCCAGCTGTTCGGCATCCTGTTCTTCGCGCTGACGATCCCGTTCTCGGCCCAGTTCGCCGACCGCCATGGCCGCCGCCGCACGCTGCTCTGGGTCAGCGCGGCGATGGCCGCGTTCGGCCTGATCCTTGCGCCGCTGTTCAGCGCCGGCCTGCCCGGCGTGCTGCTGACGCTGGCGCTCGGCCTGTCGCTGATGGGCCTGACCTACGGCCCGCTCGGCACCATCCTCTCCGAGCTGTTTCCGACCGCCGTGCGCTACACCGGCGCCTCGCTGACCTTCAACCTCGCCGGCATCGTCGGCGCGTCGCTGGCGCCGTACATCGCCACCTGGCTCGCCAAGACCTACGGGCTGCAGTACGTCGGCTACTACCTGACCGCCGCGTCGCTGCTGACCTTCGTCGCGCTGTGGCTGACGCACGAAACGAAGGAAGAGGACCTCACGATTTGAAGTTCCCTGCCCCGGACACGGGGCAAGGATCGGAGAGGGATTTTCGCGCCGCGTCGGCAGCGCAGGCCCCTCATCCAAACCGCTGCCCGCAGGCGGGCAGAGGAAAACAAGAGATACGGAGGAGTAGAAGATGCTGAGCCTGACGCGTTACCAGTGGATCGTGCTGTTCGCCGCCTGGCTCGGCTGGGGCTTCGACCTGTTCGACAGCATCCTCTTCAACTTCGTCGCACCGAACTGCGTGCCGACCCTGCTCGGCCTGCCGATCGGCTCGCCGGAAGCCAAGCAGGCGACGCTGTACTGGACCGGCATCCTGACCTCGCTGCTGCTGGTCGGCTGGGCCGCCGGCGGCGTGCTGTTCGGCTACATCGGCGACCGCATCGGCCGCACGCGCACGATGCTGCTGACCATCCTCATGTACGCGCTCGGCACCGCCGCCTGCGCGTTCGCGCCGAACATCTGGGTGCTGCTCGTGTTCCGCCTCGTCGCCAGCCTCGGCATCGGCGGCGAATGGGCCGCCGGCGCCTCGATGGTGGCCGAGGTCATGCCCGAGAACAAACGCGTCGAGGCCGGCGCGCTGCTCTACACCTCCGCGGCGTTCGGCACCACGCTCGCCACGCTGCTCAACCTGCAGATCGCCGGACACTGGTTCGCCGACCAGCCGGAAGTCTCCTGGCGCTACGTCTTCCTGTGCGGCCTGATTCCCGCCGCCGTCGCCTTCGGCGTGCGCCTGTTCGTGCGCGAGCCGGAACGCTGGATGCACGCAGCCCGGCACGCCGCGCCGCCGCGCATCGGCGAGCTGTTCTCGCCGCAGATGCGCCGCCTCACGCTCAGCGGCTTTCTGATGGCGCTGATTGCGCTGATCACCTGGTGGAGCTGCAACGCCTTCCTGCCGACCTTCGCGACCGGCCTCGCCCAGGTGGAAGCCGCCGCGCGCGGCCTCGACCGCACGATGACGCTCAAGCTGGTCGAGGACTGGAAATTCACGGCGACGATGGCCTTCAACGTCGGCGGCCTGATCGGCACGCTGCTGACGATCCCGGCCGCCAAGCTACTCGGCCGCCGGCCGATGTTCGGCATCTACTTCGCCGCATCCGCCGCCGCGATCTTCCTCACCTTCGGCGCCGACCTCACCCCGCAGGCGCGGCTCTACTGCTACTTCCTGATCGGCCTGTCGGTGTTCGGCATCTTCGGCAGCTTCACCTATTACCTGCCGGAATTGTTCCCGACGCGCCTGCGCGCGACCGGCGCCGGCTTCTGCTACAACATCGGCCGCGTCATCGCCGCCGGCGGGCCGTTCATCGTCGGCCTGTACGCCTCCAAGGTCGCCAGCGGCGCAGTCGGCGTGCTGTTCTGGATCGGCGTCGTGCCGCTCGCCGGCCTGCTGCTGATGCCGCTGGTCGTCGAGACCCGCGGCCGCGCGCTGGCGGATTGAGGGGCCCCCTCAACGCCGCGGCGGCGCGCGATCGAGCGGACTCAGCGTGCCGCGGCCGCCGCGATGCAGCACATGCGTGTAGATCATCGTCGTGCCCACGTCGGCATGGCCCAGAAGCTCCTGCACGGTGCGGATATCCGCGCCGCCTTCCAGCAGATGCGTCGCAAACGAGTGCCGCAGCGTGTGCGGCGTGACCGGCTTGGCGATGCCGGCGCCGCGCGCGGCGTTGCGCACGAGCTTCTGAATGCCGGACGGATCGAGATGATGCCGCTGCATGCGGCCCGATCTCGGATCGCGCGAGAAGACATCCGACACGAAGACGTACTGCCAGCCCCATTCCGTCGCCGCGTTCGGATACTTCGTCGCCAGCGCGTCGGGTAGCCAGACCGTGGCGCGCCCCGCCGCGAGATCGCGCTCGTAACAGCTGCGCCGCTGCGCGACGAGAAGCTGCAGCGGCTCGCGCAGCGAATCCGGCAGAACCGTCACGCGGTCCTTGCCGCCCTTGCCGTCGCGAACCACGATCTGCCGCTGGTCGAAATCCACATCCTTCACGCGCAGCCGCAGGCCTTCCATGAGGCGCATGCCGGTGCCGTACAGGAGCTTCACCAGCAGCGCCGCCGGTTCCGGCCCGCTCACCGCATCCAGCAGGGCAAACACCTCGGACGAGGACAGCACCGCAGGAAGACGCGCAGACTTCTTGGCTCTGCTCACGTCCTGGAGCCGCGGCAGATCGATCTCCAACACCTGCCGATAGAGGAACAGCACGGCAGCGAGCGCGAGATTCTGCGTGCTCGCCGATACCTTGCGGTCCAGGGCGAGGCTGGACAGAAACGCCTCCACTTCCGCCACCCCAAGCTCGCGCGGATGCCGCTTGCCGCTGAACAGGATGAAGCGTTTAATCCAGTGCCAATAGGTCTCTTCGGTGCGCAGGCTGTAATGCAGCGTGCGCATCTTGCTTCGGAACTGATCCACCAGACGAGGAGAAGCCGACGATGCCGTCGCGTCCGCCATCGTTTCCGCCCCTAAAAACGCGAACTCCGCGCAATCAAAGTCTTGCAAGCGGGCTCGGCGAGTTATGCGGACTGCATCACGGATTAGGCGGACAGCCTCGTCCGTCTAATTGGCGTTAGCGCTCAATGCCGCTGCGAATGAGCCGTGCGCTGCTTTTGATTGAAGCTCTGCTATGCGCGTACGTCACGTTTCTGGGCGTCATGATCGCGCTCGGCGCAATCATTCCACCGTTTCTCGGCGCGAGCTTTCAAGCGTCGGACATTGCCCTCGGTATCATGGTTCTTGTTTTACTCACAGTCGCTTGGAGACTGTTCTTCGTCTTCATGCGTGGAGGCCAGCGGTCGGCACGCTCCATAAACAAAGCATGGTGGGTGGTGGCATCTATGGGCGCCTTCGCATGCTCTGTATCGGCGGCCATCGTGCAGTTCGGAGAAGAGTCGTCGGTAAATGGGCAAAGCTTTTCACTGCTGGCGCCCGGCGTCTTCTTCGTCGTCCCTTTTCTTCATTTGGCCGCCGAGGTCTGGCTCCGTGAGCAGCGCTAACCAAAGCTTCAACCCGACGTCCACGCCTCCGCTGCGCTACGGCGCGGCCGCAGGTTAAGCTCAGCGTTGTACGTCTCGGGCGCGTACTGAGCTGCCCACGCGGCCACGCTGCCGTACCGCTCCACATATTCGGCCCTCGTCCCGGTCAACGGCACGCCCATTTCCTTCATCCAGCGCATGCCAATTTCGGCAATACCGATCTGACGTTCGTATTCAGACTTCTTACGGCTCTTGAGCATCGCCATATGACTCACCGTTGCGAGCGTGCAGTCGGTGATATATGCCAGCGCATCTGCCGGTGTTCGCACTTGGTGTTTCAGCATGTCGCGTCCTCGTACAACTATCGCTTCAAGCCGAAGTCCCTGACGGGCCTCGGCTTAAACTGTCGTTGGGCGGCCGTGAAGACATGAGAACTGCGAGGCACGTAATGGTGATCCGTGCGGCCACGGCGTTCGGCCTCTTCCTCATTGGGTCCGTGGCTTGGGCGTCCGAGAAGGCCTCACTAAGCGGTGTTTATCCTCATACACACCAAAACATCATCTTTAACCCTAAAACCCAGAAGGACGACCCAATACAGACGGAGGACTGTCTTGAACTTCGTTCGGTTTGGGAGAATCAGTTGGCCTTCCATTTCTATGTCTACGGGGCAAATGGCCATACCTGCGAGATGCAAGGCATCGCCATGTCGATGAAGCCCGGAATCTACGAGTACCGAGAAAGAGTTGGAGACGATCGTGCTCAGGAATGTGTATTACGCATCCATGTGTCGGGTGCCGAATTCCAGTTGGAGAGCGGTACCGATGAATGTCGCCAGTTCTGCGGCGTACGAGCTGGATTCGATGGTGTCACTTTCCCTCGCAAGAGAAGCACCTCGCGCCCCCAGTGCCGGGACTGGATCAAATGAATATGGCTTGGTTTGGTGCAGTGCCGCCCAACCAGGCGCTCAAGCCGACGGCCCCGCCTTCGGCGGGTCCGCGGCTTAGCTGAGGCGTTGATATGACTTCCGCCGTCAAGAACGAGAGATGAATTTTTTGCTGTTTTCAGCTCATCTCGATTTACGACTCCTCTGAAGGCGGCGCAGCCAGCACGCTCGACGGTTGCTCACGCTGATATACGCGGGTTGGATACCGCAGTGCTGTGATCCGTCCATGCGCCTGCCGCGGTCTAGGCTCGCGAGTCGGCGATGCTCTGCCGTCGCCCAACGCCAGCGCGGATTGCGCATATTCACCGGGCTGCGCCGCCGTCAGAAGACTCGCCCTCCTGGGTTTGGGTGGATGGGGGAAGTGCGAGGTGCCGCTACGCCATCGCCGATGCGATCCGTGCAAGGTCCCAGACGAA
>NZ_KB907946.1 GCF_000382285.1 Solimonas variicoloris DSM 15731 | reverse complement strand
TTCTCGGCGAAGTCTTCACGCAATGGGCCAAGGCGGCCGGCATGGCGATCCAGTACATCCAGCCCGGAAAGCCCAACCAGAACGCCTACATCGAACGCTTCAACCGCACGCTGCGCAACGAACTGCTGGACCAGCACCTCTTTTCCAGGCTCGACGACGTCCGCGAAGCGGTCTACTGGTGGATGCTGGAATACAACGAGCAAAGACCCCATGACTCGCTCGGCGATCTCACGCCGATCGAGTACGCTCAAGCCGCCAGAAGCTCTGGGTTTGAACTGTCGCCTTGACGGGGAAGCTTACGGCACGAGGGCGATAGATAAGTGAGAGAGTTTCGGAAAGGCTAATTTGTAGATTTATCGGCGGCGTGAGTCTGCGGCTTTAATTGCTCAGATCACCCGCGGCGCGCCAGACGAGCAGCGCCGCAGCGATCAGCGCGACGACGGCGAAGGCCTGCTGCAGGCGCGGGCCGGCGATGCGATGCGCGACGAGGCGGCCGGCGACGAGGCCGAGCACGGCGCCGCCGGCGAACGGCGCGCCGAGCGCCCATTGCATCTGCCCGGACCAGGTGGCGCTGGCGACGCTGCCGATCGACACCAGTGCGATCACCGCGAGCGAGGTTGCGATGATGCTCTTGGTATCGAGATCGGTATTGCGGTTCAGCGCCGGCACGATGACGAAGCCGCCGCCGACGCCGAGCAGACCGGTCAGCAGGCCGGAGACCACGCCGGTGCCGGCCAGCGCGCGCGCGCAGGGCCGGGTCCAGTGCAGCCGCGAGTCGCGCGGGTCGACGACGCAGGGGCGCATGTTGCGCGGCTCCGGCGCGACGCCGGTGCGCAGATGCACGTGCGCCTGGCGCAGCATGCGCACGGCGACGTAGGCGAGCACGGCGGCGAAGGCGATCGCCAGTGGCGCGTTCGGCAGACGATGCGCGAGCCACTGGCCGGCCGGCGCGACGACGACGCCGAGCGTCGCGATCAGCGCCGCGGCGCGATAGCGGACGATGCCCTGACGCAGGCCCATGATCGCGCCGACGGCGGCCGACAGGCCGACGGCGAGCAGGCCGATCGGTGCCGCCGTGGTCATCGACAGGCCGAGCCCGAACACCAGCAGCGGCACGGAGAGAATGCCGCCGCCGGCGCCGGTCAGCGCCAGGATCAGTCCGACCACGGCGCCGAGCGCCGGCGGCAGCAGCAGGTGCTGCGGCATCAGCCGACCAGCTCCGGCTTGGCCAGCCACTCGCGGCCCTTGAGCATCGCTTCCCAGTACAGCGGCGGCAGGAGGCGTTCCTTCAGCAGCCAGGCGGCGCGCGTCGGCTTGCGGCCGTCGAGCAGCCAGGCCGGGAAGCTCGGTTTGAGCTTGCCGCCGTAGCCGAACTCGGCGAGCACGATCTTGCCGCGCTCGACGGTCAGCGGGCAGGAGCCGTAGCCGTCGTAGCGGCCGTTGAGCGGCTGGCCCTTGAGCGCGGCGATGACGTTGTGCGCGACGGTCGGCGCCTGCTTGCGCGCGGCGGCGGCGGTCTTGGCGTTCGGCATGTTGCCGGCGTCGCCGAGGCCGAAGATGTCGGCGTAGCGGCGGTGCTGCAGCGTCGCCGGATCGACGTCGATCCAGCCGGCGGCGTCGGCGAGCGGGCTGCTGCGGATGAAGTCCGGCGCCGTCTGCGGCGGCACGGCGTGCAGCATGTCGAACTCGCGCTCGACGGTTTCCTTGCTGCCGTCGGGCCGCGTGCGCGTGAAGCTCGCGATCTGACGCGGACCGTCGACCGCCGTCAGCGTGTGGCCGAAGCTGAGTTCGACCTCGTAGCGCCGGATGTATTCCATCAGCGCCGGCACGTAATCGGCGACGCCGAACAGCACGGCGCCGGCGTTGAGGAATTCGGTCTTGATCGCGCCCTGGCGGCCATGCCGGCGCCAGTGATCGCAGGACAGATACAGCGCCTTCTGCGGCGCGCCGGCGCATTTGATCGGCATCGGCGGCTGCGTGAACAGCGCGCGGCCGCGCTGCAGTTCCTGCACCAGCTTCCAGGTGTACGGCGCGAGATCGTAGCGATAGTTCGACGTGACGCCGTGGTGGCCGATGCTCTCGGCGAGACCGGGAATCGCCGTCCAGTCGAGCTTGAGGCCCGGGCAGACGACCAGCATCTCGTAGCGCACGACGCGGCAGCCTTCGAGGATCACCGCCTTGTTTGCGGGCTCGAAGCCGGCGACCGCGGCCTTGATCCAGTGCACGCCGCGCGGGATCAGCCGCGCCATGCTGCGCGCCGTCGTCTCCGGCCGGAACACGCCGGCGCCGACCAGCGTCCAGCCGGGCTGGTAGTAGTGCGTGTCGGCGGGGTCGATGATGGCGATGTCGAGCTTCGGGTCGCGCGCGAGCAGGCTCGAGGCGGTGGCGATGCCGGCGGCGCCGCCGCCGACGATCACGACCGTATGCCGCGCGTCGGTGCGGGTCGCGGCGCCGGCGCCGCAGCGGTTGAGACGCTCGCCGATCGCACCGAGGTCGTAGCCGGCCTCGTGCGCGCGCTGCACCAGCGTTTCGACCGGCTGCTGCCGCGCGGCCTGCGACAGCGCCCATAGCGTCGTCGAGCGCATGCCGGTGCGGCAGAAGGCGAGGATCGGTTTGTCTGCGGTCTCGAGCAGCGCGCCGAAGACCGCGGCGGTGTCGTCGTCGACGCGGCCGGAAACCACCGGCAGGTAATGCAGGCGCAAGCCGGCGGCGGTCGCCGCCTCGGCGAGTTCCTGGTGCGTCGGCTGGTCGGCGCCTTCGCCGTCCGGCCGGTTGCAGATCAGCGTGCGCACGCCCTGCGCGGCGATGGCCGGCAGGTCGGTGACCTGGATCTGGGCGGAGACGAAAAGGGTGTCGCTGAGGGCGCGGAGCTGCATGCGTCGGGGTCCCGGCTGTCGTGGTCTAGAGCGCGTCGAGCGGAATCTTCAGGTAGCGCACGCCGTTGTCCTCCGGCTCCGGCAGATGCCCGGCGCGCATGTTGACCTGCACCGACGGCAGGATCAGTACCGGCATCTGCAGCGTCGCGTCGCGCGTCGTGCGCATCGTCACGAAGGCGTCCTCGCTGATGCCGTCGCGCACGTGGATGTTGTGCGCGCGCTCCTCGGCGACGGTGGTCACGAAGCGCACCTCGCGGCCGTTCGGCTGGTAATCGTGGCACATGTAGAGGCGGGTGTCGGCCGGCAGGCTCAGCACCTTGTTGATCGAGCGGTACAGCGTGCGCGCGTCGCCGCCCGGGAAGTCGCAACGCGCGGTGCCATAGTCGGGCATGAACAGCGTGTCGCCGACGAAGGCGACGGTCTCGTCGCCGTCGCTGACCACGTAGGTCATGCAGGCCGGCGTGTGTCCCGGCGTGTGCAGGGCCTTGGCGCTGAGCGAGCCGATCTGGAAGGCGTCGCCGTCGTGGAACAGGTGATCGAACTGGCTGCCGTCGCGCGCGAAGCGGCTGTCGGCGTTGAACAGCTTGCCGAACACCTGCTGCACGGTGCGGATCTGGTCGCCGATCGCGATCTGGCCGCCGAGCTGCTGCTGAAGGTAGGCGGCGGCGGAGAGGTGATCGGCGTGCACGTGTGTTTCGAGCAGCCACTGCACGGTGCCGCCGAGTTCGCGCACGCGCGCGATCAGCGCGTCGGCGGAGCGCGTCGAGGTGCGGCCGGATTTCGGGTCGTAGTCGAGCACGCTGTCGACGATCGCGCATTGCTGCGTCGAGCGGTCGAAGACGATGTAGCTGACGGTCGAGGTCGCGGGATCAAAATGTCCCTCGACCATCAAGCGGGATTCGGTTGCCATCGCGGTCCTCCGACGCGAAACGGGATGACTGCCACCATCAAGCCGCGTGCCAGTCTCTCAGGGTTCTGGCCCATCTGTTTTTGCTGGAATTTCTGTAGGCTCGCGACGATGCGTCGGTCGGCAGCCGCCGCCAGATGACAGAAAGCGTGGCAGAAAATGGCAGCCTGTGGCAGGCTCGCCGCCGTCATGAGCACGCCTCCCGGAAGTTCTGCGCCGCTGCCGTCGCCCGATGCGCCGGCGGTGCAGGCGCTCGTTTCGTTCCTCGAGCACGAGGCGGCACCGTCGATCGTGCTCGATACCGAGTACCGCATCCTCGCCGCCAACACCGCCTACCAGCGGCAGTTCGGCGTCTCCGAACAGCAGGGCGTGCTCGGCCACAAGTGCTTCCGCGTCTCGCATCTCTACAGCGTGCCCTGCGATCTCGCCGGCGAGCACTGCCCGATGAAGCGGGCGCGCGAGACGCGGGCCCCGGACCGCGTGCTGCACGTGCATCACACGCCGCGCGGTCCCGAGCATGTCGACGTCGAGCTGCGGCCGATCCTCGATTCGCGCGGCGAGGTGGTCGCCTACGTCGAGCGCATGACCAGCCTGACGACGGCTTCGGCGCGGCCGAACGGCGGCGGTCTGGTCGGTCGCTCCGAAGCCTTCAACGCGGCGCTGGCGGCGATCCAGCGCGCCGCGCCGGCGTCGATCCCGGTGCTGCTGCAGGGCGAGTCCGGCACCGGCAAGGAGATGTTCGCGCGCGCGCTGCACGAAGCGAGTCCGCGCGCGCGCGGACCGCTGGTGATCGTCGACTGCACGGGCCTCAGCGAAACCTTGTTCGAGAGCGAGCTGTTCGGCCACGAGCGCGGCGCGTTCACCGGTGCCAACCAGCGCAAGATCGGCCTCGCCGAGACCGCGCACGGCGGCACCCTGTTCCTCGACGAGATCGGCGACGTGCCGCTGCCGATGCAGGTCAAGCTGCTGCGCCTGATCGAATCCGGCACATTCCGGCGCGTCGGCGGCGTCGACACGCTGCGCGCCGACTTCCGCCTGGTCGCCGCCACGCACAAGCCGCTGCGCGAGATGGTCGAGGCGCAGACCTTCCGCCAGGATCTGTACTACCGCATCAGCGCATTCCCGGTGCATCTGCCGTCGCTGCGCGAGCGGCGCGACGACATTCCGCTGCTGGTCGACAGCCTGCTGCGCCGCATCGGCGGCGGCCAGCGGCTGCGCATCGACGACGCGGCGCTGCAGGTCCTGCACGACTACGCGTTCCCCGGCAACGTCCGCGAGCTGCGCAACATTCTCGAGCGCGCGCGCCTGTTCGCCGATGACGGCACGATCCGCGTCCGCGATCTGCCGCCGGACGTGGTGCAGGCTCCGGCCGCGGTCGCGTCGGCCCGGCCGGGCGGAAGACGGCAGGCGTCGCGGCTTGCGCTGATGCGCGCACTGGCGACGTTCGACGGCACGCGCGGCGAGCTCGCCGCGCATCTGGGCATCAGCGAGCGCACGCTCTACCGACGGCTGCGCGGCCTGCAGGCGGACTGATCGGCGCGGCCTGCGCCGGGCGGCCTGGACACGCGTCGGCGACTGGGCATGACGGATGCGCGACAATCTGTCCAATTGCAATGCCGTGCCGAAAGCGCTGTTCTAGAAAGGATCGGAATTCTGCTGTCGCAGCTCCGGACAGGAGGTGCGGATTTGATTTCGATCATGGTGTCATCCCGTTCGAGGCGGCATGATCAAACGGGTTTTCGTTCCGATGCTGATCGCACGTGAAGTCCTTCCATCCACCGGTAGCCGCGATGCCCGCCCGACGCCTCGATGACAAGCGCCTGCTGCGCCACATCATCGTCATCGTCGTGCTCAAGCTCGTCGCGATCTTCGCGCTGTGGAGTCTGTTCGTGAACCATCAGCGTGTGACGGTCGACGGCGATCGTGCCGGCGAAACCCTGCTAGGCAGCGATCCGGCCGCCGCCCCTTCTTCTCCACCGAGCATCCGCCCATGATCAGTGAGCATCTCGTCGATTTGTCCCGCCTGCAGTTCGCTGCGACGGCGATGTACCACTTCCTCTTCGTGCCGCTCACGCTCGGCATGGTCTGGCTGCTCGTCATCATGGAGAGCGTCTACGTGATGACCGGCAAGGTCATCTACAAGGACATGACGCGCTTCTGGGGCAAGCTGTTCGGCATCAACTTCGCGCTCGGCGTGACGACCGGCATCACGCTGGAGTTCCAGTTCGGCACCAACTGGGCGTACTACTCGCACTACGTCGGCGACATCTTCGGCGCGCCGCTGGCGATCGAGGGCCTGATGGCCTTCTTCCTCGAGTCGACCTTCATCGGCCTGTTCTTCTTCGGCTGGGATCGCCTGTCCAAGCCGCAGCACCTGCTGGTCACGATCCTGATGGCGGTCGGCACCAATCTGTCGGCGCTGTGGATCCTGATCGCCAACGGCTGGATGCAGAACCCGGTCGGCGCCGAGTTCAACTTCGAGACCATGCGCATGGAGCTGACCGACTTCTGGGCGGTGGTCTTCAATCCGGACGCGCAGGCCAAGTTCGTGCACACGGTGTCGGCCGGCTACGTCACCGGCGCGATGTTCGTGCTGTCGGTGTCGGCCTGGTATCTGCTCAAGGGCCGCGACGTCGAGTTCGCCAAGCGCAGCTTCCGCATCGCCGCCGCGTTCGGCCTGGCTTCGGTGTGCTCGGTGATCGTGCTCGGTGACGAATCGGGTTACACGGTCGGCGAGGCGCAGCAGACCAAGATGGCGGCGCTCGAGGCGATGTGGGAGACCGAGCCGGCGCCGGCGCCGTTCAACCTCGTCGCCTGGCCGAACGAGGCCGAGCAGAAGAATGACTGGGCGGTGCAGATCCCGTGGGTCATGGGTCTGATCGGCACGCGCTCGATCAGCAAGGAAATCCCCGGCATCGCCGAGATCAAGGAAAAGAATCACCACCGCATCGTCTCCGGTATCGAGGCCGTCAAGGCGCTGGAGCGCCTGCGTGCCGATCGGAGCGACGCCGATGCGCGCGCCACGTTCGACGCGCACAAGGCCGATCTCGGCTTCGGTCTGCTGCTGCGCCGCTATACCGAGAACGTCGACAGCGCCACGCCGGAGATGATCGCCAAGGCGGTCGACAGCACCATTCCGCGCGTCACGCCGATGTTCTGGACGTTCCGCTTCATGGTCGGCATCGGCTTTCTGATGCTGGCGCTGTTCGCGGTCGCCGCCTGGTACACCGTCAAGGGCGAGTGCGCGCACAAGGAATGGCTGCTGAAGTGGGCGCTGTGGTCGCTGCCGCTGCCGTGGATCGCCTGCGAACTCGGCTGGTTCGTCGCCGAATACGGCCGCCAGCCGTGGACGATCTACGGCGTGCTGCCGACCCACCTGTCGGTGTCGACGCTGTCGGTGGAGAGCCTGTACGGCTCGCTGGCCGGCTTCATCGGTTTCTACACGGTGCTGCTCATCGTCGAGGTCTACCTGATGGTGCGCTTCGCGCGGCTCGGCCCGGGCAGCCTGGGCACCGGCCGCTACGACTCGGACGCCATCGCGCACTAAGGGAATTGCCATGTTCGACTACGAAACACTGAAACTGATCTGGTGGCTGCTGGTCGGCGTCCTGCTCGTCGGCTTCGCCATCATGGACGGCCATGACATGGGCGTCGGCACGCTGCTGCCCTTTGTCGGCCGCAGCGATATCGAGCGCCGCGTCGTCATCAACACGGTCGGCCCGCACTGGGACGGCAACCAGGTGTGGTTCATCACCGGCGGCGGCGCGATCTTCGCCGCCTGGCCGCTGATCTACGCCACTGCCTTCTCGGGCTTCTACTGGGCGATGCTGGCCGTGCTGTGGGCGCTGTTCTTCCGCCCGGTCGGCTTCGACTACCGCAGCAAGCTGCAGAATCCGACCTGGCGCCGCACCTGGGACTGGGGCCTGTTTGTCGGTGGCACGGTGCCGCCGATCATCTTCGGCGTGGCCTTCGGCAACCTGCTGCAGGGCGTGCCGTTCCACTTCAACTCGCTGCTCGTGCCGTACTACACCGGCAGCTTCTGGCAGCTGCTCAATCCGTTCGCGCTGCTGTGCGGCGTGGTGTCGAGCGCGATGCTGGTCTTTCACGGCGGCATCTATCTGGCGCACCGCACCGAGGAGCCGCTGGCGGCGCGCGCGCGCGCTGCAGTCTACGGCGCCGGCACGCTGATGCTGCTCGGCTTCGCGGCCGCCGGCTTCTGGGTCGCGCACCTCGACGGCTATGCGATCACCTCGACGATCGATCCGAACGCGCTGCCGAATCCGGCCGCCAAGGAAGTGGTGCGCCAGACCGGCGCGTGGCTGGCCAACTACGAGAAGGCGCCGCTGACCATGCTGGTACCGGCGCTGGCCTTCGCCGGCGGCCTGCTGGCGATGCTGCTGACGCGCGCGGGGCGTACCGGCCTGGCCTTCATCGCCTCGTCGCTCGCCATCGTCGGCGTGATCGGCACGGCCGGCGTGTCGATGTTCCCGTTCCTGATGCCGTCGTCGTCCGATCCGAATCACAGCCTCACGGTCTGGGACAGCGTCTCCAGCCACCTGACGCTGGGCATCATGCTGTGGGCCACGCTGATCTTCATGCCGCTGATCATCTTCTACACGAGCTGGGCCTACCGCGTGATGCGCGGCAAGGTCACCGTCGAGCGGATCAAGCGCGACGAACACAGCGCTTACTAAGGAGAAAGACACGATGTGGTATTTCGCGTGGGTGCTGGGTGTAGGTTTCGCGGTCCTGCTGGCGATCCTCAACGCCATGTGGGGTGAGAACGAGGAGGCGCGCCGCGAAGGCTCCGAGGAGCATTCGTGAGCGCCACGGGCGAGCCCGATCAGCCGCCGCGCCAGTCCTGGCTGGCGCTGGCGGTCGGGGTCGGATTGATGCTCGCCATCACCGCCTATCCGCGCCTGCTCGTTGACGCGCAGGGCAAGGCCGATCACTGGGCGGCGACGCTGGCCTGCTGGGCGATGGCGGCGGGCCTGACGCGCGGCGTCGGCTTCGTTCCGCGCCATCCGCTGCCGCGCTGGCTGCTGTCCGGCTGGGCCTGCGCCGCCGCGCTCGCCGCGGTGGCGCTGCGCCTCGGCGGCGGCGCGCTGCGCGGCGCGCTCGGCTGAAACAGCGGCACCGCCACGGCGCCGCTGCGTCTCGCGTGCCGCGCGGCACGCCGCTTTCTCCATCGTTTCTTCTGCCGATATCGTCCGGCCCGGGGCCGGCGCCGCAGTCGCCGCCGCCTCGCGATCGCCGTCGCGGCGCGCGCCTCTCGTCCTTTCGGATGATCTGACTGGCGGCTGGCGCTGATAAACGTCAGCGGATACGCGCGCCGGCGTATCGCTGCTCCCTGACGTTCGCTGCGACGCGGCGGCGACGACCGGCGCGCTCGCTGCTTGCGGAGGAGAAACGTCAATGCCGGCAATCCTTGCCCGTCGCACGGCGCGCGCGCGCGCGGCCGCGATGCCGCCGTCGTCCGCCGTCGCCATCGGCGGCGAGCGGCAGGCCTTCCTCGACCGGCTGCTCAGCGCGGTCTACGACGGGCCGCTGGAGACGCCGCCGCTGCAGACGGCGATGGAGATGCTGCGCGAGCAGCTCGGCGCGCTGCACGTGACGCTGATCATGCGGCCGCCGTCGCCGGTGCATGCCGGCGTGATGGTGCACACCGGGCAGATCACGCTCGAAAGCCAGCGCTCCTACCAGACGCACTTCTTCGCGGTCGATCCCTTCGTCGGCCTGCCGGAAGGCGAGGCCGTCACGCCCGAGGACTTCGTCGGCCGGCCGTGGCGCAGCAGCGCGGTCTACCAGGATTACCTGCGGCCGCTCGGCATCCGCCATCTGATGGGCACCGACATCTATTCGCGCGACGGCCTCGAATGCCGTCTGCGCGCGACGCGCGCCTCGGATGCGCCGCCGTTCGGTGCCGACGACAAGGCGCTGCTGCGCCTGATCGCGCCGCACGTGAAGCGCTCGATTCGCCTGCACGCGCGGCTCGATGCGCTGGAATGCGAGCGCGCGCTGTTCGCCGGCTCGGTCAATCGCATGGCGCTCGGGGTCGTCAGCCTCGACCAGGAAGGCGCGCTGCTCGATCTCAATCCGGAAGCGCGCCGCATCCTCGACGCGCGCGACGGCATCGCCGCCGCCGCGCACGAGCTGTCGCTCGAGCACGGCGCCGAGCGGCGCCAGTTCCAGCAGTTGCTGCGCAGCGCGCTGCGCGGCGCGACGGTGGCTGGCGGCGGCCTGCGTGCCGAAGCGATGTCGGTGACGCGCCCGTCGGGCCGTGCCCGCCTGAGCCTGCTGGTGCGGCCGATCCCGCCCGGGCCGTTCTCGGAAAGCCGGCGGCGTCCGGCGGTCGCCGTGTTCCTGCGCGATCCGGAGGCCGGCGCCGCGCCCTCGGCGCTGGACCTCGCGCGTCGCCTGTTCGGCTTCACGCAGGCCGAGGCGACGCTGGCGCTGCTGCTGACCGCCGGCCACACCCTCGACGACAGCGCCGCGCAACTCGGCATCGGCCGCAACACCGCGCGCACGCATCTGCAGGCGGTGTTCGGCAAGACCGGCGTCACGCGGCAGGCGGCGCTCGTGCGCCTGCTGCACCAGAGCGTGCTCGGCCTGAGCTGAGGGCGGCGGCCGGCGCCGGATGGGCGCGAGACGCGGGTCCGCGCGTCGGACGCGGGACATGCCGCCGTTCGCGAAGCCCCCGGGCGGCTCCCGCCGCCGGCCGCGACACGCACTTCGGAGCTGTTTGCCGACGGCGCCTGAGGACAAGTCCTCAGCGGTCTGCGCGCTGATGCGGCGCGGCGCCGTCCGTTCCTGTGCGTCGGCTGGCTGATTGTTGCCAAGGCGGAAAGCGGCCATGTTTTGGCGTTGACGCAATTCGGTCACGAAACCGACACTCGATGCGTCCGGATTCGGTCAGCGAATCCCGCGGTGCGCTTCGTCAGGGCGAAGCCATCGCGCGTCATCCACGCCATGCCGGCGCGCCGCCGGCAACGGCTTCAGGGGAAACCGATGCGTACTTCCGTGCCCGCCTTCATCGGCGCGCTGCTGCTGGCGCTGGCCGCGCGTGATCTGGGCGCTGCGCCCGCCAATTTCGATGCCGCTGCGACGGCGATCGACGCCCGGCGTGCTGCGCAGGCGGTGGCGCGGCGCAGCGTCGCGACGATCGCGCCGCAGGCGCTGCCCGGCCGCCACGGCTTCCCGTCGCACTACGATGCCGCGCTCGGCGGCTCGACTTTCCTGTGGGTCGAGCGGGGCGCGGTGTCCGAGCGCCTCGCGCCGCTCAGGCCGGCGCTGCAGGCCGAGGCCGCGGCGCGGCGCGTGCTGCAGACACAGCGCACGCTGCTCGGCGTGAGCCGGGCGAGCGTCGACGCGGCGCGGCTCGCCGAGCTGCACGATACCGGCCGCGGCCCGCTGGTGGCGCGCTTCCGGCAGATGCACGACGGCATCGAGGTGTTCGCGCGCAGCTTCAACGTCCTGCTCGATCGCGAACTGCGGCCGCTGGCGGTGTCCGGCTACTTCGCCGTGACGCCCGCCGCCGACGGCGCTGCGCGCGCCGCGTTCGCGCTCGACGCTCCGCAGGCGATCGCCGCCGCGTACGCCGACCTCACCGGCGAGCCCCTGACGCAGTCGCTGCAGGCCGGCGCCGAGCGCGGCGGCTACCGTCTCTTCGCGCCCGCCGGCCGCGCCGCCGGCGCCTGGCATCTGGTCGAGACGCCGCGCAGCAAGCCCGTCTATTACGCCGGCCGCGACGCCGCCGGCCGCGAGCGGCTGGAGCCCGCGCACTACGTCGACCTGCGCGCGGCGAGCGCCGACGGCGGCGAGCGCCGCGCCTACGGCTACGTGATCTCGGCCCGCGACGGCCGCGTGCTGCAGCGCAAGGACCAGACCGCCGACCTCGCCGCGAGCTATCGCGTCTGGGCCGACGCCGAGGGCATCCGCCAGCCATACGACGGTCCGCTCGGCAACGGTTTCGTTCCGGCGACGGTGCGCGATCCGGCGCAGGCGCCGCCGCGCGCGCCGGCGGCGACGCAGCTCGTCACGCTCGCGCACGGGCCGATCAGCACCCAGGACCCGTGGCTCGACGACGGCGCCACGCAGACCGTCGGCAACAACGTCGACGCCTATCTGGATATCGCCGGCATCGACGGCTACGACCCGCTGCTCGGCGATCTGCGCGCGACGATGACCGCGCCCGGCGTGTTCGACTATCCGCTCGTCGCAGACGGCGATCCGCGCAGCAGCGTCGCGCGCAACGGCGCCGTGCTCAATCTCTTCTATGTCACCAACTGGCTGCACGACTTCTGGTACGACCACGGCTTCGGCGAGGCGGCCGGCAACGCGCAGCGCCGCAACTACGGGCGCGGCGGCCTCGAGGACGATGCGATGTTCGCGCAGGGCCAGGATTTCGGCGGCCGCAACAACGCCAACATGTCGACGCCGCCGGATGGCTATCCGCCGCGCATGCAGATGTATCTCTGGGACGGCCCGGTCAGCGGCGCGCTGACGGTCCTCGTCCCGGAAGGACTCGGCAGCTTCGCGTTCGGCGTCGCCGAGTTCGGTCCGAAGCAGTTCGCCGTCGACGGCGAACTCGCGCCGGTCGACGACGGCAGCGGCAACGCCGGCGACGGCTGCGAAGCGCCGTTCGCCAACGCCGCCGAGGTCGCCGGCCGCATCGCGCTGATCGACCGTGGCGGCTGCGATTTCGTCGTCAAGACCGCCAACGCCCAGGCCGCCGGCGCGACCGCGGTGCTGATCGCCGACAACCAGGACGCGACCGCTCCGCTCGGCCTCGCCGGGCAGGACGCCAGCGTCACGATCGGCACGCTGGCGATCCTCAAGCGCGACGGCGCGCGCCTGCGCGAGGCGCTGGCGCAGGGCGCGGTGACGCTGCACGTGCAGCGCGACGCGTCCACCGACTACGACGGCACGCTCGACACCGGCATCATCGCCCACGAATTCTTCCACTACGTCAGCAACCGCCTGGTCGGTGACGGCAACGGCCTGATCAACCGCCAGGGCGTGGCGATGGGCGAGGGCTGGAGCGACTTCTCGACGCTGCTGCTGTCGGTGCGCGCCGAGGACCGCCTCGTCGCCGGCAACGACCACTATCAGGGACCGTACGGCGCCGCGCTCTACGTCAGCGCCAGCACCTACTTCGGTCTGCGCCGCGCGCCGTATTCGACCGACCTGACGGTCTATCCGATGACGTTCCGGCACATCGCCAAGGGCGAGCCGCTGCCGGACACGGCGCCGATCGCCGGCGCCACCGACGGCGCCGACAACAACGAAGTGCATGCGGCCGGTGAGATCTGGGCCAACACGCTGTGGGAGTTCTACGCGGCGTTGCTCAACGATCCGCGCTACAGCTTCGAGCAGGCGCGCGCGCGCATGCAGGACTACGTGATCGCCGGCCTGAAGATGACGCCGGTCGCGCCGACCTATCTCGAGGCGCGCGACGCGCTGCTCGCCGCGGTCGCGGCGACCGACGAGGCCGACTTCCGGCTCGCCGCCGCGGCCTTCGCCAAGCGCGGCATGGGCGTCGGCGCGATCGCCCCGGACCGCTGGAGCGACGACCTGACCGGCGTGCACGAGAGCAACATCGCCGACGCCGGCAGCTTCGAGATCAGCGCGGCGAGCGTCGACTACGCCTACGACGACGGCGTCGCCGGCTACTGCACCGCCGACGGCGTGCTCGACGCCGGCGAGACCGCGGCGCTGACGCTGCGCATCCGCGGCTATGGCACGCGCACGATCAACGAGCCGGTCGTCGCCCAGCTCAGCAGCGACGCCGACCTGAGTTTCGCCAACGGCGGCCGCATCGTCTTCAATCCGCCGCTGGCCAGCGGCGACGAGATGAGCGCGACCACGACCTTCAGGCTCGAGCGCGCCGGCGTCGGCCAGCCGATGCGGCTGACGATCGCCTTCGCGCCGGTCGGCGAGGACGCCGGCGCGGTGCTGGAGCCGCAGCCGCTGACGCAGGCCAGCTTCGTCAATTTCGACGCGCAGCCGCACGCGCGCGCCGACGATGTCGAGACCGGCGCGGCGACGCAGGTCGACTGGCAGGTCGCGGCGCTGCCGCTCGGCATGCCCGGCTGGGCGGTGCGCGAGGCCGGCGACGGCAATCACCTGTGGATGGCGCCGGACCATGCGAGCGGCTCGGATCTGACGCTGACCTCGCCGTGGCTGGAGGTCGAGGACGGCGCCGAGTTCACGATGAGTTTCGATCACTGGTTCCGCCTCGAATATGCCGGCGAGCAGGACGGCCAGCAGTACGGCTACGACGGCGCCGTCATCGAGCTCAGCACCAACGGCACCGACTTCTACAACGTCGCCAACCTCGACAGCCATTTCGTCGAAGGCGGCTACAACGGTCTGGCGCTGGTGTTCGAGCCCAACTTCGGCGTGCCGGCCTTCATCGGCGAGCTGAACCCGCAGCAGCAGCTCGCGCACAGCGTGCTGAGTCTCGGCTATTCGTTCGGCGGCCGGCGCGTGAAGCTGCGTTTCCGCCTCGCCAGCGACGGCGTGATCGGCGATACCGGCTGGATGATCGACAACGTTGCGTTCGCCGGTATCCGCAACCTGCCGTTCAGCCGCATCGTCGCCAACGCCACGGCCTGCGACGCGCGCCCGCCGCACGCCGACGCCGGTCCCGACCAGAGCGTCGACGCGCGCAGCGGCGGCGCGCCGACCGTGGTGCAGCTCGCCGGCGCGGCGCGCGATCAGGACGGCGTCGACACGCTGACGGTCGGCTGGGTGCAGACCGACGGGCCGCAGGTCGCGCTGAGCGCTGCCGACACGACGGCGCCGCGCTTCCAGGCGCCGGACGTCGATGCGCCGACCGTGCTGCGCTTCCGCATCACGGTCAGCGACGGCACGCGCGTTGCCGAGGACAGCGTCGCCGTCACCGTGCGCCCGGCCGCGGCCAGCGGCGGCAAGGGCGGCGGCGGCGCCCTGCAGCCGCTGTGGCTGCTGACGCTGCTGCTGCTCGGCGCGGCACGTCGCTGGCGCGGCCGTCCGGCCGTCCACATCCATCGTCTCCGGAATCGTTCGATGAAACTCAGGACCGCGCGCGTGCCCGCGCTGCTCGTCGTCGTGCTGGGCCTGCTCGTCGCGCCCGCCGCGCAGGCCACCACCGTCAGCAGGATCGAGCTGCCGCCGCCGTATCTGCGCGCCGATCCGGCGCAGGCGCGCGCCGACGAGGCGCCGGCCGGCGTGCTCGTCAAGCTCCGGCAGGCGCCGTCCGGCGCGGCCAAGCTGGCGCGGCTGGCGGGTCCGGCGCGCGCCGCGGCGACGTTCGCCGCGCTGCCGGCGGCGACGCGCGAGCGCCTCGCGCAGACCGGTCTGCGGCCGCGCGCCGCCTATCCCGGCCTCGGCCTGCTGCTGCTCGACGGGCTCCCGGCCGGCGGCCAGGCGGCGCTCGCCAAGACCATCGACGCGCTCTATCGCAGCGGCGCGGTCGAGTATGCGGTGCCCGATTACGCACGCCGCCCGCAGGCGGCGCGCTATCCGGATGACACCTTTTTCTCGTGGCAATGGGGCCTCGACGACGTCGCCCAGTATCAGCCGCTGGTCAGCCTCTGGGGCCTCGGCGACCGCGACATCAACGCCCCGGAAGCGTGGAGCGTGCGCACCGACGGCAGCGCAGTGGTGGTGGCCGTCGTCGACAGCGGCATCGACTACTACAACCCGGACTTCATGCCGAACCTCTGGCGCAACCCGGGCGAGATGGCCGACAACGGCGTCGACGACGACGGCAACGGCTACGTCGACGACGTCTACGGTATCGCGCCGGTCTACGGCAGCGGCGATCCGTACGACGACAACTCGCACGGCAGCCTGGTGAGCGGCATCGTCGGCGCGGTCGGCAACAACGGCCTCGACTCGGCCGGCGTCGCCTGGCAGGCGCAGCTGATGGCGCTGAAGGTGCTCAACGCGCGCGGCTTCATCAACGATTCTTCCGTGATCGAGGCGATCGACTACGTCGTGCGCACCAAGCAGGCGCTCGGCCTGCCGCGCGTGGTGCTGAACCTCAGCTTCGGCGGCGACGCCGACAGCCCGGCGCTGCACGATGCGATCGCCGCCGCCGAGGCGGCCGGAATCCTTGTCGTCGCCGCCGCCGGCAACGACAGCCGCGACATCGACTACCGGCCGTCCTATCCGGCCGCCGATCCGTCCGATGCGGTGCTCGCGGTCGGCGCCGCGGCGACCAGCTATACCGGCGTCGCCGGCTTCAGCAACTTCGGCTGCGGCACGGTCGACGTGCTCGCGCCCGGCGAATGGATCCTCGGGCCATATCCCGGCGGGCTCGCCATCAGCAGCGGCACTTCGCAGGCGGCGGCGATCGTTTCCGGCATCGCCGCGCTGGTCTGGTCGCAGAACCCGGACGCGCCGTGGCAGGACATCAAGAGCGCCATCCTGTCGAGCAGCAAGCCGCTGCCCGATCTCAAGGGCGCATCGATCGCGCAGGGCCTGGTGCGCGCTGACGCCGCGCTCGCCTACACGACGGCGACGCCGGCGGTGTGGAAGCTGTCGTCGACCGCGGCCCGGCCCGGCGCCACGGTGACGCTGCACGGGCGGCACTTCGGGGCGATGCCGGGCAGCGTGCGTCTGCGCCGCGACGGCGGCGATACGGCGCTGACCGTGCAGGCCTGGAGCGACGATGCGGTCACCGCGATGCTGCCGGCGACGCTCGACTACGGCGCCGGCGACCTGATCCTCGCCACCGCGGCCGGCGTCGATTCGGCGCAGACCTGTTTCACGGTGTCCGATCGGG
Organism: Solimonas variicoloris DSM 15731; assembly: GCF_000382285.1. Classification (GTDB taxonomy): domain Bacteria; phylum Pseudomonadota; class Gammaproteobacteria; order Nevskiales; family Nevskiaceae; genus Solimonas; species Solimonas variicoloris. Next base: position 30,292 of record NZ_KB907946.1, on the reverse strand, counting down.
CGACCCCGGTCGCCAGTGCCGCGGTGCCGCGCACCGGCGCGACCGTGCAGGCGAGTGGCGAGCAGGTCTGGGTGTTCGGCGGCCTCACGCCGTACGGCACGACGGCGCTGACCGAGCGCTTCGACGCGGTCAGCGAAACGCCGTACGTCGACACCCGCTGGCTGATGCCGCACGCCGTGCACGACGCCGGCAGCGCGCAGATCGACGGCAGGATCTACGTGGTCGGCGGCTTCGACGCCGACGGCATCGCCACCGCGCACTTGCAGATCTTCGATCCCGCCAGCGGCAGCTGGAGCACCGGTCCGGATCTGCCGGCCGCGCTCGGCGAGGTGGCGGTCGCCGCCGGCGGCGGCCGGCTCTACGTCTTCGGCGGCACGCCGCAGTGGCAGCAGCAGCCGACCGGCGCCGAGATCGTCGCCACGACCTATGTCTACGATCCCGCCGCACGGCGCTGGACGCAGGGCGCGGCGATGCCGGTCGCGGCCTACGGCCGCGCCGCGGTGCTGGCGCCGGCGGGCGACGCGATCGTCGTGCTCGGCGGCTACGGCGAAGGCGCGCAGCCCGGCACGCGTGTCGACCGCTACGACTTCAGGAACGACCGCTGGACGGCGGGCCCGGCGCTGGCCGCGCCGCGCGCACGCGCTGCGCCGCTGGTCTATCGCGACGCGGTCTATCTGCTGCACGGCGACGGCGCGCCGAGCCCCTTCGGCGTGCCGATGGGCTATCGCAACGGCGCGCTGTACGCCGACGGGCAGTGGCGCGAGGCGATGAGCGGCAGCATCGACCTGATCGCGCCGGCGGCGGCCGTGGTCGGCGACCGTGCCTACGTGTTCGGCGGCCAGACGCTGGTCGTGATCGGCGGCATCTATTACTACGACGCCTCGCCCCAGGTGTATCGCTTCGCGCTCGCCGCGCGTGCGGCGGTCGATGCGCCGCCGGCGCGTTCGGGCGGCGGCGCGCTGACCCTGCTGGGTCTGCTGCCGCTGCTGCTGGCCGGCCTGCGCCGGCACGGCGCCCGCGGCGTCGCGCTGGCGCTCGCCGCGCTCGGCCTGCTGCCGTTCGCCGCACAGGCCGCGGCGGCCGACGAGTTTCGCGTGCCGCTGCGCAACGATCTCGCGCTCGATCGCGTCATCGTCCGCTTCAAGGACGTGCCGCTCGCCCGGCAGGCGTCCGCCGCCAGTGCCCGGGCCCAGGCGCAGCGCCTCGGCACGCGTCTGCCGCCGGCGCTGCGCGCCGCGCTCGCGCAGGCCGGCGCGACGCCGCTGAAAGCGTCGGCGCGCACCGGACTGGTGACGCTGAAGACGCGGCGGCCGGTCGGCGAGACGATCGAGGCGCTGTACCGCAGCGGCATGGTCGAGTTCGCCGCGCCCGATTTCCGGCGGCGCGCGCAGGGCCTGCTGCCGAACGATCCGTACTTCGCCGTGCAGTGGACGCTGCACAACATCGGCCAGGTGGTGAACTACGCGTCCGGTCTCGACGATCGCGACCTCAACGCGCCCGAGGGCTGGAGCGTGCGCACCCTGGCCGCGGACGTGGTGGTCGCCGTGCTCGACTCCGGCATCGACTACGGCCACGAGGATCTCGCCGAGAACATCTGGGTGCATCCGGGCGAGATCGCCGGCAACGGCGTCGACGACGACGGCAACGGCTACGTCGACGACGTGCACGGCATCGACACCGTCGACGACGACAGCGATCCGGCCGACGGCGGCGTGCACGGCACCGCGGTCGCCGGCGCGATCGGCGCGGTCGGCAACAACGGGCTCGGCGGCGCCGGCGTCGCCTGGCGCGTGCAGATGCTGCCGCTGCGCATCGTCGACCAGCTGTTCCTGGCGGCCGATTCCGACGCGGTCGAGGCGATCGACTACCTCATCGACCTCAAGCAGCGCCTGCAGCTGTCGCGCGTCATCATCAATGCGTCGTGGGGCGATCCGACCAACAGTCCGGCGCTGCACGAGGCGTTCAAGGCGGCGACCGACGCCGGCATCCTCGTCGTCGCCGCGGCCGGCAACTACAGCATGGATTCGGACAAGGCGCCGCAGTATCCGGCCAACTACGATCTCGACGGCATCGTCGCCGCCGGCGCCACCGCGCCGGATCTGGAAGGGCCGGACTACACCAGCAACTACGGCTGCGGCGCGGTCGATCTGTTCGTGACGAGCGAAGACGCGACGACCACCTTCCCGGGCAACAGCTACGGCTACTTCGGCGGCACTTCGGTCGCCGCCGCCGAACTCAGCGGCATCGCCGCGCTGGTCTGGGCGCAGTATCCGCAGGCGCCGATGCTCGACATCAAGAGCGCCCTGCTCAACGGTGCGAAGCCGCTCGCCGATCTGCGCGGCAAGGCGGTCACCGAGGGCATCGCGCGTCTCGACGCCGCGCTGGCGGCCGGCGCCGGGCGCGCCGCGCTGTGGGGCGCGAGCCCGCTGGCGGTCGGCCCCGGCCAGACCGTGCAGCTGCGCGGTTACCGCTTCGGCGACGCGCGCGGCACGGTCGCGTTCGAACGCGACGACGGCACGCGCGTGGCGCTGGCGGTGCAGAGCTGGAGCGGCGGGCGCATCGCGGCCGTCGTGCCGGAGAGCGCCGCCTACGGCAGCGGTCGCCTGGTGGTGGAGACCGCGGCCGGCGCGTCGACCAACGCCGCCTGCTTCGCGATCGCCGAACGGCCGGTGCGCGTCGGCGAGATGGCGGTGCCGCGTTCCGACGCCGCCTACGCACAGATCGGCGAGCAGCTGTGGATCGTCGGCGGCACGACGTACTACGGCGGCACCGGCGCCGTCGAGCGCTTCGATACGCGCGCGCAGACCTCGGTGTTCGACAGCGCCTGGACGATGCCGCGCGCGGTGACGGCGATGCGCGCCGCGGCGATCGGCGAGAAGCTCTATGTGGTCGGCGGCATGGACGCGCAGTATCAGGCGGTCGACGCGCTGCAGATCTTCGATACGGTGACCGGCCAGTGGTCGGAAGGCGCGCCGCTGCCGGAGGGGCTGATCTATCCGGCGGTCGCGGCGGTCGGCGGCAAGCTGCTCGTCGCCGGCGGCAACCGCCGCCTGTTCCCGCCCGAGCTGCAGGACGACATTTCGGCGCAGACCTACGTCTACGATCCGGCCGCCGACGCGTGGAGCGCCGGCGCGCCGCTCGCCCAGGCGGTCGCCAACGCCGGCATCGATGTCGATCCGGACAGCGGCACGGTGCGTCTGCTCGGTGGCTACCTGATGAACTACGACTACGACAGCTTCCCGCCGACCGCGCTCGTGCAGCGGCTCGCGCCGGCCGGCGCGGCATGGACGGCCGACGACGTGCCGATGCTGCGCGCGCGCCACGGCATGGGCGTGCTGCGCCACGACGGACACCTGTACGCGCTGCACGGCGTCGGCGATCCGGCCGCCGCCGGCTGGGACGACGGCGAGCTGTTCGACGGCAGCGCCTGGAGCGTCGCCGTGCATAACGCGCGGCACCTGACGATGCCGGCGGTCGGCCGCGGACAGACGCGGGGTTACATCGCCGGTGGCTACGATCCGAACTACGGCGGCATGGCGCCGATCTGGGCGTTCGAACTGGCCGGCACCCCGAACGAGGCGGAGCCGCCGCCCGCCGCGCACGGCGGCGGCGGTGCGCTCGGCCTGAGCCTGCTCGCGCCGCTGCTGCTCGGCGCCTGGCGCCGTCGGCGCCGCTGAGACGCTGGCGCCGCGCGCCGCCTTTGCCGATGATCCCGGCCGGGATCGAGGCAAAGGCGGGGCAGGCGGCGCATGAAGAAGATGGAGGGCGATCGGACTTCGCGCGGCGAGACGCGCGGCGACGCGGCCCGCCTGCTCGAAGGCGTCGGCCTGACGCTGCCCGAGCAGCAGGCGTACCGCGCGCTGCTGCGTCAGCCCGGCAGCTGCCTCACCGATCTGGCGCGCGCGCTCGGCATTGCGCAGCGCCGCGTGCAGCGCCTGCTCACGGACCTGGAACTCAAGGGCCTGGTCACGCACTCGCCGGAGCGCGTGCGCCGCTACCTGCCGACGCCGCCGGACATCGCCGTCGAGGCGCTGATCCTGCACCGGCAGGAGGAACTGCAGCGCACACGGCTGGCGATCGCCGGGCTGCAGGAGGAGATGCAGAAGTCGGCGGCCGCCGCGCCGCGCGAGCAGCAGATCGTCGAGATGCTCGCCGGTCCGGCCTCGGCGCAGTCCTATCAGCAGATGCAGCGCAGCGCGCAGTCCGAAATGCTGTGTCTGGTGCGGCCGCCGTTCCTGTCGTCGTCGCCGAACCGCGTCGACGAGCTGCGGCTGGCCGCGACCCGGCGCGGCGTGAAGTACCGCAACATCTACGATCCGGCCGTGCTCGAACTGCCGGGCTGGCTCGCCGAGGCGCGGCGCAGCATCGAGGCCGGCGAGGACGTGCGCGTGCTGTCGAACCTGCCGGGCAAGCTGATCATCGCCGACCGTCGCATCGGCCTGCTGCCGCTGAACCTGCAGCAGCCGGACGGGCCGGTGCTGCTGGTGCGGCCGTCGTCGCTGCTCGATGCGCTGTGCGAGCTGTTCGAGATGATGTGGCAGCGTGCCGCGCCGATCTCGTTCACACGCCACGGCGAGCTGCAGATCGACAGCGCCGAGGCCGGCAACGCCGAGACCGACCGCCTCGTCGCCTTGCTCGCCGCTGGCCTCAACGACAAGGCGATCACGCACGAACTCGGCATTTCGGCGCGCACCCTGCATCGCCGGCTGATGGCGCTCGAGGCCGCGCTCAACGCCCGCACGCGCTTCCAGGCCGGCTGGCAGGCGGCGCTGCGCACCTTCGGTCTGCGCGAGCCGCCGCGCTGAGCTACGGCACGTCGCCGGCGGCGATCGCGGTACGCGCCTGGGCGCGGCGCTGGTGCTGCGCGAACAGGCCGGTCATCGCCGCGTTGAACGCCGGCAGATCGTCCGGCTTGCGGCTGGTGACGAGCGTGCCGTCGACCACCACCGCTTCGTCGACCCACTCGCCGCCGGCATTGCGCAGATCGGTCTTCAGCGACGGCCAGGACGTCAGCCGGCGGCCGTCGACGGCGCCGGCCTCGATCAGCAGCCACGGCGCGTGGCAGATCGCCGCGACCGGCTTGCCATTGGCGAAGAAGTCCTTCACGAAGCTGACCGCGCGCGGCTCGGTGCGCAGCGTGTCGGCGTTCAGCACGCCGCCCGGCAGCACCAGGCCGTCGTAGCGCGACGGGCTGGCGGCGTGCAGGTCGAGATCGACCGCCACCTCGTCGCCCCACTCGTGGCGGCGCCAGCCGCGCAGCGTGCCGAGATGCGGCGCGACGATCTCGACCGTCGCGCCGGCCGCCAGCAGCGCGCGTTTCGGCTCCATCAGCTCCGACTGCTCGAAGCCGTCGGTGGCGAGAATCGCGAAGGTCTTGCCGTGCAGGCCGCCCTTTTCGAGCGCCCGTGCCCCGGATGACTTGCGGCCGTGCGTGGCGGACGCGGTGCGGCGGCGGCTCTCCTCGGCGGTGCCGCCCCAGGCAGGTGCATCGCTGGCGGGAAAGGTATTTTCGAGTTCGCGGTCGAGCTCGGCGTCGGCTATGCGGTTTCGGGTGTTCATCGACGTTCCTCCGTGCGGGGCAGTGGAACCGATGCGAGGCAGACCGGCGCGCGGGGCCTCGCGCGGGCGGCGCCACCGGCGCCGACCAGACGGCCGTACCGGGGCGTCTCTTCCTTGGGCAACATCCGGTGCCGAAAGTTCGCGTTTCGTCGTGCGCGGCGGCCGTGAAAGCGTGGCGCATGGCGTAAAATCGCGCGCCATGAATTCCTTTGTCCTGCTCATCGTCTGCCTGACGCTGGGCATTCTCGTCGCGCGCTACGCGCGGCCGCCGATCGGGCTCGCCGCCGGCCTCAACTGGTGGCTGATCAACGTGGCGCTGCCGGCGATGATCCTGGAGCTGATCCCGCGCGTGCATTTCGACCGGCACCTGATCTATCTGGTGCTGTCGCAGTGGCTGGTGTTCGGGCTCGCCTGGGTGCTGTTCGATCGGCTCGGCCGCCGCCTGAACTGGTCGCGCGAGCGCATCGGTGCGCTGATCCTGGTCGCCGGCCTCGGCAATACCTCGTTCATCGGCTATCCGCTGGTCGAGGCGCTGCGCGGCCGCGACGGCCTCGCACTTGCCGTCGTCGCCGATCAGGGCGGCTGCTTCATCGCGCTCGCCGCCGGCGGCATCATCGTCGCCTCGCTGTACGCCGGGCAGCGGCCGCAGGCCGCGCAGATCGTCCGGCGCTTGGCGTTCTTCCCGCCGTTCATCGCGCTGGTCGTGGCGATCGTGGTCAGCATGCTCGGCCAGTGGCCGGAGATGATCGAGTCGGTGCTGGCGCGCATCGCACAGACGCTGACGCCGATCGCGCTGTTCGTCGTCGGCCTGCGTTTCCATCTGCATCTGGGCCGCGACCGCGTCACCGCGGTCGGCCTCGGCGCCGCCTACAAGCTGCTGCTGATCCCGGCGATCGTGTTCGGCCTCGGCCTGCTGTTCGGCGTGCGCGGCCTGCCGCTGACGATCGCCGTGCTCGAGGCGGCGATGGCGCCGATGGTCTCGGCGGCGATCCTCGCCGACCAGCACAACCTCGATCCGCCGGTCGCCAACACGCTGCTCGGCGTCGGCACCCTGCTCGGTTTCGTCACCGTGCCCTTGTGGAACTGGGCGCTCGGCTGAGCGCGCGCGCCTGGTGCCTCGACACTCCTGACGGCATGCTGGCAGCAGCGCTGCGCCAGCATGTGCGTGCCGCTGCGACGGCACCCCACTTCAGGAGAGCGCGATGAAGAAGACCTATCACGGCAGCTGTCACTGCGGCGCCGTCCGCTTCGAGGCCGACATCGATCTCGGCGCCGGCACCGGCCGCTGCAATTGCTCGATCTGCACGAAGACCCGCAACTGGAGCGCGATCATCAAGCCGGACGCTTTTCGCCTGCTGGCCGGCGAAGACGCGCTGAGTGACTACCAGTTCGGCACGAACAGCGCGCATCACCTGTTCTGCCGGCATTGCGGCGTGCGCTCGTTCGGGCGCGGCCACATCGAGCAGATCGGCGGCGATTACGTCTCGGTGCAGCTCGGCGCGCTCGACGATGTCACGGCCGAGGAACTGATCGCCGCGCCGATCCGGTACGCCGATGGCCGCCACAATCGCTGGTCGGAGACGCCGGCCGAGACGCGGCATCTCTGAGGCGCGACGTCCTCAGGCCAGCGTCGCGAACAGATCGTAGTCGTCGGCGTCGACGACTTTCACCTTGATGCGCTGGCCGGGCATCGCCTTGAGCTTGCCGCTCGTGCCCAGACCCTTGATGTAGACCTTGCCGTCGATCTCCGGCGCGTCGGCCCAGGAGCGGCCGACGCTGGCGGCGTCGTCGTGGATCTCGTCGACCAACACTTCGATGGTCTGGCCGATCTTGTCCTGGAGTTTCGCGGCGCTGATCGCCTGCTGCTTCTCCATGAAGCGGTGGTAGCGCTCTTCCTTGACCTCGTCGGGCACCTGGCCGGGCAGCGCGTTCGCCGTCGCGCCGTCGACCGGCGAGTAGCGGAAGCAGCCGACGCGATCGAGCTGCGCCTCGTCGAGCCAGTCGAGCAAAAGCTCGAAGTCCTTTTCGGTCTCGCCGGGGAAGCCGACGATGAAGGTGCTGCGGATGGTCAGGTCCGGGCAGATCTTGCGCCAGGCGTGGATGCGTTCGAGCGTGTCCTCGGCGGCGGCCGGGCGCTTCATCGCCTTCAGCACTTTCGGCGAGGCGTGCTGGAACGGCACGTCGAGGTAGGGCAGCACCTTGCGCTCGGCCATCAGCGGCATGATCTGATCGACGTGCGGATACGGATAAACGTAGTGCAGGCGCACCCAGGCGCCGAGCTCGGACAGGCCGTTGCAGAGGCCGAGCAGGCGCGTTTCGTATTCCTGGTCGCGCCAGCGGCCCTTGGCGTACTTGAGGTCCGCGCCGTAGGCCGAGGTGTCCTGCGAGATGACGAGCAGTTCCTGCACGCCGGACTTCACCAGCTTCTCGGCTTCGAGCAGCACCTCGCCGACCGGCCGCGACGCGAGCTTGCCGCGCATCGACGGGATGATGCAGAAGCTGCACTTGTGATTGCAGCCTTCGGAAATCTTCAGATACGCGTAGTGCTTCGGCGTCAGCTTGATGCCCTGCGGCGGCAGCAGGTCGAAGAACGGATCGTGCGCCGGCGGCACCGCGGCGTGCACCGCGTTCATCACCGACACGTAGTCCTGCGGGCCGCTGATCGACAAGAGGTCCGGGAATTTCTCGCGGACGATGCTGCTCTTCGGGCCGGCGCCGAGGCAGCCGGTGACGACGACCTTGCCGTTCTCCGCCATCGCCTCGCCGATCGCGTCGAGCGATTCGGCGACCGCGTCGTCGATGAAGCCGCAGGTGTTGACGACGACCACGTCGGCGGCGTCGTAGGTCGGCGTCGTCTCATAACCCTCGGCGCGCAGCTGCGTGAGGATGCGCTCCGAATCGACCAGCGCCTTCGGGCAGCCGAGCGAGACGAAGCCGACTTTCGGGGCGGCGGGCTTCTGGGAAGCGCCGGCGCGGCGGCGGGCGGGGGCGGTGCGGGCCATGGACAGCGGCGGGTGGACGGCGAGGGGCGCGTAGTTTAGGGGTTCCGGGACGCTGCCGCTGCGCCGTCCGGCGGCTCGTCTGTCGGCCGGCTGTCGCGCGCCCGTCCCGGCCTTCTTCAAAACGTCCCGGGTTTTTCATCGTCGGCGACTAGCGTGCGAGGGATCGTTTTTTCCTCACCAACCCAGCACGACGGAGCCAGGCCAGCCATGTCGCACCTCACCGATCAACACCGCAAGCCGCAAGCCCCCATCCACGTCGAAGGGCAGATGCTCGACGACATCGTCCGCGCCTCGCTCAGCCGCCGCACGGTACTCAAGGGCGGCCTCGGCGCCTCGCTGCTCGCCGTGTTCGGCGTCGCCGGCCTGAGCGGCTGCAGCGACGACGACAACGGTTCGTCGTCGGCCGACTACAACGTCGGCTTCAAGGCCGTCGACGCCAACACGCTCGACACGGTGACGGTGCCCGAAGGCTATACCGTCGAGGTCATGTTCTCGGCCGGTGACGCGGTCGCCGCCGGCGCCGTCGCCTACGCCGGTACGCCGCAGTCCTCGGCCGAGACCGAGCTGCAGGCCGGCGGCAACCACGACGGCATGCACTTCTTCGAGCTGCCGGGCGTCAACCCGAACAAGGGCGGCCTGCTGGCGATCAACCACGAGAACTACGACGACACCATCATGCTGAGCGGCGTCGATGCGCTGGAAACCAGAGAGCAGAAGCGCATCGCCCTGTCCGCGGTCGGCGTTTCGGTGATCGAGGTCGAGCTTGCTTCGAACGGCAAGTGGCAGGTCAAGAAGAACTCGCCGTACAACAAGCGCTACACCGGCAACACCCTGTACCGCGTCAGCGGCCCGGCCGCGGCCGCGGTCGGCGGCACCGTGGTCGGCACGCTCAACAACTGCGCGAGCGGCGCGACGCCGTGGGGCACGTATCTGACCTGCGAGGAAACCACCGAGAACTACTTCGATCCCTCGCAGCCGGAACTCGGCTACGGCTGGGTCGTCGAGATCGACCCGCGCGGCGAGCTCGCCGGCCTGCCGGTCAAGCGCACCGCGCTCGGCCGCTTCGACCACGAGAACACCGCCTACCTGCTCGGCAGCGACAACACGCTGGCCGTCTACCTCGGCGACGACAGCACGCCGGGCTGCATCTACAAGTTCGTGCCGAACGCCAAGGTCAATCCGAACGACCGCGCCGCCAACACTAATCTGCTCGATGAGGGCACGCTGTACGCGGCGCGCTTCAACGCCGACGGCAGCGGCGACTGGATCGCGCTGGTGCAGGGCCAGAACGGCCTGGTCGTCGGCGCCACCGATCCGGGCAACACCACGCAGGGCTCGCAGACGCCGGCCACCATCGATTTCGCGACGCAGGCCGATGTGCTGATCAACACCAAGGCCGCGGCGCGCGTCGCCGGCGCGACGCTGATGGACCGTCCGGAATGGATCGCCGTCGGTCCGGACAAGACCGTCTACGCGACGCTGACCAACAACTCCGGCCGCAAGGTCACCGACGCCGCCAACCCGCGCGTGTCGAACCGCCACGGTTCGATCATCAAGTGGAAGGAAGCCGGCGACGCGCCGGACGCGACGAGCTTCGAGTGGGAGATCTTCCTGCTCGCCGGCGACCCGTCGCTGGCCAACGAGACCGGCAATCTGGTCGGCGACATCAACGGCGACACCTTCTCGAGCCCGGACGGCATCCGCGTCGATCCGGAGAACCGCCTGTGGGTGCAGACCGACATGTCGGTGCCGGGCAGCTCCGGCGTCTCCGGCAAGACCAACGTCGACGTGTTCGGCCACAACGCCATGTACGCGATCGACCAGACCACGCGCGAGTCGAAGCGCTTCCTGGTCGGTCCGCAGGGCTGCGAGATCACCGGCATCGCCTACACGCCGGATCTGAAGACCTTCTTCATCAACATCCAGCACCCGAACGGCAGCTGGCCGAGCGCCGAGCTGCCGCCGCGCTCGTCGACGGTCGTCGTGCGTCGCCAGGACGGCAAGCCGGTCGGCGCCTGAGTCGGATCGCGGACACGAAAAAGGGCGCTGCGGCGCCCTTTTTCGTGTCCGGCGCGCGGCATCGCGCAAGAATCACCGCGAGGGCGCGGCGGCGCCCTGGCAGTTCAGCGTGCCGGCTGCGCGGCCGGAGCCTGCCGATCAGGCATCCGTTTCGTCGGACGGCGCTGCCAGCAGGCTTTCGCTTTCGCCGGCCGGCAGCGCCTCGACCTCGCGCAGCTGGCGCGTGATCGCGCGCGAGCGCACGCCGGTCTGCTCGATCTGCTTGCTGGCTTCGTCGAGTTTCTTCTGCACCTTGTCGAGCACGTCGCCGAACTTGGCGAACTCGGTCTTGACCGCGCCGAGCACGCGCCAGACTTCGCTCGAACGCTGCTCGATCGCCAGCGTGCGGAAGCCCATCTGCAGGCTGTTGAGCAGCGCCGTCAGCGTGGTCGGGCCGGCGACGACGACGCGGTGCTCGCGCTGCAGCGCATCGACGATGCCGGGGCGGCGGATCACCTCGGCGTAGAGTCCTTCGGTCGGCAGGAACAGCACCGCGAAGTCGGTGGTCTGCGGCGGGCCGATGTACTTGTCGCTGATCGACTTCGCCTGCAGGCGCACGGCGCGTTCGAGCTGCGCGCCGGCGAGTCGCGCGGCTTCGACGTCGGCGCGCTCCTGCGCGTCGAGCAGGCGTTCGTAGTCCTCGCGCGGAAACTTGGCGTCGATCGGCAGCCAGACCGGCGACTCGCCCTCGCCGCGGCCGGGCAGGCGGATCGCGAAGTCGACCGCCTCGCGGCTGCCGGGCTTGGTCATCACGCCCTTGGCGTACTGCTCGATCGTGAACATCTGTTCGAGGATGCTTTCGAGCTGCACCTCGCCCCAGCCGCCGCGCGTCTTGACGTTGGTCAGCACGCGCTTGAGATCGCCGACGCCACTGGCCAGCGTCTGCATCTCGCCGAGGCCCTTGTGCACCAGTTCGAGCCGCTCGCTGACCAGCTTGAACGAATCGCCGAGGCGCTTCTCCAGGGTCTCGTGCAGCTTCTCGTCGACGGTGCGCCGCATCTGTTCGAGTTTGTCCTCGTTGTCCTTGCGCAGGGTCTTGAGGTTGTCGTCGACGCTGGTGCGCAGCGCGACGGCCTGCTGCGTCTGCGTCTCGACCAGCTGGCGCAGCGCCAGACTCTGCTGCTCGCCGAAGCGGGCGAGCTGCTGGGCCTGCTCGCCGCGCGCCTTGAGCGCGTCCTCGGCGAGCTGGCGCTGGGTGTCGGCGAGCCGCTGGTTCTGTGCGCGCAGCTCGGCGGCGAAGCCGTCGAGCTTCTCGGCGAGCGTGCCGCGCAGCTGCTCGTGCTGCTGGGTCAGCAGCGTGCCGAAGCGCGTCAGCGTCTCGCCGAGCTCGGCGCGCTGGCCGCGCGTCAGCTCGGCTGCGTCGCGGCGCGTCGCGGCCGCTTCGTCACGCAGCGCGCGTTCGAGGCGTTCGAGTTCGGGTTTGAGCGCGGCGGCGGCGTCGGGCGTCCGCCGCAGCAGGGCGGCGATCAGGCCGCCGATGAAGGCGCCGAGCAGCGCGGCGATCAGAAACAGGGCGATGTCCATGGGGCGGCATTCTATGCCGGCCCCTGCGGGGTCGCCGCTGCGGCGCTGCCGCCCGGGAGTCGCGACGGCGTCTCGCGCCGCGGAGCGCGGCGCCGCTGTTCATGCCGGCGTCCGGCATCCGCGCCGCGGCGCCCGGAGCCGGATCGCGCGCAGGTGCCCCTGCGCCGCGGCGGTCGCGGCGCTCAGGGCGTGCCGCAGTTCGGTTTCTTGCCGGCGGCGCGGGCCTGCTGGTAGTGCGGCTGCTCCTTCGGCAGATTGCGCTGCAGATCGGCGATGCGCGTTTCGTTGGACGGGTGCGTCGACATGAACTGCGGCGGCCCCTGACCATTGGCCTTCGACATGTTCTGCCACAGCGTGATCGCCTGCGCCGGATCGAAGCCGGCGCGCGCCATCAGCTGCATGCCGAGAATGTCGGCCTCCGATTCGTCGCCGCGCGAGAACGGCAGCAGCACGAGGTACTGCGCGCCGGTGCCGATCAGGTCGGGCGACAGGCCGGTGCCGGCCGACAGCAGCACGGTGCCGAACTGCGCCGCCATCTGGTTGGAAACGCGCGCCGCCGAGTGGCCGGCGAGCACGTGGCTGATTTCGTGGCCGATCACCGCCGCGAGCTGGTCTTGCGTGGTCGCCACCTTGAGCAGGCCGGTATAGACGCCGATCTTGCCGCCGGGCAGCGCGAAGGCGTTGACCTCCTTGGAGTCGAAGACCTGGATTTCCCAGGTGCCGCCGACCTCGGTGGTGATCGCGCGCGCCACGCATTGCACGTACGAAGACTCGCGCGTGTCCTTGGTGGTCGGCGTCTTGGTCTTCATTTCCTGGAACGCGGTCGCGCCCATTTGCGCCATCTCCGAGTCGGAGACCAGGCGCAGCTGGCGGCGGCCGGTCGGCGAGGTCGCGCAGGCGACGACGAGGATGGCGATGAGGACGGTGGCGTAGTGCCAGGATTTCATTGCAGCGCTCCCTGCAGCGGCTGGGCCGGGAATCATAGCGATGCGTCGCGCCCCGGGTACAGCCGCAGTGTGCGCGGGCTCGCTTGTCGCGGCATGCGGTTGCGCTAGAGTAGGGCCGGGCGCAGGTCGTTACCTTTGTGGAGACGCCGTGCGAACGCCGAGCTTTTTGCAGAGGCCATCATCCTGCCCGCGGCAGGCGAAGCTCACCCTTCGTCGTTCATCAGCGCGGCTGCCTGGCAGCCGAAGAGATAAGGAAAGGTTGAACAGATGGCTACTCGCGAAACAGGGACGGTGAAGTGGTTCGATAGCGCCAAGGGGTTCGGCTTCATCCAGCGCCCCGGCAAGGAAGATGTCTTCGTGCATTTCCGGCAGATCCAGGCCCAGGGCTTCCGCACGCTCGCGGAAGGCCAGAAGGTCGAGTTCGAGGTCGCGCAAGGCCAGAAGGGCCTGCAGGCCGAGAAAGTCACGATCCTGCCCTGATCCGCCGCCTCCCGATGACGAACGAAACCCCGCCGCGCGCGGGGTTTTTCGCATCCGCCTTCGCGTCGCCGCCGGGGCGCTGGCAGAATGCCGCCGTGATCCGTTCCGCGCGCCATCGCTCGCTGTTCCTGATGCTCAGCCTCGCCGCGCTGCTCGGCCAGCTGCTGCTGCCGAGCGTGCATTTGCAGGCGCAGCTGCGCCGCGGCGCCGATCCGCTGCTGGCCGCGTTCTGCGGCGAGGCCGCGCCGGCGCGGCTCGCGGCGCTGCGTCAGCAGCTCGCGGCGAAGCCGCGGCAGCGCGGCGAGAGCGGCGCCGCGACCGCGCATCTGCTGTCGGCCTGCCCGCTCTGCGCCGTCCTGCATGCCGCCGCCTTGCCGTCGCCGGATCTCCACCATGTGCCGGCGGCGGGCGCATCGCCGCCGCTGGCGCGCGTGATCGCCGCGGCGGCGTCGCGGGCCCTGCGTCTGCCCCGGCCGCCGTCGCGCGGGCCGCCGCGCCGCGCCTGAAGTCCGCGCGCGCTGCGCGCGACCCGCCCTCGAACCGGGCCGTTCTCATGCCGCCGGTGCGGCAACTTCAGGAGTTTCCGATGCGCACTTTCATTCGTTTCGCGGCCGTGCTGGCCGTGCTTTGCGGGTCCACGCTGGCGCAGGCCGCCGATCCCGTTTCCGTGGTGTCGCCGTGGCTGCGGGCGACGCCGCCGGGCGCCAGTGTCGCCGGCGGCTACGCGACTTTCCGCAACGACGGCGACGCGCCGCGGCGCGTGCTCAGCGTGACGGTCGAGCCTGCGCTCGCCGCCAGCGCGGCGATTCATTCGATGAGCCATGAAGGCGGCGTGATGCGCATGCGCGAGGTCGACAGCCTCGAACTGCCGGCGCACGGCAGCGTGTCGTTGGCGCCCGGCGGCCTGCACCTGATGCTGATGGGGCTCAAGCAGCCGCTGACGGCCGGGCAGTCGCAGCGCCTGCAGTTCGTGCTCGACGACGGCACGCGCCTGTCGGTCGATTTCCCGGTCCGCGACAGCGCGCCCTGAGAGCCTGCGGCTGCGGCGGCGGACGACTCGCTGACGCGGCCGCGTGCCGGGTTCCGGCGGCGGGAGCCAGCTGCGATGCATCGTGTCGCGACGGGGTGCGGGCAGCCGGAGATGACTCGCCGCGGTTCCCGGCCGCACGCTGGCGGCCGTGCGCAGGGCTGCGCGTTCAGGGTTCCAGGCGTTCGACGATCCAGCCGTCGCCTTCGCGGCGGTAGCGCAGGCGATCGTGCAGACGGCCGTGGCGGCCCTGCCAGAACTCGATCGCTTCCGGCGCCACGTGGTAGCCGCCCCAGAAGTCCGGCAGCGGTACTTCCTGCTCGCCGAGTTCGGCGGCCTTGGCGTCGAAGCGGCGATCGAGCTCCTCGCGCGAGCGCACCACGGCGCTCTGCCGCGAGGTCACGGCGCCGATCTGCGAGGCGCGCGGGCGCAGGTGGAAGTAGCGCTCGGACATCGCGCGCGACAGCCGGCTGACGCGGCCTTCGACGCGCACCGAGCGTTCGAGTCGGTCCCACCAGAACACCAGCGCGACGTTCGGATTGGCGGCGAGCTCGCGACCCTTGCGGCTTTCGTAGTTGCTGTAGAAGGTCAGGCCGTCGTCGTGGAAGCCCTTGAACAGCACCACGCGCGCCGACGGCCGGCCGTGCGCGTCGACCGTCGCCAGCGTCATCGCCGTCGGTTCGATCATCGGCGCGGCGGCGGCGTCGTCGAGCCAGCGCTGCAGCTGCGTGAGCGGATCGACGTCGAGATGGGCGATGTCGAGCGGCGGGTTTTGCGTGTATTGCGGCATGGCGGGGACCGTGGCGGGCGCTCTGGCAGAATGCGCGGCATTGTCCCGCTTTCGGCGCCCGCGGAAAATGGCGCAGATCAATGAAACGTCCGAGGAGACGATGATGAGCGAGTTCACCGCGCTGCGCGTGCATGCCCCCGAGAAGAACCGTACCGAGGCGCGCTTCGAGCGGATCGGCATTGACGCGCTGTCGGCGGGCGAGGTCGTGGTGCGCGTCGCCTGGACCGGCATCAACTACAAGGACGCGCTCGCCGTCACCGGCAAGGGCCGCATCCTCAAGTCCTATCCGAAGGTGCCGGGCATCGACCTGGCCGGCCACGTCGAAGCGAGCACCGACGCGCGCTACCGGCCGGGCGACGCGGTGCTGGTCACCGGCTGCAACATCGGCGAGGTGTTCGACGGCGGCTATGCCGAGTTCGCGCGCGTCGCCGCCGATTCGATCATCCGCAAGCCGGACGGCCTGACCCTGCGCGAGACGATGGCGATCGGCACCGCCGGCTTCACCGCCGCCTTCGCGCTGCGCCGCATGCTGGAGAACCATCAGGCGCCGGCGATGGGGCCGATCGCCATTACCGGTCCGACCGGCGGCGTCGGCTCGATCGCCGTCGACCTGTTCAAGCGCGCCGGCTTCACCGTGCACGCGATTACCGGCAAGGCCGGCAAGGCCGACGACTATCTCCACGCGCTCGGCGCCGACGAGGTGATCGCACGCCAGTCGCTGGACGTCGGCAACAAGCCGCTCGAATCGGCGCGCTGGGGTGGTGCCGTCGACAACCTCGGCGGCGAGACGCTGGCGATGCTGACGCGCACCGTGAAGCCCTGGGGCAACATCGCCAGCATCGGCCTCGCGCAATCGCACGAGCTGCACACCACGGTGATGCCGTTCATCCTGCGCGGCGTCTCCCTGCTCGGCATCCACTCCGTCGAGTGCCCGCGCGCCTGGCGCGAGGACATCTGGGCCAAGCTCTCGGGCGAATGGAAGCCGCGCGTGCTCGAGCGTCTGGTGACGCGCGAGATCACGCTGCAGGAGCTGCCGGCGGCCTGCGAGGACCTGATCGCCGGCACCGTCACCGGCCGCACGCTGGTGCGCGTCTCCGGCGCCGAGTAGCGCTCAGATGTCCGGCGCGGCGGCCGTTTCCGGCCGCTGCGCGTAGCGGCGCGCGATCACCGAGCAGACGATGAGCTGCAGCTGGTGGTAGACCATGATCGGCAGCATGATCAGGCCGAGCGCGCCGCCGGACGAGGCGCCGAAGATCAGCGCCGCCATCGGCGCGCCGGTGGCGAGGCTCTTCTTGGAGCCGCAGAACACCGCCGTGATCTCGTCCTCGACCGTGAAGCGGAAGCGCGTGGCGACCAGATGCGTCAGCCACAGCACGAAGCCCAGCAGACCGCCGGTCAGCAGCGCGGTCGCCAGCAGCGGCGCGACGCCGTAGCGCGTCCACACGCCGGCCGCGGTGGCGTCGCAGAACGAGTTGAAGACGATCAGCACGATCACGCCGCGGTCGACCTTGCCGGTCACGTGCTTGTGCGCGGCGACCCAGTCGCCGATCAGCGGCCGCAGGATCTGGCCGACGACGAACGGCAGCAGCAGCTGCTCGCCGATCTTGATCAGCTGGTCGGCGAGTGGCACGCCGTGGCTCGCGGCCTGCAGCCACAGGCTGATGTAGAGCGGCGTCAGCACCATGCCGATCAGGCTCGACAGCGTGGCGTTGAAGACCGCGGCGGCGATGTTGCCGCGCGCCAGCGCCGTCATCGCGATCGACGAGGACACCGTCGACGGCAGCGCGCAGAGGTAGAAGAAGCCGAGCGCCAGTTCCTGCGGCAGCCAGCGGCCGGCGAGGCCGACCACGGCGAGCCCGAGCAGCGGGAACACGGCGAAAGTGAACAGCTGCACGAACAGGTGCAGGCGCCAGTTGGCGGCGCCGGCCTTGAGCTTGGCCGGCGACAGGCCGGCGCCGCTGAGCAGGAAGACGATCGCCACGCCGACCATCGTCACCTGCTCCAGATGCAGCACGCCGCCGCTGGCGCCGAGCTGCGGTGCCAGCAGCGCGATCGCGATCGCGATCAGCATCGAGGCGAGGAAACCGTCGAGGAAGGGGATGCGCATGCGGGAGCGGCGGGCGGTCGCGGTCGGAAGGCGGCGCGTATTGTAGTCGGCGTCCGTGCGCGGCCGTCCCCGTCCGGCACTTCTATAGATAGGGCGAAAACAGCCAGCACAAGGCGTTGCGCACGCGCTGCGCGAACGGCGGGTGCTGCGCGTCGCGCAGCAGCAGTTCCTCGCCGAGCTGCCAGCGTTCGAGGAAGTGCGCCGCCATCTGCCGCGCCAGCGCCGGATCGTAGAGTTCGACGTTGAGCTCGAAGTTCAGCAGCAGGCTGCGTGGGTCCCAGTTGGCACTGCCGATCAGCGTGTAGGCGTGGTCGACCACCAGCAGCTTGCTGTGGCAGAACGGTCCGGGCTGGAAGCGCACGCGCACGCCGCGTTCGAGCAGCGGGCCGAGCTGGTGACGCATCGCCCAGTCGACATACGGCAGGTTGTTGCGCGCCGGCAGCAGCACGACGGTGCGCACGCCGCGCAGCGCCGCGCCCTGCAGGGCCGCGATCAGCTCGGCCGAGGGCAGGAAATACGGCGTCATGATCAGCACCTCGCGCCGCGCTGCGGCGAGCGCGGCCTGCAGCACGAAGTTGAGCTGATCGAGATCCTCGTTGGGACCGTCGGTGATGACGCGCGCGACGGCGCCGCCGGCCACGCATGGCGGCGCCGGCGGCAGCGCCAGGCGCTCGCGCGTGGCGAACGCCCAGTCCTCGGCGAACACCTCGCTCATCTGCTGCACGATCGGGCCGTGCAGCGCGAAATGCAGGTCGGCGACGCGGTGGCGCTTGCCGGTATCGGCGGTCAGGTGCCGGGCGCTGAGGTTCATGCCGCCGGTGAAGCCGGTTTCGTGATCGACGAGCAGCAGCTTGCGGTGATTGCGCAGGTTCAGGTGCAGCGACGGCGGCAGCAGGCGCAGCGGATTGAAGCGCGCGACGTCGAGGCCGGCAGCGCGCAGCGGCGTGCCGATGCGGCGCAGCGAATAGCGCTCGCCGACGTCGTCGATCAGCACGCGCACCTGCACGCCGCGGCGCCGGGCCGCCGCCAGCGCGGCGACGAACGAGCGGCCGACGGCGTCGTTGTCGAAGATGTAGCTGGCCAGCCAGACCGTCTCGCGCGCCGCCTCGATCGCCGCGAGCATGCGCGGGAACGCCTGCTCGCCGTCGTGCAGCGGCTCGATGCGGTTGCCGCCGAGCAGCGGTCGCCGCGTCAGCACGTCGGCGGTGCGCGCGACTTCGTCGAGCCAGCCGGGTACGACGCCGGTCGCGGCGACCGCGCGCCGCGCGTCGCTGGCGTGCGCCGAGCCGATCATGCGGCCGCTGCGGTCGATGCTGAAGCGCCGCGCGTGCGTGCGGATGCGGTTGATGCCGAAGAAGAAGTAGAGCAGCGGCCCGGCGAAGGGGAACAGCCAGCAGACGGCGATCCAGCCCCAGGCCGCGCGCGCGTCACGCCGGGTCAGCAGGGCGTGGCCGGCGGTGCCGACCGCGATCGCGAGCCACAGCGGCAGCAGCACCGCCGCCCAGTCGACGCTCACGACGAAGTCCTGCAGCGTCGCGAGCTGCGCCCTCATGCCGGCGGCAGGTGCAGTTCGACGGCGACGGCGAGATGGTCCGACAGCGGCGTCGGCACCACGTGGCTGTGGGCGACGCGCAGACCCGGCGTCGCCAGTACGTGATCGAGGCGGCGCTGCGGTTTCCAGCTCGGGAAGGTCGCGGCGCCGCTGACCGGCTGCAGGCCGATGTCGCGCAGCGGCGAGTGCTGCAGCAGCTCGTCGGTCTCGCAGTTGAGGTCGCCGAGCAGCAGCAGCTCGCGCTTCTGCGGCACGAGCCGGGCGAGGTAGTCGAGCTGGACCTGCCGCGAAGTGCGGCTCAGCGCCAGATGCGCGACCACCACGCGCAGCGGGTCATAGCCGGGCTGCGCCAGCGTCGCGGCGAGCGCGCCGCGGCCCGGCACGCGACCGGGCAGCGGGTGATGCTCGATGTCGAGCAGCGGGTGGCGCGACAGGAAGCCCAGGCAGTGCTGCGCGAACGGCCGCAGGTTGCGGTTGACCGCGAGCTGCCAGTGCTGCAGGCCGGCCTTGGCGGCGAGGTATTCGACCTGATTGAGCTGCGCGGTGCGCAGGCTGCCGGCGTCGGCCTCCTGCAACGCGACGAGGTCGAATTGCGAGGCCAGCTCGGCGATGCGGTCGAGGTTGTTGCGGACGCCGCGCGACGGCAGCACGTGGCGCCAGGCGCCGGTCACGTAATGGCCGTAGTGCGCCGTCTGCATGCCGACCTGGATGTTCAGCGTCAGCACGCGCAGGCGGTCGGCGGCGGTCGCGGTCGGGCCTTGGTCGCGGACCGCCGGTTCGGGAATCGTCATGGGCGCGGGTCTCCGCCACCATTATGCGGCTGCGCGGGACGAATCCAAGCGCTGCCGCCGCGGGCGCCGGGACGTGCGCCCCGGCGCCGTCGCGATCATTCGCTGATCTGCTGCACGGACTGCCGGTCGGCGGCGATCTCGGCCTCGCTGAACGGCAGGTGCAGCCACTGCTTCTGCGCGTAGCGCTGCGTGAAGTCGGCGTAGTGCGGATTGCCCGGATCGCTCGATTCGGAGTAGGTGACGAAGCCTTCGGCGTGCACGCCCTGCGCGGTCCAGGTCACGGTCTGGATGTAGCTGTTGCCGAAATTGACCGGATAGCCGGCGGCGGTCAGCGCATCGTGGTCGGCGACGGTGAACGCGCCGACGCTGCCGCTGGCGCCGAACACCGGGATGCGCAGCGGGGCGGCGTGCACCGCCGAGAACTGCTGGGTATCGAAGCGGCCGTTGAAGTCGAGCCCGGCGTCCTGCACCGCGCTCTGCGCGTCGTGCAGGGCCTTGCGCACGGCGCTCTTCGCGGTGTCGAGGCCGTTCGGCGTGCCGACCGGATCGGCCGACGAATAGGCGTTCTTCCAGATGCCGCTGCTGCCGGCGACGCGACCCCAGAACTCGATCCACAGCGGCGCGCCGATCGCGTCGGGGCTGGCCCTGCCGTTCCATTGCGCCAGCGCCGCGCAGGCGCGGCTGGTGTCGTAGATGCCGGCGCGCGGGCACAGATCGCGCTTGACATCCTCGAGCGCCAGTTCGGCGCTGTAGAGATCCGCCGACAGCACCACGTCCTGCAGGTTCTGCATCGTGAATTTGGGCGCGCCACGGCCGTCGCTGCCGTCGAGACGGCGCTGGATCTGCCGGATGCCGAGCCGCGTGCGCAGCGAGCGCGTGCTGTCCTCGTCGCCGATGATGCGTGCGTAGCCGGTCAGCGGCGCGGCCGGGTTGGTGAGCCAGTAGCTGTCGTTCATGTTGGCGACCCAGTCCTGGCGTTCGAGCTTCGGCAGATGCTGGGCGCCGAAGATGCCCGGCGCCGGTGCATCGTCGTCGTTGAGCCACTGGCAGTCGGCGCGGTTGCCCTGCAGCAGCGGCAGACCCGGCGCGACGCTGTCGATGACCGGCGACAGCAGTGGCGCCTTGCAGCTGGCGACGAGGCTGTCCGGCACGTTCGGCACGACACTGAGATCGCCGTAGTAGGCGGCCTGGCCGGGGCCGGTGGCGACCGTGTTGACCCACGGCACGCCGAGCACCTCGGCGTGCTTGGCCTTGAACTCGTCGAGGCTGGCCGCCGTGTTCCAGGCGAAGAACTGGTTCATCAGGCGGTCGTTCTCGGCATTGGCGTCGCGCAGCGTGTAGACGCGCGTGTTGTCCCAGCCGAGCACCGGAATGCCGGCGACCTTCATCTCCAGCACCGGGCCGTACTGCGTGCGGTACAGCGTGCGGCTCTGCGGCGCGGTGCTGCCGTCGGCCTGTCTGACGTCGATCGTCAGTGGCACCGGCGTCATGTCGACCAGCTGGCCCTCATAGAAGTACTGCTTGGGGTTCAGCGGATTGACCGGCAGCTGGTAGAGCGTGAAGCGGTAGGCGGTGGAGACCGTATGGCTCCAGGCGAGATGGTCGTTGAAGCCGATCAGCACGGCCGGCACGCCGTACAGCGAGGAGCCCATGATGTCGAACTGGCCGGGGATGGTCAGATGCACCAGATACAGGCGCTCGGTGCCGCTCCACGGGAAGTGCGGGTTGCCGAACAGCAGGCTCTGACCGTCCTGCGTCGCCTGCGGGCCGAGGCCGTACATGTTGCTGCCGAAGGCCTTGTCGTGCGTGAACGCCTTCAGGGCGTTCGGCTCGCGTTCGAGCAGGGTCTTCAGCTGCTGCGGATCCGGGGCCGCCGCGGCGCTCGCGCCGGCCGACAGCAGTGGCGGCGTGGCTTGCGCGATCTCGTTGGTGAAGACCGACGAGGAGGCGATGATCGACAGGCGGAAGTAGCGCCGGTAGAGATCGTCCTCGCTGATCGGCGCCAGATAGCCGGCGGTGGCGCAGGCCTGGTGCCGGCCCGGGTGTCGGCCGGCCTTCAGTTCGCCGATGTAGCGGTTGAAGCCGGCGACGTAGCCGCGCGTCATGTCGCGAATCTCGGCGCGCGCCGTGTTGCGCAGATTGGCGACGACCGCATCGGTCGCCATCAGCTTCCAGAAGAAGTCGCTGTCGACGTTGTTGGCGGTGACCGGCACGGCCGGGATCGAGTAGCTGCCGTCCGGGCCGAAGTAGCGCGAGCGCTCGCCGCGGATCGTCACCAGATCGTCGAGCAGCACGCAGAGGTTGTCCTCGGCGAACGCGTAGCCATAGCCGTAGCCGAGGCCGGCGAAATCCTTGGCGCGGATGTGCGGAATGCCCATCGAGGTGCGCGTGATCGTCGCGTCGTAGGCTTTTGCGGTGCCGTCACCGCCGCCGTCACCGCCGCCACCGCCACCGCCACAAGCGCCGAGCAGGAGCGCCGCGCACAGCGGCAGGCAGGCGAACGAACGCCGGATCGTCCATTTCTCGATCATGTTTCCCCTCCATCGTTATCCGTCTTATGGGCCGACTATAGCGCCGGGGCGCCGGCGACGAGCGGTCAAGCGGGCTGAGACGCCTGGACCACCGGGCGTGGCCGGCGCCGCCCGCAGGGTCGGGACATTCTTGTCCGCTGATCCGATGACCCTGCGCGACAACGATGCCGCGGCCGCCGGCGCGCAGCGGCGCGACGTGCTCGCGGGTGCGCCTGGGGCGGCGGTCTGCTCGCGCTCGGCGTCCGGGTCTGGCCCGGGTTGGCGCGACGCCGTCGTGGGTCGGGTCTTCTTTTGCGCGCCTGCCGCGCCGGGGCGCCGGCGCCGACCGACAGCTCAACAAAAAGGCCGGCGCGTGGCCGGCCTTTCGGGCGGTGCCCGGGCGTGCCGCCGCTTACTGCGTCTTGATCATCAGGTTCAGCAGCTTGCGGGTCTTCTCGCCGTACGGCGGATACAGCATCGTCGCCAGATTGAAGCGCGTGCGCACCACGGCTCGCTCGTGCGAGAAGGCCTTGAAACCGAAGATGCCGTGCGCCGAGCCGATGCCGGAGTTGTTGACGCCGCCGAACGGCAGGTTGCCCTGCGCGTACTGCATGACGACATGGTTGATGCAGGTGCCGCCTGCCGTCGTGTTCTTGAGCACGCGCTCGATGTTCGCCTCGCGCTTGCTCCAGATGTAGAGCGCCAGCGGCTTGGGCTGGGCATTGACCTCGGCGATCACTTCGTCGAGATCGCGGTAGCCGATCACCGGCAGCAGCGGTCCGAAGATTTCCTCGCTCTGGATCTTGGCGTCGGCCGGGATGCTGTCGATCAGGGTCGGCTGCACGAAGCACTCGCCCTCGTTGACCTCGCCGCCGAACAGCACGCGCGCGCCGCGCTCGCGGGCGTCGTTGAGCAGACCGGCGATGCGCTGCGTGTGGCGCTGGTTGACGACGCGCGCGAGGCTGCCGCTCTGCATCTGCGCGCTGGCGGTGTCGCCGTAGCTGGCCTTGAGCACGGCGACGCACTCGGCGACGAACTTGTCCTTGACCGTTTCGTGCACGTAGATGTGGTCGGGCGCGATGCAGGTCTGGCCATTGTTGGTGTACTTGCCCCACATGATGGTGCGGGCCGCCGACTTGAGGTCGGCCGACTCGTCGACGATGGTCGGCGATTTGCCGCCGAGTTCCAGCGTGACCGAGGTCAGGTGCTTGGCGGCGGCGGCCATCACCACCTTGCCGATCGCCGGCGAGCCGGTGAAGAAGATGTGATCGAACGGCAGCGCGAGCAGCGCCGTCGACACCGCGGCGTCGCCCTCGAAGACGGCCACTTCCTCGGCCGGGAAGATTTCGCGGACGATCTTCGCCATCAGGCCCGACAGGTTCGGGGTCATTTCCGAGGGCTTGAGGATCGCCGTGTTGCCGGCGGCGATCGCCGACACCAGCGGGCCGAACGTCAGGTTCACCGGGTAGTTCCACGGCGAGACGATCAGGCAGCGACCCTTCGGTTCGTACTGGATCCAGCTCTTGGTGCCCATCGTCATCCGCGACGGCCACACGCGCATCGGTTTCATCCAGCCCTTGAGCGCGCGCATGGTGTGCTTGGCCTCGGCGACGACCGGCAGCACTTCCGTGAGATCGATCTCCGCGGGCGGCTTCTTGAAGTCCTTGTAGCCGGCCGCGTAGAACGCCTCGCGGTGCGCGAGCACGGCGTCGAGCAGGCGCTGGATCTTGGCGATGCGTTCCTTGGCCGTCGAGCTGCGCAGGCGCAGCGCGGTCGACCACTGGGCGTCGAAGGCGTGGCGGATGGCGCTGCCCGGATCGGCGGCGGCGCCGGCGGCGTTGGGCAGGTAGGAAACGACCGTGTTCATGACTGCACTCCAGAGATCCCGATGTAAAAAGTTGGCCGGGCGAATTGAACGCCCGTTTATCATTCAAGTATAGGCGTTCAGGTTCGCGGCGGCATGACCGCGAGCGCCATTGGCCTTGCCGCCAGCCGCGTTTTCGCCGCGACGCTGGGCGCGCCGTCGCCGCCCGCCTACACTGCGCGCATAACGAGAAAACGGAGGAGTCCGATGAAGCCCTTGAAGCCGCTCGATGCCGCGTGGCTGTACGTCGATACGCGCGCGACGCCGATGCAGGTCGGCTGCCTGGCGATCTTCTCGCTGCCGGCCAAGGCCGGTCCGCAGTTCCTCAAGAAGCAGGTCGAGCACTTCCGCGCGGCGCGCGAATTCGCCTACCCGTTCAACCTGCGCCTGGTCGCGCCGGGCCTGCGCTTTCTGCTGCCGGCCTGGGAAGAGGACCGGCAGATCGATCTCGAATATCACTTCCGCCATTCGGCGCTGCCGCAGCCCGGCGGCGAGCGCGAGCTCGGCGTGCTGATCTCGCGCCTGCATTCCAACCCGATGGATTTCGGCCGCCCGCTGTGGGAGTGCCATCTGATCGAGGGGCTCGAGAACCGCCGCTTCGCGCTGTACATGAAGATGCATCACTCGCTGGTCGACGGCATCGGCGGCATGCGCATGCTGGCGCGCATGCTCTCGCCCGATCCGGATGCGCGCGATCTGCGTCCGCCCTGGTCGGTCGGCGCCGGCAGCCGCGGCGGGTCGCGGCCGGCGGCCGAGACGCCGCTGCAGGCCGTGCTCGACGGCGTGCGCACGCAGCTGCGCACTGTGCCCGGCGTGACGCGCGCGTTCGGCGAGCTGCTGCGCGAGGCGGTCCGGCACGAGGACAAGGACTGGGCGCTGCCGTTCAGCGGGCCGCGCTCGGCCTTCAACGGCAAGATCTCCGGGCAGCGCCGCTTCGCCACGCAGCACTATTCGCTGGAGCGCGTGCGCCGCATCGCCAAGGCCGCCGGCGTCACCGTCAACGACGTGTTCCTCGAGGTCTGCGCCGCTTCGATGCGGCGCTATCTCGGCGAGATCGGCGCGCTGCCGGACAAGCCGCTGACCGCCGGCGTGCCGGTCTCGGTGCGGCCGGCCGACGACCAGGGCGCCGGCAACGCGATCAGCTTCATCATCGCCAACCTCAACACGCACATCGCCGATCCGCTGGCGCGCGTGCGCGCGATCCACGAGTCCGCGCAGCGCGCCAAGGAGCACCTGCAGCAGCTGCACAAGGCTGATATCGACAATTACACGGCGCTGTTCATGGCGCCGTTCATGGCGCAGCTGTTGTCCGGGCTCGGCGGCCATACGCGGCCGATGTTCAACCTGACGGTGTCGAACGTGCCGGGCCCCGACCGGCCGCTGTACTTCAACGGCGCGCGCATGGAGCAGATGTACCCGGTTTCGCTGCTGGCGCACGGGCAGGCGCTGAACATCACCGCGGTCAGCTATGCCGGCCAGTTCAACGTCGGCTTCACCGGCTGCCGCGATACGCTGCCGAGCATGCAGCGCCTGTCGGTCTACGCCGGCGATGCGCTCGACGCGCTCGAAGCGGCGGTGGGCATCGCGGCGGAGGCGCCGCGCGCGGCGGAAACGGCGTAGCGGCGGGCGGATCGATCCGCCGCCGCGCTCAGCCGCCCCAGAGGTGCATGCCGTACTTCCAGTAGCCGTGCACGTTGTTGAGGCGCGCGTCCTGCTCGGGCGACATCGGCAGCACCTCGCCTTCGAGCAGCGGCTGCAGGTACGGCGCCAGCGTCGCGCCGCCGCCGCCGGTGATGACGATGGCGTCGATGTCCCAGTCGTC
Source organism: Solimonas variicoloris DSM 15731 (assembly GCF_000382285.1). GTDB lineage: Bacteria > Pseudomonadota > Gammaproteobacteria > Nevskiales > Nevskiaceae > Solimonas > Solimonas variicoloris. Next base: position 4,259 of record NZ_KB907946.1, on the reverse strand, counting down.
GGCCCACAGGCGGTTCACTTCCTGGGCGATGCGCGTCGCGAGCTGCTGGAATGCGGCCTTGACGATCGCGGTGAGATCGTAGCTCTTGCCCTTGATCTTGATCGTGCCCTTGCTGACGCCGTCGTAGAGCCGGTACAGCTCGACGCTGACGCCGCTCTTCTCGTGCAGCACGTTGGCGATCGCCTGGTAGGCCGAGGAGATGCCGGCGTCCGAGCTCTGCGAGCCGCGCTCCGAGTAGCGCGTCTTGTCGCTGATCGTGTAGTCCGCGGTGCGAAAGCCGATGTCGATGATGCCGATCTTCTCGGAGACGAAACGCTGGCTGGCCGGCTTGCCGATGTCGTTGAGCATCAGGTCGAACATCGAGCCGAACGGCTGCGGCACGACGCGCACGCGCTCGATGTAGACGATCTTCTCCTCGCGGTCGGCGCCACCCGGCTTGACCACGGTGATCGTGTGGCGGCTCTGCAGCAGCGCCGTCAGAGCGTCGCGGTGCTTGCGGAAGAAGCTGATCGGCAGGCCGGTGACGAGCCGCACCGGATCGCCGCTGTCGACGAACGGGGCGAGCGCCGTCAGCGCCAGGATCTTGGCGTACTGGGCGAGGAACTGGCTCTGGTCGAGTGTGAAGCCGCGGCCGCGTGACTGGGTCTCGGCGAGCTCGCCGACGAAGTAGCCTTGACCGCCGATGATGACGTGGCGGGGATACTGCGGCACCCCCGGCAGCAGGCTTTCGCCGAACTGCACTTCGGCGGCTTCGCCGACCACCGACTTGAAGACCTGGAACTGGCGGCCGTCCGTCGCCTTGGTGTAGCCGAAGCCGATGTCTGCGCCGAGAACCTTCACGAACGACTCCCCATGCCCGGTGGCGAACTGATCCGCGCGTTTCTAGCACGCGCATTTTGAAAAGACAAAGGAGCGCCGCGGCGCGCGGCTCAGGCGCTCGGGCCGTCGGCGGCGTGCGGGCGGTGCTCGACGAAGTTGAGGACGGTGCCGGCCGGGTCGATCAGGGCGAACGAGCGCTCGCCATTGGCGAACTCGCGCATCGGGCCGAGCGGCGCCAAACCGCGCGAAACCAGCTGTTCGTAGTCGGCCTGCACGTTCTCGGTCTCCAGCGCGATGCACAGCCCGCGCGTCGTCGTCGTGTGCTGGAACACCGGCAGCGGAGCGTCCTGGTGCGGCTTGAGAAAGCCCAGCTCCCAGCCGCGGAAGCTGATGTGTGCGTACCAGTCGGCGCGGAACACGATGCGCGCGTCGAGCGCGCGCCGGTAGAAATCGCAGCAGGCGCGGATCTCGGGGGTGGTGACGATCGCGTAGACGTTCCTCACGGCGCGGATTCCCCGCAGCGCCGCGGCGCGCGGCGGCGACCCGGCGGCAGGCCGTTCGGTGCGGTGTGGTCCATCGATCTCCCTGGTCCGCCTCGGCGCGGCCGATGCCGATACAATATACGGATGAAGCTGCACTTCACCAAAATGGAAGGCGCCGGCAACGACTTCGTCGTCGTCGATGCCACCCGCGAGCCGTTCCGGCCGACACCTGCCTTGTTGCAGCGACTCACCGATCGCCGCTTCGGCGTCGGTTGCGATCAGGTCCTGGTCGTCGAGCCGCCGTCGACCGCCGACGTCGATTTCAACTATCGCATCTTCAACGCCGACGGCAGCGAGGTCGGCCAGTGCGGCAACGGCTCGCGGGCGCTGGCCCGCTTCGTGCGCGAGCGCGGCCTGTCGCACAAGGATGCAATCCGCGTGCGCACGCAGACCAGTGTGCTCGAACTGCGCCACGTCGAGGGCAACCAGTACCGCGTCGACATGGGCGTGCCGCGCTTCGAGCCGCGCGACATTCCGTTCGCGGCCGCGCCGCGCGCCGCGCGCTACACGCTGGCGCTCGACAAGGGCGAGACGGTCGAGATCGGCGCGGTGAGCATGGGCAATCCGCATGCGGTGCTGACGGTCGCCGACGTCGACCATGCGCCGGTCGCCGAGCTCGGCATGCGCCTGCAGCGGCATCCGGCGTTCCCGCAGAGCGTCAACGTCGGCTTTTTGCAGATCGTCGACCGCAGCTACGTACGCCTGCGCGTCTACGAGCGCGGCGCCGGCGAAACGCTGGCTTGCGGCAGCGGCGCCTGCGCGGCGGTGGCGGTCGGACGGCTGTGGGGCCTGCTCGATGCCTGTGTCGACGTGCAGGTACGCGGCGGCCAGCTGAGCATCGAGTGGGGAGGCGAAGGCGAGCCGGTGCTGATGACGGGGCCGGCGGAAACCGTCTTCGAGGGGGAGATCGAATGGCCGAATTGAATACGCAAGCCAAGGAAGCGGCGGTGCCGAAGCTCAACGAGCGCGAGATCGTCGCGTATCTGAAGGCGCACCCTGACTTCCTGGCCCGTCATCCGGATCTGCTCGAAAGCATTGAGCTCAAGCATCGCAGCGGTTCCGCGGTGTCGCTGATCGAAAAGCAGGTCGAGTTGTTGCGCGCCAAGAATCAGCGTCTCGAGGATCGCCTCGAACGCCTGCTCGAAGCTGCCCGCGACAACGAGCGCCGCCAGGACAATGTGCACCGCCTCGCGCGCACGCTGATCCGGGCGCCGACGCTGGCCGGCGTCGCCGCCGGGCTCGCCAAGTGCATGCGCGAGGACTTCGATATCGACGCCACGCTGATCGGCATCGGTGCGGCGCATTACAAGCGCCACGACATCGAAGGCATCGTGCCGATCGAGCCGGACGGCCGTCTGGCGCGCTCGCTCGACGACTTCTTCCGGACCCGCCTGATCGAATGCGGGCCGATCGACGCCGAGCGGGCGCAGCTGCTGTTCCCGAAGGCGGCCGAGATCCGCTCGGCGGCGATCGTGCCGCTGGAGAAGGAGAAGAGCCTCGGCTTCGTCGCGCTCGGCTCGCGCGAGGCGGAACGCTTCGCGCCGCGTCAGGGCAAGCTGTTCCTCGAGCTGACCGCCGATCTGGTGGCCGCCGCGGTGCGCGCGCGGACGTGAAGGCGGCGGCGCCGGCGGCGGAGAGCGAGGCGCCGGCCTTCTTCGCGCCGCTGGTCGACGACTACCTCGGCTACCTGCGCGACGAAAAGCGCTACTCGCCGCATACCGTCGCGGCCGCCGAGCGCGATCTGCGCCGGTTCGGCCACTACTGCGGTCTGGCCCGCGTCACCGCGCTCGAGCAGATCGACGTGCATCGCGTCCGCGATTTCCTCGGCGCGCAGCGCCGCGCCGGGCGCGAGCCGGCGAGCCTGCATCGCTACCTGTCCAGCCTGCGTGGCTGGTTCCGCTTCCTGGTGCGCCAGCAGCGCCTGGCGGCGAATCCGGCCGCGCAGGTGCGCGCGCCGAAGCTGCAACGCAAGCTGCCGGCCGTGATCGACGCCGAAACCCTGTCGGCCACGCTCGATCGCGACACGGCGGGCGACGAGGACGCAGTCCGCGCGCGCGCGCTGATCGAGCTGTTCTACTCGACCGGCATGCGCCTGGCCGAGCTGCATGGGCTCGATGTCGGCGCGCTCGACGCCCGCCAGCAGGAGCTGACGGTGACCGGCAAGGGCAGCAAGCAGCGGATCGTGCTGCTCGGCGGCAAGGCGCGGGCTGCGCTCGACGCCTGGCTGGCCTGCCGGGCGGGTCTGGCCGGCGTCGGCGAGCCGGCCCTGTTCGTCTCGTCCCGCGGTGGCCGCCTGTCGCGTACGGCGATTGCCCGAACTTTGCGCGACTGGGCGCGCCGCAACGGTCTGGGTGTGCACCTGCATCCACATCGCCTGCGGCATTCGTTTGCGACCCACATGCTTGAAAACAGTGGCGACTTGCGGGCCGTGCAGGAGATGCTGGGGCACGCGCATCTGTCGACGACGCAGATCTACACCCATCTCGACTGGAAACATCTGGCGACGGTCTACGACGACGCCCACCCGCGCGCGCGGCGCCGGCGTGATCCGTGAGCGCCGCGGCGGTCGATAAATGTTATTTTTCGGCCTTAAGGCTATATTAGTGAAAAACGACGCTGAATAATAAGTCGGTCCTGAAATATTCAATTCACCGCCGCCAGCCGCCGACCCGGCGGCCATGCCCCCCTCGTCACTGACCACCCGCTCAAGCATCCCGACCAGAAGCCAGAGTGCAAAAAGGGCCTTCAGTCCCAACCGGGCAATGGCCCGCATCAACCAGCGCAGGTTGTAGCCGGCGGCACACAACACCGGATGCAGCACATCCCCTTCCGATCCTTTGAGCCAGTTCCGCCGTAGTCCGCAGTCGTCCTTCAGGTGCCCGATCACCGGCTCCACGG
>NZ_KB907945.1 GCF_000382285.1 Solimonas variicoloris DSM 15731 | reverse complement strand
GGGCCGAACAGATCCAGGCCTTCGATCGGGCGTCCCTGCCGGTCCTGACGGGCAAAGCACGGCGCCAGCGCCGATTCGATCTCGGCCCACGGCATGCGGGTTGCCAATACCGCGAGCGGGTGACGCAGATCGATCATCGCATCCAGCCGGGCGCGGAAAAAGTCCGGGGTGGTCATTGAAAACCTGCGCTCCAAATCTTCCAGAAAGTGAATGCGATTGCACTGGAAACTGGAGGATTCGGCAAGGCCTCAAGGGTGCTCAGCCCGCGCCGGGTAAGGGGCGGGCGGGTTGTTCAGGGCCGACCACTTACAGCGACCTCCTGAAGCAGATCGAATCGCTCACCCGCCAGGCCGAAGAGCTGCGCCACAAGGAAATCACGGAGGTCATCGCCGAGATCAAGGACAAAATGGCCCAGTACGGGATCAGCGTCGCCGACCTCGAGCTCGACGCCAAGCCCGCCAAGCGCGCCCGCCGCACCGGCAAAGTCGCTGAAAAATATCGCAATCCAGCAACGGGCGAGTCCTGGACGGGGCGCGGCCGCACGCCGAAATGGCTCGCCGAGGCGGAAGCCGCCGGAAAATCCCGGGACCAGTTCGCGGTTTAATGTATTGATAAGACGCCTTCCTGAATGAAGGCACTTATAAGTGAACCCGAAATACCGAGGGCGACGATCATGACGGCGGTTTACGATTTCGAAGCGAAGACCATCGACGGCGCGACGCAAAAGCTCGACGCCTATCGCGGCAAAGTGCTGCTGATCGTCAATGTCGCGAGCAAATGCGGTTTCACCCCGCAGTACAAGGGGCTCGAGGCGCTGTGGCGCAAGTACAAGGACAAGGATTTCGCGGTGCTCGGCTTTCCGTGCGACCAGTTCGGCCACCAGGAGCCCGGCGACGAGAACGAGATCAAGAACTTCTGCTCGCTCACCTATGAAGTCGACTTTCCGATGTTCGCGAAGATCGACGTCAACGGCGCCAGCGCCCATCCGCTGTACCAGCACCTGAAGAGCTCGGCACCGGGCGTGCTCGGCACCGAGGCGATCAAATGGAACTTCACCAAGTTCCTGGTCGACAAGAGCGGCAAGGTCGTGAAGCGCTACGGCTCGATGGACACGCCGGAGAAGATCGACGGCGAGATCGCTGCGCTGCTCTGAAGCCCCGATCGGTTCAGGTACGAAAAAAGGCCGGCGCGATGCCGGCTTTTTTCGTGACAATGAATCTTCCGGCTAGAGCCTCGCGGCCGAGAACGTATCGCAGCGCGCGACCTCGCCCGAATCGAAGCCGGTCTTGAACCAGCGCACGCGCTCCGCCGAGGTTCCGTGCGTGAACGCGTCGGGCACGATCGTCCCCTGCGCTTCGTGCTGCAGGCGGTCATCGCCGATCGCCGACGCGGTATTCAGCGCTTCCTCGATGTCGCCAGCTTCCAGCCACTGGTGCCGCGCCTGAGCGCGGTTGGCCCAGACCCCGGCGTAGCAATCGGCCTGCAGTTCCTGACGCACCGACAGACCGTCGGCGCCCTGCATCGATGCTCCCTGCTGCCGGGCCTGCTCGGTGCGCGCGAACACGCCGGTCAGGTTCTGCACGTGATGGCCGACCTCGTGGGCGATCACGTAGGCGTATGCGAAATCGCCGCCGCCACCGAGCCGCGCCTTCATGTCGGCGAAGAAACCGGTGTCGAGATAGACGCGCTGGTCGCCCGGACAGTAGAACGGGCCGGACGCCGCGCTGGCCCCGCCACAGGCCGTCTGCACGCTGCCGGCGAACAGCACCAGCTTCGGCGCCTCGTAGTGGCCGCCGGCCTTCTCGAAGATCGCGCTCCAGATGTCCTCGGTCTCGCCGAGGATCGCGCGCACGAAGTCGGTGGTCTCGTTGTCCGGCAGCGCCTGCTCGCTGCCGCCGGCCGGTGCCTGCTGCTCGATCTGCGTCACGAGGCCGAGCATTTCGAGCGGGCTGCGGCCGAGCAGCAGACCGAGCACGACGACGACGGCGATGCCGCCGATGCCGAGCCGCAGGCCGCCGCGGCCACCCGCGCCGACGACATTGTCGCTGCGCCGCGCATCACGCCATTTCATCGCCGCCTCCGCTCTTGCTCATGGCCGCGATCGTCGCCGAGCGCGGGCGCCTGCGCAACGCCGGTTCCGGGCTCAGCGCGCATCGACGATGCCCAGGCAGGCATCGAGCAAATGCTCGCGCGACTGCCACGGATACTCCGGAATCGTCAGCAGCGCATGCGTGATGCCGAGCAGCGCGCAGATCAGCGCCTCGCCGAGCGCCTGCGGCGCGCCGGCGCGGGCGCTGCCCTGCGCCTGCATCGCGGCGATCAGCTCGCTGAACACGCCGAAGCGCTCGACGATGTTGGAGCTGTCGACGTACAGCGCTTCGCCGACACCGCCCTGGTCCTGATTGAGGAACACCATGCGGTAGCGTTCCGGGTGCGCACACCAGTAGTCGATGTAAGCCAGACAGGCCTTGCGCAGGCGCTCGCGCGGCGTGCCGCGCCTCGTCACGCGCGCGATCTGTTCGAACATCTCGACGAAGAAATCGTCCCAGATGTGGCGCAGCAGATCGTTCTTGCTGCGGAAGTAGCCGTACAGCGTCATCGCGCCGCAGCCGGCGGCGTCGGCGATGCGCCGCATGCTGACCGCCTCGAATCCTTCGTCGGCGAACAGGCGCCGCGCCGCCGCGACGAGTTCAGTGCGGACCCGCTGCTCCTGCTCGGGATCGCGGCGCGGCCGGCCGCGCGGGCGCGAAGTGGCGGCGGGCGCGGCGGGCGCGGCGGGCGCGGCAGAGCGCGGACCACCGGGGCGCTTCATCGTGGGCATGCGGGTTGGACGTCGTGTAAAGGGCGTCGCCGTATGACGACGGCGCCATTATAGGGGGCAGGCCCGCAGCCCCCGGCGCATGTCGCGCTTGCGCACGTTGACGGCGCCGCGGTGCTTGCCCCATATTTTGCGTACGCGTACGGCATAAATGGCCGGATGCCTGCAACACGGGGAAGCGGGGATGCGACGATCAGGGATCGCCTGGGCCGGCGTCATGGCGCTGGCCGCCATGGCACTGGGCGGCTGTGCATCGAGCGAGGCGCCGGCCGGCGGCGAGGCGCTGCTGCCGCCGGACATCGAGCGGCCGAGCGCCGACACCTGCGCCGCCTTGCGCCCCGCACGCTGGGCGGCGGCGAGCGGCTACGGCGCCTCCGGCGCGGCGCTGCGCGTCGTGGCCATGCAGTACAAGCAGGAGATCCGCCACGTCGTCGACTACGCGACGTTCCGCACCAAGATGCGCTGTCTGATCGAGGAACACGCCGTGCCGCAGATGCGCGCCGGCCTGCCGATGCTCGTCGTCTTCAACGAGGACGCCGGTCTGATGACGCTGGCCACCGGCACGCGTGGCGCAGCGGTGCGGGCGCTGGCCGGCTCGCCGCTCGGCGCGCCGGTCGGCGACCAGCTGCCGCTCAGCATGCTCGGCGCGCTGGCACTGCTGAACGTCAGCTACCTGCCGCAGATCCTCGCCTACCGCGCCCGCTTTCCCGGGCTCGATGCACGCAAGCAGGCGCTGCTGGCGGCGACCGACACCTTCGTGCGCGCGTTCTCGCAGACGTTTTCCGATATCGCCCGCGACTACCGCGTCTACGTCGTCGCATCGAACAATCAGGCGCGTTACGCGGCCTCGCGCGAGCCGCTCGACCTCGCGCTGTTCAAGGATCCCGATCTCGGCGCGGTCGACGAGGTCTATGTCGCGACCGACGCGCGCGTCACCAACACCACCTACCTCTGGGGCCCCGACGAAGTCGACGCGAACGCTCCGAGCGGCGAAAAGAATCTGCTGTTCCGCAACGAGAAGGTGCCGCTGACCGATATCGAGACCGCAGTGCTGGGCCTCGACGCCGGCCCGAGCACGGGCGCGGCAGCGCTCGCCAACGCCGCCGGCTATCCGCTCGCCGGCTTCCGGCTCGGCTTCGCGACTTCGCTGCCAGCATTCCAGTGGGGCTACGACTTCGGCGCGGCGCCGCCCGCGGGCTTCGCGCCCTGCGCCGACGTCACCGTCAGCTACATGCCGTGCATGGATGCACTCGGCGTCGACGTCGTCGTCCAGGCCGAGGCCAATCCGGGCCGCTGGGCCGCCTATCAGGCCGGCGGCTGGCAGCCGCTCGAATGGATGGCGTCGACCTGGCGCACGGTCGCCGATCCCGAGGTCGGTTTCCGCTACAACATCACCGCGCACCTGGTCGGCAATCTGCTCGATCTGCCGTTCGACGGCCAGACGGCGATCACCAAGCGCGGCGGCACGGCCGCGCCGCGCCATTACGTCGGCAATCTCGAATTCGAATCCGGCACCGACGTGGCCTGGTATCAGGCCTTCCAGGGTGACAAACGCGAGTTCGTGCAACTGGCGCCGTGGGTCAGCGCCGACGCGCCGCGCGCGCAGCTCGCCGCGACCGGCGCCGCGCTGGCCCCGGGCAGCGGCGACGCGCTCGAAAACGACTATCTCGAAACCGCCGTCTGGGCGGATCTCGTGCGCTGATTTTCCCTTCACCTCCACCGGCAATACTCATGGATCATCCGGATCTTTCCCGCCGCCGCCTGCTCGGCGGCGCCGCCGCGCTCGGCGCCGGCATGCTGTCCGGCGGCGCTCAGGCCGCGCCCGCCACCACTCCTGGCGCAACGACCGCGACGCCGGCCACCAGCGGCGAGCGTCACTGCGAGGTCGTCATCGTCGGCGCCGGCCTCGCCGGCCTCGCCGCTGCGCGCCAGCTGCGCGCCGCCGGCCGCGAGGTGCTCGTCGTCGAGGCGCGCGACCGCGTTGGCGGCCGCACGCTGAACCACGCCGTCAGCGTGCGCGGCGCCAGTCCCGGCACCGTCGTCGAGGTCGGCGGCCAGTGGGTCGGCCCGACCCAGGACCGCGTGCTGGCGATGATCAAGGAGCTGAAGCTGTCGACGTTCAAGAGCTGGACGCAAGGCAAATCGGTCGACGTGCGCGACGGCGCGCGCTCGGAATATGACGGCCGCATCCCGCCCGGCGCGTTCTTCGGCTCGATCGACACGCAGATCGCGATGACGCGCCTCAACCGCATGGCCGAGTCGGTGCCGCTCGACAAGCCGTGGACGGCCGCCAAGGCGGTCGAATGGGACAGCCAGACCTTCCAGACCTGGATGGACCACAACCTCTATACCGACACCGGCCGTTCGCTGCTGCAGCTCGTCATCGAGGCGGTGTTCTCGGCGCAGCCGCGCGACCTGTCGCTGCTGCACGTGCTGTTCTACATCCATTCGGCCGGCTCGCTGGACATGCTGGTCAACACCGAGGGCGGCGCGCAGGACTCGCGCATCGTCGGCGGCTCGCAGCGCATCGCGCTGGCGATGGCCGAGCAGCTCGGCGCGCAGCGCATCCTGCTCAACGCGCCGGTCGAGCGCGTCGAGCAGCATGACGACGGCGTCAGCGTGCGCGGCGCCGGCTTCGCCGTGCAGGCCCGGCGCGCGATCATCGCCATGCCGCCCACCCTCGCCGGCCGCATCCGCTACGCGCCGATCCTCGACGGCCTGCGCGACCAGCTCACGCAGCGCGTGCCGATGGGCACCGTCATCAAGGCGCAATGCGTCTACGCCAAGCCGTTCTGGCGCGACGCCGGCCTCAACGGTCAGGCAACCGGCGACGTCGGGCCGGTCAAGACGACTTTTGACAACTCGCCGCCGGACGCCAGCGTCGGCGTACTGATGGGATTCATCGAGGGCGAGGACGGCCGCCGCGCACTGCGGCAGACGCGCGAGCAGCGCATGCAGGGCGTGATCGACAGCTTCGTGCGCTACTTCGGCGAAGCCGCGCGCCATCCGCTCGAATACATCGAGCAGAGCTGGGCCGACGAGGAATGGTCGCGCGGCTGCTATGCCGGCTACTTCCCGCCGGGCGTCTGGCTCGACTACGGCGAAGCGCTGCGCGCACCGATCGGCCGTCTGCACTGGGCCGGCACCGAAACCGCCGAGGTCTGGAACGGCTACTTCGACGGCGCGATCCGCTCCGGCGAGCGCGCCGCCGGCGAAGTCGCGGCGCTGCTCTAGTGATGGAATGGACTCCTCCCGCTGTTTTGGTCGGCATCGAAGTGCCAAGCTGGAGATGCGAATCATCAGCTCACCAACGAGAGGAGTCCGGACATGGAATCTACGCTCATCGCGGTGGATACCGCAAAGCTCGTATTCGAGGTTGCCGAGGCAGATGCGGCCGGCAAGGTGCGGCGCCGGCTTCGCTTGAATCGGCCACAGTTTGCTGAGTACCTGGCGACGCGAGAGAAGGCGGCTTTTGTGCTGGAAGCCTGCGGGGGTGCGCATCACTGGGCGCGGGTGATGGAACGGATCGGCCATTCGGTTCGGCTGCTGCCGGTGCCGTACGTCTGTGCGTACCGCCGTCGTAACAAGACTGATCGGGCCGACTGCCTGGCGATGCTGGAAGCGGCGAAGAATCCGGAGATTCTGCCGGTGCCGGTGAAGACGACCGAGCATCAAGCGATCCAAGGCCTGCATCGCTGCCGCAGTGCCTGGATGGAAACACGTACCGCGCGCATCAACACGCTGCGCGGCTTGCTGCGGGAGTTCGGCCTGATCCTGCCCGTCGGTGCAGCCGCGGCGCTCAAGCAGATACCGGATGCGCTCGGCGATGAAGCGCTGCCGCCGATGCTGCGCCCGGCCCTGCAGACCCTGCTCGACGAGATTCACGAGCTTGAACAGCGCATTGTTGCGGTCGAACGCCAGCTTGAAACGATCAGCCGGCAGAACCCGGTGATCGAACACCTACGCGACATTTCCGGTATCGGCCTTTTGACCGCGACCGCGCTGTACGCCAGCGCCAACGATGCCAAGCACTTCCGTGACGGCCGACACCTCGCCTCGTGGCTCGGCCTGACGCCGCGCGAACATTCCAGCGGCAACATCCGAAAACTCGGCGGCATCAGCAAGCGTGGCGATCGCTACGTGCGCATGCTGCTCACGCACGGCGCCAGAGCCGTGCTCTTGCGAGCGGGCCAGATGCAGCGGGCCGGACAGCCGCTCAACGCGCTGCAGCGATGGGCGCTTTCGCTCAAAGAGCGAACGAACCATAACAAGGCCACGTGCGCCTTGGCCAACAAGATCGCCCGCATCGCCTGGGCCACGTGGCGGCACGGCACGGTATTTGATCCGAATCAGGCGGCTGCCGCCGCCTGATCGGGAGCAGGACCCAAACCTTTCCAGCGGTTGCGCAGGAGAAGACAGCAGATCATGGCGTAGACGGTCGGACCGTCCGGAAGAGAAAGCCGATAACAAGCTTGAGCGATGCAAAGCTCGTTGTGAGCGTGTGGCCCTCCCGGCGCGGATTTCCATGAAGGCTCGGCCTGCAACGCAGGCCCTCGATGAAGCCGAATGTACGACTGCAACCACCTTCGCGCGCCAGCGATCAGCGATTCACTTCACCTGCGGGCTTGCGGGAGGAGTCCATGTATGCTTGTTAACGCTAATCGCGTCAACCGGCCCTGGTGATTCAGCTCGAAACTGCGGCGTCGGCCGTACCGGCCGGCGCCTGCTTCGACTTGGCCGGCGCGCCTTCTGGCGACGCGAGGAAAGCTGCGGCGAAGGCTGCGTAGCGGTCTTCGTCGATCGCCGCGCGAATGCGCTCGACCAGCTTCAGGTAATAGTGCAGGTTGTGGATGGTGTTGAGGCGCGGGCCGAGCATCTCGTCGCAGCGATCGAGATGATGCAGGTACGCGCGCGAATAGTTCCGGCAGGTGTAGCAGTCGCAGGCCGGGTCGAGCGGCCGCGGATCGTCGCGATGCTGCGCGTTGCGGATCTTCACCACGCCTTCGCTGGTGAACAGATGGCCGTTGCGCGCGTTGCGCGTCGGCATCACGCAATCGAACATGTCGATGCCGCGCGCCACGCCCTGCACGATGTCGCGCGGCGTGCCGACGCCCATCAGGTAATGCGGGCGATCGGCCGGCAGCTCGGGACCGATCGCGTCCAGCACCTTGAGGCGCTCGTCTTCCGGTTCGCCGACCGAAAGCCCGCCAACCGCGTAGCCGTCGAAGCCGATCGCGGCGAGCCGCTGCAGCGATTCGCGGCGCAGCTCGACGTGCATGCCGCCCTGCACGATGCCGAACAGCGCGCCCGGACCGGGCAGCGCCGGGTCACGCGCCGCGAACGGCTGCAGCACCGGCAGCGCGGCGCGCGTCGCCGCCAGTTCGAGATGGCGCGCCTTGCAGCGCGCCGCCCAGCGCGCCGACAGCTCCATCGACTTGCGCGCCTGCGGCTCGGTCGCCGGATACGGCGTGCACTCATCGAACTGCATGATGATGTCCGAGCCGAGGCCGTGCTGGACCTCGATCGAGCGCTCCGGCGACAGGAAGATGCGATCGCCGTTGATCGGCGACGCGAATTTCACGCCTTCCTCGGTGATTTTGCGCAGGCCGGACAGCGACCAGACCTGGAAACCGCCGGAATCGGTCAGGATCGGCCCGTCCCAGCGCATGAAGCCGTGCAGGCTGCCGAAACGCTGCTGGATCAACTGCTCGCCCGGCCGCAGCATCAGGTGGAAGGTATTGCCGAGGATGATCTTGCTGCCGACCTCGCGCAGCTCCTCCGGCGTCACGCTCTTGACGGTGCCGTAGGTGCCGACCGGCATGAAGATCGGCGTCTCGACGACGCCGCGGGCAAAGGTCAGGCGGCCGCGGCGGGCGCCAGCGGATTGTTTGAGCAGTTCGAACTTCACGAGACGGTACGCAGGCGGAAAACGAAGCGGCGCGCATTGTCCCACGGCGGCGCGCGGTGCGTGCAGCCAGCCGCCGTTCAGCGCGGCCCTGCTGCACTTGCGCTCGCACGGACGGCCCGGCACCCTGCCGCGACGCACCCGGCCTCACCTGGACGCCTGCCTCGCCATGAAACTGCTGCTCGGCCTGTTCGACCGCCTGCTGTTCGCCGCCGGCTTCGCGCTGGCGATGCAGCTGCCGCAGTTCGTCGACCACTACACGCAGCGCTACGGCGGCTACCACCAGGCGCTGGTCGACAGCCTGGCCGAATACCAGCGCAACGCCGACGCGCACTACGGCGGCGATTTCGACCGCCTGATCGCCGACCTGCACGCGTCGGCAGGTCCGGGCCTGCGCGAGATCGGCGACAAGCTGCAGCGCGACCGCGCCCGCGAGCAGCAGATGCGCGCAGGCCTGGCGATCCTCGAACACGAAATCCTCGCCCAGCGGCTCTGGTATCTGGCCGGCCATCTCGACGTCCGCATCGCCGCCGCGACCTGGGCCGCGTTCACGCCGGGCCTGCCGCTGTCGACCGACGCCCTGCTCTGCGGCCTGGCCGGCGCCGTACTGTTCAGCGGCGTCTTCAATCTGCTCGGCTGGCCGCTGCGCGTCCGGCGCCGGCGCGCGTCGGCGCCCGCGACCAGCGCGGCGGCGCCGCGCCCGACGCCGCCACCGGCGGTCGAGCGCAAGGCGCCTACCTTGTAAGCGCCTCGGGCGCCGGCTCGATCAGCATCGCGTCGCCGTAGCTGAAGAAGCGGTAGCGCTGCACGACCGCGTGGCGGTACGCCGCCATCATCCGCTCGTAGCCGCCGTACGCGCAGACCAGCATCAGCAGCGTGCTTTCCGGCAGATGGAAGTTGGTCAGCAGGCGGTCGATGATCCGGAAACGATAGCCCGGCGTGATGAACAGCCGCGTCTCGCCGCTCTGCGGCAGCAGCGTGCCGACGCGGTCCTGCGCGGCGGCGGCCGATTCGAGCGCACGCGTCACGGTCGTGCCGATCGCCACCACCTTGCCGCCGCGCGCGCGCGTCGCCGCCAGCTGCGCGCACAGCTTTTCATCGATCGCATAGCGCTCGGCGTGCATGCGATGCTCGGCGAGATCGTCGACGCGCACCGGCTGGAAGGTGCCGGCGCCGACGTGCAGCGTCAGCGTCGCCGTCTCGACGCCGCGCCCGGCGAGCGCCTGCAGCAGCGCGGCGTCGAAATGCAGGCCGGCGGTCGGCGCGGCGACGGCACCAGGCTCGCGCGCGAACAGCGTCTGGTAGCGCTCGGCGTCGACCGCATCCGGCGCATGCGCGATGTACGGCGGCAGCGGCAGGCGGCCGGCGCGCTCCAGGAACGCCATCACGCCGTCGTCGCCGGCGTAGCGCAGATGGAACAGATCGTCGTCGCGGCCGAGCACCGTCAGACGGTCCGTGCCGACTTCGATCACGCCGCCGGCCTTCGGCTTCTTGCTGACGCCGAGCTGGGCGAGGAATTCGTGCCCGTCGAGCACGCGCTCGACGAAGATTTCGACGTGGCCGCCGGTCGGCTTGCGCCCGTAGACGCGCGCCGGAATGACGCGCGTATCGTTGAAGACGACGAGGTCGCCGGGCGCGAGCAGCGCCGGCAGGTCGACGATGTGGCGATCGGCCAGCGCGCGGCCGACGTGCAGCAGGCGGCTCGCCGAGCGGGCGGCGGTCGGATGCTGGGCGATCAGCTCGGCTGGCAGTTCGTACTGGAAATCGGAACGACGCATGGTCGGCGGCGCGGGTCGGCGGTGCGGCCGCGTATTGTCGCAGAAGCGCTCGCGGCGGCGCGCGCGCAACACGCACAAAAAGAGGCCCGCGCGAGGCGGGCCAGGATCAGGTGAGACGCTACGAAGTGGCTGAAGAACGATCAGCCGTTGCGCAGCTTAGGCGGGGCATGGCTCAGAACCTGAGCCTGCCTGCGCCGCCGGCGTGGTCCGATGGACGGTGTCCTACAGCCGCGGCAGCGCGGCATCGCTACGCTATAGTCCACAGAACGAATTCGGCGTCTGAGGAGAGCAGCCGAAGCCATGGATGCAAACGCACATCCAAGCGAAGTCTTTACCCACAAGTTCTTCGCCCCGCCCTCGTATCCGGGCGCCATTCAGCGCGATCAGCTGCTGGGGCGGATGCTGCGCGCGCCGCCGTACAGCGCCGTCGTCATCCAGGCGCCGGCCGGGCACGGCAAGTCGACGCTGCTGCAGCAGGCCAAGAGCCTCGGCGAGACGCGCGGCGCGGTCAGCGCCTGGCTCAGTTTCGACGAGGCCGACAACGACATGCGCCGCCTCGGCGGCCACCTGCAGGCGCTGATCGAATCGCTGCCGGGCGCCGACGGCGGCAACGACGAGAGCGAGGCCGGCAGCGGCGGCCGCCGGCGCCTGTCCGACTGGGCGGCGAGCCGGCTGGCCCGCTTCGATGCCCCGGTGCACCTGTTCCTCGACGAGTTCCAGGCGCTCAACAACCGCGCCGCGCTGGCGATGTTCCGCGAGCTGCTCGAACGCCTGCCGGACAACGTCACCCTGTTCATCGGCACGCGCGCGCTGCCGGAAATCGGCCTGGCGCGCTTCGTCGTCAACAACCAGGCGCTGGTGCTGCGCGCCGACGACCTGCGCTTCTCGCCGGACGAGGCCGAGCTGTTCTTCGGCCAGGCGCGCGAGCTCGGCATCAACCGCCAGGAGCTCGACGCCATCTACCGCCAGACCGAAGGCTGGCCGGCGGCGCTGCAGCTGTTCCGCCTCAGCCTCGCCAGCCCGTCGGTGCGCCGTTCGCTGAGCGGCGCGAGTTCACCGAAGCCGCGCGAACTCGCCGAATACCTCGCCGACAACGTGCTGAGCCTGCAGCCGCCGCGCATCCAGCATTTCCTGCGCCAGACCTCGGTGCTGACGCGCCTGTCGGCAGGCCTGTGCGATCACGTCACCGGCTGGCAGGACTCGCAGAGCATCCTGCTGTTCCTCGAACGCTCCGGGCTGTTCCTGCGCTGTCTCGACTCGGACCTCAGCTGGTTCAAGTACCACACGCTGTTCTCGTCGTTCCTCGCCGACCAGACGCGGCTCGACGAGCCGGATCTGCTGCAGACCGTGCACCAGCGCGCCGCCGACTGGTTCCACCGCCACGAGATGCACGAGGACGCCGTGCATCACGCCATCGCCGCGCACGACTACGCCTTCGCCGGCGACATCATGAGCGAGTGGATCGACCGCCTGATCGTCGACGCCAACCTGGCGACCGTCGAGCGCTGGTCGGATGCGCTGCCGCTCGAGGAGATCGCGCGGCGGCCGGCGCTGGCGGTGAAGATCGCCTGGGCGCTGGTCTTCCTGCGCCGCCACCACAAGCTGCGGCCGCTGCTGCCGACGCTCGAAGCGGCCGCCGAACACCGCGTCGACGCCAGCGTCGTGCGCTCGATGCTGGCGATGGTCGTCGATGACGTGCCGCTGGCGTTCGAGATCATCCGCGACGTCGCGATCCGCGATCTCAAGCCGGAAGGCTTTCGCGCCTTCGAGCTCGGTGCCGCCGCCAACCTCGCCGGCTACCGCCTGCTGTCGGTCGCCGACTTCGACGCCGAGCGCGAGATGCTGCAGCTGGCGCAGACTTACAACCGCCGCGGCGACGCCGCGTTCAGCGGCGGCTATACGGTCGCCGTGCACGGCATCAGCCTGTTCATGCAGGGTCGTCTGGTCGACACCCTGAACCTCTACCGCAGCGGCCTCGCCGAGCAGCATCTGGACCTCGACAAGTCCTTCGCCGCCGCCTCGCTGGCGGCCTGCTACGTGCACGCGCTGTACGAGTGCGGCGAACTCGATCTCGCCGAGTCGATGTTCCTGCAGTTCCACGATGTCATCGCCGACTCCGTGCTGCTCGACTTCCTCGCGCTCGGCTACGTGGCGATGGGCCGCATCCAGCTCGCGCACGGCCGCAGCAACCGCGCCGACGAGGTGTTCGGCGAAGCCGAGCAGCTCGCCCACAGCGCCGGCTGGCCGCGCCTGCTGCGCATCGCTGCGTGGGAACGGGTGCGCGGCGCCCTGCTCGCCGGCGAACCGGAACGCGCGCAGGCGCTCGCCAGCCGCATCCCGCGGCAGCCGGAATTCGAGCTGCCGGACGGCGGCATGATCTATTCGGAAATGATCGAGGGCGACGCGCTCGGCGCGATTCGCCTGGCGATCCACACCGGCCAGGCCGAAAGCATGCTGCCGCGCCTCGCCGACGAGATTGCCCTGGCACAGAAGCAGCGCCGCCAGTACCGGCTCATCAAGCTGCTGACGCTGGAGACGCTGGCGCTGCAGCGCCGTGGCAGCGACAACGCCGCGCGCCGCAGCCTGCATCGCGCGCTGCAGCTGGCCGCGCCGGAAGGCTACGTGCGCCTGTTCCTCGACGAAGGCGAAGCGCTGCTGCCGCTGCTGCGCGACGAGCACGGCCGCCTCGCCCAGGAAGCCGCTGGCGACGCCGCGCAGGCGACGCTGCACGACTTCGTCGGCCGGCTGCTGGCGGCGACCGGACTCGGCGCCGACCCGGCCGGACCGGCGCCGGCGATGGGCAGCTTCCAGCCGCTCGAACCGCTGACCGACCGCGAGAAGGAAATCCTCGTCTATCTCGCCAACGGCGTGTCGAACAAGGAGATGGCGCGGCGCATCTTCGTCTCCGAGAACACCGTCAAGTTCCACCTCAAGAACATCTACTCGAAGCTCGCCGTCAGCAGTCGCCTGCAGGCGATCAACGCGGCGCGGCAGATGGCGCTGCTGCGCTGAAGCGCGCGCACCGCGACGACGGGCGCAGCGCGCGCGATGCGGGCCCGGCTCTAGTCGCGCCGGTACAGGGTCACGACGCAGGCGCCGCCGAGGCCGAGATTGTGCTGCAGCGCGACGCGTGCGCCCTCGACCTGGCGCGGTCCGGCCTCGCCGCGCAACTGCCAGACCAGCTCGGCGCATTGCGCCAGGCCGGTCGCGCCGAGCGGATGCCCCTTCGACAGCAGGCCGCCCGACGGATTGACGACCCAGCGTCCGCCATAGCTGTTGTCGCCGTCGGCGACGAGGCGCTCGGCCTCGCCTTCGCCGCACAGGCCGAGGCCTTCGTAGCTGATGATCTCGTTGGTGGTGAAGCAGTCGTGCAGCTCAATGACGTCGACCTCGTCCGGGCCGATGCCGGCCTCGGCGTAGACGCGCTGCGCCGCCTGCCGTGTCAGCTCGCTGCCGACCATGCGGATCATCGACGGCGGCTCGAAGCTGCTCGCGTAGTCGGTGGTCATCGCCTGCGCGGCGATGCGCACCGGCCGCGCGTCGCGCAGCCGGCGCAGGAACGCGTCAGAGCAGAGCACGGCGGCGGCGGCGCCGCAGGTCGGCGGACAGCACTGCAGGCGCGTCAGCGGATCGTAGACCGCCTCCGAGGCCAGCACCGCCTCGACGTCGAGCGGCGTGCGGAACAGCGCGTTCGGATTGTGCTGCGCGTGGCGGCGCGCCTTGACGGTGATACGGGCGAAGGTCTCGCGGCTGGCGCCGTAGCGCTCGCGGTATTCGCGGCCGGCGCCGCCGAACATCTGCGCCACCATCGGCGCCGACGACGGCGCCTGCGCCGCGTGCATGGTCGCCAGGTGGCGGCCGAGCGGCGCCTCGCGGTCGGCGT
Source organism: Solimonas variicoloris DSM 15731 (assembly GCF_000382285.1). Lineage (GTDB taxonomy): Bacteria > Pseudomonadota > Gammaproteobacteria > Nevskiales > Nevskiaceae > Solimonas > Solimonas variicoloris. The sequence continues at coordinate 35,176 of NZ_KB907945.1, read as the reverse complement.
ACTTCTCGCCGAGCGCGCCGCGCTCCATCTTCTCGAAGCCGATCGCCAGCACGCAGTCGGCGAGTCCGCCTTCGATCGCCTGACGCGCGAGGTACAGCGCGCTCGAACCGGTCGAGCAGTTGTTGTTGACGTTGACGACCGGAATGCCGCTCAGGCCCAGTTCGTAGACGGCGCGCTGGCCGCTGGTCGAATCGCCGTAGACGTAGCCGGCGTAGGCCTGTTCGATGTCGTCGTAAGCGACGCCGGCGTCGGCCAGCGCGGTGCGGCCGGCGACGCGCGCCATCTCCGGATAATCCGGGCTGCTGCCGGGCTTGACGAACGGCGTCATGCCGACGCCGATGACGTGGACGGGACGTTGCATGGCTTGCCCTCAGGCGGAGACGAACAGGTCGAGCGCGGGCGTCGTGCCCGGCCGGGCCAGATACGGGTCGAAGTCGTCGACGCCGGCTTCGCGCAGCACCGTTTCGTCGAGACAGGCATGGCCGCTGAACTGGCGCGACGGCCGCGTCAGGATGCGGTAGGCGGCGTCGGCCATGATCTGCGGCGTGCGGCCGTCGCCGGTGCCGTCGAGACCGGGCACTTTCAGCGCCGACGTCTCGATCAGCGTGCGCGGCCACAGCGTGTTGACGGCGATGCCGTCGTCGCGCAGCTCGGCGGCGAGGCCGCGACCGAGCAGGCTCATCGCGTACTTCGAGACGGTGTACGCGGCGTGCTGCGCGAACCAGCGCGGATCGGGGTCGAGCGGCGGCGCCAGCAGCAGCACGTGCGGATTGGCGGCGCGGCGCAGCTGCGGCAGACAGGCCTGCGTGCAGACGAAGGCGCCGCGCACGTTGATGTCCATCATCAGGTCGTAGCGCTTCAGCGGCGTCGCCTCGGCGCGCGTCAGGCTGATCGCGCTGGCGTTGTTGACGAGGATGTCGATGCCGCCGAAATACGCGGCCGCACGGGCGACGGCGTCCTGCACCTGCGCCTCGTCGCGGATGTCGACCTGCAGCGGCAGCGCCTCGCCGCCGGCGGCGACGATCTCCGCCGCGGCGCTGTGGATCGTGCCCGGCAGGCGCGCATCGGGCTCGGCGGTCTTGGCGGCGACGACGATGCGGGCGCCGTCGCGCGCCGCGCGCAGGGCGATCGCCTTGCCGATGCCGCGGCTCGCGCCGGTGATGAACAGGGTCTTGCCGGCCAGTGACGCCGCTGCTGCTGCCGATGCCGCTTGAACCATGGACGTGCCGCTCCGTTGTGGGTGTGAAGTCCCGCTCCGGCGCGGGACGTGGGTTCGGGAAATGGGCGGATCGCGCGACGCGCCGTCAGCTGCTCAGCATCACGCGGTTGTCGGCGCGAAAGCGCACGAACCAGTCGATCGCCGCCGGATTCAGCATCGCGTCGCGGCTCGCCGATTTTTCCAGCGGCCAGCCGCTCAGCAGGCGACGCACCGGCACTTCCATCTTCTTGCCGGTCAGCGTGTACGGAATCTCGTCGACGCGGTACAGCTGGTCGGGGACATGGCGCGGACTGCAGTCGAGGCGCAGCTGGCGGCGGATGCGGTCGCGCATCGCCTCGTCGAGCTCGACGCCGGCGCGCAGCTTGACGAACATCGGCATGAAGAAGCGGCCGCCGGCGAGCTCGCAGCAGACGATGATGCTGTCGACCACCTCGTCGATGCGCTCGACGCTGCGGTAGATCTCGGCGGTGCCGATGCAGACCCCGTAGCGGTTCAGCGTCGAATCGCTGCGACCGTAGATGTAGACGCCGCCGCGCGCGTTGATCTTGGTCGAGTCGCCGTGGCGCCAGACGCCGGGCCAGGTCGCGAAATACGACTCCCAGTAGCGCTGGCCGTCGTCGTCGTTCCAGAAGCGGATCGGCATCGACGGACAGGGCGTGCGCACGACCAGCTCGCCGGTCTGGTCGACGACCGGCTGGCCGTACTCGTTCCAGACCTCGACGTCCATGCCGAGCAGGCGCGTCTGGATCTCGCCGGCGTAGACCGGCAGCGTCGGCACCGCGCCGACGAAGGCCGAGGCGATCTCGGTGCCGCCGCTCTGCGAGGTCACCCACAGATCCGGCTTCACCTCGTCGTAAAACCACGCGAAGGTCTCGGGCACCGACGGCGAGCCGGCGAGCAGCACCATGCGCAGCGCCGCCAGATCGTAGTGCAGGCGCGGCCGCAGGCCGTTCTTCTGCATGATCTGCGCGAAGCTCGGACTGGTGCCGAAATGCGTGACGCGCAGCTGCTCGACGAGCTTCCACAGCACCTCGGGATCGGGCCCGATCGGCGAGCCGTCGTAGAGCACCGGTGCGGCGCCCTGCAGCAGGCTCGCGAGCAGCACGTTCCACATCATCCAGCCGGACGTCGAGTGATACAGCGGCCGGTCGCCGGGACGCAGGCCGACGTGGAACGCGGTCAGCTTGCAGTGCTCGACGAGGATGCCGACGTGGCTGTGCACGACCGCCTTCGGCAGGCCGGTGGTGCCCGACGAGAACAGCACCCACAGCGGATGGTCGTGGGCGACGCGCTCGTATGCGAACGTCGCCGGCTCGGGGCCGTCGGCCAGTTCCGACCAGCGCCGGGCGCCGGGCAGCGGCGGCGCCGCGCCGGGCGCGAGATAGTCGAGCCAGACCACGTGCTCGACGCTGGGCAGGCCGGCGACGATCGCCGCGACCTGCTCGCCGCGTGCGAAGTCCTCGCCGCCGAAGCGGTAGCCGTCGACGGCGAACAGCAGCTTCGGCGCCAGCTGGCCGAAGCGGTCGATCACGGTGCGCGCGCCGAACTCCGGCGAGGCCGCCGTCCACACCGCGCCGATCGCCGTCGTCGCCAGCATCGCGATCGCGGTCTCCGGAATGTTCGGCATGTACGCACCGACGCGGTCGCCGGGGCGGATGCCGAGCGCGCGCAGCCGCGTCGCCAGCACGCGCACGCGATGGCCGAGCTCGCGCCGGCTCAGCTGGCCCGGTGTGCGCAGCTCGGAGGCGTACAGCAGCGCCGGCGCGTCCGGATCGGCGTCCTCGTGACGCAGCAGATGCTCGGCGTAGTTGACGCGCGCGCCCTCGAACCACTGCGCACCGGGCATCGTGCGGCGATCGAGCACGCGCCGGTACGGCGTCTCGCTGACGATGCAGAAGTAGCGCCAGATCGCCGCCCAGAACACCTCCGGTTCGTCGACCGACCAGCGCCACAGCGCCGCGTAGTCGTCGAGATCGAGGCCGTGATGGGCGTTGACCCAGTGCCGGAAATCCTCGACCGCCGCCGCCGCCACCTGCTCCGGCGGCGGCGTCCACAGGCATTCGCCTTCCGCGACGCGCGCGGCGGCGGGCGCAACACCCAGGCCGGCCATGGCGTGCGCGCCCGTCAGCCGATGCGCGCCGACGCGGCGTTGACCGTGAGCTCCGGGCGCGACACCAGACCGAAGCTCTGCAGCACGCCGAGCAGCTCGCGATGACCGAAGGCCTGACAACCCGACGCGAAGCCGTAGCGCTTCGGCGGCGCCTGCAGCAGGTGATAGGCGGCGTAGGCCTGCAGCAGGCCGGTCTGCTTGTAGTTGCAGACACCGTGGATCACGCAGTGCGCGCGGCCGAGCGGGCCGCTGGCGTGCACCGAGTCGACCGAGGTGTTCTCGCGCGGATTCTCGCGCGGCGGCATGCCGGCCTGCAGGCTCGCCGCCATCTCCGAAAGCTTCTTCTCGGCCTGGTCCTTCGGCAGCGGCTTGATCTGCTCCTCGACCACCGCGGCGATCTGCACCACGCCTTCCATCACCGCGCGCGCGAACACGCCGCCCTGCGCCTTGACGTTGGCGACGCGCGGATCGTTCTTGAACCATACCGGATGCGCGGTGCCGCCCCAGGGCAGGGCCATCGCCGTCTCGTGCTGGCCCGGCACGACGACCTCCGACTTCGCCGTCGGCAACCACTGCACGTACTGGTTGCCTTCGAGGTAGTAGAAGTTCGCGGTGAGGATGCTGAAGATCGTCTGCGTCGAGGCGTAGGTCGGGAAGCCCTTCCACAGCACCAGGATGTCGAGCGTGTCGAGTCCCGGCGTCTCCAGGCACAGGTTCGCGGCGATCTCGCCGGTCGTGTACATCTGCGCGATGCCCGGCGCCAGCAGCAGGTTCTTGTCGGCGAACTTCTGCCCCCACTTCGCCTCGGCGTGCATCATCCAGTTCTGCTCGCCGTTGGTGTCGGTGTAGTGCGCGCCGGCGTTGAGGCAGGCCTCGACCGCCTCGTCGCCGTACTTCATGAACGGGCCGACCATGTTGCACATGACCTTGGCGCCCTGCATCAGCTTGGTCAGCGCCTCGACCGTGTGCTCGACTTCGGCGATCTCGTAATCGGCGCTCTCGATGCCCGGCACGCGGTCGAGCACTTCCCTGATGCGCCTGGCGTCGCGGCCGGCGGCGACGAACGGCACGCGATGCTCGCGCAGGTATTCGGCGACGAGGCGGCCGGTGTAGCCGGTGACGCCATAGATGACGACGGGCTTCTTGCTCATGGTTCTCCTCGGATTCTGCGGATGTCGTTGTCGTTCGGGATTGCCGCGCTCAGGCGGTCATGCCGCCGTCGACGACGAGGTCGGCGCCGGTCACGTAGCTCGATTCGTCCGACGCCAGGAACAGCACGCAGGCGGCGATCTCGGCCGGCCGCGCGAAGCGGCCGAGCGGAATGCGCGCCAGCGTGCGCGCCGCGAAGTTCTGCGCGTCGTCCGGCGCCATCGACGCCAGCGCGCCGGCCACCATCTGCGTCTCGGCGAAGCCGGGGCAGACGTTGTTGATGCGCACCGGATAGCCGCTGCGCGCGCAGTGCACCGCCGCCGAGCGCGTGAACAGGCGCACGCCGCCCTTGCTGGCGTTGTAGGCGGGAATCAGCGGCTCGCCGATCAGGCCTTCGATCGAGGCGATGTTGACGATCGAGCCACCGCCGGCCTTCATGCGCGCGATCGCCGCCTGCGTGCCGAGAAACACGCCGCTCAGATTGATGTCGAGCGTGCGCTGCCAGTCGGCGAGCGAGATGCGCTCGACGTCGGCGATGCCGGCGATGCCGGCGTTGTTGACGAGCACGTCGAGACGCCCCCACTCGGCGAACGCCGCGTCGAGCGTCGCCGCCCACTGCGCGGCGTCGGTGACGTCCTGCACGCGAAAACGCGCGCGCGCGCCGAGCCGCCGCGCCTCGGCCTCGCCGGCGGCGCGGTCGACGTCGGTGAGCAGCACGCGTGCGCCCTCGGCGAGCAGCGCTTCGGCGGCGGCGAGCCCGAGACCGCGGGCACCGCCGGTGACGACGCAGACCTTGTCCTGTACTCGCCCCATGTTCGCGGTCTCCTTTCAGGCCTGCGCCGAGGCCGGCGCGGCACCGCGCCAGTCGTAGTCGCGGCTCTCGGCAGCGAAGCGCACGAACCAGTCGATCGCCTCGGGATTCATCATCGCGTCGCGGCTCGCGGCCTTTTCGAGCGGCCAGCCCATCAAGAGCTTGCGCACCGGCACTTCCATCTTCTTGCCGGTCAGCGTGTACGGCACGGCGGCGACCGCGTAGATCTTGTCGGGCACGTGGCGCGGGCTGCAGTCCTCGCGCAGGCGCGCGTTGATGCGGCGCACGAGCGCCTCGTCGAGCTCGATGCCGGGCTTGAGGCGCACGAACAGCGGCATGAAGAAATTGCCGCCCGGCAGTTCGCAGCAGACGATCAGGCTGTCGGCGACTTCCGGCACCTGTTCGACCGCGCGGTAGATCTCGGCGGTGCCGATGCGCACGCCGTAGCGGTTTAGCGTCGAATCCGAACGGCCGTAGATGTAGCAGCCGCCGCGCGCGTTGATCTTGATGAAGTCACCATGCCGCCAGATGCCGGGGCGGATGTGATCGAAGGCCTCGAAGTACGATTCGCGATAGCGCTTGCCGCCTTCGTCGTTCCAGAAGCGCACCGGCATCGACGGAAACGGCGTGGTCACGACCAGCTCGCCGACTTCGTCGACGAGTTCGCGGCCATCGTCGCTCCAGGCACGCACGTCCATGCCGAGCAGGCGCGTCTGGATCTCGCCGGCATGCACCGGCAGCGTCGGCGCGGCGCCGACGAAGCCGCTGCACAGCTCGGTGCCGCCGGACTGCGAGGTCACCCACAGATCCTTCTTCACGCAGCGGTAGAACCAGGCGAAGGTCTCCGGCGTCGACGGCGCGCCGGCGACGACGATCGACTCCAGCCGCGACAGGTCGAAGCGCTCGCCGGGCACCAGGCCGGCTTTCTCCATCATCTGCACGTAGGTCGGGCTGGCGCCGAAGCTGGTCGTGCCGGTGTCGGCGGCGAGCTGCCAGAGGAAATCCGGCGACGGATGCGCCGGATTGCCGTCGTAGAGCACGATCGCGCTGCCGGTGAGCAGCGCCGCCAGCAGCAGGTTCCACATCATCCAGCCGGTGGTGCTGTAGAAGAACATCACCGAATCCGGGCCGAGATTCAGGTGGAAGTGCATCAGCTTGAGATGCTCGAGCAGCGCACCGACGTGGCTGTGCACGATCGCCTTCGGCAGGCCGGTGGTGCCCGACGAGAACACCACCCACAGCGGATGGTCCCAGGCGACGTGCTCGTAGCGGAACGACTCGGCCGGCACTTCCGGCTGCGCCAGCAGATCGTCCCAGCGGCGCAGCGCCGGCCAGGCCGGCGGCGCCGCGTCGGGCTGCAGGTACGGCAGCCAGATCAGCGTCTGCAGCGACGGCAGTGCATCGACGATGCGGCGCACCTCGGCCTCGCGTGAAAAGTCCTTGCCGCCGAAGCGGTAGCCGTCGGCCGCGAACAGCACCTTGGGCTCGATCTGCGAGAAGCGCTCGATGACGGTCTGCACGCCGAACTCCGGCGCCGCCGACGACCACACCGCGCCGATCGCGACCGTCGCCATCATCGCGATCGCGGTTTCCGGCACGTTCGGCATGTACGACACCACGCGATCGCCCGGCCGCACGCCGAGCGCACGCAGCTGTGTGGCGAGGATGCGGACCTGACGGCCGAGCTCGCGCCACGACATCGTCGCCAGCGGCCGCGTCTCCGACAGGTGGTGGAAGACCGGCGCGTCCGGCGCGGTCTTCTCGTGGCGCAGCAGATGCTCGGCGTAGTTGACGCGCGAGTTCTCGAACCACTTCGCGCCGGGCATCGCGCGGCGGTCGAGCACCTGCGAGTACGACACCGAGGACTGCACGTCGAAGTAGTCCCAGATCGTCGCCCAGAAGGCCTCGGGCTCGTCGACCGACCAGCGCCACAGCGCCGCGTAGTCGCCGGTGTCGACGCCGCGCTGCTCGCGCAGCCAGCGCTGGTAGCGGGCGATCTGCGAGCGCTCCGCGAACTCGGGCCGCGGCGTCCACAGCAACTCGCCTTCCTGCACCATGTCGTTCTCCTCTTGTTCTCGTATGCCCAGGGCCTGCCGGCGGCGCTAGCGCAGCGCGTAGACCCGGTAGCGGACCTCGAAGGTCTGCAGGTCGGCCTCGCCGACGCCGACGCAGTACAGGCGCTGCAGCCACTGGTAGTCCGGATGCGCCGTGCGCAGCCGCGGGCCGGTGTGCAATGCCAGCCGCGGCGGCATCTCGCCGGCGAGGAAGCGCTCGTAGGCGTCGGCGCCGACGTCGGTCAGGCCCGGGTAATCGACCTGGATCAGCGCGCCGTCGTCGGTCTCGATGGTCGCGCGCACGTCGAGCTGGCCGACGCCGTCGCGGCGCAGCGTGAACCAGTCGGCGCCGACCGGACGCAGCCGGCCGCGCAGGCGCGGCCCCTCGACGCGGCCGCCGCTGACGTAGAAGGTCACGCGGATGCCCTCCGGCACCGGCCCGATCAGCTCGGGCGGCGCCTGCAGCGTCGCCTGCATCGAAAACAGCGGCTCGCCGCGCAATGCGAAATCGGTGTCGTTCATGTCCGCTCCCGGACGGTGTCGGCGGCCAGCGCGGCGGCGCAGAAGGCAGCGATCTCGGCGACCGCGTCGTCGGCCTCGCGCAGCAGCCCGGCCTGCAAGTGGAAGTCGTGCCAGAGCCCGGCGTACTCGCGCAGCGTCACCGCGACGCCGGCGGCGCGCGCCTTGTCGACCCAGCGCTGCGCGTCGTCGTAGATGATTTCCTCGCTGCCGACGTGGACCAGCAGCGGCGGCAACCCGGCGGGATCGGCGTACAGCGGCGAGCAGGCCGGCGTGTCGGCGGCCAGGCCGCCGCGATACAGCGCCGACCAGTGCGCGCCGCAGGCCGGCGTCAGCAGCGGGTCGCGCGCGGCGCGCGCCTGCACGCTGGCGCCGCTCAGCGCCAGATCGGTCCACGGCGAAATCGTCGCCAGCGCCGCCGGCAGGCCCTGGCCGGCGTCGCGCAGGGCCAGCGCCAGCGCCAGCGCGAGGCCGCCGCCGGCCGAATCGCCGGCGACGGCGATGCGCGCGGCGTCGCCAACCTCGTCGAGCAGCGCGCGCCAGACTTCGCGCGCGTCGTCGAGCGCGGCCGGATGCGGATGCTCGGGCGCGAGCCGGTAGTCCGGCACGATCAGCTCCGCGCCGCTGTGCAGCGCCAGGCGCACGGTGATGGCGCGATGCGTGGCCGGCGAGCCGAGCACGTAGCCGCCGCCGTGCAGATAGAGGATCCGTGTCGTCGGCCGCGTGCCGCGGCGGCGCAGCCGCTCGACCGGCACGCCGCCGAGCGTGGCGTGGCGGCGCTCGGTGCCGCGCGGCGGCGGCAGCGCGCGCAGCGCGGCGGCCGACAGCGCGCGCTGCACGGCGACCGGCACGCCCGGCTGCAGCGCGCGCTTGAGCAGGCGCAGCGCCGGCGGCACGAAGCGGGGCGGCAGATGCATCGTCGCGTCTCCCGTTCAGCGCAGCGCCGCGAGGCGCTGCAGCACGGCTTCGGGCTGCGCGTCACCGGGAATGCCGGCGTAGCGGAAGCCGCCGGGCGGACACGGCGGCGCCTCGCCGCCGCTCCAGTACGCGGCCGGCACCAGCTGCGCCGCGTAGCGCGCCGCCGCCGGCTGCGGCGCGACGACGAAATCGAGCGGCGCCTCGCCGCCCGCGTAGCGCCCGGCGGGCGCCGACAGGCCGGCGCTCCAGCGATAGTGCGCGGCGACGTTGAGCACCGGCTGATAGGCGGCCAGCGCCGAGGCCTCGCCGGGCTCGCTGGCGGCCGACTCCTGCAGCAGCAGCAGGTCGACGCCGGTCTCGCCGAAGCAGCGCAGGAAGTCGGCGAGATAGACAGCGGCGCTTTCGACCTCGTCGTCGTCGATCTCCGGCGCCTCGCCGTGCGCGGCCTGGTAGGCGTCGAGCAGCCAGCGCCGCGGCGACGGGCAGGCCAGCGCCAGCGGCTGCGCCGCGAAGCTGGCGCGCAGGCCGCCGGCGAGCTCGGCCAGATGCGCGCGCCAGGCCTCGTCGGCGAGCAGCGTGCGCAGCGGGAACACGGCGCGGCGCTTGGCGCGCATGGCCTCGCGCAGCGGGGCGTGCGCGGCGAGCCAGGCGGCGGCGACGGCGCCGAGCGGCAGCTCGACGACGTCGGAACGCAGCAGGCCCTGCGCCTTGCGCTGCCAGGCGATCAGCGCCGAGGCGTCGAGCCAGGGCGCGCTGCCGCCGGCGAGCAGCGCGCCGGCGTAGTCGGCGTAGTCCAGCCACAGCGCCGCGCGCGCGGCGAGCAGTTCTTCGAAGCGGTTCATGGTCGCGCGCTCAGGCCGCGGTGTAGCCGCCGTCCAGCACCAGCTCGGTGCCGGTCACCCACTGCGCGGCGTCGGAGGCGAGATAGACGACGGCGCTGGCGACGTCGGCCGGCTCGCCGAAGCGGCCGAGCGGGTGCGCGGCCTTGATCGCGGCCTCGGCCGTCGCGTAGTCCGGCGCGAGCCCCAGATCGACGAAGTGCTGGATGAAGTTCGTGCCCATGTCGGTGGCGACGATCGCCGGATGCACGGAATTGACGCGGATGCCGGTGCCGAGCTGCGCGCACTCGACGGCCGCCGCCTTGGTCAGCAGGCGCACCGCGCCTTTGGACGTGTGGTAGGCGGCGTGCCCGGTCGTGCCGATCAGGCCGGCGACCGACGACAGATTGATGATCGAACCGCCCTGCCCCTGCGGCTTGGCCATCGCCCGGATCGCATGCTTGACGCCGAGGAAGACGCCGTTGACGTTGATGTCCATGACGCGGCGGAAGTCGTCGAGCGTGCACTGCGCGAGCAGCGCCGCGGTCTCGATGCCGGCGTTGTTGACGAGCACGTCGAGGCGTCCGTAGCGGTGCTGCGCGAGCGCGACCGCCGCCTCCCACTGCGCCTCGACGGTGACGTCGTGCACGCAGGCGTCGGCGCTGCCGCCGGCGGCGGCGATGGCCTGCGCCGTCGCGCGTCCGCCGCCGTCGGCGACATCGCTGACGATCACGCGCGCGCCGGCCTGCGCCAGCGCCAGCGCGATCTCGGCGCCGATGCCGCGCGCCGCGCCGCTGACCAGTGCCACCTTGCCGTCGAGACGGAACCGCTTGCCGTAATCGGTCATCGAAGCTCTCCCCTGGTGATAGTCGTTGTCGTCAGCGGCGCGGCCGCGTGATGGCGAGCGCGCCTCAGCGGCCCGCCGCCTGGCAGGCTTCGAGCGCCGCCTGCGCCGCGGCGAGTTTCGCCTCCAGCGTGGCGATCTGCAGATCCTTGGGGTTGGGCATGTAGAAGCCCTGCAGCTGGTCGGCCGGCATCACCACCTTGAGGTTGATCGCCGGGTTCTGCGCGTAGATCTTGCTGTTGTCGTCCCAGCTGCCGAAGTACGGCAGGTCGGCGGGCGGCTCGGGCGTGACCCATTCCTTGCAGAAGGCGTCGAACGGCTTGCCGCGCTGCAGGCGGGCGCGGCGCTCGTCGTCGCGCAGCTGGCGCGTCGCGGCCTCGTCGACGACCAGCGTGCGCTCGTCGAACACGACCTTGTAGATCTCGCGCGCCAGATCGGCCGACAGCAGGTCTTCCTCGACGTCCTTCATGACCAGCGCCGGATCGCGCTCGAGCACGTCGCCGTAGCCGCCGCCGGCGCCCTGGCAGATCATGTAGATCTCGCCTTCGTTGCACAGCTCGAAGGTCATGCCCATGTCGTTGCTGCTGTACTTGCCGCCCTTGAGCGGGCGCTCGTTCATCAGCTTGACGATGTCGAACACCTCGACCACCTTCGGGTCCTTGTTCAGTTCCTCGAAGATGTTGACGCCCTTGATCTTCAGCAGCTGGTAGGCCGGGCACGAATAGCCGCCGAACAGGCCCTGTGCCGACGGAAACTTCGAACCCTCGCAGCCGGTCATGAAGCCCCACATGCCGGAGCCGCGCGCCGTGGCGATCTGCTCGTAGCCCATGCCGCCGCGGTACTTGCCGAAGCCGATGCGGTCCTTGGCGAGGCGCTGCGCGCCGAGGCGGATGATCGGCGTGTCTTCCTCGTTGATCTCGTGCTCGCCCGAGTCCGCCATGAAGCCGAACACCGGCGAGACGCTGTGCTCGCCGTCGGCGTGGCTGCGCGCGCCCTGGCCCATGCCGTTGATGTCGCCGCAGAAGTTGCCGGTGACGTCGCCGTGCTGGGTAAGGCCGCCGTAGATGAAGGTCGCCGCCTGGTCGTACTGCGAGGCGATGATCGCCGAGTAGCGCTTCGGCAGGCTGTAGTTGAACTTGGCCATCGGCACCGTCCAGGCGACGCAGGCCTTGAACAGCGGCATCAGGCTCATCGCCTGCGGCATCTCGCCCTCGGCGTCGATGATCGAGTTCTTGTCGGTGATGACCTCGATCGGCGACAGCACCGCCATCGTGTGCGGCAGGTCCGGCCAGATGTTCTGCAGCAGGCCGGTCGCCAGCGCCGCCTTGAACGAGGCGAGATTGGTGTTGACCGAGCGGTTCATGAACTGCGGTGCGGTGCCGCGGAAGTCGGCGATCATGCGATCGCCCTTGACGGTGATCGCCACGCTGATCTTCTGCAGGCAGTTCTCGCGCAGGCTGGAGTCCATGAACTGCAGCACGCGCGTGGTGCCGTCCGGCAGCTCGCGGATGCGGCGGCGCACTTCGGCCTCGGTGTCCTCGAGGTGCATGCGCATGGTCGCGATCAGCGCGTCGCGGCCGAACTGGTCGAGGATCGCGGTGATGCGGTCGCGCAGGCGCATGACGGCGTGCAGCTTGACCTTCATGTCCTCGAGCTGCAGCTTCGGATCGCGCACCGAGTTCTGCAGGAAGGTGACGAGGTCGCGCTTGATCTGGAAGTTCTCCACGACCTTGAACGGCGACATCTTGATGCCTTCGTCGTACTTGCTCTCCGCCGCGGCCGGCAGGCCGCCCGGCTCGCAGGCGCCGTTCTCGCCCTCGTGGATCGTGCTCGACAGCCAGCAGATCAGCTCGCCCTTGTAGTAGAGCGGCATCATCATCGACTGGTCGGTGTTGTGCACGCCGCCGTAGCGCGCATCGTTGTGGATGAAGCCGTCGCCGTCCTTCACGCCGACGGTCGGATCGTTCATCCAGTTCTTGATGATGAAGCGGATCGGATAGAACGCGCAGGCGGCGAAGGTGATGATGCCGTGCGGCGCGATCATCGCGAGGTTGCCGTCGGCGGTATAGATCGCGGTGACGAGATCGCCCCACTTCGCGCCCGGCGCGGCGCCCATCTGGTTGACCATCGTGAACGCTTCCGACAGCGCCGCGTTGATCAGGCCGCGGATGTGATGCGCCTGGTGCGCATCGAAACCCTTCTTCAGCACTTCCTCTTCGGCGGCCGAGCGCGGCGTCACCGTGTGGTCGCGCATGATCTCGGGGTCGGGGCCGAGGAACATCTTGTTGTCGGCGAGGAACTTGTCGAGCAGGGCCTGCTCTTCGGCGGAGATGTTGTCGTACATGGGAGAGTGCTCCGTCGTGATTAAGCGTTTTCCTTGATGAACCAGACCCCGCCCTGCGCCGCGGCGCGGTAGGTCCAGCCCGGTTCGACCAGATAGGTCGTGGCGCGCGTGGTGACGATCGCAGGCCCTTCGATGCGCGTTCCCTCGGCGAGCGCCTTGTCGTCGTAGACCGGCGTCGCCAGCGGCCGGTCGTGGCCGACGAAATGGCAGTCGCGCTGTCCGACCGGCGCCGGCGGCGCGATGGTCTTGTCGCCGAGCTTGAGCTTGGCGAACGCGACCTTCGGCTGCTCGACGTAGGCGCAGACGCGGATCGTGTTGATGCGCACGCCGGTCTCCGGCGACTGGCTGCCCTCGCCGAAGCGCGCGCCGTAGCTCTCGTGGAACTGGTCCATCAGGGCCAGCACGTCCTTCTGCGTGTGCAGGCGGTTCAGCTCGGTGACGACGGCGGTCTGCACGCGCTGGTTGCCGTAGCGCATGTCGAGTTCGAGGCGGTAGCGGATCTGCTTTTCGTCCATGCCCTGGCGCAGCAGGTCCTCGCGGCCGCGGCGCTCCAGTTCCTCGACGTTCCGGTTGAACTTCTCGTAGTCGTTGAAGAAGCGCTTGGTGGCCGGATTGAACAGCACCGTCCAGGTGCTCATCTCGTGGATGTGCATCTGGTTGACGTTGCCGGCGCCGCAGGCCGAGAAGGTCGACGAGAACGGCGGCGCCAGGATCTTCGACACGCCGAGCGCGTTGGCGATGCCGCAGGCGTGCAGCGGGCCATTGCCGCCGTAGGCGAGGATGGTGAAATCCTTGGGCTCGTAGCCGCGCGTGCGCAGCTCGGTGGCGATGCCGTTGGCCATGCTGGCGTCGACGTTGCGCTTGATCAGCTTGGCGGTCTCGGTGACCGACAGATCGAGCTCGTCGCAGAGATGGTCCTCGACCGCCTGCCTGGCGCGCTTCGGATTGAGCGGAATGCGGCCGTTGGCGTAGTTCTTCGGATCGAGATAGCCGAGCAGGAGATCGGCGTCGGTGACCGTCGGCTTGAGGCCGCCGCGGTCGTAGCAGGCCGGGCCCGGATCGGAGCCGGCCGACTCGGGGCCGAGCTCGATCGAGCCGAACATGCGGTCGTAGCGCGCGATCGAGCCGCCGCCGGCGCCGAGCGTGACCAGATGCACCATCGGGATCGACACCAGCCAGCGGTCGATCACCGGATTGAAGTCGTAGTGCTTGACGCCGCTCTGGTCGACGATGCCGATGTCGAAGCTGGTGCCGCCCATGTCGGTGGCGACCACGTTGCCGAGTTCGGCGGCGGCGGCCAGATGTTCGCTGGCGGCGATGCCGGAGACCGGGCCGGAATGCACGGTCTGCAGCGCGTCGGTCGAGTTCAGCTGCGCCATGCCGCCCGAGTTGTGGCTGACCAGCATCGGCTTGTTGTAGCCCTGCGCGCGCAGGTTCAGCTCCAGCGTGCCGAGGCCGTGATACATGGTCTGGTGCAGGAACGCGTCCATGATCGTCGAGGTGCCGCGCGCGTACTCGCCCTTTCGGCCGGCGACCTGATGACTCAGCAGCATCGGGATCGCGCCGAGCAGATGCGCCGGATACTCCTCGAGGAAGATTTCGCGCACGCGCAGCTCGTGCGCGGGGTTCACCACGCTGTTGGTGAACAGCACGACCAGCGCTTCGGCGCCGGCGTCGACGAGTTCGCGGATGCGCAGGCGCACGTCGTCCTCGTCGAGCGTCCAGAACACCTGGCCGAGATAGTCGATGCGCTCGCGCACCTCGCGGATCATCGGAATCGGCACGATCGGCTGCGGGCGCCGGGCGTTCGGAATGTCCATCTGCTCGTGCTCGGACAGGCCCTCGCCGTAGCCGCGGGCACGCGACAGCGGGATCGTGCTCTTGAAGCCGGTGGTGACCAGCACGCCGATGCGCGGGCCCTTGCGCTCGATCAGCGCGTTGGTGCCGAGCGTCGTCGAATAGCGCACCGAGTCGACTTCCGACAGCAGCTGCGCCGGCTCGACATTGAGCTGTTTGCAGGCGTCGCCGAGCGATTCGTTGAAGCCCAGCGCCAGATTGTGATGCGTGGTCAGCGCCTTGCCTTCGATGTACTGGTTGTCCCAGACCACGAAGGTATCGGTGAAGGTGCCGCCGATGTCTACGGAAACTCTTTTCATCGCACTGTCTCTAGATTCGAAGTCCGCGGAAGTTCAAACCGCCGATGAAACGCCTGGCCGCGCGCCGGCCTAGTGCTGGTGGCCGTGGCCGCCGTGCTGGTGCATCTCGGCGTGCAGCGCGCGGCCGTGCTTGACCTTCTCCAGCGCCAGGTCCGGGGCGGGCGCCGGCTCGGTGACTTCCTCGCGGTCCTGCCATTGCAGCTTCAGCGCGTCGATGTCGAGTTCGATGTCGTGCAGCGGCGGATGGCCGGGCGGCAGGTACTCGACTTCGACCATCGTTCCGCACGACGAGCAGTAGTACTCGAGGATCCGGCACCACTGCGGGTCCGGCGAATAGGTGCGCTCGTAGAGCTTCGGATCGAGCAGCGGCTTGTGGATCTCGCGCGGATCGCGGTCATAGACCAGCAGGCCGCGCTTGTAGTTGTCGCGCGCGCTGCCGTGCGCGTGGCCGCAGCGGCGGCACTCCCACTGCTCGGTGTCGAGATTGATGCGCAGGTATTCGGTGATCAGGACTTTCATGTCGGGTTCTCGCGTTAGGCGCGGCTCAGCAGGATGTCGCCGGACTCGTTGATCTCGAAGCGCCAGCCGGCGTCGATGCGGCTGGTGAAGAAGGCGTCTTCGAGCACGCACGGCCCCTGCGCCTGCACGCCGCCGGACTGCTGTTCGGTGCGGTACAGCGGCAAGGCCTGGACCTGGCCGTCGATGCGCACGCTGCGCGTGCCGTCGGCGCTCGCCTGCTGGCGCGCCGCGCCGAACCGGCCGGCGAGCGTGGCGCGGGCAATGACGCGCGTGGCCTTGAGCAGCAGCGACGGCTTCGTGCCCTTGGGCAGCGCCGGCGGCACGTCGCCGAGCAGCGGCTGGCGCTCGTCGCCGACCTGCAGCCAGGTCTCGACGCGGCAGTCGGCGAGATCGAAGCCTTCGGCAAACATGCCGCGGCGCGCGCGTTCGAGCAGCTGCTCGCGCGCCGCCTGGATCGTCGCCGCGTCGCCGTCGGCGAGCGGCGCCTCGTATTCGTGGGCGATGTCGGAAAAGCCGATGCCGAACGCCGAGAACACTGCGGCGAGGCCCGGGATGATGACGCGGGTGATGCCGCTCGCCTCGGCGACCTGGGTCGCCAGGAACGGACCGCCGCCGCCGAACGCCGCCAGCGTGGTATCGGCAGTGATGGTCGTGAACGCCTTCAGCGCGTCGGCGACCTTCTGCACCCAGGCCTTCTCCATCGCCGCCGCCGCGGCCTCGACCGACAGGCCGAGCGGCTTGGCGATCTTCTCGGCGATCGCCGCGCGCGCGCGCTCGACGTCGATCTTCAGCTCGCCGCCGAAGTAGCTCGCCGGATCGAGCAGGCCCTGCACGAGAAAGGCGTCGGTGATCGTCGCTTCGGTGCCGCCGAGGCCGAAGCAGGCCGGCCCCGGCGCGCCGCCGACGCTCTCCGGACCGACTTTGATGCGGCCATCGACGACCGACAGGATCGACGAGCCGCCGACGCCGGCGCTGACCACGTTGCACAGTGCCAGCGAGGTCGCCACGCCCTCGATCTTGCCGCGCCGGTCGGTGCGTACGGCGCCGCCCTCGACGAGGCTGATGTCGGTGGTCGTGCCGCCGATGTCCATGCCGAGCAGGCGCTCGAAGCCGTAGTGCGCGGCCAGCGCCTTGGCACCCTCGGCGCCGCCGCGCGGGCCGGACGAGTAGGTCTTGATCGCGGCCGTGCGCGAGATGCGCGCCGAGTCGCCGTCGTTGCGGAAGATCAGCAGCGGATTCTTGGTCTTGTACTCGCGCAGGCGATGCTCCGAGCTGTACAGGAAGCGCTCCATCGCCGGATGCAGGAAGGCGTTGAACAGCGCCGTCCAGACGCGGCGCGCGTCGTCTTCGTCCTGCACGACTTCGTGCGAGTACAGCAGCGGGATCGCGCCGAGCAGGTGCGGCGGGAATTTCTTCAGCAGGATCTTCTTCAGCCGCGTCTCGCCAGCGTCGCGCTGCGCACCGCCGACACCGACGACGATGCGGTTGGCGCCGGCCGAGGCGAGCCGGTTGATCGCCTGCGTCGCGGCGATCTCGAGCGCCGCGTCGTCGGCCGACAGGTCGAGCATTTCGACGCGCGGGCCGACCAGGCCGGCGAACACGTCGCGCTGCTGCGCATCGCCCTGCAGCGCCGCCGCGTCGAGTCCGGACAGCAGCAGGCCGAGACGCTGACCCTTGCGCTCGACCAGCGCGTTGGTGCCCTGCGTCGTCGAATAGCGGATGTGCGCGGTCGACAGCAGCAGCTTGAGCAGGTCTTCCTCGCCGTAGATCACGCGCGAGACCTTGCGCAGACCCTCGAACAGGCACTTCGACAGGTCATACGGCGTGGTCAGCGTCTTGGTGCGCCAGACCTGGCTGCCGTCGATCACGCAGATGTCGGTCAGCGTGCCGCCGTTGTCGATGTTGATCAGCTTGCCAGCGGTAGCCGGCGCCGCCGCGGTCCGCGCATCGGACCGCTCCTTGAGTACAGCATTCATGCCGCGACCTCCGTGGCAGAAAGAAAAGAGGACGGAGGCAGGGCATGGCCCGTAGCGATGACTGGCATGGCGGTCTCCTCCGCGCAAGGGTCGGGCTCTTCGCGAGCCTCGTTCTGGTGAAGAACACTAAGCGCGTCGCTGCGCTTCACCGCTACCCGCTCGGGTAGTTTTTGAATTCCGACGACACCAACGCCGTCCGATCGCGCGACTTCGCTTCCATCCGCACGCACCGCCGGCACGCGTCCGGCCGCGACGTGACCTCGATTCGCGTTCTCTTCCGCGCCAAGGCGCAGCAGGGCCGGTCGTCCGGAGACGCCAGCCTTGCCGCGCCAGGCAGGGTCGGAACCTGACGGCTCAGCCGAGCCGCATCAGCGCGGCATTGGTCAGGTAGCGTTCGTAGATCGCCGCATCGTTGACGGTGGTCACGTGGCCACCGGCGATGCTGCGCACCTGTTCGAGGCGCGTCATGCGTCCGCTCTGGATGTCGTAGGCGTGCACGTGTGCCCACGACCAGTACGGATGCGCGCCGTCCTTGAACGACTTGCCGCCGTCCTCGTAGAGCGCGTAGGCGCCGTCGAAGGAACGGTACGGCTGGCCGCGGCGGTCGTACGAGACCATCGCGATCGGCAGCTGCGTGCGCGCGTCGAACCACACGCGTTTCTTGCTGACCGGCGCGCGCGGGAAACCGATCGGCTCGGCTTCGACGATGATCGCCTCCGGCACCAGCTCGACGGTGGTGTCCCAGAAGGTCTTGCCCTTGGGCCCGCCGTGCGTGCGGTGCTCCCAGTTCGGATGCGCCGCGTTCCAGCCGCCGGACACCGCGGCCAGCGCCGGACCACGGCCGACGACGCGGTAATTGCCCCAGGTATGCAGCGGATCGCCGGCCGCCCAGGCGTCCGACAGATACAGCGTCGAGCCCGGCACCAGCGGCTCGAAGCGCTGGTCGGTCGGAAACTGGCGGATGCGCTTGAACGCCGGCAGGTAGCCGTACAGCTCGGGAAACGCGTGCTGGTCGTAGGCCCAGACGTTCAGATAGGCGGTGCCCTTGACGCTGTCCGGGCCGACGAAGAACACCGTCTGGTAGCGCAGCTTGTCCTCGCGGCCCGGCCAGTAAGGCCTCGGCTCCAGACGCACGCGCGCGACCGGCGACAGCTCGGCCCAGCCGGCCTGGTACTCGAAGGCGATCTCGCCCTGCGGATCGAGGTCGTACTCCTTCATGCCGTAGAGCACGGCGTCGTGGCGGCCCCAGCTCAGCGTCAATCCGGCCATCAGCTCCAGCGCGTCGGTGCTGCCCGGGAACGGATGGCCGCCGATCCACGGCCGGCCGTCGGCGGCGACGACATTGCCGTGCGCGTCGAAGCGCGCCTGGCCGCGGTTCCTCAGCGTCGCCTCCAGATATTCCCATGGCGACAGCCGCATGATCTCGGTCGTCGTCGGCGCCACGCGCAGGCGGCGGCCGAGCGTGGCGATCTGCACGTACTTGATCGGCTCGAGCAGGTCCTTGACGAGTTCGACGTTGGCCGCCGTGATCTCGTCGCCGGCCTTGATGCGGCCCTTGCTGTACGCCTCGATCGACAGCAGTTCGTCCGGGTAGGCCTTGCTGACCTCGCCGGTCTGCGCGACCGCGTCCCACAGCGGCATCAGCACGCCGGCCGCGGCGGCGCCCGACAGCGCGAGGAAATGGCGGCGGCTGTAGCCGGGCCCGTAGCGGCGCAGGTGCATGCGTGGCTGCTCCAAAAAAATACGGCGATCGACCGCTGCCGATCGATCGCCGGAGCCCCAGACCTGCGGGGCATGGGGAGGTCTTTGCAGGGCCTAGAACTGATACCCGACGCGCAGCGTGAACTCGTCCGCGAAGTCGGCCGTCGACAGCGCGTTGTTGTTCGGATTGCCGCCGAGATGGCCGTTGATGTAGCTGTAGAAGGCGTCGACGGTGATCGAGCCGCGCGGCTTCCACTTGATCCCCGGTTGCACGAGGATGCCGCCGCGCGGGTCGTACAGCGTCGCCAGCGAGACGCGGTAGATGTCCTGCGGGAACGGCTGCTGCAGCGCGAACACGACGTAGTTGGCGCCGCCGCTGATGCCGCCGGCCGGGGCGTTGACGTTGCCGCCGTAGCCCTTCAGCGCGCGCCCGAACAGATCGTCCTTGGTGCGATGCATGTACTGCAGCACCATGTAGGTCGCCGGGAAGGCCTGCGTGAAGCGATGGTACTTCTCGAGCACCAGCGCGCCGATCGCGCTGTCCTCGCGCAGGTAGTCGCGCGACAGCGACGGCGCCGTGTAGACGCGGTTCGGCGTGTACGAGGCTTCGAGGTTGATGATCAGCTGGTCGAGGAACGAGCCCGGCGTGCCTTCGGTGACGTAGCTGACGCCGGCGCCGAACACGTTCTCGGCGAAGTACTCGCGGGCGATGTGTCCGCGCAGCGCGCCGCCGGCCGCCATGAAGAAGGTGTTCAGCTCGTTGTACGCGGCCTGCGTGTCCGCCGCCGGCGCCGCCAGCAGCCGGCTCGTCGCCGGCGCGAACTCGGTGATCGCGGCGTTGAGGCCGTCGACCGCGTCGAGTCGCGCCATGCCGGCGTAGTGGAACCACTCGTTCGCCGAATAGACGCCGCCCGGTGACGCTTCGAATGGCGTCTGCGCGAGCAGCTCGCCGGTCGACGGCCCGGTGACGCCGTTGTTGAGCAGGTTCTCGGTGATGCCGAGGATGTTGTTGTTCGGCAGATCGCGATCGACGTTCGACGCCGTCCAGCGGAACACGCCGTCCGGGTTGTAGCGACGCACCGCCATCGCCTGGAAGCCCCACTGGCCGTAGTTGCCCTTCAGGCGCAGGCCATAGCTGATCTTGTCGTCGTAGCCGCCCTTGGCGTACAGATCGTGCACCGTGAACTGCGTCGGGATGACGTTGTACGGCGTGTTCGGGTTGCCGTAGATCGACGGCTGGAACTTCTGCACGTAGGCGTCGGCGATCCACTCGTCGCTGATCTGGTAGCCGACGCGCAGGCCCAGCGACGGCACGCGCTTGTCGGAGAATTCCTCCTGCGCGTTGTCGAGCACCGAGTGGCGGCGCAGATCGAGCCCGTCGACGACGTCGAGCACGCGGAAGAAGATCGCCTGGCCCCAGGCGATCTGCTGGTTGCCGAGGCGCAGGTTCAGCGGCCCGCGGTTGTATTCGAAGAACAGCGCCGGGAAGTAGACCTGGTAGTTCTTGCCGTCCCACTCCAGCGGGTTCGGCGTCGAATCGCCCTCGACGCGGTATTCGTAGAAGTTCGGCTGGTGGTGGTACAGCGCCGGATCGCCGCCGACGATGCCCATCCCGTCGGCACCGACCAGATGCTCGGCGTTGATGTCGTCGTAGACGCCGGGGTCGTACATGGCGCGCACGCGCGCGACCAGGCTCAGGTCCGAGCTGAAGCGGATGCCGGCTTCGAGCTCGCCGCGCAGCACCATCATGTTGAAGGTGTTGTCGGTGCTGTGCACCGGACGCGCGACCTGATCGGCGATCGGCAGCTGACCGTTGACCACCGGCACCGCGCCGAGCAGATCGCCGAGCAGCGTGCCGGGCTGGGTGACGCTGCCCAGGCCGATGGCGTTGAGCGCGCCGGACAGCACCGGCACCGACAGCACCGGCCCGTAGGCGGTGAACGGATCGCCGGCCTGACGCGCGACGGTGACGCCGTTGTAGACGTTGCCGCCCTGGTTGAACGGGTTCTCGTCGCCGGTGGCGACCGCGATCTCGGGGCGGATGAAGCCGCCGAGGCTGAAGTCCATGCCGCTGAACAGCGACGAGAAGAAGCCGGTGTCACCGCCTTCCCCTTCGTCCTGCGCCGACGCCACGCCGGCCTGCACCAGTCCGCTGCCGAGCAGCGCAACGGCTGCCCATCTCGTCTTTCGATTCACGTCTGATCCCCTCGCTTTCAGACCGCTCTTTCGTTCCCGGGCGCCGGCCGCTATTCGCCGATGCGCACGATCCGTCCCGCCTGACCGACGACCAGCGCCGGCCCTCCCGCCACGTGCGTGACACCCTGGTTCCAGTAAGCCGCGACTTCCGGCGCGTCGACGTGCTGCCAGCTGGCGCCGTCGTCGTGGCTCTGCAGCTGCTCGCGGATCGCGGTGATGACGACGCGCCCGCCGGGCACCGAGTCGACCCCGAGCAGAATCGCCCGCGTGCCGGCGTCGAGCGCCTGCCAGCTGGCGCCGCCGTCGGTCGTCTTCAGCACCGTGCCGCTCTGGCCGACCGCGTAGCCGACACCGTCGCCGCGCAGGGCCATCGAGAACAGCGAGGCGTCGCCCTTGTGCAGCAGCTGCCAGTCGCCGCCGCTGTTGGCGGAGCGCAGGATCAGCCCGAACTCGCCAGCCAGCGTGATCACGCCGCGGTCGTCGATCTGCACGTCGTAGACGTGCGGCTCCTCGCCGTTCTCGTTGTACGAAGCCCAGGTCGGCGCGATGGCACGCCAGTGCGCGCCGGCGTCGTCGGACTTCAGTACCGTGCCGAACGCGCCGACCGCGACCGCCTCGCCGCGCGCGTTCAGCGACACCCCGAACAGACGCGCCTCGGTGCCGGCATCGGCCTTGCGCCACTGGCCCTGCGCGTCGCGCAGCAGCACGGTGCCCTGCTGGCCGACGGCAAGCGCCCGCCCGCCGCGCAGCGCGACGCCGAGCAGCGCCTCGCTGCCCGGCGCGGCAGCGGCCTTCCAGGTCTTGCCGCCGTCAGCGGATTGCTGGATCTCGCCGGCGGCGCCGACCGCGAGGCCCTCGTTGCCGTCGACGGCGATCGCGAACAGCGCCTGATGCACGGTGCCGCTCTGCACCACCTGCACGCTGCTCGCCGCCGCAGCCGCGAATGCCGGCGGCACCAGCAGCAGGCCCAGCGCCACGCCCAAGGTTCTGGCGTTCATCGTCAGGCCGAGCCGAGGCGCGCGATCGCCTGGTTGGTGAGGTACTTGTTGTAGACGTCGTCGTTGCCGACCGAGTAGCCGCTCTTGTAGCCGCCGGTCACTTCCTTGGCCTGCACGAAGCGCGTCATGCGGTTGGCCTGGATGTCGTGGCTGAGCACCGCGACCCACGACCAGGCCGGATTGGCACCGTCCTTGACCGTCACCTTGTCGTTCGAGTACTGCGCGTAGCAAGGCTCGAACGACTTCCAGATTTCGCCGCGACGGTCGTAGGTCACGTACGCGACGTACATGCCGTTGCGCACGTCGATCCAGATCCGCTTCTTGCCGACCGGCGCGCGCGGATAGCCGGTGGGCTCGGCCTCGAGCACGATGCATTCCGGCACCAGTTCCATCCACACGTCGTGGAAGGTCTGGTTCTTCGGGCCGCCGTGCACCGGACGCTCGTAGTTCGGGTGGTAGCCGCCCATGAAGTTGCGCGAACCGATCGCGCCGAGCATCGGCTGGCGGCCGATGATCTTGTAGTTGCCCCAGGTCAGCATCGGGTCGCCGGCCGCCCAGGCGTCCGACAGGAAGAAGGTGATGCCCGGCACCAGCGGCTCGAAGCGCTGGTTGGTCGGGAACTGGCGCACGCGCTTGAACGCCGGCAGGTAGCCGTAGAGATCCGGGAACTTGCGCTGGTCGTAGTACCAGGTGTTCAGATACGAGCTGCCGGCGGTGTCCTGCGGCGAGGTGAACCACACCGACTGGTAGCGCAGGATGTCCTTCTTGCCGTTCCAGACCTTGCCGTCGACGCGCGCGGTGTTGTTGAGCTCGGCCCAGACGAAGTCGTACTGGTAGGCCTGCGTGCCGTCCGGAGCGATGTCCCAGTCGCGCACCGCGTACATCGAGTAGTCGTGACGGCCCCACGACAGCGTCAGGTTGGCCGCCGCCTCGACGCCGTCCTTCGGCTCGACGAAGGGATTGCCACCGATCCACGGCTCGCCATTGTCGGTGAAGACGTTGCCGGCGCTGTCGAGCTTGGCGCGGCCCTTGTTCTTCAGCGTCGCCTGCAGGTAGTCGGCCGGGAACAGCTTGGTCACGTCCTTGGTCGAGTCGACGATGTTGATCCGGCGCCCCATCGTCTTGACCTGCTGGTAGGCGATCGGATCGAGAAGGTCCTTGACCGCCTCGACGTTGTTGGCGGTGATGACGTCACCCGGCTTGATCTTGCCCTTGGTGTAGGCCTCGATCGACAGCAGCTCGTCCGGATACGCCTTCGAGCTGTCCGCCGCGTTGCCGATCAGCGGCCACAGCGGCGCCAGCACACCGGCGGCGGCGACGCCCTTGAGCGTCTTCTCGAGCAGCATGCGCCGGCCGTAATCGAAGTCGTACTTCTTGATCCACATGGTTCTTTCTCCTCGCTCTACTGGCGGCGCCGCGGCGCCTGGGTCGTCGTACGGTGGGTGTTGTCGGAAAGGGCGCGGCTCAGGCCGGCGCCGACTGCATCGGCTTGCTGCCGAGGTCCTCGGCGACGATCGCCGACAGATCGACGCTCTCGCCGACCAGCAGGTCCTTGCGGCCGACGAACGAAGGCTTGAGCAGCCACACGATCAGCGGCAGCACGACCAGCGCGAGGATCATGTTGATGAGCATGATCAGCGTCAGCAGCAGGCCCATGTCCGCCATGAATTTGAGGTCGGACAGGAAGTACCAGGGCAGGATGCCGATCATCATGATCGAGGCGGTGAACATGATCGCCTTGCCGGTCGTCGTCAGAGCCGCGGTCAGCGTGCGGCCCCAGTCGTGATCCTGGCCGTGGTATTCCTCGCAGATGCGCGACAGCAGGTAGATGCCGTAGTCGATGCCGACGCCGATGCCGATCGCCGCGACCAGCATCGAGTTGACGTCGAGGCCGATGCCCATCAGATGCATCGTCGACAGCAGCACGACGTTCGACAGATTGACCGGCATCAGCAGGATCAGGCCGGCGACCAGCGAGCGGTAGGCCAGCGAGCAGCCGATCAGGATCACCAGGTTGAGGCAGCCGATGATCAGCCAGTGATAGCGGTCGACGACGTTGTTGACCGCCTGCTGCAGCGCGATCGTGCCGGTGCCGAGGCGGATCAGGAACGCCTTGTGGTCGGCTCCGACCTTGTCGATCGCGCGGCGCGCTTCGGCGAGCGCGGCGTCGACCGTCTCCTGCCTGTTGTCCTTGAACCACAGCGACACGGTGCCGTTCTGCTGCTCGAAGTCGATGACGTTGGAGAACGCCTTCGGGCTGCTGCCGACCATCACCGCGCCGGCGGCGGCGTTGACGGCGGCGTCGGTCGGATCGAGCGGCGCCCACTTCGGGTTGCCGCCGGAGAACAGGCGGTTGGCTTCCATCAGATAGTCGCCGAACGACAGCGTCGCGCGCGGCGGCTGCGGCGAGCGCTCGATCTCGGCCTGCAGGGCCTGCATCGTCAGCACCGTGTCGGCCTGGCGCGTGACGCGGCTCGGATTCTTCTGGTCCTTGGCCTCGAACACGATCTCCAGCGTGTTGACGCCGGGGAAGTTGCGGTTGATCTGCGCGACGCCCTCGTTGTACTCAGACTCCGGCCACAGCAGATTGCTGCCCTCGACCGGGTTGCCGATCTTGATCTGCAGCGCGGTGTAGATCGCGGCGACGGCGCCGACCGCGACGATCACCGTCGTCACGCGCGCCGGGCGGCCGTAGGTGGTCGCGGCGATGCCGCGCAGCAGCTGCGAGAACTTGCGGTGCACGCCGCCGCCGCTGGCGCCGACCAGCTTGTCGATGTTCTTCGGCGGCGGCAGCACCGACAGCAGCAGCGAGATCAGGAAAGTGCCGGTCGGGATCAGCCAGATCGCCCAGAAGCCGCAGAACAGCGCGAAGCGCTCCATCGCCGGGATCGGCGCGATGGCGATCAGGAAGATGCCGACGATGTCGGTGAAGATGCCGAGCACGCTCGGCACCATCATCACGCCCATGGTGATCTCGGCGGCCTTCTCGCGATCGCGCAGATGCGCGTAGATCTCGTAGTAGCGCTCGGTGAACTGCACGCAGTGCGAGAACGAGCGCGCGATCAGGAGCAGCGGCACGATCATCAGCAGCGGCTCGATCGGCGACTTCAGCCAGCCGACGAAGCCGAAACCCCAGATCGCGGCGACCGCGCTGGTGACGATCGGCGTGACGACGCCGACCACGTTGCGCATGTACAGCGCCAGCGTGATGACCAGCGCGGCGAGCGTCACCGCGAAGATCACGAACATCTGGCTTTCGTAGCGGTAGACCCAGCCGGTCAGCGCCGGCTGGCCGGCGAGGTGCACGTCGTGATGCTCGTCGCGCGCCTGCTCGACGAGGTTCTGCATGTAGTTGAAGGCCTCGCCGTAGTCGAGCAGGCGCTCGATGAAGGTGGCGTTGATCAGCGTCGCCGAGCCGTCGCCGGAGATCAGGAAGTTGCGCGCGCCCGGTGCCTTGTCGACGCGGGCCCGGAACTCGGCGATCTCCTCGGACGTGGTCGGCGCGTGGTCTTCCATCAGCGGCCGCACGTCGATGCCGTAGGGCGTGGCCTCGGCGTAGCGCGCCTTCTCGGTCGCGATCGACAGGATCTGGTCATGGTCGACGCCGGGCGCGAGATCGACGTCGCGCGTCAGCTTCCAGACCTTGGCCAGCGTCTCGGGATTGTAGATGTCACCATCCTTGCGCTGGATCATCAGCGTGAAGGTCAGCGGATTGCCGAAGTTCGGATGATCCTTGTAGACCTGCACGAACGGATCGTCCTTCGGCAGCAGGTCGGAGAAGATCGTCTTGAGTTCGACGTTGCGCAGTCCGACCGCGAAAAATGCCGTGACGAGCGCGAACAGCAGCGTCGTGAAACCGCGGTGACGCATCACCAGGGCGGCGAGCCTGAAGCGAAAGCTTTCCATGTCGTTTCCGGATAGGCCGGCGGCTGCCGGCGTGACCTGCCCCGAGGGCAGAACGGCGGGATCAGCAGCGCGGCGAGCGGGTCATGGCGAACGACAGGTCCACCACGCGGACGGGGGCAGGCAACATGGCTCTCTCCTCACTCGATGGCAGGGATCGGTCCGCGTCGCGGATGCCGTCGCTGCCTGTATTGATGGGAGCAGAAACTAAGTTCGGCCCCGCCCTGCCGCACTACACGAACAGGTAGTTTTCGCGCAGCCGCCTACCCGCGCCGCTCATGCTGGGCTGCAACATGACCTGCTGCATGCAGGTGAGGCGGCGCCCGTCCGGATCAACCATCGTCGCCTCGCGGCAGCGGGCCGCGCACCGAAACAGGAGGGCCCCGTGCGTCCGAAAACGGCGGCATTCGCGCTGATCTTCGTCGCCTACCTGACCGCGACCGGCGCCGCGCTCGCGCTGCTGGCCGGCGCGCCGGCGACGGCGCCGTGGGACGCGCTGCTCGCCGATCTCGCCGCCACCGTCGTCGTCTTCGCGTTCAGCCGCCGCTATCGCAACTCCAGCTTCTACGATCCGTACTGGAGCGTGATACCGCCGCTGCTGGCGCTGTGGTGGTTCGCGCACCGCGCCGACGGTGTCGATCTGTCGCGCGCCGCGATCGTCGTCGCGCTGGTCTGGCTGTGGGGCATCCGCCTGACCGCGAACTGGGCGCGCCACTGGGGCGGGCTCGCGCACGAGGACTGGCGCTATCCGCTGGTGCGTGCGCGGGCCGGACGCCACGCGCGGCTCGCCGACTTCCTCGGCATCCACCTGATGCCGACGCTGCAAGTGTTCGTCGCCAGCCTGCCGATCTACGCGGTGATGACGCGGGGCACGGCGCCGCTCGGCGCGCTCGACCTGCTCGCTGCCGTCGTCACGCTCGGCGCGATCCTGATCGAGACCGTCGCCGATCTGCAGCTGCACGCGTACCTCGCGCGCAAGCCGCGCGGCGGCTTCATCGCCCACGGCCTCTGGGCCTGGTCGCGACACCCGAACTACCTCGGCGAAGTGTCGTTCTGGTGGGGACTGCTGCTGTTCGGCCTCGCCGCGGCGCCGTCGGCCTGGTGGTGGCTGCCGTGGGGCGCGCTGGCGATGACGGCGATGTTCGTGTTCGTCAGCATCCCGCTCATGGACCGGCGCAACCTCGAGCGGCGCCCGGCCTACGCCGAGCACATGCGCCGCGTGCCCGCGCTGCTGCCGCGGCCGCCGCGCCGTTCGCCGTCCGCTTGAGTCATCCCGCAAACGGATCATGATTGCGTCGGCCTGCGGTGCACTAATGCACGCAGCCGCTGCCGGTCGCCACGGAGACCTCGCATGCCCCGCATTGCCGTCGCCGACGATCTCGGCTCCTGGTTGTCGCTGCGCCCCGAACTCGGCGCCGGCCTTGCCGCGCTCAGCGAGGCGGTCTACAGCCAGAGCCGGCTGACGCCGCGCATTCACGAACTCGCGCGCATGCGCATCGCGCTCGCCAACGAGTGCGAGGTCTGCCGGCGCGCACGCTACGCGCCGGGCTCGGATACCGGCCTCGACGCCGCGTTCTACGAGCACGTCGCCGACTGGCGCCGCTGGCCCGGCTACAGCGTGCGCGAGAAGCTCGCCGCCGAATACGCCGCGGGCCTCGCGCACGACCACCTGCGCCTGCGCGACGACGCCGATTTCTGGCAGCGCCTGCACCGGCACTACAGCGACGGCGAGATCGCCGATCTGGCGATCTGCTGCGCGCTGTGGCTCGGCGCCGGCCGCACGATGCGCGTGCTCGATCTGGGCCAGAGCTGCACGCTGACGCTGGAGCGCGGCGCGATGGCGGTGGTTTAAGCTGCGCGCCCGCCCGCCGCCCCGCATGGCCCAGACCGCCACGCTGTACCACTTCACGATCCAGCTCGCCGACGTCGATCGCGGCGTCTACGCGGACTTCGAGCTGCGCGTCGCCCGCCAGCCGTCGGAAACCGCCGAGTTCATGCTCGCGCGCGTACTCGCCTACTGTCTCGAATACCAGGACGGCATCGCGCTGACCGAGGGCGTCGCCGCGGTCGACGAGCCGGCGCTGCTGGTGCGCGATCTCACCGGCCGCGTGACGGCCTGG
This sequence comes from Solimonas variicoloris DSM 15731, assembly GCF_000382285.1. GTDB lineage: Bacteria > Pseudomonadota > Gammaproteobacteria > Nevskiales > Nevskiaceae > Solimonas > Solimonas variicoloris. The sequence continues at coordinate 6,821 of NZ_KB907945.1, read as the reverse complement.
ATCGAGATCGGCGCGCCCGACGCCGAGCGCCTGCACCGCGGCAGCAAGCTCGCCGGCCGCGCGGCGGTCTACACACACCGCGATCCGGGGCCAGTGCTCGCCCAGCTCGTCGGCCGCAAGATCCACCGCGGCGACGAGATCCCGGTCTACGAACTCGGCCGCGCCTTCGTCGCCGACGCCGCCGCCCGCCTCGAACGACGCAGCCGTCTCGCCGTCTCGGTCACCGAGCGCCAGCTCTACCTTGACGTCGACGGCCAGCCGCTGACGACGACGCTGGTCGAGCACCGCCTCGGCTGAGCGCCGCCATCACGAAAACGGCGGTCCGAGCCTGAAGCTCGCAATGCGCCCGACCTTTTTCAGCTCAGCCTGCACCTGAGGCCTGGACAGGACTTCGCGCCGGCGACGGCTGCGCTCCGCTTGGCGCGGCGTGCTCGGCACCTCGGCGTACTCCTGAATCTCGGTCAGCACCGCGCCCCGCAGCGACTCGCTGCGGAGCCGTTCCAGGATGAGATCGGCGGCCTCATCCAGCCTCTCCGCCGACAGCAGGGCGTCCTGATAGGTCGAGGGCGCGTCGCTGCGATGCTCCCGCATGAAATCGAGATGGCGCTGCACCTCCGGCGCGTCATTGCGCTCAACCGCAGCCATCAGCCGGACCAGCTCCAGCTGCATGCGCCCGTAAGGGCTCATGTCGCCCAGATCGGCCACCGCCGACAACGCCTCATCTGGATGGTCCAGCTCGGCCAGCAACAGGCCCAGATTGAGCGCCTGACTGACATTCATATCCCCGTTCTCCGGGCGCAGCGCCGCCTTCCGCTGCTGGGCAACCGCTTCATCCCATCGCCCCAGTCTCTGCAGCGCACGCGACCGGTTGTCCAGTATCCAGATGTAATCTGACTTGAAATCCCGATAGATCGGCGGACCCTTGCCGTCGCGAACCCGATCGACGACTTCGTCCGCCAGGGCGAGCGCCCGCTCGGCTTGCAGCGTGTCGAGCAACAGATACTGCAGCTCGATGATCGACCTGAGCTGTTGCGCATCATCGGCTGCGCGGCGCTCTGCGGCCTGCAGCTCGGCCATCGCCACCTTCTCGACGTCGAAGGCAATGCCGCCCCGCCGCACGATCGGATCGAAACGCTTGTCGACGCTCATGGCCAGAACAGCACGCGCCGAATCGATGCGGCTTGCCACAAGTGCAGCCTGCTTCACTTCGCCGCGGCGAACCAGTTCATCTGCGAGATTCGACCACAGATAGTTCGGCTGTCCTCCATCCACCGTCCAGCCGGCGGCAAAAAGCGCAGACAGCATCTCGAAGCGGAAATCCGCTTTTTCCGCATCTCCTTGCAGCGCCGAAGCGATCATGAAGATCGCCTGATTGTTGATCTCGTCCAAGGTCTGCGGCCAGCGGGTCGCGATCGTGGCCACGCAGTACGCCGCGTCGCCGTAGTCTCGAGTCACGAAGGCTCCGGAGAACCGTCCGTGCCAATCGCCGCCCTCGGCGTAAGGATAGGAGCTGGAACGCCTGAACAGCGCGTAGGCGCGCTTGGGCCCGCGCTTATCCAGTGAAATCCTGGCCGCCAATGAAAGCGCCGTGTATTGCTCGATGTCCTCGAGCTCGACGAAACCGGGCGAACGAATCGCGAGATCCAACGCGGACGCCGCCCCTTCCAAATCCTGATTACGCGCACGCGCGTAGGCCTGCCCGATGTACTCCCGCGTGGACTCGACACTGTCATTCGCGGGCGTCGCCAGTTCCTGCGTAACCGCTGCCTGCACGGGAAAAACCGTGCAGAGCGCAAGCGTGAGCGCCAAGGTAAAACGGCGAATGCCATCCATCATGGTTCCCCCCGATTCATTGCCGGACATGATGACCCGCTTCGGCTGATGGCGTCGCGAAGCCGGGCACGTTTTCACCCGCTCGATCCTGACCAGGCTGCGCGAAACGGGCTCCAGATCGGGTCCAGGACATCCTGCTGCCCCCGAACGCCAGGCGACCGCGCACCGCGCCGCACCTGACGCTGGCCCCCGACGCACGCTGTCGCACCCGAGTCATGCCGCGGCGGTTACACTCGCCGCCGGATACACAGGCCGGGAAGACCACGATGGGCAAGCGTTGGACTGCGGCGCTGGCGCTGGCGGCCGCGCTCGGCGCCGGATACTGGTGGCTGGCGCTCGATGGCCGCCTGCCGGACGCGGCGCATTACGACTTCGATCTCGCCGAAGTCCGCCGGCTGGCGGATTCGCTGCCGGGCGACAAGCCGGCGGCGGTGCAGGTCGAGAAGGTCGCGGCGTTCTCGTTCCCGGAAGCGATGGTGATGGCCGGCGGCGCCTGGCGCGGGCTGGAGATCCCGGTCTACGCCTACCGGCTGGTCTACGCCGAGCGCACGGTGATGATCGACAGCGCACTCGACCGCAGCCTCGCCAAGCCGGCATTCATGGTGCCGTTCTTCGACGACGCGGCCTACGCGCGCGTCGAAAAGGCGCTCGAACAGGCCGCGCTGATCGTCGTCACGCACGAGCACATGGATCACCTCGGCGGCCTGGCGCGCCATCCGCAGCTCGCCGCGCTGCTGCCGGCGACGCGGCTGACCGCGGCACAGCTCGCCGAGCCCAAGTATGCGAAGGCCGCCGGCCTGCCAGACGGCGCGCTGGCCGGCTACGCGCCGTTGCGCTACGAGCGCTACGCGGCGCTCGCGCCCGGCGTCGTGCTCGTCGCCGCGCCCGGCCACACGCCGGGCAGCCAGATGGTCTATGTGCGCCGCGCCGACGGCCGCGAGCTGCTGTTCATCGGCGACGTCGCCTGGCAGATGCGCAACATCGAGGCGCAGCGCGAACGGCCGCGCTGGGTCACCGGCGGACTGATCGACGAAGATCGCATCGAGGTGGCCGGCGAACTCAAGGCGCTCGATGCGCTGCGCCGCGCGGCGCCCGAGCTGCACCTCGTTCCCGGCCACGACGGCGAGGCGGTTTCCGCGCTGATCGCCGCCGGCCTGCTGCAACCCGGCTTTCAGGAGTGAAGCGATGACCCGCAATGTGCTCATCACCGGCGGCAACAGCGGCATCGGCTACGAACTGGCGCTGGCGCTCGCCGCACGCGGCGACCGCGTGGTGATCGCCTCGCGCGATCAGGCGCGCTCGCAGCAGGCAGTCGACGAAATTCGCGCGCGCCACGCCGACGCGCAGATCGAGGCGCTGCCGCTCGATCTCGGCGACGCCGCCGACATCGACCGCTTCGCCGCCGAGCTGCTCGCACGCATGCCGACGCTCGACGTGCTGGCGCTCAACGCCGGTCTCTACACGCTCAAGCTGCGGCGCCTGCCGAGCGGCTACGAGGCGATGATCGGCGTCATGCACTTCGGCCATTTCCGCCTGACGATGCGGCTGCTCGAAGCGCTTCAGCGCGCCGAGCAGGGCCGCATCGTCGTCACCAGCTCGCTGATGCACCGCTTCGGCCGCATCGACGAGGCCAGCTTCACCGACCCTTCGCGGCACCGCACCGGCATCAGCGCGTACGCGCAGGCCAAGCTCGCCAACCTGCTGTTCACGCGCGAACTGGCGCGACGCCTCGCCGGCACGCCGGTCACCGTCAACGCTTTCCATCCGGGCGCGGTCGCGACCGGCATCTACCGCGAGCTGCCGCTGCAGACGCTGATCACCGCGCTGATGCTGACGCCGGCACAGGGCGCCGATACCGCGGTGTGGCTGGCGACCGCGCCGGAGCTGCGCCACGTCAGCGGCGAATACTTCGTCAAGCGCAAGCTGCAGCGCGGCAGCGCCGCGAGCCGCAATGTCGCGCTCGCCGGCCGGCTCTGGGCGCTCAGTGAGGCGACGCTGTCAGGTTGAGGGAAGGTCGGGAAACTCCGTCATCGCGAGGCCGCGCAGCGGCCGTGGCGATCCGGATACGCCGCTTGTTGCATAGAGTGCTGCTGGATGGCTTTGTCGCCTGAGCCTCCTCGGAAACCTCTGAACAGATCCGTCATCGCGAGGCCGCACAGCGACCGCGGCGATCCGGATACGCCGCTTGTTGCACAGGGCGCCACTGGATGGCTTCGTCGTCTGCGGCTCCCCGCCATGACGATGAATGCGCTTTTTCGGAGGTTCCTGAGCCGCTACGCCGGCACCGCGGCGATCAGCTCGCGCGCCAGCGTGCTGAGGTCGGCGAGGCTGCCGACCACGGCGTCCGGCACGTGCGGGTGGCGGATCGTGCCGGGAAAGATCCGGTCGATCCACGCGCGATCCCAGGCCGCACCGTTGTAGAACACAGCCGTCACGCCGGCCTGCTTGGCGGCGATCACGTCAGTGGTGCTGTCGCCGACGTACCAGCAGCCCAGGCCGGGCGCCACGCCGAGTTCATCGAGCGCCTTGAGCACCAGATCCGGATGCGGCTTGCGGCGGCTGACGTCGTCGCCGCAGACCATGGTGTCGAACAACTCGTGCCAGCCTTCGGCGTCGACCGTGTAGATCTCGTGCGCCATGAAATGCCGCGCGCGGTTCGACAGCACGCCGAGACGCAGGCCGAGCCCGCGCAGCTCCAGCAGCCGCGCACGCGCGTCGGCTTCCAGCGGCCGCACCGCGCCGAAGTGCCGCGCGTAGCTCCGGTCGAACTCGCGATGCGCGATCGCCTTGGCCTCCTGATCGGAGCCGAACAGCACCTCGAACACATCGGTACGCGAGATGCGCCGCTCGGCCTTGATCTTCGGATGCAGGCGCGCGTGCTCGCGCACGTACTTGACGAGCTTGGCATCCTCCAGCGTCTTCGACCGACCCGGCGGGACCAGACGCTCGATCAGCCCCAGCGGTCCGAGCCGCGGCAGCACATCGTCAAGCGCGTAGTACATCGCGTCCATCGTGTCGACCAGCGTGGCGTGCCAGTCGAACAGGATCACGCGCGGGCGCGCGCGCGGAATCTGCAGGATGCTCATGGCGATCCGTTCTCGTCTCCTCGCCCGCAGGCTCCGCCACCCGAGCCGGCGGCGTCAAGGCGTGGATTCCTTCAGCGGCACGCCGCTGCGGCCCACCCGCCGCGGCCGCGTGCCCTGACTAGCCGTCAGGGCGCGCGGCGCGAACGACACCCCGATCGCCGTCGCCGACAGCCTGAGGGCTTCACCGTAGCGATCACCGCCGTCCGCCCGATACGGCGGGGGCGATACGGCGGGGGCGGCCATGCGCCGTGCACCTAATCCGCGATTCGACGCCGGCGCTCACACAAAGCTCCCGACACGCGCGAATGCCGCTTGCCGCTGAACACAATGCAGCGTTTAATTCAGCGACAAGAGGTTTCTTCGGTGCGCAGGCTGTAATGCAGCGTGCGCATCCTGCTTCGGAAGCTATCCACCAGACGAGGAAAAGCTGAAGTGCCATCGCGTCCGCCATCGTTTCCGCCCCAAAAAACGCGAACGCCGTGTAATCAAAGCCTTGCGAGCATGCGCGGCGAGTTATACGGACGACATCACGGATTAGGCGGACAGCCTCGTCCGCCTAATTGGCGTTGGGCGTCATGAAACTGCTAGTCCGGATTCTAGGCGCGGCCAGTGTCGTTACCCTCGCGGCTCTGATCTTGCTGCGGGTGGCATCCCCGAATTTGGTGGTGGGCACAGTGCCTGGGTTCGCCCTAACGGGCGCGTGGGCGCTCCTCCTTTGTTTCGCCGCCGCCCTTCAGGGCAATGCGCCGATTGGTTTCGGCGCCTGGAGAGCGATCATCCCCATCAGCGCAATTCTGTTGGGTATGGTCACGACGGTGATCCTGGACCTTCGCTTCTTTGCCCTGCCGAGTGACACTGGCCTTGCTGTATGTCTTTGTGCCTTTCTTTTATTCGCTGGCGGCGCTGTTGGCGTCGGGTGGCTGCGCCTCTTTACGGTTGGTGGGGATGCACACAACAAGGAAGGAACAGCGCACCCCATCCTATGGGCGCTCTTCGTGGCGGTTGTTGCCCTTCTTTTCATCGCTCAGAAACTAAAATGACGCCCAACATGGCACTCCAGCCGACAGCAAGCCTTCGGCTCGCTGCGGCTGAGTTTGAGCGTTGGGCCTAAAGGAAAAGCATGGAACCCGTCGTGCTCAAAATCACCGATTGGAACCCGGCGCTGGCTTGGTCATCCGACGTTGCGCATACAAAGAGCATGCTGGTTGGCCTCATTCGCCAGTCAACTGCTTTGAGCCACACTGAGGCCAAGCGGCTCATCAAAGCTGTGTTCGCCCGGCAGGCGTCTGAGCTGGTTTTGGCCAACGGGCAGTTCTACAACGCTATTCGTAGTGCGCTGCAATCGGAGGGCGCAAAAGTTGAGACGCAGTTGGCCCAACAAGGCATTCAACCCGACGGCCCCGCCTCCGGCGGGTCCGCGGGTTAATTTTGGCGTTGATATGACTTCCGCCGTCAAGAACGAGAGATGAAGTTTTCGCTGTTTTCAGTTCATCTCGGTTTACGAATCCTCTGAAGGCGGCGCAGCCAGCACGCTCGACGGTTGCTCACGCTGATATTCGCGGGTTGGATACCGCAGTGCTGTGATCCGTCCATGCGCCTGCCGCGGTCTAGGCTCGCGAGTCGGCGATGCTCTGCCGTCGCCTAACGCCGACGCGGATTGCGCATATTCACCGGGCTGCGCCGCCGTCAGAAGACTCGCCCTCCTGGGTTTGGGTGGATGGGAAGTGCGAGGTGCCGCTACGCCGTTGCCGATGCGATCCGTGCAAGGTCCCAGACGAAGCCGGCCAGTTCTCGTGCCACGGCGGTGACGACGACGTTGGGGTGCTTGCCCTGCCGGCTGAGTTTCTGGAAACGTCGGCACAGCCGCAGCTGCGCATCCCAGGCGCGGTCGATGACGGGCTT
>NZ_KB907944.1 GCF_000382285.1 Solimonas variicoloris DSM 15731 | reverse complement strand
GGAAAATCGGCGCGGCGGAAAACGCTTGCCGCCTCACCTGATCGCAGCCCTCGCGACGCTAGCATCCCCGGCTTCGCCGGGGCCCCTGCACGCTGCTCGGGCTGCTACTCCCACTCGATCGTCGCCGGCGGTTTGCCGGAGATGTCGTAGACGACGCGGGAGACGCCGCTGATTTCGTTGACGATGCGGCGCGAGCAGACGTCGAGCAGGTCGTACGGCAGGTGCGCCCAGTGCGCGGTCATGAAGTCGATGGTCTCGACCGCGCGCAGGGCGATGACCGGCTCGTAGCGGCGGCCGTCGCCGGTGACGCCGACGCTCTTCACCGGCAGGAACACGGCGAAGGCCTGGCTGGTCTTCTCGTACCAGCCGGCGCGGCGCAGTTCTTCGATGAAGATGTGATCGGCGAGGCGCAGCGTGTCGGCGGCGGCCTTGGTGACTTCGCCGAGGATGCGCACGCCCAGGCCCGGGCCGGGGAACGGGTGGCGGTAGACCATCTCGTGCGGCAGGCCGAGTTCGACGCCGATCTGGCGGACCTCGTCCTTGAACAGCTCGCGCAGCGGCTCGACCAGCTTGAGCTTCATGTGCGCCGGCAGGCCGCCGACGTTGTGATGGCTCTTGATGACGTGCGCCTTGCCGGTCTTGCTGCCGGCCGACTCGATGACGTCCGGATAGATCGTGCCCTGCGCGAGGAACTGCACGTTCTCGATCTTGGCCGACTCCTCGTCGAACACGTCGACGAACAGCTTGCCGATGATCTTGCGCTTGGCTTCCGGGTCCGACACGCCCTTGAGCGCATCGAGGAAGCGCGCCTCGGCGTTGACGCGAATGACGCGCACGCCGAGATGCTCGGCGAAGATCTTCATGACCTGGTCGCCTTCCTGATGGCGCAGCAGGCCGTGGTCGACGAACACGCAGGTCAGCTGCGCGCCGATCGCCTTGTGCAGCAGCGCGGCGACGACCGACGAGTCGACGCCGCCGGACAGACCGAGCAGCACATGGCCGTCGCCGACCTGCGCGCGCACGCGCGCGATCGCGTCGTCGATGATGCTATCCGGCTTCCACGCGTTGCCGCAGCCGCAGATCTCGTGCACGAAGCGCGAGTAGATGCGCTTGCCCTGCTTGGTGTGCGTGACCTCGGCATGGAACTGCAGCCCGTAGTAGCGGCGCGCTTCGTCGGCCATGCCGGCGAGCGGCAGGTCCGGCGTCGCAGCGATGCACTTGAAGCCTTCCGGCAGGCGGACGACGCGGTCGCCGTGGCTCATCCACACGTCGAGCAGGCCGTGGCCCTCGTCGTTGACGCGGTCCTCGATATCGCGCAGCAGCTGCGAATGGCCGCGTGCGCGCACCTCGGCGTAGCCGAATTCCTTCTGGTCGTGCGGCTCGACGGCACCGCCGAAGTGCTGCGCCATCACCTGCATGCCGTAGCAGATGCCGAGCACCGGCACGCCGAGCGTCCAGACCGCTGCCGGCACGCGCGGCGAACCTTCGGCGCATACCGATTCCGGACCGCCGGAGAGGATCACGCCCTTCGGCGCGAAGGCACGAACCGCCTCGTCGCTCATGTCCCAGGGATGCAGCTCGCAATAGACGCCGAGCTCGCGGACGCGCCGCGCGATCAGCTGGGTGAACTGCGAACCGAAGTCGAGGATGAGGATGCGATCGGAGTGGATATTCATGAAAACCCCAGGGACAGAGCTTATTTTACCGTGCGGCCCGAGCAGCGTCGTGGCCACCTTGGCGCGTTTGTTGATGGACAATGCGGCAGCGCGGCCGGGGGGCCGCTTCTTCATTCCCTTTCGGAACCTTCCTTTCGTAGCCATGATTCGATACGAGACGCACCTGCCCGCCTCGCGCCTGACGGCGCTGGCGGCCGCCCTCGCCGCCGGCCTCGCCGGCCCGGCCGCCGCCCAGGAGGCCGCGCCGGCCGAGCCGCTGCCGACGATCGCCCTGCCCGAGGACGCGCCGCCGCCGGTCGCCGTCGATGTTCCCGAGGCCGGTGCGCTCGAAGAGGTGATCGTCACCGCGCAGAAGCGCAAGCAGAGTCTGCAGGACGTGCCGGTCTCGGTCGGCGTCGTCAGCGCCGACACGCTCAGCGAGTCGGCGAGCTTCGATGCCGGCTCGATCGAGAACTTCGTCGCCAACGTCCAGATCGACGCCGACCCGCAGGGGCCGGTCGTCGGCATCCGCGGCTTCTCGACCGAGACCGACAACGTCGGCTTCGAGCCGGCGGTCGGCATCGTCATCGACCAGCTCGCGATCGGCCGCTCGGAATTCGTGCCGGACGGCCTGTTCGACCTCGACCGCGTCGAAGTGCTGCGCGGCCCGCAGGGCACGCTGTTCGGCAAGAACACGATCGCCGGCGTCATCAACTTCATCACCAGGGAGCCGGAAGACCGCTTCACCGGCGACCTCATGCTGACCGGCGCCGACCCGCTGCAGCGCCGCGCCGAGGCCGGCGTGACGGTGCCGATCATCGACGGCCTGTCGGCGCGTGCCGCCGGCGTCTACTGGAAGAAGGACGGCGACGTCGACAACTCGACGCTGAACCGCAAGGAAAACAGCTTCGTGCAGAAGGCCGGCCGCCTGAAGCTGGAGGCGACGCCGGGCGAGCGCTGGAAGATCAGCCTGTCCTCGCAGCTGTCCGACACCAGCGTCGACTACAACAACTGGCAGCTCTACGCCGCCTCGGCGGCGGCGCTGTCGTTCGCGCAGGACTACGACGCCAGCGCCGAGGACAATCCGCTCGACGCGCACACCACGCAGAACACGCCGGGCTACGTCAACCGCCATTCCAATCTGTCGCGCGGCGTCATCGAGTACGACGCCGGCGACTGGCTCGGCTCGCACGACGTGTCGTTCACGACGGTGCTCGGCCACGCCGGTTTCTCGATCCGCTCGTACTTCGATATCGACACCAGCGCCGCCGACATCATCAACACGCGCTTCAACGTCGACTACCAGCAGAACTCGATCGAATTCCGGCCGAGCGGCAAGGCCGATTCGCTGTTCGGCCTCGGCGGCGGCGTCGACTGGACGCTGGGCCTGTACGCCTACGGCGCCGACCTCGACAGCCATCTCGACACGCTGGCCGGCGACAACCTGCTGAGCTTCGCGGCGAGCTGCGCCGGCCTGCAGGCGCTCGGCCTGCCGACCCGCGACAACTGCCTGCTCGACGCGTTGCCGCATCTGCCCGCGATTCCGCTCAACGACCAGCTGCTGCGCGGCTTCTCGCAGACGACGGAAAGCTACGCGGCGTTCGGCCAGATGACCTGGAAGCTGAGCGAGCGCCTGTCGACGATCGCCGGCCTGCGCTACGGCTGGGAGAAGAAGCGCGCCGACTTCGACACCCAGAAAGTCGGGCTCGGCCTCGTCGCCGCCGTGGTCGGCGCCGACACCTTCACCGAGCACCTCGAACGCCAGGAGACCGACATCTCGCCGAAGCTCGGCTTCCAGTACGAGTGGTCGCGCGAGCTGATGAGCTTCGCCACCTACACGCGCGGCTACAAGGGCGGCGGCTTCAACGCCACCGCCGACAACGCCGACAATCTCTCGTTCAGGCCGGAAAAGGCCTCGGCCTGGGAGGCCGGCGTCAAGAGCCGCTGGCTCGACCGCCGCCTGACGCTGAACGCGACGGTCTACTACACCCAGGTCGACGATCTGCAGACCGTCGACAACCAGGGCACCAGCTTCCAGATCGGCAATGCGGCGACGGCACGCCTCGAAGGCGTCGAGCTCGAAACGCAGTGGCGCGCGCTGAGCTGGCTGCAGTTCGTCAGCTCGCTCGCCTACGGCCGCGCTGAATACGGCAGCTACAAGAACGCACCGGCCGCCCAGGAAGACGGCGATGCCGAGACCCAGGACCTGAGCGGCAAGACGCTCGCGCACGCACCGAAGCTCAGCGGCGCGCTGTCGCCGATCGTGACCATGCCGCTGCCGGCGAGCCTGTCGCTGAAGCTCGCCGCCGACCTGTCGTACCGCAGCGGCCAGTACTCGTCGGTCGACCTCGACTCGCACAGCCATCAGGACGGCTACTGGCTGGTCGGCGGCCGCGTCGTGCTGCTGCCGGACAGCGGCAACTGGTCGTTCGTCGTCAGCGGCAACAATCTGACCAACGAGCGCGCGCTCGATCTGGTGTTCGACCACGCCGTGTTCGCGAACAGCTACGTCGCCCAGCAGATCCCGCTGCGCAGCATCGCCGCGTCGATCCAGTACCACTGGTAAAGCCGGCCCGCAGAACGCAGAAGGGCGCCGCAAGGCGCCCTTCTCTGGGTTCGAACCGGCGTGGCCCGCACTCATTCCGAGTGCCGCCCGCGCGCACGCTGGCGTGCGCCGCCGCTGCCGGAAGGCCCGGCGTTGCGATCACTCGACGCGGTAATTCGGCGCCTCCTTGGTGATCGTCACGTCGTGCACGTGCGATTCCTTGATGCCGGCCCCGGTGATCTTCACGAAGCGCGTCTTCGTGCGCATCTCCTCGATGCTCCTGCAGCCGGTGTAGCCCATGCTCGCGCGCAGGCCGCCGATCATCTGGTGGACGATCGCCGCCATCGGCCCCTTGTACGGCACGCGACCCTCGATGCCTTCCGGCACCAGCTTCTCGACTTCGGTCGTGGTGTCCTGGAAGTAGCGGTCCTTGGAACCGTTGCTGCCGCCCATCGCGCCGAGCGAACCCATGCCGCGGTAGCTCTTGTACGAACGGCCCTGATAAAGCTCGACCTCGCCCGGCGCTTCCTCGGTGCCGGCCAGCATCGAACCGACCATCACCGCTGCGGCGCCGGCGGCGATCGCCTTGGCGAAGTCGCCGGAGTAGCGCACGCCGCCGTCGGAAATCAGCGGCACGCCCGACTTCTTCAGCGCCTCGGCGACTTCCATCACCGCGCTGATCTGCGGCACGCCGACGCCGGCGACGATGCGCGTGGTGCAGATCGAGCCCGGACCGATGCCGACCTTGACCGCATCGGCGCCGGCCGCGACCAGCGCCAGCGCGGCATCGCCGGTGGCGATGTTGCCGCCGACGACCTGCAGCTTGTCGCCGTACTGCTTCTTGATCGCCGCGACGCGGTCGATCACGCCCTTGCTGTGGCCGTGCGCGGTATCGACGACGACCAGATCGACGCCCGCCTCGACCAGCGCGCTGACGCGCTCCTCGGTATCGGCGCCGGTGCCGACCGCGGCGCCGACGCGCAGGCGGCCGGCGCTGTCCTTGCAGGCGCGCGGGAAGTCGACGGTCTTCTGGATGTCCTTGACCGTGATCATGCCGCGCAGCTGGAACTTGCTGTTGACGACCAGCACCTTCTCGATGCGGTGCTCCTGCAGCTTGGCGATCACTTCCTCGCGCGAGGCCCCCTCGCGCACGGTGACGAGGCGATCCTTCGGCGTCATCACGCGCGATACCGGCTCGTCGAAGCGCGTTTCGAAACGCACGTCGCGGCTGGTGACGATGCCGACCAGATTCTTGCCGTCGACGACCGGCACGCCGGAAATCCTGTTCTTGCGCGTCAGTTTGATGACCTCGCCGATCGTCATCGTCGGCGGCACGGTGATCGGGTCGACGATGACGCCGGCCTCGTGCTTCTTGACGGCGCGGACTTCGGCGGCCTGACGCTCGGCGGTCATGTTCTTGTGCACGATGCCGAGGCCGCCTTCCTGCGCCAGGGCGATCGCCAGACGGGCTTCGGTGACGGTGTCCATCGCCGCCGACAGCAGCGGGATGTTGAGACGGATGCCGCGCGTCAGCTGCGAGCTCAGGTCGACCTGCCGCGGCAGGACTTCCGAGTAGGCCGGAAGGAGAAGGACGTCATCGAAGGTGAGCGCTTCGGACTGGATACGCATGGCTGCGGACATGGCGGCTGCGGTCGTCTGGAAGCGCGTCATTATAGTCCAAAACCGTTCGCCGGCGCAGGCCGGGCCGTGAAATCGCTATGCTTGCGCGATGCCGAGACTCCCTGCCCCCGAGCGCGCCGGCGGGCGCACGATCTACCAGGTTTCCGAACTCGCCGAGCTGCTGCGCGCCCTGATCGAGGACGCGCTGCCCCGGGTCTGGGTCCAGGGCGAGATCTCCAACCTGTCGCGGCCGGCGTCCGGGCACTGGTACTTCACGCTCAAGGATGCGCGCGCGCAGCTGCGCTGCGCCATGTTCCGCAACGCCAATCTGCACGTGCGGCCGGCGCCGAAGGACGGCGACGCCGTCCTGCTGCGCGCGCAGCTCTCGTTCTATACGGCGCGCGGCGATCTGCAGCTGATCTGCGAGCACATGGAGCCGGCCGGAGAAGGCGCCCTGCTGCGCGCGTTCGAGGAACTCAAGCGCCGGCTGGCGTCCGAGGGCCTGTTCGACGAACACCTCAAGCGCGAGCTGCCGAAACGGCCGCGCGCGATCGGCATCGTCACCTCGGCGAGCGGCGCGGCGATCCACGACATGCTGACGACGCTGGCGCGACGCTATCCGCTGGCGCCGGTCTATCTGTATCCGGTGCCGGTGCAAGGCGCCGAGGCGCCGCCGGCGATCGTCCGTGCGCTCGCCGAGCTGCCGCGCCGCGCTGCGGTCGACGTGATCCTGCTGGCACGCGGCGGCGGCTCGCTCGAGGATCTCTGGGCCTTCAACGACGAGCGCGTCGCGCGGGCGATCCGCGCCTGCGCGGTGCCGGTGATCAGCGGCGTCGGCCACGAGGTCGACGTGACGATCGCCGACTTCGCCGCCGACCTGCGCGCGCCGACGCCGACCGCCGCCGCCGAACGCGCGGCGCCGGACATCGCCGATTGGCTCGCCGCGCTGCGCAGCCACGAGAACCGCATGACGCTGGCCGCCGAGCGCCGCCTGCAGCAGGCCGCGCAACGTCTCGATGAACAGCAGCGGCGCCTGCAGGCCCAGCATCCGGGCCGGCGCCTGCGCGAACGCGGCGCCCGCCTGCGGGAACTGCGCGAGCGCCTGCAGCACGCCGAGACGCGCCTGCTCGCGCGCCTCGCGCAGCGTCTCGAACATCGCGAGGCGACGCTGCGCGCGCATGCGCCGGCGCGGCGCCTGGCCATCGAACGCCACCGCCTCGAACGCCTGCAGGCGCGCGCGCACGAGACCCTGCGCCTGCAGGCGGCGGCGGCGCGCGCGCGCCTCGAACGCGCCGAATCGGTGCTGGCCAGCCTCAACCCGCGCGCCGTGCTCGAACGCGGTTACGCGATCGCGCTCGACGCCGACGGCCGCGCGCTGACCGACGCTGCGCGCACCGAGCGCGGCGCCACGCTGCACCTGCTGCTCGCGCGCGGCAGCGCCGACGCCGTCGTCACCGCCACCTCGGTGACACCGGCGTCAGCGAAAGATCCGCACTAAAGCCGGCGCAGAGCCGATAATGCGCGCCCCGCGGGCGCGCCGCCGGCTTGCCGGCCCGTGCCCCACCCTTGCGAGAACGACATGGCCTGGCTGCAACTGCGCGTGCACACGCGCCACCCCGAATTCGCCGACGAGATCCTGCTGGCGCACGACGCCGCGGCCGTCAGCTTCGTCGACGCGGTCGACGATCCGGTCCTGGAACCGGCGCCCGGCGAGACGCCGCTGTGGGCGCAGACGGTGACGCTGGGTCTGTTCGCCGAGGGCGTGGACCTGGCGCCGGTGCAGGCCAGCCTGCGCGAGCTGCTGCCGGACGGCGCCGAGGCGCGTTTCGAGACCGAGCTGATCGAGGATCAGGACTGGGTTCGCGTCTGGCTCAAGGACTGCCCGCCACTGCCGTTCGGCGACAAGCTCTGGGTCGTGCCGCATGAGAAGGTCGACGAGGTCACGCAGCCGGACGCGGTGATCCTGCGCCTCGATCCGGGCCTGGCGTTCGGCACCGGCACGCACCCGACGACGGCGCTGTGCCTGCAGTGGCTCGCCGCCCTCGACCTCGCCGGCAAGACCGTGCTCGACTTCGGCTGCGGCTCCGGCGTGCTGGCGATCGCCGCCCTGCTGCTCGGCGCCGAACGCGCGGTCTGCGTCGACATCGACCCGCAAGCGCTGCTGGCGACGCGCGACAACGCCGCCGCCAACGGCGTCGCCGACCGCATCGTCACCTTGCCGGCCGACGCCTTCGTGCCGCTGCCGGCCGACATCATCGTCGCCAACATCCTCGCCAATCCGCTGATCGCGCTGGCGCCGACGCTGGCCAGCTCGATCAGGCGCGGCGGCCACCTGGTGCTCGCCGGCCTGCTCGACCGCCAGGCCGAGGACGTGCGCGCGGCCTACGATGCCTGGTTCGATTTCGACGCCGACCTGAGCAAGGACGGCTGGACGCGGCTGGCCGCGCGGTGCCGCATGCCGGCGCTGATCCGACGCCACCGCATCGACGCCCGCCTGCTGACTTCCGGGCAGCCGTGGCCCGAGCAGTTCGCGGGCCTTCAGCAGGCCGGCATCGAGGCCGTCATCAATCTGGCGGCACCGACCTCGCCGAACTATCTGCCCGATGAAGCGGCGCGCTGGCAGGCGCTCGGCGTGCAGTACGCGGCGCTGCCGATTCCGTGGGAGGCGCCGACGCGCGAGCACGTCGAGCAGTTCTGCGCGCTGATGGACCGCTACGCCGGACAACACCTGCTGGTGCATTGCGCACTGAACCTGCGCGCCTCGGTGTTCGTGTACCTGTATCGCGTGCTGCGCCGCGGCGAAGCGCGCGACGCGGCGCTGGCCGATCTGCACGCGGTCTGGCAGCCGGACGCGGTCTGGCAGGCGCTGATCGACGCGACGCTGGGCTGAATTCACCAGAACCGCGCGGCGCCCGCCGGCTTTTGCGGGGGGCGCCGCGAGAGTATCATTGCCGCCCCCTTTTTCCGGTCAGACCCGCGACAGAGCCGTACGCGGGTTGGAGTATCTACGCATGTCTTCGCTCCGGTCCTCGGACATCAAGCCGCTCGGTCATTCCGTCTCCGACAGTCTGGACGACTTCTTCCGAACGCTGAACGGCCACATGCCGAAGAACCTGTACGACCTGTTCCTCGACCAGGTCGAACCGCCGCTGCTGAAGGCCACGCTGCGCTACTGCCATGGCAACCAGTCACGCGCCGCCGAAATGCTCGGCCTCAACCGTGCGACGCTGCGCAAGAAGCTCAAGCAGCACAAGATCAAGCCCGACGCGGTGAACTGATCGCCCCGCGATCAGCCGCCGCGATCACTCCGACTCCCCGCTTCCGACGAGCCGCCCGATGACTACCACTTCCCGCGCGCCGGTGCGCCGCGCCCTGCTTTCCGTTTCCGACAAGGCCGGCATCGTCGAGTTCGCGCGCGAACTCGCACAGCGCGGCGTCGAGCTGCTGTCGACCGGCGGCACCTACAAGCTGCTGCGCGAGGCCGGCCTCGACGCCGTCGAAGTGTCGGCGCACACCGGCTTTCCGGAAATCATGGACGGCCGCGTCAAGACCCTGCATCCGAAGATCCACGGCGGCCTGCTCGGCCGCCGCGACGTCGACGCCGAGGTGATGGCGCAGCACGGCATCGCGCCGATCGACCTGCTGGTCGTCAACCTCTATCCGTTCGAGGCGACGGTCGCCAAGCCCGACTGCACGCGCGAGGACGCCATCGAGAACATCGACATCGGCGGCCCGGCGATGCTGCGTGCGGCGGCGAAGAACCACGCCTGGGTCGCGGTGCTGACCGATCCGGCCGACTATGCCGCGGTGCTCGCCGAAATCGACGCCGGCGGCACCACGCTGGCGACGCGCTACCGCCTCGCGGTCAAGACCTACGCGCTGACCGCGCGCTACGACGGCGCGGTATCGGCTTATCTGTCGAGCCTGCACGACGACGGCGCGCGCGATGCGTTCCCGCCGGTGTTCGGCCTGCAGTTCGACAAGCTGCAGGACATGCGCTATGGCGAGAACCCGCACCAGCGCGCGGCGTTCTACCGCGAGCGCAACGCCGAGTCCGGCACGATCAGCGCCGCGCGTCAGCTGCAGGGCAAGGAGCTCAGCTACAACAACATCGCCGACGCCGACGCCGCGCTCGAATGCGTGAAGAGCTTCACCAAGCCGGCCTGCGTGATCGTCAAGCACGCCAATCCCTGCGGCGTCGCCGTCAACGAGTCCGGCATCCGCGAGGCCTACGAGCGCGCCTTCCGTACCGATCCGACCTCGGCCTTCGGCGGCATCATCGCCTTCAACCGCGAGCTCGACGGCGAGACCGCGAAGCTGATCGTCGAACGCCAGTTCGTCGAGGTCATCGTCGCGCCGCGCGTCAGCGAGGCCGCCAGGCAGGCGGTCGCCGCCAAACAGAACGTGCGCCTGCTCGAATGCGGCGAGTTCCCGGCGCAGCGCGCGCCGGCGCTCGACTACAAGCGCGTGTCCGGCGGCCTGCTGGTGCAGGATCGCGACGATCTGATCGTCACGCTCGGCCAGCTCAAGGTCGTGAGCAAGCGCGAGCCGACCGAGGCCGAGCTGCACGATCTGATCTTCGCCTACAAGGTCGCCAAGTTCGTGAAGTCGAACGCCATCGTCTACGCCCGCGAGCGCATGACGATCGGCGTCGGCGCCGGCCAGATGAGCCGCGTCTACTCGGCCAAGATCGCCGGCATCAAGGCCGCCGACGAGAAGCTCGAAGTGCCGGGCTCGGTGATGGCGTCCGACGCGTTCTTCCCGTTCCGTGACGGCATCGACGCCGCCGCGCGCGCCGGCATCACCGCCGTGATCCAGCCGGGCGGCTCGATGCGCGACGCCGAAGTGATCGCCGCCGCCGACGAGGCCGGCATGGCGATGGTCTTCACCGGCATCCGCCACTTCCGGCACTGATCGCGCGCGACCGGGGCGAGCGCGAACCAGCGCACAGCGGCGCGCGCTGTGCGCGGCCGCGGTGAGGCAAATGTCACAAGCGCGGCTCGGGCTATCCTTACACTGCGCGTTCCGCCGGGAGGGGGCAGGTCTGCTCCGGGACTCCCGATCCACCAGAACCAGGGGAATCCGATGAAACACCTTCGCATCACGCTTGCCGCCGGCCTGCTGGCCGCCGGCGCCGCACACGCCGAGCTCAGCGCCGGCGACCAGTACAACCTCGACCAGATCCGCTCCGGCGCGCCGGCCGCGATCCGCGCCGCCGCGCAGAACATCGAAGCCTCCGGCGCGTCCTCGCCGGTCGTGACCGACGCCCTCGCCGAGGTGCTGCTGAAGAATCAGTCGCAGTCCGGCAACGCTTATGTCGACGCGCTGTCGTGGAGCTGCAAGGCGCTCGCCGCGACCGGCAACAAGCGCTACTACTCGGCGCTCAAGCAGGTCAGCGACAACCCGCAGACGCACAAGAAGACGCGCAAGTACTGCAACAATGCCGCCGCCGGCCTCGGCGGCGCCGATGGCGAGCAGTACGCGCTCGGCATGGCGGCATCGGCCGCGACTGCGGCTGTGGTCCCGGCTGCGGCTCCGGCTGCGGCCGCCAAGAGCACGGCGGCGGCCGCCGCGCCGGCCGCTGCGGCCGCGGCCGACGGCGCCTACAAGCCGATCACCGAGGTCAAGCCGGAGATGTCGCAGCAGCAGGCGTTCGCGATCGCCGGTCCGCCGACTTCGACCAACGCGCACGTCACCGGCAAGGCCTGGATCCCGTTCAACTTCAAGGGCGGCGATTCCTATCGCACGATCGCCCACTACAAGGGCCAGGGCCGCATCATCTTCTCGAACACCAGCGCCTACAGCACCGGCCAGCGTGTGCTCGAGGTGCAGATCGACCCGAACGAGGCCGGCTACTGAGCCACCCGGGCAGCACGAAAAGAAGGGGCGCGGCCGCAAGGCCGCGCCCCTTTTCTTTTGGCCGATCCGCAGCGGGCCGGCGCTTCAGCGCGGCTCGATGCGAATGTCGCCGCTGAACGTGTGCAGGTCGATGCTGCCGCGACCACCGCCGAGCGTGGTCGACACCTTGCGCACGTCGCTGCCGGCGTCGCCGCCGGTGAACGCGTTGTGCAGATCGCCGCTGAAGGTCTTCATCGTCAGCTGCGCGCTCGGCGTCTTCGGCAGGCGCAAGTCGATGTCGCCGGACAGCGTCTCGGCGCTGAGCTTGGCGGCGTCCTCCAGCGAGAGGTCCAGGCTCATGTCGCCGGACACGCTCTGCAGCGACACGTCGCGGAACGCCCCGCCCTCGATCGACAGCTGTCCGGACACCGTCTCCGCCTTCAGCGTGCCGCGCACGCCGCTGGCCGTCAGATCGCCGCTGACCGAGTTCAGCGTGGTCTTGAACGACGGCGCCTTGACGGTGAGGTCGCCGCTGACGGTGCTGGCGTTGACCTCGCCGCTGCCGACGTTCAGCTGCACGTCGCCGCTGACGCTGCGCGCCGCGATCGGTCCGCTGGTGCTGCCGACCGAAATGTCGGCGCTGACCGCGTCGAGGCGCAGGCCGGCGCGCGCCGGCACGCGCAGTTCGAGGTAGGTCTGGTCGACGTGACCGCGCGTGCCGCCCGGATAGCGCACGTTGATGCTGAGGTTCTTCGCATCGCCGCCGATCTCCAGCTTCTCGGCGTCCTCGCCGAGCGTGCCGCTGATCGCGACTTCGTTGCGGTCCCAGCCGCGCACCGTGATCGTGCCGGCCATGTTGTTGACGCTGATCTGGCCGTCGGCGGCCAGCGCCCGCGTCTCGTTGATCGGGCTGCCGTCGCGGGCCAGGGCCGGGCCGGCGGCCAGCAGCAGACCGGCGGCGAGCGTCATCGGAAGGTGCATCTTCATCGTCTACTCCAGTGCGATCAGGTCGATTGCGCCGCGAGCATGCGGCGCAATTCGTCGCTGCGGCTCTGCGTCGTCGTCAGCAGACGGCGCAGCGACTCGGAATCGGGGTCCTGCTGCAGGGCCTTGCGGATCTGCTGCTCGGAACTGCGCGACAGCTGCAGGTTGGCCTTGACCAGCGCGCGGCTGCCCGGCACGGCCCGCAGGTCGGCCGCGGTGGCCGGCCCGGCGACCCGCGTCGCCGATGCGGCATCGGGTGGCGCCGGCGGCGGCAGCAGCGTCAGGCCGATGACGGCGGTGACGCAGGCGGCGGCGGCGAGGCCCATCCAGCCGTTCGCCGACAGCCGGCGGCGCGGCGCGATGCGCGCTTCGATGCCGGGCCACAGCTCGCGCTGCGGCGCCTCGCTGAAATCGAGGCCGCGCAGCGCCGCGCGCAGGGCGTCGTCGGCCTCTTCCGGGATCTCGTCGTCACGACGGTAATTCATGACAGCCATTCCTTCATCAGCTTGCGGGCGCGGTGCAGCTGCGCCTTCGAGGTGCCGACGGCGATGCCGCTCAGCTCGGCGATCTCCTCGTGCGAGTACCCCTCGACGTCATACAGCATCAGCACGGCTCGCGCACCCTTGGGCAGACGGGCGAGCGCGCGCTCCAGATCGAGGCGCTCGCCGACCCGCTGCTGCGGATGCTCGCCGAGCATCGCCTCGCCGGCATCGCTGCCGCCGTCGGCATCGGCCGTGGCCTCGTCGAACGTCACCCAGCGCTTCAGCAGGCGATGCTCGCCGAGCACGAGATTGACGGTCAGGCGATGCATCCAGGTCGAGAACTGTGCGTCGCCGCGGAAGCTGGCGAGCTTCTCCCAGGCGCGCACGAAGGCGTCCTGCGTGTACTGCTCGGCCTTGGCGCGGTCGCCGTCGACGAGACGCAGGCACAGGCCGTGGATGCGGGCGACGTGGCGCCGGTAGAGGCGCTCGAAGGCGCGCGCGTCACCGCGGACGGCACGGCGCACCGCCTCGGCATCGTCGTAATCCCCCTCCGCTTGTTGCGCGACCTGCACGTTCCATCCCCCGGCCACGCCCGCCCCGCCGTGGCGCGGCAGCCTAGCATTGCCGGCGCCGTCGCCGCCGAGTTGCCAGAGTGCCGCCGGACCTGCCGCCAGAGTGCTGAGGTTTGCCGTCATCGTCATGTTCCTTGTCCGCCTGATAGACGCGGCAGCGGCCGAAAACGTTTGAAGCGCCGGCAGCGGTCGGCGTCGCCCCCCTGCCCCGGGCCCGGCCGGCAGCGCGTGCGGACGCTCGCGTCGGCCGCTTCGGGGCGCGAATGGCGGACCGACGCAGATCAATGCCGGTCCGCGACGACCCTTCCTAAGCTGGGCGCCCTTGCCGTGAAGAGGGCCGGGCTCATGCGCGCCATCGATGTCGTCGATCGTCCGCTCCGCCGCCAGCTGCGCGCCGCCGCCGCCGCGGAACTCGAGCGCGCGCGCCAGCCCCTGCGGCGCGGCGGGCAGCGCAACGTGCACACGGTGCGCAAACACATCAAGCGCCTGCGCGCCTGGCGCCGGCTCGCGGCCGCCGACGACGCGGCGGCGCGCCGTCTCGAACGCCGGCTGCGCCGCGCCGCGCATCGCCTCGCCGCACAGCGCGACCGCACGGTGCTGGCCGCGATGCTGCAGCGCCTGCGCCGCGGCCGGCATCTGAACGCCGCCGAGCACGCCCGGCTGCTCGCCGCGCTGCCGGCGATCGACGACGCCGCCGGAGCGCAGGCCGAAGCCCGGCGCGCGCTGAAGCGCGGTCGCGCCGCGCTCGCCAATGTCCACTGGCCGCGGCAGGCGACGACGCTGCGCCGGCGCATCGTCGCCTGTCGCAGCACCTGCCGGCGCGATTTCGCGGCCGCCGCCGCCACGCCGCGCGCCGCGGTCCTGCACCGCTGGCGGCGCCATCTCAAGCGTCTCGGCTACCAGTACGAACTGCTCGGCGCGCTGCTGCCTCAGGCGTCCGCCGAAGCCGCGCCGCTGGCCGCGCTCGAAGCGACGCTGGGCCTGCATCACGACTGGTGGCTGCTGCAGCGCTGGGCCGAAACGACCGCGCTGCCGCCGCGCCTGAAGCGGCGGCTGCTCACGCTCGCCGCCCAGCGGCTCGACCGGCTCGCGGCGCTGGCGCTGCGGCGCGGCGCGACACTGTTCGCCTGAAGCCGCGCCGTTCGCTGCCGCCGCGTCGGCGGCGCCGTATCATGCGCGGCTTCGCCCCGTCGCCCGCCGCCATGCAGGAACTTGTCACCACCTGGTATCTGGAAATGCGCTCGCCGGCGGCCTTGCGCCGCGCCGCGCGGCCGCAGCCGGAACCGCTGATCCTGCGCGCCGAGCAGCCGCTGCCGATGCTGAACCGCTTCCTCTACACCGCGGTCGGCGGCCACTGGCACTGGCGCGACCGCCTCGGCTGGTCGTACGCGCAGTGGCTGCGCTGGCTCGACCGCCCCGAAGTGCAAACCTGGGTGCTGTACGTGCGCGGCACGCCGGCCGGCTACATCGAGCTCGAGAAGCAGGCCGGCGACGACGTCGAGATCGCCTACTTCGGACTGATGCGCGAGTTCACCGGCGCCGGTCTCGGCGGCCATCTGCTGAGCGTCGGTATCGAGCGCGCCTGGGCGATGGGCGCGCGCCGCGTCTGGGTCCATACCTGTTCGCTCGACGGCCCGCACGCGCTCGCCAACTACGAGGCGCGCGGCATGACGCGCTACGCCGAAGAACGCCACGCCGTCGAGCGGCCGGCCGCCGCCGACGGCCCCTGGCCCGGCTGGGATCGCGAGAGCGGCACCGATGCTCGCTAGCGGCCTCGCCGTGTTCGGCACCGTCGCCGCGGCGCATGCGCTCGGCGTGGTCAGCCCAGGCCCGGACTTCGCGATCGTCACGCGCCAGTCGCTGGCCTACGGCCGCGCCGCCGGCGTGTGGACCGCGGCCGGCATCGGCACCGGCATTCTCTTTCACGTCGCCTACGGCCTGTTCGGCCTGCGCTGGCTGATCGCGCACGCGCCGTGGGCGCTGACGCTGATCGCGCTGGCCGGGTCCGGCTTTCTGATCTGGATCGGCAGCCGCGCCATGCGCGCACAGCCGCTACCGGACACCGGCGACGATCCGCGCGCGGCGGCGCCCGGCGACTGGCGCCACAACTTCGGTACCGGCCTGGCTACCAATGTGCTGAACCCGAAGGCGACGCTGTTCTTCGTCGCGCTGTTCAGCGCCGTCGTCAGCGGACCGATGTCGATGCCGCTGACACTGGCGCTGGCGCTGTGGCTGCCGCTGGCGACGTTCGGCTGGTTCGCGACGCTGGCGCTGCTGCTCTCGCACGCCGGCCTGCGTCGCGCGCTGCGCCGCCATGCGCACCGCATCGATCATGCGATGGGCGTGGTGCTGATCGCGCTCGGTCTGCTGGTGCTGCTGCGCAGCGCCGGCGCATGGCTGTATCGCTAGGAAAGCTCCGAAAGGCGCGCCGTCGTCGCCAGTCGCCGCCGGCGACGAAACCAGCCGGCGGCGCACGACGCAGGACGACGTTTTCGGATCACCACGGCCACGGCGCGGCCAGGTGATGACGGCCTGATGCAAACCCTTCGCCAGCACCGGCCGCCGCACATCGCGGCGCCGCTCAGCGCTGCGCGCGCAGCCAGTCGAGGCGCTGCTGCCAGCGGGCGCGCTGCTCGGGCGCCAGCCCCGGCGAGTCGGCGACGCGCTGCAGGCGCGCGCGATCGGCGCCCGGCGACACGCGCAGGCGCCAGTATTCGGCGAGCGTGACCGGATCGGCCTCGCGCTCGATCAGTTCGAGCGCGTCGCCGGCGCGGCAGCGGCCGGGCGCGAGCACGCGGTAGTACCAGCCGGCGATGCCGTGCTCGGCAACGTAGCGCGTCAGGCCGTCGACGCCGAAGCGCGCATCGATCTTCCAGCACGGCGAACGCGGCTGACTGAGCTGCAGACGCGCGCTGCCGAAGGTGTAGACGTCGCCGATGCAGACCTCGGCCTCGGTCCAGCCGCGCGTCGTCAGGTTCTCGCCGATCGCGCCCGGCACGAATGCGGCGGCCTGCTCCGTGAACGCCGCGGCGAAGCGCGCGTAATGCTCGGCCGGGAAATGATGCAGCGCCTTTTCCGGCCCGCCGTGCACGCGGCGGTCGGCCTGCGCATCGCCGACGATGCCTTCGCGTCCGATCTCGGCCTCGCCGGCCAGCGGAGTCTTGAAGATGCCGGTCGGCCGCCCGTCGTCCGGCATCGGCCGCACCGCGCCGGCGTAGATCGCAGCGACGATCGCTTTCATGGCGGCGGATTCTCCGCCGCAGGCTGTGCCGCGTAAAGGCGCGATGCCGCTCAGGCTTTCGGCTTGGCGATGGCGCGCCAGAGCATCTCGAAGATCGGATTGGCCTGCGCCGTCAGCGATTCCTTCATGCCGCGATGCACGTACATCTGCACGAGGCGCGCCAGCGTGCCCATGATGACGTCGAGCACGTACTTCTCGTCGACCTCGTCGGTGATGACGCCTTTCTCGCGGCCTTCGTGCAGCACCTTGAGGAAGGTGCCGAACAGCTGCGGGTTGTCGAACTGCTCGTGCTTGCGCCAGGTGTTGACGTAGACCGAGCTCATCTGCAGCTGCATCAGCTTCGGGTTCTTCTCGTAGAAATCGAGGCTGACCCAGAACACCTTGCGCAGGCGCTCCTTGTAGTCCTCGATGCCCTGCAGGTGATCGATCATGCGCGCGGCGAGCTTGCCGAGCCAGATGTCGAGGCTGGAGAACAGCAGCGCTTCCTTGCTGCCGTAGTACTTGTAAATGGTCTGCAGCGAAACGTTGGCGGCGCGCGCGATCTCGATCAGGCCGACGCGATGGAATTCGCGCTCCGAGAAGATGTCGAGCACGGCCTGCTCGATGCGCACCCGGGTCGCCGCATCGAGCTGCGAGCGGTCCGCCAGCACTGCGTCACTACGGCGCATTCACTGCCTCCAAAGTAATTGAAATTACACCCGCGAAAGTCGTGCCATACGGCATCGTATTGACCGCGTCCGCGCTCGTGATTACATTCTCACGGTCGCGCGCACCCCGATGCGACAGCACTCGCTTCGCCGTTCTTCCGTTATCGGAAACGGCCAAATGGTAATTTCAGTTACCTATTCGCGCAAGCCCGAGGATTCCATGACCGAGGCATTCATCTACGACGCCGTGCGCACGCCGCGCGGCAAGGGCAAGAAAGACGGCAGCCTGCATCAGGTCACGCCGATCGAACTCGCCGCCACCTGCCTGCGCGCGCTCGAAGCGCGCAACGGCCTCGACACCTCGCGCGTCGACGACGTCGTGCTCGGCTGCGTCACGCCGGTCGGCGAACAGGGCGCCGATATCGCCCGCGTCGCCGCGCTCTACGCCGGCTGGGCCGAGACGGTCGCCGGCGTCACCCAGTCGCGCTTCTGCGCCTCCGGCCTGGAAGCGGTGAACCTGGCGGCGATGAAGGTCATGTCCGGCTTCGAGGATCTGGTCGTCGGCGGCGGCGTCGAGAGCATGTCGCGCTGGACCATGGGCTCGGACGGCGGCGCCTGGGCGATGGATCCGCGCGTCAACAACGCCACCGGCTTCGCGCCGCAGGGCATCGGCGCCGACCTGATCGCCACGCTCGAAGGCTTCAGCCGCGAGGACGTCGACCGCTTCGCGCTGCGCTCGCAGCAGCGCGCGACGCAGGCGCGCGCTGCCGGCCGCTACGCGAAATCGCTGGTGCCGGTCGTCGATCTCAACGGCATGACCGTGCTCGACCACGACGAATTCATCCGCCCGGAGACCACGCTCGAAGGCCTGGCGCAGCTCAAGCCCTCGTTCGCGCAGATCGGCCAGATGGGCTTCGACGCCACCGCGCTGCGCAAGTACACGACGGTCGAGCGCATCGACCACGTGCATCACGCCGGCAACTCCTCGGGCATCGTCGACGGTGCCGCCGCGGTGCTGGTCGGCAACAAGAAGATCGGCCGCCAGCTCGGCCTGAAGCCGCGCGCACGCATCCGCGCCGCGGCCGTCATCGGCTCGGAGCCGACCATCATGCTGACCGGCATCGGCCCGGCGGCGCAGAAGGCACTCGCCAAGGCCGGCATGAAGGCCGCCGACATCGACCTGTTCGAGATCAACGAAGCCTTCGCCGCGGTCGTGATGCGCGCGATCCGCGATCTCGACATCGACGCCGAACGCGTCAACGTCAACGGCGGCGCGATCGCGCTCGGCCATCCGCTCGGCGCGACCGGCGCGATGATCCTCGGCACCGTGCTCGACGAGCTGGAACGCCAGGACAAGCAGACCGGCCTGGTGTCGCTCTGCGTCGGCGCCGGCATGGGCATCGCCACGATCATCGAGCGGGTTTGAGGAGCACCGACATGGAAGCAACGAATCCCAGCGCCGTGCGTTTCGACAAGGACGCCGACGGCATCGTCACGCTGACGCTCGACATGCCGGGCCGCTCGATGAACGTGCTCAACGAAGCCTTGAGCGCGCCGCTCGGCGACGCCATCGCCCGCATCGAGCAGGACGCCACGGTCAAGGGCGTGATCGTCAGCTCCGGCAAGAAGGAATTCCTCGCCGGCGCCGACATCGACAAGGTCTACGCGATGACGCAGGCCGAGGAGGCCTACGCGCTCGCCGAGACCTTCAAGGCGCTGCTGCGCCGCCTCGAAACCTGCGGCCGGCCGGTGGTCGCGGCGCTCAACGGCACCGCGCTCGGCGGCGGCCTCGAACTCGCGCTCGGCTGCCACTGGCGCATCGCCATCGACGATCCGAAAGCCAAGTTCGGCCTGCCCGAGGTCAAGCTCGGCCTGCTGCCCGGCGGCGGCGGCACGCAGCGCCTGCCGCGCCTGATCGGCATCCAGGCGGCGCTGCCGCTGATGCTCGAAGGCAAGGAACTGAAAGCCGCGCAGGCGCGCCAGCAGGGCATCGTCAACGAGCTGGCCAGCGATCACGACGACATGATGGCCAAGGCGCGCGCCTGGATCGCCGCCAACCCGAAGCCGGTGCAGCCCTGGGACGACAAGAAGTTCAAGTGGCCGGGCGGCGACTCGAAGAGCCCGGCGAACGCCCAGATGTGGGCGATCGCGCCGTCGCTCGCCAACGCCAAGTCCTGGGGCAACTACCCCGCCGTCGCCAACATCCTGTCCTGCGTGTTCGAAGGCGGCATCGTCGACTTCGACACCGGCTGCCGCATCGAATCGCGCTACTTCGCCAACTGCGTGGTGTCGCCGGTGTCGAAGAACATGATCGGCGCGCTGTGGTTCCAGCTCGGCAGCATCAACAAGGGCCGCTCGCGTCCGGACGGCATCGAGCGCGGCAAGGTGCACAAGCTCGGCGTGCTCGGCGCCGGCATGATGGGCGCCGGCATCGCCCACGTGTCGGCGCAGGCCGGCATCGAGGTCGTGCTGCTCGACACCACGCTGGACAACGCCGAGCGCGGCAAGGCCTATTCGGCCGGGCTGCTCGACCAGGCGATCAAGAAAGGCCGCCTGACGGCGCAGGGCAAGGACGAGCGGCTCGCCCGCATCAAGCCGACGGCCGCGTACGAGGATCTGCAGGGCTGCGATCTGGTGATCGAAGCCGTGTTCGAGGACCGCGCGATCAAGGCCGACGTCACCCGCCAGGCCGAGGCGCAGCTGGCCAGGAAGGCCATCGTCGCGTCGAACACCTCGACCCTGCCGATCACCGGCCTGGCGCAGGCCAGCGCGCGGCCGCAGCACTTCATCGGCCTGCACTTCTTCTCGCCGGTCGACAGGATGCCGCTGGTCGAGATCATCAAGGGCAAGAAGACCTCGCCGGAAACGCTGGCGCGCGCCTTCGACTACGTGCAGCAGATCGGCAAGACGCCGATCGTCGTCAACGATGCGCGCGGCTTCTACACCTCGCGCGTGTTCGCGACCTACGTGATGGAAGGCCTGGCGCTGCTGCAGGAAGGCGCGCACCCGCGCTCGATCGAGGTCGCCGGCCTGCAGGCCGGCATGCCGGTCGGCCCGCTGGCGCTGCAGGACGAAGTTTCGCTGTCGCTGTCGCTGCACATCCTCGAGCAGACGCACAAGGACTTCGAAGCCGAGGGCAAGGCTTACGCCGGCCATCCGGCGAACGCCGTCATCGAGAAAATGGTGCGCACGCTCGACCGTCCGGGCAAGAAAGCCGGCCGCGGCTTTTACGACTACCCGTCCGCCGCCGGCGGCCAGAAGCAGCTGTGGCCCGGCCTGGCGGCGCAGTTCCCGCTCGCCGCCGCGCAGCCGGCACAGGCAGAGATGATCGACCGCCTGATGTTCGCGCAGGCCAACGAGGCGGCGAAGTGCTACGAGGAAGGCGTCGTCGAGAGCGTCGCCGACGCCAATATCGGCTCGATCTTCGGCTGGGGCTTCGCGCCGCAGCAGGGCGGTGCACTGCAGTTCATCAATGCCTATGGCGTCGCGCGCTTCGTCAAGCGTAGCCGCGAACTGGAGAAGCGCTACGGCGCCCGCTTCAAGCCGGCGCGGCTGCTGGTGAAGATGGCCAAGGACGGGAGCCGCTTCGATGCTTAACGCCGCACTCGCGCAGGGCCGCTACATGAGCGACGAGCTGCGCATGTTCCAGGACACGGCGCGGCGCTTCATGCAGACCGAGGTCGCGCCGCACATCGCGCGCTGGGACGCGCAGGGCCATGTCGACCGCGAGCTGTGGCACAAGGCCGGCGCGCTCGGCCTGCTGTGCCCGAGCGTGCCGGCCGCGTACGGCGGCGGCGACGGCAACTTCGCGTTCGAGAAGATCCTGATCGAGGAGCAGGCCCGCGTCGGCTGCAGCGCCTGGGGCCTTTCGCTGCACAACGGCATCGTCGCGCATTACCTGCTCGCCTACGGCAGCGAGGCGCAGAAGCTGGAGTGGCTGCCGAAGCTGGCGAGCGGCGAACTGGTCGGCGCGATCGCGATGACCGAACCCGGCACCGGCTCGGATCTGCAGAGCGTGCGCACGACGGCGATCGCCGACGGCGACGACTACGTCATCAACGGCCAGAAGGTCTTCATCACCAACGGCCAGCAGGCCGGCCTGATCGTCGTGGTCGCCAAGACCGATCCGAACGAGAAGGCCAAGGGCGTATCGCTGCTGGTGGTCGAGACCGACCGCGCCGAGGGCTTCCGCCGCGGCCGCAACCTGGAAAAGGTCGGCATGCACGGCCAGGACACCTCGGAACTGTTCTTCGAGAACGTGCGGGTGCCGAAGGCGAATCTGCTCGGCCGTTCCGAGGGCCTTGGTTTCGCGCAGCTGATGGAGCAGCTGCCGCAGGAGCGCCTGATCGTGGCGCTCGGCGCGGTCGGCGCGATCGAACTGGCGCTCGACCTGACGACCGCCTACGTCAAGGAGCGCAAGGCCTTCGGCAAGCGCGTCATCGACTTCCAGAACACGCGCTTCAAGCTCGCCGAAGCGCGCACCGAGGCGATGCTCGGCCGCGTGCTGGTCGAGCGCTGCACCGAGCTGCTGCTGGAGAAGAAGCTCGACGCGGTGACCGCGGCGATGGCCAAGTACTGGACCACCGACAAGCAGTTCGAGATCGCCGACCTGTGCCTGCAGCTGCACGGCGGCTATGGTTACATGGATGAGTACCCGATCTCGCGGCTGTGGCGCGACTCGCGCGTGCAGCGCATCTACGGCGGCACCAACGAGATCATGAAGGAGCTGATCGGCCGCTTCCTCTGAGGAAGGGCCGAAATCACTCCGTCATCGCGCGGCACCGCAGGCGACACAGCGATCCGGCGGCGCATGCCACCGGCAATGCCTCCGGATCGCCGCGGCCGCGGCGCCGCGCGATGACGATGGATGCACTTTTTCGAGAGGGTCCCTTGAGGACCGTCGGCAGTTTTCGATTCGAAGCAGGAGACGCGCGATGTTCGGCACAGTGATGAAATGGATGCAGGCCAAGCGGATCCTGCCGCAGATTTCCGACACCGAGCGCCAGGCGCTCGAAGCCGGCTCGGTCTGGATCGACGGCCAGTTCTTCGCCGGCCGCGCCGATTTCGCCAAGATCCTGGCGCAGCCCTACGGCCAGCTGACGGCAGAGGAGCAGGCCTTCCTCGACGGGCCGTGCAACGAGCTGCTGGCGATGTTCGACCGCTACCAGATCCAGCGCACGCGCCGCATTCCCGACGAGGTCTTCGCGTTCATCAAGCAGAAGGGCTTCATGTCCTTCCTGATTCCGAAGCAGTACGGCGGCCTGGAGTTCTCGACGCTGGCGATCTCGACGATCATGGCCAAGCTGTCGGCGTACAACGGCGCGGTCGGCACCTTCGTGGTGATCCCGAATTCGCTCGGCGCCGCCGAGCTGATCAAGCACTACGGCACGCAGGCGCAGAAGGATCACTACCTGCCGAAGCTGGCGCGCGGCGAGTACGTGCCCTGCTTCGGTCTGACCGAGCCGACCGCCGGCTCGGACGCGGCCAGCATCAAGGCCGAAGGCCGGGTCTTCCGCGACGCCGACGGCGCGACCAAGATCCGCCTGAACTTCCGCAAGCGCTACATCACGCTGGCGCCGATCGCCAATCTCGCGACCATCGCCTGCCGCCTGCACGATCCGGAGCAGCTGCTCGGCAAGGGCGAGGACGTCGGCATCACCTGCGTGCTGCTGCACCAGGGCACGCCGGGCTTCAGCAACGGCGACCATCACGAACCGATCGGCGATCCGTTCTACAACGGCCCGCTGATCGGCAAGGACGTGGTCGTGCCGGTCGACAACATCATCGGCGGCGTCGCCTACGCCGGCCAGGGCTGGCGCATGCTGATGGAACAGCTCGCCGGCGGTCGCATGGTCTCGCTGCCGGCCGGCGCGGTCGGCGGCGCGCGCCTGACCGCCGCCGTCACCGGCGCCTATTCGATCGTCCGCCAGCAGTTCGGCATTCCGATCGGCCACATGGAAGGCGTCGAAGAGAAGGTCGGCCGCATCGCCGCGCTGTCGTACATGATGGAAGGCGCGCGCGTGTTCGGCTGCACCGCGGTCGACCAGGGCATCCAGCCGCCGGTCGTGTCCTCGGTGATGAAGGCCTACACCACCGAGCTCGGCCGCCAGCTCGTCATCGACGGCATGGACGTGTTCTCCGGCGCCGGCGTCATGCAGGGCCCGAACAACATCCTCGGCATGATGTACAAGTCGGCGCCGGTGTCGATCACCGTCGAAGGCGCCAACATCATGACGCGCACGCTGATGATCTTCGGCCAGGGTGCCACGCGCTGCCATCCGTACGCGCTCAACGTCGTGCACGCGGTCGAGAACAGCGACGTGCCGGCGTTCCGCAAGAACCTGCTCGGCTGGATCGGCCACTTCGCCAAGGGCCTGCTGCGCGCCGAGTGGCACTTCCTGACGCGCGGCGCCTTCGTCAGCGTGCCGGACGTCGCGCCGCCGACGCGCCGCTACTACCAGCGCCTCGGCTGGACGGCGGCGCGCTTCGGCGTGCTCACCGATCTGGCGATGTTCGCGATCGGCGGCAAGCTCAAGGCGCGCGG
Organism: Solimonas variicoloris DSM 15731; assembly: GCF_000382285.1. Taxonomy (GTDB): domain Bacteria; phylum Pseudomonadota; class Gammaproteobacteria; order Nevskiales; family Nevskiaceae; genus Solimonas; species Solimonas variicoloris. The sequence continues at coordinate 25,923 of NZ_KB907944.1, read as the reverse complement.
CAAGCTGACCGGCCGCTACGCCGACGCGCTGGCCTGGCAGATCCTCGCGATCGGCGCGCTGCGCCGCTACGAGGCCGAAGGCCGCAAGCCCGAGGACCTGCCGCTGGTGCAGTACGCCTGCGAATACGCGCTGGCGCAGGTGCAGGACGCCTTTGTCGGCATCTACCAGAACTTCGACGGTCCGCTCGGCGCGTGGATGAAGACGATCGGCGTGTTCGAGGCGCGCGCCAACCCGGTCGGCGCGATGCCGGGCGACGCGCTGTCGGCGCGCGCCGCGCGCACCGTCCAGCACTACGGCCCGCAGTACGAGCGTCTGGCCGCCAACGTCTTCCTGCCGACCGACGACCGCGTCGGCATCGGCCGGCTGCTGAAAGCCTTCCGCCTGCTCGGCGCCGCGCAGGGCGCGCACGATCGCATCGTCCAGGCGCAGCGCGCCAGGCAGCTGCCGCGCGGCCGCGCGCCGGCCGAGCTCGCCGACGAAGCCGTGCGCGCCGGCCTGCTCGGCGCCGCCGAGGCGCAACAGCTCAAGGACGCCCATGCCGCGCGCCTGGCGGCGATCGAAGTCGACAGCTTCGCGCCGGCCGAGTACTACGGCACCTTCAAGCGCGACAGTGCCGCCGAGTACCGCGCCGTCGCCAACGGCTGAGGGCGCAGTCCGCACGACGGGCGCGGCCACGCGGCGCGCCCGTCGTGCCGCGCCGCGAACGGCGCAGGCACAATAGCGCGATGCCCACCCTGCGCCTCAACGACTACGACCTCGCCTACGTCGAGACCGGCAGCGGCACGCCGCTGGTGATGATCCATGGCTCGCTGTGCGACTACCGCTACTGGTCGCCGCAGATGCAGGCCTTCGGCACGCAGCGACGCGCGATCGCCGTGAGCCTGCGCCACTGCTGGCCGGAAGCCTGGGACGGCAGCGGCGACGGCTACAGCGCCGAGCAGCACGTCGACGATCTGATCGCCTTCATCGACGCGCTCGATGCCGGCCCGGTCGATCTGCTCGGCCATTCGCGCGGCGGCTATGTCGCGCTGCGCGTCGCGCAGCGTGCGCCGCAGCGCGTCGGCCGGCTGATCCTCGCCGAGCCGGGCGGCCTGCCCGACGCCTCGCTGGTCGCGGCGCCCGACGCGATCCGCGCCCACACCGAGGCGCGCACGCAGGCGGCGGCGGCGCTGATCGCCGCCGGCGACGTCGACGGCGGCCTCGCCGTGTTCATCAACGGCGTCAGCGGCACGCCGATCTGGGAACGCATGGCGTCCGGCTTCAGGCGCATGGCGACCGACAACGCGCGCACGCTGCTCGGCCAGGTCCGCGAAGCACGACCGCAGCTGACGCGCGCCGGGCTCGAAGCGATCACGCAGCCGACGCTGCTGATCGGCGGCGCGCTGACGCCGCCGCCGTTTCCGAAACTGCTCGACCTGCTGCAGACCCACATCGCCGGCGCGCGGCGCGTGACGATCGCCGGCGCCACGCACGCGATGAACCTCGCCGCGCCACGTCCGTTCAACGCTGCGGTCCTCGACTTCCTCGCCTGATCCTGCCGCCATGACCAATCCCCTGCTCGCCGGCCTCAAGGTCCTCGACGTCTCGCGCCTGCTGCCGGGCCCGTTCTGCACGCTCTACCTCGCCCAGCTCGGCGCCGAGGTCGTCAAGATCGAGGAACCGAACGGCGGCGACTACACGCGCGCGCTGTCGCCCGAGCTGTTCGCGCTGGTCAATCGCAACAAGCGCTCGCTGACGCTGGACCTGCGTCAGGCGCCGGGCGTGGAAATCTTCCACCGCCTCGCCGCCGAGGCCGACGTCGTCATCGAATCGTTCCGGCCCGGCGTGATGGATCGCCTCGGCTGCGGCTATGACGCGCTCAAGGCGCTCAACCCGAAGCTCGTCTACGCGGCGCTGACCGGCTACGGCCAGACCGGTCCGTACCGCGATCGCGCCGGCCACGACATGAACTACTGCGCCTACGCCGGCGCGCTCGACCAGATCGGCAACGCCGCCGGTCCGGCGCTGGCCAACACGCAGATCGCCGACCTCGCCGGCGGCGCGCTGAGCTGCGCGCTCGGCATCCTCGCCGCCGTGCACGGCGCGCGCGCGTCGGGCCGCGGCTGCTACGTCGACGCGGCGATGCTCGACGGCACGCTGGCGCTGCAGGTCGCGGCGCTGTCGACGCTGCGCGCACTCGGCCGCACGCAGCCGCGCGGCGCCGACATGCTCAGCGGCGCGCTGCCGAATTACAGCCTCTACGAATGCGCCGACGGCAAATGGTTCGCGCTCGGCGCGCTCGAACCGAAGTTCTGGCAGGCCTTCTGCACCGCCGCCGGCCAGCCCGAGCTCGGGCGCCGCGTGCCGGCGCCGGGCGCGGCCGGCGAGACGACGCGCGCGGCGACGGCGGCGCTGTTCAGGACGCGCACGCGCGACGCATGGGAAGCGCTGCTGGCGCCGGCCGACGCCTGCGCCAGCGGCGTCTACACGCTCGAAGAAGCGCTCGCCAACGAACAGGTGCAGGCGCGCGGCCTCGTCGAGGACTGCGGCGGCAAGCCGGCGATCGCGCATCCGCTGCGCTTCGTCGACGCCGCGCCGAGCGCCAGCACGCCGGCGCCGGCGCTCGGCGCCGACACGGGCGCGCTGCTCGCCGCGCTCGGCATCGATGAAAATGCCTACGCCGCGCTGAAGGCCGCCGCCGTCTGCTGAGCACGGCGCGCCGCCGCCTCCGAGGCGGCATCGTGCGGCGCGATCCCGCGCAAGCCGTGGCGCAGCCCCGAGCGGCACCGCGCGGCCAGGCCGGAGCCCTGCCGCGCCGCCGCGCCTCGTCCGCGCCGCGGCCTTCGCATCCCGATGTCCGCGCCGGACCGTGCCGCGCACGCCGTCACGGCCGCGGCATCGACGGCGGTGCCTCCGTTCAGGGGCGCCGCATCCGGCACGCCCCGCGCTCGTCGAAACGCCGCGCCCCTGGCCCGATCGTCGCCGCGATGTCGCCGGGGTTGGCGAGCCTGCAACGCCGCATCGACAGGCAGCCGCAGCCGATGCAGTCGCTGAGCGCATCGCGCAGCGTCGTCAGCTGGTGGATGCGAGCATCGAGCTCGCCGCGCCAGGCAGCCGACAGCCGTGCCCAGTCGGCGCGCGTCGGCGTGCGCGCGTCCGGCAGCCGCGCCAGCGCCTCGCCCACCATCGCCAGCGGAATGCCGACGCGCTGCGCAGCGCGAATGAAGGCGACGCGACGCAGGCTGTCGCGCGTGTAGCGGCGCTGGTTGCCGCCCGTGCGGCGGCTCGACAGCAAACCCTTGGCTTCGTAGAAGTGCAAGGCCGAGACGGCGACGCCGCTGCGCTCGGAAAGCTGGCCGATCGTCAATTCCGCGGACGTCATTGCCTTCATCCTTGACCTCGACTTTAGTTGAGGTCCTATGCTCGCCGTCCCGGTCATCGACGGTCAAGGCACTGCGAAGGAGAGACGCGATGGGGGCGGCACTGAACAAAGACACGTTCGCGGTCCGGCGCATGCAGGCGGTGCGCCTGGCACGCTACGGCGAACCCGAAGTGCTCGCCGTCGACGCGCTCGAACGGCCGCGTCCCGGCGCCGGCCAGCTGCGCGTGCGCGTCCACGCCGCCGCCGTGCAGCCGGTCGATGCGCAGCTGCGCGCCGGCCGTCTCGCCGGCCGGCTCGCGCCGCTGCCGCTGCGTCTGCCGCTGCAGCTCGGCAACGCCTTCGCCGGCACGGTCGACGCGCTCGGCGACGGCGCCGACGAATTCGAGGTCGGCGACGCCGTGCTCGGCTGGGCGCTGCTCAGCTGCTATGCCGAATACGTCGTCGTCAGCCCGGCGCAGATCGTCGGCAAGCCGCCGGCGATGCCCTGGGATGTCGCCGCGGTGCTGCCCGGCGCGCCGCTCGCCGCGCAGGCGGCGCTGCGCGCGCTGAACGTCGGCCGCGGCGAGACCGTGCTGATCCACGACGCCGCCAACGACACCGGCGCCGCCGCCGTGCAGCTGGCCCGCCGCCACGGCGCGACGGTGATCGGCACGGCGGCGCGCGCGCAGCACGACCGCCTGCGCCGCCTCGGCGCGCAGCCGCTCGACGCCGGCGCCGGTCTGGCGGCGGCGCTGCACGCGCTCGCCGTCCCGCTCGACGCCGCGCTCGACGCGCGCCCGGAAGCCGCGGGCGACGACGCCCTCGCCGCGCTGCTCGCGCACGGCATCGAAAGCGGACGCATCGGCACGCTCGCCGACGCCGAGGCGGCGCAGGCGCACGGCGTCCGCCATCTGCGTCCGCGCCGCTCGCTCGCCGCGCTCGACGAGCTGGTCGACCTGCACGCCGCCGGCGTCCTGCGCGTCGCCGTGCGCCACCGCTATGGCCTGCACGAAGCGGCCGCGGCCCATCGCCTGATCGAGCAGTCGGCCGACGGCGGCGCCGTGGTGCTGATCGTCGCCGACGATTAGGCCCGGTCGACGCAGCGGCGGACGCGAAACGTGTCCTGGCGTGCCGGGGCGGCGGCGCGCCCGCGGACGCGCGCTCGCCGCTCAGGCGGCGTCGTGCAGGACGATGCCGAGCGTGTGGCGCTGCCCGGCGTGCACGCGGCTGACGCCGTGGCGCAGCCGGGCGCGATACCAGCCGCGACTGCCGGCGAGCGGGCGCTCGTGCACGGCGAGGATCGCCGCGGCGCCGGCCGGCACGCGCAGCACGTGGCCGAGCGACTGCTGCCGCGGGCGTTGCTCGACGAGCAGCAGCTCGCCGCCGGCGAAGTCGCGCTCGGGATCGCTGAGCTGGATCACCACCTGCAGCGGGAACCAGCGCGCACCGTAGAGATCCTGATGCAGGCAGTTGTAGTCGCCGGCGCCGTAGCGCAGCAGCAGCGGCGTCGGCCGCCGCTGGCCGGCGGCATGGCAGGCGGCGATGAAATCTTCGTGCCGCGGCGGATAGCGGTCGGCGACGCCGAGCCGCTGCGCCCACGTCTCGGCCAGCGGCTGCAGGCCGGCGTAGAACGCCGCGCGCAGCGCCTGCACCGGCGGCGGCAAGGGATAGCCGAAGTACTGGTATTCGCCGCGGCCGAAGCGGTAACGCGCCATGACGATGCGCGAGCGAAAGTGCGCCGGCTCGTCGTACAGCGCCGCCAGCGCCGCGCGCTCACCGGCGTCGAGCAGCGGCGGCGTCAGCGCATGGCCGTCGGCGTCGAGCGCGGCCTGCAGCGCCGGCCAGTCGAGCGCCGCGACCCGCGCGGCGAGCGCGCCCGCGTCGGGCAGGCCGGCCGCGCTCACGGCGCCACCGCCCACAGCAGCGTCGCGGCATGGCCGCGATACGGTCGCCAGGCTTCGGCGCGCGCACGCAGCGCGCGCGGCGTGGCGACGCCGGCGGCGCGCAGCAGGCCGATGTCGCTGTCCGGCAGGGCGTCGGGATCGCGGCCGAGGCGGATCGCCAGATAGGCGCGCGTCCACGGCCCGAAGCCGCGCCGCCCGGCGAGCTGCGCGTCGAGCGCCGGCCACGGCGCGTCGAGATCGACATCGCCGCGCGCGACCGCGTCGGCGAACGCGCGAATCGCGGCGACGCGCGCGCCCGGCATGCCGAGCGCCGAGAGATCGGCGCTGACGATCGCCGCCGGCGTCAGCGCGCCGCAGCGTGCGACCAGACGCGCCGTCAGCGTGCGCGCCGCCGCGACCGTGACCTGCTGGCCGAGCAGCGTGCGCACGACCAGTTCGAACGGCGACCAGCAGCCGGGCGGGCGAAAGCCCGGACAGCGCGCGAGCCGCGGCGCGAGCAGCGGATCGGTGCCGAGCGCCGCGGCGATCGCGGCGCCGTCGTGCTGCGGCACGAACAGGCGCTCGACGCGACGCCGCGCCGCGTCGGCGGCCAGGCCGTGCCCGGTGACGATCAGCTGCGCGCGCGCCGCATCGTAGTCGACACACACCGCGGCGCCGGCCTCGACGCGCCGGTAGGTGCCGTCGGCGATCGCCTCGACACCTTCGATCAGGCGCGTCGCGAAATAGCCGAGCAGCGCCGGCCACGGGAAGGGCGTGCGCACCGGCAGCGCCAGGTGCAGCGTCGGCTCAGGCGCGTTCACGATGGGCGCGCTCCAGATCGATCAGCACGCGCTTGCGCGGCAGGCCCCAGCGGTAGCCGGCGAGCTGGCCGTCGCCGCGGATCACGCGATGGCAGGGAATCAGCAGGGCGACGCCATTGCTCGCGCAGGCGCGCGCCACGGCGCGCACCGCGTTCGGCCGGCCGAGCGCCTGCGCGACCTCGGCGTACGAGCGCAGCTCGCCGTACGGGATCGTCTGCAGGTACTTCCAGACTTCGAGCTGGAAGGCGGTGCCGCGCGTGTGCACCGGCAGTCCGAGCTGCGGCCGGCGGCCGGCCAGATGCTCGCCGAGCGCGTGCATCCAGTCGTCGAACAGCGCCTGCTGCGCGGCGTCCATCGGCGTCAGGCGCGCCGCCGGATACTCGGCGGCGAGTTCGGCCTGCAGCGCGGCATCGTCGTCACCGAACTGCAGGAAGCAGATGCCGCGGTCGGTGGCGCCGATCAGCACCCGGCCGAGCGGCGTGTCGCCGCCGGCATAAGAGATCGCCACGCCGTGGCCGCCGGCGCGATATTCGGCCGGCGTCATGCCGAGCCGCGTGTCGATCTTTTCGTAGACGCGGCTGCCGGAGCCGTAGCCGGCGCCGTAGATCGCGTCGCTGACGGTCGGCGCCGCGCGCAGCTCGCGGCGCAGCGCCTGCAGCCGGCAGGCCTCGGCGTACTCGCGCGGACTGAGGCCGACGATCGCCTTGAAGCGCCGCTGGAAGTGGAACGGACTCAGGTGCGCGCGCTGCGCCAGCGCCGCCAGCGTCAGCTTCTCGTGCGCGTGCGCCTCGATGTGGCGGCAGACTTCGGCGATGCGCTGCGCCTCGCGCGCGCCGGCGTCGTCGCGCGGACGGCAGCGCTTGCAGGGGCGCAGGCCATCGCCTTCGGCGGCCTGCGCATCGGCGTAGAAGCGCACGTTGTCGCGCTTCGGCAGCCGCGACGCGCACGACGGGCGGCAATAGACGCCGGTCGTGCGCACGCCGTAGACGAAGCGGCCGTCCTGCGCGGCATCGCGCTGCTGCAGCGCGCGCCAGCAGGCGGTCTCGTCGAGCGTCGGGGTGTTCATGGGCGATGGTCCGCGTTGAAGTATGCGCGGCAGTCTGGTCCGGCGCGACGCGCGGCTCCATCCGGAGCTTGCGCGCTGATCAGGCGGCGGCGGACACGCTGTCGTCGCCGGCGAGCACGACGCGGTCGCGGCCGCCCTGCTTGGCCGCATACATCGCCGCGTCGGCGCGCTCGAGCCAGCGTTCGATGCGCTCGGCCGGCCGGCGCACGGCGACGCCGATGCTCAGCGTCAGCGGCCGGCCGCCGGCGTCGATGTCGAGGCGCGCGATGTCGCGGCGCAGCGCCTCGGCCCAGGCCAGCGCCTCGGCGGCGCTGCAGTCGTAGAGCGCGACGACGAACTCCTCGCCGCCGTAGCGCGCCGCCCGGTCGCCGCGGCGCAGGCGCGCCTTCAGCGCCGCACCGACCCAGCTCAGGGCCTCGTCGCCGTGCGCATGGCCGTAGCGGTCGTTGAGCGCCTTGAAGTGGTCGAGGTCGGCATAGACGATGACGTCGGCCGGCTGCGCCTGCAGCGCGTCGCGCCAGCCGCGCCGGTTCGGCAGGCCGGTCAGCGCATCGGTGCCGGCCAGGCGATGCGCCTGTTCGAGCGCGCCGCGCAGCGCATAGGCGCGATCGCCGAGGCCGAGCATCAGCACGAAGGCCTCGAACAGCGCCGCGCCGAGCGCGCCGTAGTCGCCGAGCGCGGTACCGGGCGGCGCATCGAGCACGCTGGCGCTGTCGAGCGCGGTGATCGTCAGCAGCGGCATCCAGCCGACGAAGAAGAAGCCGGCATAGCGCGAGCCGCGCCACCAGGCCCAGCCGGCGGCGAGCAGCAGCAGCGGACCGGACAGCATCAGCAGCGGATTGATGAGCTGCCGCACCAGCGCGCGCAGCGCCTCGCCGCCGAACTGCGCCGACAGCGTCGGCAGCAGCACCGCCCAGCCGACCGCGAGCACCAGCCAGCGCATGCGCGGCGCGTGGCGGCGCAGATCGGCGAAACCGCTGAGGAACACGGTCGCGGCCCAGACCGCGACGCCGGTCGCCAGCCGCCCCCACCACTGCGGCGCCGCCGCCAGCGGCGCGACCGGCAGCGGCGAGTAGGCCAGGCCGGTGACCATCAGCTGCAGCAGCGCGTAGCTGCCGAGATAGAGCGCGTAGGCGAAGAACGCCGGCTCGCGCAGCAGCGCGCCGACCGGCAGCGCCAGCAGCGCGAAAGCCGCCAGCGTCGCCAGCAGCGCGCCGCTGCTCAGCGTCGCCATGGTGTCGCGCAGCGCCAGCTGCGGCGGTGCCAGCAGGGCAAACTGCGGCCGGCTGTCGAGTTCGGCATGCGGCCACCAGCGCAGCAGCAGCGCGCCGTCGCGGCGCGCGTCGGCGTCGAGCGGAAAGACGATGCCGCCGAGCAGGCCCCAGTCGCTGCCGGCGCGGCCGTCGCTCCAGCACCGGCGCTCGCGCTCCTGGCCAGCCTCGAAGCGCGACACCGCGCCGAAGCCCGGCTGCTCGATCGCCAGCAGCTGCTCGCCGTCCGGCCAGGTGCCGGCGGCCGGCCGCACGCGTACCCAGCCGCCGGCGCCGCCGCGCGGCAGCCGGACGCCGGCCGCGTACGGCTGCCAGGCTGCGCCCGGCTGCGTCTCGCCGGCCGCGGCCGCGGCCGCCTGCCAGTCGACCTGCAGCGGCGGCGACGCGGCAAGCGTGGCGACGTGCGGCGAGCGGCCGAGCACCCAGCCGTAGAGAGCGACGACCAGCGCCGCGGCGAGCAGCGCCGTCAGCGCGCGCCACGACGGCAGAGGCGCGGACCGCGCCCTCATCGGCGATCCCCGCGCCGCGCGCGCGCCGACCGCCGGCCGGACCGGACGACTCGAGTGGCGCGATGGGGGGACGTCGACACGGGCGCGAGTGTGGGGTGCGTGCCGCCGCCGGCGGGCAAACGACCGCCGACCGGCGGTCGCGGCGCGACCGGCGCGCTCATGCGCGGTGCAGGATCACGCGCGCCGCGTTGCGCCCCGGTGCGCCGCTGACGCCACCGCCCGGGTGCGCGCCGGCGCCGCACAGGTAAAGGCCCGGCAGCGGCGTGCGGTAGTCGCCCCAGCCGGGCACCGGGCGGAAGCCGAACAGCTGGTGCAGCGACATCGCGCCGTGAAAGATGTTGCCGCCGGTCAGCGCGAAGCGCCGCTCCAGTTCGAGCGGCGACAGCACCTGGCGATGCAGCACGGCGTCGCGGAAGTTCGGCGCATAGGCGGTCACCGCGTCGATGCAGCGCTCGGCGAAAGCGTCCGCCTGCGCGTCCCAGTCGCCTTCGGCGAGCCGGTACGGCGCGTACTGCACGAACAGCTGCGCGATGTGATGGCCGGGCGGCGCCAGCGTGCGGTCGACCGACGTCGGGATCGTCAGCTCGACCAGCGGCGCCTGCGACGGCCAGCCGCGGCGCGCGTCGGCGTAGGCCTGCTCGATGTAGTCGCGCGTCGGGCCGATGTGGATCGTGCCGCGATGCGCAGCGCCGACCTCGTCCTTGCCCGGCCGGCTCGCGAAGTCCGGCAGCTCGGACAGCGCCAGATTGATCTTCATCACTGGGCTCGCGTAGTCGATCCGCTCGACGGCGGCGCGGAACGCGTCGGGCAGCGTGCCGGCCTCGAGCAGCTGCAGGAAAGTCACCGCCGGCGTGGCGTTGGAGACGATCGTGCGCGCGGCGAGGCGCTCGCCGGACGCCAGGCGCACCGCCGCGGCACGGCCGCGCTCGACCTCGATGCGCGCGACCGGCGCACCGGTGCGGATCGTCGCGCCGGCCGCTTCGGCGCTGCGCCGCAGCGCCTCGCTGAGCGCGCCCATGCCGCCCTCGACATAGCCCCAGACGCCGCGCGCGCCGCCGGCGACGCCCATCACGTGATGCAGCAGCACGTAGCCGGTGCCCGGCGCCGACGGCGGCGCGAACGCGCCGATGACCGCGTCGGTCGCCAGCGTCACCTTCAGCGCCTCGGACTCGAACCAGCGGTCGAGGATCGGACTGGCCGCGCCGGTCAGCAGTTCGAGCGCCGCCGGCAGGTCGTCGCCGAGCCGGCGCAGCGCGCGATGGAAGCGCAGCAGCCGGCGCAGATTGCGCAGACGCTCGGGCAGGCCGCGGCGGCGCAGGCCGGGCGGCACCGGCAGCAGCTCCGGCGGCACGTCCTCGAGCGCCGGCTCGAGCGCCTCGGCGACGCGCGCCAGCCAGGCCTCGTAGCGCGGCCAGGCCACGGCGTCGCGCGCCGAGAAGGCGGCGATCTCGCGCCGGTTGAGCTCGGCGTCCGGCCCGAGCAGCAGGCTGCGCCCGTCCGGCAGCGGCGTGAACGACGAGGGATTGCGCGGCAGTACCTTGTAGCCGTGGCGCGCCAGTTCGAGCTCGTGCTCGACCGCGGGCAGCAGCAGCGAAATCAGGTATGAGGCGGTCGACGCGCGATAGCCCGGCGCCAGCGCCTCGGTGACCGCCGCGCCGCCGACCTGCTCGCGGCGTTCGAGCACCAGCACGCGGCGGCCGGCGCGCGCCAGATAGGCCGCGCAGACCAGACCGTTGTGACCGCCGCCGATGACGACGGCATCCCAGACCTCGCTCATGGCGTGCCCAGCGCCTCGGTCGGCATCGCGATGCGGCCGATCGCGGTGTCGGCGACGCTGCCGAAATAGAGCGTGCCGCCGTAGTGGACCACGCTGGTGACCGGCCCGTAGGCGGGCCGCACATGGGGCTGCTCCGGCGGCGCCTCGTATTGCAGGTTCTGCAGCAGCCGGCCGTCGAAATCGAACGACAGCGCCCAGCTGCGCGGGCGCAGCTTCGGCCACAAGAACGTCGGCACGCGGTACAGCAGCGTGCGCAGGCCCGGATGCGCGGCCATCGCGTCGAGTTGCGGCAGGCGCGGCGCGTACAGCGCCAGCCACACGCAGCCGTGATCGTGGTCGATGCTGAGGTTGTCGGGGAAGCCCGGCAGGTTGTCGACGAACACCTCATGCCGGCCGGCGCGCGCGCCCTTGAGCCAGTAGCGCAGCACGCGGTAGGCGCCCATCTCGGAAACCAGCACGTACTCGCCGCCCGGCCCGACGGCGACGCCGTTGGCGAAATGCAGGCCGCGCAGCAGCGTGCGCGTCTCGCCGGTCTGCGGGTCGTAGCGCAGCAGGCGGCCGCTGTCGCCGTGCTCGAGGATGTCCGCCATCGCCTGCCGGTAGCCGAAGCGCGCCGAGGCGTCACTGAAGTAGAGGTAGGGATCGGCGGCCGACTGGTCGACGTCGTCGACGAAGCGGAACGGGATGCCGTCGGCGCCGCTGCTGAGCACCTTCACGGCGCCGCCATCGGTGATCTGCAGCAGGCCGCGCATCGCGTCGGCGACGAACACGCCCTTGGCGCTGACGCTGATGCCGAGCGGCCGTCCGCCGGTGTCGGCGAGGACTTCGCCGTGCTCGCCGTTGAGATCGAAGCGCATCACGCGGCCGTCCTCGTAGCCGGCATAGAGCCGGCCCTGGGTGTCGATCGCCAGGCCTTCCGGGCCGGTGCCGACGCCGTCGGCGAGGCGCTCGAGATCGCGCAGCTGGCCGTTCTGCGGATACTGCTCGGTCGGCGGCGGCAGCGGCGCCTGCCAGGCGACCGGCCGGATCGGCACCGGCCAGAACGCCAGATACAGCACGAGCAGCGCCAGCGTCAGTCCGAACCGTCTGCGTCCGTGCTTCATCGCGCCCTCCCCGGATCGCGGCTCGCGCCCGACCGCACGCCCGCCGCAGGATGCACCGGCGCAGCATGCCCGCGGCGCGCAGTGAGGTCGAGGGGCATCGGCCTACAGCCAGCCGCGCGCCGCGAAACTGGCCGGCGCGCCCTCGCCGATCACCAGATGATCGAGCACGCGCACATCGATCGTGCCGAGCGCCTGGCGCAGGCGCTCGGTCAGCGCGCGGTCGGCGGCGCTCGGCTCGGCATGCCCGCTCGGATGGTTGTGCGCGAAGATCACCGCCGCCGCCTGATGGCGCAGCGCCGCCTTGACGACCTCGCGCGGATAGACGGCGGCGCCGTCGAGCGTGCCGCGCGCCAGTTCCTCGAAGGCCAGCACGCGGTGCTGCGCGTCAAGGAACAGCGCGGCGAAGACCTCGTGGTCGAGATCGCGCAGCCGCGCGCGCAGGAAACGCCCGGCCGCCAGCGGATCGCTGAGCGCCTCGCCGTGACGCAGTTCCTCGGCCAGATGGCGGCGCGCCAGCTCCAGCACCGCCTGCAGCTGCGCGTACTTGGCGGTGCCGAGGCCCTTGCCGGCGCAGAAGCGCGGCAGATCGGCGCGCAGCAGCGCGCGCAGGCCGCCGAAGCCGTCGATCAGCTCGCGCGCCAGCGCCACCGCACTCTTGCCGGCGACGCCGGTGCGCAGAAAGATCGCCAGCAGTTCGGCATCGCTCAGGCTGGCGGGGCCGCGCGCGAGCAGTTTCTCGCGCGGACGCTCGCCGGCCGGCCAGTCGCGGATCGCCATGGCTCCTCCCCGGGCCTTGCCCCGCTGCAAGCCCGCTAGAATGTTGCGATGAACGCCGCGACCCCAACCGTGCCGAATCTCGCAGAACGCCGCATCGTGCTCGGCGTGACCGGCGGCATCGCCGCCTACAAGGCCGCCGACCTGACGCGGCGCCTGCTCGAAGCCGGCGCCGAGGTGCAGGTCGTGATGACCGCCGGCGCCCAGGAATTCGTCACGCCGCTGACCTTCCAGGCGCTGTCCGGCCGCCCGGTGCGCACCTCGCTGCTCGACCCCGCCGCCGAAGCGGCGATGGGTCACATCGAGCTCGCGCGCTGGCCGGACCTGATCCTGATCGCGCCGGCCTCGGCCGACGTCATCGCCCGCCTCGCGCACGGCCTCGCCGACGATCTGCTCAGCACCCTGTGCCTGGCAACCGACAAGCCGATCGCGATCGCGCCGGCGATGAACCGCCTGATGTGGGCGAACCCGGCGACGCAGGCCAACGTCGCCACGCTGGTGGCGCGCGGCGTGCAGGTGATCGGCCCCGGCGCCGGCGCGCAGGCCTGCGGCGAGATCGGCGACGGCCGCATGACCGAGCCGCTGCAGATCCGCGAGGCGGTCGCGCAGCGCTTCGGGCACGGCCCGCTCAGCGGCGTGAAGGCCGTCGTCACCGCCGGCCCGACGCGCGAACCGATCGACCCGGTGCGCTTCATCACCAATCGCTCGTCCGGCAAGATGGGCTACGCGCTCGCCGCCGCGCTGCGCGCGCTCGGCGCCGAAGTGACGCTGCTCAGCGGGCCGACCAGCCTGGCGACGCCGGCCGGCGTCACCCGCATCGACATCGAGACCGCGCAGGAACTGCTCGACGCCGCGCTGCAGACGGCGCGCGGCGCGCAGATCTTCGTCGGCGCCGCCGCGGTCGCCGACTACCGCGTCGACGGCGTCGCCGACGAGAAGATCAAGAAGAACGACGCCACCCTGCAGCTGACGCTGCACCGCAATCCGGACGTCATCAGCGCCGTGCGCGAACAGGACGCGCGGCTGTTCGTGGCCGGCTTCGCCGCCGAGACCGAGAAGCTCGAAGAACACGCGCGCGGCAAGCTCACGCGCAAGAAGCTCGACCTGATCGCCGCCAACTGGGTCGGCCGCGGCCGCGCCTTCGATCGCGACGACAACGCGCTGTCGGTCTACTGGCCGGGCGGCGGCCGCGAGCTGCCGCACGCCAGCAAGACCGAGATCGCGCGCCAGCTCGCGGCGCTGATCGCCGAGCGCTTCCACGCCCGCGCCGCCGCGCCGGCCTGAGGCGCGGGCGCTCGCCCTTTTTTCGCTTTCCGTCCGGCGTGCCCGACGCGCCGGCCCCACTCCGCACCGCTCCGCCATGAAGCAGAACATCCGCCTGAAGATCCTCGACGCGCGCATCGGCAGCGAATATCCGCTGCCGGCCTACGCCACCGACGGCGCCGCCGGCCTCGACCTGCGCGCGCTGCTCGACGCGCCACTGACGCTGGAGCCCGGCGCCACCACGCTGCTCAAGACCGGGCTGGCGATCCACATCGCCGATCCGGCGCTCGCCGCGGTGATCCTGCCGCGCTCCGGGCTCGGCCACAAAAACGGCATCGTGCTCGGCAATCTCGTCGGCCTGATCGATTCCGACTACCAGGGCGAGCTGATGGTCTCGTGCTGGAACCGCAGCCAGGCGGCGTTCACGATCAATCCCGGCGAGCGCATCGCGCAGCTGGTGTTCGTGCCGGTCGTGCAGGCGCAGTTCGAGATCGTCGACGACTTCGCGGCGAGCGCGCGCGGCAGCGGCGGCTTCGGCCACACCGGCCGCCACTGAGCGGCAGCGCCGGCGCATAATCCGCGCGCTTCCACGTCCCTTTTCGTCGCCCCCGCTGCTGACCATGCCCATCGACCTGACCCACGCGCAGACCATTGCCCGCGTCCTGACCGAGGCGCTGCCGTACATCCGCCGCTTTGCCGGCAAGACCATCGTCGTCAAGTACGGCGGCAACGCGATGAAGGACGACACCATGATCGCGTCGTTCGCGCGCGACATCGTGCTGATGAAGCTGGTCGGCATGAACCCGGTCGTCGTCCATGGCGCCGGCCCGCAGATCGGCTCGCATCTCGAACGGCTCGGCAAGAAGAGCGAGTTCATCCAGGGCATGCGCGTCACCGACGAGGAGACCATGGATGTCGTCGAGATGATGCTCGGCGGCCTCGTCAACAAGGCCGTGGTCGCCGCGCTGAACCTGCAGGGCGGCCGCGCCGTCGGCCTGACCGGCAAGGACGGCAGCCTGATCCGCGCCCGCCGCATGCAGATCGCCGGCCACGACCTCGGCCAGGTCGGCGAAGTCGAGAAGATCGACCCGCGCATCATCACGCACCTCGAAGCCGGCGGCTTCATCCCGGTGATCGCGCCGGTCGGCGTCGGCGACAACGGCGAGGCCTACAACATCAACGCCGACGTCGCCGCCGGCAAGCTCGCCGCCGTGCTGCAGGCCGAGAAGATCATCTTCCTGACCAACGCGCCGGGCGTGCTCGACAAGCAGGGCCAGGTCATGACCGGCCTGACCGTGCCGCAGGTCGAGGGCCTGATCGCCGACGGCACGATCTCCGGCGGCATGGTGCCGAAAGTCCGCTACGCGCTCGACGCGGTCAACAGCGGCGTGAAGTCGGCGCATATCATCGACGGCCGGCTCGACCACTCGGTGCTGCTGGAGTTGTTCACCGACCAGGGCATCGGCACGCTCATCCACGGCTGACCGAACGGCGCGCCGCCGCCCGGAGCCCGATTCAAGGAGACGCCTCATGGATATCGGCTTCATCGGACTCGGCGGCATGGGCCGCGGCATCGCCGCCAATCTGCTCAAGGCCGGCCATCGCGTCGTTGTCTGGAACCGCTCGCAGACGCCGGTTCACGAACTGGTCGCGCTCGGTGCCGAGGCTGCCGCCACGGTCGACGAAACGCTGCGCGGCACCGCGCTGTTCTCGATGCTCGCCGACGACGCGGCGCTGCGCGAGGTGCTGCTCGACAGCGGCGCGCTGGGCCGCGCCGCGACCGGACTCGTGCACGTCAACCTGGCGACGATCTCGACCGCGCTGGCGCGCGAACTCGACGAGCGTCACGCCGAGAACGGCCTCGGCTACGTCTCGGCGCCGGTGTTCGGCCGTCCGGACGCGGCGGCCGCCGGCACGCTGCAGGTGCTCGCCGCCGGCCGCGAGGACGCCGTCGATCGCGTGCTGCCGCTGCTCGCGGCGATCGGCCAGAAGACCTGGCGGCTCGGCGCGGACCCGGTGCGCGCCAACGCACTGAAGATTTCCGGCAACTTCATGATCGCCGCCGCGCTGGAGGCGATGGGCGAAGCCGCGGCACTCGGCCAGGCCTACGGCGTCAGCCCGACCGAGCTGATCGAAATGCTGACCGGCACGCTGTTCGCCGCGCCGGTCTACAAGAACTACGGGGCACTGATCGCCGAGCGGCGCTACGAGCCGGCCGGCTTCAAGCTGCGCCTCGGACTCAAGGACGTGCGTCTGGCGCTGGCCGCCGGCGATGCGGCGCAGGTGCCGTTGCCGCTGGCCAGCCTGCTGCGCGACGCGATGCTCGAAGGCCTCGCCGCCGGCGACGGCGATGCCGACTGGTCGGTCATCGCCCGCCTCGCCGCGCGCCGCGCCGGCCAGCCCGAAGGCGGCGAGCGCGCGCGCTTCGACTAGGGCCGCAACGCCAGGCGCGCTGACAGGCCCTAGGGCGACGGCTTCGGCGCGACCTGCTGCGCGCGCAGCGCGCGGTAGCGCGCCAGGTCGTCACCGTATTTCTCGGCGACTTCGCGCTTCTCGGCGTCGAACTCGGCGTGCGCCTGGCGGTTCGCATCCAGCGTGCGCTTCAGGTCTTCGAGCTTCTGCGTCAGCGCCGACCCCGGCGTCTTGCCGGCCTTGAGCAGACCGTCGATGCGCGCCTGCTGCTGGGCGACGGCCTTCTCGTTATCGGCGATGGTGCGCGCGGCGAGCCGCTGGCGGCCGTCGAGCATGGCGATGCGCTCGTCGCGCGCGCGTTCGATGTCCTTCTCGCTGTTGTAGGTGCCGAGCAGGAAGCGGTCGTAGTCGCGCTGCTTCTGCGCCCGGCGCGCGGCTTCCTCGCGCTCGCGCGCCGCCTGCGCCTCGGCGGCGTATTCGGCGTCGGTCTTCTCGCGCGGCTTGACCTCGCGCACGCGGCCCTGGCCGTCGAACACCTGGCGCTCCTGGCCGACGTACTGCGGCGGCACCGAATCGCCGCAGGCGCGCTGGCCGCGCTCGTCGGTCCAGCACTGCACGCGATGATTCTGCGCCGCCGGCGGCGCAGCCACGGCGCCGGCTGACAGCGCCACGCCCACAACCACCGCCAGTCCCCGCTTCGACAAGCTTCGCATCAGCCGTTCCGTCTCGAACCCCGGCGCCGATTATGCGGCATCGGCCGCGCCGACCCGGGCGCCGGCGACGACCTGCCCGCCGCCGGGGACGGACGGCGGCAGGGCGATCGGCGGCGCGACGATTTCCCAGTAAAGTCGCGGCATGTCCGCCCTGCGCCGTTCGTCGCTGCCGCCGTCTCGCGTCCTCTGGATCGCGCTGGCGATCACCGGCCTGGCGACGGCGCTGTGCCTGACGCTGGCCAGCGGCCAGCCCTATCTCGGCGTCAAGCTCGCCGCCGAGCACCCCGATGCGCCGCCGCGCGTGCTGGCCGCCAAAGGCCCGGCTGCCGACCTGCTGCGGCGCGGCGACGTGCTCGTCGCGCTCGACGGCGAGGCCGGCCACGTCGCCCTGCGCGGCGACGACCTGGCGGCGGAACCCGACATCGCCTATGCCGATTACGCGAGCTTCGCCGCATTCATGGTCCGCCAGCAGCGACTGGCGACGCTGCAGGCCGGGCCGCAACTGCGCCTGCTGCTCGCCGACGGTCGCAGCGTGACGCTGCGGCCGCGCGTGCACCGGCCGATCGCCGATCTGCCGTTCACGTTCTGGCTGCAGGTCTTCGCCGCCGCCGCCTGCTGGATGGTCGGCGCCGCGATCTGGGCGTTCCGCCGCGAGCAGCCGGCCTCCGTGTACCTGCTGATCACCGGCTTCGGCACGCTGCTGATGGCCGGCAGCGCCGCGGTCTACAGCAGCCGCGAACTGGCGCTGCCGGCGACGCTGTTCGGCTGGCTCTCGCAGCTCAACCAGGGCGGCGCGCTGATCTGCGCCGGGGCCTTCGCCGCGGTGCTGTTCCACTACCCGCGCAGCCTCGGCGCGCCGCGCTGGAGCGCGCTGCTGGTGCTCGGCTACGCCGGCCTCTGGCTCCTCGAGGCGCTGCACCTGCTGCCGTTCGCCAATCGCGGCGTGCAGGCCGCGATCCTGCTCAGCGTGCTGCTGGCGGCGGCGCTGGCGATCGTGCAGTGGCGCGGCGCGCGCGGTGATCCGCTGCGCCGCGCCGCGCTGCAGTGGTTCCTGCTGTCGTGGTTCCTCGGCAGCAGCGCCTACATGTTCGTGGTGCTGATTCCGGCGCTGGCCGGCATCGATACCGGAGAGCTGCAGGCCTACGGCTTCGGCCTGATGTGGCTGGTCTCGTTGGGCCTCGCGCTCGGCATCGCCCGCTACCGCCTGTTCGACCTCGAAACCTGGTGGTTCCGCGCCCTGGCGCTGGTCGGCGGCGGCGCCGCGGTGGTGATCTTCGACCTGCTGTTCGTCTCGGTGCTCGACATGAGCCAGCCGGCGGCGCTGGCGATGGCGCTGGCGATCGCCGGCTGGCTGTACTTTCCGCTGCGGCAATGGCTCGCCACGCGGGTCCTGCAGCGCTTCGGCCTGCGCCGCATGCGCGACGTGCCGGCGCTGCTGCGCGAGATCATCGCCGACTCGCCGCTGGCCGCCGAACGCCTGTTGCCCGAATCGCTGCGCCGGCTGTTCGCGCCGCTGCAACTGGTGCCGCTCGAAGCAGGGGTGCCGGACAAAGTGCGCATCGTCGCCGACGGCACCGTGCTGCGCGTGCCCGGCATCGGCCGCTGGCCAGGCTGGGAAGTGCACTGGGCCGACCACGGCAACCGCCTGTTCCACCGTCAGGACGCGCGTCTGGCGGCGGCGGTGCGCGCGGTGCTCGAACGCATCGTCGCCTATCAGGATGCGGTCGAGGCCAGTATCGAGCGCGAGCGCACGCGCGTCGCCGCCGATCTGCACGACGACGTCGGTGCGCGCCTGCTGACGCTGCTGCACCGCGCCGACGGCGAGCAGGCGCAGGCGATCCGCGAAACGCTGGCGAGCCTGCGCCTGATCGTGCACGGCCTCGGCGCCGAACCGCAGCCGCTCGCCGAGGCGCTCGCCGAGTGGCGCGCCGAACTGCACGAGCGCTGCGAAGCGGCCGGCGTGCGCGTGATCTGGGACGAGGTCCAGCCGCTGCCGGACTGGCGCCTCGATGCCACGCACCAGCTGCACCTGGCGCGCGTGCTGCGCGAAGCGATCAGCAACGCGCTGCGTCACGCGCATCCGACGCTCATCGAAGTCCGCCTGTCGAGCGAGCACGGCCAGCTGCTGCTGAGCATCGCCAACGACGGCAGCTGCCGGCCGCCGCCGCAGTGGCGCAGCGGCAACGGCCTGCGCAGCATGCGCAGCCGCACGCAGAAGCTCGGCGGCGAGCTGGACATTCGCGGCGAAGCGGGCCGCGTCGTGCTGCGGCTGCGCGTGCCGCTCGACACGTCCCCCCATTCCGGGGCTGACCCGGCGCGGAGCGATGCATGAAACTGCACGCCGAACGAACAGAGCAGCACACGCAAAGGACAGCGGGCATGCAGCGCGGCTTGGTGATCGAAGATCTCGCGTCCACGGCGGACTGGCTGCGGCGCGCGCTGCGCGAGGCCTTTCCCGGCATGGCCATCGAACATGCCGAGACCGTGGCCGAGGCGCGGCTCGCGCTGGCGCGCGCGCCGGCCGCCATCGCGCTCGTCGACCTCGACCTGCCGGACGGCTCCGGCATCGACCTGATCGCCGAAATCAGCGCGCGCCATCCGGGCTGCCAGTGCATCGTCACCACGATCTACGGCGACGACCGCCACCTGTTCCCGGCGTTGCGGGCCGGGGCGCAGGGCTATCTGCTGAAGGACCAGCCGGTCGAGCGCCTGGTCGCCGCGCTGCAGGCGATCGACCGCGGCGAACCGCCGCTGTCGCCGGCGATCGCACGGCGCCTGCTCGGCATGTTCGCGCCCAACGGCGCGACGCCGGAGGAGCAGAAGCTGACCGCGCGCGAGCGCGAGACGCTGACGCTGATCGCCAAGGGCCTGCGCTTGGCCGAGGTCGCCGAGCAGCTCGGCGTGACGCGCAACACCGCCGCCGGCTTCGTCAAGGCGATCTACCGCAAGCTCAACATCTCGAGCCGCGCCGAGGCGGCGCTCGAAGCGACGCGCCTCGGCCTCGTCAAGAACGCGTTCTGAACGGCCTCAGGCGCCGACGCCGTACTGCGCCTGGTAGGCGCGGATCGCGTCGAGCGTGCCGGCCGGCACCTGCGCGGCGCCGCCGGCCGACAGGTAGCTCAGCATCGTCTGCACGTTGACCAGCGACACGACGCGGATGCCCGAGTCGCGCTCCATTTCCTGCACCGCCGACAGGCCGCTCGCCCCCTTTTCCTGGCGATCGAGCGCGATCACCGCGGCGGTCGGCTGCGCACCGGCGCTCTTGAGCAGGCGCACCGCCTCGCGCAGCGCGGTGCCGGCGGTCAGCACGTCGTCGACGATGACGACGCGGCCCGCCGGCGGCGCGCCGACCAGCGTGCCGCCCTCGCCGTGGTCCTTGGCTTCCTTGCGGTTGTACGCGTACGGCACGTCACGCGCGCCGCCGGGCGCGGCCGGATCGGCCAGCGCGCAGGCGACGGCGGTGACCAGCGGAATGCCCTTGTAGGCGGGTCCGAACAGCATGTCGTAGGCGAGCCCCGAGGCGGCGAGCGCCTGCGCGTACGCCTGCCCGAGCGCGCGCATCGCCGCACCGGAGGAGATCTTGCCGAGATTGAAGAAGTACGGCGACTGGCGACCGGACTTCAGCGTGAAGGTGCCGAACTTGAGCACTTCGTGCTCGAGCGCGAGGCGCAGGAACTCGGTCTGGTAGGCGGGCATCGACATGGCGGACACGGGAGCGAAAACGAAGGGCCGGTATGATACGGGCTTCCCCCGCCCAGCCCCAGCCTTCCGCCCCCTTCGAGGACCTGCCGTGCGTGTGATCTCGCTCAATGCCAATGGCATCCGCTCCGCCGCTCGCAAGGGCCTGTTCGACTGGCTGCCGCAGCAGAACGCCGACTTCCTGTGCCTGCAGGAGATCAAGGCGCAGCTCAGTGACCTGGAAGGCGACGTCACGTTTTCGCCGGCCGGCTGGCACGCGCACTTCAATCATGCGCAGAAGAAAGGCTATGCCGGCGTCGGCATCTTCTCGCGCCGCGAGCCGGACCACGTGCTCGACAAGCTGGGCGTTGCCGAGTTCGACGACGAGGGCCGCTATCTCGAACTGCGCTACGGCGCGCTGTCGGTCGTCTCGCTGTACGTACCGTCCGGCTCGTCCGGCCCCGACCGGCAGGCGAGCAAGGACCGCTTCCTCGCGTTCTTCCTGCCGGTCCTGCGCGACTGGCTGGCGTCGGGCCGCCAGTACATCGTGGTCGGCGACTGGAACATCGCGCACAAGAACATCGACCTCAAGAACTGGCGCGGCAACCAGAAGAACTCCGGCTTCCTGCCGCACGAGCGCGCGTGGATGGACCAGCTGCTCGGCACCGAGGCGCCCGGCCTGGGCTGGGTCGACGCCTATCGCCAGCTGCATCCGGCGACCGAGGGCGAGGCCTACACCTGGTGGAGCAACCGCGGCCAGGCCTGGGCCAAGAACGTCGGCTGGCGCATCGACTACCAGATCGTCACGCCGAACCTGCGCGACAAGATCCGCACGACCTCGATCTGGAAGGACACGCGCTTTTCCGATCACGCGCCGCTGACGATCGACTACGCGCTGTAGGCGCGTGCCGCCGGCGTCCGGCGCTCAGCCGGCGTCGGCGCGCACGTCGTTCTCGGCGATCGACTGCTCGACCAGACCCGTCCGCCACAGCCAGGCGTAGAGCAGCACGCCTGGCAGCGCGGCGAGCGTCGTCAGCAGGTAGAAGTCGACGTAGCCGAACCACTCGATCAGGCGCCCGGCCGTGGTGCCGGTGAGGAAGCGGCCGACCACCGAGGCCGCCGCCGACAGCAGCGCGAACTGCGTCGCCGTGAAGCTGAGATTGCACAGCGCCGACAGGTAGGCGACCACGGCCACGCCGCCGATGCCGCTGGCGATGTTCTCGAAGCCGATCGTGAAGGCCAGGAACTCGTTGCTGTGGCCGATCTGCGCGAGCACCGCAAACGACAGGTTCGACACCGCCATCAGGATCAGGCTGACCATCACCGAGCGCTTCATGCCGAGCCGCGCGTACAGCATGCCGCCGATGAAGATGCCGATCAGGTACGCGAAGAAGCCGAAGCCGACGTCGTAGGTGGCGATCTCCTCGTTGCTGAAGCCGAGATCGTCGAGCAGCAGACGCACGGTCAGATTGGCGAGCGTGTCGCCGATCTTGTGCAGCAGGATGAACAGCAGCACCAGCCAGGCACCGTTGCGGCGGAAGAACTCGGTGAGCGGATTGACGACGGCCCCGAACAGCTCGGCCCAGCCCTTGCTCGGCGCCGGCGCGCGATGCCGCGACGGCTCGCCCATCAGCAGCGCGACCAGCACCGCCGGCAGCGCGAAGCCCGCGCACAGCACGTAGGCCGCGCTCCAGCCGAAATGCGTGGCGACGATCAGCGCGAGCCCGCCGGCGGTCGCCGAGCCGATGCGCCAGCCGTACTGCGACATGCCGGAGCCGACGCCGAGCTGGTGCGGCTGCAAAAGCTCGATGCGGTAGGCGTCGATGACGATGTCGAAGGTCGCGCCGGCGACGCCGACCAGCACCGCCGCCAGCACGACGCCGCCGAGATTCGCAACCGGATCAGCGAGGCCCAGCGCCGTCACCGCGGCGACGACGAACAGCGCCGACAGCCACAGCCAGGCGCGACGCCGGCCGTAGCGGCCGAGCAGCGGCAGGCGCACGCGGTCGATCGCCGGCGCCCACAGGAACTTGAGGTTGTAGACGAGAAAGGCCAGCGAGAACGCGGTGATGCTGGCCTTGCTGATGCCGTCCTGCTTGAGCCGCGTGCTCAGCGTCGCGCCGAGCATCGCGTACGGGAAGCCCGACGAGACACCGAGCAGCAGCGCCGCCAGCGGCGCCGCCTCGAAATACGGTTGCACGGAAACCGGCAGCCGCGCGCGCAGCGCGGTCACGAAACTCGTCATGGATGATCCGGGAAAGAAGCGCGTACAGCGTAGCGCAGGCGCGCGACGCGTGCCGCGTGCCGCGCGGGCGCAGCCGGGCGCGGCTTCAGGCGGCAAGCGCCGCGCGGTGCTGCAGGCGCACGAAGACCTCGGCGAAGCGCCGGCCGATGTCGTTGTGAGCGGGCACGTCGCGCGCGCGGTGATAGACCGGCAGCTCGAGCCGGTCGATGTTGTCGGCGCGCCCGGCGTGCGTGGCGCCGAGCAGCTTGAGGTGGCGGACAATGCGGTCGTGGTCGGAGGCCACGTCGTAGTAGAAGGTGCGAATGCCGTTCTGCCAGGCCGTCAGGTGCAGACAGGCCTGCAGCACGAAGCCGGCACCGCGGCCCTGGTAGTCGTCGGCGATCGTGATCGCGACGTCGGCGGCGCGCGGATCGCCGTTGAGGCGCACGTAGCGCGCGATGCCGATGCCCGGCTCCTCGGGCTTGTCGAGATTGATCGCGCCCCAGGCGGCGTGATTGATCTGGTCGATCTGCACCAGGCGCGCGATCTGCTCGTCGCTGAGCCGGTCCGGATCGCCGTTCGGGAAGCGGCGCCGGCGCGCCAGCTGCGACAGCCGCGCGAAGCCCTCGCGCAGGCGCGCCGCGTCGTCCGGACGGATCGGCCGCACCAGGATCGGCAGGCCGTCGTCGAGCACGTACCTGAACGCCCCGGACAGCTGCGGCGTACGCCAGGCATCGAACATCGCGATCTCCTCGGCGCGCGGCGCGCGCTCAGTCGTCGCGCAACAGGTCGAGCGGGTTGTCCCAGTGTGCCGGGCGCCCGGCACTGATCCCGTCGCGCTCGCCGTAGTCATCGCGCTCGATGTCGAGCGCCCCCGAATAGTCCTCGGGCGGCGCGCAAGGCCGCGCGGCTAGCGCCATCCAGGTCTCGAAGTCGTAATCCTCGAGCGTGCCGTCGTAGTGCTGGACTAGCACCAGCTCGGCCTGCGCATCAATGCCGATGACTTCGAAGGGTTCGCCGTCGGCCTCGAACCACTGGCCTATCGTCAGATCACCCAGCCATTCCGCCATGATCCACCTCCTGCGCCGCGCACGCGGTGCCCGTCCTTTCTACGCCGCGGCGCCGGGAGCGGCAAGCCATTGCGCCGGGGGCGCGGCGCAAGCGCCTGAAAGCGCGCGGATTCGCGGAACGCGGGCGGGCCGGCGCTAGGGGCAGGGCAGCGGATACTGCTGGTGCAGCGCCTCCAGCGCGCGCAGCAGCTTCGGCGATAGCGCCAGCGCGGCGCTGTCGAGGTTGCGGCGCAGCTGCTCCGGCGTGGTCGCGCCGATGATCGTCGCCGTCACGAACGGCCGCGCGTGCACGAAGGCGAGCGCCATCTGTGCCGGATCGAGACCATGCTCGCGCGCCAGCTCGACGTAGGCGCGCGTCGGCGCCTCCGCCTGCGCGCCGGCGTAGCGCGTGAAGCGCGTGAACAGCGCCATGCGCGAGCCGGCCGGCTTCACGCCGCCGAGATACTTGCCGGACAGTACGCCCATCGCCAGCGGCGAGTACGCGAGCAGGCCGACGTCCTCGCGCTGCGCGAACTCGGCAAGACCGACCTCGAAGCTGCGGTTCAGCAGGCTGTACGGATTCTGGATGCTGGCGATGCGCGGCAGGCCCTGCTCGCGGTGCAGGCGCAGGTACTCGGCAACACCCCACGGCGTTTCGTTCGATACGCCGATGTGGCGGATCTTGCCCTGCTGCTGCAGCCCGGCGAGCGCCTCCAGCGTTTCGGCGATCGGCACGCCGCCGTCGCTGCCGTCGGCGTCGTAACCGAGACGTCCGAAATAGTTCGTCGGCCGCTGCGGCCAGTGCACCTGATAGAGGTCGATGACCTCGGTCTGCAGGCGCCGCAGCGAAGCTTCACAGGCGGCGACCAGCGACGCGCAATCGAGCTTCGGGCCGCCGCGCACGTACGGAAACGCGCCCGGCCCGATGACCTTGCTGGCGAGCACGATGTCATGGCGCCGGCCGCTCTTGCGCAGCCAGCTGCCGATGATTTCCTCGGTGCTGCCGTAAGTTTCCGCACGCGGCGCGACCGGATACATCTCGGCGGTGTCGAGAAAGTTGACGCCCGCGTCGAGCGCCATCTCGATCTGCGCATGCGCTTCCGCCTCGCTGTTCTGCTCGCCCCAGGTCATGGTGCCGAGGCAGATCGGGCTGACGGACAGTTCGGTGCGACCGAGGCGGCGATGCGGAAGATTCATGGGCGGCGCGGCGCGAGAGGTTCGCGCGCAGTGTACGCAAACGTGTCAGCGCGCTCAGGCGGCGCGGGCGAGATCGCGTGCTTCGATCAGGCGCCGGATCGCCGGCTTGAAGATCAGCTCCATCGCGCGCTCCTGCTGCGGCCCCGGCACGACCAGCGTCTGCGCGTGCGAGCGGAACGCGCCGGGCACCTCGCGCAGCAGCAGTTCGAAGTCGGCGTGCACGCGCGAGTGATCGTTGAAATGAATGACGACAAGGCTTTCCTCGGACAGCGGAATCTCGCGCAGCGCGAACGGGTTGCTGGTATCGACGAGCGGCACGCGCTGGAAGTTCACGTCGGTCCGCGAGAACTGCGGGACGATGTAGTTCACGTAGTCCGGCATGCGGCGCAGGATCGTGCGCGTCACTTCTTCCGGGTGATAGCCGCGCTCGTCGGTATCGCGCTTGAGCTTCTGGATCCATTCCAGATTGATGACCGGCGTCACGCCGATCAGCAGATCCATGTGCGCGGCAATGTTGACCTCGTCGCCGACGTAGGCGCCGTGCAGCCCCTCGTAGAACAGCAGGTCAGTAGTCGGTCCTGAAATATTCAATTCACCGCCGCCAGCCGCCGACCCGGCGGCCATGCCCCCCTCGTCACTGACCACCCGCTCAAGCATCCCGACCAGAAGCCAGAGTGCAAAAAGGGCCTTCAGTCCCAACCGGGCAATGGCCCGCATCAACCAGCGCAGGTTGTAGCCGGCGGCACACAACACCGGATGCAGCACATCCCCTTCCGATCCTTTGAGCCAGTTCCGCCGTAGTCCGCAGTCGTCCTTCAGGTGCCCGATCACCGGCTCCACGG
>NZ_KB907943.1 GCF_000382285.1 Solimonas variicoloris DSM 15731 | reverse complement strand
GCACCTCGCGCTCCAGCTGCTTGAGCCGGTCCTGCTCGGCCGTCGTCACGCCGGGCCGCAGCCCGTGGTCCCGCTCATGCCGGCGAACCCACAGCCGCAGCGTCTCGGCCTCGCAGCCGATCTTCGCCGCAATCGACTGGATCGCCGCCCACTGCGATCCGTGCTCGCCACGGTGCTCGAATACCATCCGCACCGCGCGCTCCCTGACCTCCGGTGAATACCGCGTCTGCTTCTTGCTCATAGCTCCATCCTCTCAAAGAGTGGAGCCTCCGAGATAGTCGGGGCGGTTCAATCCTCTGTTCTGGGCTGAGTTCATGAGGCAGTGCGATCAGGAATTCACGCGCGACCGTGGAGTTCTTGCGCTTCTCTGTTTTCTCGACCTGGTTCCAAAGGGTGGATTGATCCTTGGCCCATGCAGGTGAATTCTTGGGCAGCAGGATTTCAGAATGAGCGAGGCCTGGGCGTTTGCTGTAGTCATATCTCAGGCCAGTGCCTTCATCCAGAAAATTATCCCTGGCCCGATAGGCAGCTTTTGCGACCGCTGAATGTCCAGCAGACCGGGAAAAAGTTTTGACCTCACACCTATAAATTGCCATCCATTTTGCAGACCTAAATAACAAGGGAAAATCTTTCGCTTCTGCTGTTGGGGTCAAGGGGGCTTCATCCCCTTGCGCGGGCAAACGGCTTCATCGTTTGCATAACCGCGCTTTACGCTTCGCTTTGATGTGGCTTTTGAGGGCCACCCTTGTTCTTTGGATCAACTCCGGTTCTTACATATATGGTGACTCCTTTTCACCGACCGGCAAGGTTTTTCTCTGTTACAAGAAAAAGTCAGAAATGCAAATTTTTGGGCCACATTCATTGTGGCAACAAAGCGCCTCCCGCTTGACTCTTTTTTCTCGTCCGTCATCTTGGGAAATAACTACTAAGGTGGGTTTATGAGCGAAGTGGACGATGTGAAAAAAGTTTTGAGAAGAATTCAGCACAGGGCAGACACACTGCTTCATGAACTCAATACCGGAGCTAAACGGCGATCTGATCTTGTCATCACGAAAGAGCCTCAGAAGTTTGTGACCGAAGCACAGAACCTAGATAGGGCTTTGCAGGGTTTGCCTGTGAGCCATGTGGTTTAGGCAAGATTTGGCCCTGCGAAGCAGAAACAGATGCCACGGCCTTGATCTTTTTCATCTTCGAGTCATCTTGGGATCAAGAACCATAGATGAACGATGAAAATTGAAGCCCAGATAGAACGACTGACCAAACAGCTAAAAAACAAGAAGGCCCGCCTTGCATCGAAGAAGCTGGCCGAGAGAAACAGAAAGCGGGCACATGACCGAAGGGTGAGAGATCAGCGCATCTACAAGCTCGGTGGCATGGTCGAGAAAATGGGCCTTGATACACTGGATGATGATCTGCTGCTAGGCATGCTTTGCCTCATGAACAGGAACGCGCACAAGCCTTCCTGGTGCAGAAAATTCCTTGAGCTTGGCAAACCATACCTAGCCATCGGAAAGAAGCTGCCACGGCCTTCTGTGCCTTCTGATGAAAGGATCAAGGCAGCGACTGAGGGGTTTTACAGTGCGGAGCCTGAAGAGATCAGGCAGTCAGTAGAACAGCCCGCTATAGAGCCATCATCTTGGGTTTCAGTCGAAGATGGACAGCAAGGAGCTTGAAGCCGTGCTGGCTGTGGTTCGCCGAGTTCTGGAAGAAAACCATGCGTACTACATGGCCCACCCTGACTATCCCATGCCTAAGCCATGTATGTGGCCGGATGAATTGACGGGGGAGATTAGGGCCGAACTTGCGGGAACATTCGTCACAAAATCGCCTCAAAACCACTCGACCAAAACCGCATCAGGATTGACTGAAACTTGACCAAACGATATACTTAGTGTAAGCGAGGAAATGTGCCGTGAAAAAAGCAATCGACGTGGCGAAATGGCTCATCAACAGGACTCATGCTGATGATGAAGTTGGCGCCGCCATTACCCATCTGAAAGTTCAAAAGCTTCTGTATTACACAGAGGCTTGGTCTCAGGTGCTGCGCGGCAAACCGTTTATGCAAGAAGATTTCCAGGCTTGGGCGCACGGTCCTGTGGTTCAGGAAGTCTTCGATGTTTTCCGCGACAAGAAGTGGGAGTCCCTCCCACCTCAGCAGCTTGACGTCGAGTTCGATGATGAAGAGAGAGAGCTTCTGGAACAGGTCTACGACGTTTATGGCGAAATTTCA
Source organism: Solimonas variicoloris DSM 15731 (assembly GCF_000382285.1). Lineage (GTDB taxonomy): Bacteria > Pseudomonadota > Gammaproteobacteria > Nevskiales > Nevskiaceae > Solimonas > Solimonas variicoloris. The sequence goes on along the minus strand of NZ_KB907943.1, from coordinate 49,345 downwards.
GCCAAGAAGCTGGAAGCGATGACACATGGCGAGAGACCTTGGATTTCTGCGCGCAATGGGCTGCCAGCAGAAGCAAGGTGCAATGCAATTATCAGCAAGGCTTCGATCAAGGAATTCTTCCAGGATAAGTACAAAGAAGCCTTAGCCGATGAAGAAAATTCCCAAGGATAAAATTCATTCCGAACCCGAAATCAAACTATCAGATATTGAATCGAAGGTTCTTGGCGTTTCTCCCCACAAAAGCAAAAACGTAGAAGTTCCGTACATTGCCCTTAAGTATTACGATTATGGATGGCAATGTCTTTCCGCGTGGGAGAAGGATGAGCTGAAGGCTTTTAGCTCATTTTCCGAGAAACTCGGCCAAGTGACTTGGCAAAAAATATTCGAGTCTGGCGGCTCGCTCGGAAAGAAAACGGGCTTTGGCTATACGAAGTTAGATGAAGCGAAAATTGCCCAATCTGCTGCAACCCATATCAAGAAGGTTAAAGACAAGATATCGGCCGACATCAACATCTTCGAGTTGAGAGTGTCGGGAGACATGAGAGTCGTAGGCTTTCGAGCGAAAGAAACCTTCTTCTTGGTTCTGCTGGATAGGGCGCACGCAGTTTGCCCCTAGAAGGGCCTTGTAAGCCGCCGCATGCCAATGCATGATCTTGCCATGCTCATCGCAACCAATACCTTCCTCATATGTCCGTGCGTGCATCTGCATGCCCGGATAGCTCAAAGGTAGAGCAGCGGCCTTATAAGCCGATCAGTCCTTCGGACTGCTTCGCCAGATTAGCGACAGGTTGTGGGTTCGAGTCCCACTCCGGGCACCACCTTGATGATGGTGTTTCTTTGGGCCGCATGCGCCGGCCAGATTTCCTGCTTTTCTCCAACTCACGAGCGCTAGCTCGTGCCTGCAATCGTTCGGAAAAATTTCCGAAAATCTTATAGGGGCCCATTGCATTGGCCCCTCGATTTTCACTCTCGTGAAAATCTACCCCCTCCGCTTGAACAGTGCCTTGCACTGTTCAAGTCCGGTTCTTCCGTAGTGGGAAAAGCTTCCAAGGGCTGAACCCATGCTGAGTAAGCGAAGCCTTGCCCGCAAGGGTTTGGCTGTGCCGAAAAGGGACAGCCAAAGGTCGGCCATCCCTGCTGGCAGAAGCAGGGTTCAAGCAACCTTGGACCCTTTTCTATTCTTCACCTTGCGGTGCGCCTGGGTTCCTTAGTTTCTGCACAGGCCCAGCTTACCGACCGATGCCATGCTGGCGAAGCAAAGCATCCATCTAAAGCTAGTGACCACAGCGGCAGACCTTTCGGGCTTCTCTGTTGCTGTCATGGGTATCCCCGCTTTTACAGCACATCACAATCAGGCCAAACCGAGACAAAGAACATCATCCTAGGGACGTACAAACCTGGTTGCTGCGGGATTAGGAAGTTTTATTTCCCCATAGCTCGCAATGACAAGCTATGAGATTTTGCCGGGAAGTCAACGGGCAACAAAAAACCCAGCCATCGAAAGTTGCGAGCTATGAGGGGCTGGGCTTTGATTTGTCTGTGTGGTTGGAGCCATCAGGGAGACAATCTCAGTATTGCGGAAATTTTTTGGTCGTCAAGCGCTTCTCATAGAAGTGGGCCCGCTTTCTTCTTGGGGTTGCTCTTTTGCAGGTGTGGCTTGTCCAGCACATCAGCCTTGATGATGCTGTTCTGTAACTCTGCTTTAGCCTCCGCAATTTCTTCCGGCGAGAATTCAACGCCTAGATATTCATCGCCTGGGTCTTCCGTGACTACCTCATGCCAGACCTGATAGACGTTGCCATCGAAAAAGACTTCCAGTGTGCCAGTCAGCGCTTGCCCACCGCCAAGCAATTCTCGAAATTTTTCAGGATGTTTTTTCAGTAGCGCCCTGATCAAAGCTTCATCGACGTCCTTGTCTGGGAACTGATCTGGTTGAAGCAGAATGATTTCAAGACTATCTGGGGTCATAGCAGCTCTCTTTTGGCGGGCTTTGGTGCAGGGCCTTCTTCCGTTTCGCGTGCCCTGAGCTTCTTTGCAGTCTTCTTGTCGATATTTTCTTTGAGCGTCTGGGCGGCAATGCCTCGTATAAAGTTATCCAAGGTAGTCGCTGGGCCATCTATCGTTGCGTCATAATCATCGTAGATGGGCAGTAGCCATCGAAGCGCCTTCCTTATTTCTTCTGGAGCTTGCACTTTGATGTAATCGGCAAAAATGGACGCCTTCTTTCTTCCCAACTGCTCCTCTAGCATCTTGCGAAGAGAAATGCTGGAGCCAGCAGGAATGTCAGATAGTGCGCTTTTTACGTGTACCTTATTGATGTGCATTTCAATATTTTCTTCGCACATTGCCCGGTAATCCTCCAGAAGCTCCAAATAATCTGCGGTGGCTTCATTCATCGAGGCAGTCGAAAAATTTATTTCAACCATCTGCAGCATTTCGACGGGCAGCTTTTTCTGAAATTTCTTATACAGTTTCAGAAAAATGGGCTGCATCGGCCGCACCCATATTTCCCAACCAGTCTGATCCAATTCAAGTACAGCACTCATGTCGGTTGTAGCATCCCATGAGCCATCAGGGGCAGTGCTGAACTTTGTTGTATTGAAGACGTGCAAGGCGCATTTTTGCCACTTGAGCACGTTTTCATCGGTAATGATTTTCATGGTCGCCCTGATTTTTCTAAGTGGATGAACCCTGCAAAAGTGCCAACAGCTTCTCTTTGAGAAGGGGGTTATTTGCTGCCGCCTGCACATCTGAAAGTAATTTATCTGGTTCAGCTACTTCTGGGTCAGATTGGCCGGACAAGCGCTTTAGCCGTGCTTCTCGGACTTCATATGCCGGCCTCAGTGCATCAACCTTGGCCTTGATGGCGAAGTATCCGACCGTTACGTCTTGATTGATGCCTGCATGGTTCATTGCCGACTTCACGAGGAACAGATTGCTCCCTGTATCTCCCACCAGTTCAGAGGCAAATGTTCTTCTCAAGTCATGGGGGCGAATGGTGAGGCCGCTTTCCTTGGCAAGCATTCCCAGCACATTCCTGACGTCTACAAGGGACTTGCCTGCTACACGTGATGCGAACACCCAATCACCCTCTCTGTCTCCATTTTTTTCAATGCGAGCCTTCACAATTTCTACGGCCCAAGGGGTCAGAGGGAAAAAGTGGTCTCGCTTGTTTTTGGTGTTCCTTCCCCGAAACACGGCCACGGCGTTCTTGAAGTCGATATCACTGGTCGTGAGCTTCTGCGTTTCTGTCTTTCTGCCACCCCACAGCAGCAGGCACAGCAGGTAGTCAGCGGTCACACTGACCGAGAACCTTGGATCATCTCGAAGCTTCATCAGTGCCTTGAGCCATGCTTGGCCTGCCGCTTCACCTGTTGGCAGGATTTCTTCTCGACGCTGAACTAGCTGGGGTCTTTTCCATTTGCGCCACAGAGAGAATGGATTGCCTGAAATTTGCAGCTTCTCGGCCTCGAACGCATATGCAGCCCTGCTATAGCGATAGATGCGCCAGCCGGTAGCTAGGTGTTTCTCAAACTGAGGTGCCAAGTCACGCTCAACCGTTTCGATCTTGATTTCATCGAACGGCATGTGCCACAGCTTTAAGGCTTGGAGCTTCTGCGCTGTCTTTTCCCGATCCCTGATGGTCAGGGCGGCGCTGCTGCTTGCCTTGATGGAAGCGTAGTCCAAGAAAACCTTGCCAAAGGTTCGCCGGCTCTTCTCCTGAGCTGCCAAGGTGGCCGCCTGCTGCTGCTTGATGCGCAGTAGGGGATCGATGCCTTCGGCCATCCAGCCGAGCCACACGGCGGCCTTCTTTCTGGCTTCCTCCACTGTCATGGCTGGGTAGCTGCCCAGCGTGCGCTTGACGGAGGTGCTGCCCCCCATCTTCCGCTGCACAAAGAAGCTGATGGCACCGGGCGACACCCGCACGCCAAAGTTCTTCTGCTTGGCGTCCCTGTAGATAGCATCTGCCTGCCGGTCGCTGGCAGTATCTAGCTTCTCAAGGAAAGCCCTGGTGATGGTGGGGCGTGCTTCAGTGTTCATGGGCCATCTCTATGGGGGCCATGTGATCTTATGGCTCCGTGATGGCTCCGGCAAGTAACGGATTTTAAGGGTTCTTGCCGATGCTCTCAGATTTGACGGCAGGAATTAAAGTGCTTTTATTCATGCAGTTATGATGAATTTGGCGGGGAATGACCCTCTTGCTGACAGATGCACAGAGGACTCATAATCTCTTGGTTGCAGGTTCGAGTCCTGCTGGGCCCACCAATAACCTAGAAAATCCCGTCCCGGTACTGTTTCGGTACAGTTCCGGAGCACAGCAGCATCTAGACACGCACGATGGCAGCCATCGTTCAAACGGAATCTCGGAAGTGGAAGGCCGTCATCCGAAAGACCGGATGGCCTGTCACGGTGAAGACGTTTCGACTCAAGCGTGATGCCGAGGATTGGGCTCACCAGACAGAGCGTAATCCTCCCCACCTGAGTGACAACTCGTAACCAGAGCTTTCTGGCATCGTAGCTGCCAGGAGGCATCATGAAGCAGTCGCATTTTACCGAAACCCAGATCATCACGATCTTGATGCAGGCTGACGCCGGCATGGTGATGAAGGATATCTGCCGCAAAGCCGGGATCAGCGAGCCGATGTACTACAGCTGGAAGTCGAAATACGACGGCATGGAAGCCTCCGATCTGAAGCGGACCAAGGAGCTGGAAGCCGAGCTGTCGCAGCTCAAGCGGATGTACGCCGACCTTGCGCTTGAAAGCCGTGCGATGAAGGATCTCATCGCAAAAAACTATAGGGCCGGACGCCAAGCGCACAGAAGCACTGCCCGTCGAAGTCGACACGTCGCTCACCTCGGAGCGGCTGATCCGCGTCTTCGAGCATCTGCGGCAGAAGTAAATCGCTCTGTCTGCAGGACATCCATCACATCGCCGACGCCCTAAAGCGTCCGATATCTCGTAGCTGAAGCTACAAATAAATCAAGAAAATCATCCAAGTACGAATACATGGATCAGGCGACCCACAACAAGATCGTTTCCTTCATCTGGGGCATCGCCGACGATGTCCTGCGGGACCTGTTCAAGCGCGGCAAGTACCCCGACGTCATCCTGCCGATGTGCGTCATCCGTCGCATGGATGCGGTGCTTGAGCCCACGAAGGCGGCCGTGCTCGACACCAAGAAGATGCTCGACGAAGCCGGCATCACGGAGCAGCGCGCGGCGCTGTGCGATGCCGCCGGGCAGGCGTTCTACAACACCTCCAAGTTCACCCTGCGTGACCTGAAATCCCGCGGCAGCCAGCAGCAGTTGCTGGCGGATTTCGAGGACTACCTCAACGGGTTCTCGCAGAACGTCCAGGACATCCTGGAGAACTTCAAGTTCAGGAATCAGCTGCCCACCCTGTCCCGCTCCGACTCGCTCGGCACGCTGATCGCCAAGTTCCTGGATCCCGAGATCGACTTCTCCCCGGCGGGCATCGATAACCACGCCATGGGCACGGTGTTTGAGGAGCTGGTCCGCAAGTTCAACGAAGAGAACAACGAGGAAGCCGGCGAGCACTGGACGCCGCGCGACGCCGTCCGCCTGATGGCCAACCTCGTGTTCCTGCCGATCGAGGAGCAGATCAAGTCCGGCACCTACATGCTGTACGACTGCGCTTGCGGCACCGGCGGCATGCTGACGGTGGCCGAGGACACGCTGACCCGGATCGCGGCAAAACACGGCCAGCAAGTGCGTAGTCTGCTCTACGGCCAGGAAATCAACCCGGAGACCTACGCCGTCTGCAAGGCGGACATGCTGCTCAAGGGCGAGGGCGAGAACGCCGAGCACATCGTCGGCGGCGCGGAGTGGTCAACCCTCGCGCACGACGCCTTCCCGGCCCAGGAATTCGACTTCATGCTCGCCAACCCGCCCTACGGGAAGAGCTGGAAGAAAGACCTGGAGGCAATGGGCGGCAAGGACAATATGCGCGACCCGCGCTTCCGGGTGACGCATGGCGATGAGCAGCTGTCGCTGGTGACCCGGTCGAGTGACGGGCAAATGCTCTTCCTCGCCAACATGGCGGCTAAGATGAACGGTAAATCCGCCCTGGGCAGCCGCATCGCCGAGGTCCACAACGGCAGCTCTCTGTTCACCGGCGACGCCGGCCAGGGCGAGAGCAACATCCGCCGCTGGATCATCGAGAACGACTGGCTGGAAGCCATCGTCGCCCTGCCGCTAAATCTGTTCTACAACACCGGTATCGCGACTTACATCTGGGTACTGACCAACCGCAAGCCCGAGCACCGCCGCGGCAAGGTCCAGCTGATCGACGCAAGCGGGTGGTTCAAGCCTCTGCGCAAGAATCTGGGCAAGAAGAACTGCGAGCTATCCCCGGAAGACATCGAGCGCATCACGCAGACCTTCCTCACCTTCAAGGAAACCCCAGAGTCGAAGATCTTCCAGAATGAAGCCTTCGGCTACTGGAAGGTCACGGTGGAGCGGCCGCTCCGACTACACAGCCAGCTCACGTTGCAGGCCATCGAAACCCTGCGCTACGCCTCTGGCGACGAGGACATCCGTGCACAGCTCTTCGAAGAGTTTGGCGACGCCCTGACGAAGCAGTTCTCGACCATCGAAGCGTCCCTGGAAAGGCGCCTGGCTGAATGGGGCACCGATGATGACGACGGCGAGGACGAGGACGGCAGTGCGAAGAAGGGCCTGCCTGAGAAGAAGCGCAAGAAACTGCTGGACCCGAAGACCTGGTCCCGCGACGCAAGACTGGTCGAGATCGCGATGCTGCTACGCACCGAACTGGGCGGGAACCTGTTCGATGACCACAACATCTTCAGGGATCGCGTCGCGGCCGTTCTGAAGAAGGCCGATGAGAAGATCCCTGCCGCCGATCTCAAGGCGATCCTCAAGGCCGTGAGCTGGCGCGAAGAATCCGCTCCGCCAGTGATCGCCAAGATCCACAAGCCCGGCAAGGTCGCCGCCGACCCGATGCGGGGCCTGTACGAGAAGACGGTAGACGGGAAACCCGCCGTCGTCGAATACGAACCAGATTCCGACCTGCGCGACACCGAGCAAGTCCCGCTGCTGGCAGAAGGCGGCATCGAAGCCTTCATCCGTCGCGAGGTGCTGCCATACACGCCGGACGCCTGGATCAACGAAGACGCCACCAAGATCGGCTACGAGATCAGTTTCACGCGGCACTTCTACAAACCCAAGCCGCTACGCACGCTCGCTGAGATCAGTGCGGACATTCTCGCCATCGAGAAAGAAGCGGAAGGCTTGCTCGACGGCTTGCTCCAGCTGGAAGTCTGAACATGGCGAATTCGAGCAAGCTGCGCGTGATGATCTCCAGTCGTTGCAACGACTGGTTTCCCGCAGGGCAGAAGTCCACCACGCTCACAGACATCCGGAAGATGCTGAAGCGCGAAATCGAGGCGATGGAAGTGGCCGGCAAGCCGACTTTCGAAGTCTGGATCAATGAGGACGCGCCGCCGCGGGGCGGCACGTGGGACTCCTGGGACACCTGCATCGAAGCAGTGAAGGATTGCGACATCCTTCTGGTGCTCAGCAACGGCAACGCGGGCTGGGCGCAGACCGGCGGCGAGATTGGCATCTGCCACACGGAGCTGATGACTGGTCTAGCTACCGCGCCTGCCAAGATCCGCCTCATTGACCTAGGACCAAATTCGCCGAGCACCGGCGATGAAGGCGCACGCAACAAGCGGTTTCAGGACTACGTGCAAACCCAGAGCCTGTTCCGCGGCGCGCCAGTCAAGACGATTGATGATCTCAAGGCGCGCGTGAACGATGCACTCCACGATGCCGTCATCAGCCTCACACAAGCAGGCGTCCGCGAAGCGGCGAAAGGCAAGTTCCATAGCGGTGCGGCCCTAGATTGGTCCCGTCTGGACTTTGCGAGCCGTGAAACGGCCATGATCCACGCAGCGCGAGGCACGCTCGCGGCCCGCACAGGATCGTCAGAGAGCGATGGCAGTCTGTTTGTCCGTCTCAACAAGCACGACGTGCTCGTCGAGGTTCATGCGATTCCAGCCGCGCTCAGCGTCGCGGCGGCGCGCGAGCGGGTCGGGCAGCCCTTCCTGCGGGACCATCAGTCGGTCGCGGCTCTGACCGGCAAGCGTGGTGGGCCGGTACATCTGATCGCCTGCCACAAGACAGCAACCGAAAGTCAGGCCGCCAAGCTGCTTGGATTCCCCGATGCGACGCTGGTTGCCGCACCCTTCGGCATCTTCGCGGCTGACCCGGTGCAGAAGGTGCAATTCGCTTTTGTTACCAACTGCCGTGACGAGACCACCACACGCCACGGCGTTCAGCGCTTTCTGGAGTGGCTGACGCAAACCGGTGAAGAGAGGCTGCTCGTTGAACGAGCGCTAGCACGCGCAAGAATTGTGCGGGCCATCGCCAAAGAGGTGTCGGCGTGATTGGCGATCTCAAGCCCTACTCTGACTACAAGGACGCGGGGCTGCCGTGGTTGGGACAGGTTCCCGCGCACTGGGACCTAAGGCCGGCGTTCGGGGCGTATGAGCCGAACCGTGAGTTGAATCGGGGGATGAAAGAAAAAACCGTGCTCTCTCTGAGCTACGGACGAATCATCATCAAGCCGCCCGAGAAACTGAGGGGGCTCGTGCCGGAATCATTCGAGACGTATCAGATCGTCAATCCTGGCGACCTTGTACTTCGCACGACAGACCTGCAAAACGATCACACCAGCCTTCGAGTCGGGATAGTTCGTGATCGTGGGATCATCACATCCGCTTACCTCGCGTTGCATGTGAAGCCGGATGTCCTGCCGGAGTTCGGATTCCAATTCCTAAATGTCTGGGATGCAAGCAAGGCGATCTATGGCTACGGCTCTGGGTTGCGTCAGAACCTCGATTTTTCACACTTCAAGCGGATGCCGGTCGCGGTGCCGCCGGAGGCGGAGCAGGCGGCGATTGTGCGATTTCTGGACTGGGCGAACGGGCGGCTGGATCGGGCGATTCGGGCCAAGCGCAAGGTGATTGCGCTGCTGAACGAGCAGAAGCAAGCGATCATCCATCGCGTTGTGACCCGCGGCCTCGATCCCGATGTTCCCCTCAAGCCCTCCGGCATTCCGTGGCTCGGGGATATTCCGCATCATTGGGAAGTTAGGCGCGCCAAGCAACTTTGCAAAGCGATCATCGACTGCAAGAACAGAACTCCTGAGTTGGTGGACGGAGGGGATTACACAGTCGTACGCACAACAAACATTCGGAATGGTCGATTTAATCCGAAGGGCTCCTTTCCAACAGATCGCAGCAACTACGCGATCTGGACGCAGCGCGGTGCGCCTAGACAGGGAGATGTTTTCTTTACCCGTGAGGCACCAGTAGGAGAGGCCTGCCTTGTGCCTAATCTGGGCAACCTGTGCATGGGTCAACGGATGATGTATTTTCGGCCCGACACGGCGGCGCTGAATGCGAACTTCCTGTTGCACAGCATTTATGGACCTATCGTTCGGCGCTATATCGAAATCGAGGTGAACGGAAGCACGGTAGGGCACCTTCGACTAGGGCAAGTTACAGGGCTTCCGTTGCTCTGGTGTCCGGTCGACGAGCAGGAACGCATCGTCTCCTTCGTAGAAACTGAGTCGCGGCCGATTGATGTGACCATCTCCCGCCTCGAACGCGAAATCGAACTCCTTCGCGAATATCGGACCCGCCTCGTCGCCGATATCGTCACCGGCAAGCTGGACGTGCGCGATGCAGCGGCGCAGCTGCCCGCTGAAGTAGCCCCTGAAGCCGTCGAAGACGAGGCCGAGATCGTGGACGAACTCGACGCTGAAGCCGAGGACGCTGCTGTATGACGTCCGATCGTACTCCGGAATACCTTGCTGGCCTGGTGCGGGAGCTGTGCAAGCTGCCGCGCGAGACGGAGTGGCTTGAGTTCAAAGGCAACAACTCGGACCCGCAGGAGATCGGAGAGTACCTGTCGGCACTGGCCAACGCGGCGGCATACAGCGGTAAGGCGTTCGCGTATCTGATCTGGGGTATCGAAGACGGCACGCATCGCGTGGTTGGCACGCGCTTCTCGCCCTCTGCCGCGAAGAAGAGCAACGAGCCGCTGGAAACCTGGTTGCTGCGGATGCTCGTGCCGAAAATTCACTTCCGCTTCCATGAACTAACTCTGGACGGTCAGCCGGTCGTATTACTGGAGATCGGCGCGGCATTCCGGCATCCGCTGCGCTTTCAAAACGAGGCGTTCATCCGCATTGGGGCGGTGAAGAAGCCGCTCAAAGACGCGCCGGATCGCGAGCGTGAGTTGTGGCGGGTGTTCGACCAAACACCGTTCGAGCGCGGCACGGCGATGGAGCGGGTTCAGGCCGAAGAGGTGTTGCGGCTATTGGATTACCCGGCTTACTTCGATCTACTCGAACGGCCTTTGCCAGCGAACCGGGACGCCATCATTGAGGCCCTGTCAGACGATGGTTTGATAGAGACCTGCGAGGCGGGCGGCTGGTGCGTTACCAATCTCGGTGCTGTGCTGTTCGCGAAGCGGCTGGAGGACTTTCCTGGCCTGCGCCGCAAGGCGGCACGCGTGATTCAGTATCGGGGCAAGAGTCGGGTCGAGACGCTGAAGGAACAGGTGGGCGGCAAGGGCTACGCCAGCGGCTTTGAGGGACTGATCGGCTACATCAACGGCCTGCTGCCATCGAACGAGATCATCGGCCAAGCTCTACGTCGTACGGTGCCGATGTTCCCCGAGCTGGCGGTTCGCGAGCTGGTGGCGAATGCGCTGATCCATCAGGACTTCTTCGTGACCGGCGCGGGACCGATGATCGAAATCTTCGAGGACCGCATCGAGATCACCAACCCCGGCGAGCCGCTGGTGGATACGCAGCGCTTCGTGGATACGCCGCCCAAGTCCCGCAACGAGGCCCTGGCCTCGCTGATGCGCCGCTTCCGGATTTGCGAGGAGCGCGGCAGCGGCATCGACAAGGTGGTCTTCGAGGTGGAGTTTTACCAGTTGCCCGCTCCCCTGTTTGAAGCTCCGCCAGGGTTCACGCGAACCGTGCTGTTCGCACACAAATCCCTGACGGAGATGAGCAAGGCGGACCGTGTTCGCGCCTGCTATCTGCACGCCTGCCTGCGCCACGAGATGCGGCAGCCGATGACCAATGGATCGGTACGCGAGCGCTTCGGGATCGAAGAAAGGAACAAGGCTGCGGCGTCACGGTTGATTCGTGAGGCCTTGGACGCGGGCAAGATTCGGCTGGTCGACCCAGAGGTCGGCGACAAGCTCCGGGCCTATCTGCCGTTCTGGGCATGATCAGGGGGAGCGGATTTGGTTGATGGGTGGTTGATGGGCGCTTAGGGTACGGGGTGATGGCGCCGGGTGGGGCCAGCAAAAACAGGTAGTTAGGAATCCCCTCTTGGTTGATGGGTGGTTGATGGAGCACCGAGGAGACGGCGTTTGAGCATCGACACCAGCGAAAAGGGCCTGGAGACCCTGATCATGCGGTACATGACGGGCACCGATGGCCTGTCCGTGCCGGCCGGCAAAGCGGCAGAGGATGCCCCGGCCTACGGCAGCGGCGGCTACCTGGCGGGCAGCCCGAAGGATTACGACCGCGCACAGGCGCTGGACGTGGCGCAGCTGTTCGCCTTTCTGCACGTCACCCAGCCGGAAATGTTCAAGAAGCTGGAGATGGCCGACCCCAGCAACCCCAAGGACATCAACCGGCTCAAGTTCCTGACGCGCCTGTCCACCGAGATTGGCAAGCGCGGCGTGATCGATGTGCTGCGCAAGGGGCTGGCGCACGGCCCGCTGAATTTCGATCTGTTCTACGGCACGCCGTCCGCCGGAAACGAGAAGGCGGCTCTGCTGCACAGCAAGAACCGGTTTTCGATCACCCGGCAGCTGGCGTACAGCAGCGACGAGACCCGTCGCGCGCTGGATCTGGGCCTGTTCATCAATGGCCTGCCGGTGGCGACGTTCGAGCTGAAGAACAGCCTGACCAAGCAGACCGCGGCCGATGCGGTGGAGCAGTACCGCCGGGATCGCGACCCGCGCGAGAAGCTGTTCGAGTTCGGTCGCTGCGCGGTGCATTTCGCGGTAGACGACAGCGAGGTGCGGATGTGCACGCACCTCAAGGGCAAGGGCTCGTGGTTCCTGCCGTTCAACAAGGGCTGGCAGGATGGCGCTGGAAACCCGCCGAATCCGAACGGCCTGAAGACCGATTACCTGTGGAAGGAAATCCTGACCCGTAACGGACTGACGGACATCCTCGAAAACTACGCGCAGGTCGTCGAGGAAAAGGACTCGAAGACCGGCCGCAAGAAGCGCGTGCAGGTCTGGCCGCGCTATCACCAGCTGGACGTGGTGCGCAAATCGCTGGCCGACGCTCGCGCGCACGGTGCGGGTCGGCGCTATCTGATCCAGCACTCGGCGGGCAGCGGCAAGTCGAACTCGATTGCCTGGCTGGCACACCAGCTCATCGCCCTGCGTCGCGACCACGCCGAGGTGTTCGATTCGGTGATCGTGGTGACGGACCGTCGCATCCTCGACGATCAGATCCAGAAGACGATTAAGGGCTTCATGCAGGTGGGCGCGACGGTGGGGCATGCGGAGCGCTCGGGTGATCTGCGTCGCTTCATCCAGGAAGGCAAGAAGATCATCGTCTCCACGGTGCAGAAGTTCCCGTTCATCCTCGACGAGATCGCACTCGACGCCGGCAAGCGTTTCGCGATCATCATCGACGAGGCGCATTCCAGCCAGGGCGGCAAGACCTCCGCCGCGATGAGTGCGGCACTCGCGGGTTCCTCTGGCGACGAAACAGAGGAGAAGGACCCGGAAGACGCCATCAACGAGGCACTGGAAGCACGCATGGCGGCGCGCAAGATGCTGACCAACGCAAGCTACTTCGCGTTCACGGCCACGCCGAAGAACAAGACGCTGGAGATATTCGGCGAGGCGCTGCCGCCGGACGCGGAAGGCAAGGTCAAGCATCGGCCGTTCCATAGCTACACGATGAAGCAGGCCATCGAGGAGGAGTTCATCCGCGATGTACTGAAGAGCTACATGCCGGTCGACAGCTACTACAAGCTGGTCAAGAAGACTGAAGACGACCCGGAGTTCGACACCAAGAAAGCGAACAAGAAGCTCCGTCGCTACGTCGAGAGTCACAACCACGCGATTCGCCTCAAGGCCGAGATCATGGTCGATCATTTCCATGACCACGTACTCGCTGCGGGCAAGATCGGCGGCCAGGCGCGCGCGATGGTGGTCACCAGCGGCATCGAGCGGGCGATTCAGTACTTCAACGCGTTCAAGGCCTATCTGGTCGAGCGCAAGAGCCCGTACCAGGCGATCGTGGCGTTCTCCGGCGAGCACGAGTTCAACGGGGCCAAGGTCAGCGAGGCCTCGCTCAACGGCTTCCCGAGCAACGACATCGCGGACAAGATCCAGAACGACCCGTACCGCTTCCTGATCTGCGCCGATAAGTTCCAGACCGGCTACGACGAGCCACTGCTGCACACGATGTACGTGGACAAGGCGCTGTCAGGGGTCAAGGCTGTGCAGACACTGTCGCGCCTAAACCGCGCACACCCGCAGAAGCACGACTGCTTCGTGCTGGACTTTCAGAACAACATCGATGGCGTCACACAGGCGTTTCAGGACTACTACCGCACCACGCTGCTGGCCGACGAGACGGATCCGAACAAGCTGCACGATCTGAAGACCGCGCTCGACGGTGCACAGGTTTACTCGCCCGAGCAGGTGCAGAAGTTCGTGGCGCTATTCCTAGGTGGTGCGGAGCGTGATCAATTGGACCCTATTCTCGATACCTGTGTCGCGGTGTACCTCGCGCAGCTCGACGAAGACCAGCAGGTCGAATTCAAGAGCAAGGCCAAAGTGTTCTGCCGCACTTACAGCTTCCTGTCCTCGGTCATCTCATACAACAACCCCGGCTGGGAGCGTCTGTCGATTCTGCTGAACCTGCTGCTACCGAAGCTGCCGGCACCGAAAGAAGAGGATCTGTCGAAGGGCATCCTGGAAGCCATCGACATGGACAGCTATCGGGTCGAGAAGAAGGCGATTCAGAAGATCGCACTCGCTGATGTCGAAGCCGAGATCGAGCCAGTTCCGACGGATGCCGCCGGCCGCAAGGCCGAGCCCGAGCTGGATCGGCTGAGCAATATCCTGAGCACCTTCAACGAGCAGTTCGGAACACTATTCTCCGACACCGACCGGGTCGCCAAGCGCATCCGCGACGACATCGCGCCCAAGGTCGCAGCCGATGCGGCCTACCGCAACGCGCGGGACAACACGCCCCACACCGCCCGAATGGCGCATGACCTGGCGCTGGGCAAGGTCATGCAGATCCTCCTGAAGGACGACACGCAGGTCTACAAGCAGTTCGTCGAGAACGAGTCGTTCAAGCGGTTTGTTGGCGACATGGTTTACGCGATGACGAATCCGTCGTGATGGTGCGTCTCGCTGCCCGACTCATAATCTCTTGGCTGCAGGTTCGAGTCCTGCTGGGCCCACCACTCCCGCACAGCGGCGCCCGCGTGGCGGGAATGGAAGTTTTGAAACGCCTTCAAACTTCGGCGTTCCGACGTCCAGCCCGAGACCAGCGGCGGTGACGCAACCGGCGCGGACCGTCGTTCCTCCTGCAATCGCGAAGATGCGGCGCGCGCGATAGACCATTCGACCGGCGGCGCGGAGACAGCGGACTTCGCCGGCGGGCGCTGACCGCTGTCCGCTCGGACATCAGCTTTTGCAGTCGCGATGTCCGGGGCGGCGCAAAGCGCGCCCGCTGCGTGGGGTGGCGCACGGTGGCACGCGGGGCGACGGGCGAACCTCCCCGGCCATTGTTGTCTGCCCGTGACGCCCATGAAGCTCGCCGACGATCACTCTCAGGCTGCGCCGGCCGCGCCACCGCCGCAGCGGATGCCGCGGCTGTTCTCGCGCGCGGTGGATGCGAGTGCCGGCATCGGCTGGATGCGGGCGCTGACGGAGCGCGTCTATGCGCAGCGATTCAACCGCTGCACGGCGCCGGTCCGCCTGTTCCGCGGCCTCTATCCCAGCTTCGCGGCGGCACGTCGCGATATTCCGCCGCAGCGTCTCGAAGGCTATGACCACGCCGAGGCGGCGGGGCGCGTCGCCCATGATCGCTTCCGCGTGTTCGCCTCCGATTATCCGGTGCTGCTGTGGCTCAGCCGTCTGCTGCCGGACACGCGTCTGCTGCTCGACTGGGGCGGCAATATCGGCATCAGCTACTACGCCTACCGGCGCTTCCTGCAGTACCCGCCGGGCTGCGTCTGGATGGTCAGCGACGTACCGGCGGTGGTCGAACTGGGGCGCCGCATCGCCAAGCGCGAAGGCGACGCCGCATTGCAGTTCACGACCGGCCTCGAGCGTCTCGCCGACGCCGATGTCCTGCTGGCGGCGGGATCGCTGCATTACATCGAGACGCCCTATGCGGCGCTCGAGGCCGCCTGGCGACGGCCACCGCATCTGCTGATCAACAAGTTGCCGGCATGCGCGGCGCCCGATGCCGTGACGCTGCAGAACATCGGTCCGTCGATCTGTCCGATGCATCTGTTCAATCGCGACGCCTTCGTCGAACGCATCGAGCGGCTCGGCTATCGGCGGGTCGACGCCTGGGAGAACGCCGATCTCGGCTGCCGCATTCCGGGCTATCCGCGATACCGCATCGACGCGTACAGCGGCTTCTATTTTCGCAGCGCCGCGGCATCGTAGACCACGCGGCCACGGTCACGCGCGGATGCCGATGGAACAGCGCTCGCCCGAACGACGGCCCCCGACGATCATCCGCGACATGAGCGGATATGCCGTCGCTCTGCTCGCGGCCCTGGCGCTCGTCGCCTTTCTGTGGCGCGGCGCCGGCATGACGGCGCGCGCCGCCGGACCGTTCGCGGTCGGCACCTCGCGTCTGTCGCTGCGGATGCCGGCCGCAACCGCGTCGGCCGACGTCCGACTCTGGTATCCGAGCGCGCCGCGCCGCTGGACCGACGCGCTCAGCGGCAGCGCGCCCGGCGCGCTCGTCGACGCGCCACCGGCAGCGGCGGGCCGCCCGTTCCCGGTGCTGCTCTATTTCTCCGGCTGGCCCGAGACGAGCATCCAGAACCGGCGTCTGATCGCCGCGCTGGTGAGCCAGGGATATGCCGTCGTCACCGTCATCTACCCGCCGGCGGCGACAGGCCGCGCAGCGACAGCGTTCATGGATTTCTCATCGGCGGCCACGTATCGCGCCAGCCTCGCGCGCGCCGACGCCCGGGTCCGCGAGCACGCGCGCGATGCCAGCGCCGTGCTCGACGGGCTCGCCGCGCTGGACGCGGGCACGCCGCCGAGCCCGTTCAGGGCCATGCTCGACCTGCGCCGCGCCGGCATCTTCGGCTACTCGTTCGGCGGCGCCGTTGCGGCGCAGGCCGCGTGCCGCGACGCGCGCTTCAAGGCAGCGGTCAATCTCGACGGCTGGCAGTTCGCCGAGGCCGGCCGCGACGGCGTGGCACAGCCGTATCTGCTGGTCAGCGACGATGCCCTGCCGTCCGCCGCCGCGCTCGCGTCGGCCGATGCCGAGATCCGCTATCGCGCGCAGCTCACGCAGGAGGACTACGAGCGCGCGCTCGCGCACTTCGCGCGCCACGGCGGCTATCTGCTGGTGCTGCGCGGCGCCGGGCATGCCGACCTCGGCGACGACGGGCCACCGTCGAAGCGCGCGCTGCTGACCGGCGGCGATTCGACGACGCGCCTGCAGCGCATCGTCGCGACCTACGTGCTCGCCTTCTTCGACCGCCATCTGCGCGCCCGCGACACGCCGCTGCTCGCGCAAACGCCGCCCCGGTATCCGGACGCGCGGCTGCAGGCATGGCCACGCCCAGCCGGCAACCGCGCCGATCCGGCCGATCGCTGCGCCAGCGATGGAAGCTGAGCTGCGGCGCCATGCGACGCGCTCGAAGCGCAGCTCCGGCCCCTCCGCGACCAGACTCGGCGGCACGGGCTCGTCATCGAGCAGCAGCGCAGGTTCGTCGCAGAGCGCAAGACCGGTCGGCATCGCGCCGATCCAGCCGAAGCCATCGGCCGGCTCGGCGCCAGGCATCGGCGCCGACAGCCTGAGCACGGCCCGATCGCCGTCGGCCTGCAAATCGACCGGCAGATCGCGCAATGCGGACGGCGGCTGTTCGGCGATGTGCGCGATCGCCGCGGGCCCTCGTGGAGATCGCGCCGCCACCGCTTTGCCGGTGCTGCCTTCGCTCTGGATCAGCACCGTCACCTCGCTGTCGGCGATGCGATCGAGCGGCACCTGGGCACTCCGCATCGCCGGCGCGGCCGGCGGGCGCGTGAGTCCGGCTGCTGTCGCACCCTCAAGCCCGCTGACGGTTCCGCACCAGCGCCACGGCGTCGGCGCCGGCCGGGAAATGCAGCTGGCCGGAGAGGTCGTTGGCGGCGCGCCACACGGCCTCGGCGACGTCGCTGGCCTGCGTCACCGACTCCACTCGCGAGAAGCCGGCAAACACCTCGTGGGCGTAGGCCTCGTACGGCGGTGGGATCAGGCCCTGCATGCGCTGCTGGCCGTTGGCGGCGAAGCTCGTTGACGGACCGTAGCCGGGTTCGACGATCTTGACGCGGATATCGAAGGCGCCGAGCTCGCGCTGGAGCGACGCGGAGAATCCTTCGATGGCGGTCTTGCTCGCGGTGTAGGCGGCGACGAGCGGGAACGGCGCCAGCGTCGTGCTGGACGTGACGTTGACGATGGTGCCGGCCCGGCGCTCGCGGAACTGCGGAAGGACGGCCTGGCACATCGCCATGACGCCGAAAGTGTTGGTCTCGAAGATCTCGCGCACGGTGGCCATCGGCGTGGCCTCGAACGCGCCGAGCAGGCCGATGCCGGCGTTGTTCACCAGCACGTCGATCGGGCCTGCGGCCTGCAGCGCCTGCGCCATGCTTTCGGGCCGGGTGACGTCGAGCGCAACGACGCGCAGCCGCTCCGACGCGGGCAGCAGGTCCTGCCGCGGGGTCCGCATGGTCGCGATGACCTTCCAGCCCTGCGCGAGAAAATGCCCGGCGGTGGCCAGGCCTTAACCGGACGAGCAGCCCGTGATCAATACCGTTTTCATGTCGCACTCCGCGTTTGTGATTGATGCAGCGGAGACGATGGTAGGCAGCCGAACCCGGATGATCGACAATTATCCGTCCATATTTATTTAGCGATCGTCCGGATGAGCGACCCGCTGTCCGAAGTGGTCCAGCTGCTGCGTCCGCGCGCGGTGTTCTCCAACCTCATCAGCGGCAAGGGCAGCTGGGCGGTGCGCTACGCCGAGTACGGGCAGCCGAGTTTCTGCATCGTGCTCGACGGCGACTGCCGGCTCGCAGTCGACGGCCACGAGGCGGTGACGATCAGCGCCGGCGATTTCGTGCTGCTGCCGACGACGCCGGCCTTCACGATCTCCAGCTTCGCGCCGGCGCCGCCCGTGCATCTCGATCCGCATCAGGTCGCCGGCGGCGGCGAGCTGCGCTACGGCATGGCCGGCGGCACACCCGACATGCGTTCGCTCGGCGGCGCGTTCACGTTCGATTGCGCCGATCCGCGTCTGCTGGTGGCGCTGCTGCCGACCATCGTGCACGTGCGGGGTTCGGCGCGGCTGACGCAGCTCGTCGGGCTCGTCGGCGAGGAATCGGACGGCCGCCGGCCCGGCAGCGCGTTCATGCTGTCGCGGCTCGTCGACATGCTGCTCATCGAAGCGATGCGCGCGACGACCGCCGGCGGCGCGCCGCCCGGCCTGCTGCGCGGGCTCGGCGATGAACGGCTCGCCGTTGCATTGAAGCTGATGCATGCGCAGCTCGCCCGCTCCTGGACCGTCGACCAGCTCGCCCGAGCCGCGGCGCTTTCGCGAACGAGCTTCTTCGAGCGCTTCACGCGGATCGTCGGCATGGCGCCGATGGAATATCTGCTGTCGTGGCGCATGGAGATCGCCAAGGATCTGCTCAGGCGCCGGGAGTTGAACGTGTCGGAGATCGCCGAGCGCGTGGGCTATGGCTCGGCCAGCGCCTTCAGCGTCGCCTTCAGCAAGAAGGTCGGCGTCTCGCCCGGCCGGTTCGCGCGCGGTGCTTGAGGAAGCGCTGAGGCATTCCGTCGTCGCGAGGCCGCGCGGCATTGAGGCAGGCCTGAAAAACGCCGTCATCGCGAGGCCGCGCAGCGGCCGTGGCGATCCGGACGCCACCGGTGTCGTGCATCGCGGGATCGCTTCGTCGCCGACGGCGCTTCGCCATGACAATGGATGCGTTTTCAGCGGGTCCTTAAGCCGAAGTGCCGGCAGCGCCTCCGGCTTCCGTCAGCGCATGGAAATAGATTTGTCAGCCTGACGTCATAAAAGCTTTCAATACTCCCGGTCCCGTTTCCGCTCGCTCACCTGCCGCCGCCCTGGCGCGCGGGGCGACGCCAACAGCCGAGGAGATCATCGGGATGCGCTTTACCACCCTTTCCATCGCGGTCGCCGCAAGCGCCATTCTTTGCGGATGCTCCGGCGGCGGCAACGACGCCCCGCAGAAGGCCGTGCTGGCCGCGATCGGCGATTCGCCCTACGGCACCTCGCCGACCGATACCGCGCAGTTCGACGTCTATCCGCAGTTCATCGCCGCGATCAACGCCGATGCGGATGTCTCGCTCGTGCTGCACGCCGGCGACACGCACTCGGGCAAGCAGTACTGCACCGAGGCCTACAACCAGTCGATCTACGATCTGTGGACTTCATTCAAGGCGCCGCTGGTCTACACGCCCGGCGACAACGAATGGGCGGACTGCCACAAGGTCAAGGAAGGCGGCGGCAGCTACAACACCGCCACCGGGTCGATCGATTACGTGGTCGATGGCAACGGCAAGCTGGTGGACTACGCGGGCGGAGATCCGCTGGCCAATCTGCAGCTCGTGCGTTCGATCTTCTTCGCCAGCCCGGAGAAGGCCTTCGGCGGCACGATGGACGTCCATTCGCAGGCCGACGAATACGACACCGCGCATCCGGCGGACAATGCGTACGCCGAGAACGTCTGGTTCGAACGCGGCGGTGCGCTGGTCGTCTCGGTCAACATTCCGGGCGGCTCCAACAACGGCACGGACCCCTGGTACGGCGCCCCGTCGATGAGCCCGGCCCAGCAGCAGGACGTCGCCGGCCGCACCGCGGCGGCGCTGCGCTGGATCGACTACGCGTTCAAGACCGCGACCGAGCACAAGGACCAGGCGGTGCTGATCCTGACCCAGGCCGACATGTGGGATCTGGACGGCAAGGCCGCGGCGCACATCGCCGGCTATGCGCCGTACCTCGACAAGATCGCCACGCTCACGGCCGGCTTCGGCAAGCCGGTGCTGCTGGTCAACGGCGACTCGCACGGCTACCGCTCGGACAATCCGCTCAAGAGCGGCGCCGCCTGCGTGACCGAGGATTCAGCCGCGCCGTCGGAGATCGCCTGCACGGACGACGCCTACGCCAACCAGTCCGGCAACCGGTCCTCGTCCGCGGACGTCGAGAATTTCCATCGTCTGGTCGTGCACGGCAGCAGCGCGCCGCTGGAATGGCTGAAGCTCAGCATCGATCCAGCCGCGAACGCCGCCGCCTCCGACGACAAGGCCGGCAGCGGCGCCTTCGGTCCGTTCAGCTGGACGCGCAAGCCCACGAACCTGCCGCAAGCGAATTCGTAACAAGCGGCCTGCGCCGGCTGCAACCCGGCACCGCCCGCGACTCGCGGGCGGTGCCTTTTTTGTACGGCGCGCATGCCGACGTAGCGCCCGGCCGCCACCGCTCTCTGCTCTCTGCTCTCTGCTGTCTGTTTCCTGTTTCCTGTTTCCTGTTTCCTGTTACCCGCGACTCTCGCACGTTGCCCGTCCCTGGGGCCGCTCTGAAAAACACCGTCATCGCGAGGCCGCGCAGCGGCCGTGGCGATCCACAGCCGCCGCCGGCGTCGTGCCCCGCGGGACCGCTGCGGCGCACGACGGCGACCCGGCTTCGCGATGTAGGCGCCTTTGCCGAGGCCGCCTAGAATCGCGGGCTCGTGCGCGGCGTCCGCCGCGCCGTTCCCGCAGCACGGCGGAGCATCCGGCATGCAGAAGCTCGTCATCGTCACCGGCGCCGCGCAGGGCATCGGCCGCGGCCTGGTCCGCCACTTCCTCGGCGCCGGCTGGCGCGTCGCCGCGCTCGATCTCGACACCGAAGCGCTCGCCGATCTCGCCGCACAGCATCCGGGCGCGCCGCTGCTCGGCCTGCAGACGGACGTCGGCGACGAGGCGCAGGTCGCGGCCGCGTTCGCGACGCTCGCCGACTGGCAGCGCGGTGCCGCTCAGCCGGCGGGCGCGGACCTGCTGGTCAACAACGCCGGCATCGCCGATCCGCACAGCGGGCCGATCGAAGCGCTCTCGCTCGCCGGCTGGCGGCGCTGGCAGGACAGTCACCTGACCGGCGCCTTCCTATGCACGCGCGCCGCGGTGCCGGGCCTGCGCGAGCGCGGCGGTGCCATCGTCAACATCGCCTCGACGCGCGCCCTGCAGTCGGAGCCGGACTGCGAGGCCTACGCCGCCGCCAAGGGCGGCCTGCTGTCGTTCACGCACGCGCTGGCGATCAGCCTTGGCCCGGCGATCCGCGTCAACGCGATCTGCCCCGGCTGGATCGAAACCGGCGCCGAGCAGAAGCCGGCGCGGCGACGCGCAGTCGCGCAGCGGGATGTCGACCGCGCGCAGCATCCGGTCGGCCGCGTCGGCACGGTCGACGACATCGCCCAGGCGGTCGCCTTTCTCGCCTCGCCGCAGGCCGGCTTCGTCACCGGCCAGTCGCTGGTCGTCGACGGCGGCATGACGCGCAAGATGATCTACGCCGAGTAATCCGGCATCGATTCGCTCGCCGCGCCGCTGGCGACGACGACGCGATCGCGGCCGCCGCGCTTGGCCGCGTACATCGCGCGGTCGGCGCGCTCCAGCACGCGTTCGAGCTCGTCGCCGCGCCCGGCGCTGCAGACGCCGAGCGAAGCCGTGATGGCCAGCGCCCCGTCGCCGAGATCGGTCCAGGCCGCGCACGCGATCGCCGCGCGCAGGCGCTCGGCCAGCGCCGCGCATTGCGCCGGCTCGCACTGCGGCAGCAGCACCGCGAACTCCTCGCCGCCGAGCCGCGCGAACGTGTCGCCCGGCCGCAGCAGCGGCTGGACCACGTCCTTCACGGCGCGCAGCACGCCGTCGCCGGCGGCGTGGCCGTAGCGGTCGTTGACCGCCTTGAAGTGATCGAGGTCCAGCATCACCAGCCCCAGCGGCGCACCGCTGTGCGTGGCGCGGATCAGCTCGCGCGCGGCGGCGGCGACGAAGGCGCGGCGGTTCGGCAGGCCGGTCAGCTCGTCGGTCGACGCGTGCTGCTCCAGCGTACGCGTCTGGCGCAGGCGGTGCGTGATGTCCTGGATCTGGGCGATGAACTGCAGCGGCCGGCCGTCAACGCTGCGCAGCAGCGAGACATCGAGCTGGATGTGCACGACGTAGCCGAAGCGGTGCAGGTAGCGCTTTTCGAGCCGGTAGCTGCTGCGCTCGCCGTACAGCAGCTGGCTGATGCACAGCTCGTCCTGCGCCAGATCATCCGGGTGCGTGATCTCGCGGAAGGACTTGGCCAGCAGCTGGCCTTCGGCGTAGCCGAGCATTTCACACAAGGCCTGATTGGCGCTCAGGAACGAGCCGTCGAGA
Organism: Solimonas variicoloris DSM 15731; assembly: GCF_000382285.1. Taxonomy (GTDB): domain Bacteria; phylum Pseudomonadota; class Gammaproteobacteria; order Nevskiales; family Nevskiaceae; genus Solimonas; species Solimonas variicoloris. Next base: position 26,639 of record NZ_KB907943.1, on the reverse strand, counting down.
CTCACCGTCGCCAGACCGATCGGCGCGTTCTGCAGCGTCAGCCGGAAACGCTCGTTGCTCTCGGCGAGCGCGGCATGGCTCTCGCCCAGCTCGGCATTCAGGCGCCGCAGCGTGTCGCCGGTCTCGCGATGGAAGCGCAGCAGCGCCGTCGCCTTCGGCAGCAGCGGCCACAGCAGCGCCGCGGTGGCGAGCGAGGCGGCGGCGGTGACGACCTTGACCGACAGCTCCAGCCGGTAGACCGGCACCCACAGACTGACGATGTCCAGCAGGTGCCCGGTGCCGCAGGCGAAGATGAACAGACTGAACATGCCGAACATGCTGTTGAAGTGCAGGCTCGGATTGCGGCGGATGAAAACCAGCAGCGTGAGCGGCACCGAATAGTAGGCGAGCGCGATCAGCGCGCTGGACACGACGTGCGTGACGACCAGCGTCGGATCCCAGGCCAGGCAATAGCCGTGCGGCAACAGCGCCAGACCGGCCGCGGACGCGAACCCGTTCATCCCACCCACCTCGCTTGCGCTACTCCCCCGTTGCGCAGATTGCGGCGCCTGACGCGAAAACCTGAGAGGACTCGCGATCAGCGGTCGGATCTGCCGATCAGGCGGTCGGCGCCCGTGGCGGCGGCCCGGGCGCGCCGCTATCGTGGCGCCATGATCATCCCCTCGCTGCTCGACACCGATCTGTACAAGTTCACGATGATGCAGGTCGTCCTGCATCAGTTCCCGGCCGCCGAGGTCGAGTACCGCTTCAAGTGCCGCACGCCCGGCGTCGACCTGTCGCCGTGCATCCCGGCGCTGCGCGAGCAGATCGCCGCGCTGTGCGCGCTGCGCTTCAGCGACGCGGAGCTCGATTACCTGCGCGGCCTGCGCTTCATCCGCAGCGATTTCGTCGACTTTCTCGGTCTGTTCCATCTCAACGAGAAGTACGTGCATCTGGCGGCCGCGCCGCAGGAACGCGGCGGCATCGAGCTGGTGGTGCGCGGACCGTGGCTGCACACGATCCTGTTCGAGATCCCGCTGCTGGCGATCATCAACGAAACCTGGTTCCGCCGGCAGCAGCCGCAGCCCGCGCTCGACGAGGGCCGCCGCCGCCTGCGCGACAAGATGCAGCTGCTCGCCGCGCGCACCGACGCCGGCTGCCGGATCGCCGACTACGGCACGCGCCGCCGCTACTCGCTGCAGTGGCACGACGAGCTGATCGAAACGCTGTCGACCACGCTCGGCGCGCGCCTGGCCGGCACCAGCAACGTGCGCCACGCGATGAGTCACGGCCTGACGCCGCTCGGCAGCATGGGTCACGAGTATCTGCAGGCCTGCCAGGCGCTCGGCCCGCGCCTGCGCGACGCGCAGACTTTCGCGTTCGAGCGCTGGGCGCACGAATACCGCGGCGACCTCGGCATCGCGCTGTCCGACACCTACGGTCTGGCCGCCTTCCTGCGCGACTTCGATCTGTATTTCTGCAAGCTGTTCGACGGCGCGCGCCACGATTCCGGCGATCCGTTCGCCTGGGGCGAGCGCCTGCTCGCGCACTACGCGGCGCAGCGCGTCGACCCGGCCGGCAAGACGCTGGTGTTCAGCGATGCGCTGACCTTCCCGCGCATCGTCGAGCTGCACGAGCGCTTCCGCGGCCGCTGCCGGCTGTCGTTCGGCATCGGCACCAATCTCACCAACGACCTCGGCCCCGAGCCGCTGAACATCGTCATCAAGATGTTCCGCTGCAACGGCCAGCCGGTCGTCAAGCTCAGCGACGATCCGAGCAAGACGATGAGCGACGACGACTCCTACCTCGCCTACCTGCGCCAGGTGTTCGCCGGCTGAGCGCCGCCGGTCGTCTTGCTCAGTACGCGCTGCCGTCCTTGCGGGTGAAGCGGCGGCGGCCGTCGGCACCGGTCGTCATGGCGAGATCGTCGTCGGGATACACGACTTCGTCGCCGACCTCCAGGTAGACGACCGGCGCATCGCTGCGGTTGACGAGCTGGTGCGCGTCGCCGCGGCCGGCGCGAAAGCCCGCGCACATGCCGGGCGCCAGCGGCGTTTCGCCGGCGTCGGTGATCAGCGTCGGATGCCCTTCCAGCACGTAGACGAATTCGTCCTGGCGGCTGTGCGCGTGACGCAGTGACGAGCTCGCGCCCGGCGCCAGCGTCGTCAGGTTGACGCCGAAATTGGCGAGCCCGAAGGCCTCGCCCAGCGCCCGCTTGCTGCGTCCGCCGAAGCGCGCCGCGAGCGGCGCGGGGTACAGCGAGGCCTGCGCGCGCGGCGCGATCTGCCGTGCGTCGAGCGCCGGCGGCAAGGGCTGCTGCGATTCGTCCATGACGGCTCCCGTTTCATCTTCCCGATACGCCACCCGGCGCGCCCGCGATCATGTCCGAAGCGCGGGCGGCGCGTCACGCGCGGCGGCGCATGAGGAATCCCACCGTACTGGGCGGCGCGCCGACGCACTACGATGGCGGCCCGCCCGTCCCCCGCCGGAACCGTCCGATGTCCGCCACGCGCCTGCTCTGCCTCTGCCTCGCCCTGATCGCCGCGCCGCTGCAGGCCGCCGCGCCCGCCGACGACGCGCTGCGCAGCGTTGCCGAGCGCTCGGGCTTCGTGCAGACCGGCCGCTACGACGAGGTGATCCGGCTCTGCGCGGCCTACGCCGCGCGCTGGCCGCAGGCGCTGCGCTGCATCGACTTCGGCACCACGCCGGAAGGCCGGCCGATGAAGGCGCTGGTCGCCTCCACCAGCGGCGCGCTGACGCCGGACGCCGCGCACGCGCGGCAGCTGCCGGTGGTGCTGATCCAGGGCGGCATCCACGCCGGCGAGATCGACGGCAAGGATGCCGGCCTGCTCGCGCTGCGCGAAGTGCTGGACGGCGAACTCGCCAAAGGCGCGCTCGACCGCCAGGTGCTGGTCTTCGTGCCGGTCTTCAACGTCGACGGCCACGAACGCTTCGGCCGCTGGAACCGCCCGAACCAGGTCGGTCCCGAGGCAATGGGCTGGCGCACCACCGCGCAGAACTTCAACCTCAACCGCGACTACCTGAAGGCGGACGCGCCGGAGATGCAGGCGATGCTGCGCCTGATGAACGACTGGGACCCGATCCTGAGCGTCGACCTGCACGTCACCGACGGCGCCAAGTTCCAGCACGACATCTCGATCACGATGGAGCCGGTGCACGCCGGCGACGCGGCGATGCAGAAGGCCGGGCTCGCGCTGCGCGGCGACGTCGTCAAGAAACTCGCGCAGCAGGGCTCGCTGCCGCTGAGCTTCTATCCTTCGTTCGTGGTCGACGACGATCCGGCCTCCGGCTTCGCCGACAACGTGCCGCCGCCGCGCTTCTCGCACGGCTATCCGCTGCTGCGCAACCGCTACGGCATGCTGGTCGAAACGCACTCGTGGAAGGACTATCCGACCCGCGTGCGCATCACCCGCAACACCATCGTCGCCGTGCTCGAACAGACCGCGCAGCACGGCCGCGAGTGGCTGCAGCTGGCCGACGCCGCCGACGTCCTCGCGAGCCGGCTCGGCGGCACGCCGGTGGCGCTGACGTACGCGCCGTCCGACACCGTGCGCACCATTGACTTCCTCGGCTACGTCTACACGCGCACGCCCTCGGAAATTTCCGGCGCGCTGATGACGCGTTACGACGACACGAAGCCGCAGGTCTGGCATCTGCCGATCAAGGACGACATCCGGCCGGCGCTCAGCGTCACGGCGCCGAAGCTCGGCTATCTGGTGCCGGCCGCCGACGCGTCCTGGGTGGCGGCGAAACTGCGCCTGCACAGCATCGCCTTCGAAACGCTGAGCGACGCGCAGCCGCAGCGCGCCGTGCAGGCGTTCCGCGCCAGCCAGGTGACGTTCGCGCCGCGCTCGTTCGAAAGCCACCAGATGCTGACGCTGGCCGGCGACTGGCGCGAAGAAACGCGCGACCTCGCGGCCGGCGCGCTGCTGGTGCCGATCGCGCAGCCGAAGGCGCGGCTGGTGATGGCCCTGCTCGAACCGCAGGCGCCGGACTCGCTGGCCGCCTGGGGCTTCTTCAACAACGCCTTCGAGCAGAAGGAATACATGGAGGCCTACGTCGCCGAGGACGTAGCGCGCGACATGCTCGTGCAAGATCCGCAGGTCGCCGCGGCCTTCACCGACAGGCTCGCGCACGACGCCGACTTCGCGCAGAACCCGAGGGCGCGCCTCGCGTTCTTCGCGCAACGAGCGCCGTCCTGGGACGAGCGCCTGAACCTGTATCCGGTGCTGCGCGTCGAGCGCTGAGCGGCCCGGCATTTCGTCGCGCGCGAGCGCGGCGCTACCATCGCCGCTTGCGCACCCGCCGCCCCGCACGCCCCTTGCCTTCGCGCCTATGAACATCGGCCTGATCTCCGACACGCACGGTCTGCTGCGGCCCGAGGCGCTGGACGCGCTGCGCGGCAGCGAGCTGATCGTGCACGCCGGCGACATCGGCGCGCCGGAGGTGCTCGCCGCACTGCGCGAGCTGGCGCCGCTGGTCGCGGTGCGCGGCAACAACGACACCGAGCCCTGGGCGATGGACGTGCCGGAGACGCAGACCTTTGCCGCCGGCGGCCTGCGCCTGCACCTGCTGCACGACCTCAAGACGCTGGCCCTCGAACCACGCCGCGCAGGCATCGCCGCCGTCGTCAGCGGCCACTCGCACCGGCCGAAGATCGAGACGCGCGACGGCGTCCTTTACCTGAATCCCGGCAGCGCCGGACCGCGCCGCTTCAGCCTGCCGATCAGCGTCGCGCGCGCCGAGATCGTTGGCGATACCATCCGCGCCAAGCTTGTCGAGCTCGCGTAGCCCCGACCCCAGCCGCGCGCCGCGCGCGCGTCCCCCGCACCCCGACCACCCGATCATGAACACGCAAAAACTTTCCGCCTTCGTCGACGCGCTCTGGGAAGACGAGATCGTCCCGCAGCTCACCGACTACATCCGCATCCCGAACAAGAGCCCGATGTTCGACCCGCAATGGGCCGAGCACGGCTACATGGACGCCGCGGTCCAGCTGATGGAGAACTGGGCGCGCGGCAAGCTGGCGGCGCTCGGCGGCGCCACGCTCGAAGTCGTGCGCCTGCCCGGCCGCACGCCGCTGATCTACATCGACGTGCCGGCCGCCAACGGCGGCTCGAACGACGATTGCGTACTGCTCTACGGCCATCTCGACAAGCAGCCGGAGATGAGCGGCTGGGCCGAAGGCCTGGGTCCGTGGACGCCGGTGCGCAAGGGCGACAAGCTCTACGGCCGCGGCGGCGCCGACGACGGCTACGCGATCTTCGGCTCGCTCGCCGCGCTGCTGGCGCTGCGCGAGCAGGGCCTGCCGCAGGCGCGCTGCGTGGTGATGATCGAAGCCTGCGAGGAATCCGGCAGCTACGATCTGCCGTACTACGTCGACCACCTCGCGCCGCGCATCGGCAGTCCGTCGCTCGTCATCTGCCTCGACTCGGGCTGCGGCAACTACGAGCAGCTGTGGCTGACGACCAGCCTGCGCGGCCTCACCGGCGGCAACCTGCAGGTGCAGGTGCTGACCGAGGGCGTGCATTCCGGCGACGCGTCCGGCGTCGTCGCGTCGAGCTTCCGCGTGCTGCGCGAGCTGCTGTCGCGGCTCGAGGACGAGACCAGCGGCCGCATCAAGCCGGGCGACTTCCACGTCGAGATCCCGGCGCAGCGCGTCGAGCAGGCGAAGGCGGTCGCCCAGGTGCTCGGCGACGATGTCTTCGACAAGTTCCCGTTCGTCGAGGGCATGCGCCCGGTCAGCGACGATCTCGCCGAGCTGGTGCTGAACCGCACCTGGCGGCCGCAGCTCGCGGTCACCGGCGTCGACGGCATGCCGCCGCTCGCCAGCGCCGGCAACGTGCTGCGCCCGTACACGGCGGTGAAGCTGTCGCTGCGCATCCCGCCGACGCTCGACGGCAAGAAAGCCGGCGAAGCGCTGAAGAAGCTGCTGGAAACCGATCCGCCGTACGGCGCCAAGGTCAGCCTGGAACTCGAAAAAGCCGGCAGCGGCTGGAACGCGCCGCCGCTGTCGAAGTGGCTCGAAGACGCCGTCGCGGCCGCCTCGCAGGCCTATTTCGGCAAGCCACCGGCCTACATGGGCGAAGGCGGCTCGATCCCGTTCATGGGCATGCTCGGCGAGAAGTTCCCGGCCGCGCAGTTCCTCATCACCGGCGTGCTCGGCCCACACTCGAACGCGCACGGGCCGAACGAGTTCCTGCACATTCCGATGGGCAAGCGCGTGACGATGGTCGTCGCCGACGTCGTCGCCCGCCACGCGCAGCCGCGCTGAACGGTACGGCCCGCCGCCGCCGCGGCTGCGGGCCGGCGACCGCGGCGCCGCGACCGAAGGAGACCCGCGGCACACCCCAAGCGCGCGCGCGTCTCCGATAATCACGGCTCTCCATCAGGACAACTTCGAATGAACAAGCGGATTGCCAGTCTCGCGCTCGTGGTGCTGCTAGGCGCCGGCGGCTGCGCCACGGAAAGCTCGCGGACGCTGGAGGTGCCGCAGGTGGCGACGGCCGGCACGCCGTACCAGGGCACGCGCAGCCCGATCGCGGTCGGCAAGTTCGACAACCGCTCGAACTATCTGCGCGGCATCTTCTCGGACGGCGTCGACCAGCTCGGCGGCCAGGCCAAGACCATTCTCATCACGCATCTGCAGCAGACCGGCCGCTTCACCGTGCTCGACCGTGACAACATGCGCGAGATCGGCCAGGAAGCGAAGATCAGTGGCGCGACGCAGAAGCTCAAGGGCGCCGACTACGTGATCACCGGCGACGTCACCGAGTTCGGCCGCAAGGAAGTCGGCGACCAGCAGCTGTTCGGCATCCTCGGCCACGGCAAGCAGCAGATCGCCTACGCCAAGGTCGCGCTCAACGTCGTCGACGTCAGCACGTCCGAGGTCATCTATTCGTCGCAGGGCAGCGGCGAGTACAGCCTGTCGAACCGCGAGGTGATCGGCTTCGGCAGCACCGCCAGCTATGACTCGACGCTCAACGGCAAGGTGCTCGATCTCGCCATTCGCGAGGCGGTCAACAACCTCGTCAACGGCCTGCAGTCCGGCGCCTGGCGTCCGGCGAAGTAGTCCACATCCGCCGCGCACGTCCGGGGGAGCGCGCGCACCGCATCGATCAGGGGGATGCCTTGACCATCTCGACGACCGCGCTCATGCGCGCCGGCCTCGCCGTCGCGACGCTGCTGCTGTCCGGCTGCGTCACGCAGCCGAAGCCGCTGTACTACTGGGGCGACTACCAGCCGCAGCTCTATGCCTACTTCCAGGGCGACGGCAACAGTCCGGAGCAACAGCGCGAAGCGCTCGAAAAAACCGCCGCCCAGGCCAGCGCCAGGGGCGCGGCATTGCCGCCGGGCTTTCACGCGCATCTGGGCCTGCTCTATCTGCGCATGGGCCAGCCGGGGCCGGCGCGCACCGCGTTCATGGCCGAGGAAGCCCGCTTTCCCGAATCGAAGCCGTACATGGATTTTCTGATCGGCAACCTCAACCGCACCCAGGCCGAGGCGCCATGAAGACGATGCGAAGCTTGCGCCTGCTGAGCCTGTGCGCCATCGCCGCGCTGCTCGGCGCCTGCGCGACGACGACGGGCTACGACTACACGAACTTCCGCCAGAGCCGCCCGGCGTCGATCCTGCTGCTGCCGCCGGTCAACGACACGAACACGGTCGACGCCAGCTACAGCCTGCTGTCGCAGATGACGCTGCCGCTGGCGGAGTCCGGCTATTACGTGCTGCCGGTGTCGCTGGTCGACGAGACCTTCCGTCAGAACGGCTATACGAATCCGGCGGAGATCGAAGGCATTCCGGTCGACCGGCTGCACAAGATCTTTCAGGCCGACGCCGCGCTGTACGTGCACATCAAGCAGTTCGGCACGATCTACCAGCTGATCAGCAGCGCGACCGTCGTCACCGCCGAAGCGCATCTGGTCGACCTGCGCAGCGGCCAGGTGCTGTGGGCCGGCAAGGCATCGGCGTCGAGCGCGGAGAATCGCAGCAGCGCCGGCGGCGGTCTTGCCGGACTGCTGATCAGCGCCCTCGTCAATCAGATCATCGAATCGACGAGCGACCGCAGTCACGACATCGCCGGCGTCACCAGCATGCGCCTGCTGACGGCCGGGCAACCGGCCGGCCTGCTTTACGGGCCGCGCTCGCCGAAGTACCAGACGCAGCAGCCCTGAGCGGCGGCGCTCAGCCGCCGCGCGCGTACGCCGCCGCGGCGGCGACCTGTGCCGCGTCCGGCCGCACGCCGGTGTAGAGCACGAACTGCTCGAGCGCCTGTCGCACGCTCACCTCGGCGCCGCTGAGCGTGGCGATGCCGAGCTGGCGCGCGCGGCGGATCAGCGGCGTCTCGGCCGGCAGCGCGACGACGTCGAACACGCGCGCCGCCGCCTCGATCGTCGCTTCATCGAAGGCCAGCGCGTCGGCCTCGGCGCCGCCGGCCATGCCGACCGGCGTGACGTTGACCAGCAGCGCCGCGCGCGGCGCCGGCGCTTCGGCGCGCCAGACGTAGCCGCAGCTCTGCGCCAGACGGCGGCCGGCGGCTTCATTGCGCGCGATGATGACGCCGTCGCCAAAGCCGGCGTCGCGCAGCGCGCAGCCGACCGCCTTGGCCATGCCGCCGCTGCCGCGCAGCAGCACCGGCGTCGCCGGATCGATCGCATGCTCGCGCAGCAGCTGGCGCACGGCGACGTAATCGGTGTTGTAGCCGCGCAGACGCCCCGCGTCGTTGACGATGGTGTTGACCGCGTCGATCGCCGCCGCCGAATCCTCCAGCGCATCGAGCAGCGGGATGCAGGCTTCCTTGAACGGCATCGAGATCGCGCAGCCGCGGATGCCGAGGGCGCGGATGCCGGCGATCGCCGCCGGCAGGTCGGTGGTCGTGAACGCCTTGTAGACGTAATCGAGCCCGAGCGCCGCGTACAGGTGGTTGTGGAAGCGCGTGCCGAATTGGCCGGACCGCGCCGCCAGCGACATGCACAGCGTGGTATCGCGGCTGATCGCACGCATGCGGGCCTCCTCGCCTTACTGTCCGGCCGCCCGCGCCATGCGCGCGGGCGGCCGCATCTGCCTTGGGAACCTCTGAAAAAGCTCGCCCGTCGTCGTGGCGAGAAACCGCCGGCGACGAAACCACCCGGCGGCATACGACACCCGCGGCGTGGCCGGATCGCCACGGCCGCTGCGCGGCCTCGCGATGACGGTGCTGTTCAGACCTTCCCCATGCGGACCTTCCCTAGCCGGCGAGCGCGCGGCGCGTCGCTTCGTACTCGGCGATCAGGCGCTCGCAGAGCTGCGTCGCCGACGGCACGTCGTGAATCGCGCCGACGCCCTGGCCGGCCGACCAGATGTCCTTCCAGGCCTTGCCGCCCGACAGCTCGGCGCCGAAGTCGAGATCCTTCTTCGGTTCGAGATGGTCCGGATCGAGTCCGGCGCGCACGATCGACGGGCGCAGGAAGTTGGCGTTCACGCCGCTGATGTGCGGCGTGTAGACGATGTCGCCGGCGCGGCTGTCGAGCAGCATCTGCTTGTACGCGTCCGGCACCGAGGCTTCCTGCGTGGCGATGAAGCGCGTGCCCAGGTACGCGAAGTCGGCGCCGAGCGCCTGCGCGGCGAGCACGCCGCCGCCGCTGCCGATGCAGCCGGACAGCGCGAGATAGCCGTCGAACATGGCGCGGATCTCCGGAATCAGCGCGAACGGATTGATGGTGCCGGCATGGCCGCCGGCGCCGGCCGCCACCGCGATCAGGCCGTCGACGCCGGCCGCCGCCGCCTTCTCGGCGTGGCGCACGCCGATCACGTCGTGGAACACCACGCCGCCGTAGCTGTGCACGGCATCGACGACTTCGCTGACGGCGCCGAGCGAGGTGATGACCAGCGGCACGCGGTGCTCGACGACCTTCTTCAGATCCGCGTCGAGGCGCGGGTTGGTCTTGTGCACGATCAGGTTCACGCCGTACGGCGCGTCGTTCGCCGTCAGCGTCGCGCCGAGCTCGTCGAGCCAGGCGACGAAGCCGTCCGTGCTGCGCTGGTTCAGCGCCGGGAAGGTGCCGACGACGCCGGCGCGGCAGCAGGCGGCGACCAGCTTCGGATTGGAGACGAGGAACATCGGGGCGACGATCGCGGGCAGGCGAACGCGGCCTTTCCAGGCTTGCGGCAGGCGCATTTCGGGACTCGGTCGAAAAGTGGGACCGGCATTGTAGGATGCCGGCGCCGCCGGCCGCGCCTCCGCGCCCGCGCGGGGCAGAACGGCGCCGGCCACGGCGGCACGCAGCGCGGGCACGAACCCTCTGCGCGCGGTCCGGCGACGGCGTCGTGTTGCGGCGGTCACGCCCGTCGGTGCGTGGACGTAACATCGCCCCCATGAGACCGCCGCTCCTGTTCCGCGCCGTCTTCGGCCTGCTCACGCTCCTGCTGCTCGCCGGCCCCGCCAGCGCCGGCGAGCCGCGCGCGACGGGGCCGCTGTCGGCACCGGTGCGCGCGGCCGTCGGCGAGCTGGCCTGCGCGCGCTACGGCGTCGCCGCCGACAGCGTCGAGCCGGTTGCCCGGCAGTCCGGCGCCGGCGCGGCGGGCCCGCACGGCGCGCAGCGGTCGGTGCGCTGCGCGCCGCACGCCAGCGTCGACGGCCAGCCGGCCCGCTATCAGGTCGATTGCCGGCGCGACGGCGAGCGCTGGCGTTGCGGGGACGGCCGCGAAGTGCTCAGCGTGCAGACGCAGTTCGGCGCGGTCGCCGTCGAGCCCGGTTCCTTCACGCGCGAGCAGGCCGTCCGCGCCGTGCGCGCGGCGGCGGCGTCGAACCGCTACCGCGCGCAGATCCGCGAAGCGCTAGCCAGCGGTTGCGGCCTATATGTGAACGTCTCCGCACGCATGGACGAGGTCGTCGATCTGTCCTGCCGCAGCGGCCACAGCTTTCTCATTTCGTTTTGGTGCCCGCAGGGCGACTGCCCGCGCCTGCTGACCATGCGCTAGGGACTAGATCCTGCCCGCACGGCGCTCGCGCAGCGGTTCGAGGGCCTCGAGCAGCGCCCGCACGCGCGGCGGCTGCAGACGCGACGACGGCATCACCACGCTGATCGGCATCGCCGGCGGCCGCTGCTTCGGCAGCAGCTCCAGCAACGCGCCGCTCGCCAGCTCGTCGCTGACCATATGGTCCGGCACCTGGCCGATGCCGAGTCCGAGCACCGCGGCGGCGACGATGCCCTCGCCGTCATTGACCTGGACCTGCGCCGGCGGCTGCAGCGCGACCGTGCGCCGGCCGCTGCGCAGCTGCCACGGCCGTTCGCGGCCGCTGCTCGGCAGGCGGAAGACGATGCCGCGATGCGCGGCGAGATCCTCGATGCGCGCCGGCCGGCCCTGCGCCTTGAGGTACGCGGGGCTGGCGACGAGGACCAGATCCTGGCGGTCGATGCGGCGCGCGACCAGCGTCGAATCGCGCAGCTCGCCGACGCGGATCGCCGCATCGAGGCCGTCGCGTACGAGGTCGGCGTAGCTGTCCTGCAGGCGCAGGTCGAGGCTCAGCGCCGGATGCGCGCGCAAGAGCTGCGCGAGCAGCGGCATCAGGATGCGCCGGCCGTAGGTGATCGGCGCGTCGATGCGCAGCGTGCCGGTGACGACGGCGCGCGTGCCGGCGGCCTCGGCGTGCAGGTCTTCCATCTCGGCGAGCACGCGCTCGCAGCGGCGGAACAGGCGCTCGCCGTCCGCGGTCAGGCTGACCTGGCGCGTGGTGCGATGGAACAGACGCACGCCGAGCGAGGCTTCGAGCCGCGCGACGCTCTTGGCCAGCGTCGACGGCGCACCGCCGAGATCGCGCGCAGCGGCCGCGAAACTGCCGCGCCGCGCCGTTTGCGCAAAAGCCATCAGCTGCTGGAGGCCGCTCATGACGGATGCCCGATTAACGAATTAATGTCGCGAATGTTATGGCATTGGTGCATCTACCGGAACGACGCGCCGGCCGCGAGACTTGCTGCATGCCGGCCACCGCGCCGGCACCACGATCACCGGAGTCCCTTGATGAACATCCTCGAACAGCGGCGCCCCGTGCCGACCGCCCTGCCCGGCGTCGCGCACGTCACCTGGGCCGGCGCCGCCGACGGCCTCGAACAGATTTCCGTGTGGCGGCAGGATCTCGCGCCCGGCACGGCGACACCGCCGCACCGGCACGATTGCGACGAAGTCGTGATGTGCCTCGGCGGCTGCGGCGAGCTGCAGGTCGACGGCGAGCGTCTCCCCTTCGCGAGCGGCGCGATCCTCGTGCTGCCCAAAGGCCAGGTGCACCAGATCTTCAGCATCGGGCCGGCGCCGCTCGAAACGCTCGCCGTGCTCGGCCGCACGCCGGTGCCGACCTGCCTGCCCGACGGCGCGGCGCTGCCGCTGCCGTGGCGCAGCTGAGCGCGCTCAGGCCAGCCCGGCCTTGTCGAGCCCGAACGCGGCGTCCTGCGCGCCCGGCGTGCTGCGGAACGCGACGTTGAGGCGGTTCCAGCCGTTGATGGCCATGACGTCGTAGCTCAGCTCGACGATTTCATGATCCGTGAACTGTGCGCGCAGCGCTGCGTAAAGCGCGTCGTCGATGCCTTTCGCATCGAGTTGCGTCAGCGCTTCGGCCCAGGCCAGCGCGGCGCGCTCGCGGGCGTCGAACAGCGGCGACTCGCGCCAGATCGCGAGGTGATGCAGGCGCAGCTCGCGCTCGCCGCGAATGCGGGCCTGCTTGACGTGCATGTCGACGCAGAACGCACAGCCGTTGAGCTGCGAGACGCGGATCTGCACGAGATCGTGGATCGCCGATTCCACGCTGCTGCCCTGGCGCGTGGCCAGGCTGAAAGCGACGTACTTCTTGAACAGCTCGGGGGACTGCTGGGCGTAATCGAGACGCGGACTCATGAGAAAGGCTCCGATGGGGATGGGGCACCGGTGCCGTCGGCGGCGCCGGTTCATCCACAAGACGAGGGGCGCCGGCGGTTCGTGACATGCCGCGGTCGCGGCGCGTCGGCGTGGGCGCCGCCGCTCGCCGCTCAGGCCTTCAGCGTCGCGGCGAACAGCTCGGTGAGCGCCGCCCAGTGGCGCTCGGTGGCGGCCGCGTCGTAGGCCGCGGTGTCGCGCAGCACCCAGCCGTGGCGGGCCGGATAGGTCTCGACGCGATGCGCGACGCCGGCCTCGCGCAGCGCCGCTTCGAGCCGCGCCTTCATCTCGTCCGGGAAGGTGCTGTCCTCGATCGCGCCGGCGACGTAGACGCGCGCCTTCATCTTCGGCGCGAGCCGGTGCGGGCTGTCCGGCGCGTCGCTGGCGAGGCGGCCGCCGTGGAACGAGGCGACGGCGGCAACGCGTTCCGGATACGTGCCGGCGGCGCTCAGCGCCATCAGCCCGCCCATGCAATAGCCGACCACGCCGACCGCTCCGGGCCGCACGTCCACCTGCGCGGCCAGGTAATCGAGGAAGTGGCGCGTGTCGTCCATCACCAGTGCCGGCGTCGCGCGCGCGAAGTAGGTGTCGAACAGATGCTGGCGCCGGACCGGGTCGCCGAACACCTCGCGCGGGTCCATCGGCGCGTACGGCCCGGCGCGCCAGAACAGGTCGGGCAGCAGCACGTAGTAGCCTCCGCGCGCCAGGCGCTCGCCGACCTCCAGCATCGCCGGACGGATGCCGACGCCGTCCATGTAGACCAGCACCGCCGGCCACGGCCCGACACCGGACGGCCGGAACACGTAGGCGGGGCAGCGGCCGTCGCCGATGGCAATGTCGATCCTGGTCATCGCGCGCTCCGCACGGCGGTCTCGCGGCAGCCGCCGCTGGGGCCCGCAACTGTAGCGGATCGAGGCTGGCGGATTGCCGCAAATTTCAGCCGTCGCCGGCCGATTGCGGCCACTCGCCGAAGTATTGCGCCCAGCCCAGCCAGCGCCGCGCCACCTCGCCGGCGAGATCGCGCTGCGTGCGGTACATCGCCGCGTGCTCGGCCAGCTGTTTCCAGCGCGCCCCGTCCTGCGCCAGGCGGCCGAGATGCCGGGTCGCCAGCGCCAGGTCCTGCGCCGGCGGACGCGCCGGGGCGCGCGTCGCGTCCGCCAGCAAGCGCGCCAGGCACTGCAGCTCGTGCAGGCAATCGTCGGCGCGGGCCAGGGCGCCGCACTCGATGGCCTGCAGGCGCGCCTCGGACAGGCGCGCCAGCCCGGCGTCGCCCAGCAGCTTCGGGCCGCCGCCGAGCAGGGCGGCGAGCAGCAGATCCAGCGTATCGCTGCCGTCCGTCGCCTCGCCCGCCTCCGTTTCCGGCAGCCAGCGTATGTCCTCAGGCATCCCGCCTGCGGTGATCGCCATGAGATTCCCCAACCATCATGCCCGGCTGATGATACTTATAAGTAGTCCTCTTATAAAGCTGTAGAGCCCGGGGAGACCGCAACCTACCGTGGTTCGATGAAAGCCACGATCGAACAGGCTCTTGGCAGCGCCATCCGGCGGCGGCGGATGGCGCTGGGCTACAGCCAGGAGACTTTCGCCGATGAGATCGGCATGCATCGCACCTACTACAGTGCGATCGAAAGAGGGGAGAAGAACCTGCAGCTCAATACGCTGCGGCGGGTTTGCGAGGGGCTGGGCGTGAGCGCCTGGCAACTGATGCGCGAGGCGGAAGGCGAGTAGCGCGCGGCCGTCCTTTACGGAATCGCCAGCCCGCGCTGCACCGCCGGCCGGGCCAGGAAGGCGTCGAGCGCCCGCTGCACCTGCGTGAACTCGGCGAAGCCGACCAGCTCGCCGGCGCCGTAGTAGCCGATCAGATTGCGCACCCAGGGGAAGGTCGCGATGTCGGCGATCGTGTAGGCCTCGCCCATGATCCAGTCGCGGCCGGCGAGATGGCGGTCGAGCACGCCGAGCAGGCGGCGGCTTTCGGCGACGTAGCGGTCGCGCGGGCGCTTGTCCTCGTACTCGCGGCCGGCGAACTTATGGAAGAAGCCGAGCTGGCCGAACATCGGGCCGATGCCGCCCATCTGGAACATCAGCCACTGGATCGTCTGGTAGCGCGCCGCGCCCTCGCGCGCCAGCAGGCGGCCGGTCTTGTCGGCGAGATAGATCAGGATCGCGCCGGACTCGAACAGCGGCAGCGGCGCGCCGCCCGGCCCGTCCGGATCGAGGATCGCCGGAATCTTGTTGTTCGGATTCAGCGACAGGAATTCCGGCGAGAGCTGGTCGCCGGTCTCGAAGCTGACCTGATGCGCCTCGTACGGCAGGCCGCATTCCTCGAGCATGATCGACACCTTCACGCCGTTCGGCGTCGGCAGCGAATAGAGCTGCAGGCGCTCGGGATGAAGGGCCGGCCACTTGGTGGTGATCGGAAAGGCGCGAAGATCGGCGGTCATCGGGGTTCGGCGGTCGGGCTGGGGAATCGGCCGCCATCGTACGGCATGCGCGCGGCGCGACGTTGACGCGGGCGCACGCGCACGCGGTGCGACGCATGTGCCCGGATTGCGAAGCGCTGAATGCAGACCGGGCCCGGGTCGCGCGCGACGCCGGCCTGGTCGAAAGCGCCGTGGTCATCGACATCAAGACCCGCCGCGTCGGCAGCGGCCAGCACTTCCTGTGTCTGGGCTGCGCGCCAGCCCGGTGTCGGCTGGCATCCGCTCACGGCGGCGCGCCGAACGGCGTCGCGGCGCAGGCCGCCGGCAAGGGGCCAGCCCGCAGGTCCATTCGGAATCTCGCGTGCCGCGCGCACGCGCCGCCGCGACGGCGACGCGACGCCGCGGCCTAGTGCGCGGAGCGGCGCGGCCGCGAGTCGGCGACGATCGGCCGCCAGGTCGCACGGAAGTGCCGTTCGACTTCCTCGGTCACGGCCAGCTCGCCGAGCGGATTCCGGCACAGCCAGCCGGCGCGGACCAGGCGCGCCTCATCTTCTGCAAACGGCTGCGGCGGACTCTGTCGCTTGAAGAGCCGCATCAGGAAATTGAAGTCGTGATCGCTGCAACCTGTGGGGAACGACATGAAAGGTACCGATCGCGATCGAGTCCGGAGTCTGCGCGCAAAGGCGGGAGGTGGCAAATACCGGTCGCCGCGCGCGCGGCGAAACGCTCGCCGTGCGCAACGCGGCTCGCGACGGCCGCCGCCTCAGGGTGACGCGTCGTCGCGCGTCGTGCGCTCGCCGTCGCGCGGCTGCGGATCGAGCACGTAGCCGAGTACCGCCGGCCACTGCGCGCGATCGAGCCGGCGCACACTCAGCGCCCGATCGCCGATCGCCAGTTCGAGATCGCTCGGCTGGCCGGACGGCGTGGCGAGTGCGGCCGCGAGCGCCGCCTCGCCGACCGGCGCGCCGCCGGCGCGCAGCCGCGCCAGCGCCCAGTCGAGATCGTGATCGGCGAGCAGCGCCGGGCCATGCTCGGTGACGAGCAGCAGCGAGCCTTCCTCGTCGAGGAAAGCCTGCGTCGGCGCCGCGACCGGCAAGCCGGTATGCGTGCGCAGCGCGGCGCCGTCGGCCGCCACGCGCAACACGAACGGCGCGACTTCGAGCTTCATGTAGCCGCGCTGCGGACCGTTCTGGAAATACCAGCGCCCATACGCGTCGACGCCGTAGTTGCGGTCGATGGTGTCGATGATCTGCGGCCGCGTGATCGGCTCGCCGCGGATCAGCCAGCGGCCGCGGCGATCGAGCGCCAGCCAGCCGAACAGCGCCGGCACGTTCGGCCAGCGTTGCAGCGCGCGGTGTACCCAGTCTTCCATGCGATGCGAAGTTCCGTTGCCAGGCGCGCAGTGTAGGCCGGCCGGCGCGCGATGCCGAAGCGCCCGGCCGGACTCGACCGCTTCCGCCGCCGGAATCCATCGCCGCACGCGCACGCTGCCGTGCCGCCATTCGCGTGCGTCCGCAATTGCATATGCGCCGCGAAGCGCGCACCGTGGCCTGCGGCCCATGCCGCAGCAGAATCGGAGCAGGCCGTGAATCCCTCATTCAAAGTCGGCGATATCGTCGTATTGCGCGCCGGCAGCGTTCGCATGAAAGTCGCGGCGATCGACAAGACGGACGGGCGCGTCCGCTGCACCTGGGTCCGCGGCCCGGCCAAGCACACGCAGAGCTTCGCGCCCGCCGATCTGATGATGAACAACGCGGCGCCTCAGCCCCGGTTCTGAGCGCCGGGCACCGGCGCAACGCGCACGCGTCGCCGCCGCCGCGCCGCGCTTCGGGCATCATGCGCGCATGCCCGATCCGACTCCCTCTTCCGCGCCGCTGCTCGGCGACGCGCAGCGCCAGACCTTCCGCGAACTCGCCGCGACCACGCCCGGCATCGACGTCGAGGTCTACGCGCGCTTCGGACGCGATCCGCTCGAACCGATCGTCGCGCATGGCGATCCGCACGCGGCGCTCGGCTTCTTCGGCCGCGATCCCGGCCGCGACGAAGTCCAGCATCTGGAACCCTTCATCGGCGCCGGCGGCCAGCTCGTGCGCCGCGCGCTGTACGAGCACCGCCACGGCGCGCCGCTGCCCGACTTCGAAGCCTCGCGCACGATCGGCCGCGATTACTTCTGGGCCAACACCGTGCCGTACAAGCCGCTCGGCAACAAGGCCTGGTCGACGCGCGTCAAGAAGCGCTTCCAGCCCCTGATGGCCGAAGTCCTCGTCGACATCTGGCGCGGCGACGACCTGATCGTGCTCGGCCGCGAGGCCTTCTTCTGGTTCGCGCTCAATCGCGACAAGGCGCTGACGGCGGCGCTCGAAGCGTTCTGGGCGCGCGAGGACCGCTACGAGCAGTCGTACGCCGTCGCGGTGCGCAGCGCGTCCGGCCGCGAACGCGAGATCCGCCTGCACCCGCTGCCGCATCCCTCGCCGCTCAACGCCACTTGGTACCGCCGCTTCCCGGCACTGCTGCGCGCGCGGCTCGCCGCGCTCGATCGCGGCGCGCGCTGAGGCGGCCGGCCCTGGCGGCGGACGCCGCACACAGAATCATCCGGATGCAGAAGGGCGCGGGCCGCCGCGCCGCAGCCGGCGCCGCGCCGAAAGCGCCCGGCGCTAGATCGCCAGCGACGACGCCGGGGGCGCGGGCGACGGCGCGGCGATCGGCGCCGAGGTCAGCGCCTCGATCACCGTGAGCAGGCGCTCTGCATCCGAAGGCTTGTGCAGCAGCGCGCAGCCGGCCTGCGTCGCCATCCGCGCCGCCTGACCCGACATGTCGCCGGTGAACAGTACGGCCGGCAGCTCGCGCCCGAGCTTCTCGCGCACCCGCTCGATCACCTCGATGCCGTTGCTGCCGGGCAGGCGGAAGTCGGTGACGACGACCGCCGGCCGCAAGCCTTCATCCAGCTGCTGCAGCGCCGCCGCGAAGCCCGATGCGACACACACGCCGAAGCCGGCGCTGCGCATCAGCAGGCGCGTCGCGTCGGCGATCGCCGCATCGTCCTCGACGAGCAGCACGAGCGGGCCCTCGGGACGCGGCGCGCGGCGCGACGCCGCCCCCGCCGCGAGCACCGACGGCCGCGACGCCGCCGCCAGCGGCACGCCGAGCGGCAGCTCGACGGCGAAGGTGGAGCCGACGCCCGGCGTCGAGCGCACCTCGACCCGCAGACCGAGCACGCCGGCGAGTTGCTGCACGATCGACAGGCCGAGGCCGAGTCCGCCGCTGCGTCCCTGCGCCGGATGCCCGACCTGGTAGTAGGCCTCGAAGATGCGTTCCAGCGATTCCGGCGGAATGCCGATACCGGTATCGCTGACGGCGACGCGCACGGTCTGCGCGCCCGCTTCGGCCTCGATCAGCACGCGGCCCGCCGTCGTGTAGCGGATCGCGTTGCCGACCAGATTCTCGAACACGCGGCGCAGCAGGGCCGGATCGCTGCTGGCGACGCAGGGCGCCATGCGCAGGTCGAGGCGCAGGCCCTTGGCCTCGGCACGCGGGCGGTTCTCGGCGACGATGCGCTCCAGCAGCTCCGCCAGCGCGAAGTCGCGCGGTTCGGCACGCAGCTGGCCGCCCTGGATGCGCTGCAGATCGAGCAGCGTATCGAGGAGCTCGTCCATCGCCGCGATCGAGCGCTGCGCGCGGTCGCACAGCTCCCGCTTGTCGGTCGACGCCAGCTCCGGCGCCAGCAGCGCGAGATAGGTCTTCACCGACTGCAGCGGCTGGCGCAGATCGTGATTGGCCGCCGACAGCAGCCGGGTCTTCAGTGCGTCGGCGCGCTCGGCGAACTCGCGCGCGGCGACGGCCTCGGCCGTGCGCTCGAGCACGCGGCGCTCGAGCTGGGCATGCATTTCGGCATTTTCCATCGCCAGCGCGGTGGCGTCGGCCAACGCCTGCAGCAGGCGCACCTCGTCGTCGTCGGCACGATGCGGTTGCGCCCAGTAGATGCCGATCGCGCCGAGCGGCGCGCCGGTGCGAATCGGCACCATCGCCAGGCTCTTCACGAAAGTGCGGCGATAGGCGTCGTGCGGGATGCGCGGATCGAGATAGATATCCTCGATGACCGCCGCGCGGCGATTCAGCATCGCCCAGCCACTGATGCAGGTCTGCATCGGGAAGCGCTGGCCTTTCCACAGCGGCCCGATCGCGTCCTCGTCGGCGTAGTGACAGAAGTCGCCGTCGCGCAGCACGAAGGCCGCGCCGTCGGCTTGCGTCAGCTCGCGGGCGGCGCGTCGCACGGTTTCCTGGATGGCGGCGACGCTGCGCGCATAGGACAGCTCCTGGACGACCCCGACAAGGCGCTCCATCGCCACCATATGGGCTTCGTGCGCCTGCTGCTGGATGGATTCATGTGCCATGTCCAGGCCTCCGACCGGCTCTCCCGGCCGCCACGCGGCTCATCCCCATGCGAGCCGGTTTGCGGACCTTACCCGGTCCGCGGGAGGCGCTCAACATGCGGTCTTCTCTGCAATCGGATCGCCGTCACGGCTCCGTCACGGCACGGTCAGGCCGCGCCGGCCGGACGGCCGACCGACCGCAGCAGCACGACGCCGGCCAGCGCCGACAACAGCGAGCCGCCGAGCACGCCGAGCTTGGTGCCGTCCATCAACGCCGGGCTCGCCGCGAACGCCAGACCGCCGATGAACAGGCTCATCGTGAAACCGATGCCGCACAGCAGCGCGACGCCGTACAGCTGCAGCCAGCTCGCCTGCGCCGGCAGCTGCGCCCGGCCGCTCATGACCGCGAGCCAGGCGAAACCGAACACGCCGAGCTGCTTGCCGACGAACAGGCCGGCAGCGATGCCAAGCGGCACTGCCGACAGCAGCGAAGCGGCACTCATGCCGGCGAACGACAGCCCGGCGTTGGCGAAACCGAACAGCGGGATCACGAGAAACGCGCTCCACGGATGCAGGCCGTGTTCGAGGCGATGCAGCGGCGACTCGCCTTCCGCGTCGCCGCTGCGCAGCGGGATCGTCAGCGCCAGCATCACGCCGGCCAGCGTCGCGTGCACGCCCGAGCGCAGCACGAAGAACCACAGCAGCGCGCCGAGCGGCAGGTACAGTGCGAGGCGCCGCACGCCGCAGCGGTTCATCGCCACCAGCACCGCGAGCGTCGCGGCGGCAGCGGCGAGCGCGTCGAGATGCAGCTGCGCCGTATAGAACAGGGCGATGACGATCACCGCGCCGAGATCGTCGATGATGGCCAGCGCGACGAGGAAGACCTTCAGCGACGGCGGCACGCGCGAGCCGAGCAGCGTCAGCACGCCGAGTGCGAAGGCGATGTCGGTCGCCATCGGAATCGCCCAGCCGCTCATCGCCGTCGCGTCGCCGCGCGCGAAGACGGCATAGATCAGCGCCGGCACGATCATGCCGCCGAGCGCGGCGACGCCGGGCAGGATGCGCTGGCCCCAGCTCGCGAGCTGGCCTTCGAGCATCTCGCGCTTGATTTCGAGCCCGACCAGCACGAAGAACAGCGCCATCAGGCCGTCGTTGATCCAGTGCAGCACACTGAGCCCGCCGACGTAGCGGTGCTGCAGCGCAAAGTAGGTCGCCGCCAGCGGCGAGTTGGCGACCAGCAAGGCCAGCGCCGCCGAGGCCATCAGCACGATGCCGGCCGCGGATTCCTGGCGCAGAAAGTCGCGCAGCGGCGCCAGCGGGTGTCGACGGCTTGTGGCGTGCGGCATCAGTCTCGGATCAACGGGAAGGTCGGCGCAGTGTAGGAGAGCGCCGCGGCCGGCAGCTGACGCTCAGCTGACCGCGCGCTTCGGCACGCGCTGCAGCAATTTTTCGAGCTGGTTCGCGAAGGCCTGCTGGTCGCGCGCATGAAAAGCCGCCGGACCGCCGGTCTCGACGCCGGCGCCGCGCAGCTCGTCCATGAAATTGCGCATCGACAGCTGCTGGCGGATGTTGTCGGCGCTGTAGAGCAGGCCGCGCGGATTGAGCGCGGCAACGCCCTTGTCGACGACCGCCGCCGCCAGCGGAATGTCGGCGGTGATGACCAGATCGCCGGTCTGCACCCAGCCGGCGATCGCGCGGTCGGCGACGTCGAAGCCCTTCTCCACCACCACGCTGCGGATGTACGGAAAGCGCGGCACGGCCAGCGGCGCGTTGGCCACCAGCACCAGTTCGAGCGCGCGCCGCTGCGCGGCGCGAAACAGGATGTCCTTGATGACGCGCGGACAGGCGTCGGCGTCGACCCAGATCTTCACCGGCTCAGGGCTCCGTCGCCAGCGACGGCACGACGATGTCGTCGAGCCCGGCGCGCATCGCCGCCTGCGCCGGCGGCGGCAGCGCCGCGAAGTCCTCGTGCCGGTAGCTGCGCGCCGCGCAATCGCGCGCGTAATCCTGCTTGAGACGGTCCAGCACGACGATCGCCTGGCGCTGCGCCGCGACCTCGTCGTTGAACGCAACCAGCGTGGCGTTGTGCGCGCGCCGCCGCTGCTGCAGATCGAGCTGCGCGCGCAGATCGTCGCGATCCTGCGTGTCGGCTTCGCGGCGCAGCGCCGCCGAGCGCTCGTTCAGCGCCGCACGGCGCGCGTCGAACGCGGCAATCTGCCGGTTCAGCGCCGGCGCGTCGGCGCGCAGTTGCTGCACCTGCGCGGCGCAGGCCTGCAGCGCGCCGGCACTCAGCGGCCGTTCGTCGCTGGCGGCGGCCGGCAGCGCCAGCAGGGCGGACACCAGGAGCGCGCCCGCGCGCGCCCCGCCGTGGATGATTCGTGCTCGCTTGAATGCCTGCATGGCGCGGTGCCTCCATGGCGTATGCGCTGCGCGGATGCGCCGCGGGCCGCGCCTTCGGGATGGGCACCCTCCGCGACGCGGAGGCGCGCAGCCGGCGCGACAAGGGCCGCCATTATCAGCCAGTCCGGCACCGCCCGGGCGACTCCCGGCGCACCCGCCTGCGCCGACGGCTGCCGGCCACTGCGGCCGCCGTCACGGGCACGACAGGCCGCACGTCCTCCCGCCGATCGGCTCCCGATCCGGAGCGCCATTTCGGCATCGCGGGCGGCGCGCATGGCCGGCGCCAAGGAGCCACCCCGCATGTTCTGCGTCCGAACGCGCGCCCTCGACATGACGCCGTTGGTGATGTCCGGCGCCGTGCGCGGCAGCGACACCGAAACGGCAAGGACTTTGCAGTCCCCTCCCCTTCCGGCGGTGCTCTCCCGAAGGGTCCGGCATGTCGCGCCCCGCGCTCAGACCGGGCGGCCCGATGCGTGGCTTGAAAAGACCGTGATGACGTGCCCGGCAGGCTCGCGGACAGTGAATACCTCATGGTCGATGGCCGGCCTGGCTTCTATGTCTGAGGGGCAAAGGCCCAGCGATGTCAATTGCCGGTGCGTGTCATGAAGGTCGTCGACCATGAGATCGAATGGGGCGGCGCCCCCTGCGACTTTGTCCTTGAACATGAGGATGAGGTGCGTGCCGCCGCGCAATTCAAGGACAGAGACCTTGGGCCCCAAGAAGACGGGTCGCATGCCGATGGATTGCATGAACCCGGCTGTTTGTTCCATGCGGTCTGTCTCCAGAACGACATGTGCCACGGCGACGAGAGGACGCGACTCGTTCAGGTTCATTTCCTTGGCTCCCAACGCACCGGTGACGTGCGGCCCGCCGCGCAGCCTAGACCGCTGACAGGAACTTCTCCAGAGACATCCACGAGGAAGCGCCCCAGCAGCGAAGGAGACCCCCTGCGATTTCACTCGCGATCTCGCCGACTGGCGTTGCAGCTGCCCAGCAGCCGGCGTCTGCCGATCCTGGATCCCGCCGGGCTTCATCGCGCAGTGTCCGTGTTGATCGTTGGGCTGAATTTTGCCGTTTCGCACTCCGTTGCCGGGATGCTCAGTGCAGGCCGAAAACTTCGGGAACTGTGGTTACCTTCAGAGCAAACCCGTTCTGCTCAAGCCACGGCCGGCACCGCTCCAACAGAGCGAAGATACCCGGCTCCGAGCCCGGGTGAATGGCCGCTATCAACTTCGTGTTCATTGGGGTCGGGTCTCCAAACCGAAGCAGTAATTTCTCACTGTGGCGATCAGACATGTAGTCTTCGAGCTTCTGCAGAAGACGCCGCTGCGAACGCATATCCGCCCGCAGCGGAGCCGCCACAACCAGGCCGTAGTAGGTTGAACCCTCCTTGGTGGTCACGAACACGTCAATCCTTCCTGGGGATGGAATGGGGTGCTCGGGATCCTCGCTGTTCCAGTTATCGGGAAGGCTCATGGGCGCTCTCTGCCTGCCAACGGTCGTGTTGCACCGCCAGTCGGACCGTGCTGACGCCCATTTCTCAAACGCCTCTCACGATTCGCTTGCGAGGAAGCGCTCGACGATCTTCGGCAGCATCGGATCGACGGCGAGCGTGTAGTGGGTGCTGTTCGGCACGATGGCGAACCGGTTGGCGGGCCGCAGCGAGCCGTCGACCCCGGCATCGCGGTGACCGCCTCCCAGCGCCTTCCAGAACTCGACCATGTGTTCGGGCCGGATCGCGTCAGCGTCGGCAAAGACCAGCAGCGTGCGGGCCTGAAGCTTGGCGACGTCGGCGCTCAGGTCAAAAGGGCGTTTGGTCAGGTCACCGACCTTGCTGAAGAGGTTCGTCCAATCGACGTCAGGATAAGCCTGCCCTAGCGGCGATGCCTTGACGCCGGGGCCGTATGCGGCAGCGTTGGCCTCCAGCTGTTTGAAGGCCGCCACTCCCTCCGGATAAAAGCCATCCTGCCTCATCGCGGCGGACACGAGCACGAGCCGGTCGACCACGTCCGGATGGCGGATGGCGGTCTGCAGGGCGACGCCGCCTCCCAGCGAGTAGCCCATCACGTCGGCCTTGCCGAGGCGCAGATGGCGGATCAGCGCAGCCACGTCGTCGCCCATCGTTTCGCTGCGCAGCGGCCTGTCGGTGTCGGGCGTCCGCCCATGCGCCTGGAGATGCACGGCGATTACCTGCCGGCCCTTGGCCAGTTCGGCCAGATTGCTCCCGAAGCTGTCTGGATTGATGCCGCCATGAAGAAGAACGAGCGGCTTGCCGGCACCATGCACGCTGTAAAAGAGATGCTGGCCATTGACGTCGGCGAAATTCGCATTCGGCATGTTGGGAGTCTCCTTGGCCTGAACGGGAAGGGTTGTCGCCGGCACTGCGAGTACTGTCGCAATCTTCAGGAAATCGCGTCTGAGCATGTGATCCTTCCGTTGCGCCGGAACCGGCGGTGAAAAGCAGCGCTCTGATGCCCGATGCCCAGGTTAACGTGTGTCCCAGCCGCAGCGAAGCGGAGCCTGGACCGTCGCGTTGAGCACTCGCTAGAGCACAACCATGCGATATCCGTTGGCGCTTATCCTGATGACGTCACCCGACTGCATTGTGATTGCGCAATGACCCGCTGCAAAGTCTGCTTCCAGCACGCTGCTCGATGGCCCCCACGGTTCACCATGGGGGATGGAGACGTCAGAGACTTCAAAGAACTCGATGCAGGCTGATCCAGATGCGCCTTCAAGCCAGGCGCGGATGAAGCACTTGCACAGCTTCTCTTCCCACGCAATCTCGATGCGCTCCAACACCGCGTCGTGCAGATTGAGTGCCGCGCCGCCTCGCATGTCCATATTGCACTCCACGCCTCGGTTCACTCGCGCCACTGACGTCGCGTAGCGGCGGCAGGGTGGCCGATTGGAATCGTCGATTAAGCCAGCCCTCATGGCCCACCTCGAATGGCAACGCCAAACAAGTTGGCCGCCTCCTCCATACGGCTCGGGCCGTTATCGAACGCCTGGCCAGCCGCGACGGCGGCGGCAAACCAAAGCAGCAAACCAATAGAAAAACCGGCATGCAATGGCCAGCGCCGAGGAACTGCGCGTACCTGCATGAATTGTTAAACGGCGGCTCCCGATCGCTCCAGCGCCGCGCGGATAGCCGCTTCCACAGGATAGATGGGTGATGACTTTTCCTCTCGAACATCTAATTCCTTCTTCGGGAAAAGCGGAGGTTGCGCCATGAATCTTGGGGCATGCCCCCGATTGATCTGTGCCGCATGCACAAGGAACGGATGGCAAAGATAGACAGTCCCGGCCTCGCCAGTAGCAGCGACCTCCTTGCATGCCGACGTGGATGCGAAATCCAGTGACCGCACCGCAATGCCATCTCTCCCTGAAGCCTCCAATAGTCTTGCGATTAGCGCATGCGAGCCGACTCGAATTCGTGTCGGGGCATCCAACTCGCCAACGTCAGAGAACAGAAAGAGCGCGAGCAACGCGCGGCCCTTTGAATTGACGTTTACACGCCACGACGAGAAATCGTCGGCTGCGGAATCCGGGCCAGGGAAGCTCGCATCCAGATGCCAACCTGTATCACCCGTATCCGTGTCTGTCGGAAAACGCACCGGAAATGTTCCGAGACCCCGCATCGGCACCCAACAATCCGGACCGACCAATTGGTCGTATGCGCTCAACAACTTCGGCGTATTGGCGGCACTTACGAAAGGAGCGTCGTGATAGCCGCCGAGCCACACGACCGGGCGCTTCCAAGTTTTGGGGTCAGATTTTCTGACCCCCATATCTCGCCAAAGTACTTCTCGACCCTGATCTGCCAATTCCTTGGGGAAGGCGCGATCAATGCGGATATATCCGTCGGCAATGAATTTCTCTAGCTGCTGACTGGAAAGCATCGACTGCTGCTCCTCAGATACGCCGTTCAACCGTATGGCGCCGAAATCGACCTGCGGCCCCTCCGCAGCGAAGCGGCGGCAGGGACGTCGGGTTGAATGCCTTGTGGGCCGGCATCATTGCCAGCCGAAGCGTATAGACAGCAGTACGCCGCCCAGTAGAACAGTGGCCCCGACAATAACACCGACAAGAATGCGTAAACCTGATGAGTGATGGGCAGCCAATGCTCGCGCTGGCCGCGTGGACCAGAGCCACTCCGAGAATGCTTCCCCGAGCAGGTAAAGCGGTGGACCGAAGGCAATAAAAACGACCCAGCCCTTCGCCGAATGAGGCACCGATGGCCAGAACTGCAGCGCGAGAATGCCGGCGATAACCAGCCAGAAGACTGCTACGGCCAGAACAGCCCGGCCGAATTTGACGATAGAGCTCATGTCCGCCTCGCCGTCCAGACAGTATGACTTCCGCAGTCAGAGGCGCTGACCTCCGCAAAGGCCGTAACGCGGGTTAGCGAAGCGCCAGAGCCGCAGGAGCGAGTAAGCACTACGCTCATGGATCGGTTTCCTTTAGCGGAGGTCAGCATGGCAAACGATAGCACCGTCTTTGTGGGATTGGACGTTCACAAGGACTCGATCGTGGCGGCCTATTCGGTCGGTTTCGGAGA
>NZ_KB907942.1 GCF_000382285.1 Solimonas variicoloris DSM 15731 | reverse complement strand
GCCAGCTTCGAGCGGCCTTCCTGAACTGAACGAGCATCACCGATGAAACCGTCCCTGCTGGCCAAGCTCGAACAGATGGCCGAACGCCGCGAAGAAGTCGCCCGCGAACTCGGCGATCCCGCCGTGATCGGCGACAACGAGAAATTCCGCCGCCTGTCGCAGGAATACGCGCAGCTCGGGCCGCTCGCCGAGAGCTTCGCCGCGCACCGCGATGCGACGCAGGCGCTCGCCGATCTGGAGGTGATGCAGTCCGATCCCGATCCGGAGCTGCGCGAGATGGCCGGCGCCGAGTGGCCGCAGGTGCGCGAGCGCATCGCCCAGCTCGAGAGCGAGCTGTATGCCTTCCTCGTGCCGAAGGATCCGCTCGACAATAACAACGTCTTTCTCGAAATCCGTGCCGGCACCGGCGGCGACGAGGCGGCGATCTTCGCCGGCGATCTGTTCCGCATGTACTCGAAGTACGCCGAGAACCGCGGCTGGCAGGTCGAAGTGCTCAGCACCAGCGACGGCGAGCACGGCGGCTTCAAGGAGATCATCTCGCGCATCATCGGCTTCGGCGCGTACTCGCAGCTCAAGTACGAATCGGGTGCGCACCGCGTGCAGCGCGTGCCGGAAACCGAGGCGCAGGGCCGCATCCACACCTCGGCGGCGACCGTCGCGGTGCTGCCGGAAGTCGAGGAATCGCAGATCACGATCAACCCCGCCGACCTCAAGTTCGACACCTTCCGTTCGAGCGGCGCCGGCGGCCAGCACGTCAACAAGACCGAGTCGGCGATTCGCGTCACGCACGTGCCGACCGGTGTCGTCGTCGAGTGCCAGGAAGAGCGTTCGCAGCACAAGAACCGGGCCAAGGCGCTGGCCTTGCTGCAGGCGCGCCTGTCCGAGGCCGAGCGCGAGAAGAACGCCAGCAGCCGCGCCGCCGAACGCAAGAAGCTGGTCGGTTCGGGCGACCGCTCGGAGCGCATTCGCACCTACAACTTCCCGCAGGGACGCGTCACCGATCACCGCATCAACCTGACGCTGTACCAGCTCGAGCGCGTCATCGCCGGCGACCTCGATCCGGTGATCCAGCCCCTGCTCGCCGAGGCACAGGCCGAGGCGCTCGCCGAACTCGGCGAAACGTGAAGCTCGACGCCGCCCTGACCCAGGCGCAGGCCGCGCTCGCCGGCTGCAGCGACAGCCCGCGCCTCGACGCCGAGCTGCTGCTCGGCCACGTGCTCGGCTGGTCGCGTGCGCAACTGTTCGCGCGCCTGCACGACGAACTGGACGCCGCCGCCGCCGCGCGCTTCGACGCGCTGCTGCAGCGCCGCCGCGGTGGCGAGCCGGTCGCCTATCTGTGCGGCACGCAGGGTTTCTGGAGTCTGACGCTGGAGGTTTCGCCGGACGTGCTGGTGCCGCGTCCGGAGACCGAGCTGCTCGTCGAGTGGGCGCTGGAGCGCATTCCGGCGCGGGGCGCGTTCGCGGTCGCCGACCTCGGCACCGGCAGCGGCGCGATCGCGCTGGCGCTCGCCGCCGAGCGCGGCGAGGCGCGGATCGTCGCGATCGACGTGTCGGCGGCGGCGCTGTGCGTCGCGCGCCGCAACGCGCAGCGTGCCGGCCTGAGCAAGGTCGACTGGCGCGAGGGGCGCTGGTGGCAGCCGCTGGCGGGCGAGCGCTTCGACCTGATCGTCTCCAATCCGCCGTACATCGCGCGCGACGATCCTCATCTCGACGCGCTGCGCCACGAGCCGCTGCAGGCGCTCAGTGACGGCGCCGACGGCCTGCAGGCGTTGCGCGAGATCGTCGCCGGCGCTGCCGCGCACCTGCGCCCGGGCGGCTGGCTGCTCGTCGAGCATGGCTGCGATCAGGGTGAGACGGTGCGCGCCCTGTTCGCCGCCGCCGGCTTCGGCGATATTGCGACGCGCCGCGACCTCGAAGGCCGTGAGCGCGTGACCGGAGGATGCCGACGATGAGCGATTTCGCCCGCTACAGCCGCCAGGTGGTGCTGCGCGAGGTCGGCGTCAACGGCCAGCAGCTGCTGCGCGATTCGACGGTCCTGGTGATCGGCCTCGGCGGCCTCGGCTCGATCGCCGCCGCGTATCTCGCCGGTGCCGGCGTCGGCCGCCTGCTGCTCTGCGACCGCGACGGCGATCGCGTCGAGCTCAGCAATCTGCAGCGGCAGCTGCTGTACCGCCAGGCCGACGTCGGCCGCGCCAAGCTCGATGCCGCCGCCGCGCAGATCCGCGCCCTCAATCCGGGCGTCGCGGTCGAGACCCGCGCCGGCGAGGCCGGGCTGGCGGCGGTGCGCGAGGCCGACATCGTGCTCGACTGCACCGACAACTTCCCGGCGCGCTACGCGATCAACGCCGCCTGCGTCGCCGCGAAGAAGCCGCTGGTGTCGGGCGCCGCGATCCGTTTCGAGGGCCAGCTCGCGCTGTTCGACCTGCGCCACGGCGGACCGTGCTACCGCTGCCTGTACGCCGACGAGGGTGAGGCCGCCGAGACCTGCGAGGAGGCCGGCATCCTCGGTCCGGTGGTCGGCACGGTCGGCAGCCTGCAGGCGCTGCTGGCGACGAAATGGCTGCTCGGCCTGCGCGACGACGCTGGTCGCCTGCTGAGCTGGGATGCGCGCCACTGGCAGTGGCGCACGCACGTGATGCGCGCCGATCCGGAATGCCCGGTGTGCGGCGCCAAGACCCTGGGGAGAACCGCATGAATGAAATCCTGGTGATGCCGCGCCCGCTCGCGATCCGCATCCTGCATGCCGCGCAGATCGCGGCGCCCGAAGCGATCCGCGGCGTGGTCGGTGCCCGCGGCGGCGAGCCGCGCGCCTTCCATCCGAGCCGCGACGCGGTCGCCGGCGACGAGACGCTGTGGGCGCGGCTGTGGTCGCATCCGCAGGCGGCGGCGGTGCCGACGGCGAGCGAGCTGCGCGACGGCGAGCTGAGCCTGGTCGTCTCGCTGAACACCAAGGGCGTGCTGGAAATGCGCGCCTGGCGTCTGATCGGCGGCGCCGCGCAGGAACAGGTGCTGAAGATTCGCGACTGAGACGTGCAGGTGCGGCATGGGACGCCGTCAGCCGCGTCGCTCGTTAGCCTCGACGCTCTTCAAACAGAGGCGGATTCTTCCAATCCTGATCATCGTCGGAAAGACACTTGAAGGTGAGGTCGACCTCTTGTGGCGACCACCCGCGAACGCCGCTGGTCAGCATGCGGATCGGCAGCATCTGGAGTTTCTGCTGTTCGCAATACCGGCTTGCGTCGCGGAGTGCGAGAGCTTTGATGTCGCTCCATGACATGCCGCCGCGCGCCTTCGCAGCGACGATGAAGGTGTCTTTTCCTGCGGGCGTTATGGCGCCCGTGCTGGCGCACGCCGCTAGTAATGACGACAGAAGTAAAGCCAGCGAGGATGCCCGCGTCCGCATTTGCGTTCCCCCCAAGGCGCAAGCGGCTGCTCAAGCAGCGCGGCGCAATGAGTACAGGCGATAGGTGCCGAACTGCTTGGCGAGATCGATCTCGCCGGCGTAGTCGAGCATGAAGCCGGCCGGCGCTTCCAGCGCCAGGCGGGCGGCGAAAGCTTCGGTCACGTAGATCATGCCCGGCGGCACGACCGGTTCGATGCGTGCCGCGAACGACAGCTGCGTGCCGTAGTAGCTCGCCTTCTGCTCGATCGGGTCGTAGCCGGCGTAGGCGGGCGCGTAGTGCGCGGCGATGCGCAGCTCCAGATCGGCGAGCACGCCGTCGTGGCGCAGGCGGCGTTTCTCGATGTACTGCTGGATGTCGGCGACGATATGCGCGGCGCTCGCGGCATCGGCAGTGACGACGTGCAGTGCGTCGCCCCAGGTCTGGCGGACCAGCACCTGGCTGCCGCGGCGGTCCAGCACGCGCGCCAGCGACTGCATGATGTCGCGGTAGTAGCGCGGAAAGACCGGATCGCGCAGGCGGCGGAAGCTCGCGAAGTCCGCGAAGATCAGGCCGACCATGCGCCGCTGCGCCGAGCCGCCGTCGGCTGGTGTCCTGGCGAGGCCGGCGTCGCTGCCGCCGCGGCAGCGCAGGCGCGGCGTCGCCGCGTAGTCGACGACCTGCAGCGGCAGGCCGAGCCGCGTCGCGCCGAGGCGCGCGAGGCCGCGGCTCGCGGCGGCCGCCTCGGCGCCGGCCCAGCGCTGTTCGCCGACGAGAAAGCCGCGCAGCATCGCCACGCCGTCGGCGGCATCGAGCAGATGCTGCAGGCGATGGGTGATGCCGCTGCCGGCGCGACGCCAGTAGCGCGCGAGCTCGGCCGGCGTCGCCGGCAGCGTCAGGTAGAGCCGTGCGCCGCGCGTCGCGAGCTGTTCGCCGAGCGCCAGTTCGAGCGGTGAGGACAGCGTCAGATGCAGCAGCGCGCGCTGGCGGGTCAGGGCGCGCAGCGCCGTCGGCAGCCGCAGGTCCGGCGTCGCTGTTTTCGTGTCCGCCGTTTCGGCGCGTTGCAGCAGCACGACCGGTGGCAGGTGCAGCGCGTCGATCAGCGCCGGGTCGCGGCCCAGGCGCAGGCACAGCGTGCGCAGCTGCAGGCGCGTGCGGCTGCGCCGGGTGATGTCGTCGCACAGCAGCCGGTCGGCGGCGGCCAGATGCGCGTGGCACGTTTGCGGTTCGTCGAGCAGCAGCGCCGCCTCGGCGCGCGTCGCCAGCTGGTAGAACTGCGCAATCTCGTCGTCCGCCGGTTCGGCGGCGAGCCGTTGCAGCGCCTGCCGCGCCAGACGCCGCGCTTCGCTGCGGCGGCCGGCGAGCATCAGCATCGAGGCGGCGTTGATCGCGCTGTAGTAACCGCCGTGACGACGGAACGCGACGAGGTAGGCGCGCGCGGCGCGCGCGTACTGCTGGGCATCGTGGCCGCCGAGCGCGAGGTCCTTCTCCAGGCGGCCATGCAGCGCCAGCCAGTCCTCGTCGATCTCCTCGTCGCCGAGATCGAGGCTGCGGTAGTGGTCGAGCGCCATCTGCACGTTGCCGGTGTTGGCCAGCGACTGGATGCGCAGGTAGTCGAGCCGCCGCGAGCGCAGTCCGCTCTTGAGCGCGCGATAGACGATGTCGTTGCACGACAGCTCGTTGCCGACGCGGCGCGCCGACTCGGCGGCGCGCAGCACGCGCGACAGTTCGTCGTCCTCGACCGGCGCCGGGCTTTCGGACGGCGCGTCCTCGCGCGCCGGGTCGACCAGATGCAGCTGGCCGTGATCGGTGCAATGCACCGCGTGCAGGCGCAGTTCGGCCGGAATGCGCGCCGGTGTACGGCGCCAGGCGACGATCTCGGCCGTGCCGCCGGGCTCGACCGATGCGAACGGGCGCAGGATCGCGACGAGATGATCGGCGTGCTGGGCGATGATCGCGGCGAGACGCCGGTACTGGTGCTGGCGGAACGCGCGCGAGCTGAAGGTCGCCGCCCCGACGTCGTCCGGATACAGCGGCACGATCGCCGAGCAGCAGCGCAGCAGCTGCTCGGCCTCGGCTTCGAGGCGGCGCCGGCCGGCGCGCGAGATCTGGCGGTGCTCGTCCTGCGCGCGCAGCACCCAGTCGTGCACCAGATGCGGGATCGGCACCGGCAGCAGCGCCGTCATTTCGAACGGCACGTTGCGCGCGCGCAGCCATTCGGCGGCGGTGTCGAGGAACAGCATGTCGGCGCCCGGCGCCATGCCGACGAACAGCGACAGGCGCGTCGCGCCGTCGCCGAGCAGGGCCGGCAGCACGCGGCGGGTCAGCTGCAGGCGCGCGCGTCGCGCCTCGCTGCGACTCAGCAGCAGGTGGCCGCAGCCGCCGACGCTCAGGCAGCGCGCCCCGCTGCCGGCACGGCGATGCGCCGCCAGCCATTCGCGCAGCGGCAGTATCGGCACGCCGGTGGTGCCGGCTGTTTCGTGAATCCCCATGTGGCGTTTCGCCGTTCCCTGTGGCGCCATTATGATGCGCTCTGGCAGCTTCGGCAGGCGGGGGGCGGGTGCAGCAGGGGGCGCGTTACTGGGCTTTCATCAGCTACAGCCACCACGACCGGCAGTGGGCGCGGTGGCTGCATCGCAAGCTCGAGACTTACCGCGTGCCGCGCCGCCTTGTCGGCACGGCCGGCGCCGATGGCGTGCGCCCGCGCCGCCTCAATCCGATCTTCCGTGACCGCGACGAGCTGCCGAGCTCGGCGGATCTCGGCGGCATCGTCAATCGCGCGTTGCGCGACTCGCGCTATCTGATCGTCATCTGCTCGCGGCATGCCGCCGCCTCGCGCTGGGTCAACCAGGAGGTCGAGACCTTCAAGAAGCTCGGCGGCGAACAGCGCATCCTGTGCCTGAAAGTCGACGAGACCGACGACAGCGCCGCCTGCTTCGTGCCGGCGCTGCTGCAGCGCTACGACGCCGAGGGCCGGCCGACCGGCGAGCCGGCCGAGCCGCTCGCCGCCGACGTCGCCGCCGCGGCCGACGGCCGCGACGGCGCAGTGCTGAAGCTGATCGCCGGCATGCTCGGTATCGGCTACGACGATTTGCATCGCCGCGAACAGCGCCGCCGTGTCCAGCAGCGCATCGCCGCCTCGGCCGCCGTGCTCGCGCTGCTCGCCGCTGCCGCCGCCGGTTGGCACTGGCAGCAGAACGAGAAGCGCCGCGCGCTCGACGAGCAGGCGCGGACCGCGCGCATCGCACGCCTCTACGAGAGCGGACGCGAGGAACTGCTCGCACACAACGAGGCGCGCGCCGCGGTGCTGCTCAACGAGGTCTACGCGCTCGGCATCGATACGCCGGCGCTGCGCTATCTGCTGGGCCGCGCGATGCAGGTGGTCGATGCGCAGCAGCTGCGTATCGACACGCCGTCGCCGCCGATCGACGTCGGCCTGTCGCCGGACGGCAGCCGCGCCTTCGCCGTCGGCCTCGATCGCGTGCTGCGCGGCTACGACGTGCGCAGCGGCGCCCGTCGCTACGAAGTACCGCTTGGGGCGATGCGCAGCTGGCTGTCGGCCTACAGCGCACGCGGCGGGCTGATCTGGATCGACAGCCATCACGGCGATGCGCCGCAGCATCGTCTGCGCCTCTACGACGCGGCGAGCGGCGCCGCCCTCGCGCAGTACGCGCTCGGCGAAAACGGCGGCATCGTGCTGCCGCCGGTGGCGAGCGACGACGCCCACGTCGCGTTCATCGCGCCGGACGGGGCGATCATGCTCGCCGCGCCGGGCGGCGCCGAGCGCCGCATCGCAGGCCGCTACAGCGCCGTGCGTTTCTGCCGCGACGCCAACCTGCTGCTCGCCGCACGCGAGGATGGCATCGTCGAGCTGCGCGGCCTCACCGACGCCGCGCCGCGCCGCCGCTACGAAGGTCTGCGCGAGCGGCCGACCATGCTCGCATCGACGGCCGGCTGCGCCCTGCTCGCGGCCGGCACGGTCGCCGGCGCGGTGCGCGTCTGGGAGGGCTCGTCCGGCAACGTGCTGATGAGTTCCGGCCATCGCAAGTCGGTCACCGATCTCATGTTCAGCCGCGACGGTTCACGGCTGCTGAGTCTGTCGCGCGGCGCCGCCGGCATCTGGAACGGCCACAACGGCGCCTTGCTCTACGCCAGCAAGTTCTTCGGCGGCAAGGGCAACGTCGTGGCGCTGCGTCCGGACGGGCGCCAGTTCGGCCAGATCCTCGAAGGGCGGCTGTCGATCCTCGACGCCCGCGCCGGGCTGGAGGCCTACACCCTCGACGGCCATCTCGGCGCGCCGAACACGTTCCATTTCGCCGCCGATGCGCCACGGCTGATCAGCGGCGGCGCCGACGGCGCGCTGGTGGTCTGGGCGCTGCCGGATCTGGCGCCGGCCGAGTTCGGCTCGGCGCCGCCGGATGTCGCACCGGCCGCGATCTTCAACGCCGCCGGCGATCGTCTGTTCGTCGGCGAGGCGCGCGGCGGCGGCACCTTGTGGCAGCGTCAGCCGCTGCGCCGGCTCGGCGACTATGCGCAGGACGAGGGCGTGCTCAGTGTTGCGGCGCTGAGTCGCGACCAGTCGCTGCTCGCGACCGGCTCGTACGGACGCGCGGTGGCGATCGTCGAGTTGCCGGCGGGGCGCGTGCGCCATCGCTATGCCGAGGTCGGCGGGCGTCCGACCGCACTGCAGTTCGATCTTTCCGGCCGCTATCTCGCCGCCGATATCGAAGGCGATGGCCTGCAACTCTGGGATACGACGAGCGGCGCCGCGCTGCTGCGCTACGGTCCCGGCGAGGTCCATGCGTCGGCGTTTTCGCCGGTGGCGCCGCTGCTCGCGCTCGGCCAGCGTGGCGTCGTGCGGTTCTACGACGTGCACAGCGGCGCCGAGCGCTGGACGGTGACGCTGCCGATCGACAACGAGGCCGACGCCAACGTCACCGTGCTCGCATTCAGCGGCGACGGCCAACGGCTGCTGGCGACGGCGCAGCGCGCGCGGGCCTTCATCCTCGACGCCGCCGACGGCCGGATCCTGCAGCGGATCGACGATCCGTCCTCGGCCTACTTCAACGTCGGCACCTTCAATGCGCAGGGCACCCAGGTGGCGCTCGGCGACTGGTCGAACTCGGCGCGCCTGTGGCGCCTCGCCGACAACCGCCTGCGCACGCTGCCCGGCCATACCGCGTCGGTCGACTCGGTGGGCTTCGATCCGTCCGGCGCGCTGCTGCTGAGCGCCGGCCAGGACGGCGTGGTCAAGCTCTGGGACGCCGGCGACGGCGAGCTGCTCGACTCCTTCATGGCGCACGACGGCGTCATTCCGTGGCGGCGTGCGCGTTTCGCTCCGGACGGCGCGGCGTTCTTCACCAGCGGCCGCGACGGCGTCGCGCGCCTGTGGCCCCTGACG
This sequence comes from Solimonas variicoloris DSM 15731, assembly GCF_000382285.1. Classification (GTDB taxonomy): domain Bacteria; phylum Pseudomonadota; class Gammaproteobacteria; order Nevskiales; family Nevskiaceae; genus Solimonas; species Solimonas variicoloris. Next base: position 62,492 of record NZ_KB907942.1, on the reverse strand, counting down.
CTGGAGCAACGCGATCCGGCGACGATCGCCGCGCGGCTCGCCTGCCGCTCGGCCTGGCGCGTCGCCGATGGCGCCGTGGCGCCGCGCGCGATCGACGCGCGCGCGTGCCGTGCCGCGGACCAAAAAAAAGCGGCGGACCCGAAAGGTCCGCCGCTCGCGGCGACGCCGTAGCGCTTACTTCTTCTTCGCCTTCTTGGCCGCCTTCTTCACGGCCTTCTTGGCGGCCTTCTTGGCAACCTTCTTGGCGGCCGGCTTCTTCGCCGCAGCCTTCTTGGCGACCTTCTTCGTCGCCTTCTTCGCCACCTTCTTGGCCGGCTTCTTGGCGACCTTCTTGGCGGCCGGCTTCTTCGCCGCAGCCTTCTTCGCCGCCTTCTTCACGGCCTTCACAGCCTTCTTGATCGCCTTCTTCGCCTTCTTGACGACCTTCTTCGCCGGCTTCGCCGGTTCGGCCATGGTCGGAGCGGCTTTCGCCGGTCCCGGCGTGCTTTCGGTACCCATCGATGAACTCCCTCGAGTTGTGCAACTGTGGTCTTCAGAACGTCCTGTTTGAGTGCATGCCGACCGCTCCGATTTCGCCGCCGATACCGCACAACGTCGAGTCCGCGCGTTCGCAACACCACACAGCGAGCGAAAGCTATCGTATCGTCGCGACGTAAGCAAAGTCCTCGTACGCAGCGCAGCGCGTGTCGCGACACGAAGGTGATGTGATCGGCGACGTCGACGGCAGCGTGCGGCAGTCGTGCCGACACGGCCGTACGTTCGGCGGCGTGGCACCGCGCGACGCGCTCGCAGGTACAATCCGCGCCTTCCGTACACGAACGATTCCGCCATGCGCCTTTCGCAATTTCCGCTGTCCACGACCAAAGAGACGCCCGCCGACGCGCAGGTCATCAGCCATCAGCTGATGCTGCGCGCGGGCTATATCCGCCAGCTCGGCAGCGGCCTGTACACCTGGCTGCCGATCGGTCTGCGCACGCTGACCCGGATCGCGGCGATCGTGCGCGAGGAGATGAATCGCGCCGGTGCGCTCGAACTGCTGATGCCGTCGGTGCAGCCGGCCGAGCTGTGGCAGGAGTCGGGGCGCTGGGAGCAGATGGGCGCCGAGATGCTGCGCTTCAAGGATCGCCACCAGAACGATTTCTGCCTCGGCCCCACGCACGAGGAAGTGATCTGTTACCACTTCCGTCAGGACTTCCGCAGCTATCGCCAGCTGCCGGTCAACTTCTATCAGATCCAGACCAAGTTCCGTGACGAGCGCCGGCCGCGCTTCGGCGTGATGCGTTCGCGCGAATTCCTGATGAAGGACGCGTATTCGTTCCACATGACGGCGGAAGACCTGCATCGCGAATACCTGAACATGCGCGAGGCCTACGTCCGCATCTTCACGCGCCTCGGTGCCGAGTTCCGTCCGGTGAAGGCGGACTCCGGCAACATCGGCGGCGCGCTGTCGGAGGAATTCCACATCCTCGCCGGCTCGGGCGAGGACCTGCTCGCGGTCGCGCAGGGCGGCACTTATGCGGCCAACGTCGAGGCGGCGGAAACCCGGCCGAGCGGCACGCCGCGCGCGGCGGCGACGAAGAGTGTCGAGAAGGTCGCGACGCCGGGCCAGAAGACCTGCGAGCAGGTTTCGAAGTTCATGAACGTGCCGCTGACCGGCAAGGTCAAGCTGCTGGTGGTCAAGGGCGCCGACGGCGGTCTGGTCGGCATCGCGCTGCGTGGCGATCACCAGCTCAACGAGATCAAGGCCGCCAAACATCCGAAGGTGGCGAGCCCGCTGACGATGGCGGCGCCGGAAGATGTGCTGAAGGTGTTCGGCTGCGAGGTCGGCTATCTCGGTCCGGTGAACTGTCCGATTCCGGTGGTCGCCGACTACGCCGCCGCGGAAGTCGCGGACTTCGTCTGCGGTGCCAACGAGAACGATCACCACCTGTCGGGCGTGAACTGGGGCCGAGACTGCGCCGAGCCGGAGACCGCCGACCTGCGCATGATCGCCGAGGGCGATCCGAGCCCGGACGGCGTCGGCACGATCAAGTTCTACCGCGGCATCGAGGGCGGCCACATCTTCCAGCTCGGCACCAAGTACACGAAGGCGATGAACGTCAGCGTGCTCGATGCCGAGGGCAAGGCGGTGACGCCGGAGATGGGCTGCTACGGCATCGGCGTGACGCGCCTCGTCGCCGCGGTGATCGAACAGAACCACGACGCCAACGGCATCATCTGGCCGGATGCGATCGCGCCGTTCCGCGTCATCATCTGCCCGATCGGCAGCGACAAGTCGGCGGCGGTCAAGGACGCGGCGGAGACGCTCTACAAGGATCTGCTCGCCGCCGGCATCGACGTCGCGCTCGACGATCGCGGCAACCGCCCGGGCTCGATGTTCGCCGACGCCGAGCTGATCGGCATTCCGCACCGCATCGTCATCGGCGACAAGGGCCTGGCCAACGCGCAGTTCGAGTACAAGCAGCGCCGCGCCGAGAAGGCCGAGATGATCGCGGCGACGAGCGCGGCCGTGCTCGAGCGCCTGTCGGCCTGAGCCGCGCGCGTGAAGGGAAGCGCGGCCACGGCGGCGCGGGCGGCGGCAGTGCTGGCGGCGACGCTGGCGCTGCCGGCGCATGCCGGCCCGACCGGCGAGCCGGAGCCGGAGCTGCGTGCGCTGCTGGCGAAGAACATCGGCGCCGCCGACAGCTTCGAGCATCGCTTCGACGCCGAGGTCTGGCTGCTCGACATGTCGGGTCGCCTGCAGCGCTTCATGCCGGACGCCGCGCAGCGCCTCGAGCTGCTGCGCCTCGTGCACAGCGAGTCGCGCCGCGCCAAGCTGGCGCCGGAGCTGGTGCTGGCGGTGATCGAGGTCGAGAGCGGTTTCAACCGCTACGCCGTGTCGAGCGCCGGCGCCCAGGGCCTGATGCAGATCATGCCGTTCTGGCTCAAGGAAATCGGCAAGCCGGACGACAATCTGTTCCATGCGCGCACCAATCTGCGCATGGGCTGCACGATCCTCAAGTTCTATCTCGACAAGGAACGCGGCAATCTGGTCGGCGCGCTCGGCCGCTACAACGGCAGCTACGGCAAACCGGACTATCCGATGCTGGTCGTCAACGCGCTGAATCGGCGCTGGTACCGCAGCTGACGGCGCCGCCGTCAGCAGTCCGGAAGCGACCCGATGCGGTCGTGCAGGGCCCTGGTCCGTGCGCCGGCGCCGTGGCGCACTTCCCGCACGGTCCACAGATCCCGCTGCAGGTGGTGCGCCGCGCCACGCGCGGCATCGGCGGGGCGCAAGGACGCGGTCGCGTGCGAACCGCGCCGAGGAATTTTCAGAAGGCGTGCCAGTAGGCCGGCAGCCAGCCGCTGTCGTGCAGCGTCTGGATCAGCTGCACGATCGCCGCTGCCCACGCGAACCACAGCGCATCGGACAGGTGGCGGCGGAACTGCTGCGGATGCACGGTGTAGCGGTCCGGCTCGCTGAGCTGGCCGAACTTCGGCCAGAAGCGCGGCACGTGGGCGACGTAATCCGTCCAGGCCTGGCCGTGCAGGCCGGCGAGGCGCTTCTCCTCGGCCAGGATCACGCCCGGATAGGTCGCCGCGAACAGCAGTGCGATCGTCACCGTGACGAGCAGGCTCTCGCTGGTCAGACCGACGCCGACGGCGCCGAGGCTGCTGAAGAAATACAGCGGATTGCGCGAGATCGAGTACGGCCCGGTGGTCAGCAGCGTGTTGTTCTTGTAGCCGACGATGTAGAGGTTGCACCACAGGCGGCCGACGGTGGCGATGCCGATCAGCACCAGGCCCAGGCTCGTCAGCAGGTCGCCGACCATCAGCCCTTCCTGCGCCCAGTAGCTGCCATTGAACAGGATGACGACCGCGAGCGCAGCGACGAGGGCCCGCGACAGCGGAATGCGCAGGCGGGAGGCAAGGGCGAGGGAGGCCATGGACGTGACGGGCGGAAACGGACGTCCGCACTGCAGCACAGGTTTTGTCAATGCGCGGTCAATGGCAGATGAACAAACGATGATGGCCCGCGCTCGTCGGCCGGGCGTCGCCGTTCAGCGCCGCCGCCAGGCGGCGAGGCGCTGCGCGGCCTGGGCCTGCACCTTGCGTTGCAGCCAGGCGCTGCCGCCGAACAGGCGGCCGCCGAGGCCCAGCGCCTGCGTGGCCCAGGCGTGGAAGTCGAAACGATCCTGGTGACGCACGATCAGGCCGTCGCGGAACGTGAATTCGGCGTCGATGCGGTTCAGCACCGGCCGCCCGCTCGCCGAGAAGGTGTAGCGCGCGTCCCAGTGTGCGCGGCCGTGCTGGTCGTCGGCCTCGACGCCGCTGAACTCCAGGCGCAGGTCCTTGCCGCCGGCCAGCAGCATCGCCCACATCGCGCGCACGCCGCCGGCGTCGAGATCGGGGAACACCGGATCGGAGAAACGCGCCTGCTCGTGGTAGCAGGCGGCCATCGCCGCCGCGTCGCGCTGCTGGAAGGCGCGGTAGAAGGTTTCGATCGTCTGCGCATTCGGGTGCATCGTCGTCTCCGGTGGCGGTGCGCGCAGCGGTGCGCCGCCGCGGGCTTCTAGAATAGCGGGCCTACGCCGACGGAAAGGTTCATGACCGAAGTTCTCGTGCTTTATTACTCGCGCCACGGCTCGGTGGCGAAGATGGCGCGGCTGGTCGCGCGCGGCGTCGAGTCGGTGCCCGGCGCCGCGGCGCGCCTGCGTACGGTGCCGCCGGTGACCGCCGACCACGCGCAGCGCGGTCCGGCGGTGCCCGACGACGGTCCGCCGTACGCCGAGCCGCGCGATCTGGTCGAGTGCGCGGGCCTCGTGCTCGGTAGCCCGACGCGCTTCGGCAACATGGCGGCGCCGATGAAACACTTCCTCGACGGCACCTCGGCGCAATGGCTGTCCGGGGCGCTCGCCGGCAAGCCGGCCGCCGTCTTCACGTCGACCAGCTCGCTGCACGGCGGTCAGGAAGCGACGCTGCTGACGATGATGCTGCCGCTGCTGCATCACGGCATGCTGCTGGTCGGCCTGCCGTACACCGAGGCGGCGCTGTCGACGACGGCCGCCGGCGGCACCCCGTACGGCGCCAGCCATCACGCCGGCGTCGGCCACGATCCGCGCCCGCTGACGCGCGACGAGGAAACGCTGTGCCTGGCGCTCGGCCGCCGCGTCGCCGAAATCGCGGTGAAGCTCGCATGAGCGCGCTGCCGCGCCCGCCGAGCGTCTATCCGCGCGCGCTGGCGCTGGCCGCGCATCTGGCGCTGATCGTGCTGCTGATGGCGCTGCTGCGTTCGCCGCTGGCGCTCGCCGCGGCGCTGCTGCTGTTCCTGCCGCTGCCGGGCATGTTGCGCGGCCGGCGCTACACGCACGCCTGGGCCAGCATGCTGCTGGTCGGCTATTGCGCGCTGCTGCTCGCCAACGGCTACGCGCAGCCGCAGGCGCGCGCGCTGATGTTCGGACTGGCCGCGCTGGCGGCCGCCGATTTCGTCGGACTGGTGCTGTACGTGCGGATCAGCGCGCGCGAGGCGCGCGGCGCCGCCGCGGCTGCTTAGGCGCCGCTGTCGTCGCCGCGCTGGGCGTCTGCCGTGTCGTCGCCGGCGCGGCGCTCGGCGCTTGGCCGGCCAAGCACGGCCTGCACGAACGGCAGCGTCAGCCGCCGTTTCTCGCTGAGCGAGGCGCGATCGAGGCGCTCGAGCGCTTCGACCAGCGCGCCACTGCTGCGGCCCTGCGTCTGCAGCAGCCAGCGCGCGACTTCCGCCGGCAGCGCCAGACCGCGTGCCTGCGCGCGGTCGCGCAGCAGCTCGGCGCGCTCGGCGTCGCTCAGCGGCAGCAGGCCGAGCACGACGCAGGCGGCGAGCCGCGTGCGCAGGTCGGGCAGGGCCAGCGCCAGGTGTTCCGGCGGCGCCAGCGCCGAGAACACGAACGGCAGGGCAGCGGCGCGCCGGCGATCGATCAGGCGCAGCAGCGCCAGCGCCCAGTCGCGGTCGCCGCCGACCGCGTCGAGATCGTCGAGGCACAGCAGCGGGCTGGCATCGAAGCCGTCGAGCGCCTCGGGGCCGTAGGCGCGGATCTCGGTCAGCGGCAGATAGGCGCCGCCCTGCTCGCGGCACAGCGCCTGCAGCAGGTGCGTGCGGCCCGAACCGGCCGGACCGTAGAGCAGCGTCGGGTGGCGCAGGGCGCGCAGCGCGGCGACCGTCTCGGCGTTGCCGCCGGCCCAATAGCTCGAAAAGCTCGCCGTGTCGCGCAACTGCACGGCGAGCGGCAACTGGCGGCCTCTCATGCCGGCGGCTGGCGCTCGTCGGCGGCCTGCGCTTCGGTCGGCGCGCCGTGCCGGTACAGCGGGCTCAGCAGCCACTGCGCCTTGGCGTGGCGTAGCGCCACGGCGATGACCGCCGACGCCGGCAGCGCGATGAGCACGCCGATGAAGCCGAACAGCTGGCCGCCGGCCATCACCGCGAAGATCACGGCGACCGGATGCATGCCGATCTTGTCGCCGACCAGGATCGGCGTCAGTACCGCGCTTTCGAGCACCTGGCCGAGGCCGAACACCAGGCAGACCCAGACCAGCGGCAGCCATTCGTGCGACTGCACCAGCATCGCGATCAGCGCTGCGCCGAAGCCGACCGCGAAGCCGAGATAGGGCACGAAGCTGAGCAGGCCGGCGATCACGCCGATGATCAGGCCGAGCTTCAGGCCGATCAGCGTCAGGCCGGCCGAGTAAATCGTCGCCAGCGCCGCCATCACCAGTAGCTGGCCGCGGATGAACGAACCGAGCACCTCGTCGGCCTCGCGCGCGAAGCCGCTCGCCTGCGGCAGCAGGCGCGGCGGGATCAGCGTGCCGATCCAGGCGACCAGGCGATCCCAGTCGCGCATCAGATAGAAGCTGACGATCGGGATCATCAGCAGGTTCGCGGCCATCGTCACGAACGCCTTGCCGGACTCGGAGACGCGGAGCCACAGCGATTTGACGATGTCGCCGGCTTCCGACCAGTGCTCGCTGACGATCTGCTGCAGGCCGTCGGCGTCGAGCCGCGTGCCGATGTCGATGCCGAGCTTCGGCAGGCCGGTGTCGAGAATCCAGTTGATCCAGCTCGGGATGTTGTGGATCAGCGCGACGCTTTGCGCATACAGCATCGGCGCCAGCAGCACGAGCAGCAGCAGCAGCGCGAACGCGAAGGCCGTGAAGACGATGCTGACCGAGGCGGCGCGCGACAGGCCGAGCCGTTCGAGACGGTCGGCGACCGGATCGCCGAGGTAGGCGATACCGGCGCCGATCACGAACGGCGCCAGGATCGGCGTCAGGACCCACAGCAGCGCCAGCGCCGCCAGCGCGCCGGCATACCACGGCCAGTGCCGGCGCAGCGAGGCATCCATGTCGTCGAGGCCGTCCATCAGTGCGCCAGCTGCAGCGCGAGGCCGTCGGCGGGCGCGCCGGGCTCGACGCGCAGCGCGCGCTGGCCGGCGAGCGTCGCGGCGAGACGCGCGGCGCCGCCGTCGGCGCGTACCGCGAGCTGCAGGCGATCGGCGTCGGTGCCGCGCACGGCGACGCTGCGCACGCCGGACGTGGCGCGCAGCGTCGCCAGCGCGCGCGCGTAGTCGGCCGCCGAGCGCACGCCGCCGACACTGACGGCAATGTCCTCGGCCGGCGCCGCGCTGTAGCCCCAGACCGGCAGGCCGAGCGCGCGCAGCTGGCCGTCGACCGCGTTCTGGTCGAAGCGTGCGACCAGCTGCAGACCGGCGCCGGCGTCCGGCACGTAGGCGTAGCGCTGCACGAACTGGCCGGCGCGCGCCAGCAGCGGCGCCGCGGCGCCGCCGGCCGCGCCGGGGCCGCTGACGCGGTCGACGACTTCGGCGAGGGCGCCGCGCAGGCCCTGGTCGCGGCTGGCGGCGCTCTGGTCGGCGACCGTCGCGCGGCCCTCGTACGGATCAGCCACCGGCCCAGTCTGCGCGGCCACGGGCGCGGCCAGCGCGGCGGCGAGCACGAAGGTGGGCAGCAGCAGGCGGGCGAGTCGGGTCATCGGCGGGTCGGATCGTCGGGCGAAAGGGCGCGGGGCCGGCGAAATGATACAGGGCGGCGGCGGGGTGGATCGCCGGCACGCCTGCGGAGCGCCGGGGCGTCCCGCTAAAATAGCCGGATCGCGCCGGCTCCGGGCCGGCGCATTCCCATTCAGGCACACAAGGCAAAGCGAATGAAGAAGAGCAGCGGGCTGAGCTACCGCGATGCGGGCGTCGACATCGACGCCGGCGACGCGCTGGTCGACGACATCAAGAAGATCGTCAAGTCGACGCGGCGGCCTGAGGTGCTGGCAGGCGTCGGCGGCTTCGGCGCGCTGGTCGGCCTGCCGAAGAAGTACAAGAAGCCGGTACTGGTGTCCGGCACCGACGGCGTCGGCACCAAGCTGCGCCTCGGCATCGACACCGGCCGCGTGCAGGGCCTCGGCCAGGATCTGGTCGCGATGTGCGTCAACGACGTGCTGGTGTCCGGCGCCGAGCCGCTGTTCTTCCTCGATTACTACGCGACCGGCAAGCTCGACCAGAAGAACGCCGCGCAGGTCATCAAGGGCATCGCCCAGGGCTGCAAGCTGGCCGGCTGCGCGCTGGTCGGCGGCGAGACCGCCGAGATGCCGGGCATGTACCACGGCAGCGACTTCGACCTCGCCGGCTTCTGCGTCGCCGTCGCCGAGCAGAGCAAGATCATCGACGGCAGCAAGATCAAGGTCGGCGACGTGCTGATCGGCCTGCCGTCGTCGGGCCCGCATTCGAACGGCTACTCGCTGGTGCGCAAGATCCTCGAGCGCGCCAAGGCCGATCTCGATGCGCCGTTCGGCAAAGGCACGCTGGCCGACGCGCTGCTCGCGCCGACCCACATCTACGTCAAGCCGGTGCTCAAGCTGCTCGAACAGGGCATCAAGGTGCGCGGCATGTCGCACATCACCGGCGGCGGCATCGTCGGCAATCTGCCGCGCTGCTTCGCCAAGGGCATCGCCGCCGTCGTCGACACCGAGTCCTGGCAGCGCCCGGCGATCTTCGACTGGCTGCAGGCGCAGGGCGGCGTCGAGCAGGACGAGATGTGGCGCGTGTTCAACTGCGGCGTCGGTTTCATCCTCGTGGTGCCGCGCCTGGAGGCCGACGCGGCGCTCAAGTCGCTGAAGAAGTCGGGCGCCAAGCCGTTCCTGATGGGCGAGATCGTCAAGGGCAAGCAGGACGTCCGCTTTGCCTGAGGCGTCGCTGAAGCTGCTGCGCCGGGCCGCGCGCGCCACGGCGCCGTCCGCGATGGCCGCGCACGGCCATGGCCGTGTCGGCTTGGCCGTTCTGCGCGCGCACCGACGGCCTTCGCGCGCGACGTGGCGCCGGCCCTGCGGGGCGTGCGCATGACGGCGCGCATCGCCGTCCTCATCTCCGGCGAGGGCCGCAACCTGCAGGCGCTGATCGATGCCTGCGCCGCCGGCCGCATCGATGGTCGCATCGTCGTCGTGCTCAGCAATCGTGCCGATGCCGGTGGCATCGCCCGCGCGCTGCGCGCCGGCATCGCCGTCGAGCTGCTGTCGCATCGCGACTACGCCAGCCGCGAGGCTTACGACACGGCGCTGGTCTCGCGCCTGGCCGCCTACCGGCCGGACATCGTCGTGCTCGCCGGCTTCATGCGCATCCTCACGCCGTTGTTCATCGGCGCCTACGCCGGTCGCATGCTGAACATCCACCCCTCGCTGCTGCCGCGCCATCCGGGGCTGCACACGCACGAAGCCGCGCTCGCCGCCGGCGACGCCGAGCACGGCGCCACGGTGCACTTCGTGACCGACGAGCTCGACGGCGGGCCGCGCGTCATTCAGGGGCAGTTCAAGGTGCGGGCGGACGATACGCCGCAGACGCTGGCGGCCCGGGTGATGGCGGAGATCGAGCTCAAGATCTATCCGCAGGCGGTCGCCTGGATGGCGCGCGGCGAACTGGCGCTGACGTCGCGTGGCGTCGAGCTGCGGGGGCGCATACTGGCGGCTCCAGTCGGGATGGACGCGGTCGAGGAGGCCTTTCGATGAAGATCCGGGCGGGCGGCGGTCTGCGGCACCTGATGGCCTTGCTGCTGCTGGCGGCGGCGGGCGGTACGGCGGCGCAGGCTCCGGCGCCAGCGGCGGTGGACGCCGGTTTCTGGGCGGCGCGCGCCGACCGCTACAGCGTCGAGTGGGGCGACATCTCGCTCGGCGAGGGCACCATTGCGCTCAAGCCGCGCGGTGACGGCTGCTTCGACTACAGCTCGACGACCGATCCGATCGCGCTGGTGCGCTGGACCTACGGCTCGCCGCGCGAGAGCAGCGCGTTCTGCATCGTCGACGGCGTCGTGCAGCCGCGCCATTTCGAGTACCGCAACGACAAGCGCAGCGGCGACAATTTCACGCTCGACTTCGATCCCGCCAGCGAGCGCGCCAAGATGATCCGCGGCGGCAACATCGTCGAGATCAAGGCGCCGACGCCGGCTTACGACCGCTTCTCGATCCGCGAGGCGGTGCGCCTGTGGGCGGCCGGCAACGCCGAGCGCATCGGCGCCGAGAAAGAGTTCTCGTTCATCGACGAGGACAAGCTGCGCCTCTATCGCTTCCAGATCCAGGGGCGCGAGACGGTGCAGACGCCGGCCGGGCGCTTCGAGACGATTCGCGTCGCGCGCGTCGACAACCCGAAGAAGTCGTACCGCTACTGGCTGGCGCCGTCGCGCCACTTCGTGCCGGTGAAGATCGAGCACATCAACAAGGGCAAGGTCGAGCTGCGCATGGCGCTGCTCGGCCCGAAGTGAGCGCCGGCGCGGCGCGCCGCCATGGGTGTTAGCCGGCCCTAGGCCGTCGCACCGTCAAGCACCCCTTCGATGCGCAGCTTGTCGAGGTGGCTTTCGATGTTCAGCCGCGCCAGGCCGAGCAGGCGCGGATCGAGATCGGCGTAGATCAGCCTGAGCATCGATTCGAGATCGTGGCCCTCGCGCCACAGGCTCAGCACCTGCTGTTCGCGCAGGCGGCGGTGCTTGAGCGTTTCCTCGAGGCGGTAGACCGAACCGAGCGCGATGCCGTGCGAGGGCATGATCACGCGCGGGGCGTGCGCGATCATCCGCTCCAGCGTCGCGTAGTACTTGCGCATGTCGCCCTCGGGCTTGGCGATCACGACCGTGCCGATGCCCTGGATCAGATCGCCGACGATGCACCAGGCGCGGTTCTCCGGCATCAGCGCCAGCTGGCCTTCGTCGTGCCCCGGCACCTCGTGCACGCGCACCGGCCGGTCGAGCCAGCGGCACAGCGTGTCGCCCTCGCGGTAGTGGTGGATCGCCAGATCGTGGAAGTAGTCGTGGCCCTTCTTGTCGAGCAGCCGCCGGTGCGTGTCCTCCGACATGCCGATCGGCACGCCGAAGCGGCGCGCCAGTTCCGGCGCCTGCTGGTGATGGTCCGGATGGTGGTGCGTCAGGAATACCTCGTGGATGCCGAAGCGCGGCACCAGGCTGCAGAGCTTCTCGAACTCATCGGCGTCGGCCGGCGAAGGGTCGACCAGCACGCGGTGCGACTGCGCGTCGCCGAGCAGGAAGCAGTTGGTGTGCTGGGCCGGCGGCAGGGTGTGCGAGCGCACCAGGATGTTGCGCACGCCGTAGACGTGCTCGATCACCGGCAGCTCGTAGTCGACGCGCGTGCGGAAATCGAGCCCCGGCACCTCGGGCGCCTGCGGGTTGGCCGCCAGCGCCTCGACCACCGCCAGCGTCGGCGGCGCCAGCAGCAGCTCGCCGGCGCGGAAGCGCGCCAGCCACTCGCGCGGATGCGCCCATTCGGCGCTGGCGATCTCGCGCGTGTCGACCGTCAGCGGCGGCCGCTGCGGCAGGTCGACGAGATAGAAATAGGTGTTGAAGCGCACCGGCATCGTCGGCGGCGTCAGCGCGACGCCGAGTGCGCGGATCTGCAGCGCCGCGAACGGCGTCAGATCGAGCGCCAGTTCCTCGACGAGCTCGCGCAGCAGACCGCGCAGCAGGCGCGGCTCGTGGCCCGCGCAGCAGTCCGGCAGCGGCGCGCCGTCGGCGTCCTCGGCGTCGATCTTGCCGCCCGGGAAGGCGTGGAAGCCCGGAAAGGACTTGAGGAACGGCTGGCGTTGCACCATCAGCAGTTCGTCACCGCAGGTGACGACGGCGGTGACGGCATCGACGATCTTCATCTCGGCGCTCGGGCGGGGGACGTCCGCCATTATCGCGCCCGGCGCCGGGCCGGCCAAACCCGCGCTTTGACGCGCCCGCGCGCGCGGGCGACGATGCGACGCGTATGGAGAAGCCGATGAAACGAAGGCTGGCGCGGGGCCTGCGCGTTGCGCTGTCGGTGCTGCCGCTGCTCGGCCTGGCCGCCTGTCTGCCGGGCCGGCCGGCGGCGGTGATGCCGACGCAGCAGGTGCCGGCGCGGGCGCCGGCGCAGATGCTGGTCGTGGTGCTGCCGGGGCGCGGCGACGATCTGGCCGGACTGCGCGCGTCCGGCATCGTCGAGGCGATCCAGGGCGGCCGGCCGGACGCCGACGTGCTGCTCGCCGGCGCGACGCTGCCGTACTACTTCGAAGGTCGTCTGATCGAGCGTCTGCACGCGCTCATCGAGCCGGCCCGCAGCCGCTACCGCGAGGTCTGGATGGTCGGCGCGTCGCTGGGCGGTCTCGGCGCGCTGCTTTACGAGCGTGAGCATCCGGGCCAGCTCGACGGCCTGCTGCTGCTCGCGCCGTACATGGGCGGTGGCGCGCTCATCGAGGACGTGCAGGCGGCGGGCGGGCCGGCGGCGTGGCAGCCGGGCCCGCGGCCGGCGCAGCTCGATGCCGACAACCCGCCGCGCGAGGCCTGGCGCGTCGTCCACGACTGGGCCCGGCAGCCGCAGGACGCGCGTCGCGTCTGGCTGGTCTGCGGCCGCGACGACGGCTTCGTGACGGCGGCGCGAATGATCGCGCCGCTGCTGCCCGAGGGCCATTACCGCGAGCGCGACGGCGGCCACCGCTGGAGCGTCTGGAGCGCAGCCGCGGCCGGCATCTTCGCGGAGAGCGGCGCATGAGCGCGGCGGACGCCGATCCCGCGAGCGGCGTGGCGACCGCGCTGGAGGACGCCGCAGCGTCGGCGTCGCGGCGCCGGCTCGGCGCGCTGCGCGGGCTGCTGCCGTTTCTGCGCCCGTACCGCCGGCGCCTGTTCGCCGCCTTCGCGCTGCTCTGCGTCAGTTCGGCGACCTTCCTCGTCGTGCCGCTCGCGTTCCGCGGCCTGATCGACCACGGCTTCGTCGGCGGCGGGGCGATCGGCGGACACTTCCTCGGCCTGTTCGGCATCGCCGTGCTGTGGGCGCTGGCGACCGCCGGGCGCTTCTACCAGGTCAGCTGGATTGGCGAGCGCGTCACCGCCGACCTGCGCAGCGCCGTCTACCGGCGCATGCTCGAGCAGTCGCCGCAGTATTTCGAGACGACGCAGACCGGCGAGGTGCTGTCGCGCCTGACCGGCGACACCACGCTGGTGCAGACGGTGGTCGGTTCCTCGTTGTCGATGGGCCTGCGCAGCGCCTTCCAGTTCGCCGGCGGCCTGGTGATGCTGGCGCTGACCAGCGCCAAGCTGTTCGCGATCACGCTGGTGCTGCTCGCCGCCGTCATCGTGCCGCTGATCTGGGCCGGACGCCGCGTGCGCAAGCTGTCGCGCGAATCGCAGGACCGCATCGCCGACAGCTCGGCGGTCGCCGGCGAGGTGCTCAACGCGATCCCGACCGTGCAGGCCTACACCAACGAGCCGTACGAGCGGCAGCGCTTCGACGCCGCCGTCGAGCGCAGCTTCGCGTCGGCGATCCGCCGCACGCGCATGCGCGCGCTGCTGACCGGCGGCATCATCGCCGGCGTGTTCGGCTCGATCGTCTTCGTGCTGTGGCTCGGCGCGCAGGCGGTAATGTCCGGGCAGATGACGGCCGGCGCGCTGGCTTCGTTCGTGATGTACGCGGCGATCACCGCCGGCGGCGTCGGCGTGCTCGCCGAGGTCTGGGGCGACGTGATGCGCGCCGCCGGCGCGACCGAGCGCCTGATGGAGCTGCTGTCGGCGCGCCCGACGATCGCCGCGCCGCCGCAGCCGCAGCCACTGCCGGCGACGCAGCGCGCGCACGTCCGCTTCGAGCATGTCGGCTTCCGCTATCCGTCGCGGCCACAGACGCCGGCGCTGGCCGACTTCGACCTCGACGTACGCGAAGGCGAGACGGTCGCGCTGGTCGGCCCGAGCGGCGCCGGCAAGACCACCGCGTTCCAGCTGCTGCAGCGCTTCTACGATGTCGGCGAGGGCGGCATCCGCTTCAACGGCGTCGACCTGCGCGAGCTCGACCCGCGCGTGCTGCGCGCGCAGATCGGCGTGGTGCCGCAGGAGGCGGTGGTGTTCTCGGCCAACGCGCTCGAGAACATCCGCTACGGCCGCCCCGGCGCCAGCGACGAGGACGTGATCGCCGCGGCGCGCACCGCGCTTGCCGACGAGTTCATCGCCCGCCTGCCCGAGGGCTACAAGACCTTCGTCGGCGAGCGCGGCGTGCGCCTGTCCGGCGGCCAGCGCCAGCGCCTCGCCATCGCCCGCGCGATCCTCAAGAACCCGCCGCTGCTGCTGCTCGACGAGGCGACCAGCGCGCTCGACGCCGAGAGCGAGGCGCTGGTGCAGCGCGGCCTCGAGGCGGCGATGCAGGGGCGCACGACGCTGGTGATCGCGCATCGCCTGGCGACGGTGCAGCGCGCCGATCGCATCGTCGTGCTCGAACACGGCCGCATCGTCGAGACCGGCACGCCGGCCGAGCTCGCGCGCAGCGGCGGCCTCTACGCCCGGCTCGCGAGCCTGCAGCTGGTCGCGTGAAGCCTGGCGCCGCTTGCGGCGAGTCCCGCCGCTCGACAACTGCGCAGCGCAGCGCTGCGCTGCTGCCCGTCTGTGAAATCTGTGTAATCTGTGCCTGATCTAATTTTTCCACTCACGATTACCGCCACCAGGACCATGAATCGCCTCCAGGCCGTCCACGCGCTGGGCCAGTCGCTCTGGCTCGACTACATCCGCCGCGATCTGCTCAGCGGCGGCGGCTTGCGGCGCATGATCGAGGACGACGCGATCAGCGGCCTGACCTCGAACCCGGCGATCTTCGAGAAGGCGATCGGCGGCAGCAGCGAGTACGACGAGGCGCTGCGCGCGCTGGTGCGGGCCGGCGTCGACGATCCGGCCGAGCTGTTCGAGCACATCGCGATCGAGGACATCCGCCTCGCCGCCGACGAGCTGCGCAAGGTCTACGACCGCACGCGCGCCGCCGACGGCTATGTGAGTCTCGAAGTCTCGCCGCGGCTGGCGCACGACACCGACGGCACCGTCGCCCAGGCGCGGCGCCTGTGGCAGGCGGTCGGCCGCGCCAACCTGATGATCAAGGTGCCCGGCACGCCGGCCGGCGTCGACGCGCTGCGCACGCTGATCGGCGAGGGCATCAACGTCAACGTCACGCTGCTGTTCTCGCGCGAGGCTTACCGCGACGTGGCGCTGGCCTACATCGACGGCCTCGAACAATGGACGCAGCGCGGCGGCGACGCCGCCAGCGTCGCCAGCGTCGCCAGCTTCTTCGTCAGCCGCATCGACGCGGCGATGGACGCCGAGCTGCTGCGGCGCATCGCCGACGGCGCCGTGCACACCGAGCGTTTGCAGACGCTGGTCGGCAAGGTCGCCATCGCCAATGCCCGGCTCGCCTATCAGGACTACAAGTCGCTCTACGGTGAGCCGCGCTGGCAGCAGCTCGCCCAGCAGCATCGCGCGCGTCCGCAGCGCTTGCTGTGGGCGAGCACCGGCACCAAGAACCCGGCGTACCGCGACACGCTCTACGTCGAGGAGCTGATCGGCGTCGACACCGTCAACACCGTGCCGCCGGCGACGCTCGATGCCTTCCGTGATCACGGCGAGGCGCGCTCGCGGCTCGAGTACGCGCTCGGCGAGGCGCGCGAGGTGTTCGACACGATCGGCGCGCTGCAGCTGCCGTTCACCGAGATCATCGAACGCCTGGTCGTCGACGGCGTACAGCTGTTCGTCGATGCCGACGACAAGCTGCTCGCCGCGGTGGCGAAGAAACGCGACGCGATGCGCGGCTGAAACGGCGGCGCGGTTTCGGACCGGCCCCGCCTCATGCGGGGCTTTTTTGTTGCGGCCGGCGACGTCGACGCGCCTGAGCGAGCGATGAACGGCGCGGCTTCAGGGTTCAGGGCGAGTTCACGGCCGGCGCGGAGGATGGAGGGCGTCCGGAATGATCCGGATCAGCGAGAGGGCGCCCGGCGCGCCCCGCCATGAAAGGAGACGTCATGAAGATGAAACCCCTGTTCGTCGCCGCGATGATCACGCTCGGTTCCGCGCCGCTGATGGCCCAGGCTCAGTCCGGCACCGCGCCGGCGCAGAAGAACGAAGCGTCCCAATACGTGTCCGACTCGGCGCTCACTGCCAAGGTGAAGACGGCGCTGCTCGCCGAGAAGGGCCTGAAGTCCACCGACATCAGCGTCGAGACCGAGAACGGCATGGTGCAGCTGTCGGGCTTCGTGACCTCGTCGGCGCAGATCGACCAGGCCGTCGATGTGGCGCGTCACGTCAAGGGCGTGAAGGACGTCAAGAACGACCTGCGCCTGAAGACCGCGATCGAGTGAGGTCGTCGCTATCGAGAGGGGCCCCGTCGCCGCGCGGCGGGGCCTTTTGCGTCGCCGCCCGCCTCTGTTCGGCCGATCAATCGACGCCGAGGCTGCGCTTGAAGCGCTCGAGCATGCGCCGGCCCTTCTTGCTCGGCCGTTCGCTGCTGACGGCCTGACCCGCCAGCTGGCGGGCGGTGCGCGCCTGCTCGCGGCGCGTCAGGCTTTCCGGCAACTCGTGATAGAGGCGCTGCGCCTCGGCCGCACCGCCGCGCTGCACCGACAGGCCGTCGACGACGATCTCGAATTCCTCGCCGGCGCGGCGCACTGTCAGCGGCATGCCGATGCGCACGTCCTTGGCGACCTTGCAGCGCTCGCCGGCGCAGCGCACGTGGCCGGCTTCGATTGCTTCCTTGGCCAGCGTGCGCGTGCGGAAGAAGCGCGCGGCCCACAGCCACTGGTCGAGACGGACGGATTCGCTCATCGGCGAGATCGTACCGCGGCCGCTTTCAGCGGTGCAGCCCGCACTCGGTCTTCGGCTTGCCGACCCAGCGGCCGCTGCGGCCTTCGCCCGGCACCGTGCAGTGGATGCAGCCGATCGACTGGTAGCCGCGCGCGACCAGCGGGTGAAACGGCAGCGCGTGCTCGCGGATGTAGGCGTCGCGCGTTTCGTGCGTGACGTCGATCATCGGATTGAACTTCACGATGCCGTTGCGGACTTCGAAGATGTCGAGCTGGGCGCGGTGCTCGGTGTCGGCGCGCATCAGGCTCGACACCCAGATCCGGTAGTTCGGCTTGATCGCGTCGAGCGGCTCGACCTTGTTGATCGCGCAGCAGAAGTCGGGATCGCGCTCGTAGGTCTTGTCGTCGCTCGTGAACTGGTGCTTCCAGTCCTCGGCGCGCACGCTGAACACGTTCAGCTTGAACAGCTCGATCAGGTAGTCGCGGTAGGCCAGCGTTTCCGGGAAGTGGTAGCCGGTATCGATGAAGGCGAACTTCTGGCGCGGCTCGATCGTCGAGATCAGGTGCAGGAAGTAGGCCGAGGTCGCCGCGAACGAGGAGGTGACCAGCACCCGGTCGACGTCGAATTCGCGGTACAGCTGGCGGATGCGCTGCTCGAAATCGAGCGGAGCATAGCGGGCGTTGAGCGCGGCGATGTCGTCCGGGCTGAGCGCCGCACCCTCGGGGCTCGGCATGACGGCTGGGGCGATCGACACGTGGGACTTCCTGCGGTTCGGCGATGAGGAGCTGCCGGCACGATGCAGCGCGCGCCAGCGGTTCCCCGGGGCGCCGATTTTAAGGGAAAGGGTCGGGGCCGGCACCGCGCTCGCACGGAAGGTTATAAGCAAATAACCAAATCGCAGCCGCCGGCGCTTCCGCTAAGCTTGGCCGATGATCGGATGCCCGCGCCCGCCCTTGTTCCGCCGCCCGGCGCGGGCGGTTGCGGCGCTCCTGATGACGGCGGCGCTGCTCGCCGGTCCGGCGGCGGCGGCGCCGGCGGTTGGCGAGCTGCCGCCCGACGCGCTCGGCGACGATCGCGACGGGCAGGCGGTGCGCGCCAGCGACTTTCGCGGCCGCATTCTCATCACCACCTTCTGGGCGTCGTGGTGCGGGCCGTGCCTGCGCGAGCTGACGCTGCTCGAGCGCCTGCAGCAGGTGGTCGGCCGCGAGCGCCTGGCCGTGGTCGGCGTCAACTGGAAGGAAGACCGCGCCCGTTACCAGGAGATCCTGCGCCGCCTCGCCGGCCTGCAGCTGACGCTGACCCACGATCCGCGCGGCCGCATCGGCGCGCGCTACGGCGTCGAGGCGATCCCGCGCCTGTTCCTCGTCGACGCCGACGGCCGCGTCGCTTACACGCATACCGGCTACGACCCGGAGACCTCGCTGCCGCGCCTCGTCGACGAGATCAACCGCCTGCTGCCGCGCCTGCCGTCCGCAGGGCCGGCGCCGGCCGGCGCGTCGCCGGCATCGTGAGCGGCGTGCGATGATGGGCGCACGATGATCACCAGCTTTTACGAACGCCTCGGCAGCGACGAGGCGACCATCCGCCGTCTCGTCGACGCCTTCTACGACCGCATGGACCGCGACCCGGCCTATGCCGAGCTGCGCGCCCTGCATCCGCCGAGCCTCGACGGTTCGCGCGACAAGCTGTACTGGTTCCTCTGCGGCTGGACCGGCGGCGAACCGCATTACGTGGCGCGCTTCGGACACCCGCGGCTGCGCGCGCGGCATCTGCAGGTGGCGATCGCCAGCCGCGAGCGCGACCAGTGGCTGGCCTGCATGGCCGACGCGCTGCGCGACAGCGGCATCGAGCCGGTCCTGGCCCGCGAGCTGCACGAGGCGCTGGTGCCGGTCGCCGACTGGATGCGCAACCGCGAGGGTTGAGCACGGCAGGCGGCTTCGGCGACGGTGCCAAACGCGCGGCCAGGCTCTAGACTGCCAGCGTCCGCAGGGAAAGCCGGGCGGGGACTCCCGCCGTCACGCGATGCACGCCAGCCCATACGTCGTCTGTGAACATTGCGATGCCGTCTACACGCGCCGGCCACTGCGCCGCAGCGAGCGTGCGCTGTGCCTGCGCTGCGGCGCCGAGCTGTACCGCGATCAGCTCGCCGACCTGCAAACGATGCTGGCGCTGACCGTCACCAGCCTGATCGTCTTCGTCATCGCCAACGTCTATCCGATCGTCACGCTCCAGCTGCAGGGCGTGTCGAGCGGCACCACGCTGTGGGGCGCGATCCGCGCCACCTGGGACACCGGCGTCGGCCCGGTCGCGGTGCTCGCGGCGCTGACGGTGTTCTTCTTTCCGCTCGCGCAGATCGTGATGTTCGGCTACGTGCTCGGCGCGCTGCTGCGCCGGCGCGTGCCGCGCGGCTTCGTCGATCTCATGCATGCGCTGCGCCTGATGCGGCCGTGGAGCATGGTCGAGGTGTTCATGCTCGGCACCCTGGTGTCGGTCGTGAAGATCGCCGGCATGGCCTCGGTCAAGCCGGAGGTCGGCATCTTCGCGTTCGCGGTCCTGACCATCCTGCTGACGGTCATCAACTCCTTCGACCTGCGCCTGCTGTGGGATGCGCGCGAGGCGCTCGACGCATGAGCGCCCGGGCCGACGCGTTCGACCGGCGCCAGGCGCGCGACGCCGCGCCGGCCGTGGCCGAGCCGCCGAGCGCGCGCGCGCTCGGCCTGCTGCCCTGCGACGCCTGCGGCTTCGTCTGCCGCGAGGCACCCGGCCTGGACGGCGCGAGCTGTCCGCGCTGCGAGGCGCCGCTGCACGCGCGCAAGCCGGACAGCCTGCGCCGCACCTGGGCGTTCCTGATCGCCGCGATGCTGCTGTACGTGCCGGCCAACGCGCTGCCGATCATGCAGACCGCGACGCTCGTCTACAACGAGAACGACACCATCCTCGGCGGCGTGCGCGTGCTGTGGCTGTCGGGCTCCTGGGATCTGGCGCTGATCGTGTTCATCGCCAGCATCTGCGTGCCGCTGCTGAAGATGGTGGCGCTGGTCGTGCTGCTGCTCAGCGCGCAGCGGCATTCGCGCTGGCGCCGCCGCGAGCGCGCGCGCCTGTACCGGCTCCTCGAATTCGTCGGCCAGTGGTCGATGCTCGACGTCTTCGTCGTCGCGCTGCTGGTGGCGCTGGTCAATTTCCAGTCGATCGCCGAGGTGCGCGCCGGACCCGGCGCGATCGCGTTCGGCGCGGTCGTCGTGCTGACGATGCTGGCCTCGATGAGCTTCGATCCGCGCCTGATCTGGGACGAGCCGGAACGATGAACCCGCCTGTGAAGAGCGCACCATGAACGAGAACGAAACCGTGCCCGACGTGGCGGCGCTGCCGAAGCCGGACGTGCGGCGCGGACAACGCTGGAGCCTGTCGCTGATCTGGCTGGTGCCGGCGGTGGCGGCGCTCGCCGGCGTGATCCTGGTGCTCCGCGCCTGGCTCGCCTCGGGCCCGCTGATCACGATCCGTTTCGACACTGCCGAAGGGCTCGAAGCGGGCAAGACCGAGGTGCGCTACAAGGACGTGGTGGTCGGCCAGGTGCGCCGCATCCAGCTCAGCGAGGACCGCCAGAGCGTGCTGGTCAAGGTCGAGCTGACCAACGACGCCTCCAACATCGCCGTGCAGGACTCGAAGTTCTGGGTGGTGCGGCCGCGCGTCGGTCTCGGCGGCGTGTCGGGCCTGACCACGCTGCTGTCCGGCGCGTACATCGGCGTCGACCTCGGCGCCTCGCACGAGGAACGCAAGGAGTTTGATGGCCTCGAAGTGCCGCCGGCGGTGACCAACGACCAGCAGGGCCGGCGCTACTACCTGGAGGCCAGCGACCTCGGCTCGCTCGACATCGGCTCGCCGCTGTATTTCCGCCGTACCCAGGTCGGCCGCGTGGTCGGCCACCAGCTGCGCGCCGACGGCCGCGGCGTGACGCTGGAAATCTTCGTCGACGCGCCGTTCGACCGCTTCGTGACCCTCAACACGCGCTTCTGGAACGCCAGCGGCGTCGACGTCACCGTCAACGCGTCCGGCTTCAAGCTCGACACCGAATCGCTGGCGGCGGTGGTCGCCGGCGGCATCGCCTTCGAGGTGCCGCCGCTCGAGGACGCCGGCCGCGTGGTCGACGAGAACGCGCGCTTCACGCTGTTCGACGACCGCAGCACGGCGCTGGCGCCGGCCGACGGGCTGGCGATGGACGTGCGCATGTACTTCAACCAGTCGATGCGCGGTCTGTCGGTCGGCGCGCCGATCGACTTCCGCGGCGTCGTGCTCGGCAACGTCACCGCCGCCGCGCTCGATTACGACCGCGACGCGCGCAAGCTCTACGCGGTGGTCGACGCGCGCATCTACCCGGAACGCCTCGGCCGCATGTTCCAGCGCCAGATCCATCAGTCCGGCGACGAGGCGCGCGCCGGCCGCGAATTCTTCACGCGCATGATCGGCTACGGCCTGCGCGCGCAGCTGCGACCCGGCAATCTGCTGACCGGCCAGCTCTATGTCTCGCTCGACTTCGAGCGCAAGGCGGCGCCGGTCAAGGTCGATGCCCAGGCCAGCCCGTTCGAGCTGCCGACCGTGACCGGCGGGCTCGAGGAGATCCAGCAGCAGATCGCCAGCATCGTCAACAAGCTCGACGAGATTCCGTTCGGCGAGATCGGCCACAATCTCAACAGCACGCTGCAGAGCGCCGACAGTCTGCTCCGGCAGCTCGACGGCAAGCTGGCGCCGGAAGCCACCGGCCTGCTGCGCGACGCGCGCCAGGCGGTCGACGCCGCCAACCAGAACTTCATCGCCGGCGAGTCGCCGCTGCAGCGCAATGCGCAGGCCACGCTCGACTCGGTCGAGCGCATGGCTCGCTCGATGCGCGAGCTCGCCGACTATCTGAAGCGGCATCCGCAGTCGATGGTGTTCGGCGCGCCGGAAGCCGCCGAGCCGCGCGAGAACGGACAGCAGGAGGGCAAGTGATGCGCAGCGCACAGCAGCGGAATCTGCGGGGACTCGGCGCGTTCGCGCTCGCCACGCTTGCGGTGACGGCCTGCGGCGGCGAGGCGCCGACGCGTTTCTACACGCTGGTGCGGCCGACGCCGCTGGCGCCGCTCGCCGCCGGCCAGGCGGCATTCGCGATCGACGTGCAGCCGGTGCGGGTGCCGGCGCAGGTCAATCAGCCGGAGCTGGTCGTGCGCCAGGGCAACGGCGAGGTCGCGCTGGTCGAGACGCGGCGCTGGATCGCGCCGCTGCCCGACGAGGTGCGCGGCGCGCTGGTCGCCGAGCTCGGCGCCGCGCTCGGGGCGCAGGACGTCTCGCGGGTCGCGCCGCCGCCGGGCGCGCCGGTCTATCGCGTGCTCGTCGACGTGCAGCGTCTCGACGCCCGGCTCGCCACCAGCGTGCGCCTCGACGCGGTCTGGACCGTGCTCGACGTCAGCGCCCCCGGCACGCTGAAGGCGCGCTGGACCTGCTCGACACAGGTGACGGCGCCGGTCGGCGCCGGCTACGACGCGCTGGTCAACGGCGCCCAGGCCGGCCTGGCCCGGCTCGCCGCCGACATCGCCGGCGTGGTCGAGGCCGCGCAGCGCGATCGCGCCGCGGTGCGCTGCCCGGGCTGAGCCGGCGCGTCGCGCGGCGTCGGCCGAGGCCCCGAAGCGCGCGCGACCGGCGCGCAGTCCGCGCCGCCGGCGCCGTGGATCGCGTGGCCGCGGCGCAGGCCCGCGCGCGGCGCAAGGCACGATTCTTGACTATGGATTCGCCAGTGCAATCGCTCCGCTGATTTGCGTTGGCGAGCGCCGCAAAGCGGCGCTCGGACGTCTTATCCAGATCGGGGCCTCATCCTCAGTGCTGGAGTCCATGGCTATCAACGGTGTTTTCCTCCTCGAGGAGCCGTCCTCGGGAGACGAGCGGCGCGCGGACGCGCCGCCGCGCGCATCGGAACTGGCGGAGCTGTTCGAGCGCCACAACCGCACTCTGGTGTCGATGCTGCAGCACCGGCTCGGCACCGAGGCCGAGGCCCGCGAGGTCGCGCAGGAAGCGTACGTGCGCATGCTGCAGCTGCACGAACCGGGCGCGGTCAGCTATCTGCGCGCGTACCTGTTCCGCACCGCGGTGAACATCGCCCAGGATCGCCTGCGGCACCGGATTCGCGGCGAGCAGATCGAGAAGGTCTACGATCTCGACGAGCTGACCGATACGCTCAGCCCCGACCGGCTGTATGCGGCGCGCGAGGATCTGGCTATCGTACGGCAGGCGCTGCTGGAGCTGCCCGAGCGTTATCGCCGGGCGTTCCTGCTGTCGCGGATCGAGGAGAAGAGCGTCGAGGAAATCGGCGAGGAGCTGGGCTTGCGTGACAGCCAGACCAGAAAATACCTGCGCCGTGTCGTAGCCTACTGCCGCCTGCGGCTGGATGGCCTGACGAGCGCAGAAGCAAAGGAACGGATATTTCAATGAAGCCTGACGGCCGCCGGCACAGTCAGATCGACGCGCAGCGCCTCGAGGCGGCGGCGGAGTGGATGGAGCGCCTGCGCGACGCCGCGGCGAGCGAGGCCGAGATCGTCAGCTGGGTGCAGTGGTACGAAGCCGACGCGCGCAACCAGCAGGCCTACGAACGTGTGCGCGAGCTGTGGACGCTGAGCGGTGGTCTGGCCGACGAGGTCGTCGACGGCGAGCTGCTCGCCGCCCGGCCGGCGGCACCGCGGCGCCGCACCGGCGCGCTGCGCCGCGCGCGTGGCACGCTGGTCGCCACGACCCTCGATTTCTTCGAGCCGCTGAGCGTGCGCCGCCGCCGCGTCGCGGTGCTCGGCGCGGCTTGCGCCTGCGTGCTGGCACTTGGCCTGGGCTGGACGCTGCGCGACCAGTCGGAGCCGTCGCTGCTCGACGACGATGCCGTCGTCGCGCCCAGCACGGAAACCGTGCACGCGGCGACGTTGTCGGACGGCTCGCGCGTCGAGCTGGCGGCCAATTCGCTGGTGACCGTGCACTACGACGAGGCGCAGCGCAATCTGAGCCTGGACAGTGGCGAGGGATTCTTCTCGGTCGCGCACAATCCGCGGCGGCCGTTCATCGTCGCCGCCGGCGACGTCCGCATTCGCGCGGTCGGCACCGCGTTCAACGTGCGCCATGCGGCGGACCGGGTCGTCGTCACCGTCACCGAAGGCGTGGTCAAGGTCTATCGCACCGGCGCGCAGACCGCGGCCGTGGCGGAAGGCGATGCCGTCGTCGTCTCGGCCGGCGGCCAGGTCAGCTGGGACGAGGGGCAGAAGGATCCGACGGTCGGTGCCGTCGACCCGCAGGCGGTGCTCGGCTGGCGCGAGGGCCGTCTCGAATACAACAACGAGCCGCTCGGCGCTGTCATCGCCGATCTCAATCGCTACACGCGACGCCCGGTCTTCATCCACGGCGACGTCGGCAAGCTGCGCTTCTCGGGCACGCTGCTGACGTCCGCGACCGACGAATGGCTGCGCGCACTGCCGAGCGAGTTCCCGGTCGAGGTGCTGCAGCAGGGCAGTGGCATCGTGATCCAGGCGCGCGCCGGCGCCGCGCACGGCGACTGAACAAGGGCTTGTCTGCCAAAGGCGCCGCTCGCGGCGCCTTTTTTGTGTCTGCCATAGCGATAGCGCTCCGTTGCGCGAAAAAAATGCGGCGGCGAGCGCCGCCGCGCCGGACTCGTACGTCATAGCTACCGGAAAACCAATTCGGCATCCATCCATTTTCGGGGGGCATATGCGTAGGTTCTGGCGGGGCGCGGCGGGCATGAGTTCGTCGGCCGGTATCGTGCTGGCGTTGAGTGTGGCGGGCGTGGGCGTGGCCGGGGCGCAGGAAGGCGTGCTGGCCAAGCCGGTCGAGGTCAACGTGCCGGCGCAGTCGCTGACCAGCGCGCTGATCGCGCTGTCCAAGCAGAGCGGCGTGCAGATCCTGATGCCCTCGGATCTGGTCAACGGTCAGACCAGCAAACCGGTGCAGGGCCGCATGCCGCTGAGCCAGGCGCTGGCGGCGATGCTGGACGGCAGCCCGCTTGCGTTCCACGCCGTCGGCGACAAGACGGTCGGCATCATTCCGGCGGCGCCGGCGAAGACGGTCGAGCCGGCGGCCGACAAGGGCGCGGCGCTCGACGACGGCATCGACACGATCGTGGTGTCGGCGTCGCGCACGCCGCAGTCGGCGCGCCACACTTCGAGCAGTGTCAGCGTGGTCTCGCTGGCCGACATGAAGAAGGCGCAGGTCGACGATCTGAAGAGCGCGCTCGCCGCGCAGCCCGGCGTCTCGGTCATGAACACCGGCGCGGTCGGCGGCCAGTCGGCGGTCTACATCCGCGGCGCGTATCCGCACCACACGCTGTTCATCGTCGACGGCGTGCGCATGAACGACCGCGCCGCGACCTACGACAACTTTCTCGGCGGCGCCGATCTGTCCGGCTTCGACCGCGTCGAAATCCTGCGCGGCCCGCAAAGCACGATGTACGGCAGCGCCGCGATCGGCGGCGTGATCCTGATGAACACCGCCGAAGGTTCGGCCAAGCCGGCCGGCGGCGTGTCGGTCACCGGCGGCTCCTTCGATACCTTCTCGGCCTCGCTGGCGACCACCGGCAGCAGTGGCGATCTCGGCTACAGCGCCTCGTTCAACCACTACCAGACCGACAATCACGATCCGAACAACGACTACGACAGCCAGAACTATTCGGCGCGCCTGTCGTACGCGCTCGATCCGGACTGGGACATCGGCGCGACCTTTCGCGGCCAGTCCGGCGAGTATCACTCGAACGGCTCGCGCTACTACTTCGCGCCCGGCGTCGTCGATTCGGCGAACTATCTCGGCACCGTCTACGCCGAGTGGCGCGCCAGCGACAGCGTGACCTCGCACGTCTCGGCGGCGCTGCACCGGCGCGACTACACCTGGACCGATTCCTGGGGCAAGAGCGATCTCGCCAACCGCCGCACGATCGTCGACTGGCAGACGGCGTGGAAGGCGCTCGACGGGCTCGAACTGGTCGCCGGCGCGAACTACGAATCGTCCAAGTACGACATCAACGCGACGAGCAGCGACGACACGATCGTCGCCGGCTTCCTGTCCGGCACCTATCAGATCACCGACACGCTGACGCTCAACGCCGGCCTGCGCCGCGACGACTACGACACCGTCGGCGGCGCGACGACGTGGCGCACCGGCCTGGCCTGGATGGTGCTGCCGAAGACCAAGCTGCGCGCGACCTACGGCACCGGCTTCGCCGCGCCGGGCTCGTCGGACCGCTACGGCGTGCCGGCCTGGAACCAGCAGCCGAATCCGGACATCCAGCCGGAGAAGTCGAAGGGCTGGGACGTCGGTGTCGACCAGTCGCTGTTCGACGGCATGGCGACGCTCAGCGCCACCTACTTCCAGAACCGTTTCCGCGATCTGATCGACTGGGAGTACACCGATCTGACGACCTACGCCGGCATGTACGTCAACCGCGCCAAGGCCGAGACCCAGGGCGCCGAGTTCGGCGTGACGCTGCGCCCGACCTCGATCTGGAATCTGCGCCTCGGCTACACCTACCTCGACGCCACCGACAGCACCACCGACGCGCGCCTGACGCGCCGTCCGCGACACTCGATCGACGCCTCGACCTCGCTCGACCTCCTGCCGGTGTGGACCGTCGGCATGGGCGCCAACGCGGCCTACGACAGCATCGAGAGCACCGGCCGCGCCGACGACTATCTGGTCGCGCGCGTCTACACCAGCTACAAGCTCTGGGATCAGCTGACGCTGAAGCTGCGCGTCGAGAACCTCTTCGATCGCAGCTACGACCAGGTCTACGGCTATCGCGCGCTGCCGCGCGGCGTCTACGGCGGCGCCGAATGGCGCTTCTGAACGCGGGCACGGCGGCGCGCGCGGCCGGCGCTGCGCTGTGGCTCGGTGCGGCGCTGCTCGGCGCCGCGCCCGTCGCCGGCGCCGCCAGCGTCGAGCTGTCGCGCGCCAGCGTCGCCGACATCGGCGCCGCCTACGCGGCCGGCACGCTCAGCGCCGAGCAGCTGGTCTCGCTCTATCTGCAGCGCATTCAGGCCTACGACCAGGCCGGGCCGCGCATCAACGCGGTGATCGCGCTCAATCCGCACGCGCTCGACGAGGCGCGCGCGCTCGACCGCGAGCGCCGGCAGAAGGGCCCGCGCGGGCCGCTGCACGGCATTCCGGTCGTGGTCAAGGACAACATCGACACCGTCGAGATGCCGACCACCGGCGGCTCGTTCGTGCTCGCCGGCGCGCAGCCGCAGGCCGACGCGCCGATCATCCGCCGCCTGCGCGAGGCCGGCGCGATCATTCTCGCCAAGGTCAATCTCGACGACTTCGCCGCCGGCGGCGCCGGCTTCAGCTCGATCCACGGCCAGACGCGCAATCCCTACGATCCGGACTTCACGCCGCTCGGTTCGTCCGGCGGTTCCGGCGCCGCGCTCGCCGCCTGGCTGGCGCCGCTGGCGCTCGGCACCGACACCGGCGGCTCGCTGCGCAGTCCGTCCTCGGTCGGCGGCGTCTACGGCCTGAAGCCGACGCGCGGCCTTTTGTCGCGCGACGGCATCATCCCGACCTGCTACAGCTACGATGCTGCCGGACCGATGGCGCGCCACGTCAGCGATCTGGCGGCGATGCTCGGCCCGATGACCGGCTACGAGCCCGGCGACGCCGATACCGCCGACAGCCTCGGCAAGACGCATCGTGACTACCGTGTCTTCCTCGGCCGCCGCTCGCTCGACGGCCTGCGCATCGGCGTGCTGCGCGAAGGCAGCGGCGCCGATGCCGACGTCGACGCCGCGTTCGCGCAAGCGCTCGAGCGTCTGCGCAAGCTCGGCGCCGAGCTGGTCGACGTCGCCTATCCGCCGCAGGTCGTCGATCCGGCGACGCGCCGTGCGATCGTCAAGGTCGTCTGCGACACCGAGAAGGCGGTCTATTTCGACGCCTACCTCGGCCGCCTCGCGCCGGGCTATCCGAAGACGCTGGCCGAACTGGCCGAGCGCGGCCTGGCGCTGCGCGCGCCGCAGGGTACGTGGTCGCCGTATCCGGTCGTCTACGCAGGGCTCGCCAAGCGCGTGACGAGCGGGCAGGGCATGAGTTCGCTCGCCTACCGCTCGGCGCGCGAGCACGGCGTCGCCATGGTTGCCGACGGCGTGCTCGGCGTCTTCGAGCAGCAGCGCGTCGACGTACTCGTCTACCCGACGCGGCCGCGGCCGCCGCACCGCATCATCGCCGACGAGCCGCTGACCGGACGCGGCGTGCCGCCGCCACCGCCGGGCGTGAAGTCGATCGGCGTCGGCCTGACCAACATCGGCAACATCACCGGCTTTCCCGATCTGGTCGCGCCGGCCGGCCTCAGCCGCGACGGTTTGCCGATTTCGATCTCCTTCGTCGGTCCGGCCTTCAGCGAGCCGCTGCTGATCGGCGTGGCCGATGCCTACGAGCACGGCGGTCCGCCGCTGCCGCTGCCGACGCACACGCCGCCGCTGCCCGGCGAGCGCTTCCGCTACTGATCCCGATGCGCCTGCCACGATTCCTCTGCGCCGCGCTGCTGGCCGGCGCGCTCGTTCCGGCCGAGGCCGCGCACTTCGAGCTGTCGACCGCGACCGTCGCCGATCTCGACGCCGCGTTCGCGGCCGGCGCGCTCAGCTCCGAGCGCCTGGTCGAGCTGTACCAGGCGCGCATCGCCGCCTACGACCACGACGGACCGCGGCTCGGCGCCGTGCTCACGCTCAATCCGCGCGCGCTCGACGAGGCGCGCGCGCTCGACGCCGAGCGTCGGCGCCAGGGCCCGCGCGGACCGCTGCACGGCGTCGTCGTGGTGGTCAAGGACGTCTTCGACACCCACGATCTGCCGACCACCGGCGGCTTCGCGCCGATGGCGACTTCGCAGCCGGCGCGCGACGCTTTCGTCGTCGAGCGTCTGCGCGCGGCCGGCGCGATCGTGCTGGCCAAGCTCAATCTCGCCGACTGGTACGGCAGCGCGTCGGGCAGCGGCAGCTCGCTCGGCGGGCCGGTGCGCAGCCCGTACAACCTCACGCGCTATCCGGGCGCGTCGAGCTCCGGTTCCGGCGTCGCCGCCGCCGCCTGGTTCGGCAGTGTCGCGCTCGGCAGCGACACCGGCGGCTCGCTGCTGATTCCGGCGGCGCTCAATGCCGTGGTCGCGATCGTGCCGACGCGCGGCCTGGTCAGCCGCCGCGGCATGATGTGGAACTCGCCGGTGCAGGAGCGGGCCGGGCCGATGACGCGCAGCGTCTACGACGCGGCCGCCGTGCTCGACGCGATCGCCGGCTTCGATCCCGATGACCTCAGCACGCTGGCCGGTCTCGGCCGTCTGCCCGAGCGGCCGTACGCGTCGTACGTCGATGCGCAGGGCCTGCGCGGCGCGCGCATCGGCGTGCTGCGCGAGATGGTGCGCGGCGGTCCGGCGCACGCCGCCGGGCGCGCGCTGTTCGAGCGCGAGCTCAAGGCCATGGCCGCGGCCGGCGCGGTGCTCGTCGATCCGCTGCTGAGCGGCATCGATCTGCCGCAGGCGCAGGGCGCGGCCAGCAGCGCCACCTACGAGCAGGGCATCGCCGCCGATGCCTATCTGCGCAGCCTGCCGCCGGGCGCGCCGATGCGCTCGCTCGACGAGATGCTGCGCAAGGGCGGCGACGCCGTCGATCCGTACCTGCGCGAAGTCGCGGCGATCCGCTCGCTCGACCGCTACCCGCCGTTTCTCGCCGCGCTGCGCGAGCAGGCGCGCCTGCGCGATGCGCTGCTCGCGCTGATGGAGCGCCACCGCCTCGACGCGCTGGTGCTGCCGTACCGCACGGTGACGGCGCCGGGTGTCGACGAAAGCCTCGGCGGCACGGCGCGGCGCGAGATGCGCAACGGCCTGCACGCGTATACCGGCCTGCCGGCGGTGCTGGTGCCCGGCGGCTATTTCGAGCCGGACGGCATGCCGTTCTCGATCGAGCTGATCGGCCGGCCGTTCGCCGAGCCGACGCTGATCCGGCTGGCCAGCGGCTACGAGGCGCGCACGCAGCGCCGCCGCGCGCCGCCGCTGACGCCGGCGCTGCCCGGCGAGCGCTTCGACTACGCGGAGACGCCATGACGACCCCGCCTGCGCCGCCGTCGCGGCTGAGCCGCCGCCAGCTGCTCGGCGGTGCCGTCGCCGGCATCGCCGCGCCGGCGGCGACGCGGGCCGCGGTGCCGGCCGCGGCGGCGCCCGGCGACGACGATCCGCTGTTCATGTCGGCGACGCGGCTGGCGGCGCTGATCCGCGCTCGGCAGCTGTCGGCGAGCGAGGTCGTGCGTCTGCACATCGCGCGGCTCGAAGCGGTCAATCCGCGCCTCAACGCGCTCGGCGCGACCTGCTTCGAGCGCGCGCTGCAGGAAGCGGCGGCCGCCGACGCGGCGCTGGCGCGCGGCGCGCGCTGCGGCCCGCTGCACGGCGTGCCGATGACGATCAAGGATTCGTTCGACACCGAGGGCGTGATCTCGACCGCCGGCACGCTCGGTCGGCGCGATTTCGTGCCGAAGCGCGACGCCACCGTCGTCGCCCGCGCGCGCGCCGCCGGCGCGATCCTGCTCGGCAAGTCGAACACGCCGGAGTTCACGCTCGGCGGCGGCTGGAAGGGCACCGACAATCTGGTCTACGGCCTGACGCGCAATCCCTACGACACCGACTATCAGCCGGGCGCCTCGTCGGGCGGCGCGGCGGCGCTCGTCGCCGCCGGCGGCGCGAGCTTCGATATCGGTTCCGATTTCGGCGGCTCGCTGCGCGGACCGGCCAACGCCTGCGGGCTGGCGGCGCTCAAGCCGACGCACGGCCGCGTGCCGCGCAGCGGCCACATCATCGGCTACGGCGGGCCGTACGACAGTTTCCAGGGCATTGGCCCGATCGCGCGCCGCGTCGAGGATCTGGCGCTGCTGCTGCCGATCATCGCCGGCCCCGACCGTCAGGACGCGGTGATCGAGCCGGTGCCGCTCGGCGATCCGGCCGCGGTCGAGCTGTCGCGCCTGCGCGTCGCCTGGTTCGCGAGCAACGGCCTCAACGCGCCGACGGCGGAGAACCAGGCGCTGGTGCGGCAGGCCGCGGCCTGGTTCCGCGAACTCGGCTGCCGCGTGGTCGAGGATATGCCGCCGAAGATGGCGGCGCTGTCGGCGGCGCGCTTCGCCTACGCCGGTGCGCCCGGCAGCGATCCGATGCGGCGCCTGCTGGCGGCCAGCGGCACGACCCAGGCTTCGCCGGGCCTCTACCTCGGCGGCGAGGAAGCGCCGGTCGCCGAGCTGACGCGCGCCGCCGAAGCACTCGATGCGATCCGCAGCGAGCAGCTCGCGTGGATCGAGCGCTACGACCTGATCCTCTGTCCGGCCGGCACGCGCGCGGCGCTGCCGATCGATCTCGAACGCCTGCCGCCGCCGCCGGGGCCGCGCGTCGCCGGCATTTCCTATCTCGGCGTATTCAACAACAACGGCTGGCCGGCTGGCGTCGTGCGCACCGGCACGTCGAGCCTCGATCCGGGCCTGCCGCTCGGCATTCAGGTCGTCGGCCAGCCCTGGCGCGACGAGCTCGTGCTCGCCGCGATGGCCCATATCGAACGCCGCGCCGGCGGCTACCGGAGACCTCCGCTTTGAGTGCCACATCCATGCCCGCGCCGACCCGCCGCGCCTTGCTCGGCGCCGCGCCGCTGCCGGCCGCCGCGCCGCGCTACCGCGTGTCGAGCGACAGCAGCGACGATCCGCTGTTCATGTCGGCGACCAAGCTCGCCGGCCTGATCCGCGCCGGCCAGCTGTCGGCGAGCGAGGCGGTGCGCCTGCACATCGCCCGCATCGAAGCGCTCCATCCGCGCCTCAACGCGGTGGTCGCGCGATGCTTCGAGCGCGCGCTGTACGAAGCGCGCGAGGCCGATGCCGCGCAGGCCAGGGGCAAGCCGCTCGGGCCGCTGCACGGCGTGCCGATGACGATCAAGGATTCGTTCGACACGGAAGGCCTGGTGTCGACCGGCGGCACGCTCGGCCGCGCGCATTTCATCCCCGGCCAGGACGCCACCGTCGTCGCCCGCGTGCGCGCCGCCGGCGCGATCCTGCTCGGCAAGACCAACACGCCGGAGTTCACGCTCGGTGTCGGTCCGCGCGGCACCGACAACCTGGTCTACGGCGTCACCCGCAATCCCTACCATCCCGACTACCAGCCGGGCGCGTCGTCGGGCGGCTCGGCGGCCAATGTCGCCGCCGGCGGCGCGAGCTTCGATCTCGGCTCGGACTTCTATGGCTCGATCCGCGATCCGGCGCATGCCTGCGGCGTCGTCGGCCTCAAGCCGACGCACGGCCGCGTGCCGCGCACGGGTCACATCATCGGCTACGGCGGCGCCTACGACAGTTTTCAGGGCATCGGCCCGCTGGTGCGCCGCGTCGAGGATCTGGCGCTGCTGCTGCCGATCATCGCCGGCCCCGACGCGCGCGACGCGGCGGTGCAGCCGGTGCCGCTCGGCGATGCCGACGCCGTCGACCTGCGCGGCCTGCGCGTCGCCGTCTACGCGACGAACGGCGAGAACCCGCCGAGCGCCGAGATTCAGGAACTGGTGCGGCGCTGCGCGCAGTCGCTGGCCGAGGCCGGCTGCCGCGTGCGCGAGGACATGCCGCCGAAGATGGGCGAGCTGGCCGGCCTGCGCGGTGCCTACAGCGGCGCCGCCGGCGGCTATCTGACGCGCAGCCTGCTGCAGCGCGCCGGTACCGCGACGCCGTATCCGAGCCTGCCGCCAGCCAGCGGCGACGAGCTGCCCAGCGCCGATTTCACGCGCTATGCCGAAGAACTCGACGCGGTGCGCAGCGAGCAGCTGGCGTGGTTCGAGCAGTACGACCTGATCCTGTGCCCGGCCAGCACGCGCGCGGCGCTGCCGATCGGCGAGCGGCCGACGCCGCTGCCGCCGGCGGCGAAGCAGGCGCCGGCGGCCGCGCCCGCGCCGCGGCGGCGGATGAGCCCGTACTACCTCGGCATCTACAACACCAACGGCTGGCCGGCCGGTGTCGTGCGCGCCGGCAGCGCCGCCGGCGAGCCGGCGCTGCCGGTTGGCGTGCAGCTGATCGCGCGGCCCTGGCGCGAGGACCAGCTGATCGCGGCGCTGCGCCACATCGAAGCCTATACCGGCGGTTACCGCCGTCCCCCGATCTGAACCGGAGCTTGCCCATGCCCGCGATTTCCTCTTCGGCCGCCCGTGTCTCGCGACGCGTCTTCCTGCGCGGCGCGGCCAGCGCCGCGGCGCTGGCGGCGAGCAGCCGGGTCAGCGCCAAGGCGGTCGCCCGCGTCGCCGCCGACGTCGATTCCGACGAGATCCTCTACATGTCGGCGAGCAAGCTCGCCGACCTGCTGCGCGCGCGCCAGCTGTCGGCGCTGGAAGTGGTCGACGCCTACATCGCGCGCCAGCTCGCGATCGACGACCGCCTCAACGCCGTGGTCATGAACTGCTACGAGCGCGCCCGCGCCAAAGCGCGCGCGCTCGACCAGCGCGCCGCGCGCGGCGACTTCGCCGGCGCGCTGCACGGCGTGCCGATGACGATCAAGGATTCGTTCGATACTGAGGGCGTGATCTCGACCGGCGGCACCTACGGCCGCCAGCAGTACGTGCCGCCGCGCGACGCGACCGTGGTCCGCCGCCTGCGTGCGCAGGGCGCGATCCTGCTCGGCAAGACCAACACGCCGGAGTTCACGGTCGGCGGCGTCGGCGCGATCAACACCACGAGCAACATGCTGTACGGCTCGACGCACAATCCCTATGACCTGACGCGCACCGTGTCCGGCTCCTCGGGCGGCGCCGGCGCCAACGTCGCCGCCGGCGGCGCGGCCTTCGACGTCGGCTCCGACATCGGCGGCTCGCTGCGCCTGCCGGCGCACGTCAACGGCGTCGCCGGTCTCAAGACGACGGCCGGGCGCGTGCCGCGCACCGGCCACATCGTCGATTACGGCGGCGTGCTCGACTCCTGGCAGCAGATCGGTCCGCTGGCGCGGCGGGTCAAGGATCTCGCGCTGATCGCGCCGCTGATCAGCGGCCCGGATTTTCGCGACGCGGCCTGCGTGCCGATCGCCTGGGCCGATCCGGACGGCGTCGATCTGGCCGCGCTCAAGGTCGTGTTCTGGCCCGAGAACGGGCTGTCGAAGGTCGACGCCGACACGCAGCGGCTGATCCGCCAGGCGGCCGCCTGGCTGGGCGAGGTGGCGGCCGACGTGCGCCAGGACTGCCCGACCGCCGATCTCGCCGTGCTGCATGAGATGCGCGGCAAGCTGTCGATGGGCGACGGCTGGGCCTGGTACCAGCGGCTCGCGCAGAAGTGGGGCACGCACCACCTGTCCGGCACGATGGACGAGTCGATCCGCGCCATCAAGCCGCTGCGCTCCTCGGAATTCGTCGAAGCCTGGGAGCAGTCGGACGCGGCGAAGTCGCGCCTGCTCGGCTGGTTCGCGCAGTACGACGTGCTGCTGTGTCCGGTCGCCGGCGAACCGGCGACGCCGATCGACTGGGACCCGTCGGTGCCCGGCGACTATCGCGGCATGCTCAGCGACGTCGGCGTCTTCAACTCGACCGGCTGGCCGGTCGTCGTCGTGCGCTGCGGGGCTTCGGCCGACGGCCGGCTGCCGATCGGCATCCAGGTCGTCGCGCCGCCGTGGCGCGAGGATGTGGCGCTGGCCGTCGCGCGCTACATCGAAGGCCGCAGCGGCGGCTGGACGCGGCCGCCGCTGTGAGCACGCTCCGGCCAGGAACGGTGATGCGGCGGGCGGCGGGCGGCCTGCTGCTGGCGCTGCTGCTCGGGCTTTCGGCGGCGCTGCCGGCCTGGGCCGGCGTGTCGGTCGCGTACCGCGCCGCCGACGGTGACAGCTGGGCGCGCATCGCGCTGCGCCACGGCGTCAGCGTCGCCGCGCTGCGCGCCGCCAATCCGGGCCTCGACGCGGCGCGCGGCTGGGTGCGCCTGCCCGATGCGGCGCGCCTGCCGGATGCGCCGAGCATCGCGCTGCTGGCCTCGGCCTATCAGGAGATTTCGGCGATCGTCGAGGACGCGCAGATCGACGCCGTGTATCGCATCGTCGGTCGCGAGTTCCACGTCGGCCGCTGGGCCGGCGCCAACATCATCGCCGCCGTCGCCGGCGGCAACATGGACAACGCCGCGATCGGCGCCACCGTGCTGCTGCAGCACTTCAACGTGCGCGCGCTCGGCTTCGTCGGCATCGCCGGCGGCGGCGGCGCGACCCGCGTTGGCGACGTGATCGTCGCGGCCGCCGCCGTGCAGCACGATCAGGGCAACTGGTACGACTTCGCGCTCGACGGCGGCCAGACCTTCGCCGGCCTCAGCTGGCAGATGCGCGGCCAGCCGCTGCTGTCCGACGCCGGCCGCGTCGCGCGGCTGGTGCTGCAGCCCGATCCGGCGCTGCTGGCGCGCATCGGCCGCAGCGTCGCCGGACTCGAACTGCCGCCGATCGGCGACGAGGTCGCCGCCTTCCACGGCGTCGCGCCGTACCGGCCCGCGCTGTGGCTCGACGGCTGGTCGGCGAGCGGCTCGCAGTTCGTCACCAGCCATCACGCGCGCAGCACGATCGAGCGGCGCATGGCGCTGGCCGCGCAGCGCCTCGGCCTGCCGCCGCCGCCGCGCTTCGTCGTCGACCAGGAGGATTTCGCCGCGGTGCTGGCCAGCGAGGAGCACGGCGTGCCGTGGTTCATCGTCCGCGTCGTCGTCGATCTGGCCGCGCAGAAGAGCGCCGCGGCCGGCATTCCGCTGGCGCTCTACGACCGGCCCGAGGAGATTCCGGCCTGGCTCGCCGCGAACGGCCAGCAGTCGCACGCCAAGCATTTCGACTGGTCGTACTTCTACCGGCTGATCGCGCTGACGCTGCGCCCGGTCGTGCACGAACTGGGCGCGGCCGATGACGATGACGCGCCGCACGCGACCGGCGCGGCGGCCGCGGCCCGCTGAGCGGGCGTCGGCGGCGTCCTTACGGACGCGGCGCGTAGAACGCGCGCTTCCAGTCGCGGTGACGGCGGTTGGCGCGGCGCAGCAGCGGCAGGAAGCGGGCGATGCCGAGGAACAGGCGGTTCAGCGCGTGCCAGGGCTGGCGCAGCGGCCGCGCGAAATCGATGAACAGCACCACGCGCCAGCCGTCGGTGTCGTTCCAGACTTCGTGATTGAAGCTGTCGTCGAAGATCAGCGTCTCGCCCTCGCGCCAGTGGCAGATGCGGTTGCCGACGCGGATCGCGACCCGTTCGGCCGGCTCCGGCACGATCAGGCCCAGGTGGCAGCGCAGGATGCCGTTGTAGGCGCCGCGGTGCGGCGGAATCTTCTTGCCGGGTGCGAGGATCGAGAAGAACGCCGTCAGCACGCCGGGAATCTGCCGCAGCAGCGCCGTCGTCTGCGGGCAGCGCGCCTGGTTTTCGCGGCAGTCGACGCCGGCGGCGAGCAGCCAGTAGGTTTTCCAGCGGTCGTCGCTGGTGATGGTGCGCACCTCGTCGAGGATCTGGTGGAAGGCCGGCAGCTGATCGCGCATCTGCAGCACCTGGTCGAGCTCGGCGCGAATCGCCGGCCAGTGCGCCTCCAGCGTCCGCGTCCACGCGAAGTCGCGCTGGTCGTAGACCGGCGCATCCGGCAAGCGCGAGACGCGGGCGACGAAGTTCTCGAGCCGCGTCTGCGCGCCGATGCCGAGGCGCGCGAACACGCCGCGCGAGGGGCCGAGCGTATGGGCGCGTGTGTTGAGGTCCGCGGAAGGCGGAGCGAAAGCCGCGGGCGGCGTGTCGTTCATGGCGCGGACCGATTCGTTCTTGTCGCGGCATTCTGCCGTCGCCGGCTGGCGCGCGAAAGCGCCGGCCGGGCGTGTCCGCAGCTTGGCGATTCGCGGTGAACCCGGACTGAACTGCCGCGCCCGGAACGGTCGGGCCGGCGCCGCTTCAGTGCGGCTGCGTCGCCGCGCGTGCGCCGTGCATGCGCGCCTGCAGGCGCGGTAGGATCACGTAGTGGAAGAAGCTCAGCGCCAGGCCGAGCACCGCGATCAGCCGCGTCAGGCCGTGCGCTCCCGGGTAGGACGGTACGCGGATGAAGTCGGCGATCGCGCAGCCGGCGAGCGCGAGCACCAGCAGGCGATGGCCGAACGGGCGCAGCCCCCAGCGCCAGCGCTGCATCAGCAGGCCGCCGAGACGCACCGAGACCAGGCCCAGCGCGGCGCCGGCGAGCACGTCGACCGGCCAGTGCACGCCGGCGGCGACCCGGCTCAGGCCGACCAGCAGCGCGGCGCCGAGCAGCAGCACGCGGCCGGTCACGCGCAGCTCGCAGGCGAGCGCGCCGGCGACCACGAAGGCGGTCACCGTGTGCCCGGACGGAAAACTGTCGCGCTTCCACAGCGGGCCGAGATGGCGGAACAGCTCGAGGTCGAGCACTGCCGGCGGACGCGACAGGTGGGCGATCGGCTTGATGCCGTGCGACAGCGCCGTCGCGATCAGCGCGCCGAGCACCGCCAGCCACAGCGCGCGCGGATAGCGCCAGGCGAAGATCAGGAACAGGCTCAGCGCGGTCAGCGAGTCGCCGAGCTGGGTCAGGC
This sequence comes from Solimonas variicoloris DSM 15731, assembly GCF_000382285.1. Taxonomy (GTDB): domain Bacteria; phylum Pseudomonadota; class Gammaproteobacteria; order Nevskiales; family Nevskiaceae; genus Solimonas; species Solimonas variicoloris. The sequence continues at coordinate 24,877 of NZ_KB907942.1, read as the reverse complement.
GCGACAGCTCGCCGTCGCTGAGCACGCGTGCCGCGTCGTTGATCGCGAAGAAGCCGGCCTCGTAGCCGCCGCCGATCAGCAGCAGCGCGGCCGCGACGGCGAACGCGGCCGCTGTCCACAGCAGCCAGCGCCCGGCGACCAGCGGCGTGTCCTGTGATCGGGAGTCGGTGGTATTCATCGGCTGGAGGACTCAGGAACGGCGTCGTATCAAGAGTACGCCGCCCATTTGAAATTCCATTGACAGTTCGGCTTGCGGAAACTCTTTCTGGAGCGTAGGCAGGCGGTCGGCGCGGATGAAGGCCAGCTCGCCCGGTTGTGGCGCGCGCTGCGGCGTCGGGGCTCCACGATAGACGCTGAAGGTCGGCAGGTACGTTCGGTACATCACCGTCGGCAGGCCGAGCGCGCGGGCCTTGTAGGCGGCGAGCTGCGTCGGCCGCTGGTAGGCCTCGGCGAAGGCCGGCAGCGCCACGCCCCAGAGCAGCGCCGCCTGCACGCCGCCGGCCAGCAGCAGCGCCGCCGGCCAGCGGCGCGGCGCGACGATCAAGGCGACGAGCATCGCCAGCAGCGCGGCGAGCGCCCAGACGCGGTAGGTTGCGCCGAACTGGCCGACCGCCAGTTCGAGCACGCCGCGTTCGTAGGCGCGATGCGCCTGGGCCGCCAGCGCCGGCAGCAGCCACGGCAGCAGGCACAGCACGATGGCCAGCAGCAGCGGCGGCAGCAGCGCGACGCGGCGCCAGCGCACGCGCGCGTGATGGCGGCCGAACAGCACGAACAGCGGCGTGCAGCCGTACAGCAGGTAGTGCGGCAGCTGCGTCGCCGAGGCCGAGAACAGCAGCAGCACGAGCGCGAACCAGACCAGCGCGTAGCGGTCGAACGGCTCGCTCTCGCGCCAGGCGCCGGCGAACGCGGCGCGCAGCACGCCGGTGAACGGCAGCACGATCAGCGGCAGCGTCGCCAGATAGAACCACCAGTGGCCGCCGTGGTTCTGCATCGTCTCGGTGTAGCGGCCGACATTGTGGTCGAGCAGGAAGTGGCGCAGGAAAGCGCCGCCGTCGTGATGGATCGAGGCCAGCACCCACGGCGCGACGATGGCGATCATCAGCAGCCAGCCGCGCGGATCGAGCACCGCGCGCAGCCACAGGCCGAAGCGGCCCTGCCAGACGAAGAACAGCAGCGAGGCGGCGCCGGGAATCGCCAGCGCGACCGGGCCCTTGGCGAGCAGGCCGAGGCCGATCGCCAGGTACACGCGCAGCAGCGTCGCGCGGCGCTGGCGTTCGTACCAGCGGAAGATGTCGAGGCCGGCGGACGCGATCAGCAGGTTGAGCAGCGCATCGGCGGTCGCGGCGTGGCCGATCAGGCTGCTCATCAGGCCGAAGGCGACGGCGCCGGCGGCGACCAGCGCCTCGCCGCGTTCACGTTCGCGCTCGCGGGCGAAGCCGTAGATCAGCCACATCCACAGCGTCGCGCACAGGATCGACGGCAGGCGGAAGGCCAGCTCGGTGCGGCCGAGCAGGTGCACCGAGGCGGCCTGCAGCCAGTAGCTCAGCATCGGCTTGTCGTAGCGCGGCTCGCCGTTGAGCGTGGTGCTGACGTAGTTGCCGCTGTCGATCATCTCCAGCGTCGCTTCGCTGAAGGCGCCTTCGTCGAGATCGAACAGCGGCACCTGCCAAGCGCCGAGCAGGAAGCCGAGCGCGGCGAAGACGACCAGCCAGGCGCGCTCAGGCATGCGGTTCTCTCCAGGCGTCGGAGGCGCGGTCGGCGCTGGCGTGGCGTTCGGCGAGCGGCGTGTGCAGCACGCGCGTCATGATCTCGGCGACGATGCCGGTGGTGATGAACTGTGCCGCGAACATCATCATCAGGATCGCGATCAGCAGCAGCGGACGGCCGCCGATCGACTCGCCGAGCACGAACTTGACGAAGGCCAGATGCAGCATCGCGACCGAGCCGAGCGCGCCGACCACCAGGCCGATCGCGCCGAAGAAGTGTCCGGGGCGCGCCTGGAAGCGCAGGAAGAAGAACGCGGTCAGCAGGTCGAGCAGCACGCGGAAGGTGCGCGACAGGCCGTACTTCGAGCGACCGTGCAGGCGCGGGTGATGGCGCACCGGCGTTTCGGCGATGCGCGAAGGCGCCGTCACCGTCGCCACCCAGACCGGGATCAGGCGGTGCATCTCGCCGTACAGGCGCACCTGGCGGATGACGTCGCGGCGCATCAGCTTGAGGCTGCAGCCGTAGTCGTGCAGGCGCACGCCGGTGACGCGCGCGATCAAGCGGTTGGCGATGCGCGACGGCAGCTTGCGCGACAGCCAGGCGTCCTTGCGGTCGAGGCGCAGGCCGCAGAGCAGGTCGAGATCGCCGGCGACCAGCTCGTCGACCATGCGCGGGATATCGGCCGGATCGTTCTGCAGGTCGCCGTCGAGCGTGGCGATCAGCTCGCCGCGGGCGTGGTCGATGCCGGCCTGCATCGCCGCCGTCTGGCCGCTGTTGCGCGCCAGGCGGATGCGCTTGACGTGCGCGCCGTAGGCGGCGATCGCCTCGCCCATGCGCGCGGCGCTGCGGTCGCTGCTGCCGTCGTCGACGAGCAGCAGCTCCCAGCGGCCGCGATAGTCGGCGAGGCCTTCGTGGATACGCGCGACCAGCGGCAGCACGTTGTCCTCTTCGTTGTAGACCGGCACGACGACCGACAGGCTCGGCGCGCGGCCGGTGGCCGTCGTGCTGGGAGCAGTGGCAATGGTTTCAGTGGGCAGCGGCATCATGGCCTTGCATCAGGACGGGAAGTTCGGGCAGCGCCAGCAGCGCGCCGCCGAGCGCGCTGCCGAGCAGCAGCAGGTGCAGGGTGATCGCGGCGCGCAGCGCGTCGCCGGACAGGCCGTCGCCGAGGCCGACCAGCACGCCGGCCTCGAAGGTGCCGGCGCCGGCCGGCGCGTGCAGCGGCAGCAGCGTGCTGGCGTCGCCGCCGATCGCGCCGAGCAGCGCGACCGCGGCCGGCACGCCGGCGAGCGCGTGCAGCACGGCGGCGAACACCGCGAGCTTGAGCAGCCAGGCCAGCCAGGTCAGCGCCAGATCGCGCAGCAGCGCCGGCACGCCCTGCGGCACCGCGCGCAGCGCGTCGCGCCAGCGCGGCCGCGCGGCCAGGCGCGCGGCCAGCGGCGCGCGCAGCAGATAGAACGCCAGCGGCAGCGCGGCGACGGCGACGGCCATCGCCAGCCAGGCCGGGCCGAGCAGGTGGCGCAGGCGCAGCGCCAGCGCCGCCAGCGCCAGCGCGGCGACGCAGTGCAGATCGAGCACGCGCAGCCAGACCAGCAGGCCGCCGCCGTGTGCCCAGGCGACCTTGAAGCGCCGGCCGAGCATCCACGGCAGCGTGAACTCGCCGAGCCGCGCCGGCAGCAGCAGGTTGGCGGCGTTGTGCAGCCACAGCAGGCGCAGCGTCGTGCCGTAGCTGCCGGCCGGCAGCACGTCGCGCGCGCCGAGATACAGACGCCAGGCGCGCAGCGCGTAGCTCGCCAGCATCGCCGCGACGAAGGCGAGCACGAGTCGCCACGGCAGCGTCGACCAGGCTTCGGACAGGCGGCGCCAGCCGCACAGCCATTCGACGGCGGCGACGTAGAGGGCCGCGATCAGCAGCAAGAGAACGAGCTGGCGGCGGGACGGACGCAGGCGGGGGGCGGCGGGATTCACGGCGCGCGCAATCTAGGGCCGCGCGATGATGCTGTCGCGACAGCGTCATGAAAGCGCCGTGACGGCGCCGTTCTGGTGAAGAATCCGGCTTGTTCCGGCGTGCGTCGCTGTGAAACGATCGCCCGCTGATCCGCACCCCGGGGGCCGCGCAGGCCCCCTGCCGCTTCGGGAGATGACATGAAAACCCCCGCTACACTGGCGCTCGCCGCCGGCCTGCTGTTCGCGTCCGGCGCCTACGCCGCGACCACCGACACCATGACTGCCGACAATCCGTTTGCCCAGCCTAGCACGCTGCCCTACGAGCTGCCCCCCTTCGATCGCATCCACGACGCCGACTTCGCGCCGGCCTTCGCTGCCGGCATGGCCGAGCAGCGCCGCGAGATCGACGCCATCGCCAACAGCCCGGAAGCGCCGGGCTTCGACAACACCATCGTCGCGCTCGAGAAGAGCGGCCGCCTGCTGGCGCGGGTGTCGACGGTGTTCTTCAATCTGACCTCGTCGAACACCAACGACACGCTGGAAAAGCTGCAGGCCGAGTTCGCGCCGCAGCTCGCCGCGCACCGCGACGCGATCTTCCTCAACCCGCGCCTCTACGCGCGCATCCAGGCGCTGTACAACACGCGCCGGCTGCTCGGCCTCGATGCCGAATCGCTGCGCCTGCTCGAGCGCTACCACACCGACTTCGTGCGCGCCGGCGCGCAGCTGAGCGAGGTGCAGAAGGACGAGCTGCGCAAGATCAACGAGGCGCTGTCGAAGCTCGACACCCAGTTCGAGCAGAATCTGCTGAAGGACACCAACGCTTCGGCGGTGGTGGTCGACACGCGCGCCGAGCTCGACGGCCTCAGCGACGAGGAGATCGCCGCCGCGGCCGAAGCCGCCAAGGCGCGCGGCCTCGACGGCAAGTTCGTCATCACGCTGATGAACACCACCGGCCAGCCGCCGCTGACCAGCCTCACCAGCCGCGCGCTGCGCGAGCGCATCTTCAAGGCCTCGATCAGCCGCGGCAACAACGGCAACGACTACGACAACAAGGCGGTGATCGCGCAGATCGTCGCGCTGCGCGCCCGTCGCGCCGCGCTGCTCGGCTACCCGAACCACGCCGCCTACGTGCTCGCCGACGAGACCGCGCGCACCACCGAGGCGGTCAACGGCATGCTCGGGCGCCTGGCGCCGGCGGCGGTCGCCAATGCCCGGCGCGAGATCGCCGACATGCAAAAGCTGATCGACCGGCAGCACGGCGGCTTCGCGCTCGCCGCCTGGGACTGGGCCTATTACGCCGAGAAGGTGCGCAAGGCCCGCTACGACTTCGACGAAGCGCAGATGAAGCCGTATCTGGAAATGGACAGCGTGCTGCAGAACGGCGTGTTCTATGCCGCGCACCGCCTGTACGGCCTCGACTTCAAGGAGCGCAAGGATCTGCCGGTCTACCACCCGGACGTGCGCGTGTTCGAGGTCTTCAACGAGGACGGCTCGCCGCTCGGCCTGTTCCTGCTCGATCCGTTCAAGCGCGACGCCAAGCGCGGCGGCGCGTGGATGAACGAGTTCGTCTCGCAGTCGGCGCTGTTCGGCAGCAAGCCGGTCGTCGTCAACAACCTCAACATCCCGAAGCCTTCGGCCGGCCAGCCGGTGCTGATGACCTTCGACGAGGTCACCACCATGTTCCACGAGTTCGGACACGCGCTGCACGGCCTGTTCTCGAACGTGAAGTACCCGATGTTCGCCGGCACCAGCGTGCCGCGCGACTTCGTCGAATACCCGTCGCAGGTCAACGAAATGTGGGCGACCGACGCCGAAGTGCTGAAGCACTACGCGCGTCACTACAAGACCGGCGCGGCGATGCCCAAGGCGCTGGTCGACAAGGTGCTGGCGACGCAGAAGTTCAACCAGGGCTTCGCGACCACCGAATACCTCGCGGCGGCGCTGCTCGACCAGCGCTGGTACCAGCTGCCGCCGGAGCGCGCCGAGGTCGCCGACGTCAATGCCTTCGAGGCGGCGGCGCTGCACGATGCCGGCGTCGACCTGCCGCAGGTGCCGCCGCGCTATCGCAGCACCTATTTCGCGCACGTGTTCTCGGGCGGCTACGACGCCGGCTACTACGCGTACATCTGGAGCGAAGTGCTCGACGCCGACACCGTGAAATGGTTCGAGGAGAACGGCGGCCTGGTGCGCGCCAACGGCGACCGCTTCCGCGCCGCGCTGCTGTCGCGCGGCGGCAGCGAGGAGGCGATGACGCTGTTCCGCAACTTCCGCGGTCGTGCCCCGGACATCGCGCCGCTGCTCGAACGGCGCGGACTGACGCTGCCGAAGTCGCCGTAATCGGGCTTTCCCGGATCTCGAAAAGGCCGCCCTCGGGCGGCCTTTTTGTCGGGCGCGCGCTTGCTTCACAATCGCGGCATCCCTTTTCAGGCTCCTGGAGATTCCGATGCGGTTTTCTGAAGTCATCGCCGCGATGCGCGGTGAGGGCGGCGACTGGCGCGCGCCCGTTCCGGACAACTGGCTGCAGGGCCGCACCGTGTTCGGCGGCCTGCAGGCGGCGCTCGCCGTGCGTGCGATGCGGGCCCTGCTGCCGGCCGCGGCGCCGTTGCGCACCCTGCAGGCGACCTTCATCGCGCCGGCGCCGGCCGGCGAGCTGCGCGTCGCCGCGCGCGTGCTGCGCAGCGGCAAGTCGGCGACGCATGTCGAGGCCGATCTCTACGACGGCGAGCAGCTGGCCTGCCGCACGCTCGGCATCTTCGGCCTGCCGCGCGAATCGGCGCTGGCGCTGGCGCCGGCGATGCCGGCCGTGCCGCTCGCCGCCGACGCGGCGCGCGAGCTGCCGTACATCGAGGGCGTGACGCCGGCGTTCACGCAGAACGTCGGCTTTCGCTGGGCGCAGGGCGGCTTTCCGTTCTCCGGCGCGCGCGAGCCGCGCACGCAGATTTACGTGCGCCTCAAGGACGCGGCCGAGATCGGCGAGCTGCAGCTGATCGCGCTCGCCGACACGATCCCGAGCCCGGCCCTGTCGATGCTGAAGAAGCCGGCGGCCGCCAGCTCGCTGACCTGGATGCTCGAATTCCTGCATCCGGAATACGAGCGCAGCGCCGACGGCTGGTGGCTGATCGACGCCGAAGTCAGCGCGGCGCACAGCGGTTACCTGAGCCAGACCGCGACCCTCTGGAGCCCGGACCGCCGCGCGATCGCCTACAGCCGGCAGAGCGTCGTCGCCTTCGCCTGAAACTGCGAAGCAGCGCTCGTCGCCGCGCTCGCCGCCGGCGCCGCATGATCGATTTCACGTTCCGGCGCCGCGCGGCTGCGAATAATCCGCGCCTTCGTTTTTCCGGGGTGATTCAACATGTGGAAGAAAATCCTGCGCCGTGCCGGCGCGGTACTGCTCGTCGTGCTCGCGCTGCTCGGCGTGGCGCTGGCGTACGCCGGGTTCCAGGTCGACGCGCGGCTGACGCGCAGCTGGGATGTGGCGGCGATGCCGCTCGCGATCGGCGCCGACGATTCGCGCGCGTCGCGCGGCGCGCATCTGGCCGCCACGCGCGGCTGCAACGACTGCCATGGCGCCGATCTCGGTGGCCGGGTTCTCGTCGACGATCCGACGGCGCGCATCGTCGCGTCGAACCTGACGGCCGGGCAGGGCGGCGTGCTGAGCGCCTACAGCGACGCCGAACTGGCGCGCGCGATCCGCCACGGCCTGCGTCGCGACGGCCGCTCGCTGCTGCTGATGCCGACGGCGGACTACTACCCGTTCGGCGACGAGGACGTCGCGGCGCTGATCGCCTACCTGCGCCAGCTGTCTCCGGTCGATCGCGTGCTCGGCGGCTCGCAATTGCATCTGCCCGCGCGCGTGCTGCTGGCCTATGCCGGCGCGCCGTGGCTGTCGGCGGAGACGATCGATCATGCCGCGCCGCGCGCGGCGGTGCCGGCGGCGGCTGCGAGCGTCGACTACGGCCGCTATGTCGCGTCGACCTGCTTGACCTGTCACGGCGGCCACTTCGCCGGCGGCATCGTCAACGGTCCGCCGGGCACGCCTGCATCGGCCAACCTGACGCCGGCCGGCCGGCTGCGCGACTGGAGTGAAGCGGACTTCCTGACCGTGATGCGCGAGGGGCGTACGCCGGAAGGCCGCGCGCTGCGGCCCGAGGTGATGCCGTGGCCGGCCTTCGCGAAGATGGATGAGACCGAGCTGCGCGCGCTGTGGATGTTCCTGCGCGCGCTGCCGCCGGCGGCGGTGAACTGAAGGCGCGTGCGCCGTCGCCGGCGCGGATGCCGGCTCAGAGGCCGGTCGATGCCGGCCGCATCTGGCTGAAGTCGTTGACGGCGTCCTTGCAGCCGCGGATGAACTCCGGCGTCGCCTTCTGCTCGTCGCAGACCCGCGCGTCGTCGAGCGTGCCGCGCATCGCCCACTGATAACCGTCGTCGTGCGAGCTGCATTCGCCGGCGCACGGCGCGACCGACGCGGGCGGCGCCGAGGCGCAGGCGGCGAGCGCGGCGCAGGCGGCGGCGAGCAGGAAAGAGAGCGTGGCGCGGGAGCGGATCGTCGAGGACATGATCAATGCGGGGGCGATGTCGTCGCAGGCGAGCGAACCGCATTATGAACATTTGTCGACGGATGTCGACGCCGGAGTTCAGGACGAGTTCAGTGCCGTGCGCCGAAGGTAGATCGCGGCGGACACACACGCCGTCACATTCGCCATCACATCGCCATCCGGCGAAAGGAGGCAGCATGAACCGCGATACGCTCAAAGGGCAGTGGAAGCAGCTCAAGGGCCGTGCCAAGGAGACCTGGGGCCAGCTCACCGACGACGAACTGATGCGCATCGAAGGCAGCGCCGAGCGGCTGTCGGGGCTGGTGCAGGAGCGCTACGGCCTGACCCGCGACGAGGCGGAGCGCCAGATCGACCGCTTCCTCGATGCGGCCGACGAGCCGCCGCGCCGGCATTGAACGGCAGGGCCGAGCGCCATGTTGCATTACGCCCTGCTGTTCTTCGTGATCGCGCTGATCGCCGCGTTCCTCGGCTTCTCCGGCATCGCCGCCGGCGCCGCGTCGATCGGCAAGATCCTGTTCCTCGTCTTCCTGGTACTGGCCGTCGGCTCGCTGATCTTCGGCCGTCGCCGTACTTCCTGAAAATGTCCTGACAGCGGAGCGTCCGCGGGGTGCGTGAGCATCCCGCGGACCGCCCCGCGTCGCGCGGGGCACCGCCGCTCGAAGATCCTAGCGACGCTGTCCGAACGGCATCTGCACGCCGGCGCCGAGCAGCACCGAGCCGCGGCGGTCGTCGTCGACGTCCTCGCGCGGAAAGCTGTAGCCGAGCACCCATTCGAGGTACAGGCGTTCGTTCAGCAGCGGGTGGCGCAGCGTGGTCTGCACGCCGTACTCGTGCAGCGGCACGTCGTCGCCGGTCTCGCCGCGCACGAACAGCTCGTAGGCCAGGCCGCTCTTGATCGAGCGCAGCGCCTGGTACAGCGTCCAGGTCGTGCGCCAGCCGAAGCCATGGATCGACTGCGAGAACGTGCCGACGTTGCTCCAGCGCGCCAGGTAGTTCTCGGCGAGGACGTGGCTGTAGTCGACGCCGAGCGTGATGCCGAGATGATCGCTGGTCGTCCAGAACGGCGTCGCGCGCAACTGCAGCAGGTTGCGGTCGTCGGAATACGGCAGGTAGCGCACGCGGCCCTGCACGAAGGCTTCCGGACTGGCGAGCCCGCGCACACCGACGCGGAAGCTGGTCTGCAGCAGGCGGTTGCTCGGCAGGGCGTAGCCGAGCCCGGCGAAGATGCGGTCGTGGTCGCGGACCTGCGGGAAGTTGTTGCGCAGCGCGGTATTGTCGAAGCGGTCGCTGATGAAGGCTTCCTCGTCGTCACGGCCGATGAAGGCCGACAGGCGCTTGTCGAGGTTCGGCAGGTCGACGCGCGCATCGAAGCGCAGGCGCACCTTGTTGCCGTAGAACTGCGAGTAGTTCTCCGCCAGCTCGATGCTGCCGTAGACGCGCCGCGACTCGTGCAGGTAGTAGCGGTCGCCGAACAGGCCGTCGAACCAGGTCGAGGCGCTGCACACCATTTCCTCGACGCGGCGCCGCGCCGTGTCGATCGCCTGTTCCAGCTGCGGCGGGCGCTGATCGCAGAGATGCGTCGGGTCGAGCGCGGTGTCGTCGGCGGCGCGCTCGGCCTTGGGTACGACGCCGCTGGCCGGCACCTCGCCGCGCACGTCGGCTTCGTACACCGTGGGCGCCGGCGGACCGGCCGTGGTGTCCGTGGGCGCCGGCGCCGGCGCGGGTGCTGATGCGGGTGCGGGCGTCGGCCGCGGCCGCGGGCCGGCGCAGGCGCCGAGCGCGCAGGCGAGCAGGCCGAACGCGAGTACGCGCCATGGGCCTGCCGTCGCTGTCCGCTTCACGTCCGTCCGGTGTCGCCGCATCCGTCGATTTCCTGCTGGCCTGTGCGCTGCATACCCTGATGCCGGCGCGATGTCTCGTTCCTGAATCGCAACGATGCGGGCATCATACGCGCGCATGTCCGAGGTTCGTGCCCGCAAGATCATTCACGTCGACATGGACGCTTTCTACGCGTCCGTGGAACAGCGCGACGATCCGGCGCTGCGCGGACGGCCGGTCGTCGTCGCCTGGCGCGGCGCGCGCTCGGTGGTCTGCGCCGCTTCGTACGAGGCACGCGCCTACGGCGTGCGCTCGGCGATGCCGGCGGTGCGCGCCGAGCGCCTGTGCCCACAGGCGGTGTTCGTGGCGCCGGACTTCACGCGCTACCGCAACGTCTCGCGGCAGGTGCGCGAGATCATGCTCGCGCATACCGATCGGGTCGAGCCGCTGTCGCTCGACGAGGCCTATCTCGACGTCACCGACAACAAGCAGCAGCTGGCGTCGGCGACCGAAGTCGCGCAGCGCATCCGCGCCGAGATCCGCGAACGCCTGGCGCTGACCGCGTCGGCGGGCGTCGCGCCGAACAAGTTTCTCGCCAAGATAGCGTCCGACTGGAAAAAGCCCGATGGCCTGTTCGTGGTCCGTCCGCGCGAAGTGCTCGATTTCCTCGCGCCGCTGCCTGTGGCGCGCCTGCCCGGTGTCGGCAAAGTGATGGACGAACGTCTTGCCGCGCTCGGCGTGCGCAGCGTCGCCGAACTGCGCGCGCTGCCGGCCGCGCAGCTCGAAGCGCGCTTCGGCCGCTACGGCCGCCGCCTCGCCGAGCTGGCGCGCGGCATCGACGATCAGCCGGTGCAGCCGGACCGGCCGACGCAATCGGTGTCGGCCGAGGACACCTTCGCCGAGGATCTGCCGCTGGCGGCGCTCGACACGCACGTCGCGCGGCTCGCCGACAAGGCGTGGACGGCGGCGCGCAAGACCGAGCGCGTGGCGCGCACCGTGGTGCTGAAGCTGAAGACGCGCGAGTTCCGCATCCTCACGCGCAGCCTGACGCCGCCGCAGCCGCCGGCGTCGGCGCAGGATCTGCTGGCCTGCGCGCTGCTGCTGCGCGAGCGCATCGCCGAGGATCCGACCGTGGCGCCCGACACGCTGTACCGGCTGGTCGGTGTCGGTCTCGCCAACTTCCACGAGGCCGACGATCCGAAGCTGCAGCCCGACCTGTTCGGCGCGCAAGCCTCGTGAGCGCGGCTTTCTGTTTCAATAGGCTCAGTGTCTTCGCCGGTATCCGCGCATGAAATCCGAACATCAGGTCCCGGTCGTCGGTCTGGCCCTCGGCAGCGGCTCGGCGCGCGGCTGGTCGCACATCGGCATCATTCTCGAACTCGAGGAAATGGGCATTCGTCCGCAGGTCGTCGCCGGCACCTCGGTCGGCGCGCTGGTCGGCGGTGTCTACGTGGCCGGCCAGCTGCGCGAATTCGCCGACTGGGTGCGCAAGCTCAGCGTGCGCGACGTCGTCGGCCTGATGGATTTCACGTTCTCCGGCGGCTTCGTCAAGGGCGAGCGCCTGTTCGGCTTTTTCAACGAGCAGCACGCCAATCCGAACATCGAGGATCTCGCGCAGCGCTTCGTGTCGGTCGCCACCGAGATGAAGAGCGGCCGCGAAATCTGGATCACGCGCGGCCCGGTGTGGGCGGCGGCACGGGCGTCCTGTGCGATTCCCGGCCTGTTCACGCCGGTCAAGCACAACGAGCGCTGGATGCTCGACGGCGGCCTCGTCAATCCGGTGCCGGTCTCGGCCTGTCGCGCGCTCGGCGCCGACGTCGTCATCGCCGTCAATCTCAACACGCAGCTGATCGGCAGCCACATGTCGGCGGCGAGCCGGCTCGAAGCGCAGCGCGAGGCCGGCGAGGAAGAGCGGCGCGACGAGAAGAACCGCAGCTTCTGGCACAAGGTCGTCACCTATCTGCAGAGCAGCAGCGGCGACACGCCGAGCTTCTTCGACGCGGTCGCCTCCAGCGTCAACATCATGCAGGACCGCCTGACGCGCTCGCGCATGGCCGGCGATCCGCCGGAGGTGACGCTGCAGCCGCGGCTCGAGGACTTCGCGCTGATGGACTTTCATCGCGCCGACGAGGCGATCAACGAGGGGCGGCGGCTGGTGCGCGCGCACGAAGCGGAAATTCGCGCGTGGACCGGCGTTGCGGCGGGCGGCGCTGCGGCCGCGGCGCCGGCGGCAGGCGCGTCGCCGCCGGCCTGAGCGCGCCTGGCTAGCGCGCGCCGAGCAGCGCCAGCATCTCGAACAGCGAAATGATGCGGTAAGCGGGCGGGTCGGCGAACACGGCGGCGGACAGCGGCTGGCGCGAGATCGCGCGCAGACGGCCGGCGCCGGCATAGGCCGGATCGCCGAAGCTGCCGGCGTAGCGCAGCGGCAGGCCCGGCAGTCTGGCGAGCGGCAGCCACGGTCCGCCGGTCTGGCGCAGCAGCTCGATCGCCGCCTGCAGCGTGCGCGCGTCGGCGGTGTCGAGGCCGAGGTCCGCGTAGTGCGCGAGGCACAAGCTGCGCGGCTCGCCGCTGTCGAGTTTCTGCGTGTAGACGTCGCAGGCAATGCCGGCGACGCGTTCGCGCGCGCCGGTCTTCGCGTACGGGATTGCAGCCTCGCGCCGCGACTGGCGCAGCAGGGCTTCGGCCTGCGCGCGCTGCTCGGCATCGAGACCGCCGAGCGCCAGCTGCAGCAGCGGCTGCGCCGCCGGATCGGCGGCGCCGTCGATTCCGGCGATCAGCTGCTGCGCCTGTTCGGCGGTGGCCGTCGCCAGGGTCCGCGTCTGCGGGTTGATCTGGGTCAGCGTGCGCGCCGACGGGTCGACGACCACGTAGTGATGGCCCGGCGCGTAGGCGATGTCGATGCGCAGCTTGCCGCCGCCGACGAACAGGCGGCCCTGCGGCGCGTCGTTGCCGGCGTCGACGTAATCGAGCGTGGCGTCGGCCTGTGCCGACGGGGCGAGAGCGGCGCCGAGCAGGGCGGCGGCGAGGAGGGCGCGGAGGTTCATCGCGCGCAGTGTGCCGGGCGTGCCCGCACCGCCGCTGAACGCGGCGGCGCGGGGCGCGGCATCAGAGCCTGGTCCTGGCGGCGGTGCGGTACAGCAGCCAGGCGACGGCGGCGAGCACGACGAGGCCGACCGCCTGGCCGAACTGCAGGCCGGCCGGCAGGGCCAGCACGTCGGCGCGGCCGGAGACGACGATCGGGATCGCGATCAGGATGCCGGTCAGCGCCTCGCCGGTGATCAGGCCCGCCGAGAACAGCGTGCCCGGCCGGTGGATGCGATCCCTGGCGTCGTGATCGTCGATGCGCACGCCGTGCTTGCGCTCGACCAGATGCGCGAGCAGGCCGCCGAGGAAGATCGGCACCATCAGTTCGAGCGGCAGGTAGATGCCGATCGCGGCGCCGAGCACCGGCACGCGGAAGTGCGTGCCGCGCGCCTTGAGGAATTCGTCGAGGGCGATGACCAGCGCGCCGATCACGGCGCCGATCGCGATCATCGTCCACGGCAGCTGGCCGCCGAACAGGCCCTTGGCGACCGAGGCCATCAGCGTCGCCTGCGGGGCGGCGAGCGGATTCGGGTGTTCCGGCGTCGGCGCGCCGATGCCGTAGGCGGCGGCCAGCAGGTTCAGCACCGGCGCCATCACCAGCGCGCACGAGAACGCGCCGATCGCCAGCATCAGCTGCTGCTTCCACGGCGTCGCGCCGACCATGTAGCCGGCCTTGAGGTCCTGCAGATTGTCGCCGCCGACCGCGGCCGCGCAGCAGACCACGGCACCGATCATGATCGCGGCGACGGCGCCGATCGGCGAGCCGCGGCCGAGCAGCAGCAGCAGGACCAGCGAGGCGAACAGGATGGTGGCGATGGTGATGCCGGAGACCGGATTGTTCGACGAGCCGACGAGACCGGCGAGGTAGCCGGACACCGACACGAACAGGAAGCCGGCGACGATCATGATGATCGTCATCGGGATCGCGACCGACCACTGGCCGACGATCTGCTGGTAGAGGAAGGCCAGCGGCAGCACGAACAGCACCAGCGCGACCAGCATCCATTTCATCGGCAGGTCGCGCTCGGTTTCGGCGATGACGGCGCCGCTGCCCTTGCGCGCGGCGGCGAGGCCGGAGCGGATGCCGGAGACCAGCGACTTGCGCAGCGAGAACAGCGTCCAGATGCCGCCGATCAGCATCGTGCCGACGCCGAGGTAGCGGATCTTCGCCGACCAGATCGCGTAGCCGACCGTTTCCGCGTCGGCGCCGGCGATGCGCGCGGCGAGCGCCGGGTCGCTGTCGAGGAAGAAGGCGTGATAGATCGGGATCGCGAACTGCCAGGACAGGATCGAGCCGGACACCACGACGATGCCGACATTGAGGCCGACGATGTAGCCGACGCCGAGCAGCGCCGGCGACAGATTGGTGCCCATGAACGCGAAGTAGCGGCCGAAGAACGTGGCGCCGATCGCGGCGTCCGGGATCGCGCGCAGGCCGGAGGCGGCGGCGAGCTTGACCAGCGCGCCGATCGCGCCGGCGAGCGCGAGGATCCGGATGCCGGGGCCCGGATTCTCGCCGGCCTTCAGCACTTCGGCGGCGGCCTTGCCTTCGGGGAAGGCGAGCGGTTCCTCGACGATCATCGAACGGCGCAGCGGCACCGAGAACAGCACGCCGAGCAGGCCGCCGAGGCCGGCGATCGCCAGCACCCACGAATATTTGAAGTCCTGCCAGTAGCCGAGAATGATCAGCGCCGGGATCGTGAAGATCACGCCGGCGGCGATCGACGAGCCGGCCGAGGCGCCGGTCTGCACGATGTTGTTTTCGAGGATCGAGCCGCCGCCGAGCACGCGCAGCACCGCCATCGACACTACCGCCGCCGGGATCGCCGTCGCGATCGTCAGGCCGGCGAACAGGCCGAGATAGGCGTTGGCGGCGGCGAGGATCATCGCCAGGATCATGGACAGGATGACCGCGCGCAGCGTGAGCTGCGGAACGGCCGGCGCGGGTGCGCTCATTATTTTCACTCCCAATCGGATGCAGTCGGAACGCGGCCGGCAGGCGGCTGCAATGGCGCCGATTGTGTCATGGCTCGCCGCGGTGATGAGGCCTTCGGCGCGCGCCTGGGGGATTTCCCCGCCGCGAATGCGCGAACCGGACGCGCGCTCAGCCGCCGTGCGCGTTGATCTCGTCGACCTGGCCGTTGAGCGTCCAGTAGTCGTAGAGGATGCCGATGCCGAACAGGCCGACGGTGCACAGGTAGATCAGACCGGTGACCCATTTCCCGAGATAGAAGCGGTGGATGCCGAACACGCCGAGGAAAGTCAGCAGCAGCCAGGCGACCGAGTAGTCCTTCGGTCCGCTGCGGTAGCGGATGTCGGCGTCGCGATCCATGCCGGGAATCAGGAACAGGTCGACGATCCAGCCGACGAAGAACAGGCCGAGCGTGAAGAACCAGATCGTGCCGCTGATCTGGCGGCCGTAGTAGAAGCGGTGCGCGCCCATGAAACCGAAGATCCACAGGACGTAGCCGAGCAGCAGGCTATGGCTCTTCGAGTCGTTCATGGCGTTCTCCGTGGTGGTCAGGATTCGGGGCAACGTGCCAGCGCCAGACTCTGGTCGAAGACGATCTTCCAGACGCCGGCAGCTTCGCGGCGCCAGACCGAGCTGAAGCCGCCGATGCGCTTGCCGTCGGGATCATGCACGGGTCCGCGGCTCATGGCGAGCGTGCCGGACGCGAGCACCTCGACCTGCGTCGGCTGCCACGAGAACGGCGCGACCGCTTCGTCGAAGTAGGCTTTCCAGCCGGCCAGCACTGCAGCCTTGCCGCGCAGCGGCTCGCAGCCATTGCCGAAGAAGATGGCGTCGTCGGCGAGGAAGCTGCCGAACGCGGCGAAGTCGCGGTCGGCCATCGTGCGCGCGAACGCGCGCTCGGTGTCGGCGACGTCCTCGCGCGGGCTGCGCGGCTCGCTGGCCGCGACGGCGCAGGACAGCATGCAGAGCGCGGCGGCGAGGCCGGCGCGAAGTGACAGATGCATGACAGACCTCCAAAACGGCAACGGCGCCGAAGGGCGCCGTGGCGCGCACTATAGCCTGTGCGCCGCGGGTCCGCGCAAGGTGCGGCTCAGACGTCCAGGTAGCGCACGCCGGTGGCCTGTTCGGACCACTGCCAGAGACGCGCGCCGAGCGCGGCGTCGTGAGCCTCGGCGCGCGCTGCGACGCGGCCCGGCGCGCCGCGCAGTTCCTTGAAGCCGGACGGGCCGAAATAGTCGCCGCCGCGCACGTCGGCGGCGGTCGCCGCGTACAGCGCCGGCAGGACGCCGGCCGCCGGCGGCTGCGCGAACAGGCGTGTCGACAGGCGCATGAAGAACGAACCGAAGTCCGGATTGGTCGCCGTGTAGCCCGGATGCGCGGCGAGCGCGATCACCGGCGATCCGGCGCGGCGCAGGCGCCGCTCGAGTTCGAACGTGCAGACCAGCGCGGCGAGCTTGCTGGCGCCGTAGGCGTCCATCTCGCGGTACGGCCGCCGCTCGAAATACGGGTCGTCGAGATCGAGGCCCGGCGTCAGGCGGTGGGCGAGACTGCCGGTGCTGACGACGCGCGCCGCCGGCGCCCGGCCGAGCGCGTCGAGCAGCAGGCCGGTCAGCGCGAACGGCGCGAGCTGATTGGTGCCGAGATGGGTTTCGAAGCCGTCGCGCGTGCGGCCCTGCGGCACCATGATTGCCGCCGCGTTGTGGCACAGCAGATCGAGCTGCGGATGCTCGGCGAGCACGCGTGCGGCGAACGCGCGCACCGAGGCGAGATCGGCGAGATCGAGCGGCAGCGCCAGCAGCCGCGCCTGCGGCACGGTGCGGCGGATCGCGGCGATCGTGGCTTCCATGCGCGCGAGATCGCGGCAGCCGGCGATGACCGTCGCGCCGCCGCGCGCCAGTGCGGTCGCGAGCTCGCGGCCGATGCCGCGATTGGCGCCGGTGACGACGGCGATGCGGCCGGCGAGCGGCGGAATGTCGGACGGTGACCAGGAACGCGACATCGGCGGATCCGTAGCGGGGCGCGCACATGCGCGGGCGCATCCTGCGCAGCGGCGGCGACGGCCGCCTCGTGCGAACGGACGGGCCGCCTCAGGCGGCGATCGGCGCGGCGATCGCGCTCGCGCAATTGCGGCCGTGTGTCTTGGCCTGGTACAGCGCGGCGTCGGCGTGGCGCACCCAGGCGCGCGTGTTGTGAGTCGCGCCGTCAACCTCGGCGACGCCGATGCTGACCGTGCAGCTGGCCTTGAGCGTCGCGTCGAAGCTGGTTTCGATGACGCGGTGGCGGATGCGCTCGGCGACCTGCAGCGCGCCCGCGAGCGGCGTGCCGACCAGGATCACCGCGAACTCGTCGCCGCCGTAGCGGCCGGCGACGTCGACGCTGCGGATGCTGTCGCGCACGATCGTGGCGACGCCGCGCACGACCTGATCGCCGGCGGCCGAACCGTAGCGGTCGTTGATGTTCTTGAACAGGTCGATGTCGATCATCAGCAGCGACGCCGTGCCGCCATGGCGGTGCATGCGCTCGAGCTCGGCCTCGACGGCGTCCTCCCAGTGCGAGCGGTTCAGCAGGCCGGTCTGCGCGTCGTGGCGGCTCTGCTCGGCGAGCTGCCGGTTCTGGCGGCGCACCTTGTGCACCAGGCCGTAGGTCGCGGAGCTGACGGCGAGCGGATAGGCCATCAGCAGCGGCAGGCAGCCGACCACGACCATCAGCGGCGTCTGCGGCTCGAACGGGAAGCCGAGCAGCACGCCGGCGATCGCGGCGCAGGTGAACTGCGCCGCGGCGGTGCGCGCGAGGAAGCGCCAGCCGCCGACCGCGAGCTTGTCCATCGACAGCATCGTCGCCAGCAGCACGCTCGGCAGCAGCATGAAATGCATGGTCGCGATCCACACGCCGCCGAGCGCCGAGTCGACGAGCAGATTCTGGAACTCGGCCTGCTGCGGCTGGGCGGCGTGGCGCGAGCGCCAGGCCGCCAGATGCGGCCAGATCAATCCGTGCGCGAGCATGCCGGCCCAGCTCAGCAGTCCGGCGCCGATCTCGTGAAAGGCGGTGGCGACCGCGCAGGCGCCGAGGCCGAGGCCGAGCACGCGCAGCCGGTAGACGCGCTGCGCGAAGCGTCGTTCGTCGGCGTCGGCGTCGCGCGCGTGGGTGGAGGAGTGCGGCATCGCCACAGTGTGCCAGCCCCGATGGCGGTCGCACAGGGGAGCGCGCGCGCCGCGCCGCGCAGTCGATCACAGGCACATCGCATGCTGCATGCATGGCTTCTGCGCCTGTCATGCATCTGTGCGACAAGCGCGGCGACGCGGCGAGTTCAGGGTCGATTCAGAGCCGGCGGGCCAAGGTGATCCGGCGCTTCGCGTGCGGAGCGCGTTTCGTCATTCCGGTTCAAGGAGGAATCTGCCCATGAAGTCGTCCAAGCTGATCTGGCCGCTGCTCGCCCTCGGCGGCGCCGCCGTCGCGCTGCCCGCCGCCGCTCAGGACTACGCGCAGAAGGAGCCTGGCTTTTTCGCCGGGGGCGGCGCGATCTACACGCGTGCCAGGAACGAGTTCTACAGTACCGCGGACTTTCCGAGTGACGACGAGGACTTCGACGACGAGCGCGTGTCGTGGAAGGCGCTCGCCGGCTTCCGCTTAAATCCGGTGCTGTCGATCGAGGGCCAGTACGTCGATTTCGGCGACGCCGAGAGCAATACGGCGCGCGCCGAGGCCGACGGCTGGACAGCGGCGCTGGTCGCCGACCTGCCGCTGCGCTACGTGCAGCCGTATGCCAAGGCCGGCGCGCTGTTCTGGAACACCGACGCGCACGTGCGCGGTGGCCTGAGCGACACGCTGCGTGCGAGCGACGACGGCACCGATTTCTTCTGGGGTCTTGGCCTGCGTGTGCCGCTCGGCGAGGCGGTCGACCTGCGCGCCGAATACGAGCGCTACGATCTCGACGGCGATCACGTCGAGACGCGGATCGACGCGGCGTCGCTGAACCTGCAGTTCAATTTCTGAGGACCGGCTGCGCGCAAACCCGCGCGATCGACCGCAGGTGAGCGGCGCACCCGCGCCGATGGCGATCCGCCGACGCCGACGTCGGCGGATCGCCTATCGTGCGGCGGCGGATGCGGCTGCGATGATCGGTGCCCCTGCCGGCCGTCGCGCCGGTTCCCGCGAGTGCCGTGCATGCTCTTCCGCCAGTTCTTCGATCCGCTTTCCTCGACCTACACCTATCTGCTGGCGTCCGCTCCGGGACGCGAGGCGCTGATCGTCGATCCGGTCAAGGAGCAGGTGCCGCAGTATCTGCAGGCGGTCGAGCAGCTCGACCTGCACCTGGTGCGCGCGATCGACACGCACACGCATGCCGACCACATCACCGGCCTCGGCGATCTGCGCGACGCCAGCGGCTGCGTCACCGTCATGGGTGCGCAGACGCGCGCCGAATGCGTGTCGCAGCGCGTCTGCGACGGCGAGCTGCTGGAAGTCGACGGCCTGCGTCTGCAGGCGCTTTACACCCCCGGCCACACCGACGATTCGTTCAGCTTCGTGCTCGACCCCGGCCGGCCGCGCGCCGTGTTCACCGGCGACGTGCTGCTGATCCGCGGCACCGGCCGCACCGATTTCCAGAACGGCGATCCGCAGCGCTCCTGGGATTCGATCGTCAACCGCCTGTTCCGTCTGCCCGACGAGACGCTGGTCTATCCGGCGCACGACTACAAGGGCTGGACGGTGTCGTCGATCGGTGAGGAGAAGCGCTACAACCCGCGCATCGCCGGCCGCGGCGAGGCCGACTACGTCGCGCTGATGCGCGGGCTCAAGCTCGCCAGCCCGAAGCTGATGGACATAGCCGTGCCGGCCAATCTCGCCTGCGGACAGCCGAAGGCGGCTTGAGCGGCGCGCGGCGGGCGCCCTGCTACGATGGCGCCCGCCGCTGCGGCGGCATCACACGATTAAAGACCACCAGAGGAGCTTCCATGATCGGCTACACCCTGTTCGGCACCAACGATCTCGACCGCGCGGCGGCGTTCTACGACGCCTTGTTCGCCGAACTCGGCGCACGGCGGACGATGCAGACCGAGCGTTTCGTGGCCTGGGGAACCAGCAGGGAGGCGCCCGGTTTCGGCGTCACCAAGCCGTACGACGGCCAGGCGGCGACGGTCGGCAACGGCACGATGATCGGCCTGGCCGCCGATTCGCCGGCGACGGTCGACCGCCTGCATCGCAAGGCGCTCGAACTCGGCGGCCGCGACGAAGGCGCGCCGGGCGATCGCGGCGGCGGCTTCTACGCCGGCTATTTCCGCGACCTCGACGGCAACAAGCTGAACTTCTTCTGCATGAAGGGCTGAAGCCGCGCCGCGGCCGACCGTGCGCGACGGCGTCGCGCATGGTCGGGCCGTACCGGCGGGCCGCTGCCTCAATCGAGCAGCGTGTACGGCCCGCCACGATCCAGCGCGCGCAGATAGGCGGGCCGCGCATGGATGCGTTCGAGGAAGTCGGCGATGTGCGGGCGGTGGTCGCGCAAGCCGCCGCGCGTGGCGGCGGCCTCGCACGGAAAGCTCATCTGGATGTCGGCGGCGCTGAACTTTTTGCCGGCGAACCAGCCGTCGCGGCCGAGCTCGCGGTCGACGTAGGCCAGATGCGTGTCGAGATTCGGTGCGATGAAAGCCTGCTCGACGCCGCGCACGATGAGGCGCGCCACCGGCCGCAGCAGCGCCGGTGTGCGGGGTGCGATGCGCCCGAACACCAGGCGCATCACCAGCAGCGGCATCAGCGAGCCTTCGGCGTAGTGCATCCAGTACAGGTAGCGCAGCCATTCCGGCGAACCGGCTGCCGGCTGCAGACGGCCGTTGCCGTAGCGCGAGAGCAGGTATTCGATGATCGCACCGGTCTCGGCCAGCGTGACCTGACCGTCGGTGATGACCGGCGACTTGCCGAGCGGATGCACGGCGCGCAACGCCGGCGGCGCCAGCAGGGTCTTCGGATCGCGCTGATAGTGCCGCACCTCGTACGGCTGCCCGAGTTCCTCGAGCAGCCACAGCACGCGTTGCGAGCGCGAGTTGTTGAGGTGGTGGACGACGATCACGCCGACGGCAGCCAGTTCCAGAAGTCCGGCTGCGTGTTCAGCCAGTCGTGCGCGGCCTTCTTGGCGTCGTGGTCGAGCTCGTCGATGGTGAAGACCGGGCCCCAGTCGCGCTCGTCGGTCTCGATCTGGAAGCCGGCGGCCAGCGCCTCGCGCTTCAGGAATTCCAGATAGGCGCCGATCTGGCCGTCGTAGGTTTCTTCAGCTTCGCGGGTATCGCCCTCGATCTTCAGCGCGGTGCGCCGGTGCGAGGGCAGGTGGACGATGATCTGGGCGCGCGGCATGCGAGTCTCCTGGCGGACCGGCCGGGCGGAACGATGGCCGGTGACGTCCGCAGTGTTCCGGCAAACGCCGGCCTCCGCAAGTCGCGGCGCGACGCCGTGCTCAGTCGCCGAAGTAGAGCTGCGCCTTGATCTGCGCCTGCGGCGGCATCTGCAGGTAGTAGCCTGTTTCGCGCAGACGTTCGATGACCGTCGCGGCATCGGCGCGCGCGAGCCGGCGCTCCGGCGTCAGCTCCAGCTTCATCACCTCGGTCAGCCGGCCGGTGCGCTGGCGCAGCGCTTCCGGGACGTCGTCGAGGCTGAGATCGGCGCGCAGGTAGAGATACATCTCGTCCTGCTTGGCACAGCGGTAGATGAGACAGGGGGTGCGCATCGGCGCATTGTCCGCGAGCCGCGCGCGCTGCGGCAAGGCGCGGCTACGGCGGCGGCAGGCGCCACACGTAGAGCGCGTTGCCGGGGCCGGCCTGGTGGGCGTTGCGGCTGCCGAAGGTGTCGTAGCCGGAGTTCAGCAACAGGCTGTCGCCGGCGGCGATCGCCCCGACCGAATCGATCGTGCCGCCGTTGCCGGCGCTGCCGTCGACGCCGGTGACCGGCACCGCGCTCGCGTGGCGCCAGCGCTCGGCGCCGTCGCTGGCGCGCAGGGCGAGCAGCTCGCCGTCGAGTGCGCCGGCGAACAGCAGGTCATTGCTCAGGCTCAGCGCCGCCGAATAGATCGACGGGGTCGGCACGCCGTCGGCCGGATGCGTCGGATGCGTTTCCCACAGCAAGGCGCCGCTGGCCGCGTCGAGCGCGTAGATGCCCGGCCGCGCGCCCTCGACCGGCGTGATCTGCGCCTTTTCCAGCCGCTGCCCGATGCTGAGGCCCGAGCTTTTGCGCGTGGTGACGTCGCTGACCGCGACGTAGACGCGCGCCTCGTCGCTGGCCATGCCCCAGTGGATGCCGCCGAGCGTGCCGCCGGCGCCGACGCGGCGCGACCAGTTCGGCGTGCCGCGGTCCGGATCGAGCGAGTAGACGACGCCGTTCTTGGCGCCGGCGATCACCGCGTCGCCGGCGCTCGTGTGCACCAGCATCGGCGGCGCGCCGAAATCGAAGTCCGGCCCGCCCGGACGCACGCAGTCGAAACCGAGCAGCGCGTTGAGTTCGCAGCCGACGTTGAAGGCGTCGCCGGCGGTGGCCTGGAACGTCCACAGCGGCGCGCCGCTGTCGAGATCGAGCGCGAGCACCGCGTCGCTGTTGTCGGTCGTCGGCGGCGTCAGGTTCTGGCCGGTGCCGACGTAGACGCGGCGCCGCGCGAGATCGACGGCCGGCGTGCCCCAGAGGCTGACGCCGTTCGGCGCCATCTTGCCGCTGCCGAACTGGTATCTCGCGTCGGCGGTGGCGTGGTAGGTCCACAGCGTCGTGCCCGTGTACGGGTCGAGCGCCTGCAGCAGACCGTGGCTGCTGCAGCAGGGGCGCAGCAGTTCGACGATCGTCGACAGCACTTCCTTGCTCGATACCGGCACCAGCAGCTTGCCGTCGGCGAGTTGCGGTGCGCCGGTGATCATGTGGTGATCGCGCTCGGTGCCGAGGAAGCGCGACCAGCGCAGGCGGCCGTCGGCAGCGTTCAGCGCGTAGAAGTTGCCGTAGAAGTCGCCGGCCAGGACCAGCGCCGGCCGGTCGCCGTCGGGGGCAACGAAGTAGATCGCCGACGAGCGCACTGCGTTGCTGCCGACCAGCGGCGTGGTTTTGGCCGGAATCTCGTACTCCCAATAGCGGCAGCCGCTGCGCCGGTCGGCGGCGACGATCCGCCGCCCGGCCGAGAAGAACACCGCCTGCTCGGTGACGGCCGGCGTGCCGCGCTTTTCGGTGCTGCCAGCGGCGACGTCGACCCAGGCGAGTTGCAGTGTCGCCACATTGTCCGCGGTGATCGCCGAGGCATAGCGCCGCGTGTTGCGCCGGTCGGCGGCGAAGCCATTGGCGAGCACGGGAGCGGCGACGTCGAGCGCTTCGGTGCAGATCGCGCCCGCCGCCGCCGGCGCAGCGGTCGCCAGCGCCAGCGACAGGAGGGCGAAGGCGAACACGAGCTGGCGCATGCGGGGCTTCCGGCCGGAATGCGGCGCCACGATAGTCAGCGAATGCGTTCGCGCGGCACCGTTCGTCGGTCCGCTCCAGTGTTGCGCGTCCGGGTGACAAGGGCGCGCGCTGATTTCGCACAGCGACATGGACGCGTTCGCGGTCCCGGCGTGTCGACGGGGCTCGACGTGAGATCTATCGAGATGGCATGACGGATCGGCGAGGCTCCGCGACGTCCAGGTTCAGCGGCAGAACTGCCGGAGGCGGGATCATGGCGTAGACGGTCGGACCGTCCGGGAAACAAAGCCGATAACCAGCGTGAGCGAGGCAAAGCTCGTTGCGAACGTGTGGCCTTCCCGGCGCGGATTCCCAGGAAGGCTCTGCCTGCATCGCCGGCCCTCGACGAAGCCGAATGTACGACTGCAACCACCTTCGCACGCCGCGATCAGCGTTTCACTTCACCTGCGGGCTTGCGGGAGGAGTCCATGTACGCGTTGTTGGGCCTGACTATTGCCGAGCAAGCAGCCATGTAACACCCAAAACGACGGCAAGAAAGGCAAAGACGACAGACAGCGCAACAAAGACACGCTTGAAAGAAAAACCCTCTGGTGCAATGTGAGAGCCGTGCTCTGCTGGAAGGATTTTTTCCATGACGAACTCCACCAAAAAATACGACGGTGGAGCAAAAGCGATGAACAGCGCCCATTGAGTTTTGGTTTGAGGAATGGACGGCCAAAACTGAACGAGCAAAAGAGCAGCAACGAAGAGCCAGCCACACGCGAAGACAAGCGAGAGCCGAAACCACCGTATGAATGTGCGCTCAGATACCATGCTTTTGTGGGGGGCAACGCTCAGCTTAAGCGGCGGGCCGGCTTTATGGCCCGTCCGCTTGAAGCTTTGGTTGGGCCAAGCACAGTCCTACGAGTGAAAAGAAAGGTGAGCCAACCGGGAACTGCTACAAGCAATGCGAACAAAGCCCAGAAGACATAAAGGCCGGGCCGCGAAAAGAGAGGAACGTAGGCCTCACCGCTAGCCACTGAGCAGGACCAGCCTGTGAGGTTGAATGCACCGCCGGCGTCAGCGCACCGATCACCCTCAAAGATGGTTGCCCAGAAAACCGCGCTAATGACCGACGCCGCGAAAGCCAGGAGAAATGGAATGAGCTTTCTCATCTGTTCGTTTAGGCCCAGACAGTATGACTTCCGCAGTCAGAGGCGCTGACCTCCGCAAAGGCCGTAACGCGGGTTAGCGAAGCGCCAGAGCCGCAGGAGCGAGTAAGCACTACGCTCATGGATCGGTTTCCTTTAGCGGAGGTCAGCATGGCAAACGATAGCACCGTCTTTGTGGGATTGGACGTTCACAAGGACTCGATCGTGGCGGCCTATTCGGTCGGTTTCGGAGA
>NZ_KB907941.1 GCF_000382285.1 Solimonas variicoloris DSM 15731 | reverse complement strand
AAGTCTTCACGCAATGGGCCAAGGCGGCCGGCATGGCGATCCAGTACATCCAGCCCGGAAAGCCCAACCAGAACGCCTACATCGAACGCTTCAACCGCACGCTGCGCAACGAACTGCTGGACCAGCACCTCTTTTCCAGGCTCGACGACGTCCGCGAAGCGGTCTACTGGTGGATGCTGGAATACAACGAGCAAAGACCCCATGACTCGCTCGGCGATCTCACGCCGATCGAGTACGCTCAAGCCGCCAGAAGCTCTGGGTTTGAACTGTCGCCTTGACGGGGAAGCTTACGACGGTACGGCTGTCGACAATCCGATTTTCGATGGTATGCAATTTGCTGTTCTGCTCCCCACGCCGGGCAGCGCCCGGCCTTGAGTCGCGGCGAACTCCCGGGAGCGAAGGCATGAAACGCAGGCGTGGCGCGGTTTGGGCGGTGTCGATGACGGCGGCGGCGCTGCTGGCGCTGGCCGGCTGCAAGGCCAAGGACGCGTCGCCGGCGCCAGCCTCGGTGCCCGAAAAGGCGCACAGCTTCAGCCCCGAAGTGCAGATCCGCCAGCATCTGGTGCAGGTCGCGCTCGGCCGCGAGCCGGCCGATCGCATCATCCGCGGCGCGACCGTGCTCGATGTGTTCACGCGCGAGTGGCTGCCGAACCAGGACATCGTCATCGCCGGCGAGCGCATCGCCTGGGTCGGCGCTGCCGGCACCTGGCCGGGCCAGGCGGGCGAGGTGGTCGACGCCAGCGGCGAGTTTGCGGTGCCGGGCTTCGGCGAATCGCACAAGCACATCGAGAGCTCGTATCTGACGCCGGAGTACGAAGCGGCGCTGGTGATTCCGCGCGGCAACACCTGGACGATCGAGGACTCGCACGAAATCTCCAACGTCGTCGGCACTCACAACGTCGACTTCTGGCTGCGCGCCGAGAAGGCCGGCAGCCCGCTGAAGATCTTCGCGTCGATCGGCTCGGCGACGCCGCCGACGATCTACGAGTTCGGCGGCGGCTACTACGGCTACCGCGAAATGTCGGACTTCATGACGCAGAATCCGGAGCGCGTGATCTCGCTCGGCGAGGTCATGGACTGGCCGGCGGTCAACGCGCCGCCGAACGCCAGGGCCGAAGGCGGCCGCCAGCGCATCTGGGAAATGATCGACGCGACGATGGCGCATCGCGGCATCGTCGAGGGCCACGGCTCGGGCCTGATCAAGCCCGACGAGATCAATGCCTTCGCCGCCGCCGGCCTGTCGTCCGACCACGAGGCGCGGCTGCCGCAGGAAGGCCTCGACAAGCTGCGCCGCGGCGTCTTCATCGAGGCGCGCGTCGATCTGATGCGCACGCTGTTCCCGTTCCTGATCGAGCACGGCCTGCAGGACTGGTCGAACGTCTCGGTGACGACCGACGACCGCGACGTGCACGCGACGCTGCAGCTCGGCTCGATGGACTACAACATCCGCACCGCGATCGAGTCCGGCGTGCCGGTCGAGATCGCCTACCAGCTCGGCAGCTACAACACCGCGCGCCACTACCATCTCGAAGACCGCTTCGGCTCGATCGCGCCCGGCCGCTACGCCGACGTGGTGCTGTTGTCCGATCCGAAGAAAGTCGCGATCACGCGCGTGTTCGCCAACGGCCGGCTGGCCTCGAAGGGCACCGAGTACCTGCTGCCGATTCCGAAGATCGAGTATCCGGACTGGATCTACAACACGATCAACATCGGCCGTGCACTGAAGGCCGAGGACTTCGTCGTCAAGGCGCCGGCGGGCCGTCAGCAGGTCGACGTCGCACTGCTCGAACCGTTCTGGTTCGAGCCGGACTTCATCACCTCGACGCTGCCGGTGCAGGCCGACGGCAGCGTCGTCGCCGATCCGGCGCAGGGCATCATCAAGGTCGCGGTCGTCGACCGCTATCACGGCAAGGGCGGCAGCACGCCGTCGGTGTCGAAGATGTTCTGGCGCAACGTGGGGCCGAAGACGCCGGGTTCGGCGCTCGCCAGCTCGCAGTCGCACGATCTGCACAACATCTGGGTCGCCGGCAACGACGACGCGGCGATGGCGCTCGCCGTCAACACGATCGCCGAGCTGCACGGCGGCTGGGCGCTGGTCAGCGGCGGCAAGGTCGTCGCCAAGGTCCGGCTCGACGTCGGCGGCCTGATGACCTCGCGGCCGGTCGACGAAGTCGCCGCCGAGATGGAAGCGCTGCACGAGGCGGCCGACGCGATGGACTGGATCGGTGCGCCGGGCTTGCCGGAGCGCATGCGCTTCGCGTTCCTGACCGCGTCGCCGTGGAAGTGGCAGCTGGTCGCGCCGTACGAGGGCAATCCGGGCGGCTTCGTCAACGTGACGACCGGCGAAACGCACGCCGTCGTCTGGTAGCGCGGGCCCCGGCGCCGTGAGGCGTTTCGCCGCCTTGCTGGTCGCGCTGCTGCTCGGCGGCGCGGCGCTGCCGGCGTCGGCGCACTTGCTGAACATGACGCGCATCGATGTCGACTTCGCCGCCGGCGGCGAGATCGAGGTCGCGGTCTCGATCGACCTCACGCGCGAGGCCGGCGGCCCCGGTGACTACTACGCGCTGAGCCGCGCCACCGAGCCGCTGCGCGAGCCGCGGCTCGCCGCCTTGTTCGGCCGGCTGGTCGGGGCGATGCAGCTGCAGGTCGACGGCGTGCCGCTGTCGCTGACGCCGGTCGCGGTGACGCTGCCGCAGCAGAGCGAGGCCGAGTTCCGCAATCCGGTGAACTGGCCGATGACCGGCCTGCAGTTGCGCGGCGTCCTGCCGCCGCTCGCGGCCGGTGCGCCGGGGCGCGTGCTCGCGCGCTTCGATACTGCGTTCGCGTTCGAGGAGCCGATCGCGCTGACGCTGCACGCCGCGGACGGACGCAAGATGACGCGCTGGCTGGTCGCCGGCCAGCAGAGCCCGAAATTCCTGCTGCAGGCGCCGCCGCCGGGGGCGCCGGCGACGAGCGACGCGGACACGCGCCGCGCCGGCTGGACGACGGCGTTCGAGTACCTGCGCTTCGGGTTCCTGCACATCCTGCCGAAAGGCCTCGACCACGTGTTGTTCGTCGTCGGCCTGTATCTGGGCACGCGCAATTTGCGCACGCTGCTGATGCTGGTGACGAGTTTCACGCTGGCGCACTCGGTGACGCTGATCCTGTCGAGCTTCGGCGCGCTGCGCGTGCCGGCGGCCATCGTCGAGCCGGCGATCGCGCTGTCGATCGCCTGGATCGCGATCGAGAACCTGCTGTTCGTGCGCGTCAGCGTCTGGCGCGCGGTGATCGTCTTCGCGTTCGGCCTGCTGCACGGCCTCGGCTTCGCCGCCGCGCTGCGCGAACTCGGCCTGCCGCAGCAGAACTTCCTCGGCGCGCTCGTCAGCTTCAACGTCGGCGTCGAGCTCGGCCAGCTCAGCGTCGTCGCGCTGGCGCTGCTGCTGACCGGCTGGCTGCGCCAGCGCAGTTCCTATCGCCGCCTCGTCGTCGTGCCCGGCTCGCTGGCGATCGCCGCGCTGGCACTGCTCTGGACCGTGCAGCGCCTCGTCTGAGCCGGCGCGTGGCGCCGCTTCAGGCCGGCTGCAGGCGCGGCGGCGCTTCGCGCACCGGCAGCGTGATCAGCGCTGCGGCCAGCGCGAAGGCGATGTCGGCGTACCACATCCAGCCGTAGTCGCCGAAGCGCGCCAGCGTCAGGCCGCCGAGCCAGGCGCCGAAGAAGCCACCGATCTGGTGGCTGAGCACGGTCAGGCCGAACAGCGTGCCGAGATAGCGCGTGCCGAACAGCTGGCCGACCAGGCCCGCGGTCGGCGGCACCGTCGCCAGCCAGCTGAAGCCGAGGCCGGCGGCGAACACGTAGAAGGTCAGCGGCGTGCGCGGTGCGACCAGATACAGCGCGATCATCAGCGCGCGGCTCGCGTAGACGCCGGACAGCACCCACTTCATCGGCCAGCGCTGCGCGAGGCTGCCGGCGAACAGGCTGCCGGCGATGTTGAACAGGCCGATCAGGCCGAGCGAGATCGACGAGACGCTGGCCGGCAGTCCGCAAAGCTGGACCTCGCCGGGCAGGTGCGTGGTGAGAAAGGCGATATGCAGGCCGCAGGTGAAGAAGCCGGCGTGCAGGAACCAGTAGCTGCGCTCGCCGAACGCGCGGCGCAGTTCGGCGCGCAGTCCGGGCCCGTGATGTGCCGCCGCGACCGCATCGTCGGCCGGCGCGCCGCGCAGCCATCGCGCCAGCGGCAGCGACAGCAGGCTCGCCGCGGCCAGCGCGTAGAGACTCGCGGCCCAGCCGGCGACGCTGATGATCGCCTGCGCCAGCGGCGCGAACAGGAACTGGCCGAACGAGCCGCCGGCGTTGATGAAGCCGGCGGCAAAGGCGCGGCGCTCGGGCGCCAGCTGGCGCGCGGTGGCGCCGATCAGGATCGAGAAGCTGCCGGCGCCGGCGCCGGCCGCGGCCAGCACGCCGAGGCCGAGCGTCAGGCCGAAGGCGCTCGGCAGCAGCGGCGTCAGCACCAGGCCGGCGGCGAGCATCAGCCCGCCGAGCTGGACCACGCCGACCGAGCCGCGGCGGTCGGCGACCAGGCCGAACAGCGGCTGCGCGACGCCCCACATCAGCTGGCCGATCGCCAGCGCGAAGCTGATGCCGACGATGCCGATGCCGGTGCTGGCGTGGATCGGCGCGACGAACAGGCCCAGCGACTGGCGCACGCCCATCGTCAGCGTGAGGATGGTCGCGGCGACGAGCATCAGCGTCCAGTCGCGTCGGGCGGTGCTGCTCTGCCGGCTCAGCGGGTCCATCAGGGCGACTCCGGTCGTTGGTCGAGAATGAAGGCGGCGCAGGCGGCGTCGAGCAGCGCGCAGGCGGCGGCATGACGGGCGAGGAAGCGCTCCCAGTCGGCTTGCGAGCGCCAGCGGTCGACGCTGCGGTAGCGACCGTCCGGCAAGGCCCGCAGCTCGCGGCCGAGATAGCCGTCGCCGCGCCGGAACAGCGCCGCCCAGGCGCCGTCGGCGCAGTACGCGGCGAGGAACTCCGGCTCGTACTCGGCGTGCACCGTGTGGCAGCGGATGATGCAGTGCTGCGCGGCGGCGGGCGGGGCCTTGCGCATCGCCGCGCCGCTCAGGCGGTGGCCAGCCGCGGCCGCGCGCGGTGCGCCCGCCACAGGCCTTCGCCGGCGAACACGAACAGCGCCGCCCAGATCATCGCGAAGCCGAGCATGCGCTCGGCCGTGAACGCTTCGTGGAAGACGAAGATGCCGGTCAGCAGCTGCAGCGTCGGGCCGACGTACTGCATCAGGCCGACCGTCGACAGCGGCACGCGGCGCACGCCGTAGGCGAACATCACCAGCGGGATCGCCGTCACCGCGCCGCTGGCGATCAGCAGCGCGTCGAGCAGGCGGTCGTGGGCGCCGAAGCTCAGCGTGCCGGCGTAAGTGCACCAGACCAGATAGGCGAGCATCAGCGGCGCGACCAGCAGCGTCTCGACGCCGAGGCCGGCGACCGAGTCGACGACCACCATCTTGCGGATCAGGCCGTAGGCGCCGAAGCTCGCCGCCAGACCCAGCGCGATCCACGGCAGGCGCCCGACCTGCCAGGTCAGCCAGGCGACGCCGAGCGTGGCGATGGCGACCGCGAGCCACTGCGCGCGGTTGAGCTTTTCGCGCAGCACGAAGACGCCGAGCAGCACGCTGACCAGCGGGTTGATGAAGTAGCCGAGGCTGGATTCGATGACATGACCGTTGGTGACGGCCCAGACGTAGAGCAGCCAGTTGCCGCTGACCAGCAGGGCTGACGCGGCGAGCTTCAGGCGCGTCCGGTGATCGCGCAGCGCCGCGCCGACCTTGCCGAGCTCGCCGCGCAGCGCCAGATAGCCGAACACGAACAGGCAGGCCCAGACCACGCGGTGCGCCATGATCTGCAGCGCGCCGGTGTCGTGCAGCTGCTTGAGGTACAGCGGCAGCAGGCCCCAGATCAGGAAGGCGCCGAACGTCGCCGCGAAGCCGCGCCGGTAGTCCGCCTCGGCGGAGGTCAGGGTGTCGCTCATGCGGCGTTCTCCTGAAGGGTGGGAGCCGGCCGCGCCGGCAGCGGATCGTCGAGGCTGATGCGTTCCTCGGCGAACGCGCGGCGCACGCTTTCGCGCGCCAGCGTGCGCTGCGTCAGCGCGGTCCAGCGCGGATAGCGCTCGTGCGGGGCGAAGCCGTAGCGCTTGGCCCAGCGGTAGAAGGCGATCAGGTAGGCGTCGACGACGCTGAACGCGCCGAGCGCGTAGGCCGGCTCGTCGGCGCCGGCATCGAGCACGGCTTGCGGCAGGCGCGCTTCGAGATCGGACCAGTAGCGCGTCAGCAGCGCGCGGCCGCTGGCTTCAACGGCGGCCTGCGCGCCGGCTTCGGCCGCGTAGCGCGCGGGGTAGAAGACCTGCATGAAGGCATGGGCGTGCACGTCGGTCGCCAGCCACGACAGCCACTCCGAGGCGCGCGCGGCGCCGAGCGTGTCGGCCGGCCACAGCCGCGCCTGCGGATGCTGCTCGGCGAGAAAGCGCAGGATCGCCAGGTTCTCGGTCAGCGTCTGCGCCTGGCCGTCGAGGCGGAAGCCGAGGACCGGCACGTGTCCGCGCGGATTCACGGCCAGGAATTCCGACTTGCGCTGATCGCCAGCCGGCAGCAGCAGGCGCGTCGTCGCGTAGTCGGCGAGCCCGGCCATCTGGATTTCCTCGAGCGCGATATGCGGCGCCAGCGAACAGGCGCCCGGGGCGTAGTAGAGGCGGTAGTGCGGCATGGTCGGGTCCGGCGGGTTCATCGAGGGCGCGCAGTGTGAGCCGACCGACGCGGCGAGGGAATCGATGCGTTTTGCCGCCGGTTGTGAGCCGAATTCACAGCGTGGCGCAGGCGCGCCGTACACTGGCGCCATGACGACCCGACTGCCGCCGCTCGCCACCCTGCAGGCCTTCGAGGCCGCCGTGCGCCACCAGTCGTACACGCGCGCGGCCCGCGAGCTGGCGCTGACGCACGGCGCGATCAGCCATCACGTCGCCACGCTCGAGGAGCGTCTGAACCTGCGTCTGTTCGAGCGTGAAGGCAACCGCATGGTGCCGACCGAGCACGGCCGTCTGCTGGTCGTGAAGGTGCGCCAGGCGCTGGCCCTGCTCGAGCGCGGTTTCGAGCGCGCCGGCCGCAGCGAACATCTGACGCTGACGCTCAGCGTGCTGTCCTCGCTGGCCAGCCGCTGGCTGGTGCCGCGGCTGGCGAGCTTCATCGAGCAGCGGCCGGATATCGATCTGTGTCTCGACGTGCGCGCCGGGCTCGCCGACCTTGCTGCCGGCGAGGCGGATGCGGCGATTCGCTACGGCACCGGCGGCTGGCCCGAAGTGCAGCAGGTGCGCCTGATGGGCGACGAACTGCTGCCGGTCTGCGCGCCGCACTACCGCGGCGGCGATCTGCCGAAGACGCTCGCCGAGCTGGCCGACTGCACGCTGCTGCGCAATCCCTGGGTGCCGTGGGAACCGTGGCTGCACGCTGCCGGCGCCGAGCTGCGCGAGCCGAAGCGCGGCCCGGTGTTCACCGATTCGGCGGTCCTGCTCGACGCCGCCGCCGCCGGTCTCGGCGTCGCGCTCGCCCGCCGCGTGTTCGCCGAGGGCGAACTGCGCAGCGGTCGCCTCGTGCAGCTGCTCGATCTTTGCGTGCCGGACCCGTCGTCGTACTTCTTCGTCTGGCGCGCCGACCATCCGCAGATCGACGCGGTGCACGCGCTGCGCGACTGGCTGCTCGAACAGTCGGGCCGGCGCTGAGCGACGGCGCCGGCCCGACCGCGCTGCGCCATCCTCAGGCCTTGAGGACGACCTTCAGCGCCTTTTCCTTGGCCGCGTTGCCGAATACCCGGTAAGCCTGCTCGATGTCGTCGAGCGCGAAACGGTGCGTGACCAGCGCGGCCGGCGCGACGGTGCCGGCCTGCACGGTTTGCAGCAGCATCGGCGTGGTGTTGGTGTTGACCAGGCCGGTGGTCAGCGTGATGTTCTTGATCCACAGCTGTTCGAGATGCAGCTCGACGCTCTTGCCGTGCACGCCGACGTTGGCGATGTGGCCGCCGGCGGCGACGATCTGCTGGCAGACGTCGAAGGTCGCCGCCACGCCGACCGCCTCGATCGCGACATCGACGCCGCGTCCGCCGGTCAGCGCCAGGATCTTCTCGGCAGCCTTGCCGTCGCTGGCGTCGACCAGATCGGTCGCGCCGAAAGTCTGGGCGGTCTGCAGGCGGTTGGCGTCGGTGTCGACCATGATGATGCGGGCCGGCGCGTAGAACTTCGAGGTCAGCAGCGTCGCCATGCCGATCGGGCCGGCGCCGACGATCGCGATGGTGTCGCCCGGCTTGACCTGGCCGTTGAGCACGCCGATCTCGAAACCGGTCGGCAGGATGTCGCTGAGCATGACCAGCGCTTCCTCGTCGCCGCCGGCGGGCAGCGGATAGAGGCTGTTGTCGGCGTGCGGAATGCGCACGTACTCGGCCTGCGTGCCGTCGATCAGGTGGCCGAGAATCCAGCCGCCGTCCTCGCAATGCGAATAAAGCTGCTTCTTGCACGCCGGGCAGCGGCCGCAGGACGTGATGCAGGAGATCAGCACGCGGTCGCCCTTCTTGAAGTTCGAAACCGCGCCGCCGACCTCCTCGACGACGCCGACGCCCTCGTGGCCGAGCGTGCGGCCCGGCGTCACCGCCGGCACGTCGCCCTTGAGGATGTGCAGATCGGTGCCGCAGATCGTCGTGTGCGTGATGCGCACCAGCGCATCGGTCGGCTTGTCGACGGATGGCATGGGCTTGTCCTGCCAGGCCATGCGGCCCGGTCCCTGGTAGACGAGTGCTTTCACGGTGCGGCTCCGAGTCGGGGGGAGAACGGGCAGTCTCGCGACCGCGGCCGCGGCTTGCATTGATCGCGGTCAGGCCCGTCTCCGGCGGTCTTGCGCCCGGCTCAGGGCGACGCGGCGCCGGCCTGCGTGCGCTCGTGCAGCGGCAGCCGCACCAGCGTGCGCAGCGGACTGTCGGGATCGCGCGCGTCGTAGCCGGCGAGGCGCAGCGCGGAGACGCGCAGGCGCAGCGGCGGCAGCGCCGGCAGCGCGGCATGGCGGCGCCGGATCTCGTCCTTGCGCCAGGCCTGCGCGTACAGGCCCAGCGTCAGATGCGGCACATAGGGCGCGAAGCGGATTTCGGGCCGCACCGCGTCGAGCGCGGCGCGCAGCGGCGGCAGCGCGTGCTGCGCATCGTCGACCGCCAGGAATGCGGCCGAATCGAAACTGTCGAGGCCGCCGATCGTCAGCTCGAACGGCGGCGGCGCCAGCGCCTGCAAGGCCGCGTGCTGGGCGGCGAGCGCGGCGCGCGGACAATCGTCGTCGTGCACGGTGCGCTCGGCGACGAAGCCGCAGACATGCAGCGTGAGATGCGGTGCGCGCTGCTGCGGCAGCCACAGATCGCCGAGCCGCGCGCGCAGCATCGCCAGGCGCGCGCGCAGCGGCGCGTCGTGGGCATCGATCAGCCAGACCGCATAGTCGATGCGGCCGCGGCGCCAGTCGGCGTGATCGCGCAGGCTGGCGGCGATGACCGTATCGGTCGCCGCGCTGAAATGCCGCGGCATCAGGCCTGCGCCTGCTGTCCGTCGTCCTCGTCGGGCGCGTCCGGCGGCGTTCCGCCGCCGCGCCGCAGCAGGCGATTGCGCCATTCCCACTGCAGGGCCGGATCGGCGTCGGCGAGCATCTTCACGTTGCCGCCGACCAGACTGGCGACCGGCACGCCGCCGCGCAGCAGCACGCGGTTGGCGGGCAGCGCCGGCACGCGCTCGCCGGGCATGATCAGGCCGGTGAGGTTCAGCGGATCGCAGCCGGACACCACGACCAGCGCGCCGTCGCGGTCCTCGCGCTGGCGCGCCAGGCTCGCCGCCGCCTCCGGCAGCGCGAACTGTTCGCCGGCGAAGCCGTTGACGAAGCGGCCGCCGCGAATCTCGCCGCGCGCCTCGAGCCGGCGCAGCACGTAGAACAGCTCGCGCCACGGCGGCAGCTGCGGCTCGCGTTCGACGAGCTTGCGGAAGACGACGCCGTAGCGCTTCAGCAGCACGCGCGCGACGTGCTCGACGTCGGCGCCGCCGGTGGCGCCGGCCTCGGCGCGCCGCGCGCGCACCAGGCTCCAGCGCCCGGCGCCTTCGAGGTTCTCGAAGGCGGCGCGCAGGCCGCCGCGCCGCAGTCGTCGCGCCTTGATCTCGGCCGGCGCGACCAGCGCGCGCAGGCCGGCGAAGCCGTCGGCGGTGACCAGACCGTGGCTGACCAGCTCGCCGAGCGCGGCTTCGACTTCGCTGCGCAGGCGGGCGGTGTCGTCGACCAGATCGACGAAGAACGACGCGCCGTGCGTGCGCAGCGCGTCGAGCACGGCGCGCGCGGGGCCCGACAGATCCGGATCGGTGTCGGGAGCGGCCTGCCAGTAGGCGGCGTGCTCGCGCGACAGCAGCACGATCGGCGTCGCGCGCACCGGCGCGTTCTTGCGCGCCTCGCCGGCGCCGCTCGGCAGGCGTTGCCAGAGCACGCGTCCGGTCGCGCACAGCTGGTCGAGCCAGTGCGGCTCGTACCAGCGCAGGCGCGCCGGCAGGATCTCGCTTTCCCAGGCGCTGGCCGCGATCGGAAAACCTTCCAGCTGCGCGAGTACCGCTTCGAGCGCGACCGGGCCTTCGCGCTGTTCGCCGCCGGCGAGGCCCTGCCAGCTCAGCAGGAAGCGCATCAGCGCGGCCGGCGAGACCGGCGCGAACTCGGCGCGCTTGCGGTCGCGCGTGTAGCGGTGAATGCGCGCCAGGCGCCGCCGCTCGCACCATTCGACGGCGTCGGCGGCGACCGCCTCCGGCGTGAACGCGCCGCGCATCACGAAGCCCTGCTGTTCGAGCGCGAGCAACGCCAGCTCGATTTCCGCCGGCTCGACGCCGAGCGGCCGCGCCAGTTCGTCGGCGCTGATCGGGCCGAGGCCTTCGAGGCGGCTGCGCAGCAGCTCGCGCATTGCGGCCTCGCGTTCGAGCGGTGCGCCGAGCAGCGGCGCGTCGCCGTCGACGGCGGCGTCGGGCAGCACGGTGCCGAGTTCGCGCAGGCGTTCGGCGGCGACCCACAGGGCCTCGCCGTTGCCGGCCGGCCGCAGGCGCGCGACGCGCCGCGCCGCCACCAGGTTCTTCAGCATCGCCGCCCAGGGACGCACCTCACCGTCGGCGAGGAAGCCGTGCACGACCAGCGCATCGTGCAGCTCGTCCTCGTTGAGCGGGTCGGGGCGCAACTCGTCGCGCACACGCTCGATCGCCGCCGGATCGAGGCGGCCGAGATCGGTGACGGTCTGCGGTTCGAGGCTGCTGCGGCTCTTCACCGCCAGCGTGCGGCGTTCCTCGGCGGCGCCGTCGTCGAGAAAGGCATAGGGCTTGGCGCTGAGGATCGCCTCCGACAAGGGCGAGGGCGCCGTGAGGTCGCGGCAGACG
Source organism: Solimonas variicoloris DSM 15731 (assembly GCF_000382285.1). Classification (GTDB taxonomy): domain Bacteria; phylum Pseudomonadota; class Gammaproteobacteria; order Nevskiales; family Nevskiaceae; genus Solimonas; species Solimonas variicoloris. The sequence continues at coordinate 63,227 of NZ_KB907941.1, read as the reverse complement.
ATCTCGACGGCGCCCGATTCGAGCCGGCGCAGCAGCGCGAGAAAACCGTCGACGTCCATCAGCTCGTGCAGGCAGTCGTCCAGCGTCTGGTGCACGAGCGGATGGTCCGGCACCTCGCGGTCACCGGGCAGGTTGTCCTGGCAGGCGACCGCGTCCGGGAAGGCGTGCGTCAGCAGGTCCTCGGCGTCGGAGCGCTGGAACTGCGGCGGCACGCGCCGGCCGTTGCGGTTGCGCGCCACGGCGAGCGCGACCGACGCCGCCCAGCGCCAGCGCGTGCCGAACATCGGCGCCTGCAGGACCGCCTGCACGAGCACGTCCTGCGCGCTGTTCGAATGCAGGTAGTGCGCGACGTCTTCGAGCGGAAAGCTGTGCGTGGGACCGAGCGAGAGCACCAGCGAATCCTCGAGCGCGGCGGCCTGCAGTTCGAAGTTGAACTGGCGGCAGAAGCGCTTGCGCAGGGCCAGGCCCCAGGCGCGCATGATCCGCGAGCCGAGCGGCGCGTGAATCACGAAATGCGTGTCGCCGACCTCGTCGAAGAAGCGTTCGAAGACGATCTTCTCGCGCGTCGGCAGCAGGCCGAGCGCGGTCTTGGCGGCATGCAGGTACTGCGCGAGCTGCACCGCGGCGCCGCCGGACAGGCCGAGATCGCGGACCAGCCACTGCGCGCAGGCGTCGACGCCGTCGGCGAGCGCCGCGTCGGCGCGGGCGCGCAGGCGCGAGACGGCGACCGACAGCTCGTCGCTGCGGCCCGGCGCTTCGCCGAGCCAGAACGGCAGGTTCGGTGGCTGGCCCTTGGCGTCCTCGACGATGACGCGGCCGGTCTCGATCTTGAGAATGCGGTACGAGGCGTTGCCGAGCTGGAAGATGTCGCCGGGCAGCGATTCGAACGCGAAGTCCTCGTTCAGCGTGCCGATGCGCAGGTCTTCCGGCGCGAGCACGACTTCGGAATCGAACTGATCGGGGATCGTGCCGGCGTTGGTGACCGCGGTCAGCTTGGCGCCGCGCCGGCCGCGCAGGCGGCGGTTGACCTGATCGTAGTGCAGCAGCGCGCCGCGGCGGCCGCGCCGCGTGGCATATCCGTCGGCGAGCATGCGCACGACTTCCTCGAAGCGTTCCGGCGTCAGCTCGCGGTACGGCAGCGCGCGGGCGAAGCGCGCGTACAGCGCGTCGAGCGGCCAGTCCTGGCAGGCGACCTCGGCGACGATCTGCTGCGCGAGCACGTCGAGCGGCGCCGGCACGATCGTCGCGCGGTCGAGCTCGCCGCGCTGCACGCAGTCGAGCAGCGCCACGCATTCGACGAGATCGTCGAGCGAGACCGGAAACAGCCGGCCCTTCGGCACCGCGCGCACGGCGTGGCCGGCGCGACCGACGCGCTGCAGGAAGGCGTTGATGCCGCGCGGCGAGCCGATCTGGCAGACCAGGTCGATGTCGCCGATGTCGATGCCGAGTTCGAGCGAGGCGGTCGCGACCAGCGCCTTCAGCTCGCCGGCCTTGAGGCGCTGCTCGGCGCGCAGGCGGTGTTCCTTGGCGAGGCTGCCGTGATGCGCGGTGACGTGTTCGGCGCCGATGCGCTCGGCGAGATGATGAGCGATGCGTTCGGCCAGGCGGCGCTGGTTGACGAAAATCAGCGTCGTGCGGTGTTCCGCGATCAGCGCCGCGAGGCGGTCGTAGACCTCGCCCCAGACCTCGTTGGCCATCACCGGCGTCAGCGGCGCGAGCGGCACTTCCAGCGCGAGATCGCGCTCGCGCTTGTGGCCGGCGTCGACGATCGCGCACTGCGCGGCGCGGGCGCCGAGCAGCATCTGCGCCATCAGCTCGATCGGCTTCTGCGTCGCCGACAGGCCGATGCGCAGCGGCGCGCGCTCGCACAGCGCGTCGAGCCGCTCCAGCGTCAGCGCCAGATGCGCGCCGCGCTTGGTGCCGGCGACCGCGTGCAGCTCGTCGACGATCACGGTGCGGACCTTGCCGAGCATGCCGCGCCCGGCATCCGAGCTGAGCAGGATGAACAGCGATTCCGGCGTCGTCACGAGAATGTGCGGCGGCACCTTCTTCATGCGCTCGCGCTCGAAGCTGGAGGTGTCGCCGGTGCGCACCGCGGTGCGGATCGCCAGCTCGCCGAGGCCCAGATCGCGCGCCCGCGCGGCGATGCCGGCGAGCGGCGCTTCGAGGTTCTTTTGAATGTCGTTCGACAGCGCCTTCAGCGGCGAGATGTACAGCACCTGCGTTTCGTCCGGCAGGCCCTGCTCGACGCCTTCGGCGACCAGCTCGTTGATCGCCGCGAGGAAGGCGGCCAGCGTCTTGCCCGAGCCGGTCGGCGCGGTGATCAGCGCGTCGCGGCGCTGCGTCGTGACCTGCCAGGCCTGGCGCTGGACGGCGGTCGGCTCGCCGAACGCCGCACCGAACCAGTCGGCGACGGCCGGATGGAACAGGCCCGCGAGCGGACCTTCGCTGGCGGTCCGGCGGGCGGCGAGGGGAAGCGAGTGCTGCATGACGCTAGCTTAGACCATCGTCAGGCGCGAACGATCCCGGCGCCCGGGTGGTTTCCACACAGGCGTGCGGACCGCTCGACGTTTCCCATAGAATGAAGCGCTTGCGCAGTTATTCCTCCTTCTCGATCCGCCGTGCAGTGGCGCGGCGATAGTGAGCTTGCGGTGCTCGACTGGATTAACGTACTGGCCGGATTCGGCGTCGGGGTGCTGGTCGGACTGACCGGCGTCGGCGGCGGCGCGCTGATGACGCCGATCATGGTGCTGCTGTTCGGCGTCGCGCCGCATACGGCGGTCGGCACCGATCTGTGGTTCGCCGCGATCACCAAGATCGTCGGCGGCTGGGTGCACGGCAAGCGCGGCTCGGTCGACTGGCAGGTCCTGCGCCGCATGTTCTACGGCAGCATTCCGGCCGCGCTGCTGACCCTGCTGTGGCTGCATCAGAGCGGCAGCGCCCCGTCGCACAACGGCCTGATGCTGAAGACGCTCGGCTTCGTGCTGGTGCTGACCTCGATCGCCGCGGTGTTCCGCCAGTCGGTGCACCGCATCGGCGAGCGGATGCGCGCCGAGCGCGCCGCCGCGTTCAAGGCGATGCAGCCGGGCGCGACCGTGGCCGCCGGCGCGGTCCTGGGTTTTCTCGTCACCTTCACCTCGATCGGCGCCGGCGCGCTCGGCGCCGTGCTGCTGCTGTACCTGTACCCACGGCGGATGAAGCCGAGCACGCTGGTCGGCACCGATATCGTGCATGCGATCCCGCTGACGCTACTGGCCGGGTCCGGGCATCTGCTGCTCGGCAACGTCAACTTCGCGCTGCTCGGCACCCTGCTGGTCGGCTCGGTGCCCGGCATTGCGCTCGGCTCGCTGGCCGCGGCGCGCGCGCCCGAGCGCCTGATCCGCGGCCTGATTTCGCTGCTGCTGACGGTGGTCGGTCTCAAGATGCTGCTGGCCTGAAGCTGCCGGCCGGCGGCGCTGGCCGTAGCGGCGGACCATCACCGCGGCGCAGCGGCCGCCGACGGGCGTTCTGGCGATGCGGGTCGGCTGGGGCATGGCACTCTCGGGATCGGGTTCGTCGCTATCTAACGCGGTGCGGGGCTCAGAAACTGAGCCCGGTTCGTCGCACAATGCGCGCATCGAAAAATCCGGAGCCGCCGATGGGCGTCACCCTCGACAACAAGCTGGTCGTCGCCTTGTCCTCGCGCGCACTGTTCGATTTCGAGGCCGAGAACCGCGTCTTCGACGAGCAGGGCGACGGCGCCTACGAGCGCCTGCAGCTGGAGCGCATCGACCAGCCGGCGAGGCCCGGCGTCGCGTTTCCGCTGGTCAAGAAGCTGCTCGCGTTCAACGAGGACGGCGAGCACCGCGTCGAGGTCGTGATCCTGTCGCGCAACGATCCGGTCTCCGGCCTGCGCGTGTTCAACTCGGCGAAGGCGGAAGGGCTCAACCTGCAGCGCGGCGTCTTCACCAAGGGCGAGGCGCCGTATCGCTATCTGAAGCCGCTCGGCGCGCATCTGTTCCTGTCGGCCAATCCCGACGACGTGCACGGCGCGCTCGATTCGAAGTTCCCGGCCGCGCGCGTGTTCTCGACCTCGCTGGTCGACGCCGCGCGCCATCCGCAGGAATTGCGGATCGCCTTCGACGGCGACGCGGTGCTGTTCTCCGACGAGGCCGAACAGGTCTATCAGTCGGCCGGCCTCGATGCTTTCCAGGCGCACGAAACGGCGCATGTGGCGCGGCCGCTGCCGCCGGGTCCGTTCAAGCCGCTGCTCGAAGCGCTGCACCGGCTGCAGCGCGCGGCCGGAGAGAAGGTCTCGATCCGGCTGCGCACCGCGCTCGTCACCGCGCGCAGCGCGCCGGCGCACGAGCGTGCGATCCGCACGCTGATGGACTGGGGCATCGAGGTCGACGAGGCGATGTTCCTCGGCGGACTGCAGAAAGGGCCGTTCCTGCGCGAGTTCGAGCCGGATTTCTTTTTCGACGATCAGGTTTCGCACTGCGAATCCGCCGTCGTCGCCGGGCCGACGGGGCATGTGTCGGCCGGCGTCGTCAACCGCCGCGCGATCGTCGACGTGGCCGAGGCGGTGCCGGCGGCGCGCGCCTAGGCGCGGTCGCCGGTCGCGGCGACCGGCCTACTAGCGCAGCTGCAGCTTGGCCAGCGCGCGCGAGCGCTGCAGGGCGACGAATTCGAGCGCGCCGAGCACGGCGGCGCCGCCGAGGGTGACGGGCGTCGAGGTCATCATTCTGCGGACGAGACGGGCCATGGCGGGCTCCTGCCGGCGCGGATCGGGCCGGGATCGGGATATCTGGCGGCGACCGTATCAAGGCCGTGTGACGGGACGATGGCGTACCCGTGACAGCGGCGCCCGTGACCGCCGCGTGTCAAAGGGATGACATATCGGCGCGCCAAGATCCGTCGGCCGATGCCGCCCCTCCTCACGTCCGCCCTTCCCGCCGAGCTGGCCGAACTGCAGCGCCTGATCGACGCGGCGCCGCCGACGCTGCAGGCGCGCGTGCTCTGCGAGATCGAGGTCCGCGAGCGCCGCCTGCCGGTGCACGCGCTGACGCTCGGCAATCCCGACCCGGCCTTGCCGGCAGTCGGCTTCTTCGGTGGCGTGCATGGTCTCGAACGCATCGGCGCCGAGGTCGTCATCGCCTATCTGCGCAGTCTCGTTTCGCGCCTGGCCTGGGACGCTGCGCTGCATCAGCAGCTCGAACACGTGCGCCTGGTCTTCATGCCGCTCGTCAATCCGGGCGGGCTGTGGCTGGGCACGCGCGCCAATCCGCGTGGCGTTGACCTGATGCGCAACGCGCCGGTCGATGCGGCTGAGGCAGTGCCGTTCATGGTCGGCGGACAGCGCCTCAGTGCCGGCCTGCCGTGGTATCGCGGCGCGAGCGGCGCGGCGATGGAAGCCGAAAGCGCGGCGCTGTGCGCGCTGGTCGAGCAGGAGCTGCTCGGTCGGCCGTTCGCGATCGCCATCGACTGCCATTCCGGCTTCGGCGTCGACGATCGCCTCTGGTTTCCGTATGCGCACACCCGTCAGCCGATTCCGCATCTGGCCGAGATGCACGCGCTGAACGCGATCTTCGCGAGCAGCCACGCCCACCATCGCTACGTGTTCGAGCCGCAGAGCCTGCAGTACCTGACGCACGGCGATCTGTGGGATCACCTCTATCTGCGCGCGCTGCGCGAGCCGGCGCAGACCTTCCTGCCGCTGACGCTGGAAATGGGCTCGTGGCTGTGGGTCAAGAAGAACCCGCGCCAGCTGTTCACGCGCTACGGCATCTTCAATCCGCTGATCGCGCATCGCCAGCAGCGGGTGATGCGCCGCCACATCGCGCTGCTCGATTTCTTCATGCGCGCGGCGATCGGCTACCGGCGCTGGCTGCCGCGCGACGGCGAGCGCGCTGCGCATCAGGCGCAGGCCCTGGCGCGCTGGTATGCGAAGCTGCGCGCATGAACGACACCCCCTGGATATTGCTGCGCGGCCTGATTCGCGACAGCCGGCACTGGGGCGATTTCCCGCGGACGCTGGCGGCCCGCCTCGGTCACCCGCCGGTCGTCGCGCTCGATCTGCCGGGCAACGGCGTGCTGCACGCGCAGGCCAGCCCGGACCGCGTCGAGGGCATGGTCGCCTACTGCCGGGACGAGTTGCGCCGCCGCGGCCTGCGGCCGCCGTATCGCGTGCTGGCGATGTCGCTCGGCGCGATGGTAGCCGCCGCGTGGGCGCAGGCGCATCCGCAGGAGCTCGATGCCGCGGTGCTCGTCAATACCAGCCTGCGGCCGTTCAGTCCGTTCTGGCAGCGCCTGCGGCCGCCGGCCTATCCGCGCATTCTCGGCATGCTGCTGCGCGCGGACCCCCGTCGCGGCGAGGAGACCGTGCTGCGGCTGACGACGACGCGCAGCGCCGAGCATCGCGGCGTACTCGACGACTGGGTCGCCTGGCGTCTCGCCTGCCCGGTCACGCGCGCCAACGCGCTGCGCCAGCTGCATGCCGCGATCCGCTTTCGCGCGCCGCGTCGCGCCCCGGCGACGCGGCTGTTCGTGCTCGTCGGCCTCGGCGACCGGCTCGTCGATCCGCGCTGTTCGCAGCGACTCGCACAAGCCTGGAACAGCCCGATCGCCGCACACCCGAGTGCCGGTCACGACCTGCCGCTCGACGACGCCGACTGGGTCGCCGAGCGCATTGCCGCCTGGCTGCCGCACGCGGCGTAAAGGCTTGCCAGGCGCGCCCGCTCCGGCAAAGCTCGGCGCATGAACGACAAACCCCATGCGCCGTCGTGCGAGCGCAACCGCGACCCGATCCTCGCGGTGCTGCGTGAATACTTCGCCGATCGCCGTCGCGTGCTCGAGATCGGCAGCGGCACCGGGCAGCACGCCGTCCACTTCGGCGCCGCCTTGCCGCAGCTGCAATGGCAGACGTCCGAGCGCGCCGAGGCGCACGCGGGCATTCGTGCCTGGCTCGACGAAGCCGCCTTGCCGAACGTGCTGGCGCCGATCGCGCTGCAGATCGGGCGCGACCCGTGGCCGGCGCAGGCGTACGACGCGGTGTTCACCGCCAATACGCTACACATCATGGCCTGGCCCGAAGTCGAGCAGCTGTTCGCCGGTCTCGGCGCCGGCGTGCTCGCCCCGGGCGGTCGTCTGGTCGTCTACGGCCCGTTCAACGAGGGCGGGCGCTACACCAGCGACAGCAATGCCGCGTTCGACGAATGGCTCAGGGCCCGCGGCGCGCAGATGGGCCTTCGCGACCTCGAGGCGGTCGACGCGCTGGCGCGCGGCATCGGCTGCGAACGACTCGCCGACCTGGCGATGCCGGCCAACAATCGCAGCCTCGTCTGGCAGCGTCGCGCGTAGCGGCGCTTCGCGGCCGCGCCCCGCCGGCCGGCCGTGCTCATTGCGGCGCCGTGCGGCTTTGCAACCGCTCGCGCAGCTCCTTCTGGTAGCTGTAGCCGCGCTGCGTGAGGCGGTGCTCGCGGCCCAGCAGTTTTTCGAGATTCTGCGTCGCACGGTCCATCAGGGCCTGCGCCTCGGCGTACTGGCCGAGCGCGCCGAGCGTGCGCGCCAGCGAGATGTCGATGGTCCAGGTCACGTAGTGCGCATCGGTCAGCGCGCGGTGCGCGAGTGCCGAGGTCTTGCGCTGCAAGGCCAGCGCTTCCTGCCAGCGTCCGAGATCCTGCAGGCTGCGGGCGATGTTGTGCGCGGTCATCAGCGTTTCACGGCGGTCCTCGCCCAGGGCCTGCACCTGTCCCGCGTAGACCTTGCCGTAGAGATCCAGGGCCTTCTGATGCTCGCCCTTTTGGGCGTAGAGCGTCGCCAGATTGGCGCGGACCTGCAGGCCGCTGGCGTCGAGCTCGCCGAAACGGGCGACGATCTCGCGCGACGCGAACTCCTGCAGCGCGATCGCCCGGTCGACCTGGCCCAGATGCTGAAGGGCGAGCGAGAGCTGATTGGCCGTGACCAGGGTCTGCGGATGCGTCGGACCATAGATGCGCTGCATGTCGGCATACAGAGGATCGAGGATCGCTAGGGCCTCCTGGTCGCGGCCCTGCCCGGCCAGTCGACCACCGACCGAAACGCGCAGCGTCAGCGTTGCCGGGGCGTCGGCGCCCAGCACACTCACGTAACGCTGCAGCGCCGTCTGATAAGCCTCGTCGGCTTCCGGACGGCCGAGTTCCTCGAGGAGGTTGGCGCGGATCCGCGCGTAGTGGACGCCGAGTTCGGACTTCTGATCCAGCCGAGCCACCTGCGGGCGCAGTGCCTCGATCTGGCGCAGGCCGAGCTCGGCTTGGCCGAGGCCGCGCTGCAGCTCGGCGACGAAGATCTGCGTTTCGAGCGCGCGTTCTTTCTGGCCGTGGCGATCGGCCAGGCGCCGCGCCGCCTCGTACTCGGCAATGCTCTCCTCGTAACGATCGAGATTGGCGTATACGTCGGCGAGCAGCAGCCGGGCGTCGATCAGCGTTTCAGGGTAACGGTCCTCGGGCTGCAGCAGGGCGATCGCCGCCTGCAGCTGCTCGATCGCGGCCTCGTCCTGCGCCAGGCCCGAGAACACCGAGCCGAGCGTGCTGCGCAAGCGCGCCTGCAGTTGCGGGCGGTCGGCAAAACGTTCGCCGATGCGCCGCGCCGCCGTTTCGACGACTTCGCGCACGGTCATGTCGCTGCGCCCGGTAGCGCGCGGGTCCGCCGAGTCGAGCAGATCGTGCTGCAGGAAATCGTTGATCGCCGCGGTCTCCGCCTGGGCGTCGCGCGCCGCGTCACGAGCCTTGCGCGCCAGGTAGTAGAGCGTGCTGCTCGCCGTCAGGCCGACGACCAGCAGGGCGTAGGCGGCGATCATCCAGCCGCGCCGCGCGCGCCAGCGTTCCATCTGCCGCCGCGTCGCCTCGGCGCGCTCGGCGGATTCGCGTTCGAGCGTACGCCGCTGCCGGCGCTGCTCGAGCGAGCGCAGACGCCGTTCCAGCTCGGAGGCGTCGGCGAGGCGGCGCGCCGGATCGAGATCGGCGGCGGCGGCGATGTCCTCGCGCAGCAGCTCGTCGCTGACGTCGCGTTCCCAGCCCGGCGCCAGCGGGCGGCGCAGATCGCCGACGACCAGCTGGTACAGCAGGACGCCGAGCGCGTAGATGTCGGACTTCAGCGTCGCCGGCTGGCCGGCGAGCAGCTCGGGCGCGATGTAAAGCAGCGAGCCGGACGAATCGTCCTCGGAGATGTCGCGCGTCAGGCCGAGGCGCGTGATCGACAGCGCTTCGAGGCGCGTGTCGTCGATCAGGCGTCCGCTGCCGAAGTCGGCGAGCAGGATGCGCAGGCCCTCGTGATCGTCCGCGACCAGCAGGTTCGCCGGCTTGACGTCCTTGTGCAGGATGCCGACGCGATGCGCGGCGGCGAGCGCGGCCGCGGCCTGCGCGACGAATTCGATGCGCTGCGCGAGCGGCGTCTGCGGATGCTGGCCGAGCCAGGATTCCAGGCTGCCGTTCGGATACCACGCGGTCTCGATGAAGTACGGCGCCTGCTGCAGGTTCCAGTCGAGGACCGCCGCCAGCGCGGCCTGTTCGCCGAGACTTTCGGAGAGCAGGCGCTGCAGGGTGATTTCGCGCTTGAGCGTGGACAGGGCGCTGCCGTCGCCGGCGAACTTGAAGATCCGCCGTTCGCGCGTCTTCTCGTGCTCGACCAGCCAGGTTTCGTTGCGGCCCTGGCCCAGGCGTTCCAGCAAGCGCCAGTTCGGGCGCAGCGGCGGATGTTCGCCGGCCTGCAGGTGCAGGGCCGCCGGCGACTGGGTCTGCACCGGGGTCAGGCGCTCGACCGAGGCGTCGAAGCGGTAGCCGTAGCCATGCACGGTGCGGATCAGGTTCTGCCCGGCATCGCCGATCGCGCGCCGCAGCAGCGACACCGCCCGCGACAGCACCGATTCGCTGAGCACGCGGCCGGGCCAGACCGCTTCCATCAGCTCGTCCTTGGTGAGGACTTCGCCGGGATGGCGAACGAACAGACGCAGCAGTTCCAGCGACTTCGACTCGATGTTGATCGGCTCGCCACGATGCAGGATTTCGAGGCGGAACTCGTCGAGTTCGGTGTCGCCGAAGCGCCAGCGCGCGGGACGCAAATGCGGTTCGGGGCTCGGTGTGCTCATGCCCGTGCGGTCATTTTTGGAGAGGGCGAAGGAAGGGATCGGCCGGCATGCCATTCGGCCTGCAGCTGCAGCGCACGCTGCAGATAGCGGGGGTCGACGTCCGGCAGGCGCCGCAGGCGCGCGATCGCGGTCGCGAACAGGCGCTCCGCTTCGTCGTGCTGGCCGAGCTTGCCGAGCGTGCGCGCGAGCGAGTATTCGGCGACGGCGTTCAGCCAGTGGTCCGGCGGCAGCGCGCCGTGGGCGTCCGCATACAATCTGCGCTGCACCGCCAGGGCGTCGTCCCAGCGGTTCAGATCCTGCAGCATGCGGCCATAGTTCTGCGCCGCGATCATCGAATAGCTGTCGCCGGCGCCGAACTTGGCGATCTGCACGTCGTAGACGTCGCGATACAGGGCGGCAGCGGCCTCGACGCGGCCCAGATCGCTGTACAGGCTCGCCAGCGCATTGCGCGTGCTCTGCACGTCCGTGTGCCGCGGGCCGAGCACGCGGATCTGTTCGGCGAGGGTCTGCTCGATCAGCGCCAGCGCCGCGCCATCGTCGTTCTGGTAGTCCATGACGATGCCGAGCGCCTGTGCGACCAGCAGACTGATCTGGTGCTGCGGCCCGAGCGCCAGGCGCGCGTCCGTTCGCAGGGATTCGAGCTTGACGCGCGCTTCGGCGTAGCGCCCGGAAAGGAGCAGGGCGGAGCCGGCGACATAGCGCGAGATGAGGGCTTCGGGATGCGTCGCGGGATAGAAGCGCAGGCTGAGCTCGAGCGCCTCCGCGCTGCTGCGTTCGCAATCCTCGATGCGCCCGAGGTCGCAGAGCGTGGTGGCCCGCGAACGCAGGATCTTGAGCTGCAGCGGGTGATCGGCGGCGAGCCGGGAGCGGGCTTCGTCGCGCAGCGCCTCGAGTTCGCTCAGGGCGGTTTCGAGCGTCGAGGCCGGCGGGCCGAACTTGGCCAGCTCCAGGCGGGCCTCGAGTTCGAGCTCGGGCGAACGACTGGAGCGCGCCAGTGCCAGCGCCTCGTGCAGCGCGGCCTGCGCCGGCGCCAGCTGCTCGTCGGCGCGCAGCCGGCTGGCGAGGCCGAGATAGATCTGCGCGGCCAGGCGCGGCTGCTCGGCGGCGTGGGCTTCGACCAGGGCCTGGGCCGCCTGAAATTGCTCGCCGGCGGCGACCGGCTCGCCGAGGCCGTCCAGCGCGCTGCCGAGGGCGCGCCGCACGCGCGCCTCGGCGAGCGGCTGCGCGGCGAAACGCGCGCCGACGCGTTCGGCGGCGACCGACAGAAGCTCCCGGACCGTGATGTCGGGCCGGCCCGACAGCTGCGGATCGGTGGCGGCGAGCAGGTCGTCGAGCAGGAACTGGTTGACGGCGGACGCGGACGCCTCGGCCTGACGGGCCTGATCGCGGGCCTGGCGCGCGGCGACATAGAGGCCGGTGCTCAGCGCCATGCCGAGCGCCAGCGCGCCGCAGGCGGCGAACACCCAGCCGCGCCGGGCGCGCCAGCGCTCGATCTGCCGGCGCGTGCGCGCGGCGCGCTGCGCCTCGGCGTGGTCGCGTTCGCGCTGCAGGCGGCGGCCGTCGATCGCGCGCAGGCGCTCGGCGAGCTGGCTGGCGTCGGCGAGGCGGCGGGCCGGGTCGAGCTCGGCGGCGGCGGCGATATCCTCGCGCAGCAGCGGATCGGCGATGTCGCGCTCCCAGCCGGGCGCCAGCGGGCGGCGCAGGTCGCCGACGATCAGCTGGTAGAGCAGCACGCCGAGCGCGTAGACGTCGCTGCGCAGCGTCGCCGGCTGGCCGGCGATGATCTCGGGCGCCAGGTACATCAGCGAGCCGGAGGGATCGCCGCCGCGAAGGTCGCGGGTCAGGCCGAGGCGGGTGATCGCCAGCGCCTGCAGGCGGGTGTCGTCGATGAGCGCGCCCGAGCCGAAGTCGGCGAGCCGGATCGCCGGCCGGCCAGCGGTCTCGACGATCAGCAGGTTGGCGGGCTTGACGTCCTTGTGCAGCACGCCGACGGCGTGCGCGGCGGCCAGCGCCTCGGCGGCCTGGGCGACGAGTTCGAGGCGGATCTCCAGGCCGATGCCGGGGTGCGCGCCGAGCCAGGCTTCGAGGCTGCCGGCCGGACACCATTCGGTTTCGATGAAGTAGGGCGCCTGCTGCAGGTTCCAGTCGAGCAGCGGCACGAGCGCGGCGCGCGCGCCGAGGCTCTCGGTCAGCAGGCGCTGCAGGGTGATCTCGCGCTTGAGCGTCGACAGGCCGGCGCCGTCGCCGGCGAACTTGATGACGCGGCGCTCATGAGTCTTGTCGTGCTCGACCAGCCAGGTTTCGTTGCGGCCCTCGCCGAGGCGTTCGACGAGCTTCCAGTTCGGGCGCAGCGGCGGTTGCCCGCCCGGCTGCAGGGCCAGCACGGCGGGCGACTGGGTCCGGACCGGCGTCAGGCGCTCGACGGCGACATCGAAGCGGTAGCCGTAGCCGTGCACCGTGCGAATGACGCTCTGGCCGCCGTCGCCGATCGCGCGCCGCAGCAGCGAGATCGCGCGGGCGAGCACCGATTCGCTGAGCACGCGGCCCGGCCAGACGGCCTCCATCAGTTCGTCCTTGGTCAGGACTTCGCCGGGATGGCGGACGAACAGGCGCAGCAGCTCCAGCGACTTCGGCTCGACGGCGACGATGTTGCCGCCGCGGACGACCTCGAGCCGGAACTCGTCCAGCTCGGCGTCGCCGAAACGCCAGCGCGCCGGCTGCAGATTCGCCTCAGGAACCGCTGCGTTCATTCGCTCCTCCGCTGCGCACGATCGCCACGAGCCGCCCCACCGTTCTCACAGATTCTTGATATGACGGGAGATTTTCCGCCTCAAGAAAACCTCAAAAAAGCCTCAGGCACGCCTAAGGACGCTGGCGGGCGGGCGCCGTAGCGTGCCGCTCACACCTTTCTTCCCGACCAGGAATTGCCCATGAAATGTCGATATTCGAAGGCGGAAATCCTCGCCATCCTGCGCGAGTATGACAGCGGCGAATCGCCGTCGGTCGTGAGCCTCTGCGCAAAACACCGCATCTCCCGGCAGGCCTATTACTACTGGCGCGCCAAGTACGGCAGCGAGTCGGCCGGCGAGCAGCGTCTGGCCGCGCTCGAGCAGGAAGTGCGCGCCCTGCGGGCGCTGATCGATGCGCGCCTTTACGGCAATCCGGATATGCGGCTGCCGGCCTATCGCGCGGCGGCGTATCCCGTCCGCGCCGTCGCCTGAGCGCAGCGGAGCACAAAGAACGGGCCGGTGGGGGGCACCGGCCCGGGATACCGCTCGTGTTGGAAGCCGTCCGGCTCCTGCACTCAATCATGCAGTTCATTTGGGAGACATCAATGACGGATTCTTTACACGCAGTGCGTGCCGTGCGTCGCTCGGCGCTGGCGTGGCGGCTGGCCCTCGGCAGCCTCGTCGGCACCGGCCTCAGCGCCGTCGCGTTCGCGGCCGCCGCGCAGGGCACTGGGAGCGACGCCCCGGCTGCGGCGCCTGCCGACGAGATCGAGACGATCGTCGTCACCGGCTCGAACATCCGCCGCACCGACAAGGAAACCGCCTCGCCGGTGCAGATTCTGTCGCGCGAGGACATCGAGCGCACCGGCAAGCAGAACATCGCCGAAATCCTGCGCAGCGTGTCCGCCGACAACCAGGGCTCGCTGCCGACGTCTTTCTCGAACGGCTTCGCCTCCGGTTCGGCCGGCGTGTCGCTGCGCGGTCTCGGTCTGAGCTCGACGCTGGTCCTGGTCAACGGCCGGCGCATGGCGCCATACGGCCTCGCCGACGACGGTCAGCGCAGCTTCGTCGATCTCAACTCGATCCCGCTCGAAGCGGTCGAGCGGGTGGAGGTCCTCAAGGACGGCGCCTCGGCGATTTACGGCTCTGACGCCGTCGGCGGCGTGGTCAACATCATCCTGCGCCGCAACTATCAGGGCGCCAGCTTCGGCGCCAACTTCGGCACGTCGTACATGGACGATGGCGACATCAAGCGCCTCAACGCCAGCTACGGCATCGGCGATATCGCCGCCGACGGCTACAACGTCTTCGTGACGGCGGAAGGCTCGACGCAGCAGGCCATCAAGCAGAACACGCGGCCGGGCTATCTCGGCACCAACGATCTGACCTCGTACGGCTGGTACGACAACCGGGTCGGCGCGGCGGCGGCGGGCTCCGGCATGTTCTACGACGAAGAGACGGGGGATGTAACCGGCCCGGCGTTCAATGCGCAGACGCCCTGGGGCTCGATCCGCCCGATCGGCGATCCCAATCAGAGTCATCGCATCAACCTGACCGACTGCCCCGAGATTTCGGGCGTCACCGGCATGTGCGTGTTCGATCCGATCGACTACTACGAGATCCAGCCGCAGCAGGATCGTTTCAACCTCTATACGCGTGGGGCCTTCCGTATCGCCGAGATGCTGCAGGCCTATGCGGAGGCCGGCTATTTCTACTCGAAGACGGAGGCGCGCGGCACGCCGAGCGGCGTGCGCGACAGCGGCGTGTTCGATCCGAGCAACCCCGGCACGCCGGTGCGGCATCGGATCGTCCTGCCGGCGGGGCATCCGGACAATCCGGAGGAAGGCGATCGCCAGCTGTACTACATGACGCGGGAGCTCGGCGGACGTGACGGTACGTCCGAAAGCGACGTGATCCGCGTGCTGGCGGGGCTCAGCGGCGACGTCGGCATGTGGAACTGGGATTCCGGCCTCGGCTACATCGAGAACAAGCTGACGACCGAGGCGACGGGATATGTCCGCTTCTCGAAGCTGCAGGAGGCGCTGAACAACGGCACGTACCGGATCAATAACCCCGCCGCCGTGCCGCAGTCGCTGCGCGACGAAATCTCGCCGAAGCTCGTTCGCGACGCCAAGACCTCGATTACGTTCGCCGATGCGAAGATCTCGGGCAGCCTGTTCGATCTGCCGGGCGGTCCCTTCGGCGTGGCCTTCGGTGCCGAGTGGCGCAAGGAAAAGACCGATACGCCGCCGAGTCCCTACACGGACATCGCCGACGTGATCGGCCTCGGCTACTCGGCGTTCAAGGCCGACCGCGACGTCTACGCCGGCTACGCCGAGATCAACGCGCCGGTGCTGAAGGTGCTCGAGCTGAACGCCGCCGTGCGTTACGACCACTACAGCGATGTCGGCAGCTCGACGACGCCGAAGTTCGGCGTGAAGTTCAAGCCCATCGACCAGCTGGCCCTGCGCGGCTCCTATGCCGAGGCGTTCCGCGCCCCCGGTCCGGCCGAGAGCGGCGACAGCGCGACGTTCGGATACACGGGCATCGGCATCCTCACGATCGGCAATCCGGACATCAAGCCGGAGAAGGCCAAGAGCTATACCCTGGGCCTGGTGGTCGAGCCGCTCTCGGGTCTGAGCGCCTCGCTCGATTACTACAAGATCAAGCGGCGCGACGAGATCATCGCGGCCGATCAGGCGCTGGTGCTCGACGGGATCGATCCGAACGGCGAGCCGGACAGCGCCATCCCCGGCGCCTTGCCGAACTCGATGGTCTACTACAACGAGCTGGGCCGCATCGGCTCGATCTCGGCGCCCTACGTCAACGCCAACTCGACCACGACCGACGGTCTCGACCTCGACCTGCGGCACCGCATGAAGCTGGACGGCATCGGCACGATCACGGCTTCGCTGACCTGGACGCACGTCCTCAACTTCGAGCGCAAGGTCGGCGATGAGACGCGCGAGTATGCCGGCACGCACGGGCCGTACGTGCTCAGTGCCGCCGCCGGCACGCCGCAGGACCGCGCCACGTTCGAGCTCGGTCTCGACCGCAGCTGGTGGTCGACCTCGCTGCTGGTCAGCTACGTCGGCGCGATGGACATGATCGACCACAAGGGCGAGGAGCTGTACGACATCGGCGACGGCACGGTGACGACGTCCACCGGCGAGGGCGCTTACGTCGCCGATCCGAACGGTCCGGTGTGCGGCGTCTACAACCCGGACGGCACGCCGCGCTCGGGGTGCTCGCTGTCGTCGTTCACGACGGTGGACTGGTTCGCCAAGGTCGAGGTCGGCAGCAACTGGATCCTGAGCGGCTCGGTCCAGAACCTGTTCAACCGCATGGCGCCGTTCGATCCGTACACCTACGGTGGCCTCAACTACAACCCGGCGTTCCACCAGTCGGGTGCGGTCGGTCGTTTCTTCACGTTCGGCGTGAAGTACAACTTCTGAGGCAGCGCGGCAGGAAGGCAAGATCCCGGCTGGATGTCAGCCGGGATTTTTTTTGCCTGCCGGTTTGCCCGTATGCTGGGCCGATTGCAGCGGGCCGGGACAGAAGTGAGCGAACGAAAATCGCAGGAGCGGGGCGAGCGCCCCGATTACGGCGTCGATGCGCCCGACGTGGTGCGGCGCTTTCTCACGGTCGGCTCGGTCGCCATCGTGCTGCAGTTCGCCGCGCCTTCACTGCTGGCGATGGTGCCGGTGTCGTACGCGCAGATCCTGCAGGGAACCGCTCGGTCGCTCGGCTGGATGGGCTATGGCTTCGTCGCGACCGCCTGTCTGATGCTGTGGGGCAGCCGCGTCGGCAAGCTGCGCTTGCGCGACCGGGTGCTCGATGCGCTGCCCTGGCGCGGCGACGAGCGCGTGCTCGATGTCGGCTGCGGACGTGGCTTGATGACGGCCGGCGTGGCGCAACGCGTGCCGAACGGACAGGTCATCGGCGTCGACGTCTGGCGCAGCCAGGATCAGGTGCGCAACGGCCCGGACGCGGCGCGCCGCAATCTGCGCATCGAAGGCGTCGCGGCGCGCGCCGAGGTGCGCACCGCCGACATGCGCCGGCTGCCGTTCGACGCCGCCGGCTTCGACGCCGTCGTGTCGAGCTGGGCACTGCACCATCTCGCCGGCGCCGACGAACGCGTGCAGGCACTGCGCGAGATCGACCGCGTGCTCAAGCCCGGCGGTCGCGTCGCGCTGATCGACATCCGCCACGGCCACGCGTATGCCGCCTGGCTGCGCGAGCGCGGCTATGCACAGGTGCGCGTCAGCGGCCCGAACTTCCTCTTTCTGGTGCCGACGCTGACGGTGACGGCGCAGAAGGGCTGAGCGCGTCTCGGCGGTTTTCGTCGCGCTTGCGGTCGGGCAGGCCGGCTTCGCGCGGTTGTCCTTGACGGTGCGGCCGTTGCACTGTGTCCGGAACGGCGGGCGGCTGCGGGCGGGCCTGCAGCGGCGCGACGCACGGTGCTATCGGGCGGGAACGTTGCTTGTCCGGTGCGCGGGGCTGCCCTAGGCTGGCGCGCCCGGCGGCACATGCCGGTGGTCTTCTGGCATGACGGGCGCCAGCGACGGTGCAGCGCGAGAACACGATGACGAAATCCAGCCGATCCCTTGCGGACGAAGCCTGCCCTTGCGGCTCCGGACTGCCGTACGCGCGCTGCTGCGCGCCGCTGCATGCCGGTGTGCCGGCCGCGCATGCCGAGGCGCTGATGCGCTCGCGCTACAGCGCGTATGTGCTCGGACGTGTCGACTACCTGCTGGCCAGCTGGGATGCGGCGACGCGGCCGTCGGCTGCCGAGCTGACTCTTGATCCGGCGACCCGCTGGCTCGGGCTGAAGATCGTGCGCCACGAGGCTGACGGCGACGAAGCGCTCGTCGAATTCGTCGCGCGCAGCCGCAGCGGCGGCGCCAGCGCGCAGCGCCTGCACGAGATCAGCCGCTTCGTGCGGCGCGAAGGTCGCTGGTTCTATGTCGACGGCACGTTCCCGCAGGCCTGAGCCCGGGCGTCCAACGCGCGGGCTCCGCAACGCAAAAGGCCGCGGCAATGCCGCGGCCTTTGCTCCATTCGGGGTCGGCGCGATCAGTCGCCGAGATAGCGCACCAGGTCGTAGCCCTGCAGCGTGGTGTCGAAGCCGCTGGCCTTGGCGCCGAACAGGCTGATCGGCAGCTGGTCGAGCGGTCCCTGATAGCCCGGCCAGTTGTGGCCGCCGCCGTCGACGGTCAGCAGCGCGCTGCCCTTGCCGGTGCTGCAGGCGGTGACCCATTGCAGCTCGTAGCCGGTCGGCAGCTCGCCGTCGACGGTCGGCAGCGACGCGGTCTTGATCGCGGTGCTGTCGCAGCCGTTCTGCGTCTGCAGCGCCGCGAAGGTGTCCGGCACCGAGGCGTACAGCAGGTTGCCGTCGTAAGGACCGATCAGATCGGACGTGCCGTGCACCTGGACGGTGGCGACGCCGCGGGCCATCGCGCAGTTGCTCAGATCGTCCGGCGGAATCTCGCCGGCGACGACGATCGCGCCGGAGATGTTCTCGGCGCGATCGCAGGCGTACTCGAAGCTCAGTACCGCGCCGCCGGAGACGCCGGCGATCAGCACCGGCGTCGAGCCCGACACCAGCGGCTTGGTCTGCGCGATCAGCGCGTCGATCAGGGCGACGCGATCGGCGCGGTTGGCCGCCGGCGGGATGCCGGCCGAGCGGCCCCAGGTACGATTCAGCAACGAGCCCGGCGCCGTCGGCAGCACCACGGTGACGTTGCGGCTCTTGGCGAGCTCGGCCATGCGCATGCGGTTGGCCATGGTGTCGCCGTTGGCGAGCGCCCAGTGCAGGCCGATGTAAAGCGCCTTGTCGCCGCTGCCGTTGGCGGGCTTGAGCACGACGTAATCAGAGGCAAGACCGTTGGCCTCGACCGTGCCGCTGCTGACCGTCACGCCGTCGCAGGCAGTGACTTCGCTGTCGTTGAAGATCGGCGAACCGGAGCCCGTATCCGGGCAAAAGGCGCCGTAGGTCGGCTTGCAGTCTTCGCCGGCAGCGGCCTTGTCGGGGTTGAACTGCTCGGTGCAGGCGAGCTTGGTATCGACGACGCTGCCGCCGCCCGATCCGCCGCCACCGCCGCCGCAGGCCGAGGCCCCGAGCACCACCAGGAGCGCAGCACCGAGCGCGCGCAGCAATTTCGCAGAAGACATCCAACTCCCCTTAAGCAGCACCAACCACCCATCCGTCCCGCATACCGGCGGCCGGTCGTATTTCTTAAAGCTTTGCGGAGAAGCGTAACGGCTTCGCGGTCGGAGGCGCTGTCGGAAAATGTCGACACACGCGCCGATATCATTACTATTGGACGTCCCGTTGCCATCGACAGGACGACGCCCGCGATGCTCCAGCACATGATTTTCGGCAATCCGCTCGCCAGCTGGCTGTTCGCGTCGGCTGCCGCGGTTCTGACCGTCTTCGTCGTCTGGGCGCTGCGCCAGTTCATCGTGCGGCGCCTGTCGCGCTACGCGGCGCTGACCTCGACCCGCGTCGACGACTCGCTGATCGCGGTCACACGGCGCACCCGGCTGTGGCTGGTCTGGCTGCCGGCGCTCTGGGTCGCCGCGCAATCGCTGACCTTGCCCGAGCGCATCGACGCGCTGCTGCGCGGGGCCGCGATCCTGGCAATGATCTGGCAGTTCGGCCTCTGGCTGGCGGCGGGGATCGATTTCTGGGTCGAGCGTTCGCGGGCGCGCGCCGCGCAAGAGGGCTCCGGCGCGGCGACCAGCCTCGCGGCGCTGACCTTCGTCGCCAAGACGGCGCTGTGGGCGATCCTGCTGCTGGTCGCGCTCGACAATCTCGGCATCGACGTCACGGCGATGATCGCTGGCCTGGGCGTCGGCGGCGTCGCCGTCGCGCTCGCCGTGCAGAACATTCTCGGCGACCTGTTCGCGTCGCTGTCGATCGTGATCGACAAGCCGTTCGTGATCGGCGACTTCATCATCGTCGACGAGTACATGGGCACGGTCGAGCACGTCGGCCTGAAGACCACGCGTATCCGCAGTCTCGGTGGGGAGCAGTTGGTGTTCTCGAACAGCGATCTGCTGAAGGCGCGCCTGCGCAACTACAAGCGCATGCGCGAACGCCGCGTCGTCTTCCAGTTCGGTCTGCTGTTCGAAACCCCGGCGGACAAGCTGGAGCGGGTCGCCGCGCTGTTGCGCGAGATCGTCAGCGCGCAGCCGCAGGTGCGTTTCGACCGCGCCCACTTCGCCAGCATCGGCGAGTGGTCGTACAACTTCGAAGTCGTCTACTGGATGCTGGACCCGGACTACAACCAATATATGGATACGCAGCAAAGCATCAATCTGGCGATCGTGCGTCGCCTCGATCAGGAAGGCATCGGCCTCGCTTATCCGGCGCGCAAGCTGCACATGGCCGCGCCGCTGCAGGTCCGCGGCCCAGCCGACCGCGGTCCGGGCAGCGACGCGTGGCCCGAGGCGCGGCGCGCATGAGCCTGCGCTGCGAAATCATTCCGGTCACGCCGTTCCAGCAGAACTGCTCGCTGGTCTGGGACGAGGCGACGATGCGCGGCGCCTTCATCGACGCCGGCGGCGAGATCGAGCGCCTGCTCGAACGCGCGCGCCATCACGGCGTGACGATCGACAAGCTGCTCGTCACGCATGGCCATCTCGATCACGCCAGCGGCGTCGCCGATCTCGCCGAACGTCTTGGCGTACCGATCGAAGGACCGCACCCCGACGATCAGTTCTGGATCGACGCGCTGCCGGATGCGGCGGCGCGCTACGGCTTTCCGCCGGCGCGCCCGTTCACGCCGGACCGCTGGCTGGCGCAGGGCGACACCGTCGAACTCGGCAGTCTGCGCCTCGACGTGCTGCATTGTCCCGGCCATACGCCGGGTCACGTCGTCTTTCACCACGCGCCGTCGCAGCTCGCCTTCGTCGGCGACGTGCTGTTCGCCGGCAGCATCGGCCGCAGCGACTTTCCGCGCGGCAACCACGAGGATCTGGTGCGCTCGATTCGCGAGCGCCTGTTTCCGCTCGGCGACGAGATCCGCTTCGTGCCGGGGCACGGTCCGCTGTCGAGCTTCGGCGAAGAGCGCCGCAACAATCCGTTCGTCGCCGACCGTCGCTTCGGCTGAAGCGCGCCGCGGCATGTCACAGCGCGGCGGCCTGCCTCGTCTTCAGGCGGGACGAATGCCGGAAGCGGCGATGCAGTCAGCGCAGAGGGTGATCGCGGCAATGAAGGCGGCCGGCGCGCCGGCGCTGGCGGCGGAACGGCCGGCATGAGCGCCGCGGCTGCGTTCGAAGCGCAGCGGTCGTTCCTGCGCGGGCTGGCCTATCGCATGCTCGGATCGCAGGCCGAGGCCGACGATGTCGTCCAGGACGCCTGGCTGCGCTGGCAGGCGGCGGACGCGGCGGCCGTGCAGGCGCCGCGGGCCTTTCTGGCGCGCACCGTGACGCGCCTGTGCCTCGATCAGCTGAAGTCGGCGCGGGTCCGGCGCGAGCAGTACTTCGGACCCTGGCTGCCGGAACCGGTGACCGACGACGAGGCCTGGCGGGTGCCCGGCCCGGAAGCGGCGAGCGAGCTGGCCAGCGATCTGTCGTACGCGTTCCTGCTCGCGCTCGAAAGACTGTCGCCGCTCGAACGTGCCGCCTTCCTGCTGCACGACGTCTTCGAGGTGGACTTCGCCGAAGTGGCCACGACCCTGCAGCGCAGTCCGGCGGCCTGCCGCCAGCTCGCGTCGCGGGCGCGCGACAATCTGCGCGGGGCGCGTCCGCGCTATGCCGCGACGCCGGCGCAGGGCGAGCGCCTGGCGCTGGCCTTCCTCGCCGCGAGCCGCGACGGCGATCTCGACCAGCTCAAGGCCCTGCTCGCCGAGGACGCGCAGCTGATCTCCGACGGCGGCCGGCGCGTGGCCGCGATCGGCATTCCGATCGACGGTCGCGAGCGCATCGCGCGCGTCTTCGCCGGCATGCTGCGCAAGCATCCGCTGCCCGCCGATACGCGCGTCGAAGCCTTGCGGATCAACGGCCTGCCCGGATTGCTGCTGCGCACCGCCGACGGCACGCCGATCCAGACCATGGCGATCGAGCTCGATGCGGCGCTGCGCATTTGCGGCATCTACGTGATCCACAACCCCGACAAGCTGCGCCGTTTCGCCACGCCCTGAGCGGACTGCGCGGTCAGGCGCGATTCAGCGCCGCGCGGCAAGGTGGACCGGAGCGGCGGATCGCCCGCACCGACCACTGCCGAAGGAGTCCAGCCATGGCAGCCAAACCGTTCCTGACCGATATCGAGACGATCCGGCGCCGGGCGCGCGAGCATCTGCGGCGCGGCGCGGTGACCGAGGGCTACGGCGCCGACCGCGATGCGGTCATCGCGCTGCTCAACGCAGCGCTGGCCACGGAAATCGTCTGCACGCTGCGCTATCGCGACCACCATCACGCTGCCTCGGGCATCCATGCCAAGAGCGTCGCCGCCGAATTCCTCGAACACGCCGAGGAGGAGCAGCAGCACGCCGACCAGCTCGCCGAGCGCATCACGCAACTCGGCGGCAGGCCGAATCTCTCGCCGGACGGCCTGCTCGGCCGCAGCCACTCCGAGTACGTGGAAGGCGAGGACATCGTGCAGATGCTCGAGGAGGATCTGGTTGCCGAGCGCATCGCGATCGACAGCTATCGCGAGATCGTCCAGTACCTCGGCGATCGCGATCCGACGACGCGGCGCCTGATGGAGGCGATCCTCGCCAAGGAGGAAGAGCATGCGGAGGATCTGAGCACGCTGCTCGGCGAGCTCGGGCGCCAGGGCGAGCCGGCGGCCGAACCGCCGCGCCGCGCCGCCCGCTAGCGGGCGGCGATGACGATCCGGCGCGCCGTTCGCGGCCGGCGGCCGGCCGATGCGAGCGGCGGCAGCGTGCTCTCGGGGCGGCCGCGCCGTCCCGTCGGTGCCGGCCTGCGTCGGGCGCCCTTTTGATCGGCACGCGGCCGCGCTAGGCTGCCGCAGGATTTCGGCCCGGTGCCCCGCGATGAATCTGCCACGCCTGTTGTTCGCCCTCGGCTACGCGGGCCTTCTGCCGTTCGTCGCCGGTCCATTGTGGTTGAGCGTGGCGCCGCAGACGGCGCCGGACTGGCTCGATCGCGCGTGGCTGCTGTACGCGGCGATGATCGCGGCCTTCATGGCCGGCAGCTTCTGGGGTCTGGCGCTGGTCGTCGCCGAGAACCCGGCCGGCCTGTTCGGCATGGTGTTGTCGGCGGGCCTGATGCTGCTGGCCTGGGGCGCGTCGCTGCTGCCGTTCCGCGAGGCGCTGCCGGCGCTCGCCGGCGTCTTTGTGCTGCTGGGGCTCGCCGAACTGTGGCGCGAGCGCGAGCTCGATCCGATGAGCAGCTATTTTCGTCTGCGCATCGTCCTGACGCTGGGCGTACTGGTCTGCATCGCCTGGCGTTTCGTTCTGGGCTGAGCGTCACGCTGGCGCGTGCGCCGGCGTCGCCCGCCCGCCGCGCGCGCTGCTATCGTCGCCGGGCGCTCGGGGGCGCGCATCCACGACAGGGAGATTCCATGAAACATCATCATTTCGCGGCACTGGCAGGGGTGCTGGCGCTTGCCGCCGCGACGCCGGCCCGGGCGCAGCAGGCGCCGGCGTACTATCCGGTCCACTTCGGCTTCGCCGTCCAGGGCGCCGTCGAATTCGGTGGCGACGAGGTCGCGCGCATCTACTTCGACGACAACAGCGAGCAGAGCGTCGATGCCGGCGAGGGCCTCAGCGCGGCGCTCGGCTTCTATGTGCGGCCGGCGCCACAATGGTCGGCGCGCGCCACGGTCGGCTACAAGTACGTCACGACCAAGGCTTCGAACGCCGACATCTATCTGTCGCGCGTGCCGATCGAGCTGATCGGCAGCTACCACTTCGATAACGGCGTGCGGCTCGGTGCCGGCGGCGTCTGGCACACGGCCATCAAGTTCCACGGCGATCACATCGCGCCCGACGTCGATTTCGACGATGCCTACGGCTATACGCTCGAAGTCGGCTGGCGCTGGATCGTCGCCAGCTACACCGGCATGGACTACAAAGACGAGTTCGGCGATTCCTACAAGGCCGACAGCTACGGCATACGCGTGATCGGCGAGTTCTGAAGGACGGCGCCAACGAAAAAGGGCCGGCGAATGCCGGCCCTTTTTGCGTTGCTGCAGCGAGATTTCAGAACAGCGCCGCGTCGAGCGCCATCAGCGTGTCGCTGCCGGCGCGCGCCGAACGGATCTGGTACGCCGTCTCCGGCAGCAGCTTGGCGAAGTAGAAGCGCGCGGTCGCCAGCTTGGCCTTGTAGAAGTCGTCCTCGGGCTTGGCCAGCGCGACGGCGGCCATGCGCGCCCACAGATACGAGTAGACGAGGTGGCCGACGACGCGCAGGTACGGCACCGCGGCGGCGCCGAGCTCGTCCGGGTTCTTCATCGCCTTCTGGCCGAGTTCGGCGGTCAGCTTCGTCACCTTGTCGCCGATGTCCATCAGCGGCTCGATGAATTCCTTCATCTCCGGCGTGCCGGCCTGGGCCTTGATGAAATCCTGCACCAGCTTGCCGAACTTCATCAGCTTCTTGCCGCCGTCGAGCAGCACCTTGCGGCTGATCAGGTCGAGCGACTGGATGGTGTTGGTGCCTTCGTAGATCAGGTTGATGCGCGCGTCGCGCACGTACTGCTCGACGCCGGTCTCCTTGATGAAGCCGTGGCCGCCGAACACCTGCATGCCGAGATTGGTGCTCTCGAAGGCGTTGTCGGTGATGAAGGCCTTGACGATCGGCGTCAGCAGCGCGACCAGCTCATCGGCGTCCTCGCGGACCTTCTCGTCCGTGTGCTTGTGCGACTGATCGATCATCAGACCGACCCAGTAGGTCAGGAAGCGGCCGGCTTCGTTGTACGCCTTCTGCGTCAGCAGCATGCGGCGCACGTCCGGGTGCACGATGATCGGGTCGGCCGGCTTGTCCTTCAGCTTCGGACCGGTCAGCGCGCGCGACTGCAGACGTTCGCGGGCATAGGCCAGCGAGTTCTGGTAGGCGACTTCGCCGAGGCCCAGCGACTGCATGCCGACGCCGAGGCGCGCGCCGTTCATCATGATGAACATCGCGCTCATGCCCTTGTGCGGCTCGCCGACCAGCCAGCCCTTCGCGCCGTCGAGATTGATGACGCTGGTGGCGTTGCCGTGGATGCCCATCTTGTGCTCGATCGACGCGCACTTGACGGTATTGCGCTCGCCCGGCGTGCCGTCGGCGTTCGGGATGAACTTGGGCACGATGAACAGCGAGATGCCCTTGGTGCCGGCCGGCGCGTCCGGCAGGCGCGCGAGCACGAGGTGGATGATGTTGGCGGACAGATCGTGCTCGCCGGCCGAGATGAAGATCTTGGTGCCGGAGATCGCGTAGGTGCCGTCGGCGTTCGGCTCGGCCTTGGTGCGGATGATGCCGAGGTCGGTGCCGGCATGCGGCTCGGTCAGGCACATCGTGCCGGTCCACTCGCCGGAGACGATCTTCGGCAGATAGGTCTGCTTGAGTTCGGCGCTGCCGCGCGCGATCAGCGCCGCGTAGGCGCCGTGCGACAGGCCCGGGTACATGGTCCAGGCCTGATTCGCCGAGTTCAGCATTTCATACAGCACGTTGTTGACCAGCTCCGGCAGGCCCTGGCCGCCGAAGTCCGGGTCGCAGGACAGCGACGGCCAGCCGGCCTCGCAGTACTGCGCATAGGCTTCCTTGAAGCCCTTCGGCGCCTTGACGACGCCGTCGCCGACGTAGGTGCAGCCCTCTTCGTCGCCGGACTGGTTGAGCGGGAAGATGACGTTGGCGGCGAACTTGCCGGCTTCCTCGATCACCGAGTTGACGGTGTCGGCGTCGAGGTCGGCGTGCGGCGGCATTTCCTTGAAGGCCTGCTCGACATTGAGCATCTCGTGGAGGACGAACTGCATGTCGCGCAGCGGGGGCGTGTATTGCGGCATCGAAAAGCTCCGGATCTGAAAGGGAAAAGGTTTGCGCGTTCGCGGGAACGCCCGAAATTCGATGGACCATACTGTACCGTATGTTTCTGCCGCGATGCAGCATCCGTGATGAATTTCCGACAGGCCGTTCGTCGGCGGGCGGCGGCCCGCCGTCCGCACGCGCCGCATCCCTTTCCTCGCCAGCGCTGACGCGGCCACAAAAAAGGGCCAGCGGTGGCCGGCCCTTGTTGCCCCTCTGGCTTCAGGATCGTCGCCGCCGGCAGATCGCCGCGACCGCCAGCAGGCCGAGCAGGCCGGCAGCGTCCATGGCGCCGCCGCCTCCGCCGCCGCTGGCCGCGACCGTGACGCTCAGCGTCGCCGGTTCGGACTCGCGCCGCCCGTTGCTGGCGACGAGCGCGTAGCGCAGCGTCTGGCCGGCGGCGGCGTCGGGTATGGCCAGCGTGTAGCCGCCGTCCGGGGCGCTGACGATCGGCGCGGCCGGGCCGGCGGTCTGCTGCCAGCGGAACTGCAGCGTGTCGCCGTCGAGCGCGCCGCTGCTGCCCGCCGTCGTCAGCGTCAGGGTCTCGCCGCGCCGCGCCTGCAGCTCGAGGCTGGCAGCGCCGTCGATGCGCGCCTGCGGATAGCCTTCGATGCGCACGGAAGGGACGTCGGCGACGCGGGCTTCGCCGTCGCCGAGACGGTACTCGACGGGCAGCGCCACGGTCTGCGTCAGCTGCACCGCCGACGTCGCCAGCACCAGCGCGTACTGCGTGGCGGATGCGCCGGCGGGCAGCGTCCAGCGCAGACGCGCGCCGTCGACGCTGGCGCCCTCGGCGGATTCGACGCTGAGCGGCTCCGGGATCTCGACGTCGACGGTCGTCGCCTGCGCGCTGCCGGCGAGCTGCAGCGTGTAGCGCAGCGCAGCGCCGGACAGCAGCTCGGTCGTTTCCGTGTCCACCGTGACGCCATCCTCGGTACGCGCCAGTTCGACGATGCCGAACGGGCCGTTGTCGGTACCGACGGCGTCGAGCGGGCGCGCCGAGAACACCGCGAACGCGGTATCTGCGGAGCGCAGTGCCGGCAGGTTCCAGCCGATGTCCACCGCGTACGGCTCGCCGAAAGTGGTCGAGGCCGGGCCGCTCATGGTCAGGCCGTTGACCCCGTTCCTGACCTGCGCCACCACCAGCGCGTGCGTGTCGCCGGCGGCGTTGCCCTCGTAGTTGTGCACGGCGATCCAGTAGCTGCCCGGCTGCGGATCGACGATCACGCATTCCTCGTCGGCGTCGTCGTCGGCGCTCATGCAGTAGAAGGACGCGCTTTCGGCGACATCCGGCCGGCCATTGAGATTGCCGTCGAGACCTATGAACAGATCGAGATCATTGGCCGTCGCATCGACGATGCGCACGACCAGCAGCTTGGTGTTGCTGCGGACCTCGAGCGGCACGACCTGCAGGCTTTCCGGATGATCCGGCACGAAATCGTCCGGCGTCGGATCGGGGAACAAGGTCGCCGGATAGCGCTGCGCGATGCTCCAGCCCCACAGACCGTACTGCACGGCGCCGCCGGTGGACTGCAGTCCTTCGATGCGCTGCGTGCCTTGCTTGCCGGTGGCGGTGATGCGCGTGTACGCCGGCACATCGCTCGTGCGCAGCTCGGCGCGGACGGGGAAGCGCAGCGTCGGCTGCGTCGCGTCGTCCGAGCGCAATTCAACGCTGCCGCCGACGCTGCCTGCGCTGGCCGATCCGCTGGCGGCGAGCGTGACGGTCAAGGCCTGCGTCTGCCCGGCGGCCAGAGTGAAGCTCGCGGGTTCCACCGCAATGCCGGTGTTCGGTACATCGGTGCTGGTGCTGGCCGTGTAGGTGCCGGCGCGTGCCGCGCGAACCGTACGTATCCAGCGGCATTGCAGCACACACGAGCCGGCGACCAACGAGGGCAGGTTCAGCGTCCCGGGCGAGCCGCCGGATTGCGGATCGGCTGCCTGATAGCGGGTCGCGTCCTCGTGGAGCAGCAGACCGGCCTGCAGGGCGGCCTCGGCGCGGACGCGGCCCGTGCCGACCTCGAACACGCCGGCGGCTTCGCCCGATTCGGTGCGCATGTCGGCCTTCGCGGTCGCGACCAGCGCCGACTGCGCTTCGGCCGGCGTCCAGTCCGGATGCGCGGCGGCGAGCAGCGCCAGCGTGCCGGCCACATGCGGGCTCGCCATCGAAGTGCCGCTGAGGAAGCCGTACGGTGCCGGATACACGCCTTCGGCCGGCCACAGAAGATCGGGGCTGAAGGCCGCATAGATGTTCACGCCAGGGGCGGCGATATCCGGCTTGGTCCAGTCCTTGTACGGCAGCGCAGGACCTCGCGAGCTGAAATCGGCGACGATGTCGGCGGCCGACGGGTCGGGGGCCGGCGCGCTGGCGCTGATCGTCGCCAAGTGCGGTGCGCCGCTGTCGCTGGCGAGCCAGTTGCGCAGCGCGGTGCCCGACGCGAAGTCGACGTGGATCGCCGGCAGGACGTGGAAATCCTCGATGACGTCATCGGCAGCAGAATCGACATTGGCGAGGATCATGCCGCCGGCGCCACCAGCGAGCACGTTTGCGCCTTTCTCGACCCGTGCGTTCTGCCCGCGCGAGCAGATCACGATCTGCCCCGCGAAGGTTCCGGCCGAGAACGGTGCCTGGCACAGCGCATCGCCGTAGCGGGCGGCATCAACGACGCCGCCGGTATAGCCGCCGGTGACGCCGCGGCCGGTGATCGTCGATGGCGGCACGCCGCCGCTGAAGTCGCCGATCGTCTTCGACGTGTACGCGCGGTCATGCGTGCTCGCAGCGACCGTCGTTACCCACGGGGCATTGCCCGGAGAGCTGATCGTGCTGGCGTCCGGCCCATTGTTGCCAGCCGAGACGGCCACGTGGATGCCGGCTTCGCGTGCGGAAAGGAAGGCTAGGCCGTCGGCAGATTCCCAGGGACTTCTGATGGGCCCGCCAATCGAGTAGTTCAGTACGCGCACGCCGTGCTCGATCGCGTGCTCGACGGCGAGCACCGTCATATCCGGCACGCAGGGATCGCCGTCGCCCGGAAAGCAGACTTGATAGGAGACGATATTGGCATGCGGTGCAACGCCGCTGATCTGGGGAAAGGACTGCTGCGCGAGCTGGCCGAGCGCGTTGTAGATCGGCACCTCGCTGAGGACGTTTCCGGCAACGGTCGAAGCGGTGTGCGTGCCATGACCGTTGTAATCGATGCCGTTGGGTTCGCGCAGATGGGCGTAGCTCGACGTGATTTCCTCGTAGCTCACGATCCCGATCAGCTTGTCATTGCATAGATCAGGGCGTGGCACGCAGTCGCCGAGGTAGACGCCGTCGCCGAGCGGATTGCGGTGCTGGTAGCCGTCGCCGCCGACGGCTGCGAACGACGGCGCTTCCGGCCGGATGCCGGTGTCGATCACGCCGACGATGATGCCTTCGCCCTGCGTCGGCAATGCAGCCGGCACGCCGGCCCAGACGTTGCGGGCTCCTATCCACTGCGGGCCCCGATCGGTCTGCAGGTAGCGTGGCTCGGCACGTTCGACCGTGCGCACCGCTGCCAGGCCGCGCAGCGACTGTGCCTCGGCCTCGCTCAGATACAGCGTCAGAGCGTTGAGCGCGATACGGAACTGCTGGCGCGGCGCCGCGGCGCGACCGATCTTGCGCTGTATGCCGCTGAGCGCGCTGGCCTGGCGGGCTTGCAGGTAGTCGAGATAGGCGATGCTGCGCGCGCTCTTGACGTCCAGCACGCCGCGCTTCGTCGCGTTGCGGCCGGCGCTGGCGGCGAGGCTGGTCGCCGCCAGATTCTTGAGACGCCCGTCGTAACGGGCCAGCGGTTCATCCTTCAGGTGCACGAAGTACAGCGCGCGGCCGTGCTCGTCGCGCAGGTGCGCGGCCGCGGCCCCGCCCTTGAGCGCCGTCGCCGTGCTGCTGCGCGGCTGCGGCCGGCTCGGCTCTTCGGCGGCGTGCGCCGGCAGTGCGCCCGCCGCCGACAGGATGCCCGCCGACAGCAGGCCGAGCACCAAGCCCGCGCGCTTCGTGCGCCGGCGTAGTGTCGCGCGCAGGCCCGCCATCACGACCAGCAGCAGACCGGCCGCCGGCGACCAGGCGCCGCCGCCGTCCTTGTGCACGACATCGGTCCCGCGCACTTTCAGCGCCAGCACCTTCTCGGCACTGCGCTCGCCGTCGTCGGCCTTGATCGTGACGCTGAAATCGCCCGCCAGTGTCGGCGTGCCGTGCAGGTCGCCGGTCATCGCGTCCAGTGCGAGGCCGGCCGGCAAATCGCTCGCCGTATAAGTCAGCGGCGTGCCGTCGGCGTCGCGGAAGCTGGCGCCGAGCGCGACGCGATATGGGGTTTTCGTCGCAGCGTCCGGGAGTGCGCTGCCTTCGCCGATCCATTCCGGCGAGTTGTCATTGACGTCCATCACCTGCACGGCGAGGTCCACGGTCACGCCCAGGGCCTGCCCGTACTGCGCGTATACCGGCACGATCAGGGTGGCCGCCATCTCGTGGTCGAGCCCGGCGGGGTTGCTCAGCACCAGATCTCCTTCATCCGTGATGCTGAAGGGATCGCCCGGAACCGCGCCGGCGAGCACGAGCCGATAAAATTCGGATGTCTTGCCGATGCCGAAGAACTGCTCGACATCGGTCTCTATGCGTCCCAGCACGGTGCCCGATGCGGCATCTTCTCGCACCGAGAAGGTCTGATCGGCGCGAGGCGCCGCAACGGACGACACTTCGCTGTAGTCGATCGGAGAGAACAGCGCGAAGTCGTCGGTCAGGCTGATGAGCAGGAAGCCGTCGCGCTCGTAGAGGCGCCCCTCCGACATCGGGCCGATGCCGCCATCCTGCTTCGCCCCGGTCAAGGTCAGGGTGGCGCCGCCTGCGGCGCCGAGCCGCTCGACGTAATTGCTCGGCGAGCCGTCCGGTTCGCGTAACAAGGCGTCATAGCCGGGCCGCATGGGATTGTGCAGGAAGAGGTCGTTCTCCTGGCGGGGAATCGCGTCGCGATCCGTCGAGAACACCCAGCGCAATCTGGCATCGAACGCGGCAGGGCTCGTGACGTCGTCGTGATAGAGCTCATCGAGGCAGACCTCGCTGACGACGTTGCGCGTATGGCTGGCCATCTTGGCGGGGAGCTTGGCACGACGATAGCGCCCCGTCGGATTGCTCGGGTCGTAGGGGATCGTCAGATCGATGTAGGTCGTGAAGGGCTGGCCCTGGGCATCAATTTCAACCCAGCCGTAGCCGATGGTGTCGGTCGTGACGTCGGACCTGAAAGGGTTGGGCGTGATCTCCCAGTACAGCAATTGCGAGCCGCGCTCGAAGTAATTGGCCAGCGCGATCGCGGCCGGGGAGAAAAAACTTGCCGCGATCGACAGCTTCTGCCCGGAGCTGCATCCGGCTTCGTCGAAGACGCGAACGCCGACATAGCGCAGCATGTTGCCGGACGCCCTCTGCTTGTCGTATTCGGGGTAGTCGACGCGTGCGACGACGGGGTAAACGGCGAAGTCCGCGGCGTGAAGGTTGTCGTTGCGGAAGTCCTGCGTCAGTTCGAAGGTTTCGTCGATGCCGAGGTACTGTTGCCAGAATTGACTGCTGTAGCTCTCGCGCATCGTGTCGGCGAACTTGGTAATGCTGGTCTTCGCGCGCGCCATCAACAGCCAGCTGACGGCCACGTCCGGCGCCGTCGGCCGCGACAGCACCAGATAACCGGAAAGCTCGGCCTGAGACCATTTCGCGGCGCTGAAATCGCCGGTTTCACGCAGGGTCCAGGGCGGCAGCTTTGCGGCATCCAGTTCGAAGGCGACCGGAATGCTGATGCTGCTGCCGGCGGGGACCTGGGCACTGACCGGCGCCTCGATCTTCAGCGCGGAGAATCCCGGCTTTTCGCCGACCCTCTGAACCTGAAGGGAGTAGCTCTGCGCTTGATTCGATAGGTTCCGGATGCGGAGATGGCGAACATAGCGCTGCGTTCCGGACACTTCCTTGAAGCCCAGATAGATCGAAGGCTGGCGGGTATCCTCATCCCAGGCGAGCAGGGGCGTGGCGATTGCGCCTTCGAGGTTCTCCCGGCCTAGACCGGAACGGCTGACATCAGCGGGCTGGTCGGGGTGTGCGGGCTCGTGGCCGACATCGCGCGTGCCGGTGTTGACCAGCGCGGCCTTCAGCTCGAGGCTGCTCAGCGAAGGGCGCTGCTGCTTCAGGATCGCGAGCGCCGCGGCAATTCGCGCCGCCGCTGCATCGACGCCGGTCCGCACTTCCATGCCGTCTGCGCTGCCAACCGTGGCGCCGTCGATGGAGACGCTGTCGCTCACCAGCTCGGGCTTCAGGAAGCGCGCCGTGCCACGTACCGGCCCCCGGCCGGAGAACGACGTCACCACATCGGCGTCGCTGATGCGCTGGAGGCCGCCGACGGTGACGGCATCCGGCACGGCACCGGCATGGGCGATGCTGTAGGGGGTGTCGAAGATGAGCTCGCCGCTGCCGACGACGACCGGAATGCCGCGCGCGGCCACGCCGGCGACCATCGCTGCGATCATGCTGTCGGGAGACGGGCTGGTGCTGCCCGGATCGTAGTAGGCAAAGCTGCCGGCATCGTCATCGTAGAGCAGCACGTCGACGTGGTCCGAGGTATCGCCATCGAGATTCGGATCGAGCGCTGCCTCGAAGGCGGCCGCGATCGCTTCGAGCTCGTACTTCAGAACCCGTGCGCCCTCACTCTCGAACACCGCGCTGCCCTTGAGCGCCACCAGCTTCGCGCCGGGGGCTAGACGGTGGACGATGCTGGCGAGATAGGTGCCCCGACCCGTCGGATAGACGAAGCCTCTGTCTTCCCAGGGCAGCTTGGAGTCGATCGGATTGCGGCCGCGGGATGCCAGATTGCTCTCGGCGGCGAGGTCGATGCCGCCTACCACGACGTCGGTCGGAAATCCGTCGAACGGCGCCGCGGCATTGGCCCAGGCGGAGTCGTATGCGGCCTGTGTGCCCGGGCCGCCGAGCGCAGCGTGCGTGTAATCGATGCCGGTACTGATGATGCCGACGCGAACGTTGTTTCCGGCCAGGGGATCATTGCTGAGCGGCAGCTCGGCAAGGGCGGCCGAATTCGCAGGCGCGGGGCGAGGAACTGCAGTGGTGGTTTTTCCGGTGCTGCGCGCAACGGCCGCCGGCGTGTAGCGTGCGAGCTGTACGCCACTGACGCCGGGTATCCGCTGCAGGCGGCTGGCACTGTCTTCCGGTGCCTCGACTATTGCGAACTGCGGCCACAGGCGCGAGCGCCAGCGCAGCTTGGCGCCCGGAGCGGCCTTGGCGAGCGCCGCCCCCAGCTTGCGGTCATCGAGCGAGGCATCGGTGAGTTGCAGCGTGTATCGCGATGCGCTCGCGGAGGAACTGGCCGCCCCCAGGGTCTGGCGATGCAGGCGTTCGGGCGGCGTGTGCGAGGCGCCGAGCGTGCTGGTGGCGAGCAGGGCGGCAACAAGGCCGGTGAGCAGATGACGCATGGAAGCCCCTTCAGAGAGTCGACGGCTGCCGTGATAGCGTCGGCGGCTGGCGACCGGCAATGCGGAGGCCACCGCTTTTTTCTCGAAGCAACATCATTTTTTTGTCATTTTCTTTTGGAACATGGGCTTGCGAGCCGTCCATCGAGCGCCGGCCGCGGCCTTCAGCAGGGATGTGAAGGGCAATGAAGGGTTCCGCGGAGGGGCGCGGCGCGGCCGTGCTGAAGATCGGCGACTGGCATTTCGAGCCGGCGTCGCGGCGGCTGTGGCGCGAGACCCGTAGCGAGACGCTGCCTCTGAAAGTCGCCGAAGTGCTGCAGGCGCTGGCGGCACAGCCCGGCGTCGTCGTCGGCCGCGAGCAGTTGATCGAGCAGGTCTGGCTCGGCAACGCCTACACCGGGCCGCGCGGCCTGACCAATGCGATCTGGCAGCTGCGCCGGCTGTTCGACGCCGAGGGCACCGCGGACAGCGCCATCGAGACCATCGCCAAAACCGGGTACCGGCTGACGCTGCCGGTGCTGGCGCTCGACGAACCGGCGCGCCGACCCGTGCCGCGACGGCGCTGGATCCTGGCGGTGCTGCTGGCGGTGCTGGCGCTCGGGGCCGTGGCGGCGGCGCTGCGCCCGTGGCCGGTGCACGCGCCGCCGCCGAGCTCTGCGCCGCCGCCGCGGCCGGAATCGTTGACCGAGTACGACGGCATGGAGGAGTACCCGAACCTGTCACCCGACGGGCGCTGGCTGGCGTTCACCTGGGAGCGCGAGGATCGTCCGAGCCAGATCTACGCCCGCGACCTGCACGATCCGGCGGCGCCGCTGCGGCAACTGACGCTGGGCGCAGACAGCGAGCTGCGGCCGGTGTTCGGCCCGGACGGTCAGTCGCTGGCGTTCGCGCGCGTGACGCCGGCCGGTGACTGTGCGGTCTGGGTGCGCGACCTGCGGAGCTTCGAGGAACGGCGCGTCGCGGCCTGCTTCTACGAGCGCCTGCATGCGATCTTCGACTGGTCGCCCGACGGAAGAACCTTCGCCATCGCGCAACGCGATGCCGGGGGCGGCACGGTGTCGATCTTCCTCTATGAAGTCGATGGCCGGCCGCTGCGGCGTCTGACGCAGCCGGCCGATGGCAAGCAGGACAGCCAGATGGCGTTCTCGCACGACGGTCGTCGTCTCGCCTTCGTGCGTCGCGGCTACAGCAGCGGCGAGCTGTACGTCGCAGATCTCGCCAGCGGGCGCTTGCAGCAGTTGACGGATGACGGCGCGGCCGGCGTGTTCGGCCTCACCTGGCTGGCCGGCGACCGCGAGCTTGCCTTCAACTCGACGCGCGACGGCAATTTCGCCATCTGGCGGATCGCCGCCGACGGCGGTGAACCGCGCCTCTACTCGCGTCTCGAATCGCCGTTCAACATGGACGCCCTTGCCGGCGGCGGCATTGTCGTCGCCCAGCACCGCACCGCCGAGCAGATCGAGATCCGCTCGCTGCGCGACGGCAGTCTGATGTCGACGATCTCGTCGAGCGGGCGCGATCTTTACGCGCAGTGGCTGGCCGGGCTGCAGCGGATTCTGCTGATTTCGACGCGCGGCGGCCGTCTCGAGCTGTGGAGCACGGACGCGGCCGGACGCGATGCGCGGCGCCTGCCGCTGCCGCGCGGCACCTCCGGTGTTCCGGCGGCGGCACCGGTGGGCGGGGCTTACGCGGTCGCGGTGCGGCCGTTCGGTGCGCGGCACGATGCGCTGTATGTCGGCGACGACGGTACGCGCGCCGGGCATGTCGTGCTTGCGGATGCACACGATTACCAGCACATCAGTTTCGAGGCCGATGGCCGCGCCCTGATCGTCAGCAGCAATCGCAGCGGCAGCTGGCAGCTTTGGCGCTACGCGATCGACGGTGGCGCGCTGGCGCCGCTGACGCAGGTCGGCGGCATCTACGGCCAGCGCGTCGGCGACGGCCTCTATCACACGCGGCCCGGCGTGCCCGGCCTGTGGCGCCTGCGCATCGGCAGCGCCGCAGAGCCGGAGCGCGTGCTCGACGCGCTGGGCATCGATGACTGGGGCAACTGGCGGATTCGCGGCGACGCGCTGTACTACGTGCTGCGGACGCCGACGCATGACCGCCTGATGCAGCGCTCGCTGCAGGGCGGCGACGAGCGTGCGGTCGTCGAGCTGCCGCGCAATGCGATCCGCATCTACAACTCGATCGCGCTGGCGGACGATGAGCGCGTGCTGCTGACGGTCCTCGGTCGCCGACAGACCGATCTGGTGGCGCTGCGCGGCGAGTGAGCCGGATCCTCTGCGCGGCGTCGGCCGGAACAAAAAGGCCTCCCGCCGGAGCGGGAGGCCTTGACGGGGCCGCGAACGGACCGCGGCTTACGCGGCTTTCGACTGCGCCGGTGCCGAGCTGCGGATCAGGTGATCGAAGGCGGACAGCGCGGCCTTCGAGCCTTCGCCCATGGCGATGACGATCTGCTTGTACGGCACCGTGGTCACGTCGCCGGCGGCGAACACGCCGGGCACCGAGGTCTGGCCGCGCGCGTCGATCTCGATCTCGCCGCGCGGCGAGAGCTGAACCGTGTCCTTCAGCCATTCGCTGTTCGGCAGCAGGCCGATCTGCACGAAGATGCCTTCGAGCTCGATGCGCTGCGTCTCGCCGTTCCTGCGGTCCTTGTAGACGAGGCCGTTGACCTTCTGCCCGTCGCCGGTGACCTCGGTCGTTTGCGCCGAGGTGATGACGGTGACGTTCGGCAGGCTGAACAGCGCGCGCTGCAGCACCGCGTCGGCGCGCAGCTGGCCATCGAACTCGAGCAGCGTCACGTGGCTGACGATGCCGGCGAGGTCGATCGCCGCCTCGACGCCGGAGTTGCCGCCGCCGATCACGGCGACGCGCTTGCCCTTGAACAGCGGGCCGTCGCAGTGCGGGCAGTAGGCCACGCCCTTGTTGCGGTACTCGTTCTCGCCGGGCACGTTCATCTGCCGCCAGCGCGCGCCGGTGGCGACGACCACGGTCTTCGATTTCAGCGTCGCGCCGTTGGCGAACCGGACCTCGATCAGGCCGTCGGCGCCGGCCGGCACCAGCTTCTCGGCGCGCTGCAGGTTCATGATGTCGACGTCGTAGGCCTGCACGTGCTGCTGCAGCGCTGCGGCGAGCTTCGGGCCCTCGGTCTCCGGCACGGAGATGAAGTTCTCGATCGCCATGGTGTCGAGCACCTGGCCGCCGAAACGCTCGGCGGCGACGCCGGTACGAATGCCCTTGCGCGCGGCATAGATCGCCGCCGCCGCGCCGGCCGGGCCGCCACCGACGACCAGCACGTCGAACGGCGCCTTGGCCTTGAGCTTGTCGGCGTCGCGCGCGGCGGCGCCGGTGTCGAGCTTGGCGACGATCTGTTCGAGATCCATGCGGCCGGACGCGAACGGCTCGCCGTTGAGGAAGACCTGCGGCACCGACAGCACCTGGCGCTGCTCGACCTCGTCCTGGAACAGCGCGCCGTCGATGGCGACATGCTCGATGGCCGGGTTCAGCACCGCCGCCAGATTCAGCGCCTGCACGACGTCCGGGCAGTTCTGGCAGGACAGCGAGAAATAGGTCTCGAACTTGTAGGAGCCCTGCAGGTTCTTCACCTGTTCGAGCAGCTCGGGCGCCGCCTTCGACGGATGGCCGCCGACCTGCAGCAGCGCCAGCACCAGCGAGGTGAACTCGTGGCCGAGCGGGATGCCGGCGAAGCGCAGATGGATCGACTGGCCGGGCGTGGTCAGCGCGAACGACGGCTTGCGCGCGTCCGTGCCGTGCGTCGACAGCGTGATCTTGTCGGACAGCGATTCGATCGTGCGCAGCAGCTCGAGCAGCTCGTTCGATGCCGCGCTGTCGTCCAGGGACGCGACCATCTCGATCGGCCGCGTGACCTTTTCCAGATAGGCCTGCAACTGGGTTTTGAGATTGGCGTCCAGCATGGACTCCTCCTGCAGCATCTTGAAAGGGAAATTTCGGGACAAAAAACCTCGTCCGGTCCGGGGAACCGGACGAGGGTCTTACGGCTTGCCGCTCAACTCACCTCGTGGTGCCGCCGTGGCGGCACGCATCGCGCAGATCGCTTAGATCTTGCCGACGAGGTCGAGCGAGGGGGCGATGGTCTTGGCGCCTTCCTTCCACTTGGCGGGGCAGACTTCACCCGGATGCGAAGCGGTGTACTGCGCGGCCTTCAGCTTGCGCAGGGTTTCCGACACGTCGCGAGCGATCTCGTTCGAGTGGATCTCGAGCGTCTTGATGATGCCTTCCGGGTTGATGATGAAGGTGCCGCGCAGCGCGAGGCCTTCTTCTTCGATATGCACGTCGAAGGCGCGCGTCAGCTGGTGCGTCGGATCGCCGACCAGCGGGAACTTGGCCTTGCCGACCGCCGGCGAGGTCTCATGCCAGACCTTGTGCGAGAAGTGCGTGTCGGTGGTGACGACGTACACCTCGGCGCCGGCCTTCTGGAACTCGGCGTAATGCGTGGCGGCGTCCTCGACTTCCGTCGGGCAATTGAACGTGAACGCGGCCGGCATGAAGATCACGACCGACCACTTGCCCTTCAGGCTGGCCTCGGTGACTTCGATGAACTTGCCGTTGTGAAAGGCCTGGGTCTTGAACGGCTTGACGGGGGTGTTGATCAGCGACATCGGAAATCCCTCTTGAAGTCGTGGTGGTGGATACGGAGCCGACATCCTAGGCGCGTCGAATCGATTTGCAAAATTGATTGTTGAAATCAGGGTCATAAAGATTCCATATCGATCGATCATCGCGCCGGCTCCTGGCGCGGTGACGCCGCCGCAACGAAAAAGGGCTGGCGGATGCCAGCCCTTTTGATGCCCGCCTGGCCGACTCAGGCGGCTTTGCCGAAGACGCCGCTCTGGTAGTCCTGGATCGCCTGCTCGATCTCCTCACGCGTGTTCACGACGAACGGACCGTACTGCACGATCGGCTCGCCGATCGGCCTCGCGGCCAGCAGCAGCACACGCGCGCCGCCGGCGCCGGCGTCGATCGTCACCGTGTCGCCGGCGTCGAGCACGCCGGCCGCGCGGTTCGGCAGCGTCTTGCCGGCGATCGCCGCGTCGCCTTCGTAAACGTAGACGAAAGCCGTGTGGCCTTGCGGCAGCGCATGCGTGAAGCGGCTGCCGGCCGGGATGCGCACGTCCCAGTACAGCGGATCGGTCGACAGCCGCGCGCCGGCCGGATTGACCGGGCCGTCGATGCGGCGCGCGCCGTCGAGCAGCGTGCCGGCGATCACCCGCACCTCGATGCCGTCGGCGAGTGGCACGGTCGGTACCTCGGATGCGGGAATGTCGCGATAGCCGGCCGGCTTCATCTTCTCGGCGGCCGGCAGATTCAGCCAGAGCTGGAAGCCGCGCATGCGGCCCTCGCTCTGCTTCGGCATTTCCGAGTGGATGATGCCGCGCGCCGCCGTCATCCACTGCACGCTGCCCGGGCCGAGATCGCCGACGTTGCCGAGGTGATCCTGATGCTGCATGTGGCCGTCGAGCATGTACGTCACCGTCTCGAAGCCGCGATGCGGGTGCGGCGGGAAGCCGGCGATGTAGTCGTCCGGATTGTCCGAGTAGAACTCGTCGAGCATCAGGAACGGGTCCAGATACAGACCGCGCTGGCTGCCGATGCTGCGGCGCAGCTTGACGCCGGCGCCGTCGGCGGTGGCGATCGACGGGATGACGTGGCGCAGGGTGCGGAGGGTGCTCATGGGGCTTCTCCTTCGTGGCGCCGCGGATGTGCAGTCCGCGGCGCGTGGGTTCAGGACTTGCGCAGCAATTGATCGACGCTCAGCTTGCCCGCGCCGTTGGCGACGAGGAACAGGAAGCCGCCGGCGATCGCGAAGTTCTTCAGGAACATGATCTGGTTGACCTGATCCGGCGCGCCGTGAAAGAGCACGGCGGCGACGATGCTGAAGCCGGCCAGCAGCAGGGCGATCGGCCGCGTGAACAGGCCGAGCACGATGGCGAGGCCGCCGCCGAGCTCGAGCGCGATCACCAGCGGCAGGATGGCACCCGGCACGCCCATCGCCGCCATGTACTGCTGGGTGCCGGCGTAGCCGCTGATCTTGCCCCAGCCGGAGATCACGAACAGCGCCGCGATCAGGATCCGGCCGGCGAGCTCGGCGTAGGGTTTGAAGCTGTCGAAAATCTTGTCCATGTTCAGCCTCCCGTGACGTTGAGTTCAGGCTGCGAGCTGTTCGATCTGCTGCGAGGCGGCCTGGAGCGCCGTGCGCTTGGCATCCTCGCTCACGTTCAGACCTTCGGCATAGACGAATTCGAGGCTCTTCAGCCCGATGAAGTTGAGGAAGGCCTTCACGAACGGCGTCTGCGAGTCGGCCGGCGTGTCTTTGTAGAAGCCGCCGCGCGCCGCGAACACGTAGACCTTGCGGTCGGCGATCAGGCCTTCCGGACCGTTGGCGGTATAGCGGAAGGTGATGCCGTTGCGGGCGAGGTGGTCGAAGTAGGCCTTCAGCGTCGACGGCACGCCGAAGTTGTAGAGCGGCAGGCCGATGACGACGACATCGGCCGCCTTCAGCTCGTCGATCAGCTCCTGGCTGGCGTCGGCGTGCGCCTGCTGCGCCGGCGTGCGCTGCTCGGGCGGCGTGAAGAAGGCCTGCACGCGCTCGGCGCTCAGGTGCGGCAGCGGCTCGCTGCCGAGGTCGCGGACGACGACACGGCCGTCCGGGTGGTGCTTCTGCCACTGGGCGACGAACTCGTTGGCGAGCTGGGTCGAATGGCCGTGGTCGGAGAAGACGCTGGTCTTGATCTGAAGCAGGGTGGTCATGACACGACTCCGTGGCTTGCGCCACTGTTCTTGAAGAAGTGGCGCCATTTAACGATTGCGGGATTCGATAAAAAAGCGGAATTTATCGGCCTTAAACATCGAACCGTTCGATATGAGCCATCCCAAGATCACGCTTGAGCAGTGGCGCGCGCTGACCGCCGTCGTCGAAGCCGGCGGCTATGCGCAGGCCGCCGAGGTCCTGCACAAGACCCAGTCGACGATCACCTATGCCGTGCAGAAGATCGAGACGCTGCTCGGCCTGAAGATTTTCGAGATCCACGGTCGCAAGGCGCAGCTGACGCGCGAAGGCGAGGTGCTGTACCGCCGCGCGCAGACGCTGCTGGCTGAAGCGGCGGCGCTCGAGGACGGCGCAACCGGCCTGGCCGAGGGCTGGGAGGCCGAGATCAACATCGCCGCCGAGATCGTGTTCCCGACCTGGCTGCTGCTGCGCTGTTTCGAGGCCTTCGCCCAGGAGCATCCGCAGACCCGCATCCAGCTCTACGAGACCGTGCTCGGCGGCACCGACGAAGCGCTGATCGAGCGCAAGGTCGATTTCGCGATCGCCGGGCATGTGCCCGGCGGCTTCATCGGCGATCCGCTGCTGCGCGTGCGCTTCGTCGCCGCCGCGCATCCGGATCATCCGCTGCATCGGCTCGGCCGCGAACTGACCTATCGCGACCTGCGGCCGTACCGGCAGCTGGTGATACGGGATTCGGCGCAGAACCGCGTCCGCGATTCCGGCGCCTGGCTCGGCGCCGATCAGCGCTGGACGGTAACGCACAAGGCCACGCAGATCGCCGCCGCCCGGATGGGACTCGGCTTCGCCTGGTTCGCCGAGGAAACCATACGCGGCGAGCTCGAACGCGGCGAACTCAAGCGCCTGCCGCTGCGCGAGGGCGGCGAGCGCTACGCCGAGCTCTACCTCGTCTTCGCCGACCGCGACTATCCGGGCCGCGGCGCCTGGCGGCTGTCCGAGATCATTCGCGAACAGGTTCGCGACATGTGCGCGCTGGCCGGCAGCATCGAGCTTGGCGAGGCCGACAAGCCGGCGCCCGCCTGAGGCGAGCGCGGCAGTCCGCGGCTGTTGCGTTCACTTCTCCGCCAGCGCGCTGCGCATCGCGCCGAAGCGGCGGCGGTACTGCAGCGGCGACAGGCCGACCTTGCGGCGGAACAGGCGGCCGAAGAAGCCGGCGTCCTCGTAGCCGACGGCATTGGCGATCGCCTCGACCGATTCGTTGCCGGCCTCGAGCATCTGTTTGGCCTCTTCGAGGCGCAAGGTGTGCACGTATTCGAGCGGCGCGAGTCCGGTCGCTTTCTGGAAGCGGCGCTTGAAGGTGCGCTCGGCCAGTGCGCTGAGGCGCGCCATCGCGGCGACCGGCGAAGGAATGGCGTAGTGCTCGGCGATCCACACCTGGCAGCGGGCGATGACGGCGTCCGCGGCCTGCGGCGTGCGCGCCAGCCGCGCATACGGCTGCTGGCCGACGGCATGCCATTCGATGAGGTTCATGCGCGCGGCCTGCATCGCCCGCTCGACGCCGGTCAGGCGTGCGATCAGATACAGCGTCAGATCGCTCCATGAGGTCCCGCCGCCGGCCATGACCAGGCGGTGGCCTTCGCCCGCGACGATCAACGCGCTCTGCGTGCGCATGCGCACGCGCGGATGGCGCTGCGCGATGGCGGCGGCATACGCCCAGTGCGTGGTGGCGTCGCAGCCGTCGAGCAAGCCGGTCTCGGCGAGCAGCACGGTGCCGGAACAGGCCGATGCGAGGATGGCGCCGCCGGCGTGGCAGCGGCGCAGCCATGCGACCTCGCGCGCGAAGCGGCCGTCCTCGATCGGGGCCAGCGGATCGACGGCGAGATCGGGCACGCAGACGACGTCGGGGATCGGAATCTCGTCGAGGCTCGCTTCCGGCGTGATACTGACGCCGTTGAGGACCTTGAAGCTCTCCGTGCGTGCGGCGACGACGATGGTGCGCACGGCCCCGGTGCCCGGCGCGCCGGCGACGAGATAGTCCCAGTCGCGGCCAGCGGAGAGGAAGACGTCATACATGCCGTAGAGGACCGAGGCCGAGCTCTCGGGCATTGCCAGGACCGCAACCAGGGGCTGCCGGGGCGTGGGCATGGCCGAATCGTCCGATCCTTTGCCGAAATGGCTGTGGGTTCGTGCTGCGCCGCAGTCTATCGTAGGGACTCGCGCAAAGGGGGGCTCGCCATGCCTACGCTCGTCGACGTTCTGCTCGATCCGGTTTCGCTCGCGGTGTTCGCGATGTATGCGGTATTGATGCTGTGGGAGTGGCGGGTGCCGGCGCGGGCGCTGCCCGACGTTCCCGGCTGGCGCCTGCGCGGGCTTGCGGCGTTCGCGCTGTACTTTCTGCTGTCGAGCTATCTGCCGCTGCTATGGACGGCGTACCTGCTGCCCTTGCAGCTGTTCGATCTCAGCGGTCTCGGCACCTGGACGGGCGCGCTCGTCGGCCTGCTGGTCTACGAGACGGTCGGCTACGTCTATCACCGCGGCATGCATGCCTCGAACCTGCTCTGGAGAGGCATGCACCAGATGCACCACAGCGCCGAACGGCTCGACACTTACGGGGCCTTCTGGTTTCACCCGTTCGACATGGTCGGCTGGACGGCGGTGGCCAGCGTATCGCTGACGATCATCGTGGGCCTGTCGGCGCAGGCGACCACCGTCGTCCTGCTGACAGTCTCGCTGATGACGATCTTCCAGCACATGAACGTGCGGACCCCGCAGTGGCTCGGCTACATCCTGCAGCGTCCCGAGTCGCACTCCTGGCACCACGCGCGCGACCGGCATCGCGACAACTACGCCGACCTGCCGCTGATCGATCTCGTGTTCGGCACGTTCCGCAACCCGCCCGATTTCGCTCCGGCGACCGGCTTCCACGACGGCGCGTCCCTGCGCCTCGGCGAGATGCTGGTTTTCCGCGACGTGTCGCGGCCACCGGAGGCGGCCCAGCGCTGAGGCTAGAAGCGGCGCTCGCCCGGCGGCGGTGGCGTGTACTGATAGAGCCAGGTCTCGGTCAGCGGTTTGCCGTCGAGGCGCAGGTACAGGCGCAGGTCGATGGGGTCCGGACTCGCGTCCGGCACCACGTCGAACATCGCGCGCCAGCCGTGAATCGCGTCGAGCGGCCGGGCCGAGGTGATTTCGACGCGACCACGCGAGGCGCTGATCACCGGCTCGACCTTCGCGTTGCGCGGCAGCTGCGCGAGCGGACCGCCGGCGAAATCGATCGCGAAGCGCCACGAGAAGTAGCGGCGCGGCTGGCCGATGACGCCGCCGATGCCGGTCCGCGTCGCCTGCGTCGTCGCCAGCGGCGGGTGATACG
Source organism: Solimonas variicoloris DSM 15731 (assembly GCF_000382285.1). Lineage (GTDB taxonomy): Bacteria > Pseudomonadota > Gammaproteobacteria > Nevskiales > Nevskiaceae > Solimonas > Solimonas variicoloris. The sequence continues at coordinate 19,815 of NZ_KB907941.1, read as the reverse complement.
GATTGGCGGCGCCCCAGCTGAGGCGGTAGGCGTAGAGGTATTCCTTGCCCGGCACGATCGCTTGGTCCGGGTGCCAGAAGGCGACGATGTTGTCGAAGGTTTCGTCGGCCGTGGGAATCTCGACCAGCATGATCGAACCCTTGCCCCAGTCGCCTTTCGGTTCGATCCAGGCGCAGGGGCGCTTGTCGTAGAACACGCCATCGTCCTGGTAGTGATCGAAGTTGCGGTCGCGCTGCATCAGGCCGAAGCCGCGCGGATTGTCGTCGTGGAACGAGTTGACGTGCAGCGTGCGCGGATTGACCAGCGGCCGCCAGATCCACTCGCTGCCGCCGGTCCAGATCTGCAGGCCGTCGGTGTCGTGGATCTCCGGGCGCCAGTCGTTGGCCATGCGGCGGTCGTTCTCGCCGAACTGGTACATGCTGGTCAGCGGCGCGATGCCGACGCGCTCGATGGCCTTGCGCGGATACAGCGCCGCGTCGATCTCCATGATGAAGTTCTCGCCCGGCGTCATCACGAAACGGTAGGCACCGGTCACGCTCGCCGAGTCGAGCAGGCCGTAGACCGTCACGGTGTTGGCGCCGCGCGCCGGCCGTTCGAGGTAATAGGCGACGAAGATCGGAAACTCTTCCGGGCGATCGAGGCCGCAGTCGACGGCCAGACCGCGCGCCGACTGGCCGTACTGCTTCTCGGCGCCGACCGCGCGGAAGTAGGAGGCGCCCTGGAAGGCGGCGACGTCGCGGACGAAATCGTCACGGTAGTTGAGGCGGAAGCCGGCGAAGCCGAGATCCTTCGGCAGGGCGCCGTCCTTCACGCCGCTCCTGCCGTAGTCGAACATCGCGCTGTCGTAGGCGATCTCGGTGGCCTGTCCATCGACCACCTCGTACATATGTACCGGCGTGCGGATCGTGAAGCCGAGATGGAAGAAGCGCGCCTGGAAATTCAGGTTCTGGTCCTTCCACAGCGCGTGCTCGTCCTTGAAGCGGATCGACTGCCAGCGGTCCCAGTCGAGATCGGCGATCGGCTTCGGCAGCGCGTTCGACGGCGCCTGATGCGGCTGCTGTGCCATGAAGCGGGCGCGGCCCTTGAGGCTGGCATAGTCGAAGGGCTGCGGCTTGCCGAGCGGCATCACCTCGGCCGCCTGCGCGGCGCGGCCGAGGAAGGCGGCCGGGGCGATCCAACCGGCCGCCGCCAGGGCCGCGGCCGACTTCAGCAGGTCTCGTCTTTCCATTCGTGTTCGCGTGATCGGAGGATGTCGGCCGGCCGGCGGGCCGTCGCCGCCATCATAACGAGGGACGGCCGGCGCGCCATGCGGCTGTGCCGGGCGTGAACGGGCACTGAACTCCGCTTGCCGGCACGCTGCGGCGCGGCGCGTGGCAAAGGAATTGCTTCGTCGATCGTGGATGTCAGAAAGTCGGAGGGACGGATGCACGCACCTGACTTTGCGCAATGGCAGTCGCCATCGCTGACGCGGCAGGATCTGATCTTCCTGTTCGAGCACTTCCCGGTGCCCGGCATCGACGCCGTCGAAGCCGCGCAGCGCGTCATCGCGCAGCCATCGACGCTCGACTCCATGCTCGAGGCCGACTACGTTTACGAGGCGCTGCGCGACCGGCAGACGCAATGGCTGGAGGTATCGCCGGCGCTGTTCTTCAGCATCATGCTGCGCCGTTGCCTGCCCGGCCGCCGCAATGCCGCCGAGCGCCAGGCGATCCAGTATCTCGCCAACCTGCTCGGCCTGTTCACGCGCACCGATCGCCTGTATCGCGTCAGCCGCGATGACGAAGCCGCCTACCAGTATCTCGTCGATCTGGTCGCCGCCGCTTCGCGTGCCGGCCCCGAGCGCGGCTTTCTCGTGCATTCGCACATCGGCAACTACGCGATGTACACCGCGGGCCTGTGCGCCGAATGGGTCGAGCACCGCCATCGCTACAAGCGCCGGCCGGTGACGGTCGAGTACTACTGCAGGATGGGGCGTTCGTACTACTGCACCGCGTCGCGTCATCCGCTCGCCGCCGAGTTCGGCGTGCAGCAGGTATTCCGCGAGCTGGCCGACCGCTTCGGCTATTACCGCGACGGACTGGCGCGTATGGCGGCACAGTACCTGCCGCACTGAGGGGCGCGGACGGCGTGCGGCGCGCAGCCGGCGCGTCGCGCGCGGCTGCCTTGCGGCGATCGCCGGGGCCGTACAGGCGCGGATGACATTTCGATGAACATCGAAATTTGACGCGCCACTTTATTTTGATGATTATAAAAACATGAAAGCTGAAATCGCTGTCGAGCGGCTCGCCGCACTGGCCCAGGAATCACGCCTGGCGATCTTCCGTTGCCTGGTGCAGGAGGGCGCGGAAGGCCTCTGCGCCGGCGACATCGCGACGCGGCTCGGACTGGCGCCGGCGACGCTGTCGTTCCACCTCAAGGAACTGAGCCGCGCCGGCCTGCTGAAGTCGCGTCAGGAAGGCCGCTTCATCTACTACGCGCCCGACTTCAAGGCGATGAACGCGCTGCTCGGCTATCTGACCGAGAACTGCTGCGGCGGCGCCTCCTGCGGCGTCGGCTGCACGCCGGTATCCGCCGAGGAGGCCGCGCGATGAGCTTGCGCGAACTGCCCGATCCCGAGCGCCTGCCGGCGCTCGACACCCGCTACGCGCAGCGGCGCCCGGCGGCCGGCCTGCCGGACCCGCTCGGTCATCCGCCGCGCATCCTGCTGCTGTACGGTTCGTTGCGCGAGCGCTCGTACTCGCGCCTGCTCGTCGAGGAAGCGGCGCGCCTCGTGCGCTACTTCGGCGGCGAGGCCCGGATCTTCGATCCGCGCGAGCTGCCCTTGCCCGATCAGGTGCCGCGCGATGATCACCCGGCGGTGCGCGAGCTGCGCGAACTCTCGCTGTGGTCCGAAGGGCAGATCTGGTGCAGCCCGGAGCGGCATGGCCAGATCAGCGCGGTGATGAAGGCGCAGATCGACCACCTGCCGCTGAACAGCGGCGGCCTGCGTCCGACGCAGGGCCGGACGCTCGCGGTGATGCAGGTCAGCGGTGGCTCGCAGTCGTTCAATGCGGTCAACACGCTGCGCCTGCTCGGCCGCTGGATGCGCATGTTCACGATCCCGAACCAGTCGAGCGTCGCCAAGGCTTTCGACGAGTTCGACGCCGAAGGCCGCATGCGGCCGTCCTCGTACTACGAGCGCCTGGTCGACGTCGTCGAAGAGCTGATGCGCTTCACGGTCCTGCTGCGGCCGCAGGTCGCGGCGCTGACCGATCGCTATTCGGAGCGCAAGGAAGCGGGCACGCCGGTCACCGACCGCGCCCGTGATCTCGCCGCGATCGCCGTGGCCCCGGCATCCGCGCCCTGCGCCCGCAGCGGCTGCTGCTGATGGACATCGCACCCGCCACGCACGACGACGGCGCCGCGATCCGCGGCCTGCTCGCGGCCTGCGGTCTGCCGGTCGACGATCTGGGGCAGGCCTCCTGCGCGCACTTTCTCGTCTGGCGCGAAGCCGGCGAGCTGCTCGGCACGGTCGGTATCGACATCGTCGGCGACGTCGGCCTGCTGCGCTCGCTCGCGGTCGATCCGCGGCGCCGCGCCGAAGGCGCCGGCGCGGCGCTGATCACTGCCGCCGAGACCCTGGCGCGCCGCCACCGCCTGTCGGCGCTGTACCTGCTGACCAACAGCGCCGAGCCTTTGTTCGCGGCGCGTGGCTATTGCCGCCTGCCGCGCGACGCGGCGCCGGCGGCGATCGCGGCGCAGCCGCAGTTCTCCGCCATTTGCCCTTCCTCCGCCACCTTCATGAGCAAGACCATGCCGCACGCGCCCTACAACGTCCTCTTCCTCTGCACCGGCAATTCGGCGCGCTCGATCCTGGCCGAAGCCGCGATCAACTCGCTGCCGGTGAGTCGCGAGCGTTTCCGCGGCTACAGCGCCGGCAGCCAGCCGAAGGGTGAGGTCAACCCGAACTCGCTGGTGCTGCTGCGCGAGATCGGCATTGCGACCGATACGCTGCGCAGCAAGAGCTGGGACGAGTTCGCGCAGGCCGGTGCTCCGGCGATGGATTTCGTTTTCACGGTCTGCGATCAGGCCGCCGGTGAAGCCTGCCCGCTGTGGCCGGGTCATCCGGTGACCGCGCACTGGGGCATGCCGGACCCGGCCGCTGTCGTCGGCAGCGACGAGGTCCGGCGCCGCGCGTTCTCCGAAACCTGGCGCGAGCTGTGCCGTCGCATCGAGCTGTTCGCGAGTCTGCCGCTCGAGTCGCTGGATCGCATGACGCTGCAGCAGCGCGTGCGCGAGATCGTCCGCTCATGAGCGCGGCGACCATGCGCTCGGCGCCGCGCGCGCCGCGGATCGGCTTCTTCGAGCGCTGGCTGACGCTGTGGGTGCTGCTGTGCATGGTGGCCGGTATCGGCGCCGGCCACTTCTGGCCGCAGGGCTTCGCCGCGCTCGGCGGCATCGAGCTGGCGAAGGTCAATCTGCCGGTGGCGCTGCTGGTCTGGCTGATGATCGTGCCGATGCTGCTGAAGATCGACTTCGGCGCGCTGCGCGGCGTGGCGCGGCACTGGCGCGGCATCGGCGTGACGCTGTTCGTGAACTGGGCGGTCAAGCCGTTCTCGATGGCGCTGCTCGGTGCGCTGTTCATCGGTCACTGGTTCGCGGCCTGGCTGCCGGCCGAACAGCTGCACTCGTACATCGCCGGCCTGATCCTGCTCGCCGCTGCGCCATGCACGGCGATGGTCTTCGTCTGGAGCAATCTGTGCGAAGGCGAGCCGCATTTCACGTTGAGCCAGGTGGCGCTGAACGACGCGATCATGGTCGTCGCGTTCGCGCCGATCGTCGGTCTGCTGCTCGGCTTTTCGGCGATCAGCGTGCCGTGGGCCACGCTGGCGCTGTCGGTGCTGATCTACATCGTCGTGCCGACCGCGCTCGCCCAGGCGCTGCGCCATCTCGCGCTGCGCGGCGGCTGGCTCGCGGCGCTGCAGCGGCGCCTGCAGCCGGTCTCGCTGTTCGCGCTGCTGGCGACGCTGGTCCTGCTGTTCGGCTTTCAGGGTGAGCGGCTGCTCGCGCAGCCGCTGGTGATCGGCCTGCTCGCGGTGCCGATCATCGTGCAGGTCTATTTCAACGCCGGACTGGCCTACTGGCTGAACCGCCTGAGCGGCGAGGATTACTGCGTCGCCGGGCCGTCGGCGCTGATCGGCGCGAGCAACTTCTTCGAACTCGCCGTGGCCGCGGCGATCAGCCTGTTCGGGCTCAACTCGGGCGCGGCGCTGGCGACCGTCGTCGGCGTGCTCGTCGAGGTGCCGGTGATGCTCAGCGTGGTCGCGATCGTGCGCCGCTCGCGGCGCTGGTACGAGCGCCGTGCGGTCGGCGCCTAAGCGCGCCGACCGTTGCCGGCTGCGTGCGCAGTTCCGGCGGCAGCAGCTTGTACATCACCGGCGTGACCAGGCGGCCGATCAGCGTCGAGCTGATCAGGCCGCCGATGATGACCAGCGCCATCGGCGAATACAGGGGCGAGTCCTGCAGCGCCAGCGGCAGCATGCCGCCGATCGCCGTCACCGAGGTCAGCAGGATCGGCAGGAAGCGGATCTCGCCGGCCTCGGCGATCGCCTCGTCGAGCGGCTTGCCCTGCTCGCGCAGCTGATTGGTGAAGTCGACGAGCAGGATCGAGTTCTTGATCTCGATGCCGATCAGGGCGATGAAGCCGATCATTGCCGTGAAGCTCAGCGTGTAGCCGCAGACGAACAGCATGACGATGCCGCCGGTGACGCCGAGCGGAATCACGCCGGCGACGATCAGCGTGCTCTTGAAGCTGCCGAACTCGAGCACCAGCACGGCCATGATGCCGGCGATCGCGACGATGATTGCGGTGCCGAAGCCGGCGAAGCTGTCCTTGCGGCCTTCGAGTTCGCCGCCGGCCTCGTAGCGGTAGCCCGGCGGCAGGTCCATCTTCGCAAGGCCGGCGAGCAGTTGCTGCGTCAGCGACTCGGTGTTGTAGCCGTTCTCGGTATACGCGGAGATCGACACCGCGCGTTCGCGGTTGCGCCGATAGATGCGCGGCGAGGATTCGCTGAGCTTGAGCGTCGCCAGCTCCGCGAGCGGTACCTGCACGCCGGCGGCGGTGGCGACGTGTATGCCTTCGAGGGTCGCCAGCGTCGGCCGCTCGCGCATCGGTGCGCGCAGCACGATCGGATACTTGTCGCCGTCCGGCTCGTGGAAGTCGCCGGCCGACAGTCCGGCGACGGCCAGACGCACGGCGCGGTCGAGATCGAGCACCGGCACGCCGAGCAGGCCGGCCTTGGCGGTATCGACGTCGAGCTGCAGATCGACGCGCGCGCGGCGCAGCGGATTGCTGATGTTGCGCACGCCGGGCGTCGCCCGCATCAGGGTTTCGACCTCGGCAGCCAGCTCGCGCAGGCGGTCGAGGTCCGGACCGATGACGCGCAGCGCGATCGGGGCCTCGATCGGCGGGCCGTTCTCGAATTCCTTGACGACGATTTCGGTGCCCGGCAGTGCGTCGAACTCACGGCGCAAGGTGTCGAGCAGCGCCGGGGTCGTCTGCGGGTCGTAGCGCTGCAGCTGGACGAAGACTTCGGCGTAGTTCGCGGCGTTCTCGTGCGGGAACACGTTGTAGTAGATGCGCGGGTTGCCGTGGCCGAGATTCGACAGCGTGTGGTTGATCTCGGGATGCGCGTGCAGGATCGCCTCGACAGCGCTGAGCGCTTCGCCGGTGCGCGTCTGGCTGCTGCCGTTCGGCGTCGTGATCGTGATCAGGAACTGCGGCGTATCGGCTTTGGGGAACAGCGACAGGCCCATCAGCGGCACCAGCGCGAAACTCAGCGCGAAGGCGAGCGCCGACAGCAGCACCGTCAGGCGCGGATGCGCCAGCGCGCGGCGCAGCCACGGCGAGTAGATGCGGCGGATCAGGTACATCAGCCCGTGCAGGAGGGCATTGCCTTCCTCGCCGCCGTCGCGCGGCAGCACGCGCGAGGCGAGAAAGGGGATCACCGTCAGCGACACGAGCAGCGAGGCGCTGACGGTGAGCACCACGGCGAGCGGCATCGAGCGGATGAACTTGCCGGGGTTGCCGGGCAGCGCCAGCAGCGGCACGAACGCGAACAGCAGCGTCGCCGTGCAGCCGAGCACGGCGAGCGCGATCTGCCGGGTCGCGCGGATCGCCGCTTCGTCCGGCGAATGGCCCATGCGCAGGAAGCGCGCGATGTTCTCGGTGACGACGATCGAATCGTCGACCAGCAGGCCGAGGGCGATCACGAAGCCGGCGATCGACAGCTGGTTGAGCGAAAAGCCGGCGAAGTACAGCGCCGCAAGGCCGCTCAGCAGCGACAGCGGCAGCGACACCATGACGATGCCGGCGGCGCGCAGGCCGAGCGGCAGCAGCGTCACCGCGACCAGCACGATCGCCAGCATGAAGTCGTGGCCGAGCCGGTCGAGGCGGGTCCTGACGTTGCGCGACTGGTCGAAGCCGAGTTCGAGCGTGACGCCGGCCGGCAGCGTCTTCGCGTAGTCCGCGACCGCGGCGTCGATCGCCTGCTTGGTTTCGAAGATGTTGCGGCCGCTCTTCTGGTTGGCGGTCACGAACACCGCGCGGCGGCCGTCGAAGCGGGCGACGTAGTCGTACGGGCCGGCGTCCCAGCGCACGTCGGCAATGTCGGCGACGCGGATCGCATGCGCGCCGTTGCCGGTGACGACCGCATCGCGGATCTGCTGCAGGCTGTGGAAGGCGCCGCTGGTCTTGATGTTGAAGCGCCGCGGGCCGGCTTCGACGGCGCCGCCCGGCACGTTGGTGTTGTCGGCCTGGATCACGCCGAGCACCTGGGCCGGCTGCAGGCGCAGCTCGGCCATGCGTTCCAGATTGAGTTCGACGCGCAGCTCGCGCTGCGGGTAGGCCCAGGTCTCCGATTTGTTGACGCCCGGCACGCGCTCGAGCGCGTCCTTGAGGTCCTCGGCGGCATCCTCGAGCGTGCGGTACGAGGCATCGGCCGAGACCAGCGCGTACTGCACGATGTTGACGTCGCCCGGATTGATCTTGTTGATCTCGACGCTGGCGACGCCGGGCGGCAGCTTGCGCGACAGGGCATCGAGCTCGCGCGTCAGCTCGTCGTATTTCTTGTCGGTATCGACGTAGGCCTCGAACTCGACACGCACGATGCCGAGGCTGTCGTCGGCGGTGCTGACGATCTCCTTGACATCGTCGAGCGTGTGGATCGCGTCCTCGATCGGTTCGGCGACCTGACGCTCCACTTCCTGGGGATCGGCGCCCGGATAGAGCACGACGATCGAGAACGCCGAGATCGGGAAATGTGGATCTTCGGTGCGCGAGATCTTCGTCCACGCCGAAATGCCGAGCGCCGTCAGCAGCAGCGACGCGACCAGCATGAACGGGACGTTGCGGACCGCGAATTCGGAAATGCGCATGGCGGCGGCTCAGTCGACGACGCGCACGGTCTCGCCGTCGACCAGATAGCTGGCGCCGTCGGTGATCAGACGCGTGCCTTCGGGCAGCGGCTGTTCGAGCGCGGCCTGCTCGCCGGCGACGAAGGCGATGGCCACCTTGCGCCGATGCGCGACCTGGCCGTCGAGGGTGAAGATCGTGGTCGCGTGCTGGTCGCCTTCGACCAGCGCGGCGAGCGGCACGTAGCTGCGCGTCGCGCCGGCGCCGCGCGCGGTGATCGTGGCGCGGCCGACCAGGCCGCTCGGCAGGCGCATCCCGGCCGCAATCGCGGCGGCGTCGAGTTCGATCTCGATCGGGAAGGTGCCGCTGCGCGGGTCGGCGGCGCGGCTGATCTCGACCACGCGCGCCGCGAAGCGCTGCGCCGGATAGGCGTCGAACTCGACATCGGCGCGGTCGCCGAGCATCACGCGCACCACATCGCGGTCGGCGAGCCCGAGTTTGAGCACGTGGCCGGAGCCGGTCTGGCCGATCTCGACGATCGGCTGGCCGGCGGCAACCGTTTCGCGCGGCTCGACGTAGCGGCGCAGCACGACGCCGTCGGCCGGCGCCACGATCTGGGCGTGGCCGAGGTTGTATTGCGCCGCGTCGAGCTGCGCGCGCGCGACCGTCTCGGCGGTGCCGAGATCGTCGAGCTGCTCGCGGGTGATGACGTCGTCGGCGTAGAGCTGGCGGCCGCGTTCGAGATCGCGCCGCGCCTTGTCGTGGGCGGCGCGCGCCTGGGCGACGCCGGCGCCGATCTCGGTGGTCTCGATCTCGGCGAGCACCTCGCCCTTGCGCACGCTGTCGCCGGCGCGCACCGCGATACGGCGCACGACGCCGCCGGACTTGAACGCGAGCCGCGCCTCGTCGCGCGAGGCGAGCACGCCGCTGGCGATGATAGGTGCTTCGGCCGGACCGCTTGCGACCAGCGCCGCGCGCACCGCGCGCGGCGCCGCCGCCGCCGGTTCCGGAGCCTGGCCCGGACCGCAGGCGCTGAGCAGGAACGCACCACCGAGGAGCCAGGGCGCACGACGGATGCAGGCGTGGAAGTCGTTCATCGGTCAGGGCGCCACGAGAGAGTCGGGAAGGGGATAGCTCGCGCTCGCCAGCTCCAGCTCGGCGCCGCGATCGAGCGCGCCGCAGCGCGCGATCGCCAGCCCCAGCCGGGCCTCGCGCAGCGCGCGCTCGGCGTCGAGGAACTCGATCTGCGACAGCGCCGCCGCGGCGCGCTTGCGTTCGGCGATGCGGAAGCTTTCCTCGGCGGCGGTGAGGCGCGCGGTGCCGCTGTCGACTGCGCGCAGCGCCGTGGCCAGATTGTCCTCGGCGGCGAGGCGCGCCAGCCGCAGGCGACGGACCAGATCGTCGCGCTCGGCGCGCAGGCTGGCGCTTTGCGCAGCGGCCTGGCCGCGCTGCGCGCGGCGGCTGCCGGAATCCCAGAGATTCCAGCGCAAGACCAGCGAGACGGTATCGAAGTCCGATTCGCTGTCGCTGCGATAGTCCTCGCCCTGGATGCCGTAGTCGGCAGCCAGGCCGAGCGTCGGCCACTGTGCGGCGCGCGCGGCGCGCTCGCCGGCTTCGGCGGCGTTCAGTGTGCGGTCGAGCTGGCGCAGTTCGGGGCGTGTCTGCGCGGCAGGCGCCGCGGCCGGCGGCAGATGCAGGGAGTCCGGCGCCGGCAGCGTCAGCGGCGCATCGTCCGGCTGCGCGCGCAGCAGATTGACGAGCCGGCGTGCCTGCTTGGCCTGGGCGCGCGCTTCATCGAGGCGCTGCACGGCGGCGAGGCGCTCGGCTTCGGCGCGCAGCACGCGATCGCGCGTCGCCTTGCCGGCATCGGTCAGCGACTGCGAGACCCGCACGTCTTCGGCGAGCAGGCGTTCGCTCGCTTCGAGGATGCCGGCCGCGGCCTCGGCCTGGACGGCGCCGTAGTAGGCGCGCTTGAGCTCGCGCACGAGACTGCGCGCGTACGCCTCGCGTTCGGCGCGGCTGGCGCCGGCCAGCGCGCGCTTGGCGTCGACGTTGGCCCACAATTCGGGCGTGAACAGCGGCGCGCTCAGGGACAGCTTGGTTTCCTGCTCGTGCTCGCGCAGGAAGCGGATGCGCTGGTTGTTGATGTTCGGGAACTGCGCCGGCTGGCCCTGCTGCACGAGCATCTGGTTGAGCGTGTCGTAGACCGGATTCAGCAGGTCACCGACCGGCAGGTCGATCGTGCGTCCGCCGTGCGCCTGCGTGTAGCGGGCGTTGAAGCTGAGCTGCGGATACTGCTGGGCGCGGGCGTCGTCGAGCGCGTAGTCGCTGGCGCGCACGTCCTCGCCGCGCGCCGCCAGCACCGGGTTGGCGGCGAGTGCCTCGTCGAGATAGGCCTGCAGGTTCTCATCGCCGGCGGCGGCAAGACCGGCCGGCAGCGCCAGCAGTGCGGCGACGAGCCACGCCCGTCTGGTGATCGCCATGCTCATTTGCGCTTGCCTTTGGCGGGTGCGGCAGCGGGCTGCAGCCCACCGGTGCCGAAGCGGATCGCATGACCGAGGAATTCGTCGGCCGACAGGCCCACTTCCTCGAGAAAGGCGGCCTTGGTCTGCGCGATCTGGATCGCGCCGTGCGTGAAACCCCACAGGGTCAGCGCCACCAGCATCGGCTTGTCGATGCGGCGGATCGTGCCATCGCGCATGCCTTGGCGGAGTGCGGCGATCGTCACTTCGTGCACGGCGACGCCGGCTTCGAGTACGGCGCGTTCGGTCGAGCCCGGCGCCACGGATTCCGGACGGTGCGCTTCGAAGCGTGACAGCGCCGCGAAGTACAGCGGGAACTCGTCGGCGAAGGCGATGTAGGCGCGGCCGATCGCGCCGATCTGCGCATAGCCGCTCGGTGCCGCCGCCGCGGCGGCGACGAGCCGCTCGCGCAGGATGTTAAGCGCGCGCCGGCAGACGGCCAGCTGCAGCTCGGCCTTGTTCTTGAAGTACAGGTAGACGAGCGCCCGCGAGATGCGCGCGCGGCGCGCGACGTCCTCCATCTTCGCGGTCTCGAAACCTGCGCGCGCGAAGACCGCCTCGGCGGCATCGATGATCGCTTCGCGGCGCAATTCCTTCTCGTCGTCGCGGCGCTGCCGGCTATGGCTGCGGCTCGCGGTTCGGGCGCGGCTCACGGGTTCTCCTCCCAGATTCTGTGCCCGACTTTACTGACGCAGTGTCAGTAATTCAACACGTGTCTAATCCGGTGCCGCGTCAGATCGAGCCGCAGGGTCTGCGGCGACAGCGACGGGTTTCAGTCGGCGCGCGCGAGGCGTTGGACGATGACGCGCAGGACCTGCGGATTGAACGGCAGGCCGAGATGGCTGCCGTGCACCTCGACGTTCTCGGTGTTCGGTGCCGGATCTTCGAGGCAGGCGCGCCAGGCGACGATGCCGTCGGTCTTCGTGTAAACGGCGGTGCACGGCACCGGCGGCGGCGCGATGCGCCGCGCGAAGCCGTCGAGATCGGTCTTGACCGGCTGGCCGCGGTTGGCGAGGCGGAACAGCGTGACCATGTTGTTGGCGTCGGGGTGGCCGTTGATCGGGCTGCCGAGCGTGATGACGCGGCGTACGTACGGGGCCTGATGCCGGGCCAGTTCGCGCGCGAAGACGCCGCCGAGGCTCCAGCCGACCAGCGTCACCGGCTGCGTGTGCTGCTCGTGCAGTTCGCGCAGACGCGTCGCCAGCTGTTCCTTGACGCCGCGGCGCATGCCGAGATTGCGGCCGAGGCCCCAGCCGCAGGCGGCATAGCCGAGGCGCCGAAGCACGGCCAGCAGCGGCGTGATGGTGCGATCGCTCATGCCGAAGCCGGGGATGACCAGCACCGGCTGGCCGCTGCCGCGCGGCAGCGTGCGGCGCAGGCGCGGATAAGCCAGGGCGAGCGACGCAAGCTCGAGGCCGAGGCGGGTTTCGAGCAGCAGCAGCGGCGTGCTCGGCGCCGGAAGATTCTGGACGGGCATGGACGCGACGAAAATGACAAAGCGGCGCGCAGCTTAGCGGATGCGTGCTGACCGCGGCGCGGCTCGACGCTGGTGCGCGACGCTCGTTATCCTGCCGGCCCGCGGCGCCGTCGGCTGCGGTCCAGAACGAACCATCAAAGGAGAGCGGCCGTGCCGCAGCTGATCGAACGCCGGGATCTCGACTTCCTGCTCCATGAAGTGTTGCGCCTCACCGAGCTGACCGCGGCGCCGCGCTTTTCGATGCACGACCGTGCGAGCTTCGATGCCGTGCTCGACGCGGCGCAGAAGATCGCCGAAGAGGAGTTCCTGCCGCATGCGGCCAAGCTCGACGCCAACGAGCCGAGCTTTGACGGCAGTCGCGTGGCGCTGATTCCGGAGGTCAAGCAGGCGCTCGCCGCCTACATCGACGGCGGCTTCATCGCCGCCGCGTTCCCGATCGAAGACGGCGGCCTGCAGTTGCCGTACACGCTGACCGGGGCGGCGATGGGCTATTTCACCGCCGCCAACGCCGGCACCGCCGGCTATCCGTTCCTGACCGCGGCGGCTGCCAATCTGCAGCGTGCGCACGGCAGCGCCGCACAGAAGGCGCGCTACATGCGGCCGATGCTCGAAGGACGCTGGTTCGGCACGATGTGCCTGTCCGAGCCGCAGGCCGGCTCCTCGCTGGGCGACATCCGCACGCGTGCGATTGCGCAGGCCGACGGCACGTATCACCTGGTCGGCAACAAGATGTGGATCTCGGGCGCCGATCACGAGCTGTCGGAGAACATCGTTCATCACGTGCTCGCGCGCATCGACGGCGCGCCGTCCGGCGTGCGCGGCATCTCGCTGTTCATCGTGCCGAAGTTCCGGGTCGACGGCGAAGGCCGCATCGGTGCGCGCAACGGCGTGCACGTGGCCGGCCTCAATCACAAGATGGGCTATCGCGGCACCGTCAATGCGGCGCTGAACTTCGGCGAGAGCGAGCCGGCGGTCGGCGAGCTGATCGGCGAGCCGAACCATGGCCTCGCCTACATGTTCCACATGATGAACGAGGCGCGCATCGGCGTCGGCATGGGCGCGGCAGCGCTGGCCTGCGCCGGTTATCGCTATTCGCTCGATTACGCGCGGCATCGGCCGCAGGGTCGGCCGGTCGCCAACAAGGATCCCGACGCCAAACCCGTGCCGATCATCGAGCATGCCGACGTGCGCCGCATGCTCCTGCAGCAGAAGGTCTATGCCGAGGGCGCGCTGGCGCTGTGCCTGTACTGCGCGCGGCTGGTCGACGAGCAGGCGATCGCCGAGGACGAGGCGCAGCGCCACGCGCTGCATCAGCTGCTCGAGGTGCTGACGCCGATCGCCAAGAGCTGGCCGAGCGAATTCGGGCTGGAGGCGAACAAGCTGGCGATCCAGGTGCTCGGCGGCTACGGCTACACGCGCGACTATCCGCTGGAACGGCTCTACCGCGACAACCGGCTCAATCCGATCCATGAAGGCACGACCGGCATCCAGGCGCTCGACCTGCTCGGCCGCAAGGTGTTGATGGCCAACGGTGCGGCGTTCCGTCTGCTGCTTGCGCGCATCACGGCGACCGCCGACGAGGCGGCGGCGCTGCCGGCGCTCGCCGAGGATGCCGAGGCGCTGCGCGCCGCGGTCGCGCGGGTCGCCGACGTCACCGCGCAGCTCGCCGCGGGCGCGCAGCGCGGCGAGATCGAACGCTTCCTCGCCAACGCGACGGCGTACCTGGAAATGCTGGGGCAGGTGGTCGTCGCCTGGATGTGGCTGCTGCAGGCCCTCGTCGCCGAGCGCGCGCTGGCGGCGGCGGCCGACGAGGCCGGACAGGCGTTCTATCGCGGCAAGCGCCACGCCTGCCGCTTCTTCACCCGTTACGAGCTGCCGAAGATCGAGCGGCTGGCGGCGCTGCTCGTTCGCTTCGACGAGACTTGCCTGACGATGCCGCTCGACGGTTTCTGAGTCCGGCGAAGCGCGGCGCGCCGAGTAGCGCCGACGCCGTTTCCGGCCGCACGCGCGTTCTGCCGCCGTCGATAAAGCTTGGCGCCAAGCCGATGGCCAGCGCCCGGCGCATCGAGGTCGATGGCCGGCCGCGGCCGGGTTCGCGCCCTTCCGGACGAGCTCTCGGCGCCGCGCAATAAAAAACGGCGGATCTTGCGATCCGCCGTCGGGGGGACGTCATCCGGGGGGGGGGGGGGGGGACGGATGACGTTGGGGGACCGGCTGTTAGCGTTCACAATAGTCATCTCCTCTGAGCGACGACAGCAAAATGATTTGAGGTATGACTTCAAAGTATTTGAATGACTTGCTGGCGCCGCTCCGCGACAATACGCCGATGCAGATCGGCCCTTACTCCATCGCTACTCCCTTGCTGCTGGCGCCCATGGCGGGCGTCACCGATCGTCCGTTCCGGCAGCTCTGCCGCCGGCTGGGAGCGGGACTCGCGGTCAGCGAGATGACGAGTTCCGACGCCAGCCTCTGGCATACCGAGAAGTCGCGGCTGCGCATCGATCACGACGGCGAGCACGCGCCGATCGCGGTGCAGATTGCCGGCTACGATCCGCAGCAGATGGCCGAGGCGGCGCGCTACAACGTGGCGCACGGGGCGCAGATCATCGACCTCAACATGGGCTGCCCGGCGAAGAAGGTCTGCCGCGTCGATGCCGGCTCGGCGCTGTTGCGCGATGAGGCGCTGGTGGCGCGGATCTGCGCTGCGGTGGTGGCCGCGGTCGAGGTTCCGGTGACCTTGAAGATCCGCACCGGTTTCTCGCGCGCCGAGCGCAACGCGCTGCGCATCGCGCGCATCGCCGAGGACTGCGGCATCCAGGCGCTGACCGTGCACGGGCGCACGCGCGAGGATCATTACGAGGGCGAGGCGGAGTACGAGACGATCGCGGCGGTCAAGCAGACGCTGCGGATTCCCATCATCGCCAATGGCGATATCGATGCGCCGCAGAAGGCGCGCGAGGTCTTGCGCCGCACCGGCGCCGACGCACTGATGATCGGTCGTGCGGCGCAGGGGCGACCGTGGATCTTTCGCGAGATCGCTCATTTCCTGGCGACCGGCGAGCCCCTGCCGCCGCCGTCGCGTTTCGAGATCCGGCGCTGGCTGCTGGAGCATCTGGACGCGCTCTACGCTTTCTACGGCGAAGGGCGCGGCGTGCGCGTGGCGCGCAAGCACATCCAGTGGTACTGCCAGGCGCAGCCGGATGCGGCCACCTTCTGGGGCGCGATCAATCAGCTCACCGATGTGCGCCTGCAGCGCGAGGCCGTGGCGCGCTTCTTCGAAGACGGCGTCGAGTCGGCCGTCGCCTGAGCGCGCTCAGGCCGACGCGATCGGCGCGTCGGTCAAGCGTTCGTCCGCGCCGGTGCCGAGCCCGAGCGTACTGGCGAGCAGGCGGTAGACGTCCGGGTCGTTGAGCAGCTGCAGGTGATGGCGGCCGAACAGCACCGCGGTGTCGGCGTCGGCGAGTTCATGGGCCAGCGCGCTCGGCAGGCGCACGAGGCCGTCGCCGAAGCAGCGACCGCGCCAGTCGCGGGCATCGAGGCCGAGGCTGCTGCCGATGAAGTGGTAGCGCGCGTGTCCGGCGCGCGGCAGCGGCTGCGGCGGGCGCCATTCACGCCGCGCGGCCTGGCGCCAGTCGGCGTCGGCGGTCGCGCCATGGCGCAGGTCGCGGATGCCGACCGAACGCAGATCGAGCGCCTGCGCCCAGGGCCGCGAAAGCTCGAAGGCCTGCATCAGCTGCGTCGCGCCGTGCACGGCTTTTTCGAGCGGAGCGCCGCGGTGCGGCGAACCCAGGCAGAACACATGGCGCACGGCCGTCGTCCAGGCGTCGCCGCGGCGCAAGCCGTGGGCGATGGCGGCGCGGCTGACCAGACCTCCCATGCTGTGCCCGATCAGCACGATCTCGTCGACCGCGACCGGCCATTGCGCGACGAGCCGACGCAGCAAGTGCGCGAGGCGGCGGCCGCTGTGCGAGATATGCGCGCCGGTGTTGTAGCGCAGATAGAGCGCGCTGTAGCCGACGTCTTGCAGGCGTTCGCCGTAGGGGCGCGTCTGCGGGCGTTGCGGATCCCGATAGAGCTGCCAGCTGGTCTCGTTGCAGCACAGGCCATGCACGAACACGACGAGCCGCGGCTGCGGCGCCGCGAACGATTGCGCGAGCGCTTCGCGCGTCAGCGGCAGGGGCAGGCCGTCGGCATGGAAGGCCGCGCGCGGGGCGAGCGCACTGCGCCGGACCGCGAGGTGGTCGCCGAAGGCGCCGCTCAGGGCGCTGGCAATGGCGTCGAAGCGCGGCCGTGCGCGCGGCGCTTCGGCACCGCGTATGCGGGCTGCGGCGTCGAGCGCGGCGGTGGCGGTGTCGAAGGCCAGCGCGCCGATCTGGTGCACGCCGAGATAGACGCCGTCGGTGATGCCGTCATGCAGCACGCGCACGGGCGTCGCCGCCTGTGCGATGCCCGGAACGGCATCGAGCGCCGCGAACGGGCGGCGGGCAATCGCGCGATGGAAGTCGTGAATGCGCGCGCTCGCCTGCGCGTAGGCGTCGCCGCACAACGAGACGAGCCCGCGCCAGCGCTGCAGGTCGGTTGGCGCGACACGCTTCGGCGGCGGATGTCCGGCTCGCTTGTTCATGCCGGCAGCTTAGGCCTCTACCGCGCGGTCTGCATTGGCGGGGCGGCAGCGGCGGGTGGCGGCGCCATGCAGCGCTGGCGCTTCAGCCGGGCGAGAGCTCGCGCATGAGGTTCTCCTGCACGACGCTGGCGACCAGCCGGCCGGCGCGGTCATAAATCAGTCCGCGCGACTGGCCGCGCGCACCCTGCGCGGTCGGCGAGTCCATCGCGTACAGCAGCCAGTCGTCGACACGCAGCTCGCGGTGGAACCAGATCGCGTGATCGATGCTGGCGACCGCCATGCTGTCGGTGAGCCAGGTCCTGGCGTGCGGGCGCAATGCCGTCGACAGCAGATGGAAATCGGAGGCGTAGGCGAGCACGCAGCGATGCAGCAGCGGGTCGTCTGGCAGCTTGCCGCCGGCGCGGAACCAGATACCCTGCGCCGGGTCGAGCTGCGAGGGCTTCAGCGGGTTGTACGGATTCACCGGCTTGAATTCGATCGCGACCTCGCGCGTCAGGGCGGTGTGCACGCGTTCGGGCAGATCCGGCACTTCGTCGAGCCACTGCTCGTAGTACGCGGACATCGGCTTGAGCTGATCGGGCGACGGTACCGGCGGCATCGGCGCCTGATGTTCCAGACCGGCCTCGGGGCGCTGGAACGAAGCCATCATCGACAGGATCGGCTGCCCGCCCTGGATCGCCTGTACGCGTCGCGCCGTGAAGCTGCGCCCGTCGCGGATGCGGTCGACCTCGTAGACGATCGAGCGGCTCATGTCGCCCGGACGCAGGAAGTAGGCATGCAGCGAGTGCGGCACCGCGTCGCTGACCGTGCGCGACGCCGCGGCCAGCGCCTGGCCGATGACCTGCCCCCCGAACACGCTCTTGCCGCCGAGATCGCGCGATTCGCCGCGGAACAGATTGTCCTCGAGGGTCTCGAGATTGAGCAGATTGACGAGGTCCTTGAGAATGCGGTTCATGTCATGGAATCCAAAGCCAGAAATTTCGTGGCGCAAGCCTAAGGCATTGACGCGATGAAGTGCCGGCCGCGCTGCGGCGCTTGCTGTATCGCGCCGTCGATCAGCTCACCGCTGCCGCTGATGCCGGGCGGCAAGCCGGCGGGTGTGCCCTGTCTGCATTTGCGGACCGACCTCGGCTGCGACCTGTTCGGCGATCCGCGTCGGCCGGCGGTCTGCGGCGGCCTGCAGCCGAGCCTGGAGATGTGCGGCGACGGTCGCGAGTACGCGTTGCGGCATCTGAGTGAACTCGAACGGGACACGGCGCCTGGCCAGGTGGCGAACCGCAACCCCTAGAGCTGGCCGCGCAGGCTGTCGAGCGCTTGTTCCTGAATCACCTTGCCGGCGCGCAGCACACGGGTCTTCCATGAGACCCGCACGCCGACTTCCGGCCGGGTATCGGAGCCCAGTGTCAGCTCCAGCGTGTCGCCCGCGTCGAGCACGCAGGGAGCGAGCAGCGGCAGGTAGATCTGCTGCCAGTGCGTCGGCGGCGAGAACGGCGAGGTGGAGATCGTCACGCCCTCGACGAGTTCCGCCTCCCACCACAGTGCATAGCCTTCGATGCGCGAGGAAGGCAGCGCTGCTGCCTTCCAGTGCAGCGTCCGGCGCCGCGCACTCGGCGGTGCCGGACGCTGCGGACGGACGTCCAGATCATCCCAGAGTTGAGCATGCTCGGCACTGCCGCCGAGGTCACTCGCTTCGATGCTGCGCACGTACATATTGTTGAGCGAGATGCTGCGCGCCGGCGCCAGATCGAGGTCATAACCGATCTGCGGCCAGACATCGATCTCGGCCTGCAGGCGGGAGGCGAAGACCGGCGCGACGAACTGGCGCAGGCGGCCGGGGATGATGGCGCCATCGGCCTTGAGAAAGCGTCGCGCGTCGATCGCCGTCTCCAGAAAATTCTCTTCCAGCGCGTAGTTTCCGAGAGTTTCAGTGACAACGATGTCAACCGACATCTTGCGCCGGACCTCGCTGGAGTGGGCCTTCAGGAAGCTGAGCCCGTCGATGCGGTTGCGGCGTGCCAGTTCCTCGGCCAGCTCGAGGGCGTCGGTGTATTCGATCAAGGTGGCCTGGCGCGCCCCGAGGCGACGTGCGAGAAACGACAGGAAGCCGGTCCCGGCGCCGATGTCGAGCACCGTGCTGTGGCCTGGCCGGATCAGTTGCTGCAGCGCGCGGTGAAAAGCGGCATTGCGTGGTGCATCGCCGAGCAGTTTGCGGTGCAGTTCGATTTCGCTCATGGGTCGCAGCAGGCAGAACGTGGAAAGCGCGCATTATCGTGGCAGTGCTGGCCGTGATACAGCTCGGCTTGTCTGGCGCGGCGGCATCCCGGCTACAATCCGGCGCGCGCCGGCATAGCTCAGTTGGTAGAGCTACTGATTTGTAATCAGTGGGTCGGGGGTTCGAGTCCCTCTGTCGGCACCAATGCTCGATTCCGACGTGATCCGCGCGAGGTGGCAAGTGCCGTATCGCCTCGGTAGAGTCGGGAACGGTACGGGCCATCAGGCCTGATGGCATTTCCGAACCTGATTAGGTGCGAATCGCAGCCAACCTGAGCTTGGGATCAGGCCATGGTGCGGTCCGCGCGGCGGCGCGGATCAGGCGCCTGAGGATGCTGGACAGATCGAACCGACGGTTGAAGCGATAGGCGACTTCGGCCAGATAGCGATGGCCATATTTGGCGAAATCGAAGGCGTGATAGGTGCCGGTGATCGCGGTCTTGAGATTGCCGAGCACGATGTTGACGGCCGTGAAGGCCGGATGCTCGACGGCCTTGCGGCCCGAGCCGACGATGTGGCGCTCATGCGC
>NZ_KB907940.1 GCF_000382285.1 Solimonas variicoloris DSM 15731 | reverse complement strand
CAGCTCGCGCACCTCGCGCTCCAGCTGCTTGAGCCGGTCCTGCTCGGCCGTCGTCACGCCGGGCCGCAGCCCGTGGTCCCGCTCATGCCGGCGAACCCACAGCCGCAGCGTCTCGGCCTCGCAGCCGATCTTCGCCGCAATCGACTGGATCGCCGCCCACTGCGATCCGTGCTCGCCACGGTGCTCGAATACCATCCGCACCGCGCGCTCCCTGACCTCCGGTGAATACCGCGTCTGCTTCTTGCTCATAGCTCCATCCTCTCAAAGAGTGGAGCCTCCGAGATAGTCGGGGCGGTTCAGGACGTCGCTGCTGCAGACCGTGGGAATCACGCTCGCCGAGCCTCCCGTTGTTCCTTGCGCCAAGTGGAGTCCCCACCGATACGTCGGCATTTACGAGAGTCTCGCGGCCCGGCTCGTCATCTCGGAGGGTGACGGGAAGCTGAGCTTGAAGGTTCAGTCGCGCATTCAAGGTCCTGCATCCGGGCAGCAGGCCGAGCTTATCTCGCACTCAGCAGACTGCTTCGATATCCGGAGCGCCGATCCCGCGCTGCAGGGAAAGCTGACTTTCATCGGCGTCGGGGACGGTCCTGCGCAATTCGTGCGCATCGGCGTCCGGATGGCGCGGCGTGTGGCCTGACTCTTCAATTCGGGAGAACGATCCATGTTTGAAGGTCGTCGCGTCGGCGTAACGGAAGGGCTACGCCCGTGCTGAGGCCTGGCGTCAAACCAGTGAAGGTGCTGGCGCGGCGCGCGCCGGGGTCGGCAGGCGGGTCAGGCGCATCAAGCCGCGGTGAGCCGAAGCACAGGTTCAAAGATTTGGCATGAACGCAAAGCCACTGACGCGCAGCCTGTTGCTCGCCTTCTCATTGCCGGCGGCGGTGCAGGGATTTACCCATACCGCCGCCGGCCAACTGTTGACGGGTGTCTATGCAAAGCACTTTGGCCTATCTCTGGGCGCGTTGGGCACCGCAGTCTTGTTATGCAAGATGTTCGATGCCATCACCGATCCACTGATCGGCCTGTGGTCCGACGCCCATCGTCGCCGGGGCGGCTGGCGGCGCACCTGGGTCGTGAGTGGGTCGCTTCTGGCTGCTGCTGCGCTGTGGTTTCTGTTTCGCCCGCCCGCAGGGGTCGGCATTATTTATTTCACGGTCTGGTATCTGCTGGTCTATCTGGGGTGGACCATTGCGGAGATTCCCTATCGGGCATGGAGTGTCGAGCTGACGCAGGACTACCAGCAGCGCACGCGGATCGCCGTCTGGATGTTCACGACGGCGCTCGGCGGCTCGATCGTGGTGTTCATGGTGCCGATGGCGGGTCCGCTGCTCGGCTTTGCGAAAACCCAGGAAGTGACGCCGACGACGCTGTCAGTCTTGGCCCTCATCACGGCAGTTGCGACACCGGTGCTGTGTGCTATCGCGGTGCGTCGCGCTCCGGAAGGGCCGGCGATCGACCAGGCTACGAACGAATCGCCATCAGAGCTTTGGCGATCGATTGCCGGAAATCGTCCCTTGCTGATCCTGACAGGGCTCTTCCTGCTTTACAGCTTCGCCAGCGGCATGGTGCAGGGGGTTCTGTTTCTGTACGTGGACGTCTACCTGGGCCTTTCCGAATATCTGGCTCCCATACTGCTCATCACCGGCCCCATGGCGGTGATCGCCACGCCTGTCTGGGGGTGGCTGTGCGGACGATATGAAAAGCATCGCGCCTGGGCTGCCGCCATCCTCGGGCAGGCCATCGCGGTTGGGCTAATGGGGCTCATTGTTCCTGGTGAGGCCGCGCTGATTCCCATTGCGATTCTGACCGCAATGAACTTTTTCTTCGGCGCTGCGGCTGGCGTGGCGATGCCGGCCATACTTGGCGATGTGGTCGACTACGGGACGCTACGGTTCGGTCGTGAACGTGCGGGGGTCTACTACTCTTTCTATACGCTGATGCAAAAGTCGATCAGCGGAGCCGGAATCGCGGCGGGCATGTTCATCATCGCGTACTTCGGCTTCGACGCCACCTCGCATCATCAGACGCAAAGCGGTGTTTTTGGATTAAAGCTTGCGTATGCCTACCTGCCCGCCGTGATCGCGCTTGCCATCGTGCTGCCCATGCTGCGTTTTCCAATCGATCGCAGACAGCACGGCCGGATTATTCAGGTGCTCAGACGCCGTGGCGCGACGGCGCGGCTTGCAAACTGACATGTCGTCGGAGAGCGTCGTTGTCGTGGGTGCGGGGCTCATGGGGCTCTGCACCGCAGCGGCTTTGCACCAGCGCGGCTACGATGTTCGCGTAATCGAGCGCGGACCGGATGTCGGCCTGGAGACCAGCTTCGCCAACGGCGGCATGCTGACCCCGTCGATGTCGGAGCCCTGGAATGCGCCCGGTGTTCAGTGGCAGCTGCTCAAGTGGATCGGCCGCGCCGATGCGCCGATGCTGCTTCGTCCCGAGGCACTGGGCCACTATCTTGATTGGGGTGTGAGATTCCTCGCGTCCTCGACGCGGGTGCGATACCAGGCAGCCATTCGCGCCAACTTCTTGCTGTCGGCGTACAGCATGCAGACGATGCGCAAGCTGCGGGCAGCGCTGGATCTGCACTACTGCGACGCGCGTACCGGCACGCTCAAGATCTTTCGCGACCAGGCGTCTCTGGACGCCTCCATGAAGCGAGGAGAGGCGCTGAAGGACCTGGGGCTCCTCTGCCTTCATCTCACGACGGATCAGATCCTGAAACGGGTTCCATTGCTCGCAACAAAGTCGGCGACGATCGTGGGCGGCATCTACTATCCGGAAGACGAGGTTGGTGATGCGCACCTGTTTTGCCAAGCTTTGCGCAGCGCCCTGATGAAACGGGGCGTTGCCATTGAATGTGGCACGACGGTTACCGGATTCCGAACGCAAGGGGGTGGCGTCGTCGCCGTCGAGATCGAAGGCGGTGAGATCGCGGCGCGATGCGTCGTCGTCGCCGCTTCAGCCTGGTCGCCGGCTTTGCTCAAGCCTCTCGGCATCAAGCTGCCTGTTCGGCCGGTGAAAGGCTATTCGCTCTCGGTTCGACTGAGCGATCCGGCGCTGCTGCCGCCGCTGCCCATCATCGACGACGATCTCCACGCTGCGGCAACGCCGTTGGGCGGAATGCTTCGTCTCGCCGGCACCGCCGAGTTCTGTGGCTGGAACGCCAGGATCGATCCTGCGCGCATTGAAACGCTGTGGCGTTTCCTGAAGTCGTGCAGCCCCGAGTTATTCGACGCGGCCCATCCGGATGACGCGAGATCATGGTGCGGCTTCCGACCGATGGCTGCGGATGGTCGCCCGTATATCGGCGAAACACAGATTCGTGGTCTCTATGTGAACACCGGGCATGGTCATCTGGGCTGGACCCAAGCCGCAGGATCCGGTGCTCTGATGGCCGCCATCATAGATGGCGGTCATCCGCCAATCGCTACTGCGCCGTATTCACCGTTAAGAAGTCGCGCATAACTCTGCGTGACCAGCGGCCTGATCTGGCGCGCACCTCGCACTATTGATCGCGAAACCAGTAGCGGCGGAGAGGCTCGTCCAGATCGGACACCAGCTGTGTTGTGTGGTCGATGACCATCGTGGCTCGATCACTTGAAGTGTATGGCGCCCAAGCCTGCCATTTCGCTGCCGCTGGCGCGCCGGTCCTGGCAAACGTGGTGAGAGCCTCGCGCATCAGCGAAGAAAGTTCGAGCGTTTCCGGATCGTCTCGCAACAGGGCCATGCCGGGACAGGTGCGAAACAGCAAGGCGACATCGACGCCATGGATGGCGCCTAAGCCGGGAATCGCCGATTCGTAATTCAGCTGGTAGTGATAGGTTTTTCCTGGGTGCGCGGCGGCGTGTGCTTCCGCAGCCCGGATGGTCGGCATGCGGAAGCACGCATCATTCACCATTTGTTCGTAGACGGCGCGGAGGCCGCTGTCCGGCATGTGCGCGCGATAGTGAGCCAGTAGCGCCGTGCAATCGCCATCAGGAACAAGACCGCCGATATGGTTCACAAAAATTCTCGCCGACAGGTAACGGCCTAGCGGTGATGCCAGCGAGAACAGTGTTCCGTCGTTGCGGCAGGTGCCGAGCAGCAGATCGATGTTGTTGGGCGTTCCCGAGCGATAGGTCGTGAGCGGCGGCTGTGGCAGAAACGTGGTTTCGGTAGCGGCCCCCCAGTGGACGATTCTCTGAAGGCTGATCGAGCCATACCGCTCCGGGCTGGGGGGATGCAGAATTCGCCTGAAGAGCGCGTTTTGCAGCCGGGCGAGAGCGGGCTGATCGAGCGATGCCAAAGCGTTACCGTCGCCTGGCGCGATGCCGACATCCTGCAGGGCGTCACGCGTCAGCTGGTGGTGTTCGTGTGCTGGCGCGCAGGGGCCCGGCATGCCGCCCATGGCGATGGCGCGCCTGAAAAGGCCCTTGCCTGCCGGGCTGGCAGCCAAATGGTAGACCGCCACGGCGCCGGCCGACTCTCCGAACAGGGTGACCCGGCTCGGATCGCCACCAAAGCTCGCAATGTGGTCCTGGATCCATTGCAGCGCTGCAAGCTGATCCTGAAAGGCTCGGTTATCCGAGCACAGCTCTGCGTCGAACAGGCCGCTGCCATGCAGGAAGCCCAGTGGTCCCAAGCGATATTGGATCGTAACCGCGACGACGTTCTCGCGCGCCAGCGCCGTGCCGTCATAGAACGCGTTGGCGCCGCCGCTCGTGAATGAACCGCCATGAATCCAGACCATCACCGGCAGCCGGGCATCGCGGTCCGGCGCCGGTGTCCAGACATTGAGCAGCAGGCAATCGTCGCCTTCTTGCGAGGAGGCGAAGCCGTTAATGGCATCAAAGTAACGACGCCGCGCGCGAGGGAAGGGGAGAGGCGGAGCCTTGCGGCCGAATTGCGAGCAGATTGCGCCATAGCGGCTGGCGTCCAGCACGCCTTGCCATGGTCGCCGTGGGCGAGGGGGTAGCCATTTTGCGGTGCCCTGCAAGGGTTCGGCGTACGGTATGCCCTTGAAAGCATGAATGCCGTTTTCGACGCTGCCGCCGAGATATCCCAGCCGCGTGTGAACAGTTGTCATCAGCGATCAGCCCCAGAACGCCGGCCAAGGGGGCTGCATCGTGCCGCGCTCATAAACAATGCCGCCGGGCCAATCCTCTTGCTGCAATACTGGACCATCGAGATCAACCACCTCGCAGATTTGTGCCAGTACCATCGCAGGCGCCATCGCCAGCGAGCCGCCGGTCATGCAACCGACCATCAATCGCAAGCCCTGTGCGCGTGCGGCATGGGCCAGCCGGAGGGCTTCGGTGAGACCGCCGGTCTTGTCGAGCTTGATGTTGATGAATTGGTAGCGGCCGATCAGGTGGGGCAGTTCGTCGATGGTGTTGACAGCCTCGTCGGCGCAGATCGGGATCGGGAGGTTCAGCCCCAATAGTCCGTCATCGGCGCCGGCGGAGACGGGTTGTTCCAGCAAGTCCACCTTCAGCTGGGCCATTGCCGGCGCGTACGCCTCCAGTTCGGCAATGCTCCAGGCCTGATTGGGGTCGACGACAAGCCGCGCATTCGGCGCAGCATGGCGCACGATGCGCACCGCCTCCACAGGCTCGGAGTGTCCTACCTTGATCTTGATCCACGGATGATCGGCGAGACGGCGCGCTGCGGACTCGTAGGCTGACAGCGGGCGGATGCCGATGGTCACGGCCGTGCGCACCGGCCCGCCGCGCGGCATGCCCGCACTCTGCCAGGTTCGGACGCCGGTCAGTTTGGCCTCCAGATCCCAGAGTGCGCAATCCAGTGCGTTGCGCGCCCCGCCGGCAGGCAGCAGCTGATACAGATCCTCGCGACCGGCGCCTGCCTCGATCGCTGCATGCACGGACTCGATCTGGCGCGAAATCGTCTCTGGGGTTTCGCCACGGTAGAGGACGCCGACGGTTTCGCTGCGCCCGACGTGGTTCCCTTCGTGCAATTCCACGATCGCGACGTCCGATGTCGCCATCGAGCCGCGCGAGATGACGAAAGGCTCTGTCAGCTGCCACGAGTGGCAGTGGGTCACTAGCCGGCGCCTACGCATTTGCACCCCCGCGCGGCCGGTGTTCCTGGGACGAAATCGAGTGCTGGAGCGGCAGCTGGAATCGCCTTGTGCAAGTGCCCCGGAGGCATGGATGGAAAGGCGTGCAGCGTGGAAATTCCATTCACGGGTCCTTAATTATAACCAATCGGTTGATATTGATTATAACCAAGCGTATAAATATTTCATCAGCCATAACGAGCCTGTCCTATGCCGCGCAGTAACGAGGAAAACACGCGAAAGCCTGGGCGCCCGCGCAAGCTCACCCGCGATCGCATCATCCGGGCGGCGATCGAAGTGCTCGAATTCGAGGGTTTTGGCGCGTTAACGATGCGCGCACTGGCCCAGCGACTGGGGGTCAACCATGCAACGCTCTACAACTACATCGGCCATATCGAGGACATAGAAAGCGAAGCGCTGCAGACCCTGACGGCACGCGTGCCGATTCCGAGCATTGAGCGGCCGGAATCGCTGCGACAGCAGTTGATCGAGCATCTGCGCGCGGTGCTGGAGCTGCAGCTGCAGCATCCGCACATGGTGCATGCGCCGGTCGGCTCGCCGACTTGGCGGACCCACATGAAGATCACAGATCGGGTTCTGCGTGCACTGACGGCGGACGGCCGCGATCTGATCGGGGCCGCAATTGCCTATAACACCCTGATTGCGCTCATGGCGACCAGCGCGGAGCGCAGCCGCAGCACGCGCAATGCGATGACCTTGCCGAAAGGCGCGCAGTTTTTCGAGGTGGAGCGGCAAGCGATTCTCGCGCTGCCCGAGGAGGAATCGGCGCTGATTCGCAAGCCGCTCCTGGAGCCCTTGCCGCCGGGAACGCCGTTCGATTCGCTTGACGCGGTGCTCAGCTTCCTGATCGACCGGCTTCTGCCGGGGCTCCAGTGAGCCGACTGCGAGTGAACAGGATCCGCAATTGACCGCCGATCGGATCGAACTCCGGCTCGCCGACGGCCGGCGGCTGGCCTATGCGGAGTACGGTGCGCCCGCCGGCAAGCCGATGCTGCTGATGCACGGCACACCGGGCGGACGTCTGCAGGCGCGGACGCTCGATCAGGCGGCAGGCGACGCGGGCGTGCGCCTGATCGCCGCGGATCGGCCTGGGATGGGGCACTCCGATCCGGTCGCGAACCTGAGCTACTTGCGCTACGCCACGGACGTTCGCCAGTTGCTCGATCACCTCGGGCTGCCGCGGATCACGATCGCCGCGATCTCGGGCGGTGGTGGGTTTGCGCTGGCCTGTGCGTATGCGCTGCGCGAGCGAGTGAGTCAGCTGCTGCTGGTATCCGCGGCGATGCCGGCGCCGCGCCAGGCGCGCAAGGGCACGGCCTGGCAAGCATTCGTGCTCGGCTGGCTGGCCGTGCACCGGCCGCGCCTGGCGCAGACCCTGATGCGGCTGTTGTTTCCGCGCCGGCTCGATGCAAAGACCGTGGATCGCATGATGCGGAGCATGCCGGCGCCCGACCAGCGCGTCATGCGGATTCCGGCGGTGCAGGAAGCCTTTCTCGGAGAACCCACGCACGACATGTTGCGCCAGGGATTCGCGGCGCTCGTGCACGAGCTGGCCCTGCACGAGGGACCGCTGGGATTCGAGCTGCGGGAGCTCGACGTCCCCGTCCATCTGCTCCACGGACTGGCGGACGTGAACGTGCCGGTCGGGGTTGCCCGCTACGCCGCCGCGCAGATTCCGGGTGCGACGCTGGAGCTGATCGACGACGCGGCCCATCTCTTCATCCTGGAGTCGCCCGAGCGCCTGTTTCGCCTCGTTCAGGCGCCGACCGCCGAGGCTCGACTCGGATGAGGCTCGACGAATACGCGCGGCACGATGCCATCGGGCTGATGGAGCTTGTGCGTCGTGGCGAGGTGAGCATCCGCGAAGTTCAGCATTGCGCGCTCGAAGCCGCCGCGCGACTGAATCCGCAGTTGAACTTTATTTCCGGCAGCCTCGACGAAAATCCCGTCTGGCAGAGCGAGGCGCCGTTTTCCGGACTGCCGTTCCTGGTGAAGGAAGGCAATGAGTGCAAGGGCTTCGCGGCGACGATGGGCTCGCGCCTGGGCGCGGGAATTGTCGCCCAGCAGGACGGTGCGATCGTCCAGCGCCTCAGGCACGCCGGCGTCGCAATCATCGGCGCAACGACGGCACCGGAATTCGGGCTCTATCCCGTCACTGAATCGGCCTTGCATGGCGCGACCCGCAATCCCTGGAACCTCGGCCACTCGCCCGGCGGATCTAGTGGCGGGGCTTCGGCCGCCGTCGCTGCCGGCGTCGTACCGGTCGCGCAGACCAGCGATGGCGGCGGCTCCATTCGCGGGCCGGCGCACTGCACCGGCATTTTCGGGCTCAAGCCCACGCGCGGGCGTACGCCGATGGCCTATCCGGGGTTGTTCGGGCTTTCGCACGCGCATGTCTCGACGCGCACCGCGCGTGACTCGGCCGCTTTCCTCGATCTCCAGCAAGGGCCGCATGCCGGCGCGCGGTTCTGGGTGCCGCGTCATGAGCGTCCGTTTCTGGACGAAGTCGGCCGCGATCCGGGCCGACTGCGCATCGGGCTGTGCCGCCACTCGCCGCTGACGACGCCGCTCGCGCCGGAGTGCGCGGTTGCGATGGAGAAGACGGCGGCTCTGCTGGAGTCGCTCGGCCATCACGTCGAGGAAGCCTCGCCGCCAATCGACTGGCCCCGGTTTTTCGATCACTTCCTGACGGCGTGGACGCACGCGCTCCCGCAAGGTGTCGCAGCCATCGGCGCGCTGTCCGGCCGCGAACCTGGAGCGGACACGCTGGAGGTGATGACGTCGAAGTTCCTGGAGCACGGCAGGAGCGTGACCGTCGACGATCTGTTGCAGGCCGAGACGATGTTCCACGGCGCGCGCCAGGCCGTCGATCGATTCTTCGGAACTTACGACCTGTGGATCACGCCGGCCGGCGTACAGCAAGCGCCGCGGATCGGGGAGTTCGACCCGGCCCGGGGCGGCGAAGACTTGAAGGCTTATGTCGGTCGCGTGTTGCGCGACTACGCAGCCTTCACCCCGCTGCTCAACATCACCGGACATCCGGCGGCATCGGTGCCGGTGTTTCACGGTGGCAATGGGCTGCCCGTGGGCACGCAGATCGTCGCCCGCATGGGGGACGAAGCCACCCTTTTCAGGGTATCCGCGCAGCTGGAAGCCGCCACGCGATGGACGTCGCGGCGACCGACTTGTTTCGTGTGCTAGTGCCGCCCCATTTCCGTCGAAGGACGATCAGACCCTGCTGGAGGACAAAGAGAGAATGTTCAAATTCAACCTGTGCCTGACCGCATTTCCGATCTTGATGGCAGCATGCCCGATTGTCTTTGCGGAGGAGGCTGCAGCGACAGGCAGCAGCTCCGTACAGGAATACGCGGACGCTGCGCCCCCCGTCGAGGGGGCTGGGCGAGCCGAGACGGATGCCGGCGCAGGCGGCATCAGCGAGCCGCCGCCGGATGTGGACGCCGCGACCAGTCCGTCGACACCGTTGCTTGACACCATCCCCGTCACGGGACTGTTGGCGGAAGCTCCCCAGCCATCGCCAGCGACGCCAACCGAGCAGGCTGAGCTCGAAGAAATCATCGTGACAGCGACCAAGCGTGCAAAGTCGCTGCGCGACATCCCCGCCTCCATCTCGGCAGTCGACGGCAAGGACCTCGAGTCGCAGGGGAAGTTGAATCTGGGCAGCTTTATCCAGGAGTCGCCGGGCGTGACTGCGACCGAGACCAGCCCCGGAATCATGCGTATCGCGATGCGCGGCATCAGCACCGACGCCGAACCGCTATCGATCATTCCGTCGGCGACGGGCATCTTGATCGGGGACGTCGCGTTTACCGATCCGTATATCTCCAGCATCACGCCTGATCTCAGCGCGTTCGATCTGGAGAGCGTAGAGATTCTCAAGGGGCCGCAGGGCACGCTGTTCGGCGGCTCCGCCTTGTCGGGCGCGGTGCGTTATGTCTTGCGAAGCCCCGTGATGAATGAATGGCAACTCCGTGGGTTCGCACAGCAGGTGAGCCCGCATGGCGGCAGCCACGCGTTCACCAGCGGGGTCGCACTCAACGTTCCGGTATACGAGGATCGAGTCGCTGTGCGGCTCGGCTATATCAGGCGTGAGTACCCCGGAGTCTATGACCTGACGCGCGATCCGCTCCAGGAAAATGTCGATGGCGCCGACGGGGAGCAGCTCCGTGCGATCCTCTCGTGGCAGGCGAGCGAAGCGCTGAACGTCAAGCTGACGCATCTCGATCAGGACTTTTCCGCCGCCAATACGCTGATCCTGGCGGATACGCGCGATGCACGCGAGAACGGCCGAAACATACTGGCCCAGCCCTCGTCGCACAGCTTTGATCTCGACAGTCTCGAACTGGACTACGACTTCGAGTCGGCGCGGGTCGTATCCCTGACGTCTCGTTCGACCAAGAAGCTGAAGTTCCTCGGCGATAGCACGACTGCCTTACTGGGCGTTCCGCCGCCGGGAACCCCGAAATCCGCGACGGTCTTCCAGCTCGTCAACGACGATTCCGAGGCTTTCGCCCAGGAACTACGACTGCAATCGCAAGGAGAGAGCGGCTTTCAGTGGCTCGTTGGCGCCTATTTCTACGACTACAAAGTCCGCTTCGATCTCCTCGAAGATCTGACCGCGCATCAGCAGATCATCGGTAACGACAGCCTGTTGAGTCGCTTGCTGGCAGGACTATCCGTTGATAGCGCGCGTCTGTATACCGAGACCACGTTGCTCTACGCGGTGACGACGCCCAAGGCGCAGGAGCGCGCGCTGTTCTTCGATCTGAGCGACACCTTTTGGGACGCGCTGGAGCTTTCGGCGGGTGCCCGGCTCTATTCGACGGAGGTCAAAGGAGGGTTTCACGGCGCCGGTGTGCTGGTGCGTGCGATCAACAACGGCCGGGATATCGATGCCTCCGACAATCGCATCAAGGAGAACGGCGTCAGCCCCAGGCTGGCGGCCACGTATCGCTTTACTAACCACCATTCGGTGTATGCGCAGGCCAGCCGTGGCTTCCGATTTGGCGGTTTGCAGAGTGTGCCGTCGTCTCCGTCCAACGGTGTTCCGCCGGTCTACAAATCGGACTCGCTGTGGAACTACGAACTGGGCCTGCGCACGAGCTGGCTCGAAAAGAGGCTGAACTTCGATATCACGGCGTTCTATATCGACTACAAGAATCCGCAGATCCAGCAGACGACGACCGGTATCCCGCTCAACTACACAGACAATGTCTCCTCGGCAGTGAGTCGGGGCTTTGAAGTCAACCTGCGCTGGATCACGCCACTGCCCGGCTTGCTGCTGGCGCTGGACGGCGGCTTGACCGATGCCCACATCACCAAGCCGTTCATCGCTTCCGACGGCACGCGGGTCGAGCCGGGGGCGGAGATGCCCGGAGCTGCCGATGCCCAGTACTCTGCGTCGCTGCTGTACTTCGCGCCGCTCGGTGTCGTCGACGTGGGCGCGAATCTCGGCTACACGTATATCGGCAAGGGGTACGGCGATATCGTACACAGCGAGCGCATCAACGATTTCGGCACTCTGAACGGTGGCATTACGCTGAGCAGCGAGGTCTGGTCGCTGCGACCGCAGCTGTCCTTGCAGGTCGCCAATATCCTTGATGTGACCGCCGCCCAAGGCGGGTCGACGAGGAAGAACATCGCGCAAGCGCCGGTCAGCAGCTTCCAGCTGAATCCGCCGCGGACATTCACGATCCGCCTGGGCCTGGAGTTCTGAAATGCGAACCATGCGGACCTCGATGCGCGCCAGGCGTCATGGTGGAATGGCAACGGCGACGATCTTGCTGGCTGCCGTTTCGTTAGGGTTCCCGTCGCCGAGTGCGTCCAATAGTGCGTCCGACACGCTGGCCTCGATTGCCGGCATCTGGCACACGGACGTCAGAAAATTCATGGCTGACGCCATCGTCTACTTTGTCCTGGACCCGGACAGCAGCTGCAAGCAAGTGGTCAAGATCAGCTTGGTCGGGCTTACAAAGTGGACCGCGCGCAGCTGTACCTGGCGGCTTGATGGCAATCTGCTGACCTTGTCGCTGGAAAAATCCGCGGCGAGCGAGGAGGAGAAGGACAACTTGGCGCAGATTACGGTCGCCGAAGTCACCCGGGACAGCTTGCTCATATCGAGTGGTGGCAAGGTGCAGCGGTGGATGCGAGCAGAAAAATTGCCTCCCGACTTTGCGGTGCGTCTGCAAGCCGCTTCGACACCATGATTTATCGGTCTTGGCTATATCGCTGCGACGGCTTTTTACCTCGCATGGTCTTTCAATCGTAGGCAAGCTTCGCGGATTGAAGTCTAGCGCGGGGCCATCCACCAGCGCCCGAAGCGGCCTTGTTCTGCCTCGAAGCGCGATGGTGAGTCATCCATCGACACCATGGCTCGCCACAGTTCTGATATTCGTCCTTTGGGGTGCGCAGAACATGATGAATGCCTCGGCGCCGCTCGATGTCATCGGGATTCGCCATGAAAGCTGGCAGCACCCGTCTAGGAGCGGCGCGTCGACCGTGCGAGTGATCTGCTTGGCGTGATATCGCAGTTCCAGCGACGGAGGCGCCCCGTCGCTCTAGCGCCGCAATGCCGCGGCGTGAAGACGCCGGCGCTTGCACGGCATCTGCCGCATCACAGGGCTGTGGAGGGGGGGCGGCTGCCGGCCCCGGCGCCTCCGCCGCCCGAGACGAGACGGCGAGTTCGTTGTTAGGGCGTGCCCCGACAGTTGCAGTGCGCCGAAGCCTCGCATCTGCGGGCGCCGCCAGTAATGCGCGTGGCCGTTTTCCTGCGCGGCCCTATATGGTGGTCACGAGTGACCAAAAGTTCTGGTTTTCATCCTGCCGGGCGCGCCGGTTCGCTGCATGTTCTCGCCGCGCCTCGTCGGCGCCGTGCGGGGTGTAATTTCCGCATCTGTGGATGCACGGTGGTGGCCGCGGCCGGTCGGCCTCGCGCCCCCCCCCGTGCCCGCATCGCATCCGCAGACCCGCCGCCGGCAACGCGCGCTGCCGTACAGAGCGTGCGCACGCTTGGCGCTATACGTTCTCGCCGGCCCGCCTCCCGGGTCGTTCGCGGAGCGAGGAACGTGAAAATTCTCGGGGTTCTGCTGCTCAGTCTGCTGCTCGCCAGTGGGCCGGCTCATGCTTCGGCGGACTTCGCCGCCGGCAGCCTGTACCGCACGGCCGGGGTTCCGGCGTGGAGCGCGCAGGCGGGCACGTTCACGATCATGCTCTGGGTGTATGCCCCGTCGGTCAGCGGCATGAACAATTTCTTCAGCGCCGACGACGGCGGTGCGTTCAGGGTTTACGTGAACATCGGCACGGCCGATGACAGTCCGACCGGGCCGTACTTCCTGACCCGCAACGGCGAATGGCATTTCAACCGCGACGGCAGCTACACCGCCAATCCGGCACAGAGCTTCGACGTCAGCCTCGGCTGGACGTTTCTGGCTGTCAGCTTCACGCAGGGTGGAGCCACCGATCTCTACGCCTGGCAGGCCGGCGTCAACGGCGACGCGTTGGTGCACGTCCCGGTGCGCGACAGCGCGTCCTCGATCGCCGGTACCGGTGCGGTCAACACCTTCGTGCTCGGCGACGAGAGCAATTTCGTCGAGGGCTGCCGCTGTCTGATGGGTCCTGTCTATGTGTACGACGGCATCGCGCTGAGCCGGGCGCAGATCGATGCGCAGCGGCAGCAGCTCGCGCCGCTGGTGAGCGCGCATCTGATCGCGTATTCGTCGTTCGTTGACGGCGACGCACTGGCGATCGACGAAAGCGGCACGGCGAACTGGTCGGTGC
Source organism: Solimonas variicoloris DSM 15731 (assembly GCF_000382285.1). Taxonomy (GTDB): domain Bacteria; phylum Pseudomonadota; class Gammaproteobacteria; order Nevskiales; family Nevskiaceae; genus Solimonas; species Solimonas variicoloris. The sequence continues at coordinate 61,620 of NZ_KB907940.1, read as the reverse complement.
ACGGCACCGTGCGTCTGAACGGCGCCGCTCCGCCGCCCGTCGCGGCGGGCGGAGGGACGACGACGGGCGGCTCGACGGCCGGGGGCAACGACGGCGGCGCAGCGGCGGGCGGCGGCGGGGCGCTGCTGGCCGACGGCCTGCTGATTCTGCTCGGTCTCGGTGCGTTGCGGCGGCGTCTGCGCCGCGGAGGCTAGATCATCGGGCTTGCGCTGCCAGCGAGGTTTGCGAGAATCGCCGCATCGCCCCCGACGACCGATACCCATGTCCCTGCTGAACGTTTCCCTGGCGCCGGGTCGCGCCGCGATGCTGGCGGTGGCGGTCCTCGGTTTCGCGCCGGCGTTCGCCGACGACGGCTGCGAGATCTGCGTGCGCTGGAACGAGCCGGTCGATCCGTTCCGCATCTACGGTGACACCTACTACGTCGGCGCCCGGGGGCTCAGCAGCATTCTCATCACCTCGCCGCAGGGCCATGTGCTGATCGACGGCGGCCTGCCGGAGACGGCGCCGCTGATCGCCAGCAATATCGTCGCGCTCGGCTTCAAGTTCGAGGACGTCAAGCTGATCCTCAACTCGCACGCGCACTACGATCATGCCGGCGGCCTTGCCGAGCTGGCGCGCGAGAGTCGCGCGCAGGTGGTGACAAGTCCGTGGAGCGCCAATGTGCTGCGCAGCGGTCAGGCCGGCCCGTCCGATCCGCAGTACGGCGAGCTGCCGCGCTTTCCGTCGTGGTCACATCCGCAGACGGTCGGCGACGGCGAGACGCTGAAGCTCGGGCCGATCCGCATCACCGCACACGCGACCGGCGGTCATACGCCCGGTGGCTTGAGCTGGACCTGGCAGTCCTGCGAGAAGGCCGGCTGCCTGAACTTCGTCTACGCCGACAGCCTGACGCCGGTCGCGGCGCCCGGCTTCCATTTTTCCCGCAGCAAGACCTATCCGGGCGTGCTCGGCGATTTCGAGCACAGCTACGCGGTGCTCGAGGGCCTGGATTGCGATGTGCTGTTGACGCCCCATCCCGATGCGTCGGCGTTCTGGCAGCGCCGCGAAGCACAGGAAGCGGGCGAGCCCGGCAATCCGTACGTCGACCGCGACGCCTGCCACAACTACGTCGCGATCGCCCGGCTGGCGCTCGAGAAGCGTCTGGCGCAGGAACAGACCGGCGTCGCCGAATAGCGCCAGTCTCCGAGCGGGCGGGCCGCCCGTCTTGCGTGGCCGAGCCCACCGCATCGCGGTGAACTCGCCGGCGGCTGGCCGCCGGCTCCGGAAGTGTCGTTCCAGCGCGCTGCTAGTCCCGGCCGAGGAAGTCCGGCTTGCCGATCTCGACGCCGTTGTGGCGCAGCAGGTTGTACGCCGTCGTCACGTGAAAATAGAAGTTCGGCAGCGCGAAGTGCAGCAGGTAGGACTGACCGTTGAAGTTCAGCGTGCCGCTGCGCAGCTGCAACGTGATCGGCCGTTCCTCGCTGCCGTCGATCTGCGACGGCTGCAGCGTCTGCAGGAATGCCAGGGTCTTGTCGAGGCGGTCGATCAGCTCGGGAATCGTGCGCTCGCTGTCCTCGAACTTCGGCGGCTCGATGCCGGCCAGCCGCGCGGCGCAGCCCTTGGCGTTGTCGGTCGCGATCTGCACCTGGCGCGACAGCGGGAACATGTCCGCGAACAGCCGGCTGTCGGGCAGCGCCGTCGCATCGAACTTGCGGATGTCGGCATAGGCCGCGCCTTTCTCGAGGAGGCGGCGCAGATTGCCGAGCATGCGAATGAAGACCGGCACCGAGGCCTGATACATCGACAGCGACATGGCGGAACTCCGTGATCAGGTGGGGAGTCGCGGCATTCTAGCGGCGGCGCTCGGGCCTGTGACCGCAGGCCGTGGCATGGAATCTGCTCTCTTCATTCCCGGAAGGCGGCTGCGGCCGCCTTGGCGGTGCTGGCGAGAGGCGATGGATCGACCTGAAAATTCGTCCGATCGCATTATTGACTTGTAGGTCAGTCAACTCTATACTGCACCGCAACATGATTCAGCAACGAAAAACCCGGCAAGCCGGGGCGTTGCCGGGTCAGATCGATCTCCTCCAGAAAGGCCATGCGCCTTTCTCGCACTTTGCCCTCCGGTTAACCCCGGGGGGCTTCTTTTTTGGCGCTGCCTTACCGCATGCCAGGGCCGCTATATGCGTGTCTCCCGGCGCTCTCTCCCCAGAAAAACCGGTGGCGCACCATGGTGCGCCACAGGCCCAAAGTTCATTAGCTTAGGCCGATTGTGCAAAGGTTTCGGCTTGATTACAAGCGCCGGCGCCCCATTCTGAGTCGCGGTAGCGCTACCAATGCGTCGTTGTCGCGCAGCGCGCGGCTCAGTTCGGCAGGCGCAGTCCGATCTGCGTCGGCCGGTCGCCCGCGACGGCTTTGATGACGAGCTGAATTTCGCCGAGCCGCAAACGGTCGCCGACGACCGGATGCGGCAAATGCATTTGCAGCAGATCGGCGACGGTCTTGTCGGCGGCATGCTCGGGCATTGGCAGGCCGTAACTCTGGCACAGCGCCTCGACCGGCGCGTCGGCGTTGACGGTGAACTCGCCGAAATAACGGCGCGTCAGCGGCTCGTCCGGCTCGTGCAGCGATTCGAACAGCCGATCGAGCGCATCGAGCTGGCTCTGGGCGGCAAGCAGCGAAACGTAATCGCGCGCCTGCAGCGCGCCCCATTCGCGATAGTGCAGCACGCGCCCGCCACGGGCGATGCAGATGATGCGCGAGATGTCGGGGATCGGCAGATCCTTGTGGCGCATGCCGATCAGCTTGCTGTTGTCCGGGATCCGGTAGCTGACCACCTCATAGCCGCGCTGGCCGGGCAGGTCGATGTCGACGCGATGCACGCGCGCGGCGGTCTTCGGCACTTGCAGTCCGAGCAGGCGCGCGACCGGCGCGACGCTCGCGCCCTGCACGATCAGGGACACCAGGACGATGAAGAAGGCGATGTTGAAAAATAGCTGTGCGTTCTGAAGGCCGGCCAGCCACGGATAGGTGGCCAGCACGATCGGCACCGAGCCGCGCAGGCCGACCCAGGCGATGTACAGCTGCTCGCGCCACGGAAAGCGGAACGGCGCCAGACTGATGAAGACCGCGGCGGGGCGGGCGACCAGCAACAGCGCCGCCGAAACCAGCAAGCCCGGTATCGCGACTTCCATCAGCTGCCGCGGCGAGGCGAGCAGCCCCAGGATCACGAACATGCCGATCTGCGCCATCCAGGCGATGCCGTCATGGAAGCGGCGAATGCTGGCTGCCGCGCGCAGCGAGCGGTTGCCGAGGAAGATGCCGGCGAGGTAGACGGCGAGAAAGCCGCTGCCCCCGATCAGGCCGGTGAGGCCGAAGATGGTCAGGCCGCCGAACAGCGCCAGCAGTGGGTACATCGAGTCGCCAAGGCGCAAACGGTTGAGCCCGCGGATCAGCAGCCAGCCGCCGGCATAGCCGCAGGCGGCGCCGGCCAGCATTTGCCAGATCAGCATGCGCAGTGCTTCGATGAAGCCGAAGCTCTCCGGCGCTTGCAGATAGGTGATGGTCGCCAGCGTGAGGAAGATCGCCATCGGATCGTTGGTGCCGGATTCGATCTCGAGCGCCGAGGTGACGCGCTCGTTGAGCGCCAGCGCGCTCGAGCCGAGCAGCGAGAACACCGCCGCGGCGTCGGTCGAGGCGACGATCGCCCCGATCAGGAAGCCTTCGGCGGGTGTCAGCTGCAACAGCCAATGGCAGACCGCGGCGGTAATGCCGGCCGTCAGCAGCACGCCAACGCTGGCCAGCGTCAGCGCGGGCCGCAGTCCGGTGCGGAAACTGTCGATGCGCGTGCGCAGCCCGCCGTCGAACAGCACGACCGCCAGCGCCGCCGTCGCCGCGAGGTTGGCGAGCCCGTAGTTCTGGAACTGGATGCCGCCCGGCCCGTCCTCGCCGGCCAGCATGCCGACGATCAGGAACACGAGCAGCAGCGGAACGCCCAGCCGCGGCGTGATGACGGTTGCCAGGATGCTGACGAGGAACAGCAGCGCGGCGAGCAGGATGAAGTGGCTGGAAGCGTCGAAACTCATGGTCGCCAAGTGTATGCATCGGCCATGCCTTCGAGGCGTGCGCTATGCCTCCATGTCCTCGCCCTGCCGCGTGCCGGACCGGCGCGCTGGCGATCGGCTGGCCGCCGCGCTCGGCGCCCCGCTATACTCCGGCGTCGAAATCCCGGTCGACTACAAGGAAGGAGAAGTCAGTGGCGCACAAGAACCACGACCAGGTGTTTTTCATCAACTTCGGCATGGTGCTCGGCGCCCTGTTCGGTATCTTCTTCATCTGCATCTTCGCCGCCCGGCTGCTCGACAAGGGCGACGAACATGCCGATCCCGACGCGCAGGCGCGCATCGAGGAGCAGATTAAGCCGGTTGCCACCGTGGTCACCGATCCGGCGGCACTGCTCAAGGTGGCGGCCGCCGCGCAAGCGGAGCGCGCGCCGATGAGCGGCGAGCAGGTCTATGCCAAGGTCTGCACTGGTTGCCATGCCGCCGGCGTGCTCAACGCGCCGAAGGTCGGCGACAAGCTGGCCTGGGGCGAGCGGCTCAAGGCGCAGGGCGGCGTCGACGGCGTGGTGCAGAAGGCGATCTCCGGTCTCAACCAGATGCCGCCGCGCGGTGGCGATGCTTCGCTCAGCGACGCCGAGATCAAGGGCGCCGTCGAGTTCATGCTGAAGCAGACCGGCCTCTGAGCTCGGTTCAGGTTTGACGAAACGCCGCCTCCGGGCGGCGTTTTCGTTTGTGGCCCCTGTGGCCCTGCGCGGCGCAAGAAAGACCGCCGGCAATGGGGCGCACCCGTTTGGTGCATGGCCATTGCGTGATATTCCGGATTTGCCCCGAGCGCCGCGCTGCAGATTGCGCCTAGATGAATGTTGCCATGAGGGAAATTGACAATTGACGCCCGACCAAAAAGGTGCATGGCATGGGCTTTGCGTTGCTGCCACGGGGCCGCAGCAACGCTGCTGCGGAACATCTATCCACTTGGGAAGAGGCTTTACATGGAATTCAAGCGTTCAGTGTTGGGCGCCGTTCTCGTCGGCGCGGCGGCGTTCTCGGGCAGCGCGTTCGCCGGCGTGACGGGGAACGTCGGTGCGGTCAGCGAATACATGTTCCGCGGCGTGTCGCAGGGCAGCGGCGCCGCCATCCAGGGCGGCGTCGACTACGCACACGATTCCGGCGTCTATGTCGGCCTCTGGGGTTCGAACGTCGACTGGGGCGTCGGCGGTGCAGAGACCGACGTCTATGCCGGCTACGCGACCAAGTTCGGCGATGTCGGTTTCGACATCGGCGCGCTCTACTACTACTACGCGGAATACAAGGAAGACGCCTACGGCGCGGCGGGCATCAACCCGAACACCTTCGAAGGCTACGTGAAGGTTTCGTACGGTCCGGTTGCCCTGCAGTACTACTACAGCCCGCACTATTTCGGCGGCGAGGAAGCCAACGGCGACGATCTGTCGAACTCGTACATCGCGCTGGTCGGCGCCTTCCCGATCACCGATTCGGTGAACCTCAACGTCAGCGTCGGCGACACGATCAGCAGCGACGACGTCTATGTCACCAAGAGCGACGGCTCGACCAAGAAGTCGTACGTCGATTACAGCCTGGGCGTCAGCAAGGCGATCGACGAGACGCTCACGGCGAGCTTCTCGGTCATCGGCAGCACGCTCAAGTACGACAACGGCACGGATTACGAAAGCGACAAGCCGAAGTTCGTCATCGGCATCAAGAAGACCTTCGCGCTGTAAGCGCACGAGTCATTCACGCGTCGGGAAGGGCCGCCTCGCGCGGCCCTTCTTCGTTTCAGCGCAAGGCCGCGGCGCGGTAGCGCAGCGCCTCGCCGATGTGCCCGGCACCGACGTCCGGCTGCGCGGCAAGGTCGGCGATCGTGCGGGCAACCTTGAGCGTGCGGTGGTAGGCGCGGGCCGACAGCTGCAGACGCTGCATGGCCTGCTGCAGCAGTGCCGTTCCGTCCGCATCGGGCCGGGCCCAGCGCTCCAGCTCGCGCAGGCCGAGTTGCGCGTTCGGTACGCCCTGGCGATCGAGCTGGCGCTGCCGCGCAGCGCAGACGCGTTGCCGGACCGCGGCGCTCGGCTCTTCCGGAGTGTGCGCGGCTCCGCCGAGCAGCTCCTCGCGCGCGACGCGGGGCACGAACAGCTGCAGGTCGATGCGATCGAGCAGCGGGCCCGAGATGCGGGCACGGTAACGCGCGACCTGGTCCGGCGTGCAGCGGCATTCGCCCTGCGCATCGCCGAGATAACCGCAGGGGCAGGGATTCATCGCCGCGACCAGCTGGAAGCGGGCCGGGAAATCCGCCTGCCGCGCGGCGCGCGAGATCGTGATCGCGCCGCGCTCCAGTGGTTCGCGCAGGACTTCGAGCACGTCGCGGTCGAACTCCGGCAGTTCGTCGAGGAACAGCACGCCGTGGTGTGCCAGGGTGATCTCGCCGGGGCGCGGTTGCGTGCCGCCGCCGACCAGCGCGGCGCCCGAGGCGGTGTGGTGCGGGGCGCGGTACGGCCGGCGGCCCCAGTCGCGCGGATCGAAGCCCTTGCCGATCGAGGCGACCGCAGCGACTTCGAGCGCCTCGTCGTCGCCGAGCGGCGGCAGGATGCCGGGCAGGCGCTGCGCGAGCATCGACTTGCCGCCGCCCGGCGGGCCGCTCATCAGCAGCGAATGCGCTCCGGCCGCAGCGATTTCGAGCGCGCGCTTGGCCTGCGCCTGCCCGCGGACCTCGGCGAGGTCCGCGGCGGCGCCATCGGCGCTTGCCAAGGGCGTCGCCGCGTCGGCGGGGCGCAGACGATTCTCGTGGAGTTCGGCGCAGAGGGTGCCGAGGCGCTCGGCGACGAAGACGCGTGCGCCGCGCGCCAGCCTCGCTTCGGCGCCGTTGGCCTCGGGGACCAGCAGCGCGCGGCCGGCGGCGGCGGCTTTCAGTGCGGCGGGCAGGGCGCCGCGGATCGGGCGTATCTCGCCGGACAGGGACAGCTCGCCGAGCACTTCGAGCGCAGCCAGCGGTTCGGCCGGAATCTGGCCTGACGCGGCGAGGATGCCGAGCGCGATCGCCAGGTCGAAGCGCGAGCCTTCCTTGGGCAGATCGGCGGGCGCCAGGTTGCAGGTGATGCGTTGCAGCGGGAAGCGATAGCCGCTGTTGACGATCGCGGCGCGGACCCGGTCCTTGGCTTCGCGGACCGACGCTTCCGGCAAGCCGACGATGCTCAGGCCCGGCAGACCCGGGGCGAGATGGACCTCGACGCCGACGCCTTCGGCGTCGAGGCCGTTCTGGGCGCGGGCATGAACCGTGGCGAGCGACATGCCCGCATGCTAGTCAGCCGGCGTCGCGATCAGGGTGCGGTGTTTCACGCTGTTCGAGCGCCTGGAGGCGCTTTTCCAGCAGGGCCAGCTTCTTTTGCGTGCGGGCGAGCAATTCAGCCTGGGTATCGAAGCGCTCGCGCGACACCAGATCCCACTTCTCGAGATTGGCGCGCAGCACCGCCCGGAAATTGTCCTCCAGTTCGCTGCGCAGCACGCGCAGTCCAGGCGGCAGGATGCCGGCGAGCTTGGCGGCGAGGTCTTCGATGCGGCGACTTTCCATGGGGGAAGCGATTCCGGGGCGAAAGCGGGGCCGCTGATTATGCCTCGCCCCCGCAGGCCGGTTCCTCCGGCCGGCTCGATGCACCAAAATCGTGCTCGGCCGGATCATTTCGCGCACGTTCTGATGGCGATTCGCTGGCATGGTCCATGCTTTGAAGGCCGGGGCCGCCGGGGTGATGAGGCTCCCTCGGCGTCAGGACGCTTTCCGACTCAGGAGTGATTCGAACATGAAATTAATCGCAGCCATCATCAAGCCGTTCAAGCTGGACGAGGTGCGCGAAGCACTCTCGGATATCGGCGTGGCTGGCATCACGGTGACGGAGGTCAAAGGCTTCGGCCGCCAGAAAGGCCATACCGAGCTGTACCGGGGCGCCGAATACGTCGTCGACTTTCTGCCGAAGGTCAAGATCGAAGTCGCGGTGCCGGACGACAAGCTCGACGCCGCCATCGACTCGATCAGCAAGGCCGCGCATACCGGCAAGATCGGCGACGGCAAGATTTTCGTTTACAGCCTGGACCAGGCCATCCGCATCCGCACCGGCGAAACCGGCAAAGACGCTCTCTGAGGGGGAATCCGACAATGATGCGCAAATTACTGAGTGCCGCGATGCTCGCGGCGGTATGCGGCCTCGCGCCGGCCGCCTGGGCGCAGGACACCACGCCGGCCGCACCGGCTCCGACGGCGGAAGCCGCGCCGGCTCCCGAGGCAGCCGCGCCCGCGGAAGCGGCTGCCGAAGCGCCGGCTGAAGCGGCGACCGCCGCCGAGGCGCCGGCCGAAGAAGCCGCGCCGAGCGTCCCGCATTGCGGCGACCAGGGCTTCGACTGCAACAAGGGCGACACCGCCTGGATGATGGTGTCGGCCGCGCTGGTCCTGTTCATGACGGTGCCGGGCCTGGCGCTGTTCTATGCCGGCATGACGCGCAGCAAGAACGCGCTGTCGACGGTGATGCAGAGCTTCGCGATCTTCTGCGTGATCGCCGTGCTCTGGGTCGTCTACGGCTACAGCGTCGCGTTCACCGTGAACAACCCGTTCTTCGGCTCGCTCGACAAGCTGTTCCTGCACGGCGTCGATGCGAGCACCGTCGGCGCGACGTTCAGCAAGGGCCAGTACATCCCGGAAATCGTCTTCGTCGCCTTCCAGCTGACCTTCGCGGCGATCACCGTCGCGCTGATCACCGGCGGCTTTGCCGAACGCATGAAGTTCTCCGCGGTGATGATCTTCAGCGTCCTGTGGTTCACGATCTCGTACCTGCCGATGGCGCACATGGTGTGGCTGTGGGATGGTCCGGATGCGTACACCAGCGCCGAAGCGGCCACTGCCGCCGCCGAGCACGCCGGCTTCCTGTTCCAGAAGGGCGCGCTCGACTTCGCCGGCGGTACGGTGGTGCACATCAACGCCGGCATCGCGGCGCTGGTGGCGGCGATCATCGTCGGTCCGCGCAAGGGTCTGGGCAAGTCGCACTTCGCGCCGCACAGCCTGATGATGACGGCGATCGGCACCGGCATGCTGTGGATGGGCTGGTTCGGCTTCAACGCCGGTTCGAACCTCGAAGCGACCGGCACTGCGGGCATGGCGTTCTTCAACACCATGTTCGGCACCGCCGTCGCCGGCGTCGCCTGGGCTGGCACCGAGTGGATCCTCAAGGGCAAGCCGAGCCTGCTCGGCGTCTGCTCGGGCATCGTCGCGGGCCTCGTCGCGATCACCCCGGCTGCCGGCTTCGTCGGTCCGCTGGGCGCCTTCTGGATCTGCCTCGTCGCCGGTGTCGTCTGCCTGCTCGCCGCGACCAAGCTGAAGGCCATGCTCGGCTATGACGACGCGCTCGACGCGTTCGGCGTGCACGCGGTCGGCGGCATCATCGGCGCCATCGGCACGGGCATCTTCGTCGACCCGGCGCTCGGCGGCTCGGGCGTCTACGACTACGTGGCCAACGCGGTCGGCGCCTTCGACATGAAGGCCCAGGTCATCGCGCAGCTGTGGGGCGTCGGCACGGCGATCGTCTGGTCGGGCGTTTCGGCCGCGGTGATCCTGCTGGTTCTCAAGTTCACGATCGGCGTGCGCGCCAGCGACGAAGCCCAGGAAGAGGGCCTCGATCTCGCCGATCACGGCGAGAAGGCCTACAACCAGTAAGCCGTACTCGCGATTCATCTCCGGTGGGTTGGGGCGGGTCCTTCGGGACTCGCCCCTTTTCTTTGCCGCCCGCGCACACTCGCGTCGGCCTCGACCGATGCGCACGATTCTTGCGGAACTGCCGGCAGGCGCGACGCTGCGCTAAACTTCAACTCCGACACAGACGCGAGTTCCGCTATGAAAATGCTCATCGCCATCATCAAGCCGTTCAAGCTCGACGCCGTGCGCGAGGCCTTGGCCGACATCGGTGTGCAGGGCATGACGGTGACGGAAGTGCGCGGCTTCGGTCGCCAGAAGGGGCATACCGAGCTGTATCGCGGCGCCGAGTACACCGTCGACCTGCTGCCGAAGGTGAAGATCGAGGTTGCCGTCGCGCCGGAGATGGCCGAGAAGGCGACCGAGGCGATCCTCAAGGCCGCCAAGACCGGCCAGATCGGCGACGGCAAGATCTTCATCTATGACCTGGAGCAGGCGGTGCGCATCCGCACCGGTGAAGCCGGCGTCGACGCGGTCTGAAGCCTTCCGTCAGCCCGCGGTGCCCGTCGGCGCCGCGGGTTTTTTGCGTCCGCCGCGGCGAGCGGCGAGACTGTGCGTCATCGATCTTGCGGGGAGGCGGGGCAGTGCGCATAGCGGCAGTGGCGATGGGCATCCTGTTCAGCGCATCGGCGCTGGCGGGGCCGGTGTACAAGTGGGTCGACGCCGCAGGGCGCTTTCACTTCAGCGATACGCCGCAGCCGGGCTGGACGCGCGTCGAGGCCGGGCGCGTCAACACCGTCACTGCCGAGGTGCCGGCGGATGAGGGGCAGGGCGAGGCCGAGCGTGCCGCGCAATGCAGGCAAAAGCAGGACACGCTCGCGAGCTTCCGCAACTCGTCTAAGGTGATTGAGCGCGATGCGCTCGGCAACGAGCGCGAGTACACGCCGGAGCAGCGGCAGCAGCTGATCGAGCAGACCGAGCGGCAGGTGCGCGAGGCCTGCGGCGAACCCTGAGCCGGCGCCGGCGGGACGCTAGACGCTATAAAAAAGGCCGCCGTCTCCCCGGGAGACGGCGGCCTTTTTCCGTGCCGGCCGGCTCAGCGCTGCAGCGCGCGCCTGACGTAGGTCGGCAGCGCGAAGGCGCCGCGGTGCGTGTCGGCGTTGTAGAAGCGGCAGTCGAGCGCGTCGATCGCCTGGGCGTCGAGGCGGGTGGCGAGCGGGCCGGCCTTCTTGCAGGCGATCGAACCCGACCACCAGCCGGACGGATAGATCACCTGCGGGAAGTGCAGCAGATGCGTCTGCGCGAAGCCGGCCTCGCGCATCGCGGCGTGCATTTCCTGGATCAGTTCCAGATGCAGCAGCGGCGATTCCGACTGCTGGACCAGCATGCCGTCCGGCTTCAGGGCCTTGATGCAGTCGAGATAGAAGCGCTTGCCGAACAGGCCTTCGGCCGGGCCGACCGGGTCGGTCGAGTCGATGATGATCAGGTCGACCGAGCCCGGCGCCACATCCTTCATCCACTGGATGCCGTCGCCGAAGAACAGCGTCGCGCGCGGATCGTCATTGCGGTCGCACAGCTCCGGGAAATACTGCTCGGACAGGCGGGTGACACGCTCGTCGATCTCGACCTGCGTCGCCGATTTCACCTCGGGGTGCTTGAGCACCTCGCGCAGCGTGCCGCAGTCGCCGCCGCCGACGATGACGACGGTCTCGGGATTCGGGTGCGAGTTCAGCGCCGGGTGCGACATCATCTCGTGATAGAGGAAGTTGTCGCGGGTCGAGACCATGGTGCAGCCGTCGATCGTCATCAGCCAGCCGAAGGTCTCGGTCTTCCAGATCTCGATCTTCTGATACGGGGTCTGCTCCTCGTGGACTTTTTCGCCCTTCAGCGAAAATGCCGTGCCGGTGCTTTCCATCGGCTCGGTAAACCAGGTGCGATCCAGCGTCATGACGACCTCGTAGGCTGCAGATTCGGGAACAGGGTGAGCGGGCGCTCGCGGGTGGGGCCCGGCGCTCCTACAATGGCCGCCCTCCGCTGCGAGGCGGCGCGAGTATATCGAGTGAATGAGGCCGGTGGGTGACGCGCGAGATGAATGACGAACGGGTGGCCGGCACGCCGGCGTGGGACGCGGCACAGGCCGGCGAGCTGTACAACGTCCCGCAGTGGGGCGAAGGCTATTTCGACGTGGCGGCCGACGGCCGCATGCGCGTGCGCCCCTACCGCGACCGTTCGGGGGTCGAGATCGACCTCTACGAACTGGCCAGGCGCCTGCCCGGCGAAGGCCTGCCGCTGCCGGTGCTGGTCCGCTTCGTCGACATCCTGCACGACCGCGTCGACCAGCTGACCGGCGCCTTCGCCTCGGTCATCGAGGAACTCGGCTACCAAGGGCGCTACACCGCCGTCTATCCGATCAAGGTCAATCAGCAGGGCGATGTCGTCGAGGAGATCGTCCGCCACGGCGGCGCGCGCGTCGGCATCGAGGCCGGCAGCAAGCCCGAGCTCGCCGCCGTGCTCGGCCTGGCGCGGCCGGGCAGCATCATCGTCTGCAACGGCTACAAGGACCGCGCCTACATCCGCCGCGCCCTGATCGGCAGCAAGCTCGGCCACCGCGTCTACATCGTCGTCGAGAAGCTCTCCGAGCTGCCGATCGTGCTCGAGGAGGCGCAGGCGCTCGACGTGGCGCCGCTGATCGGTCTGCGCGTGCGCCTGTCGTCGAACTTCACCAGCACGCAGCAGAACACCGGCGGCGAGAAGGCCAAGTTCGGCCTGTCGGCGCCGCAGATCCTCGAGGCGGTCGAAATGCTGCGCGCCGCCGGCCGCCTCGACGCCGTGCAGATGATCCACTTCCACCTCGGCTCGCAGGTCGCCAACGTCCAGGACGTCGCGCGCGGCCTGCGCGAGGCCTCGCGTTTCTACGTCGAGCTGCGCCGGCTCGGCGCGCCGGTGGAGGTCGTCGACGTCGGCGGCGGCCTGGGTGTCGACTACGAGGGCACGCGCTCGCGCTCGTTCTGCTCGATGAACTACTCGCTGCGCGAGTACGCGCGCAACATCCTGCGCACGCTGCAGGAAGTCTGCCTCGCCGAAGGCCTGCCGCAGCCGAACGTGATTTCCGAGTCGGGGCGCGCGCTGACCGCGCACCACGCGGTGCTGATCGCCGACGTCGTCGAGCACGACGAAGCGCCGGCGCAGCGTGTCGAGGCGCCGGCCGTCGACGCTCCGGCGGTGCTGCGCGAACTGCACGCGCTGTTCCGCGAGATCGACGTGCAGGGCCCGATCGAGAGCCTGCACGACGCGGCGCAGTTCTTCGCCGATGCCCAGGCCCAGTACGCGCAGGGCCTGCTGACGCTGCCCGAGCGGGCCTACGCCGAGCGCGTCTACTACGCGCTGGCGCGGGCGGTGCTGCCGAAGCTCGATCCGACGATTCGCGCGCAGCGCGAGGCCTACGACGAACTGCGCGAGAAGCTCGCAGCGAAATATTTCTGCAACTTCTCGGTGTTCCAGTCGGTGCCGGACGCCTGGGCGATCGATCAGGTCTTCCCGATCATGCCGATCCACCGTCTCGACGAGCGGCCGCAGATCCGCGCGCGCCTCTGCGATCTCACCTGCGACTCCGACGGCAGGCTCGACCAGTACGTCGACCGCGAGGGCCTGATGCCGACGCTGGCGCTGCATCCGCTGCGCGCCGGCGAGCCGTACCTGATCGGCTTCTTCATGGTCGGCGCCTATCAGGAAATCCTCGGTGACATGCACAACCTGTTCGGCGATACCAATGCCGTCAACGTCGTGCTCGACGATGCCGGCGGCTGGCATCTCGAAGGCGCCGAGCAGGGCGACCGCACCGACGAGCTGCTGCGTTACGTCCATCTGGAGCCGGAGAAGCTGGCGGCCGCCTATCGCGCCAAGCTCGACGCGCTGGCCCTGCCGGACGCTCAGAAGGACGCGCTCTACGCCGAGCTCGAGGCCGGTCTCAGCGGCTATACCTATCTGTCCTGAGCGTCGCGTTCAGCGCAGCGTCGGTTGCAGTGTGGTGTAGTTCGCGGCGCTGTCGCGCCACTCGCGCGACACTGACGCCACGCTTGCGCTGCACTGCCGCCGATGATCACCGTTGCCTCCTCGATTTGCGTTCGCCGTCCGACGGACGAGGTCTTCGCCTACGCCGGCGACTACCGCAATGACGCGCACTGGCGTTCCGGCGTGACGGCGATGCGCTGCGAGCCGGACGTCGAGCCGGCGCTCGGTGTGCAGACGCACGAGACCATGCAGATGCTCGGCCTGCGCGCCGAAACGCTCGCCGAGATCATCGCCTGGGAGCCGGGCCGGCGCACCGCGTTCCGCTCGATCAGCGGGCCAGTGCCCTGCGAAGGCCGCCGCCTGTTCGAAGCCACGCCGGACGGCACGCGCGTGACGTATCAGCTGCATCTGCTTCCGCAGGGCCGCTGGCGCCTGCTCGCGCCACTGCTGGCACTGCTGTTCAGCGTGCAGGTCTTCGCCGATCTGCGCCGTCTGCGCCGTCGCATCGAGGCGCCGATCCTGCACGCGGCCTGAAGCGACGCTTTGCCGTCGCCCGGACGGCCCCGCACAATCCGGACATGCAGGACTCCCTGTTCCCCGACGCCGTGCCCGCGCCGCTTGCCAGCGTTCTGCCGTCGCGCCGCCGCGCCGGCGGCGTCGAAGCGGCGACCCCGTCGGCCCGGTTGCTCGCCCTGGGCGAGGCGCTGCCGGCGACGCTGCGTCTCGGGACCTCGTCGTGGAACTATCCGGGCTGGGTCGGCAGCGTCTGGGCGCAGGATTACGCCGAGGCGACGCTGTCGAAGAAGGGGCTGCGCGCCTATGTGCGCCATCCGCTGCTGCGCACGGTCAGTCTCGACCGCGCCTTCTACCGCCCGCTCGACGCCGGGCGCTACGCCGCCTACGCGGCGCAGGTCCCCGATGACTTCCGCTTCGTCGTCAAGGCACCGAGCGTGGTGGCCGACGCGCTGATCCGCGGCGAGGACGGTCGCGGACTGGAGCCCAATCCGAACTTTCTCGACCCGAAGCTCGCCGTGCACGCGTATGCCGCGCCGGCGCTCGAGGGCCTGGGCCGCAAGCTCGGTGCGCTGGTGTTTCAGCTGAGTCCGCTGCCGGAGGCGCTGCTGCATGATCGCGCGGCGCTGTTGCGGCGGCTGGCGGCGATGCTGCGAGCGCTGCCGGACCTGCGCGCGACGGCGCCGGACGCGGTCCTGGCCGTCGAAGTGCGCAACGCCGCCTGGCTCGGGCCCGATTTCGTCGCCGTGCTGCGCGAGTGCGGCGCGACCTACTGCCTCGGCCTGCACGCCAAGATGCCGCCGATCGCCGAGCAGCTGCCGATCCTGCGCGCGCTGTGGCCGGGGCCGCTGGTCTGCCGCTGGAACCTGCACCGGCGCCACGGCGCCTACGGCTACGAGGAAGCGAAGCGGCTCTACGGTGCCTTCGACCGCATCGTCGACGCCGATCCGCAGACACGCGCGACGCTGGCGCGCGTCATCAAGGGCACGGCCGCCGCCGGCTGGCCGGCGTACGTGACGATCGGCAACAAGGCCGAGGGCTCGGCGCCGCTGTCGGCGCTGGCGCTCGCCGAGGCGGTCGTGGCCTTGCCTTAAGCCTTCTTCGCGGCGCGCGCGCGGGCGATCGCGGCGCGCACCTGGGCCGGCGCGGTGGCGCCGTAGTGATCGCGCGCGTTCAGCGAGCCTTCGAGCGTGATGCGCGCGTAGACGTCCTCGCCGATCAGTTCCGAGAACTGGCGCAGCTCGGCGAGCGAGAGTTCCGCGATGTCGCAACCCTTCTGCTGCGCGTAGGCGACCGTGCTGCCGACGGCGTGGTGCGCGTCGCGGAACGGCAGGCCCTTCTTGACGAGGTAGTCGGCGAGATCGGTCGCCGTCGAGAAACCCTTGGCAGCGGCGGCGCGGCAGTTGTCGCGACGGACTTCGATCGCCGGAATCATCTCGGCGTAGACCGACAGGCAGATCGACACCGTGTCGACAGTGTCGAACAGCGGCGGCTTGTCTTCCTGATTGTCGCGGTTGTAGGCGAGCGGCTGGCCCTTCATCAGCACCAGCAGCGCGTTGAGATTGCCGATCACGCGGCCGGTCTTGCCGCGCACCAGTTCCGGCACGTCCGGATTCTTCTTCTGCGGCATGATCGAGCTGCCGGTGCAGAAGCGGTCCGGCAGGTTGACGAAGCCGAACATCGGCGTCGACCACAGGATCAGCTCCTCGCTCCAGCGCGACAGGTGCACGAGGATCAGGCTCGCGGCGGCGCAGAACTCGATCGCGAAGTCGCGATCGGAGACGGTGTCCAGCGAGTTCTCGGTCACGCCGTCGAAGCCGAGCAGCTCGGCGACGTAGTGACGGTCGATCGGATAGACCGTGCCGGCCAGCGCGGCGCTGCCGAGCGGCAGCAGGTTCATGCGGCGGCGGCAATCGACGAGCCGCGAGCGGTCGCGCAGCATCTGTTCGCGCCAGGCCAGCATGTGGTGGCCGAAGGTCACCGGCTGGGCGATCTGCAGATGCGTGAAGCCGGGCATCACGGTGTCGGCCTCGCGCTCTGCGAGGTCGAGCAGGCCGTCGGCAACGCGGTCGAGCAGCGTCAGCAGCTCGTCGATGACGTCGCGCACGTAAAGCCGCAGGTCGGTGGCGACCTGGTCGTTGCGCGAGCGGCCGGTGTGCAGGCGCTTGCCGGCGTCGCCGATCGCTTCGGTCAGCCGCGCCTCGATGTTCATGTGCACGTCTTCGAGCTTCTCGCTCCATTCGAAGCGGCCGGCTTCGATGTCGGCGAGGATGGCGTCGAGCCCGGCGACGATCTGGCCCACGTCGTCGGCCGACAGCACGCCGACCTTGCCGAGCATCTTCGCGTGCGCCTGCGAGCCGCGGATGTCCTGGCGATAGAGGCGCGCGTCGAAGCTGACGGATTCGGAGAACTTCTCGACGAGCGCGGACGTGGATTCGGCGAAGCGGCCGCCCCAGAGTTTCTGGTTCCCGGACATGGACGCAGGATCGGTGATGGAAAAGGGGGCCGATTATAGGCGCGGCGCTTGCCGGTAGCCCGCGCCGCACTGCAAAGTGGCGTCTGCCGGCAGGTGCCGGTGACCCGCCAAACCCCGTGCAGCAGATCGCGCCGTCGCCCCGCCATCGCCTTGACCTGATTCCCAACTTCTGTGAGGCGCGACCGGTCCTGTCGCTGGCCTTCATCATGGCGCTGGTGGCGGCCGTGCTGACGCTGGCCAACGGCGCCTCCGGGGAGCTGGCCCTGCAGCGCTGGCTGCTGATCACGCTGTACCTGCAATGGATCGGCTTCTGCGCGGCGGCGACGCTGTGCTGGGCGCGGCGCTGGCTGCGCTACGCGCGCCCCGGCGTGGTGTTCTTCGTCTGCTGGGGTCTGCTGGTCGTCATCGTCACGCTGATCTCGGACATCGCCTACCGGCTCAGCGCCTACATGCACTGGGAGTTCGCCGTCATCGGCGAGTCGAGGCTGCTCTTCATCCTGCGCCACGCGGTGATCGCCGCGATCGTCGCGCTGATGCTGCTGCGCTACTTCTGGGTCCGCCACCAGTGGACGATGCAGGTCCGCGCCGAGGGTGAGGCGCGCTACCAGGCGCTCAACGCGCGCATCCGGCCGCACTTCCTGTTCAACTCGCTGAACAGTCTCGCGGCGCTGATCCAGGTGCGTCCGGACGAGGCGGAAATGATGGTCGAGGATCTTTCCGACCTGTTCCGCGCCAGCCTGCAGAAGGGCCTGCAGATCGCCCAGCTGCTCGAGGAGATCGGCCTCTGCCACGCCTATCTGCGCATCGAGAAGCTGCGCCTCGGCGACAAGCTGGTGGTCGAGTGGGACATCCCGGAAGAGGTGCTCGAGTGGCCGGTGCCGAAGCTGATCCTGCAGCCGGTTATCGAGAACGCCATCCATCACGGCATCTCGCGACTGGCCGGACGCGGTACGATTCGCATCGCGGCGCGCGAGATTTTCGGACGGCTCGTCATCGAGGTCAGCAATCCGATGCCGCCGCAGGACGAACCGGCCGTGCACGGCAATCGCGTCGCCACCGACAATATTGCCCAACGCCTCAAGCTGATTTACGGTGCGGGTGCGCGGCTCGAACTGGGCCGCGACCTGCGCCTCGAAGGCGGTGTGTTCCGGGCGCGGCTGGTGCTGCCGCGCATCAGCATGCCGGAGCCGGGGCCGGTCTGAATTCGAATCAGGGAAGCGGGACAGGGGAGAGGCAAGGACCAATGCGCGTTGTAATCGTCGACGACGAACCGCTGGCGCGAGAGCGCCTGAAGCGGCTGCTGCAGGAATTTCCGGGCTACGAGGTGGTCGGCGAGGCCGACAACGGCGAGGCCGCCCTCGACGTCATCGACGACGAGGAGCCGGATCTGGTCCTGCTCGACATCCGCATGGGCGGCATCGACGGCCTGCAGGTCGGCCGCCAGCTCGCCGAGATGGACGTGCCGCCGGCGGTGATCTTCACGACCGCCTACTCGGAGCACGCGCTGTCGGCCTTCGACGCCAGCGCCCAGGCCTACCTGCTCAAGCCGATCCGCATCGAGAAGCTGCGCGAGGCACTGCAGCGCGTGCGCAAGCCGACGCGCGCGCACAAGCCGCAGGCGCAGCCCGGCGCCGAAGCCAAGTCGCTGAAGCGCGAGTTCATTCTGGCGACGACCCGCGACGGCCTGATCCGTGTGCCGACGCAGGAAGTCGTCTACTTCCTCGCCGACCAGAAATACACGACGGTCGCCCATCTGCACGGCGAGGTGCTGATCGAGGAATCGCTGAAGACCCTCGAGGAAGACCTGCAGCCGCAGTTCCTGCGCATCCACCGCAAGGCGCTGGTCAACACCAACTTCATCGCCAGCCTCGAACGGGACCGCCACGGCGAGCAGCACCACTGGCTGAAGATGAAGCACGCATCGCAGTCCCTGCCGGTGTCGCGGCGCCGTCTGGCCGAGGTGCGCCGCTTCCTCACCGAGACCTGAGCGGGCATCGGCGCGACCGCGGCTCCGCGGCGACGGAATCGTGTGACAATGCGCGCCCCGCATCGTCACGTTCCCCGAGCCCGATGAATCTCCGCATCGCGACCCGCGAATCGCCGCTGGCGCTCTGGCAGGCCCAGCACGTCAAGGCCCGTCTCGAAGCCGCCCATCCGGGGCTCGAGGTCAGCCTCGTGCCAATGACCACGCGCGGCGACCAGCTGCTCGGCAGTCCGCTCGCGGCGGTCGGCGGCAAGGGTCTGTTCGTCAAGGAACTCGAGCAGGCCATGCTCGAGGATCGTGCCGACATTGCCGTGCATTCGATGAAGGACGTGCCGGTGCAGCAGCCGGACGGCCTCGTGCTCGGCGCCTATCTCGACGGCGAGGATCCGCGCGATGCCTTCGTCTCGAACCGCTTCGCGACGCTCGACGCGCTGCCGCCGGGCGCGGTCGTCGGCACCTCCAGCCTGCGCCGGCAGGCGCAGCTGCGCGCCGAGCGGCCGGACCTCACGGTGCGCGATCTGCGTGGCAACGTCGGCACGCGCCTGCGCAAGCTCGACGAGAACCAGTACGACGCGATCCTGCTTGCGCACGCCGGCCTCGCCCGGCTCGGGCTCGGCGCGCGCATTCGCGAGAGCTTCGCAGTGACACGCTTCGTGCCGGCGATCGGCCAGGGCATCATCGGCGTCGAATGCCGCGACGGCGACGCCCGCACGCAGGCGCTGCTCGCGCCGCTCGCCAGCGCGGCTTCAGCGGTGCGCCTGGCCGCCGAGCGCGCGATGAACGCCAGGCTCGGCGGCGCCTGTCAGGTTCCGGTCGCCGGCCACGCCGTCGTCGACGGCGAGCGCCTGCGTCTGACCGGTCTGGTCGGCGCGCCCGACGGCTCGCAGCTGATCCGCGACGCCGTCGAAGGCCCGCGCGCCGATGCCGCCGCGCTCGGCGGCGAGCTGGCCGAACGCCTGCTGGCGCGCGGCGCACGCGGCATCCTCAGCGCGCTGGGCATCGCGCTGGCGTGAACGCGAGCGCGCCGCTGCAAGGCCTGCGCGTGCTGGTGACGCGACCGGCCGCGCAGGCGGACGCGCTGTGCCGTCTGCTCGAGGCACGCGGCGCGCAAGTGCAGCGCCTGCCGCTGCAGGCGATCGAGCCGGTGCGCCAGCCGGCGCTGGCGGCGCGCGCGCTGGCCGGCATGCGCGATGCCGCCGTCTGGATCTTCACCAGCGTCAACGCCGTGCACTACGCGCGGCAGCTCGATGCCGGCGTCTGGCCGGCGACGGCCGCGGTCGGCGCCGCGACCGCCGCAGCGCTCGAAAGACTCGGCCACGCGCCGCTGGCGCCGGCGCAGGCCTTCAGCAGCGAAGGTCTGCTCGACCTGCCGCAGCTGCAGGATCTTGCCGGCCGTCGCGTCGCCGTGATCAGCGGCGAGGGCGGCCGCGAGGCGCTGGCGCCGGCGCTGCGCGCGCGCGGCGCCGAGGTCGAACGGATCTCCGTCTATCGCCGTGTGCCGCTGCCGCACGCTGCCGAGGCCGTCGCCCGCGCGCTGGCGCAGGTCGACGCGCTGATCGTCACCGGCGGTGAGGCGCTGGCCCTGCTGCTGCAACTGGCGCCGGCTGTCGAACGGCCGCGCCTGCTCGGCCTGCAACTGGTTGTGCCGAGCCGGCGTGTGGTAGAACAGGCCCGGCAGCTCGGCTTCGTGCGCGAGCCGCTGGTGCCGGATCAGGTCGCCGACGCGGCTTTCGTGCGCTGCCTCGAAGCCTGGCGCGCTGACAACAAGTCCATGCAATGAGCGAACCGGAAATCTCCAAGCCGTTCTCCGTCGAACCCGTGCCCGCGGCGCGCGCATACGGCCGCTGGCTGCTGCTGATCATCGCCGCGGCGCTGCTCGCCGGCGGCGGTGCCTGGCTCTACGCGCGCGTCGACAGCCTGTTCGCTGCGCAGGACGAGGCGCTGCGCCGCACCGGGCGCGACCTCAACGCCCTCGAGGTGCAGGCCGACCGCCTCGAGTCGCGGCAGGCCGATCTCGCCGCCGCCAATCAGCGCAACGCCACCGAAATCGCCGAGTTCGCGAGCCGCATCGACGCGCACGACCAGATCGTCGGCCAGCTCAAGGAGCAGCTCGCCGGCGGGCGCGGTCACTTCCAGCTGGCGGCGGTCGAGCAGCTGCTGCTGCTCGCCAACGACCGCCTGCAGCTGGCGCGCGACGTGCCGGCGGCGATCGTCGCGATCGACGAGGCCGATGCGCGTCTGGTCGCACTCAAGGAGCCGCGCCTGTTCCCGGTGCGCCAGGCGCTGGCACAGGAGAAGGCGGCGCTGCAGGCGGTGCCGCTGCCGGACTACGCCGGCGCCGCGCTGACGCTGTCGAGCCTGATCGAGCGCGCGCCGCGTCTGCCGCTGGTCGCGCGCGTGCCCTCGCATTTCGAGGCGACGCCGGAGCACGTGCTGGTGCCGGACGATGCGCGCTGGTACCAGCGCGCTGCGGCCTCGATCCGCGAGGCGCTGTCCGGCGTCTTCAGCGTGCGCCGCGACGCCGGGCCGTCGCCGCGCCTGCTCGAGGCCGAGCAGGAGGTGCTGGTCGCGCAGGTCCTGGCGCTCAAGCTCGAAGGTGCGCGCGTGGCCCTGCTGCGCGGCGACACGACCAGCTTCCGCGATCTCTGCGAGTCGGCCGCCAGCTGGCTCGATACCTACTTCCAGCGCGACGACCCCGGCGTCGCCGCGGCGCGCGCCGAACTCGAGCGGCTGCGGCCGCTGGAGTTGTCGCCGCCGCTGCCCGACATCAGCCGCAGCCTGAGTCTGCTGCGCGCCTTCATGCGGCCGGCCGATACGCCATGATCCGCCTGTTGCTCGTTGCGCTCGCCGTGCTCGCCTGCGGCGCCGCCGCGGCGTTCTATCTGCGTGCCGAAACCGGCTACGTGCTGATCAGCTTCCACCACTGGATCGTCGAGACCTCGCTGCTCGGACTGCTGACGGCGATCGTCGCCGGCCTGTTCGGCGCCTATGCGCTGCTGCGCCTGCTGGTCGCCGGCGTCAGCCTGCCGCTCACCGTGCGGCGCATGCTGCAGCGCCGCCGCGAGGAAAAGGCGCAGGCTTCGTTCGAGACCGGCCTGCTGCGGCTGCTCGAAGGCAACTGGAAGCGCGCCGAGATCGAGCTCGTGCGCCGTGCCGCCGATCATCACGCCGGCCATCTCAACTACCTGGCCGCGGCCCGCGCCGCGCAGCGGCTCGGCGCCGGCGACCGTCGCGACCATTACCTGCGGCTGGCCGGCGAGATCGCGCCGGAGATGGAATTCGTGACGCTGCTGACGCAGACCGAGCTACAGATCGAGCGCGGCGAGTTCGCCGCCGCGCGCGACACGGCCCTGAAACTGCGCGGCATCAATGCGCACCACCCCTACGTGATCGCGCTGCTGGCGTCGAGCTACGACGGCCTGCAGGCCTGGGAGTCGTTGCGCCAGCTGCTGCTCGATGCCGGCACCCGCGAGGCGCTCGGCGAGGAACGCTACCGCGAGCTGATGACGCGCACCCTGCGCGAATGCCTGCTGGAAGCGCAGCGCCTGGCGCGCCTCGATCGCCTGAAGACGGTCTGGGAGGCGGCGCCCAAGGATTTCCGTCTCGTGCCGGAGGTCCGCAACGAGTACGTGCGCGGTCTGGCGCGCCTCAACGCGCATGCCGAGGCGCTGGCCTTCGTCGCCGACGTGCTCGCCAGGAACTGGGATCCGCTGCTGGCGGAGCTCTACGGCGAGCTGCATGCGAGCGATCCGCTGACGCAGCTGGCGGCGATCGAGGAGTGGCTCAAGCAATACGGTGAGCGGCCGGAGCTGCTGATCACCGCAGGTCGCGTCTGTCTGCGCAATCGCCTGTGGGGCAAGGCGCGCAGCTACCTCGACGCCGTCGTCCGCGTCGCGCCCTCGGCCGGTGCCTATCTGGAGCTGGCGCGGCTGTGCGAGATGACGCAGAACGGCGAGGAAGCGCAGCGCTTCTACAGGCAGGGCCTGGAGTTTTCCGCGGGCCTTTGACACTCGGCGGATGCCTCGCGATCAGCATTTCCCGCACGTCGCGCCGGCTATGACGTTCAGCGCGGCGTCGGCCCCGTCACGTCCAGCGCCGACGGGTGGCCTGGCGCAGCGGTTGATGACGCCGCGCTCATTCGCCCGGCGCGACAGCTGCTTCCGCCAGCGCTTCGCGTATCGCTGAAATCACCGCGTCGGGCCTTTCCAGCGGAATGCCGTGCCCGCTGTCCACCCATATCTGCCTGGCGCCCGGATAGAGCCGCTGGATGTCTTCACGCTTCGCGTTCGCATCGGCGGCTTGCCGCGATGTCTGTTGCATCGGCTTGGCCGCGCTCAGCACAAATACCGGCTTGCCGGCGAAGGTGGGGAGATCAAGAACCTGCTGCCCGGTTTGCGGCAGCAAGGCGAGCTCCTGTTCGGCGGCCCCCGTCAAAGAAACGTCCAGCAAGGCACGGACCAGGAACGACTGCTGGTTCAGGGCGCCGTCGCCCTCGAGCTGCCGGGGGTGCGTCGAGTCGACGAGAACGAGTGCGGCGACCTCGTCCGGATAACGGCGAGCATAAAGCTGCATGTAGAGACCGCCGAGCGAGTGTCCGACCAGAACGTACGGAGGCTTCAGCCCTTCGCTGCGCAGCAGCGCTCGAAGCTCGTCGACGATATGGACGCCGTCACGCGGCGACGAAACCGGATCGCTCTTGCCGTAGCCAGGGCGGTTGTAGGCGAAGGTCGTGGTGTCTTTCGAGAGCTCAGGGATGACTTTCTTCCACCATTCCATTCTGCCGCCAAGCCCGTTCTCGAAGACGACAGCGATGGCGGGGTAACGGGTCAGCGCGAACTCGACACGGCGATCGCCGACTTTCTCGGTCATCGCTTCCGGCAGCGATGCGCAACCGGACAGCAGGGCCACCAGAAAGACAGCGACATGGGCGACGGGAGATCTGTTTCTCATGGTTGCAGGCGGTTGCTGACGAAAGGCCGGCGCGGGAGTGTTCCCCCGGTCGCCGAGCGCCTGATCGCGGGTGCTCATGTGGCTTGCCGGCAATCGGCGAGCTTCATGCCCCCCGGTTGTATTGCGGTGACGGTGCCCATGAGCTTGATCCAGTTTCCGTCATTCAACGTCGCGAACAGTTTGGCCTGGTCTGCTGCGAGTACGCACGTGACGGCGAAATTGAGATCGTTGTAGGACGACTCCTGGCGAATGCCGAGCAAGCCCCTCGTTTTCGTCACCAGATAAGCGAGCTCCATCTCGCCGGTAATGCGATTTTGCGACACCGTATAAATCTGGCCGTCAATGCGATACTTCTTCCCGACGTACTTCGCGCGCATCGGCGCGAAAGCATCTTCGTAGTCCTTGCTGGTCGCCGATGGCCCGGTGCCGATCAGAAACTTGCTGAAACGGCCGATGCTCGCCACCGGCGCCAGCGTGTTCTTCACGTCGCGGCCGACGTCGGCCGAAAGTGTCTCGGCTTTGACGTCGATGAACTGGTCGGTGCGGGTTTTTGCGCGCGCTGCGGATGCAATCGCTTCGCCCTCACGTCCGGGATTCAGCTTGCCCAGTATCGAGCAGAATTCCGTCCGCACGGCTTCCTCTTTGACCGTTTGCCCGGCGGCCAGCTTCATGGACAGCGATATCTGGCCGTCGCTGCCGGCGGTCGCGCGCACGACGACGGCAGGATGGTTGCTGGTTTGCAGGAAGGACAGCTCCCCTGCGTTGCCCCTGATCAGCTCGCCGCCGACCTCGTAGCCGCCGTCGAGCGCGAGTTGCTGCAGCTGTCCGAGCGCGCTTTCGGCGCGCAGCCCCGGCAGTTGGACCTGTGCGACGAAGAGCAGGCCATTACGCGCGTCGCCGATCGTCTGAAAACCTTCCTCACACGTGCCGGCATTCGCGCAGACCGTTGCCGTCAGCAAGAAGAGCGTGCCAATCACTTTCCGCATTTTCCGACTCCTTGGGCTTTCGCAGGTTCCGAATCGGCCCGCAGCGAGGACGGCGACAGAGCGGCTTCGTCGCGGGCGCTTCGGGCGAGTCAGTCTGCCGCGGCCGCGCCGGCGCGCGGCCAGGCCGGGACGAACCGCACGCGGCGATGGGCGAACGTTCTGGGGTGCGGGGCGCCGGCATGCGCAAACGTGCTGTTGATCACGCCCGGCTTGCCGGCCGGGGCGTCGCCGCGTATTTGCTCGGTGCAGACCCTGTCCGGACCCGACGATGCCACTCCCCGTGCCGAGGCTGTCGCATGCGCTGTTGATGCTGCGCGGCACCGTTGCGCTGATGTTCCTCGCGCACGCCGTGGTGCGCGTCGTCAACGGCAGCATCGCCCAGTTCGGGGCCTTCATGGAGGCGCACGGTTTCGCGCAAGGCCTGGTCTGGGTGCTGCTGATCACGGCCTATGAAATCGGCGGCGGTCTGCTGCTCGCGCTCGGCCTTTGCGTGACCTGGGTTTGCGCCGGGCTGGCGTTCATCGTCCTGATGGGCATCGTCATCATTCACGTGCACCTCGGCTGGTTCGTCGGCGAGCACGGCGTCGGCGGCATGGAATACAGCGTGCTGCTGCTGGCCAGCCTGCTGGTCCTCGCCGCCGCCGACCGTGCCGGGCGGCCTGCGGCATGACCGGCGCCGCGATTTGGCGTTCGGCCACCGCTGCGGGATAGTGCGGTCTGCGCTCCAAGACCGACGCCGATGTCCAAACGCCTGCTGTTCGTGCTGGGAATCGTCCTCCTGTGGTGGACGGCATACGCGCTGATGTTCGCGAGTCAGGTCGTCGGCATGGGCGAGGAGCAGGGCGCGCCGGTGTCGTGGCGCGAGGCGCTGCGCTACAGCTTCGGCGGCTGGATGACCTGGGTGCCGCTGAGCCTGGGGCTGTACCTGGCCGTGCGCCGCTTTCCGCTCGAACGTGGTCGCCTGTTCGCGTCGGCCGCGGTGCTGACGCTGGCGGCGCTGCTGGTGGTCATGCTGCGCGCCGCGCACGTTTACTTCACGAATCCGATCTTCGGCTGGTACGCGCAGCTGCCCGATTTCAGCAGCGTGCTCGCGGCCAGTCTTAGCAAGAACTTCATGATGGCCTGGACCGTCATCGGCGCGGCGCACGCGCTGGTCTTCTACGAGCAGGCGCGCGAGCGCGAGCAGCGCGTCGTAGATCTCGAGCGCGGCCTAATCGCGGCGCGCCTCGAAGCCTTGCGTGCGCAATTGCATCCCCACTTCCTGTTCAACGCGCTGAACTCGGTCGCCGAGATGGTGCACGAGGATGTCGAGCTCGCTGATCGCATGCTGGTCTCGCTGTCGGCGATGCTGCGCGATGCGCTGTCACACGAACAGGCGCAGGAGCGGCCACTGCGCCGCGAGCTTGAGTTGCTGCGCCACTATCTGACGATCGAGAAGATCCGCCTCGGCGAGCGCCTGCGCATCGACTGGGCGGTGCCCGAGGAATGCCTCGACGTGCCGGTGCCGGCGCTGATCCTGCAGCCTCTGGTCGAGAACGCGATCGTCCACGCGCTCGCGCGCCGCCGCGAGCCGGGGGTACTGTCCTTATCGGCGGCGCGACGCGACGGCCTGCTGCAGCTGCATGTCGAGAACAGTCTGGCGCCCGGCGAGCCGCCGGCGCCGGGCTTCGGCGTCGGCTTGCGCAGCGTCGAGTCGCGGCTGCAATTGCTGTACGGCGGGCACGCCCGCTTCGAGCGACGGGATATCGGGCGCGAGCGTCATATCGTGGCGATCGGCATTCCGTTGCCAGCGGCCGCGCCGGGCGCGGCGGGGCTGGCGGCGTGAGCGCGCCGCTGCAGGTTGCGATCGTCGACGACGAGCCGCTGGCGCGCGCACGGCTGCGCCGCCTGCTGCAGAAGATCAGCGGCGAGCGGATTCGTATTGCGCTCGAATGTGTCGATGCCGAAGAGTTGCTGCATGAGGCCGGTCGCGTGCCGCTCGACGCCTTGTTCCTCGATATTGAGATGCCGGGCGGCGGCGGCTTCGGCGCGCTGCAGCGCTGGCCGGGGCCGCTGCCGGCGGTGGTCTTCGTGACCGCCTACTCGGAACACGCGGTGCGCGCCTTCGATGCACGCGCGCTCGACTATCTGGTCAAGCCGGTCGCCGAGGATCGCCTGCGCGACACCGTTGCGCGCTTGTACGCGCGGGACGGGCGCCCGCCGCCGGCGGAGCCGCCGCGCGCGCGTATCGCCCTGCCGCTCGGCCCCAGCACGCACCTGGTGGCGCTCGACGACATCGATCTGATCGTCGCGCGCGGAAACTATCTCGATATTCACGCGATCGACCGGACCTATGTCGTGCGCCGCACGCTGCGCGAGTTCCTCGCCGGCCTCGATCCGGCCTGCTTCGTGCAGCTGCACCGTTCGGCAGTGGTACGTGTTAGTGCGATCCGGGCGATCCGAGCGCAGGGCTCGGGACGCTTCCGCCTGGAGCTGCGTGGCGAGCGGCAGCTTCACACCGGGCGCAATTTCCGCGCGCGCGTGCAGGCGCTGCTAAGCGCGCCGGCCGTCGGTTCCGCCGCCGACACTGCCTGAGCGCCGTGCGGCGATCCGCACACTTGCACGACAACTGAGGACTGCCGCGCAATGCGGCTGGCGACGGCTGTCTAGACTGCGCTCCGCCATACACAGGGAGCGTGTTCATGTTCAGGGAAATCGTGCGCGTCGGGCTGCTGCTCGGCCTGGTCGCCACCGTCGCTTGCGGCAAGAAATCGCCGGACGCCGCGCCGGACGCGAGCGCGACGGCGCCCGCCGTCGAACCTGCGGCCGAGTCCGCCGCCGCCGGCGCGGAGGCCGCCGATCCGGCGGCGCTCGAAGCGGTGCAGAAGAAGCGCGCCGTGGAGCGCGCGCTCGCCGAGCAGGCGATACTCGACGAGGCCCACGGCCAGTGGGCGGTCGCCGCGAGCGCCAGCTCGACTTATTCCGCCGAGAAGGATGCGGCGTCGACCGACGGCTACGCGCCGATGCAGGCGACCGGCAAGCCGGACGTGGAGCACTACGGCGACGATGCGCACGCCTGGGCCGCCGAGCGCGCCGACGGCGGCATCGAGTGGCTGGAGACGTCGTTCGCGACGCCGGTCCGCGCGCGCGAACTGCGCGTGCGCCAGAACTCGATGCCGGGCGCGATCATCAAGGTCGAGCTGATCGATGAAGCCGGTGGCCGTCACACGATCTGGGAAGGCACCGACGACACCGTCTACGAGAGCGGCGAGATCCAGTGGTTCGTGCGCAGCTTCGCGCCGACCGCATACAAGACCAGGGGCGCGCGACTGACGCTGGCGACCAATGCGGTCGATGGCTGGAACGAAATCGACGCGGTGCAGCTGGTCGGTGAGTGAACGAAGCGCCGGCCGCGCTCAGCCGAGCTGCGGCCAGGTCTCGAAGGCGTAATCGAAGGAATCGTAGTAGAGGTGGTCGGCATCGAGGCCGGCACGCACGAAGGCCTCCTTGCCGGCGCGCACCATGACCGGCGGTCCGGACAGGTAGGCTTCATGGCCGCTCAGCACCGGATACGCGGCGAGCACGGCTTCGTGCACCAGGCCGCGCGCGCCGCGCCAAGCGGCGTCGGCATCCGACAGCACCGGCGTGTAGCGGAACTGCGGGTGCGCCGCCGCCCAGCCGCGCAGGCGCGCGTCGAGGTAGAGATCGCGCTCGCCGCGCACACCCCAGAACAGGTGCACGCTGCGCGGCAGGCCGCCCGACAGCAGCTCGTCGAGCATGGCGTGGATCGGCGCGATGCCGGTGCCGCCGGCGACCATGACGATCGGCCGTGACGAATCCTCGCGCAGATAGAACGCGCCGAGCGGGCCTTCGAGGCGCAGGATCGCGCGTTCCGGCATTTCGTTGGCCGCCCAGTTCGCGAAGCGGCCGTTCGGCGTCACGCGCACGTGCAATTCCAGGGTCTCGCCGTTCGGCCGGTTGGCGACCGAGAAGCTGCGCCGGCGGCCGTCGTCGAGCAGCAGGTCGATGTACTGGCCGGGCAAATACTGGAAGCCGTCGCCCTTCGGCAGCTTCAGCGTCAGGCCGAGCACGTCGTGCGCGAGCCATTCCTTCTTCGCGGCGCGCACCGGCAGCTGGCGCGGCCGCAGGCTGTCGATCTGCGGCGGCTGGTGCAGAGCGATCGTCAGGTCCGACGTGGCGCGCGCCAGGCACATCAGAATGTAGCCGGCGTCGCGTTCCGCCTGCGACAGCGCCGGCGGCGGAAACGGATAGTCGATCGCGCCGGACACGAGCCGCACGCGGCAGGAGCCGCAGCCGCCCGACTGACAGCCGAACGGCAGCGCGAAGCCATGACGCAGGCCCGCGGCCAGCAGGGTTTCGCCTTCGGCGACGTCGAAATGCTGCGGCCGATCGGCCAGGTAAACTCTGTGACTCATGGATACCCTGCAAGCGAAGCTGCCGCCGTCGGCGCTGATTGCCGGATGCGGCGACATCGGTCTGCGCGTCGCCCGGCGGCTGCGCGCGCTGGGCCGCGAGGTTACGGCAATCGTCCGCGACCGGCAAAAGGCGGCGCCGCTCGCCGCGCTCGGCGCGTGGCTGCGCATCGAGGATCTCGATGCGCCGGCCGATGTCGGCGATGTGCCGCTGCTGTTCTGGTTCGCGCCGCCGCCCGACAGCGGCGAACGGGACGCGCGTTTGCGCGGCTGGCTCGCCGCGCAGCGCGGTCGCATCGACCGCGTCGTCTATATCTCGACCTCGGCGGTCTACGGCGATTGCGGCGGTCGCTGGATCGACGAGGATGAGCCGCTGGCGCCGCGCAGTGCGCGCGGCCAGCGCCGCGCTGATGCCGAGCGCGCGCTGCTCGAAGCGCAGGCGCAGGGCGGCGCCGCGGCCGTGATTCTGCGCGTGCCGGGCATCTATGGTCCCGGCCGCCTGCCGCTCGAGCGCCTGCGCCGCGGTCTGCCGGTGCTGCGCGCGGCGGAGTCTCCGTACAGCAATCGCATTCACGCCGACGATCTCGCCGAAGCGGCGCTGCACGCCGCCGCGTTCGGCCGCGGCGGCCGCGCGTACCACGTCGCCGACGGTGCGCCGACGACGATGGCCGACTACTTCATGCGCTGCGCGCGTCTGCTCGATCTGCCGGAACCACCGCAGCTCGCATTCGAGGACGCACGCCGGGCGCTGACTCCCGCGATGTGGTCGTTTATGGAAGAATCGAAGCGGTTGCGGACGGAGCGCCTGCGCGAGGAACTGCATTTTTCGCCGCGTTACCCCGATCTCGAGAGCGGATTGCCGGCCTGCCTGGCAGCCGAAGACACAGTACGCACGAAAGGAGTGGCGTGATGGGCATGATCCAGGAGTTCAAGGATTTCGCGATGCGCGGCAACGTCGTCGACCTCGCGGTCGGTGTCGTGATCGGCGCCGCGTTCGGCAAGATCGTGTCGTCGCTGGTCGCCGATGTCATCACGCCGGTGATCGGCCTGATCGTTGGCGGCGTGGATTTTTCCGATCTGGCGATCACGCTCAAGGCCGCGCAGGGCGATCAGGCGGCCGTGCTGCTCAGCTACGGCAAGTTCATCCAGACGATCTTCGATTTCGTCATCATCGCCTTCGCGATCTTCGTCGTCATCAAGCTGATCAATCGCCTGCAGCGGCAGAAGGCCGCCGAACCGGCGCCGCCGGCACCGCCGCCGGCGCAGGAAGTGCTGCTGACGGAAATCCGCGACCTGCTCAAGCAGCAGCGCGGCTGATGCGCCGCGGCGGCAAGGGCTCAGCCGCCGCCGAACAGTCGGCCGGCATCGAGCGCGTCGGCCATCGCCCGATAGCCTGCATCGCCCGGATGCAGATGATCGCCGGAGTCGTAGCGCGGCAGCATCCGCTGCGGGCGCTGCGGATCGCGCAGCAGCGCATCGAAATCGACGACCGCATCGAACTCGCCGCTGTCGCGTATCCAGCGATTGACGTTCTGGCGTAGCGCATCGCGATCGGTGCGGTAATAGCCGGCGAACGGCGTGCCGGCGAGCGCGCCTTCGAACGGCGTCAGGGTCGCGCCGACGATGCGAACGCCGCGCAGATGCGCGCGGGCGATCAGCTGGCGGTAGGCGTCGATGATCGCGTCGGCAGTGACCGGCACGTCCGTCGGTGCGAACACATGGCCGGGCCAGGCGATGTCATTGATGCCCATCAGCACGATGACCGTGCGCAGATGCGGCTGGCTCAGCACGTCGCGATCGAAGCGTGCGAGCGCGCTGACACCCATGCGGTCACGCAGCAGACGCGCGCCCGAGATGCCGGCATTGAGCACGGCGACATCGTCGCCGGCGAGCCTTGCCGCGAGAAAATCCGGCCAGCGCTGATGGGCATCCGGCGTCGAGCCGTTGCCGTCGGTGATCGAATCGCCGAACGCGACGACGGTACGCG
The DNA here is from genome assembly GCF_000382285.1 of Solimonas variicoloris DSM 15731. Classification (GTDB taxonomy): domain Bacteria; phylum Pseudomonadota; class Gammaproteobacteria; order Nevskiales; family Nevskiaceae; genus Solimonas; species Solimonas variicoloris. Next base: position 30,578 of record NZ_KB907940.1, on the reverse strand, counting down.
CGGTGTCCGGCGCTTCGACGATGATGTCGCGCACGAACAGGTGCGACTGCAGCTGCGCGTCGGCGACCAGCGACGCTGCGGCGGTCTGGTCGCCGCTGCCGACAAAGGCGGTCTGTCGCGCGTCCCAGTGGAAAGTCGATACGGGCGTCGGCTGCGGCAGGTAGAGGCTGACGCTGACGGTCGCAAGCGCGTCGACGTCGAGATCGACCGCGTCGCTGAGCAGCGGTGCACCCGGCGGGATGAGCGCCGTCGGTTTGCCGCCGAAGGTCAGCACGCGGTCGCTGCCGGCGACGATCGCCGCGCCGGGGCCGGCGAGCGCCAGATGCGCGGCGCCGATCTGCAGCGGCAGCGTGCCGTACTCGTTCGACAGCAGCACGCGGACGCGATGGCCGCCGATGCTGAGGCTGGCCTTCTGGCGGATCGTCTGCTGCCAGAGCCGTTCGGGCACGCCGAGCGGCAGCGGAAAATCGCCGCCCCACGGCGCTTGCGGGCTGGCGGTCCAGCTCACCAGCCAGGACGTGTCGCCGGCGACGGCGCGCAGGGGCAGCAGCAGGCAGGCGAGCAGCACGACGAGCAGCTGGCGCGGCACGGGGTTTCTCCACGGCGGATGGCGGGCGGCAGCATGCCGTTGCCATCACGCGGCGGACAGTCGCTGCGGCGGCAAAACCTTCGTGCCGTGAATGCAACAATCGCCGCGCGGTGAAGGCAGCCGCGGTCGGTCGCGCTCAGCCGGCCGTGCGCAGCGGCTTGCGCGGTCGCGGCTTGCCCAGCGCGTGCTCGCGCTGCTTGAGCAGCACGAGGCAGTCCTCGAAGGTGCGCGAGATCCGCGTTTGCAGGCGGATGCGCTCCAGCTTCGGCCAGGTCGCGCGCTCGCCTTCGACGATGTAGTGCTGGATATCGTCGTGGCTGGGGTTGCTGAACAGGCGCAGGATGCGGCGGTGCGACGGCGCCGGGAAGATGTTGACGTCGCCCGAATAGCGCTGCTGCAGGATGTTGTCGACCTTGCCGAGCAGCCGCCCGCTGGCATACGGGTCGAGGTGCTTGCGCGCCAGGCGCAGGGCGCCGCTACCGCCCTGCTTGATCAGATCCGCCGCCAGCGGCGCGAGGCCGCGGCGCTCGAGTTCGGCCTTCGCCAGCAGCGGCACGATGTGCGGATTGGTCTGGCTGGCGATGTAGTGATTGACGTTGTGCAGGCGCGCCAGGCGCAGCATCGGCAGGTCCGAGGACAGCGTGCCGTCGATCCAGCGCTTGCTCGGCAGGTACGGCACGACGCGCCGCTCGTAGTCGCGCGCCTCGAGCTGCACCGGCGGAAAGATGCCCGGCACGGCGCAGGACGCGAGCACCGCCTTGCGCATCAGCACGTGCGGTGCCGTCAGGTAATTCAGCAGGCGGCCCTGCTGGTGCGCCTCGGCCGGCGAGACGGTGATGCTGACGATGCGGCGCGTGCGCTCGAAGGCGTCGACGAAGGTGTCGTCGCCGATGTTGGCGGCGAGGCAGCGTTCGAGCTGGGCGCCGTCCATCACGAAGCCCTTGCGCATCATTTCGCGCCAGCCGAGCGCCTGGAAGGCTTCGAGGTTGAGGCCGCCCGGCGCGAACATCGCGCTGATCTCGTCGTCGCTGCGCACCGCGACCGCGCTGGCAATGATCGAACCGGCCGAAGCGCCGGACAGCACGCGCGGCAGCAGGCGCTCGCTGTGCAGGGCCTTGATGACGCCGAGGTGGAACATGCCGAGCGTGCCCCCGCCGGACAGCATCAGCGCCGAGCGGCCGAACGTCGTCGCCGTGCGCTTGAAGAACTGGATCTTGTCGTCGAAGCCGAAGTCCGGAAAGTCGCCGGCGCAGAGGAAATCGAGGCAGCGCGCGACCTCGGCGATGTACTCCTCGATCAGGCGCTTGGTGCCGAGGCGGGCGACGCCGTACAGCGTCGGATTGGAGATGTTGCCGAGATTGCCGTGCAGGCCCTCGTACAGGTCGAAGGCGAGCTGGCGCGCGTCGCCGCGCTTGCGCAGCGCACGCATCTGCCGCAGGCGTTCCTGGATCAGCAGGTAGTCGTAGTCGTCGCTGGTGTCGTCCTGCTTCCAGGCATCGCCGCCCTCGAGGTGATCCAGCTCGGTGGCGATCTCCCGCCAGCTGCGATAGTCCGGGGCGGCGGCCAGATCGCGCAGGCGATCGCGAACGATGCGGCGGGCGAGGCGGGGCGGGTTCTTCATTTGGCTTGAGTGTAGGACCAAAGCCGCGCACAGTGCAGCGCCGTTCAACTGGGAAAATCGCACCGATGGAAAGCTTGTGGCCGATCCTCGGCTGGACCCTCGCGCTCGTGCTCATCGTCGCCGGCCTGGTCGGCACGCTGCTGCCGATCCTGCCTGGCGCGCCGCTGGTGTTCTTCGGCCTGTGGCTGATCGCGCTGATCGACGGCTACCGCCATGTCGGCTGGCTGACGCTGACCCTGCTCGGGCTGATCGTCGTGCTGACCGTGGTGATCGACTTCGCCGCCTCGGCGCTCGGCGCCCGCAAGGTCGGCGCCAGCCGGCAGGCGGTGAGCGGCGCGCTGCTCGGCAGCATCGTCGGCGTGTTCTTCGGGCTGCCCGGCCTGCTGCTCGGGCCCTTCGTCGGCGCCGTGATCGGCGAACTGGTCGCGCAGAGCCGCGTCGAGCATGCGGCGCGCGTCGGCATCGCGACCTGGCTCGGCCTGCTCGCCGGCAGCATCGCCAAGCTCGCGCTGTGCCTGACGATGCTGCTGGTGTTCGGGTTTGCCTGGTGGCTGTGAGCGCGCGGCCGCGCTTCAGCTGTCGAGCGGCACGCGCAGCTTCTGACCGACGCGGATCGTCGAGCCCTTCAGATTGTTGGCGGCGCGCAGGTCGGCGACGCTGACGTTGTAACGGTCGGCGATGCCGCTGAGCGTCTGTCCGGAGCGGACCTGATGCGTGCGGTACGACGGCTTGCTGCGGCTGCGGGCCTTGGTGCGCGCACGGTCATTGTCGCTCTGTTCCTTGCGCGCCTCGTTCAGCTTCTGCTGCAGCGTCTGCTGCGGCGTCGACTCGCCGACGGCGACGGTGATCGGGCCGGGCCGGGCTTCGGTCTTCGGCGGGATCTTCAGCACCTCGCCGACGCGCAGCTTGTGCGCCGACTTGAGGTCGTTGACCTTGAGGATCGCGCTCTGCGCGATGCCGTAGCGGCGCGCGATCTTGCCGAGGCTGTCGCCGCTGGCGACGCGATGCAGCAGGAACATCGCGCGCTGGCTGTCGAAGCGCTCGTGGTTGCCGAGCTTTGCGTAGCCGACTTCGAAGGTGCGCGCGCTGCCGTACGGGACGCGGATCAGATGGCCGGGCGGCACGTAGAGCTTGCCTTCGATCACTTCCGGCCGGTAAGCCGGGTTGAGGCGCTGGAAGGTTTCGTCGCTGGCGCCGCAGAGCCGCCGCAGCGTTTCGTACGGGACGTAGTGCTGGGTTTCGACGGTCTCGAACTCCAGCGGATTGGCGTTGCGCGCCTGGCCGGCGCGCTCGCGGTAGGCGCGCTCGACGTCGACCGCGGCGAGAAACTCCGCATAGTAGTTGCGCGACGCGAAGCCGAAGCGCGGCCCGTCGTAGCGCTCGATCAGGTCGACCAGCGTGCGGCCGTTGACCGCGTCGAGCGCGCGCGCGATGCCGTTGCGGCCGTGGTTGTACGCGGTGATCGCCAGCGGCCAGTCCTGCAGGCGGGCGTAGTCGTCGCGCAGATGGCGCGCGGCGCCGTCGGTCGAGGTCCACGGATCGCGGCGGTCGTCGACGACGTCATTGAGGCGCATGTAGATGCGCGCCGACGACGGGATGAACTGCCAGATGCCGGCGGCGCCGGACTTCGAGTAGGCGTCGAGATTGAAGCTCGATTCGACCAGCGGCAGGCGCGTCAGCTGGGCCGGCAGGTTGTAGCCGCGGAAGGTCTGTTCCATCGACGGCAGGTAGCGGTTGGAAACCTCGAGCGCGTTCTCGGTGCGTTCCTTGAGGCCGCGCTGCACGCGCGCCGTGCCGATCTGCTGCTTGAACTTGTCGGCGCCCGGCACGTCGGCGAACAGGTCGTAGAGGCGCCGCTCCTCGATCGTCATCGTCTCGGGCGCGTACTGCTTGGCCTGCACCTGCTTGAGCAGTTCGTCGACGCGATCCTTGGCGGCCTGTTCTTCGGCGCGCCGGCGCTTGTCGAGCACGAAGCGGTCGGTGACGGTCGCGGCGTCACGGTAGTCGAGCACCGTGAAGACCTTGTTCGGATAGACCGACGAGTGCACGACGCTCTGCAGCTCGGAGTACTGGCTGAAGACCTTGGTCCAGAACTGCACCGCCGGCTTGAGCGCGTCGTAGCGCGGAAAGTCGCGGCCGATCGCCGGTGTGCCGAGTCCGGGCGTCGCGAAGCCGGGCACCGAGCTCGGCAAGGCGGTGGCGGCAGCGGTCGCGGCGGGTGCGGCGGGCGCCGTGGCCTCGCTGCGCAAGGGGGCGGCCGGTTCCGCCGCCGTGTTGGCGTCGTCCTGCGTGGCGGCGACCGCGACGCCGGCTGTGAGCATGCCGAACGCGACCCAAGCGGTCCTGAATCTGTACACCTGCACTCCGAGAAACTGGTCGTCTGGACGCGACGTGGCCCTGGCCGCGATGTTACTGCCGGCGCCTACAGGCAGCAATCGACGGAGACGCTAAGCTATGCGTACCCCCGCGTAACGCAATGCAAGAAGCGCCGCCATGCCGCAGCCGTATCCGCCGATCGAGCCGTACCAGACCCATCGCCTGCGCGTCTCGGATCTGCACGAGATCTACTTCGAGGAAAGCGGCAACCGCGCCGGCACGCCGGTCGTCTTCGTGCACGGCGGGCCCGGCGGCGGTTCGGAGCCCTGGCACCGGCAGTTCTTCAACCCGAAGAAATACCGCATCGTGCTGTTCGATCAGCGCGGCTGCGGCCGCTCGACGCCGCACGCCGAACTGCGCGAGAACACAACCTGGGATCTGGTCGCCGACATGGAGCGCATCCGCCAGCAGCTCGGCATCGAGCGCTGGGTCGTGTTCGGCGGCTCCTGGGGCTCGACGCTGGCGCTTGCCTACGCCCAGGCGCATCCGCAGGCGGTGCGCGCACTGGTGCTGCGCGGCATCTTCCTGCTGCGCCGCGCCGAGATCGACTGGTTCTACCAGCAGGGCGCGAGCTGGATCTATCCCGACGCCTGGGAAGCCTACGAGGCGGCGATTCCGGCGGCGGAGCGCGGCGATTACCTGTCCGCCTTCCACCGCCGCCTGACCAGCGACGATCCGGCGGTGCGCTCGGCCGCGGCGCGAGCCTGGAGCGTCTGGGAGGGTTCGACGAGCAAGCTGTTCCCGAACACCGACATGGTGACGCGCTTCGGCGAAAGCCGCTTCGCCGAGGCGTTCGCGCGCATCGAGTGTCATTACTTCACCAACCGCGGCTTCTTCGAGCGCGACGACCAGCTGCTCGCCAACATCGACCGCATCCGCCATATCCCGGGCGTGATCGTGCAGGGGCGCTACGACGTCGTCTGTCCGATGCGCTCGGCCTGGGACCTGCATCGGGCCTGGCCGGAAGCGGCGTTCGAGGTCGTCGGCGACGCCGGCCACGCCGCCAGCGAGCCCGGCATCCTGTCGAAGCTGGTCGAGTGGACCGACCGCTTCGCTTCAGCCTGAGGATTTTTCGATGACCACGATCGTCATCATCGGCGCCGGCTTCTGCGGCACCACACTGGCCGTGCAGCTGCTGCGCCGGCCGCCGGTCACGCCGCTCGACGTGGTGCTGGTCAATCGTTCCGGCCTGCTCGCGCGCGGCGTCGCCTACGGCACGCGCACCGCGAGCCACGTGCTCAACGTGCCGGCCGGCCGCATGGGCGCGCTGCCCGGCGAGGAGGACGGCTTCCTGCGCTTCGCGCAGCGGCACGACCCGAAGGTCGGCGCCGGCAGCTTCGTCGCGCGCCGTACCTACGGCGATTACCTCGAAAGCCTGCTCGCCGATGCCGCGGTGCACGCGCCGAGCGGCTGCCGCTTCCGCGCCGTGGTCGGCGACGTCAATCGCATCCAGCCGCTGGCTTCCGGCGGCGCCCGCGTGATGCTGAACAACGGCGATGCGTTGCTGGCCGACAAAGTTGTGCTGAGCATGGGCAACTACGCGCCGGCCGATCCGCCGCTCGCCGACGAGCAGCGCGCGTTCTATTCGAGCCCGCGCTACGTGCGCAATCCCTGGCATCCGGACGCGCTGTGGGTCGTCAAGCCGGACCAGCCGGTGCTGCTGGTCGGCACCGGCCTGACCATGCTCGACGTCGTGCTCGACCTGCGCGATCGCGGCCATACGGCGCCGATCTACGCGCTGTCGCGCCGCGGCCTGATGCCGCAGGCGCACCGCGATCTGGAAACGCCGCCGGTCTACGACGAGCAGCTGCCGCGGCGCATGTTCGCGCGGCCGACGGCGCGCAACTATCTGCGCGCGGTGCGCACGGCGGTCGCCGTGCACGCGCGCGCCGGCGGCGACTGGCGCGACGTGATCGGCGCGCTGCGCGCGCTGACGCCGCAGCTCTGGCAGGCGCTGCCGCTCGCCGAGCGCCAGCGCTTCCTGCGCCATGTGCGGCCGTACTGGGAAATCCACCGCCATCGCTGCGCGCCGGAGCTGGGCCGGCGCCTGCAGGCCGAAGTCGACAGCGGCGGCCTGACGCTGATCGCCGGCCGCCTCGGCGGCTACGACGAGCGGCCCGAGGCGGTGCGCGTGCGTTTCCGCCGTCGCGGCCGTGCCGCGAGCGAAGCGTTGAGCGTCGGCACCGTCATCAACTGCACCGGTCCGGACGGCGACACGCGCCGCCTGCGCGATCCGCTGATCGCCGGCCTGCGCGACGACGGCCTGGTGCGCGCCGACCGCCTCGGTCTCGGCTTCGAGGTCGACGAGCACTACGCGCTGCGCGACCACGACGGCGTCGCCGCGTCGTGGCTGCACTACGTCGGCCCGTTCCTGAAGTACCGCGACTGGGAAGCGACCGCGGTGCCCGAGCTGCGCCAGCACGTCGCCGCGCTGGCCGAGGTGCTGCACCGCGAGCTTGCGCAGCAGGCGCCGGCGATCAGCGGCTTCGCGTCCTGATCGTGTTCGCGGCGCGCGGCGCGCGGCGCGGTCGCGCCTCGCGCCGCGCGCCTTGCCGGCGTCAGTCCAGCGCCGCCGGTTCGCGCGACGTCGTCAGCTCCAGCGGCCGGCGGAACAGGAACAGCAGCGGCGCGGCGATCAGCACGCCCCACATCATCACCTTGAAGTCGGCGATGGTGCCGAGCATGCCGGCCTGGCGCTGCAGCTCGGCGGCGACGTCGACCAGCCCGAGCGACGACTCGATCCCGCCGCTGGCGTTGACGTATTGCGCCAGTGCCGGATTGAACGGCGTGACGTGCTCGGCGAGATAGGCGTGGTTGGTCGTCGTCATCCGCGTCTGGTACGCGAACGCCGCGGCGATGCCGATGCTGCTGCCGACGTTGCGCACCAGGCTGAACAGCGCGGCGCCGTCGGCGCGGTCCTGCGCGATCAGCGTCGCGAAGGTGATCGTCGACAGCGGCACGAACACCAGGCCGATGCCGAGCCCCTGCAGCACGCAGGCGCCGACCAGGCCGGAGATCGGCACGTCGAGCGTGTAGCCGGCCATCCAGTGCAGCGAGTAGGCGGTCAGCAGCATGCCGACGAACATCAGCCAGCGTGAATCGACGTGGCGGATCAGGCGGCCGACGGCGAACATCGCCAGCATCGTGCCGGCGCCGCGCGGCGCGACCGCGAGGCCGGTGGTGATGACCGGAAAGCCGCGCAGGTTCTGCAGGAACGGCGGCAGCAGCGCCGAGGTCGCGAACAGCACCACGCCCATCACCGCGACCATGACCAGGCCGGAGACGAAGTTGCGATCGGCGAACAGGCGCAGCGGCACGAACGGATGCGGCGTCGTCACCGTGTGCACGAGGAACAGATACAGCGCCAGCAGGGTCAGGCCGGCGTAGATCAGGATCTCGGTCGATTCGAACCAGTCCTTGGTCTCGCCGCGGTCGAGCATCAGCTGCAGCGCGGCGATCGTCAGCGACAGCAGCGCGAAGCCGAACAGATCCAGCCTCGGCTGCGGCGCTTCCTGGTCGTTCGGCAGTCCGGCCGACAGGCCGAGGAAGGCGAGGACGCCGAACGGCACGTTGATGTAGAACACCCAGCGCCAGTTGTAGACCTCGGTCAGCCAGCCGCCGAGCGTCGGGCCGAGGATCGGGCCGAGCATCACGCCCATGCCCCACAGCGCCATCGCCGAGCCGTGCTGCTCCTTGGGATAGCTGTTGAGCAGCACGACCTGCGACAGCGGCACCAGCGCCGCGCCGCACAGGCCCTGCAGCAGGCGGAACAGCACCATCTGCGGCAGCGTCGCGGCGACGCCGCACAGCATCGAGGTGATCGTGAAGCCGGTGATCGCGACCAGGAACAGGCGCTTGAGGCCGAAGCGCGCGGCGAGGTAGCCGGTCGGCGCGGTGGCGATCGCCGCCGCCACCATGTACGAGGTCAGCACCCAGGAGATCTGGTCGGACGCCGCGCCGAGCGAGCCCTGCATGTGCGGCAGTGCGACGTTGGCGATCGTCGAATCGAGCGCCTGCATCAGCGTCGCCGCCATCACCGAGACGGTCAGCAGGCCGCGCTGCGCAGCCGACATCGTCGTGCTCATGAGCGGCCGCTCACTGTCCCGCCTGCGCGTCCTCGAGGCCGAGCCACGACAGCATGCGATGCACGCCGCCGGCGCGCGCGCTGCCGGTATCGATGCTGATCTCGGTGCTCATGCCGGCGCGCAGCAGCGGCTCGCCGTCCTGGTGCTCGATGCGGATGCGCACCGGCACGCGCTGCACGACCTTGACCCAGTTGCCGCTGGCGTTCTGCGGCGGCAGCAGCGAGAACTCGGCGCCGGTCGCCTGGCCGATGCTGTCGACGGTGCCGTGCCAGCGCGTCTGCGAATAGGCGTCGACGTCGATCTCCACCTTCTGGCCCGCGCGCACGCGTTCGAGCTGCGATTCCTTGAGGTTGGCCTCGACCCACGGTCCCTGCGCGTCGACCACGCTCAGCACCGGCAGGCCCGGCAGCACGTAGCCGCCGACTTCGGGGACCTTGCTGGCGATGCCGTCGATCGGCGCGCGCACTTCGGTGCGCGCCAGATCGAGGCGTGCCTTGTCGAGTGCCGCGAGCGCGGCCTTGTACGCGGGATGATCCTCGACGGCGATGTCCGGATTGCCGTCGAGCTGCGCGCGCACTTCGCCGACTTCGTGCTCGGATTCGTTGATGCTGCTCTGCGCGACCTGCAGCGCGTGCGTGGCCGCGTCGAGCGTCGAGGTCGAGCTGGCGCCGAGCGCCTGCAGTTCCCTGGCGCGCTGGTAGTCGACTTCGCGGAAGCGCAGATCGGCCTGCGCCGAGTGCAGCGCCGCCTGCTTCTGCGCGTAGGTCGCCTTCAGCGCGCCGATCTGCAGCCGCGTCTGCGTCAGCGCCGCCTCGGCCTGCTGCACGGCGACGGCGTACGGCGCCGGGTCGATGCGGAACAGCGGCGCGCCGTGCTTGACCGGCTCGTTCTCGTGTACGTAGATCGTGTCGACCTTGCCGCTGACGTCGGCGCTGACGTTGACGAGGTTGGCCTTCACGTAGGCGTTGTCGGTCGACACGTAGCGGCCGCCGAACACGTAGGCGTAGACGGCGACGGCCGCGGCCGCGGCGAGGCCGGCGCCGAACAGCACGCGCCGCGTGCGCTCGCGACGCGGCGCGCCGGTGGAAGTTTCGGAATCGGGGCTCATCGGTTCATCCACGGTGGCCGGCCGCATCGGGGCCGGCGAGGTTGCTCTTGACCTGATTCAGCAGCGCGTGCAGCTGTTCGCGCTCGTCGACGCTGAGGCCGCGGAACGCGTGCTCGCGCGCTTCGGCGGCGATCTTCCAGACTTCCGACAGGATCGGGTCGGCCTTGTCGGTGACGTAGAGGCGGAACGCGCGGCGGTCGTCCTCGTGCACTTCGCGGCGCACCCAGCCGGCGCGCTGCAGGCGGTCGATCAGCTGCGTGACCGTGACCGGATGGATTTCCATCTTGGCGGCGAGGCCGATCTGGGTCAGGCCCGGCTGCTTGGCGAGGCAGGCCAGCGCCGCGGTCTGCGACTGCGTCAGCTTCAGATGCTTGGCGCGGCGGCGGAAATCCTCGCGATACAGACGCCCGACTTCGAGCAGCAGGCCGCTGGTCGTGTTCCACGGGGGCGGAGTCTTCATCGATAAAGAACCTGAAGGAAACGAAAACGGATCGACGACGGTCCCCCGACCTCCCGCGTCCGGATTTGATAAGTCTACTTACTATTAGCGGGCATAGTAAAGCCGGGCCCAGTGCCGCCCGGGCTCACGGCAGACGCACGCCCTCGTCCTTCTTGATCGCATCGAGCACCAGACTCGAGCGCACGTCCTTGACGCCGGGCAGGGCGATCAGCACCTGCATCGAGAACTCGGCGAAGGCCTGCAGGTCGGCGACGGCGACGTGCAGCAGGTAATCGAGTTCGCCGGTCATCACGTAGCAGGCGCGCACTTCCGGCCGCTGCCGCACGGCGTCCTGGAACGCCAGCGTGGTGTCCTTGGACTGGCGCTCGATGTTGACGCGCACGAAGGCCTGCACCTGCTGGCCGAGTGCGGCCGGATCGAGCACCGCGGCGTAGCGGGCGATGACGCCGCTGTCTTCGAGCTTGCGCACGCGGCGCTGGCAGGCCGTGGCCGACAGCGAGACCCGCTCGGCGAGCTCGACGATCGGCAGGCGCCCGTCCTTCTGCAGCTCGCGCAGGATGCGCAGGTCGGTGCGGTCGAGGTCATTGCGCATGAATTCACCATTATTGTCTGAATTTGTGGTGATTATGTGCTTCGGAGGAATCGAAGTGCGCACAGATCGCAGCCAATCCCGCCGAGGTGCCGCGTAAAGTGACCGGCAGCGGCGAGGGCGAAAACGCCCGCCGGAGGAGACCCCATGTACGGCGCCCATACCGACAACGAACTGCGCGGCGATTACACGAAAGCGAAGGCCGACTTCACGGTCGAGCAGCGCGATCACGTCTACGGCGAGGCCGACCACGCGCTCTGGCGGCGGCTGTACGCACGCCAGGCGCAGCTGCTGCAGAGCTATGCCTGCCGCGAATTTCGCGACGGGCTCGCGCGCATGGCCGCCGCCGACGGCGTGCCCGATCTGGACGCCGTCAACGCGCGCCTGGTGCCGGCCAGCGGCTGGCGGCTGGTCGCGGTGCCGGGCTTCATTCCGGACGAACAGTTCTTCCGCCATCTGGCGGCGCGCCGCTTTCCGGTCACCGTCTGGCTGCGCCGGCCGGAGGAGTTCGACTACCTCGTCGAGCCGGACATCTTTCACGACTTCTTCGGCCACGTGCCGATGCTGTTCGATCGCCGCTTCGGCGACTACGTGCAGCGCTACGGCGAGCAGGCACTGCGCCTGCTGCCGCACGGCGCGCTGCCGCTGCTGGCGCGCCTGTACTGGTACACGGTCGAGTTCGGCCTGATCGACGGCGACGAGGGCCTGCGCGTCTACGGCGCCGGCATTCTGTCGTCGGGCGGAGAGACGCCGTACGCGGTCGACAGCGACGAGCCGCGGCGCCTGCGCTTCGAGCTGTCGCGCTGCCTGCGCACGGCGTATCGCATCGACAGCTACCAGAAGACCTACTTCGTGATCCGCTCGCTCGCCGCGCTGGCCGACGTCATGACGCGCGATCTGTCGACGCTCGTCGAGACGCTGCAGGCGCAGCCGACGCTGAGCCCGGATCGCCTCTACGACGGCGACGAGCCGGTGCCGCCGCGCGGCCGGCGCCTCGCCGCCTGAGTGTCCCTTTCTCTTTCACCTGCCCGAGCGCCCGCCATGAACGACGCAACGCCCGCCGCCGCCAACCCGCTCGCGACCGACGGTTTCGAGTTCGTCGAATTCACCGCGCCGACCGCCGACGGCATCCGCCAGTTGCATGCCCTGTTCGAGATGATGGGCTTCACCGCGGTCGCCCGGCATCGCCGCAAGGACGTGACCCTGTTCCGTCAGGGCGACATCAACTTTCTCGTCAACGGCACGCCGTACACGCACTTCGAGCAGTTCGCGCGCACGCACGGGCCTTCGGCCTGTGCGATGGGCTGGCGCGTGCGCGATGCCGCGGCCGCGCAGGACTACGCGCTGGCGCACGGCGCGGTCGCCTTCGACACGCGGCCGGGGCCGATGGAGCTGAACCTGCCGGCGGTCTACGGCATCGGCAACAGCGTGCTCTACCTCGTCGACCGCTACGAAGCCGGCGGCGCGCGCGGCGACGGCGAGCACACGATCTACGACGTCGACTTCCGCTTCTTCGACGGCGTCGCGCGCTGGCCGCAAGGCGTCGGCCTCACCGGCATCGACCATCTGACGCACAACGTCTCGCGCGGCAACATGAACACCTGGGCCGGCTTCTACGAACGCATCGCCAACTTCCGCGAGATCCGCTACTTCGACATCGAGGGCAAGCAGACCGGCCTGGTGTCGCGGGCGATGACCTCGCCCTGCGGCAAGATCCGCATCCCGATCAACGAGTCGTCCGACGACAAGTCGCAGATCGAGGAATTCATCCGCGAGTACCGCGGCGAGGGCATCCAGCACATCGCGCTGGCGACCGACGACATCTACGCCACGGTCGCCGCGCTGCGCGCGCGCGGCGTGCAGTTCATGGACACGCCGGATACCTACTACGCGCGCGTCGACGCACGCGTGCCGGGGCACGGCGAGCCGCTGGCGCGTCTGCGCGAGCTCAGCATCCTCATCGACGGCGCGCCGGTCGACGGCATCCTGCTGCAGATCTTCACGAGCACGGTGATCGGCCCGATCTTCTTCGAGATCATCCAGCGCAAGGGCAACGAGGGCTTCGGCGAAGGCAACTTCAAGGCGCTGTTCGAGAGCATCGAGGAAGACCAGATCCGCCGCGGTGTGCTCGCGGCGTAAACCATCTTTAAGCTGGCGCGCCCGCCACTGACCGGATCGGCCCGATGCTGACGCTTTACTCGTACTGGCGCTCGTCGGCGAGCTACCGCGTGCGCATCGCCCTCAACCTCAAGGGCCTCGACTACCGCATCGTGCCGATTCATCTGCTGCGCGACGGCGGCGAGCAGAACGCGCCGGCCTATCGCGCGCTGAACCCGCAGGGCCGCGTGCCGCTGCTGGTCGACGGCGAGCTGCGCTGCGCGCAGTCGCTGGCGATCATCGACTACCTCGACGCGCGCTACCCGGCGCCGCGCCTGATTCCGGCCGAGCCCGTGCAGCGCGCGCCGGTGCTGGCCTTTGCGCAGGCGATCGTTGCCGATATCCAGCCGCTGCAGAACACCGGCACGCTGAACTACCTGCGTGACACGCTCGGCCTCGACGACGCCGGCCGCGGGGCCTGGCTGCGCCACTTCATCGACCGCGTGCTGGCCGGGCTCGAAGCCGAGGCCGCGGCGCGGCCGCGCATGCCGTTCCTGTTCGGCGACGCGCCGACGCTCGCCGACTGCGTGCTGGTGCCGCAGCTGTATGCGGCGGCGCGCTTCGGCTGCGACCTGGCGCGCTACCCGGTGCTGGCCCGCGTCGCCGCGCACTGCGGGACGCTGCCAGCCTTTCAGCGCGCGCATCCGGCGCAGCAGCCGGACGCCGAGTAGCGCGCCGGCGCGCGCCGCCGCTGCGTTCCGGGGAAGCTCCGAAAAAATCCTTCGTGTCGCTTCGCGCAGCAGCGGCGGCGGTCCGGTTGCGCCGTTGAAGTCGCACGCCGCCGGATTGCTTCGTCGCCGGCGGCGCCTCGCAATGACGGCGTCTGGACCGGATCGAATCGTCCTTAGCGCTCGGTATCGGGCAGCGCGCGCGCCGGGCGCTGGCCGCGCAGCTTCTTCAGCGCTTCGGCGTGCTGCAGGCGCATTTCGCGGCGCAGCTGCGCTTCCTCGTAGCGGTAGTGCTCGGTGTCGGTCTCCGGCCGCAGCGGCGGCACCGGGCGCGGCTTGCCGCTGCTGTCGAGCGCGACGAAGGTCAGGTACGCGGACAGGATGTGGCGGCGGTTGTTGCCGTCGTAGCTCTGCGCCTCGACCTTCACGCCGACTTCCATCGAGGTATGCCAGGCGCGGTTCACCGAGGCGTTGAACAGCAGCACGTCGCCGCGCCCGGCCGGGGCGATGAAGTGCACGGCGTCGACGCTGGCGGTGACGCAGACGCCGCCGGCGTGGCGGTCGGCGACGACCGCCGCGAAGCGGTCCATCTGCGCCATGATCAGGCCGCCGAACACCGTGTCGTTCGAGTTCAGGTCGTTCGGAAACACCATGTAGACCTGCTCGCGCACGGCCGAGTACGAGACGCTGCGCGCCGGCAGCAGAGAGGTTTCGCTCATCGGTGTGCTCACGCGCCCGGCGCGGCGTCGTCGCCGTAGAGCTTCATCGCCATGGCGCCGTGCGTGGCCGCGGCGCCGGCGCGCAGCGCGGCGGCGATGAACGAGGTCTCGGCGAGTTCGGTTGCGGTGGCGCCGGCGCGCTTGGCGGCGCGCGTGTGCACCTCGATGCAGTACGGGCACTGCGTGGTCAGCGCCACGGCGATCGCCATCAGCTCGCGGTACTTCTGCGGGATCGCGCCGTCGCTGCGGCCGACGATCCGGTCGAGGCCGAGCCAGGCGTCGTGTTCGACGGGGGCCAGTTCGCGCATGCGGCGCAGCTGGGCGAGATCGCCCGGATCGTGATAGTGGCTGCTCATCGGTGAGAAAGCTCCGGTCAGAGAAGTGCGAAAGCGTCAGGGCTGCGGATGCGCCGGCGCGCGGCGGCGCGGCCGGCGTGCCGGCGCTTCCGGGACGCTGGCAGCAGCGCCGGGCTCGTCGCTCGCCTCCGGCACCGCCGCCGGCGTGTCCTCGAGTTCGGCCAGCCCCTCCTCGAAATAGTCGAGCAGGCGCTGCACGCGCGGCAGGGTACGCCGGCAGGCGATGACGCCGAACTCGACGCGGTCGACGTAGCTGGTCAGCGTGATGTTCAGCGCCAGGCCGTCGGTGACGACCGACACCGGATACATGCCGTCGAGCGGCGCGCCGCTCCAGTACAGCGGGCGCTTCGGGCCCGGCACGTTGGAAATGATGACGTTGAACGACTGCCAGCGCGGCGCCAGTCCGGTCGCGATGTTGAGCCCGGCCGGCGCCATCACCGCGGCGACGTAGTTCAGCATCGCCGTCGCGCCCATGCGCGCATAGCGGCGCTTGGCGTCGAGCACCGAGCCCTGGATGGTCGCCAGCCGCGCCAGCGGGTCGGCGAGGTGCGTGCCGAGGTTGGCGAGGATCAGGGCGATGCGATTGCCTTCCTCGGATTCGTCGCGGCGCAGCGACAGCGGCACCATCGCGATCAGCGGCCGTGCCGGCAGCGCGTCGAGTTCGAGCAGATAGCGGCGCAGCGCCGAGGCGCACATCGCCAGCACGATGTCGTTGACCGTGGCGTGATGGCGGCGCACGACGGCGCGGATGCGGGCCAGCGGGTACGACTGCGCGGCGAAGCGGCGCGAGCCGCTGATGCGCTGGTTGAGGATGCTGCGCGGCGCCTGGAACGCGGACACGTGATCGGGGTTGTCGCGCGCTTCGCGAATCGAGCGGATCAGCTCGCGCGCCACCGCCGGCAGGCTCGACGCCTGCTCGCGCACGCTGGCGAGCAGCTGCGCGGTATTCGACAGCGCGCCCGGCGGGTATGGCGCACCGTCGCGGCCGGCGCGGCGCTGCATGGTCCACGGCGGGATCGCCTCGATCTGCGCGTCCTCGCTCATCGAGCGGCGCAGCAGGCGCATCGCCGCGACGCCGTCGACCATCGCGTGGTGGACCTTGGCGTAGATCGCGAAACGGCCGTCCTCGAGGCCGCTGATGATGTAGAACTCCCACAGCGGGCGGGCGCGATCGAGATGCGCGGCGTGCAGCTGCGAGACCAGCGCCAGCAGTTCGCGGATGCGGCCGGGCGCCGGCAGCGCCAGATACCGGAAATGCGCTTCGAGGTCGAAGTCGCTGTCCTCGGTCCAGAACCAGCTGCCGAGGCGGCGCACCAGGCGCTGGTTGAACGGCGGCTGCGCGACGACCGCCTGACGCAGGCGCTCGACCTGCGTGGCGATCCACTCCGGGCCCTGGCCCGGCGGCAGCTTCAGCAGTTCCAGTCCGCCGACGTGCATCGGCTGCGTGCGACGCTCCAGCCACAGGAACATCTGGTCGACCGGGCTCAGCGGCTTCAGGTACATCGGGCCTCCGGGGGCAGGCGCGTGACGTCGCGGCCACTGTAAGCGCTGGGCCCCGCGAACGCCATCGGCGTCGCGATGCTTGCGACGGCGGCGCCGGGCGGGCGACCATCGCCGCTCGATCACGGGGAGCGGGTGCGATGCGGCGGATGGCGGGCTGGGCGCTGATGATGCTGGCGGCGACGCTGCCGTCGTGGCCGGCGCGCGCCGCCGAAGACACGGTGCGCCGCTTCTACGGCTACGCCTACGACATGGACAGCGGCCGCTACGCGTATACCGAGGTGCATGCGCAGCGCATCGTCGACGGCCGCTGGCGCAGCGGCCGCATCGACTACTACGCGCCGGACGGCCGCAAGCTCGGCGACAAGCGCATCGAGTTCGGCGCCGATCCGTACGTGGCGCGCTATCGCATGGAGATGGCCGGCGGCTACGGCTCGGCGATCGCCGAGGACGGCGACGGCATCGTCGCGTCGCGGACCGAGAACGGCCGCACCGAGAGCGGCCGCATCGACAAGCCGGCGACGACCTGCGCCGACGCCGGCTTCCACGTCTATCTGCGCGATCATTTCGACGCGCTGCTTGGCGGTCAGACGCTGCGATTCAACCTGGTCGCCGCCGCGCGGCTGCAGCGCTACCGCTTTCGCGCCAGCAAGGTTGCCGACACGCAGTTCGACGGCCGGCCGGCGGTGGTGATCCGCTTCGAACCGGATTCGCTGCTGCGCCTGCTCGCCGGGCCAGTGGAGATGGTCTACGAGCCGCGCGAGCGCGAGCTGGTCGAATTCCGCGGCCCGTCCAACGTCGTCGACCCCGGCACCGGCAAGCCGTACACGGTGCGCGTGATCTATCCGGCGCGGCCGCCGGCCGACGCGCCGGCCGCGCTGCCGCCGCTCGGCGCCTGAGCCGCGGCCGGCGCCCGCCACGCCCATCCCAGCGTCAGCGCGCCGCACGCCAGCAGGCGCCAGACGCCCCACCAGGCGACCAGCGCCGCCATCGCGCCGTTGCCGCCGAAGAAGCTGAACACCAGCAGCAGCGACAGGCCGGCGTTGCTGATGCCGGCCGACAGCGTGATCGCACGCCGTTCCGGCGCCGGCAGGCGCAGCGCCGCGGCGAGCAGCCAGCTGCCGAGCAGCACGGCGCCGTGAAAGCCGCCGACCAGCGGCGTCAGCGTCAGCACCAGGGTCTGCAGCGAGCGGGCGTTGGCCTGCACGGCGCCGAGCAGGAACACGCCGAGCGTGACGCCGAGCGCCAGCTTCAGCGGACCGCGCAGGCGCGTGGCCAGGCGCGGTCGCCAGCGCTGCAGTGCGAGGCCGGCGCCGAGCGGCAGCAGCAGATAGACGAGCGCCGTGCGCACCACCATCGCGGTGTCGAGTTCGAGGCCGGTGGCGGCGCCGTCGAGCCCGGCCAGCGCGCGCGTCAGCGCGAACAGCAGCGGCGTCAGCAGCGCGGTCGCCAGCGTCGAGACGGTGGTCGCCGCGACCGCGACCGCGGCGTGACCGCGTGCGAACAGGCTCAGGAACGCCGCCGCGCTGCCGCCCGGACAGCAGGCGATCAGCAACAGGCCGAGCGCCGGTGCGCTCGGCAGGCGCAGCAGCACGATCGCCAGCAGCGCGAGCACTGGCACCAGCAGCCATTGCGCGGCGAGCGCCGCCAGCACCGCGCGCGGATGTTCGCCGACGCGGCGCAGGCCGCCGAGATCGAGATGCAGGCTGACGACGAACATCATCAGCGCCTGAGCGATGTTCATCAGCCGCAGCTGCGCCGGACTGAACAGCACGACGGCCTGATCGAGCGCTTCGAACATCAGGCGCGCCCGGCCGTCATCGCCGCGTCAGCGACGGCGGCGAAGCTGGGAGTGAATTTCCCAGTGTCGCGGCGTCGCGCCTCGACTACCCTTCGCATCCGGCGTCCCCGCTTCGAGTCCAAGGAAGAACCATGCTTCGCTATACCCTGATCACCGGCGCCAGCAGCGGCATCGGTCTGGCACTGGCCGAGGCCTTCGCCGCGCGCGGCGACGCGCTGCTGCTGGTCGCCCGCCGCGCCGATGCGCTGGCCCGCGTCGCCGAGGATCTGCAGCGCCGCTACGACGCCGTCGTCGAGTTGCGGGCCTGCGACCTCGCCGACGCCGCGCAGCTCGACGCCTTCTGCGAGGAGATCGCCGGCGGCGCCTACGAGATCGGCACGCTGGTCAACAACGCCGGCTTCGCGACCAGCGGCGCCTTCGTCGACAACGAGTGGGACGATGAGCGCGAGATGATCCGCGTCAACATCACCGCGCTCGCGCAGCTGTGCCACGTCGTCGGCCGGCGCATGGCGGCGGCCGGCCACGGCCAGATCCTCAACGTCTCGTCGATCTCGGGGATGATGCCCGGCCCGTGGATGGCCAACTACGCCGCCGCCAAGGCCTATGTGCTGAGCCTGTCCGAAGGCCTGCGCGAGGAACTGGCGCCGCGCGGCGTGAAGGTGTCGGTGCTGTGCCCGGGCACCACGCGCAGCCCGTTCTTCGAGCGCGCCGGCATCGACCTCGCCAAGCTGGAGAAGGAAGCGCTGGTGATGACGCCGGAAGCGGTCGCCCGCATCACCGTCGGCGCGCTCGAGCGCGACGTCGCGATCATCGTGCCGCGCTGGTACAACAAGCTGCTGGCGATCAGCCCGCGCCTCGGGCCGCGCTGGCTGCTGCGCAAGGTCGTCGGCTCGCTCTACAAGGGCGTCGCCCGGCCGGCGGCGCACTAGCGCGCCGCGAGCGCGCCGCCGCGAGACGCCGCCCATCAGCCGCGCCGGCGCGGCGCGTACCGCAGCCCGATGGTCGCGTTCACTTGTTGGTGATGCTGGCGAAGCGCTGGTACAGCGGCGTCGGACTCTTGTCGGTCTTCGGCGCGTACTTGCCGGAAATCACCGGGATGTAAATGACGCGGCGGCGGCTGGCTTCGCCGCTGACCGTCGACTGCGCGACGCGGTGCCAGAGGCGGCCGTCGTGCACGGTGAGGTCGCCTGCCTTCGGCACGATCGCGATCTCGTCCGGATCGGTGTCGTGGTCGAGGAAGTAGCGCTTGCGGAACAGCATCTTCCACAGTCCCTGCCGGTGCGTGCCCGGCAGCAGGCGCAGGCCGCCGTGCTCGGGCCCGAGGTTCGACAGGTGCACGCCGACGTTCAGCAGCGGGTTCAGGCGTGTGCCGAGGAAGATGTCGCGCAGGCCGTCGGTGTGCCAGCCGAGGCGGCTGTACGCGCTGCCCGGCGCGTGCACGTAGTGGTTCAGCACCATGCCGTCCTTCTCGTGATGGCCGATGCGGGTGTCCGCCGAGCCGATCAGCGGGAACAGCACCTTGAAGCGCGGCTCGTCGAGGAAGCGCGCCAGCTCCGGGTGATGGAGATTGGCGAACGCGAAGCGCTGCACGAGCGGGCTGCCGTCGAGATCCTTGCCGTACTTGATCGGCACGCCGTTGACCTTGTCGACGCCGTCGGCGACCCAGCGCCGCTGCACCTCGATGGAGGCGTCGATCAGCGCCTGCACGCGGGCGGCGTCGATGAAGTTGCGGAAGTGCAGGAAGCCGAAGGTCTCGAAATGCTCGATCTGCTCGCGCGTCAGCGCGTCGCTGAGTTCGAAGGTCTGGTAGGGCGGGTTCATGGCAGCCTCCGGGAAGGCATCAGCGGAAATTCAGGCGCAGGGTCACGCCGTAGGTACGCGGATCGGCGGCGGTGGCGCCGTAGTCGCCGACACCATACAGCGCGTAGACGGCGGCGAGGTAGTCCTCGTCGAACACGTTGCGGACCCAGGCCGAGACGTCCCAGACCTGTGCGGCGTCGCGCACGCCGAGACGCAGGTTGGTCAGATCGTAGCTGTGGATGTAGCTGCCCTTGCCGTGCTCGACGGTGGCCCAGTAGCCGCTGCGGAACGAGTAGTCGACGCCGCCGTAGCCTTCGAGCGGGCCGATCGGCCGGCTGTATTCGAGGCCGGCGGTCGCGGTCCAGCGCGGCGCGTTGTAGAGATCCTCGCCGCTGAGATCCTTGGTGTTCTGGCCGGTGTCCTCGTTCGGCGCGTCCGGAAAGTCCTCGGCGATCGCCTGGTTGTAGGCGACGCCGGCGCGCGCCGCGAGTCCGCGTGCGAGCAGGGCCTGGGCTTCGAGCTCGGCGCCGCGCAGGCGCACCTTGCCGACGTTGAGCAGGTTGATCTGGCGCGGGTTGGGAATCAGCGTCTGCTCCTCGTCGAAGGTCAGCGCCTGGTAGTCGTGCACGTCGGTCTGGTAGAGCGCCAGCGAGACCTGCGCGCGGCGGCCGAGCATGGCCTTGGCGCCGATCTCGTACGAGGTCGCCTCTTCCGGATCGAAGGTCGGTTGCACCGAGTCGCCGGTGACGCCGAGATTGATGCCGCCGCTCTTGTAGCCGCGCGCCGCCGAGGCGTAGGCGAGCAGGTTCGGCGTCCAGCGGTAGCTGAGCGCGAGCTGCCCGGACCAGTTGCCCTCGTCGTAACGCGTCGTGCGCTGGTACTCGCCGCCGGCGACCGCGTCGAGCAGGCCGTCGACCGTCAGGTCTTCGAGGCCGAGCGCCGCGAAGATCGGGCTGACCAGCGACAGCACCGTGCAGTTCGGGCAGCCGCCGCTGCGATGGCGCGCGACGGCGGCGTCCTTCCACTCGTGCGTGTAGCGCAGGCCGGTGGTGAGGTCGAGCTTGTCGGTGAGATGCCAGTCGACCGAGCCGAACGCCGCGGCGCTGTCCGAGACCTGATGTGCCTTGGTGCGGATCGTCATGCCGTCGAGCGTCGCCGGCGGCACCGCGAGGTACAGCACCGGGCCGAAGTTCGATTCGGTGGCGAACGGCAGCAGGTTCTCGCGGATCAGGCCGCCGAAAGTCCAGCCGACCATGTCGCGGCCGAGGATGTTGCGCTCGAAGGAATTGATGCGCTGGCGCAGGTAGTAGAGGCCGAACACCGAATCGAAGAGGTCGGTCTTCGAGCTCAGGCGCAGCTCCTCGCTGAACTGGTGCTGGGCGTTGCTGGTGCCGGTCTCGGGCACCAGCTTGAGCGAGGTCGCATCGTCGCTGTACGGCGTGAACCACCAGTCGCGGTAGGCGGTGATGCTGGTCAGGCGGTGGCGCTCGCCGAGGTCCCAGTTGAACTCGGCGGATACCGCACTCTGCTCGACGAGGCTGTCGGTGCGCGTGTCGGTGTCGGTCTTGCGCTGGTACGGATCGATCGGCGCGCGCGTGTACTCCATGAACTCGTCGCGGGCACGGACCTTGTCGCGGTAGATCACCAGCGGATACACGCAGCAGTTCTCGTGGGCATGCGCGTATTCGGCGATGAAGCGGCCGCTGAGCGATGCGGCCGGCGTCCACAGCAGCTGGCCGCGCAGGCCGTACTTGTTGCGGTTGTTGAGATCCTTGCCGTCGTAGAGATTCTCGATGGTGCCGTCGCGGCCGGTGTAGTAGCCGGTCAGGCGGCCGGCGAGCGTCTCGTCGCCGAAGATCTCGCCGGTGACGGTGCCGCGCAGCTGGCGCAGCTCATCGTTGCCGTACGTGCCTTCGAGCGTCGAGTCGTAGGCGTGCTGCGGCGCCTTGGTGACGACGCTGACGGCGCCGGCCGTGGTGTTCTTGCCGAACAGCGTGCCCTGCGGACCGCGCAGCACTTCGACGCGGTCGAGATCGACGAGGTCGAACATCGACAGACCCTGGCGGCCGAGATAGACGCCGTCGAGGAACAGGCCGACGCTGCTTTCCATGCCGTCGTTCTGCGAGGTCGAGCCGAGGCCGCGGATCGTGTACTGCGTCAGGCGCGCGCTCGCCGACATCACCACCAGCGCCGGCACGCGCTCCTGGATGTCGGTCGGCAGCGTCAGGCCGGCTTCGCCGAGCGCGCCGCCATCGAGCACCGACATCGAGATCGGCACGTCGAGCGCGCGCTCCTCGCGGCGGCGCGCGGTGACGACCACGCTCGGCAGTTGCACGTCGTCGGTCGCGGGGTCGGCGGCCGGCAGTGGCGCGGCGGCCTGCGGCAGCGGGATCGTCGGCAACGGCGCGCTGCTCTCGTCCGCGGCCTGCGCGGCGGCAAGCGTCGGCCACGGCAACAGACCGAGCAGGCAGACGCCCGCCCTCTGGCGAAAACTCATCATTCCCCGATTCCCCATTGTTCGTTGTGTGCCACTGCCGGCGGCTGGCGAGCCCGCGGCCGGTGCGGCGCGCGGGTGGTGCGGCCCGGCGCCGTTCAGGCCGAAGCATGACGCAGGCTGCCGGCGCTGGCCAGAAGGCATCCGCATTTGTTTCATGCTTATGCCGCGGCCGGGCAGCGCCGCGTGTCAGCTGCCGACGGTGCGCAGCGCCAGCGTCGCCGCCGAGAAGGTCTGCTCCGCGGTATCCGCCGGCCGCCGCTCGGCCGGCGCGCGCGCGAACTCGCGCAGCAGGCGGCGATACTCGGTGCGGAAGGCGTCGTGCGTGCGGCTGCCGAAAGTGGTGTGGCCGCCCTCGTACTGCTGGGCCTGGTATTCGTGCCAGGTCGTGCAGTAGCCGAAATAGGAGTTCGCGTACGACGAGACCACGACGTCGGCGACGCCGAGCGGCGCCAGCAGCTCGCGGCACAGCGTGCGCAGCTGGCGTCCGGCCTCGGTGGTGATCTCGCCGGGAAAGCCGATCAGTGCCAGCGGGCCGAGCCGCCAGACCTGCAGCGGCAGCACGCTCGGCACCCAGGGCTTTTCGTCGAGCGCGCCGCTTTCCTCCTGGCGGCGCAGTTCGGCGACCATCTTGTCGAGAAAGCCGGGCAGGCGGCGCAGCCGCGTGATGCCGACGACCTTGCCGAGCGCGGTTTCGGCGACGATCAGCTTCGGCGCCTGCGCGCGGTACTTGGCCTCGACCGCGGCGAGCGTCGCGCCGCCGGCCTGGCGCGCGGCGCGCAGCTCGCGCCAGCGCGCCAGCCGTGCGAACTGGCCGAGCAGCGCGACTACCGGCGCCGGCGCGCCGGGGCCGTCGATCGGCGAGCCGGCGAAGAAGGCGAGACCGTGGCATGGCGCCGAGGTGCGCTCGCCGCGCACGCCGCCGGCGAAATCGGCATCGACCTCGACGTCGGCGAAGTCGCGGCGCGCCAGCAGCGCGTCGGTCGCGCCGGGCGCCAGCGGCGCCGCCGTCTGCAGCGCGGCGAGGATGCGCTGCGCCTGCTCGCACTGCAGGCGGCCGTTGAACTGGGCGCTCTCGACATCGTCCGCGTAGCGCCCGTGCGGCCAGCCCTTGTCCGGGCTTTGCGCGTTCGGCGACACGTCGCCGGCGAACTGCTGCGCGAAGATCGCGATCGCGCCGTGGCCGAGCGCGGCTTCGAGGTATTCGGCCGCGTAGCCCTTGTTGTCGTAGGAGACGAAGCGGTTCTTGTTGCTGATGCTGGTCGGGTGCACGCCGAACCAGTTGATCTGCCCGATCGGCCGGCCGTCCGGGGTCTGCGCCGACAGCAGCCACATCGTGCGCTCGATCGCCAGATGCGCATCGCGCGCGGCGCGGCGGGCGACGCCGGGGTTGCGGTTGTAGGCGAGGATCGAGCGGTTGAAGGCAACGTCGGCGTCGTCCGGAAAATCGCCGTGGCCGAACTTCAGCAGCGCCGGCTGGCGCCGCAGCCAGGCGTCTTCGAGCGCGCCGGCGAGGCTGGCGACGATGCCTTCGAAGACCTGCGGCCGGAAGCCCGGGATCGAGATGTTGTAGAACGGAAAATGCGAGTAGCCGCCGGGTGCCGAGTGCGTGTGCTGCGAGCACAGCAGCAGGCGCTCGTCGCGGAACACGCCGGGATAGCTCGCGCCGAGCCGTTCGAGCAGCGCGCGCTTGAGCTCCGGGAACACCATGCAGATCTCGGCCTGCGCGAACAACAGCGGCGCGCCGTCGCGGCCGATGAAGCAGAACGCGCGGCTGTAGAGCGGCGTCGAGCGGGCGCGGATCACGTGTTCGGCGCGGCCGTAGCCCATCATGCCGAAGCCTTCGCCCTCGAACACGATCTCGCGCTTGCCGGCGCCGGCCTGCCAGTGGTCCGCTTCCATGCCGCCCTTCTCCTTGGATCAGCGCGCAGCATCGCCAAGCGCGCCGGCAGCGGCAAGCGAGAAATCCGCCCCACGCGTCGCCTTGCGCGCCGCCGCGAGCCGCGGCGACCCTGTCGACGCTCGACGCTCGACGCTCGACGCTCGACGCTCGACGCTCGACGCTCGACGCTCGACGATCGACGCGTCGCTCGGTCGGGCCGCTTCGTCGCGGCGCCGCGCGGCGCTCAGCGCCGGTCGGGCTTCGGGAAGTGCTGCGGGTCGTCGTCGTCGGGCCGTGTCGGCGGCGGCAGCAGCGGCGCGTCCGGATCGTTCAGCGCCCGCCGCGCGAGCGCCAGCGATTCGAACTCGTCGGCAACCGCTTCGGCCGTGTCGCCGTGCCGGCGCCGGCGCAGGGCTTCGGCCTGATGGCCCGGGCCGAGCGTCCAGCCCAGGCGTTCCTCGACTGCCTTCAGGAAGCGTTCATCGTCGTCTGCGGAGCGTATCGGCATCGCTGTACTCCGTTGCGGTCGCGGCGCAGAATCCGCGCCCTCGCCGGAGCGCGGCCCGCGCCGCGGATGGACCGGCGACGACTGTAACGCGGATTGACGAATCCCATGACTCCGATGATGCGATGCACCCTGCGCGGCCTGGCCGCGCTGTCGCTGCTGGCCGGCGCGCTCGCCGCCGTGCCGGCGTACGCCGCCTGCGACGCGCGGCCGCGGCCCGGCGACGATCTGCAGCAGGCGCTCGATGCGCTGCCGGCCGACGGCGCGGCCAGGACGGTGTGCCTGTCCGCCGGCGAGTATCGCCTGCACGGTCTGGTCGCGATCCGCCGCGACGGCGTCACCCTGCGCGGCGCCGGCCCGCGCACGGTGCTGCGCATGCAGGACGGCGTCGCCCAGCCGCTGCTCGTCGTCGGCGAGCCGGCCGAGGAAGTGCCGTCGCGCGCGATCCGCGACGTGACGATCGAGCAGATGCGGTTGATCGGCGCGCCGGCGCCGCAGGAATTCATGCCCGAGCATCCGTACCTCAGCAACAGCGGCGTCGTCGTGCGCCGCGGCGAGCGCGTCACGCTGCGCCGCCTGGAACTGGACCGGTGCCGCAGCGCCTGCATCCTCACCGAGCGTGATACGCGCGACGTCACCATCGAGGACAGCCGCGTGATCGGCGCGGTCTGGGACGGCGTCTCGTTCAACCGTACCGCCGGCGTGAAGATGATCGGCAACGAGGTGCGCGGCAACGTCGCCGCCGGCATCACCGCCGAGCATCTGGAAGACAGCGAGATCCGCGACAACACCATCGCCGCCAACGGCTCGCACGGCATCTACCTGTCGGATTCGCTGCGCAACCGTTTCGAAGGCAACCGCTTCGAGCGCAACCGCCACGCCGGCGTGTTCCTGACCTGTGCGGTGCGCTTCCGCGATCCGGGGCCGGTGCTGTGCTGGGACAACAGCATGAGCCAGGCCAACGTCTTCGAGGACAACCGCTTCGAGCGCAACCAGTACGGCTATGACGTCGGCGCCGACCGCGCCGCCAACTGCGCGCTGCCGCAGTGGCAGCCGAACCTCTGGCGTGGCAACCGCAGCGACACGCCGAACCGCGATCCTCAGCCGGGCCAGCTCGGCCGCTGCACGCGCGACGCCTAGCGCGCGCCGGCGCGGCGCGAAACGCGCCGCCTCAGTCCTCGACGCGGGTGCGCAGCGCCTTGACGCGGCCGCGCCGGGTCTTGTCGTCGGTGCGCTGCCGTTTCGCGGCTCGGCTCGGTTTGGTCGCGCGGCGCACACGCGGCACGACCGCGGCGGCGGCGAGCAGTTCGCGCAGCCGTTCGAGCGCGGCCGCGCGGTTCTGGTCCTGGCGGCGGAACTGCTGGGCCTTGATGACGACCACGCCGTCCTCGGTCAGGCGCCGGTCGCGGCGCGCCAGCAGGCGCTCCTTGACGGCCTCCGGCAGCGACGAGGCGCGCACGTCGAAACGCAGCTGCACCGCGCTCTCCGTCTTGTTGACGTGCTGGCCGCCGGCGCCCTGCGAGCGCATCGCGGCGAACTCGATCTCGGCGAGCGGAACGGCGAGCGTGGGCGTGATGGTCAGCATGGGCGGGTCTCGTCGCGCGATGATGACCGAAGCCGCCGCCGCGGCGCGAGCGGGCGTCGGACTGGCCGTCGGGTTCCGGCGGCGTCGGGCCGTGCCGCGGAGCCGGCGGGATGGTTGCGTTGCCGGCCAGCAGCAGGCGGCCGAAGGCCGCGGCCTTCGCAGCGACGCCTGACCCGATGCGGCGCCGCATCGGTCGTGGCGGCGCAGGCCGCTCTATCCGGCGTCTTCGCTGCTGTCCGCCGCGGCCTTCGCCGCGCGCAGGGCCTCGCGCACCAGCACCAGCAGTTCCTTCGCAAACCGCGCGTTCGGCTTCGGCGGCGGCGTGTCCGGGTGCTCGGCGGCGTGCTTCGCGGCGGCTTCGGCGAGCTGTGCCTGCTCGCGGCGCGCGTTGCGGATCAGCGTGCGTAGCGGCTGCACTTCGAGGCCCGGATGCGCGGCGATCCATTCGGTAACGGCGGCGTCGTCCGCGAGCAGGCGCTCGCGCCAGCGCTCGGCGTTCTGCTGCACGCGCTCGCGGCCGCGCCAGTAGGTGGCGATGCCGTCGCGCAGCGGCTGCACCTCGGCGACGCGCAACAGCTTGCCGACGTACTGGCCGTGGCGGCGGCGGGCCTCGTGCGAGCGGATCGTGCGCAGGGTGCGCAGCGCTTCCAGCAGGCGCTCGTCGGCGACGATGCGCGCCATCACGTCGTCCGGCAGTTCGAGCAGCGCGTTGCCGACGTCCTGCAGCTCGTGCGCCTCGCGCTTGAGCTGCGATTTGCTCGGGCCGTCGAACTCGAATTCCAGCGGCGGCGGACGCTTGGCCATCAGTGCGCTCCGCGGGCGAGGTAGGCGAACAGGCGCGCGCGCGTGGCGTCGTCCATCTCGCGCAGCTTGCGGATGTTGGCGTCGGGGATGCCGTCGACGTCCGGATGGCTGGCGATCGCCGCCTCGACGCTGTCCTCGCGCAGCAGGTGCAGCAGCGGGTAGGGGGCGCGGTTCGTCAGGTTCTCCGGATCGTCCGGCAGCGTGCCCTCGAACTGGTAGTCCGGATGGAAGCTGGCGACCTGATAGAGCCCGCTCCATTCGAACTGGTCGAGCAGGCCGTCGACCTGATCGAAGAAATCGTTGTACTCGGCGAAGTCGGCGAGCATGTGCGGCACCGCGATCAGCGTCGTCTCGATCTCGGCGGCCGGCGTGTCATCGAGCTTGGCCAGCTCCAGCTGCAGCTCGGCGAGCAGGTCCAGCTCCTCGCGCGCCTCGCTGACGACCACGCGCACGCGGCCGGCGCGGGCCGGACGGGCGGCGAACGGACAGAGGTTGAGGCCGATGACGATGTCATCGAGCCACTGGCGGACTTCGGCTTCGATCGGGTGCACGGCTGCGCTACGGCGGTTGCGGGCGCGTAGCGTAATGGCTTTGCCGGGCGCGTGCCCGGCGCGCGTTGCCGCGACCGCCCGGCGCGGGCAAGCTCCGGGCTCCATCCGATCGGGAATCCGCCATGCGCCTGCATGCCCTGCTGCTGTGCCTGCTGCCGCTGCCCGCCGTCGCCGCTGCGACGGACTGGCTCGTCGTCAGCGACTACTGGGGCAACCCCGTCTACCAGCCGCTGCATCTGGAAGAGCAGGACGGCAAGCTGGGCGGCGTTTTCGACGGCGACCTGCTGAGCGGCGAGCGCCACGGGCGCACGCTGCGCTATAGCGTCACCGACACGCGCGGCGCCCGCTACAGCTTCGAGGCCCGGCTGCAGGGCGACACGCTCAGCGGCCGCGCCGACGTGCCGGACCCGAACGACGCGCAGCGCCGCGTGACGCATGCCTTCACCGCGCGTCGCCTGCCGGAGCGGCCGGCCGGCCCGCCGAGAACGGTCGACTACGCGCCGACGAGCTGGTCCAATGAATTCTCCCCGCACCGCGCGCCGGTGCTGACGGTATGGCCGGGCGACACCATCCGCACCAAGACCATCGACTCAGGCGGCGTCGACGAGCGCGGCGTCACCGTCGCGCTGTTCGGTAATCCGCAGACCGGGCCGTTCTATATCGCCGGTGCCGCGCCGGGCGACACGTTGGCGGTGACGATCCGGCGCCTGCACCTCAACCGCGACTACGCCGACAGCCTCGACATGATCGTCGGCCGCGCGCAAAGCGTGCGCCTTGCCGCCAAGGCGACCGAACTCGGCAAGCCGGTGCGCTGGACGCTCGACCGCGAGCGCGGGGTCGGCTATCCGCAAAAGGCTGACGGCAAGCTCAAGCACTTCGAAGTGCCGCTGAGGCCGATGCTCGGCGGACTCGCCGTCGCGCCCGGCTTCGGCTCCGCGCCGATCTCGACCGGTGACACCGGCAACTTCGGCGGCAACATGGACTTCAACGAGATCGTCGAAGGCAACACCGTCTACCTGCCGGTGCAACAGCCCGGCGCGCTGCTCTACGTCGGCGACGCGCACGCGCTGCAGGGCGACGGCGAAACGACGCAATACGCGCTGGAGACGTCGATGGACGTCGAGCTGACGGTCGACCTCATCAAGGGCAAACCGATCCCGATGCCGCGCGTCGAATCGCCGACGCAGATCATGACGCTCGGCCAGGCCGGCTCGCTCGACGAAGCGCTGCGCCAGGCCACCGCCGGCCTCGTGCTGTGGCTGCAGCAGGACTACGGCCTCAGCCTGTCCGAATGCGCGCAGGTGCTCGGCACCTCCGTGCAGTACAGCGTGCCGAATCTGGCGGGGCGCAGCGTGGGCGTGGCGGCGAAGATCGACAAGGCAAGGCTCACCGGGATCCCCGACGCGAGTCCGCCGGCATCGTAAGGATCGATGCGTCACCGGCGTAATGGCGTAGGGCGGGGGCAGCGCGGTGTATCCCGCCTTGCGCCAGCGGCGGGTCACGCTGCGCTAAATCCCCTACGCACGCTTCGCGTGGCAGGCGGCATCAGTCGTCGATCAGATCCTGCAGCCCTTGTTGCCGCATCCTCTCCAGATTTGCCAGCATCGTCGCGATCCGTTCGGGATCGCTGCGCGGCCAGTCGCGGAGCTCTTCGACGATGCGCAGCGGATGGATGCTGCGATAGGATTTCGTCGGATTGCCGGCAAAGCGCCTGTTGGTGACGTTCGGGTCATCCTCGAACGGTCCGGTCGGCTCCACCACGTAGATGTGCCCCGGTGGCTCGGCGCCGGTCAGCACTACGGCCAGTTCCGCCGCGAGCCCCGCCGCCGGCATCGGCAAGGCGGTGAAGTAGACGTTCCTCGACACTCGGCCTTTCTGGTAATTGGATTCGAAACCGGGGACAAGCAGCGTCCCGGGCGCCAGTGCCACGGCCGTGCCGTGATAGAACGGCCCGCTGATGTGTACGTAGTTTTCGTAAGTGCACGGAATCCAGTCGAGGTCCGGTCCGATCTCCATAAGCAAGTGCCTCGTGCGTTGAAAGCTCGTGAGTGTGTCGCAAATTTTTGATCGATTCATCCATCGGAGCGGTCGCGCGATGCTGTCCAGAACCGCCGCAGCTCCGCAGGCGGGCTGCGCTGCGCGATTCCGCCCTGCGGACTCCGGGCGCGCGACAGTGCGGGTCTAGGTGACAAGCGCCCTGTTGAATGGGCATCTCTCGTCAAGTATGGCGATGCTCCGACTTCGGCCGGTCCGCGGCCTTAACCTGAGCGTTGAGCCGAAAGGGGAGGATAGTAAATCGTGAGTGACATGGACCAGGCTCGTAGGCGCATCAAGCGAGGCATCAACGCAATTGATGACGCTGTTACGGCGCTTAAACGAGCAAGAAGCAAAGTCGATGCAGACCGACCAGACATTGATAGAGCGCATGCGCGAGCATCGATGATGCTGAGAGCGATCTGCGCCGGGCGCTAAGAGAGTTGCCAGATGATTGATGGAACTATCAGGTCAGGTTCGGCCCATCAGGCACTTCAGCCGATACCCTTGCTGCCGCTTCGCGCCGGCATGGCCGCGTCTGAGTTTGGGCGCTGATATGACTTCCGCCGTCAAGAACGAGAGATGAGGTTTTCGCTGTTTTCAGTTCATCTCGGTTTGCGAATCCTCTGAAGGCGGCGCAGCCAGCACGCTCGACGGTTGCTCACGCTGATATACGCGGGTTGGATACCGCAGTGCTGTGATCCGTCCATGCGCCTGCCGCGGTCTAGGCTCGCGAGTCGGCGATGCTCTGCCGTCGCCCAACGCCAACGCGGATTGCGCATATTCACCGGGCTGCGCCGCCGTCAGAAGACTCGCCCTCCTGGGTTTGGGTGGATGGGAAGTGCGAGGTGCCGCTACGCCGTCGCCGATGCGATCCGTGCAAGGTCCCAGATG
>NZ_KB907939.1 GCF_000382285.1 Solimonas variicoloris DSM 15731 | reverse complement strand
CCGTGGAGCCGGTGATCGGGCACCTGAAGGACGACTGCGGACTACGGCGGAACTGGCTCAAAGGATCGGAAGGGGATGTGCTGCATCCGGTGTTGTGTGCCGCCGGCTACAACCTGCGCTGGTTGATGCGGGCCATTGCCCGGTTGGGACTGAAGGCCCTTTTTGCACTCTGGCTTCTGGTCGGGATGCTTGAGCGGGTGGTCAGTGACGAGGGGGGCATGGCCGCCGGGTCGGCGGCTGGCGGCGGTGAATTGAATATTTCAGGACCGACTACGTACGCTACCGCCATCCGCCGGAGAAGCAGCTGGATATCGCCGACGCGCTGGGCCTGGCGATGTTCTCGATCTCCGGCGCGCGCATCGCCGAGAACGCGCAGCTGTCCGGGCTGATCGCGGTCGTCATCGCCGTCATCACCGGCACCTTCGGCGGCGTCGTGCGCGATGTGCTGTGCAATGAAATCCCGATGATCCTGCGCCGCGGCCAGATGTACGCGAGCGCCGTCGTCGCCGGCGCGCTCAGCTATGTGCTGCTGCAGCGGCTCGGCCTCGACCGCGACCTCGCCGCCTTCGTCGGCATGGCCCTGATCGCGGCCCTGCGTCTGGCGGCGATCTGGTGGAACCTGACGCTGCCGGTCTTCGATCTCGATCGCCACCAACGGAAATGATGAAGAAACGCCGCCGCGGCCTGCGGTTCCTGGGCTGGCTGCTGCTCGCCATCCTCGCGCTCACGGCGCTGCCGGTCGCGCTGCTGCGCGTGCTGCCGCCGCCGACCACCGCGTACATGCTGCAGAGCCCGACGCGGCCGGTGCAGTACCACTGGGTGCCGGCCAGCCGCATCAGCGACAGCGCGCGCCGCGCCGTGGTCGCGGCCGAAGATCAGAAGTTCTGGACGCACAACGGTTTCGACCTCGAGGCGATCGAGCAGGCGCGCGCCCACAACCGGCGCTCCCGGCACAAGCGCGGCGCCTCGACGATCAGCCAGCAGACCGCCAAGAACCTGTTCCTGTGGCCGGGCGGCGGCTATTTCCGCAAGGGCATCGAGGCCGGCTACACGGTACTGATCGAGGCGCTGTGGCCGAAACAGCGCATTCTCGAGGTCTACCTGAACGTCGCCGAGTTCGGTCCCGGCATCTACGGTGTCGAGGCCGCTTCGCAGGCCTATTTCCACAAGCCGGCGGCACGGCTCACGCCGATGGAGGCGGCGCGGCTCGCCGCGGTGCTGCCGAGCCCGCGGCACTGGAGCGTCACCCGCCCCGGCACTTACGTGCAGCGTCGCGCCAACTGGATCGCCGGACAGATGGGCTACGGCCGCCGCAGCGCCGAGCCGGAACCCGAACCGGAGCCGGACATTCCCGAGGAACTGCAGCGGCAGATCGACGCGGAGGAGGCCGGCCGCGCGCCGGCCGCGGCGCCCGTCGCGCCGCCGACGCAGGCGCCGGAGCCAGCCGCGCCGGCACCGGCACCCGCCGAGCCGAGCGAACCGGAAGCCGCGCCCGCCGCACCGGCCAGCTAGGGGGCGGCCGCGTCCGGATGGACGTGCAGCAGCGGCGCCGGCAGGCGTTCGCCGCTGATCCACAGGCCGTCACCGGCGGCGTCCCAGCACAGCGCTTCGTAGATCGTGTCGCGCATCGGCAGACCCTGGCGCGGCAGCCGCCCGGAACGCGGCGCACGCTGCAGCGCCGTCGCCCAGGATTCGCCGGGCTGGCGGCTGTAAACCTGCCAGTGCGTGTCGTTCAGCACCGCGAGCCGGCGGCCGTCCGGTGCCAGGTCCATCGCCGTCGCCGCGCCGCGGTAGCGGCTGGCGCCGATCGTCTCGACGGGCGTCGGCGGCTCCGGCCACCAGTCCGGCACGGTCGCCAGCCGCTGCGCGATCTGCTCGTCGGGGCCGGCGAGCGTCAGCGCGTAGAGCGTCGCCGGCGGGCGGCGCTTGTCGAGCAGCAGGATCTGGCCGGCCGCCGCGTCGACCGCCAGCGCTTCGAGGTCGCGCGGGCCGTCCGGGTAGCGAAAGCGGATCTGCCGCAGCGGCGCGGCGTGTGTCGCACTGGCATCCGGTTCCGGCAGCAGGAACACGCTGACCTCGCGGCGCAGCGCGAAATTGTCGCCGGTATCGGCGATCGCCAGCATCGGTCCGGTCGGGCCGTCGTAGCCGGCGATGTCCTCCCAGTCGCCGGCGGCGACGCCGTCGATCGTGACCCGCGCCCGCACGCGGCCGCGATCGTCGATCGCGAACAGGCGCGGGGCGTTGCCGCTGTCGTTGTGCAGCCACAGCCAGCCGGGCTGCCGGTGCGAAGCGGCGCAGCCCGAAATTTCCGGCAGTTCGGCGTCGTCGATGAGCGCCGCCACCGCCGTGCCGCCCTGGGCAAGTATCGGAAAGCACAGCCATAAGCCGAGCCCGCAGGCGGCCGAGCGCAGCGCCCGGCGGCGACCCGGCCGTCGCGTCCCGAGGCCCGGTTCAGCTTTAAAAGATGGCGCTAAACCGCTGTCCATGAGGGGAAAGTGGATTTTGCCCACAGCATCTGTGGATAAGTTTGTGCACAATGGGGGGAGCAACGCGATAAGTGGCCGTAACTGCGCCTGTTTCTGCCTCGGGGGCAGTTTGTGTTCACGCCAATTTTCCTTTCCGGATCATGGTGATAAGAGATTCTTACGGTGTTTTTGCAGAAAAATGTCGCTCTCATGCGGCCTGTAGCGCCCATGCCCAAAGCTTGTGCATAAGATGCCGCAGCGCAACGTAAATCGCGCCCTTCTGTCAAGGGCTTTCACAAACCTCGTTGTTCCGCCAGAGCGACTCCCCGGATGTCCGATCTGCTCCTAGCCGACCCGCCACTGGTGCTCTGTCTGTCCGGCCATGACCCGGGCGGCGGCGCCGGCATTCATGCTGATCTCGAGGCGATCGCCGCGCAGGGTGCCCACGCGCTGACCGTGATCACCGCGCTGACCGTGCAGGACAGCCGCGACGTGCGCCGCGTCGAGGCGGTCGCGCCGCCGCTGATCGCCGAGCAGCTGGCCGTGTTGCTCGCCGACAGCCGCATCGCCGCGATCAAGATCGGCCTGCTCGGCGATGCCGCGCAGGTGCCGGTGATCGTCGAGACGATCCGCCGCACCGGCGTGCCCGTGATCTGCGATCCGGTGCTGCGCGCCGGCGGCGGCGCCGAGGTCAGCGCCGCGCCGACGCTGGCGGCGCTGCGCGACACGCTGCTGCCGCACGTCGACCTGCTGACCCCGAACGCCGCCGAGGCGCGGCGCCTGGCGCCGGACGCCGCCGACACCGCGGCCGCGGCGGCGGCGCTGCGCGGGCTCGGCTGCCGGCAGGTCCTGGTCACCGGCGGCGACGAAGCGGATGCCGAAGTCCGCAATCTCTGGCTCGATGCCGAGGGTCGCGCCCGCGAATACCGCTGGCCGCGCCTCGCCGCCCGCTTCCACGGCGCCGGCTGCACGCTGGCGGCGGCGATCGCCGGCCGCCTCGCCGTCGGCGACGACTGGGCAAGCGCGATCGAGCGCGGCCAGCGCTATACGCACGCGGCGCTGGCCGCGGCCTATCGCACCGGCCAGGGCCGCCTGATTCCGCGCCGGAACCGTCAATGGAATTGAAGGGCCTTTACGCGATCACGCCCGAGGCGCTGGTCCGCGCCCCCGAGCGCCTGCTGCCGGCCGTCGCGGCGGCGATCGCCGGCGGCGCGCGTCTGATCCAGTACCGCGACAAGTGGAACGCGCCGGACGAGCGGCTGCGCCTGGCGCGGGCGCTGGCGCAGTGCTGCCGCGCCGGCGGCGCGCTGTTGATCGTCAACGACGATGCCGAACTCGCCGCCGCCGCCGGCGCGCACGGCGCGCACCTCGGCGCCGGCGATGGCAGCCTGGCCGCGGCGCGCGCGCGGCTCGGCCCGCAGGCGATCCTCGGCGCGACCTGCGGCGACTCGCTCGACCGGGCGCGCGCCGCTGTCGCCGCCGGCGCCGACTACGTCGCCTTCGGCCGCCTGTTCCCGTCGCGCACCAAGCCGGACGCGCCGCCGGCGCAACTGGCGACGCTGACCGCCGCGCGGCGCGCGCTGACGGTGCCGATCTGCGGCATCGGCGGCATCACGCCGGCCAATGCCGGCGCCGTGCGCGCGGCCGGCGCCGAGCTGATCGCCGCGATCGACGGCGTGTTCGGCGCCGACGACGTCGCCGCGGCGGCCCGCGCCTACGTCGCCGCGCTCGGCGAAGCCCCTTAGAATCCCTCCTCCCGCCCACCGTCGGCGCCGCGCGCGCCGCTCCCCTGACGCCCATGACCCGCTCCGACGAACTGTTCCAGCGCGCGCAGCGCACGATCCCCGGCGGCGTGAACTCGCCGGTGCGCGCCTTCCGTGCCGTCGGCGGCACGCCGCGCTTCATCGCCTCGGCCGACGGCGCCTACCTCTGCGACGCCGACGGCCAGCGCTACATCGACTACGTCGGCTCCTGGGGGCCGATGATCACCGGCCACCAGGACCCGGACGTCATCGCCGCGATCCAGCATCAGGCGACGATCGGCGTTTCATACGGCGCGCCGACCGAGCTCGAAATCGAGATGGCCGAGCTCCTGTGCGCGCGCGTGCCGGGCCTCGACATGGTGCGCATGTGCAACAGCGGCACCGAGGCGACGATGTCGGCGCTGCGCCTGGCGCGCGGCGCCACCGGCCGCGACTACATCATCAAGTTCGAGGGCTGCTACCACGGCCACGGCGACGCGCTGCTGGTGAAAGCCGGCTCGGGCCTGCTGACCTTCGGCGTGCCGACTTCGCCGGGCGTGCCGGCGGACCTTGCCAAGTACACGCTGACCGCGCAGTACAACGACCTCGCGTCGGTCGAGGCGCTGCTGCGCGATCACGACGGCGACGTCGCCGCGATCATCCTCGAACCGGTCGCCGGCAACATGAACTGCGTGCCGCCGCTGCCGGGCTTTCTCGAAGGCCTGCGCGCGCTGTGCACGAGAAGCGGCGCGCTGCTGGTCGTCGACGAGGTGATGACCGGCTTTCGCGTCGGCCCGCGCGGCGCCTGCGGCCGCTACGGCCTGACCCCGGACCTGATCACGCTCGGCAAGATCATCGGCGGCGGCCTGCCGGTCGGCGCCTTCGGCGGCAAGCGCGAGATCATGGAAAAGCTGGCGCCGCTCGGCCCCGTCTATCAGGCCGGCACGCTGTCGGGCAATCCGCTGGCGATGGCCGCCGGCCTGGCCATCCTGCGCAAGCTCGACGATGCGCACCTGTACGCCGCGCTCGAACACAGCACCGCGCAGCTGCTCGCCGGCCTGCGTGAGCGGGCGCGCGATGCCGGCGTGCCATTCACGACGACGCAGGTCGGCAGCATGTTCGGCCTCTATTTCACGGACGCCGAACACATCAACGGCTACGCCGACGTCATGCGCTGCGACGGCGAGCGCTTCAAGCGCTTCTTCCACGCGATGCTGGCGCGCGGCGTGTACCTCGCGCCGTCGGCCTACGAGGCCGGCTTCGTGTCGACGCGCCACGGCCCGGAAGAGATCGAGCGCACGCTGGACGCCGCCGCCGAGGCTTTCGCCGAGGCGAAATGACCGAGGCGCTGCAGTCGCTTCTGGCCTGGATCGGCGCCCATCCGCACTGGGCGCTGTGCCTGCTGTTCGCCGTCACGCTGCTCGATTCGCTGTTCATCATCGGCGCCTTCGTGCCCGCGGCGCTGCCGCTGTTCGCGATCGGGGCGATGGTCGCGCTCGGCGCGCTGGAGTTGTGGCCGACGCTGCTGATCGCCGCCGCCGGCGCGCTGCTCGGCGACAGCCTCAGCTTCTGGCTCGGTTGCCGCTACGGCGAGCGCCTGTTCCAGGCGCGCTTCTTCCTCAAGCATCCGGACCTGGTGCTGCGCGGCCGCAGCTTCTTCGCACGGCACGGCTCCTACAGCATCCTGCTGGCGCGCTTCCTCGGCCCGCTGCGGGCGGTGACGCCGGCGCTCGCCGCAGCGGCCGGCATGCCGTACTGGAAGTTCGCGCTCGCCGACGGCATCGGCGCGGCTCTCTGGGCCTGCGCCTTCATTCTGCCGGGCGTCGTGTTCGGCGCCTCGCTGGGCCTCGCCGCCGAAGTCGCCGGCCGCCTCGCCAGCCTGCTGCTGGCCCTGCTGCTCGGCCTGTGGCTGGCGCTGTGGCTGACGATCGTGCTGTCGCGGCTCGTCGGCCGTCTGGCGGCGGCCTGGATTCCGCGCCTGCTCGAATGGAGCCGCCGCCGGCGCCAGGCCGGCCGTCACGGCTTCGCGCTGATCGACGACGAGCTGCCGGAAACGCCGGCGCTCGCGCTGCTGGCGCTGCCGCTGCTGCTGGTCGCGGCCGGCTCGCTGTACCTGGCCGCCGGCACGCAGCTGCACCAGTATCCGCTGCGCCTCGACGCCGCGATCTTCCAGTCGCTGCGCGACCTGCATACGCCCTGGGGCTCGGCGCTGGCCCGACGCCTGCTGCAGATCGGCGAGTGGCCGGTGTACGGCACCGTCGCCATCGCCGGTTTCGTGGTGTTGCTGGCGCTGCGCAAGCTGCGCGCGGCGACGCACTGGGCGGCGGCGCTGGCCTTCGGCGGCGCGATCGCCGCCGGCCTGTACGCCATCCCGTTGCTGCCACCGCCCTACCACTTCTTCGATACGCCGGCGCCCGGCGCCGCGCGCAGCCGCGACCTCGTGCTCGCGGCCGTGACCTACGGCTTCCTGCCGGTGCTGCTGGCGACCGGCCGCGCGCCGGCGCTGCGCACGGTGTTCTATGCGATCAGCGCCGTGCTGCTGCTGCTCGTCGCCTTCGCGCAGCTGTACCTGGGCCTGCAGTGGTTCAGCGTCGCGCTGCTGCTGCTGCTGTTCGGACTCGCCTGGAGCGCGCTGCTCGGCCTCGGCTATCGCCTGCACCGGCCGCAGATCCTGCGCGCCTGGCGCGTGCTGCCGCTGATCGCGCTCAGCTTCGCGCTGGCGCTCGGCTGGCAGTGGCAACGCCTGGCGCAACCGCACGCGCTGCCGCCGCCGCACTATCGCACCCTGAGCCTCGCCGACTGGCTCGACGCGTCCGCCGCCACGCCGCGCTTTGCGCTGCAGCGCCAGGACGCCGCCGGCCGCGCGCGTCAGCCGTTCACGCTGCAGTGGGCCGGCGATCTCAGCGCCGTCGAGACGCAGCTGCGCGCCGCCGGCTGGCAGACGCCGGCACCGCTCGGCGCGGCGCAGATGCTGCATTGGCTGACCAGCTCGGCGGCGATCGGCGAGCTGCCGGTGATGCCGCAGGTGCACGCCGGCGAACATCCGGCGCTGATGCTGCGCCTGCCGCTCGACGACGCGCACCAGTACTTCGTGCGCCTGTGGCCTTCGCACTACCGCCTCGACGACGGCCGGCCGATCTGGATCGGCACCGTCACTCGCCAGGAGGCGCGCAGTTTCCACCGCCTGCTGCGCTATCCGGTCGCGACCGACTTCGATCCGCCGCTGGCGCCGCTGGTCGCGGCGCTGCCCGACACGCAACACCGCGTCCACGGTCCGCTATGGTTGCTGTGGTAAATCCGTTTCCATTTTTTTTGAAATCCCCATGTCCGAACCCGGCCTGCTGAGCAAGCTGCGCACCCGCCTCAACAAGGGCGATTCCTGGCTGACACGCGACATCTCGACGTTCTTCACCGCCGACAAGCTGACGCCGGAAGCGCTCGAGGAGCTCGAAACGCGCCTGCTGATGGCCGACGCCGGCGTCGATGCGACGCAGTGGCTGATCGAGCGCCTGCAGAACGAGGTCAACGCCGGCCGCATCAAGAATCCGGCGCAGCTGCGCGCGGCGCTGAAGAAGTATCTGGTCGAACTGCTCGCGCCGATCGCCAAGCCGCTGGTGATGCCGCCCTTCATCAAGCCGTTCATCCTGTTCGTCGCCGGCGTCAACGGCGTCGGCAAGACGACGACCATCGGCAAGCTCGCCGCGCGCTACAAGCGCGAGGGCAAAAGCGTGCTGCTGGCCGCCGGCGACACTTTCCGTGCCGCCGCCGTCGAGCAGCTGCAGACCTGGGCCGAGCGCGTCGGCGTGCCGATCCTGTCGCAGGGTGAAGGCGCCGATTCGGCGAGCGTGATCTATGACGCCGTGCAGTCGGCCAGGGCGCGCGACATCGATCTGGTCATCGCCGACACCGCCGGCCGCCTGCACACGCAGGCGCACCTGATGGACGAGCTGCGCAAGATCAAGCGCGTCGTGCAGAAGCACGACCCGTACGCACCGCACGAAGTGCTGCTGGTGGTCGACGCCACGACCGGCGGCAACGCGCTGACGCAGGCCATCCAGTTCCACGAGGCGATCGGCCTCACCGGCCTCGTCATCACCAAGTTGGACGGCACCGCGAAGGGCGGTATCCTCTTGGCGATCGCGCGCCGGCTGGCCCTGCCGGTGCGCTTCATCGGGCTCGGCGAGGCGGTGGACGATCTGCAGCCGTTCGACGCCGAAGCCTATGCGGACGCGCTCATCGGGGAGTGAACGGCATGCGCAAGCACAGGCGGCGAACCGCGTCGGAGACGGCGCGCGCATGAGCCCGCCCGCCTCCGACATCGTCCGCTTCGACCAGCTCGCCTACCGCTACCCCGGCGGCCAGGACGTGCTCAGCGGCGTCAACTTCTCGATCGCGCAGGGCGAGATGGTCTACGTGACCGGCCCGAGCGGCGCCGGCAAGAGCACGCTGCTGCGCCTGATCGCGGCGCTGTGCCGGCCGACGCGCGGCCAGCTCGTCGTCATGGGCCAGAACCTGTCGGCGCTGAAGAACCGCCACATCCCGGCCTACCGCCAGCACATCGGCCTGGTCTTCCAGAACTTCAACCTGCTCTACGACCGCACGGTGTTCGACAACGTCGCGCTGCCGCTGGTGATCCGCGGCTATGCGTATGCCGACATCGGCCGGCGCACGCGTGCGGCGCTCGACGCGGTTGGCCTGCTCAATCGCGAGAAGTCGCTGCCGCTGACGCTGTCCGGCGGCGAGCAGCAGCGCGTCGGCATCGCCCGCGCGATCGTCACCAAGCCGGCGCTGATCCTCGCCGACGAGCCGACCGGCAATCTCGACCCGGAAATGGCGCTCGAAGTGATGCGCGGCTTCCAGCGCTTCAACGAGGCCGGCGTGACGGTGATGATCGCCACGCACGCGATCGATCTGATCGAGGCCCTGCCGCATCGCATCATCCATCTCGAACACGGACAGATCACCGACAAGCGGCCGACCGCCGCCTCGCAACTCGGAGACCGCCATGGCGCTCGTTGAAGCCGGACTCGAACGCCCGGGCTGGCTCGCGCGCCTGGCGCAGGAACATGCGCGCGTGTTCTTCTTCTCGCTCGGCAAGCTGGCGCGCGCACCGCTGGCGGCGGCGCTGACCGCGCTGGTCATCGGCATCGCCCTGGCGCTGCCGGCCGGCCTCTACGTGCTGACGCGCAATCTCGCCAGCGTCGGCTACAGCTGGCAGGAATCGCTGCAGATCTCGCTGTTCCTCAAGGACAGCGTGACCGAGGAACGCGGCGCGGCACTGGCCCGGGAACTGCGCGCCGAAATCGGCGTCAGCAAGACCAACTACATCTCGCGCGCGCAGTCGCTCGCCGACTTCAAGGCGCAGTCCGGCTTCGGCGACGCCCTGGCGATCCTGCAGGACAACCCGCTGCCGGCGGTCATCGCCGTCACGCCGAACCGCAAGCTCGGCAAGGCCGGCGTCGAGGAACTGGCGGCGCGGCTCGGGCGCCTGCCCGAAGTCGACCTCGCCAAGCTCGACCAGAAGTGGCTGGAACGCCTGTACGCGCTGCTCGACATCGCCCAGCGCTCGGTCGGCATCGTCGCGATCCTGCTCGGCGTCGCGGTCATGGTCATCATCGGCAACACCATCCGCCTCGACATCGAAGCGCGCCGTGAAGAGGTCGAGGTGATGAAGCTGATCGGCGCGCCGGACAGCTTCATCCGCCGCCCCTTCCTCTATGCCGGCTTCTGGCACGGCCTGCTCGGCGGCCTGCTGGCCTGGATCCTGGTCGCCGCCGGCGTGCAGGCCCTCGGCGCGCCCGCCGAGCAGCTCGCCCAGGCCTATGGCAGCCAGTTCCAGCTCGCCGGCCTGCCGTGGACCGACGGACTCGCCCTGCTGGCCGCCGGCGTGGTGCTCGGCTGGGCCGGCGCATACGTCACCGTCGGCCGGCGCCTGGCCCTCATTGAACCGCGCTGAATCGTCCCCATGTGGGGATCGATCCCGGCAGATCAAGGACTTAGCAAGGGGCCCGGGAACTTTCGCCGCTTTTAGCACTCTATAAATCCGAGTGCTAAGATGGCATTGGGAGGTTACTGAGATGAGCCAGATCACAACGCTTGCGCGCCAACCGATGGCGATGCTGCCGCTTTCGACGGGCAGTCTGGATGCGTACATCGCGCACGTGAACCAGGCCCCGGCGCTCGATGCCGCTGCCGAGAAGGCGCTGGCCGAGCGCCTGCGCGACCAGAACGAAATCGCCGCCGCCCAGCAGCTGATCATGTCGAATCTTCGCCATGTCGTGCATATCGCGCGCGGCTATCTGGGCTACGGCCTGCCGCTCGGCGACCTGATCCAGGAAGGCAACGTCGGTCTGATGAAGGCGGTCAAGCGCTTCGACCCGGACGTCGGCGTGCGCCTGATCAGCTTCGCGGTGCACTGGATCAAGGCCGAGATCCACGAATTCATCCTGAAGAACTGGCGCATCGTGAAGATCGCCACGACCAAGGCGCAGCGCAAGCTGTTCTTCAACCTGCGCTCGTCGAAGAAGTCGCTCGGCTGGCTGAGCACGCAGGAAGCCGAGGCGATCGCCGCCGATCTGAAGGTCAAGCCGGAGGAAGTCTTCCAGATGGAAGCCCGCCTCTCCGGCAACGACATGTCGTTCAACGCCACGCCGACCGAGGGCGAGGAGACGAGCTACATGCCGGAGGACTGGCTGGCCTCGGAGACCGACGACATTTCGGCGATCGAGGAAGCCGAGTGGCAGGACGCGCGCGAAGCCCGCATGACGCAGGCGCTGACTGCGCTCGATCCGCGCTCACGCGACATTCTGCAGCGCCGCTGGCTGCACGACGGCGAGAAGGCCGGTTTGCAGGAACTCGCCGACGAGTACGGCGTATCGGCCGAACGCATCCGCCAGATCGAAGCCTCGGCGATGAAGAAGCTGCGCAAGGCGATCGAACCCGCCGAAGCCTGATCGGCAGACAAACGCTTGCGGACGCCCGGCTCATGCCGGGCGTTTTGTTTCTGGGGACGCATCCGTCGCCGGGCATTTCTTCGCCGCAGCGGGCCGGCGATCCTGCGGCCCGTCGGCGCCACCCGGCGGCCGGCAAACACCGGGCCCGGCCGGGAGCGAAACCGCTCAGGCCAGCAGCCCGGCGAGATAGTGGTCGACGAGCAGCAGAGTGAAGATGCCCATCAGGTAGACGATCGAGTAGCCGAAAGTCTTCATCGGCAGACCGGGCACCGGCCACCATTTCATGCGGATCGCGTAGTACAGGAACACGGCGTTGAGCGGCACGGCCCCGGCCAGATAGATCCAGCCGGACATCGCGGTCGCGAACGGCAGCATCGTCACCGCGAACAGCAGAATCGTGTACAGCAGCACCTGCGTGCGGGTGAACTCGATGCCGTGCGTGACCGGCAGCATCGGAATGTCGACCTTCGCGTACTCGTCGCGGCGCTCGATCGCCAGCGCCCAGAAGTGCGGCGGCGTCCAGATGAAGATGATCGCGAACAGGATCAGCGCATGCGCGTGGATCTCGCCGGTGATGGCCACCCAGCCGAGCAGCGGCGGCGCGGCGCCGGCGGCGCCGCCGATGACGATGTTCTGCGGCGTCGCGCGCTTCAGGTACAGCGTGTAGATGCCGGCGTAGCCGATCAGCGTGAACTGCGTCAGCACCGCCGCCAGCGGATTGCAGAGGAACCACAGCACGGCGAAGCCGCTGATGCCGAGCAGCGTCGCGAAGGCGATCGACTCGGTCATCGTCAGGCGCCCGGTGACCAGCGGCCGGCCGCAGGTGCGCGCCATGCGCGCGTCGATGTTGCGGTCGATGATCTGGTTGATCGCCG
Organism: Solimonas variicoloris DSM 15731; assembly: GCF_000382285.1. GTDB lineage: Bacteria > Pseudomonadota > Gammaproteobacteria > Nevskiales > Nevskiaceae > Solimonas > Solimonas variicoloris. The sequence goes on along the minus strand of NZ_KB907939.1, from coordinate 74,047 downwards.
CCGCGCTCGAAGCCTGCAGGGCGATGCCGAGCGTGCCCCACAGCAGCGCCCACAGCGGCGGCAGGCCGGGCACTGCGAGGAACATGCCGACGATCGCCGTGAACACGATCAGCATGACGACGCGCGGCTTGCACAGCTCGTAGTACTCGTGCAGGCGCGACGGCATCGCCTGGTGCGCAGCATCCACCGCGTTCGATCCGGCGGCCATCAGTCGGGGCGCCGCCACGCGTGGAAGTTCAGCACGATCAGCGTGCCGAGCAACAGTTCGGCGCCGAGATTGTGCGCCGCCGCCAGCAGCAACGGCAGCTGGAAGTGCACGACGCAGATGCCGATCGTGATCTGCAGCGCCAGCGCGCCGAGCACGGCGGCGCCGAGCCGCCGCCACAGCGGGACCCCACCGCGGCGCAGCAGGAACAGACCGAGCGCCAGCAGCACGGTGGTGACGACGACGGCGCCGACGCGGTGGAAGTAGTGGATCGTCACCCGCGCCCGCGCATCGAGCACGCCGTATTCGTAGTTGATGCCGAGGCCGCGCCACAGCGTGAAGGCTTCCTTGACGTCGAGCGGCGGCAGGTAGCTGCCATGGCAGGTCGGCAGATCCGGGCAGGCCAGCGCCGCGTAATTGGTGCTGGTCCAACCGCCGAGGAAGATCTGGCCGGCGACGACGAGCAGCGCGACGAGCGCGAACGTGCGCAGGCCGCGCGGTGCCACCCGCAGCGGCACCGGCGCGGCGCTACCGACCAGTTCGCGTTCGATGACGAAGGCCGCGGCGCGCTCGCTGCGGATCTCGCGCGTGCGCGTGGCCACCGCGACGGCGGCTTCGCTGCGCGGCCGCGTCGACAGCCACATCCACAGCAGCAGCGCGAACGTCGACATGCCGCCGAGCAGATGGCCGGTGACCGCCAGCGGCTTGAGCTGCCAGGTCACCGTCCACATGCCGAGAATGCCCTGGAAGATCACCAGCGCCACCAGCAGCCACGGCAGCACGCGCGGCCGGCGCGCGTCCTTGATGAACAGGCTCATCAGCGCCAGGGCGACGATGAACAGGCCCAGGGTCTCGGCGAGATAGCGATGCACCATCTCCTTCCAGGCCTTCGGCGCCTCGACCGGGCGATCCGGATAGCGGGCCTCGGCGGCGGCGATCTCGTGCTCGGCATCCGGCACCGTCAGATGACCGTAGCAGCCCGGCCAGTCCGGGCAGCCGAGGCCGGCGTCCGACAAGCGCACGTAGGCGCCGACGACCACCAGGCAGAAACACCAGACGACGGCGAGCAGATTGAGGCGGTGGAACCAGAGCATGCGATGCGATGGCGGAAGAATGAAAAGGCGGCCCGGTGCTTCGGCCGCCTCGATTTGCGCGAATTTTAACCGATCGGGCCGGGGCGGGACGCGAAGCGAACGGGGCAGGATGCGGACACCGCCATTCAGCCGATCTGCGAGATGCGCAGCAGCTTCTTGATGTCGTCGAGCACCTTGCGATAGTCGACTTCGGCCGGATAGACCATCAGCCAGTTGCCGAGCGGGTCGATCAGGTACACCGACTGCGGATCGCGTGCCGGACCGCCGGCCTGCAGGAACGCGCGCAGTACCGGCGCCGCCGATTCGGCGTACAGCTGCAGATCCGGGTGCGTTGCGCCGAGCTGCTCGCGCAGCGCCGGCAGCGCGGCCGCATCCGGTGCCAGATAGACGCGCTGCACGCGCATCCGCTTTTCGTTGAGCAGCGTGCGGATCTGCCGGAACTGGAACAGCTTGTTCGCGCAGACCGCATCGCAGCGCTCGCCGCCGAGATAGAGATAGGTCCAGCGCCCGCGCAGCGCTTCGCGGTCCAGAGCCTTGCCGTCGGCATCGACCAGCGCCAGCGCCGGCAACGGCCGCGCCGGGTCGATGAGTTCGCCATAGTTGGTCCGCCCCTGCGGCTGGAACTGCGGGAAGACGAAGTACAGCAGTACGGCGGCGACGAGCGGGCCGAAGAACAGGGCGGCGAGCAGCAGGAGCTGGCCGCGGCCGCGGGGAACCTGATTCATGAAGGACGGGGCTTGGGAACGCGAAAGCTGAGTTTGACGAAAATCGCGATCAGCGTCAGCGTGAACGCGAACCACTGCGCGGCATAGCCGTAATGCTTGGCCGGCTGCAATTCCGGTGCCGTGCGCCACTCGCGGACGAAACCGTCCGGCGCTTCGGCGTCCATCAGCAGCAGGCCCTGCGCGACGAAATCGCCGTAGAGGCAGTGCAGATCGTCGACGGTCGGATACTGCACGACGCGGGGCCACGGCGCGGCGGCACAGTTGTCGGCCTCCAGGCGCAAGCCCGGGCGCGGCAGGCTGCGCCAGTAGCCTTGCACCTGACGTTCGTCGGCGGCGACGGCGAGCGCCTCCGGCTGTTGTCCTGCCGCGCGCGAAATCCAGCCGCGGTCGACGACCACCGTGCTGCCGTCGTCCTGCACGAACGGCGTCCACACGTGGTACCCCGGCTGGCCGTCGTAGCCCTGGTTGTCGAGCAGCAGCTGGCGGCTGGCGTCGAAATGGCCTTTGACGAAGACGCGTTCGATCTGGCCGTCGTAGGCCACCTTGCCGGCGTCGATGTGCTGCGCCGGCTGCTGGGCGGCATGCGCATAGTGATCGAGCATTTCCTGCTTGGCGAAGCCGCGGCGCAGCTGCCAGGCGCCGAGCGACACCATCAGCGCCCCGAGCGCGAGCACCACGAGCACGGCCCATACGGCCGGCCGGAATTTCCTGCGTGCCACGTCCCCCCCTTCGCACGAAGTCTCGTGTCCGCTGTACTTGTCGTCGCCGCGGCATCGAGGCCGCTGCGCACGCTATGATGCCGGCAATTACCGGCTTTGTCCGCTGCGGCCTCCGTTCATGCTCGTCAAGACCATCATCGTCGTCCTGCTGCTCGCCGCCGTCGTCGCGCTGCTGGCGAGCATGGTGTTCCTGGTCCGCGACCCGAGTTCGCGGCGGCGCACGCTGACCGGCCTGAAGATCCGCATCGCGTTGTCGGTCACGCTGCTGGTCTTCATCGTCCTCTCGTACTGCATGGGCTGGATCCAGCCGCATGGGCTGACACCGTAAAGCGGCGGTCCGTTGCACCGCGCGGGATCGGCGCGCGGTCCTGTGCGGCCGTCCGGGGGCCAGCCTAGGCGCCGTCTGAGCAACGCATCAACGAAAAAGGCGACCCGAAGGTCGCCTTTTTTCGGACTCGCGCCCGCCGTTCAGAGCCAGTAGACGACGATGAACAGGCCGAGCCAGACGATGTCGACGAAGTGCCAGTACCAGGCCACGCCTTCGAAGCCGAAATGCGAATCCGGCTTGAAGTGGCCGGCCATCAGGCGCAGCGTGATGACGATCAGCATGATCGTGCCGAGCGTGACGTGCAGGCCGTGGAAGCCGGTCAGCATGAAGAAGGTCGAGCCGTAGATGCCCGACTTCAGCGTCAGATTGAGCTCGGTGTAGGCCTCGATGTACTCGTGCGCCTGGAAGTACAGGAAGACGGCGCCGAACGCGACCGTCGCCCACATCCACAGGATGCACGGCAGGCGCTTGCCGGCCTTGAGCGCGTGATGCGCCAGCGTGATCGTGACGCCCGAGGACAGCAGCAGGATGGTGTTCAGCAGCGGCACGCTGAACGCCGGGATCGTCTTGAATGCGCCGCCGGCGTTGGCCGGACCGTTCGACGGCCAAGACGCCTCGAAGCCCGGCCACAGCACCAGATTGGTCGCGATCTTCGAACCCTCGCCGCCGAGCCACGGCAGCGACAGCTCGCGCGCATAGAACAGCGCGCCGAAGAACGCGCCGAAGAACATCACCTCGGAGAAGATGAACCAGGACATGCCCCAGCGGTAGGTGCGATCGACCTGCGCGCTGTACTGGCCGCCCTCGCTCTCGCGCACGATGTCGCGGAACCACAGGAAGATGATGGCGATCGCCAGCGCCCCACCGCCGTAGATCGGCAGCGGGCCGATGTGGTCGTCCTCGAGATAGCCGGATACGCCCGCGACCAACGCCACCAGCGCGGCGGTCAGGATGAACGGCCACACGCTCGGTGCAGGCACGAAGTAGCGCTCGGCGTGATGCGCGGCTGGGGTCTCCATGACTAACTCCTCTTCAGTTCTTCTGTGCAACGTCGGTTACGTCGAAAAAAGTGTAGGCCAGCGTGATGCGGTCGATGTCCTTCGGCAGCTCCGAGTCGAGCATGAAGACGACCGGCATATGGCGCTCCTCGCCAGCCGCGAACGGCTGGCGGTTGAAGCAGAAGCACTCGGTCTTCTTCAGGTACTGCGCGGCGTCGGTCGGCGCGACGTTGGGCACGGCCTGCGCGACGATCGCGTGATCCTGCGTGTTCTGCATGTAGAAGCTCACCGTCGTCATCTGCCCCGGATGCACCTGCACCGTGGCCTGGTCGGCGCGGAACTTCCACGGACGCCCGCCGTTGACCGTCGTCAGGAACTCGACGGTTACCGTGCGGCTCGTGTCGACGCTCGTCGTCCTGATCGTCGCCGCCTCGTTGGCGACCTTGCCGTTGAGCCCGATCGCGTAGCAGAGCTTGTTGTACAGCGGCACGGTCGCGAACCCGAAGCCGAACATGCCCAGGGTCACGAACAGCAGGCGCAGCCAGTGCCGGCGACGCAGATCAGCGTTCACTTGTGCGCGACCGAATAGACGAACCAGCCGAGCACCACGGCGGCCAGGGCGATGTGCACCCAGAACAACAGCACGTTGCGACGGGCGCGGCGCTTGTCGTTCATGGCCTCGGCCTGCGCGGTGTCGGCGCCAATGGACACGGCGGACGGCTCAGTGATGTACCGCTTCGGCGTCGTGCACGCCCGTCACCTCGGCGGCGGGCAGGACCGGCGGATCCTCGAAGGTGTGGTACGGCGCCGGCGACGGCACCGTCCACTCGAGACCGCGCGCGCCTTCCCAGACGCGATCCGGCAGGTCGCGCTTGCGGCCGAACCAGCCGTAGCAGCAGCCGAGGATGTTGAAGATGAAGATGAACTGCGTGACGAAGAAGCCGAATGCGCCGATCGTGCTGATCTCGTTGAAGTCCGTGAACTGCAGCGCGTAGTCGGGCACGCGCCGCTGCATGCCGGCGAGACCGAGGAAGTGCTGCGGAAAGAACGTCAGATTGATGAAGATCGCCGACAGCCAGAAGTGCGTCTTGCCCCAGAACTCGTTGTACATGCGCCCGGTCCACTTCGGGATCCAGTAGTAGATCGCGGCGATGATCGAGAACACTGCGCCCGGCACCAGCACGTAGTGGAAGTGCGCGACGACGAAGTAGGTGTCGTGGTACTGGAAGTCGACCGGCGTCATCGCCAGCATCAGGCCCGAGAAACCGCCGATCGTGAACAGGAACACGAAGCCGATCGCGAACAGCATCGGCGTCTCGAAGCTCATCGAGCCGCGCCACATCGTCGCGACCCAGTTGAAGACCTTCACGCCGGTCGGCACCGCGATCAGCATGGTCGCGAACATGAAGAACAGCTCGCCGGCCAGCGGCATGCCGACCGTGAACATGTGGTGCGCCCAGACGATGAACGACAGGAAGCCGATCGCCGCCGTGGCGTAGACCATCGAGTCGTAGCCGAACAGCGACTTGCGCGCGAAAGTCGGGATGATCGTCGAGACGATGCCGAAAGCCGGCAGGATCAGGATGTAGACCTCGGGGTGGCCGAAGAACCAGAAGACGTGCTGGAACAGCACCGGATCGCCACCGCCGGCCGCCGTGAAGAAGCTGGTGCCGAAGTACTTGTCGGTGAGCAGCATGGTCACCGCGCCGGCGAGCACCGGCATCACGGCGATCAGCAGGTACGCGGTGATCAGCCAGGTCCACACGAACAGCGGCATCTTCAGCAGCGTCATGCCCGGCGTGCGCATGTTGAGGATGGTGACGACCACGTTGATCGCGCCGGTGATCGACGAGATGCCGAGCAGGTGGACCGAGAAGATCAGGAACGGAAACGCGTTGCCGGTCTGCAGCATCAGCGGCGGATACATGGTCCAGCCGCCGGCCGGGCCGCCGCCTTCCATGAACAGCGTCGACAGCATCATCGCGAAGCCGAACGGCAGGATCCAGAAGCCCCAGTTGTTGACGCGCGGCAGCGCCAGATCGGAGCAGCCGATCATCATCGGCACCATCCAGTTGGCGAGGCCGACGAAAGCCGGCATCACGCCACCGAAGATCATCACCAGCGCGTGCATCGTCGTCATCTGGTTGAAGAACTCCGGCTGCACGAACTGCATGCCCGGATGGAACAGCTCGGCGCGGATCACCAGCGACATCAGGCCGCCGATGAAGAACATCGTGAACGCGAAGAACAGATACAGCGTTCCGAGGTCCTTGTGATTGGTCGTCTTGATCCAGCGCATGATGCCCTTGTCGGGACCGTGGTGCGCGTGATCGTCGTGGCCGTGCGCGAGATCGTTCGTGTGAGCCATGGGGAACTCCTCTCTGGTGCTGATGCGTCGCTTACTTGCGCAGCGCGGCGACTTGTGAAGGCTGGATCACGCCGCCCTTGTTACCCCAGGACTGGCGCTGATAGGTGGCGACCGCGGCGACGTCCTCGTCGGACAGCTGCGGGAACGGCGGCATCAGGTTCTTGCCCTTGAGCACCTGCAGGATGTGCGCATCGGCCGGGCCGTTGGCGACCTTGCTGCCGTGCAGCGACGGGAAGTTCGGCGGCAGGCCGGTGCCGTCGGCCTGATGGCAGGCGGCGCAGTTGGCCTTGTAGACCTTCTCGCCCTTCTTCATCAGCTCGGCCGGCTCCTCGTCCTTGGCGGCCGCCGGCTTGGCGTCGACCGCGGCAACTTCGGTCGCAGCCGGAGCGGCGGGTTCGGCGGCGGCCGGCGCTGCATCGCTCATCGTCGCCGGGGCGGCGGCGGCCACTTCGCTGGCGCCACCCTTCTTCGCGGCCAGGAACGCCTTGAATTCCTCTTCCGGAACGGCGCGCACGACGATCGGCATGAAGCCGTGATCACGGCCGCACAGCTCGGCGCAGACGCCGCGATAGGTGCCCGGCTGTTCGATCTTGGTCCAGACCTCGTTGATGTAGCCCGGGATCGCGTCTTTCTTGACCGCGAACTCCGGCACCCACCAGGCGTGGATCACGTCGTTGGCGGTGATCAGGAAGCGGACCTTCTTGCCGACCGGCAGCACCAGCGGATTGTCGACGTCGACCAGATAGTTCGGCACCTGGGTGACATCGACGCCCGAGCCGGTCTGGCGTGCGGCATTCGATTCGGACGACAGCGTCGAGAAGAACGACACATCCTCGCCGACGTACTCGTACTGCCATTTCCACTGATAGCCGGTGACCTTCACCGTCATTTCGGAATTGCGCGTGTCCTCCATCTTGATCAGCGTGCCGGCCGCCGGCACGGCGAGGCCAATCAGGATCAGGAACGGGATCAACGTCCAGGCGATCTCGACCTTGACGCTTTCATGGAAATCGGCGGGCTTGGGATTCTTCGAGCGGCGGTGGTTGATGATCGAATAGATCATCACGCCGAAGACGAGGATGCCGATGATGGTGCAGACGGCGAAGACCTTCATGTGCAGACCGTGCACCTCGTGCGCGATCTCGGTGACGCCGGTCGGCATGTTGTAGCCGCCGCTGGTCTGGGTGTACGCCGCAGCCTGCAGCGCCATCAGCGCCATGCCGGTGCCCGCTACCAGACGCGCCAGCCATCCCTTCTTCGACATTTATCGCTCTCCCAATGGCAACCCTTGCACGGACGACGGTCCGCGCGTGCCTGGGCGGCTGCGCCAGGCGGGCGTCAATAATTCCTGCAAACGCCTTTGCAGGCGCTCGCGCTCCTCGTCTGTTAGGCAGCGGCCGATCTCGACCTGCTGTCCCCCGCTCCTCAACCACAACCGCATCGGCGCATGGCGGGTCGCGCCCGATTCGAGTTCAGCCCTGGTCCAATGGCGCGACAGCGTCACGACCGTGCTCGCACCACGGCCCAGTCTGCCGAATTCGATCCGGACATTATCGCCTGTGAACCACACCACTTCGCGATAGGCGTTGCGCCTGACCGAAACGATCAGCGCGGCGCCCAGCGCCCCCAGCTCCAGCCCCGCAAACGGCAGCACCGGCCACAAACCCCGTGCCGCCATCAGCCCAGCGATGCCGAGTCCGGTCGCGGCCATCAGCCCGAAGAACAGCCAGGCCTGGCGAACCGTCAGCGACGCGTTCGGCCCGATCATCAGCTGCGTGTCCCGGCTCATGCGCGCAAGACCGTTCCGTCGAGCCCTTGGGAGTGTAGAGCATGGCTGAAAACCGGCGCAAAAGGAACACCATTCCGGACTAGACCGTGGCCGACGCCGCCAGCCCGAGGGCGACGCGCGTGGCAGCCGTGTCGAGTGCGTGACAGTTCGCCGCCGCGTCGCCGTGCTCCGGCAGCACGCCGAGGCAAGGCGCCGGCAAGCGGTCGCGCAGCGTTTCCAGATTGTCCTGCCAGTGCGGCTGCGCCGGCGGCAAGCGGTTGGCGATCCAGCCGGCGAGCCGCGTGCGGCGCATCACCGCCTCGGCGGTCAGCAAGGCGTGATTGATGCAGCCGAGGCGCAGGCCGACGACCAGCACGACCGGCCAGCGATGAGCGCCGACCCAGTCGGCGAAATCGCAGGCCTCGTTCAATGGCACCCGCCAGCCGCCGGCGCCTTCGACGATCACGCGGTCGTGGCGCTGCGCGAGCCGCGCGTGTCCGGCGTCGAGCTCGGCCGTGTCGATCACGACGCCCTGCTCGCGCGCCGCCAGATGCGGCGCGATCGCCGCCGGCAGCGCGATCGGGTTGACGTCCTCGTAGCGCAGCGCGCCGCCGCTGGCCTCGAGCAGCTGCAGCGCATCGTCGTTGCGCCATTGCCCGTCGACGCGCTCGCAGCCGGATGCAACCGGCTTGTAACCGACCGCGTCGAGCCCCTGCCGGCGCGCATAACGGATCAGCGCGGTCGCCGCGCGCGTCTTGCCGACGCCGGTATCGGTGCCGGTGACGAACAGCGTCTGCGCACTCATGGTTTCTGCAGCACCAGGTAGAGGATTTCCCAGCTCGCGTAGACGCCGCCGTCGCACCGCCACGGCGCGTAAGCCTGTTCGAGCCTCGCCAGCGCCGACTTGCCGAGCCAGTGCCGCCGGCGCGCCGGGCTCGCGTTGCGCGCGCCGATGTCGCGCAGCTCCTGCATCAGTGCGCGCACGTCGGGATGCTGCGGCTGATAGAGCCGCCGCACGTCCGCCCGCACGGCCAGACCGGACGCGGCGGCGGCATCGAGCCAGACCTCGGGCGCGGCAAAACTGTGGACGTGCTCGGCCGCGTCGATCTGCTGCCACGCGAGGCGCAGCTCGCGCAGCGTCGCCGGCCCCGGCACCGCGAGCGCCAGCAAACCGCCCGGCGCCAGCACGCGCGCCGCCTCGTCAAGTGCTGCCTGGCGGCGCGAACACCATTGCAGCGCCAGATTCGAGAACAGCAGGTCGACGCTGGCCGTGGCCAGCGGCAGCGCCTGCGCATCGGCGATCAGGCCCTGCGCGGCGTCGCGGCCGCGCGCCTGCGCGACCATGCCGGCGGCGCGATCGAGCGCGACCAGCGCCGCGTCCGGATAGCGCGCGCGCAGCGCCGGCAGCGCCGGCCCGGAGCCGCAGCCGAGATCGACGACACAGCGCACCGGCACGTACGGAGTCAGCAGCGCGAGCAGCTGCGCGCGGGTCTGCGCCTGCAGCCGCGCGGCCTGCTCGTAGCGCGCCGCCGCCGCCGAGAAGCGACGCGCGGCGCGGCGCTCGTCGAGCGCCTGCAGTCCGGCGCCGCTCACGATCCGCGCAGCCCGTCGGCGAGCGCGGCGAGCAGCGCGTCGATCTCGGCGGCGCGGTGCGCGGCGCTCAGCGTGATGCGCAGCCGCGAGGTATTCGGCGGCACCGTCGGCGGGCGGATCGCCGCCACCCAGAAGCCCTGCTCGAACAGGCGCTGCGACAGGCGCAGCGCCCGCGCCGCATCGCCGAGCAGCAGCGGCTGGATCGGCGTCGCCGAGTCGAAGAGCGCAATGCCGAGCTGGCGCGCGCCGTCGCGGAAACGGCGCAGGTTCTCGTGCAGCGCCGCGCGGCGCTCGGGTTCTTCCTGAATCAGACGCAGACCGCAGCGCGCGGCGGCGGCGACCGCCGGCGGTGGCGCCGTCGAGAACACCCAGCTGCGCGCACGCTGGATCAGGTATTCGATGAGATCCTCGTCGCCGGCCACGAAGGCGCCGGCGGCGCCGGCCGCCTTGCCGAAGGTACCGACCTGGACATCCGGCGTCACGCCGCTCAGCTCGAACACGCCGCGCCCCTGCGCACCGAGCGCGCCGAAGCCGTGCGCATCGTCGACCATCAGCGCTGCACCGTGCGCGGCGCACGCCGCGGCGAGCGCCGGGAGCGGCGCGAGATCGCCGTCCATGCTGAACACGCCGTCGCTGACCAGCAGCTTCAGCCCTGCCGCGCCGCCATCGCGCAACGCCGCATCGAAGCCGGCGGCGTCGGCATGCGCGACACGCTGGTAGCGCGCGCCCGACAGGCGACCGCCGTCGATCAGCGAGGCGTGGTTGAGTTCGTCGGCGACGAGCAGATCGTCGCGGCCAAGCAAGGCGCGCAGCACGCCGAGATTGGCGGCCCAGCCGGTCGAGAACAGCAGCGCGCGCGGCCGGCCGACGAAGGCGGCGACTTCTTCTTCGAGCCGCTGATGCTCGCGGTTGTAGCCGGACACCAGCGCCGAGGCGCCGCTGCCGGTGCCGCCCGCCAGCGCGCGCCGCGCCGCTTCGGCGAGGCGCGGATCGGCGGCGAGACCGAGATAGTCGTTGCTGCAGAAGTTGATGCAGCGGCGGCCGTTGACGTGAATCTGCGCGCCGTGGCCGCCGTCGATGACGCGACGCACGCGATACAGATCGGCGGCGCGGATGCGCGCCAGTTCGGCCGCCAGGTGCGAGCCCAGCGGCGACCGCGCCGCGCGTGCGTCGTCAGCCGCCATCGCCGGACGCTCAGCCGTGGGCGCAGGCGGCGGCGTTGCAGCCACCCTGCGCGTGCCCGTGCTCAGGCCCGCGGCCATGCTCGTGCGCGCAGGGGTCGGCCGTCTCGACGCGACCTTCGGTGCGCATGCCCAGGCGCGCGATCAGCGCACGGTCCTTGGCGTTCTGCGGGTTCTCGGTCGTCAGCAGGCGCTCGCCATAGAAGATCGAGTTGGCGCCGGCGAAGAAGCACAGTGCCTGCATCTCCTCGCTCATCTGCTGGCGCCCGGCCGACAGGCGCACCTGCGATTTCGGCATCAGCACGCGCGCCACCGCGATCATCTTCACGAAGTCGATCGGATGGACCTCATCCTGGCCCTGCAGCGGCGTGCCTTCGACCTGCACGAGGTTGTTGATCGGCACGCTTTCCGGATGCACGTCGAGATTGGCCAGCTGGCGCAGCAGCTCGGCGCGATCCTGCTCCTGTTCGCCCATGCCGACGATGCCGCCACAGCAGACCTTGATGCCGGCCTCGCGTACGTTGTCGAGCGTCTGCAGGCGATCCTCGTAGGTGCGCGTGCTGATGATCTTGCCGTAGAACTCCGGCGAGGTATCGAGATTGTGGTTGTAGTAATCGAGGCCGGCGTCGGCGAGACGCTGCGCCTGCGCCGGCTTGAGCATGCCGAGCGTCACACAGGTCTCCAGACCCATGTCCTTGACCGCGCGCACCATCGCCTCGACGCGCTCGATGTCGCGATCCTTCGGCGAGCGCCAGGCGGCGCCCATGCAGAAGCGCGTCGCGCCGTTGGCCTTGGCTTCCTTCGCCGCCTCGACGACCGCGTCGAGCGGCAGCAGCGGCTCCTTCTTCAGGCCGGTTTCGTAGCGCACCGACTGCGGGCAGTACGCGCAATCCTCGGGACAGGCGCCGGTCTTGATCGACAGCAGCGTGGCCAGCTGCACGGTGTTCGGCTCATGATGCTGCCGGTGCACGGTGTGGGCCTGGAACAGCAGGTCGTTGAACGGCAGATCGAACAGCGCCTGGACTTCGTCATGGCGCCAGTCGTGGCGCAGGCCGTCGTCCGTGCGGTGCGTCTCGGCAGCGCCGGACGCGGTGGATACGCTGGGGCTGAGCACGGCCGACATGCGAATTCCTTCAGGGAGCGAACCCTGTGATAAAAGTTGGAATAATGATTTTTAGACGCAGCGAAGCGCACGAAGCGTCGGTGCGCCAGCGGTTTTAGTGTTCCGGGTCACGCCGGAACTTGTCAACTCAAAATGCACTGACATGGTTGACATCCGCCAGGAGCTGCTGGCCCTGCTGTCGCCCGCCCGGTGTCAGTTCTGTGCCGCGCCGAGCGACGAGCTGGCGCTGTGCGCGGCCTGTCGCGCCGATCTGCCGTGGAATCACCCGGCCTGCCCGCGCTGCGCGCTGCCGCAGACGCACGATCAGCCCTGCGCCCATTGCCTTGCGCATCCGCCGCCGTACGTCCGCGCCTGGGCACCATTCCGTCTCGAAGCGCCGATCCGCGAGCAGATTCACGCACTGAAGTACGCCGCCGACTTCGTGCCGGCGCGCACGCTCGGCCGTCTGCTGGCGTTGAGCCTGCGCGCACGCGGCGGCGACGACGTGGACGTCGTCATTCCGGTGCCGCTGCATCCGGGGCGTCTGCGCCGGCGCGGCTACAACCAGAGCGTCGAGCTGGCGCGGCCGCTCGCCGACGAAGCCGGACTGCGCGTCGAAGCCGGCTGGGCGCGACGCATGCGCGCGACGCAGGACCAGATCGGCATGGATGCGGTCGCGCGACGGCGCAATGTGCGCGGCGCGTTCAGCGTCGACGCCGGCGTGCGCGGCCTGCGCGTGGCGCTGCTCGACGACGTGATGACGACCGGCGCGACGCTCGGCGAACTGGCGCGCAGCTGCCGGCGTGCCGGCGCCGTGACGGTGGAGGCCTGGGCCCTCGCGCGCGTCGCCTGAAGGCGTCGGCGACCGGCCCGGCTAACGCCAATCGAGCGCGAGCCCGACCAGGATCGCCAGACCGATGTAATGACTGTGCAGGAAGGCGCGGAAGCTCGCCGCCGGCTCACGCGCACGAATCAGCCACTGCTCGTAGACCGCGCAGCCGGCGCCGACCGCCAGCCCGGCGTAGTAGGCCGCGCCGCGCCCGTCGTGCAGGCCGACGCCCAGCAGGATCAGCAGCGACAGCGCCTGCAGCGCCGCGGTGATCAGGCGGTCATGGCGGCCGAACAGGATCGCCGACGACTTCACGCCGATCTTCAGATCGTCCTCGCGATCGGCCATCGCGTAGTAGGTGTCGTAAGCGATCACCCAGCACAGGTTCGCGGCGATCAGCGCCGTCGCCATGCCCCAGTCGACGGTGCCATGCACGGCGGCGTAGGCCATCGGGATGCCGGCCGAGAAGGCCAGACCGAGAATCGCCTGCGGAATCGACAGCACGCGCTTGGCGAACGGGTAGCTGCCGGCGAGCAGCACCGCCGGCACCGACAACGCGACGGCATAGGCATTGCGCAGCGACAGCAGCAGCGCGAAGGCGACGAGCGACAGCACGACGAACACGCCGACCGCCTCGCGGCCGCTGACGCGACCGGCGGCGACCGGCCGCTGCCGCGTGCGGCTGACGTGCGGATCGAAATCGCGATCGGCGTAATCGTTGATCGCACAGCCGGCCGCGCGCATCAGCACCGTGCCGAGCACGAAGACCGCGAGCACGTGCAGCGACGGCGGTCCGCCGGCGGCGAACCACAGCGCCCACAGCGTCGGCCACAGCAGCAGGTAGATGCCGATCGGCCGGTCCATGCGCGTGAGGCGCCAGTAGTCGACCAGCTTGTCGCGGGAAAGCGGATTCATGATCGGGCGCAGTATCGCATCGCGGCGTGATGCTCAGACGCGCGCGTAGCGGTCCGGGTCGCCGACCCAGCGCGCGATCAGCAGCTTGGCGAGTTCCGGCTCGCGTTCGAGATAGCGTTCGGCGAGCTGCTGCAGCGGCGGCACCAGTGCCGCGTCGCGCAGCGGGTCGGCGAGCTTCATGCCGATCTCGCCGGTCTGGCGACGGCCCAGCAGTTCGCCGGGCCCGCGCAATTCGAGATCGCGCTGCGCGATCGCGAAGCCGTCGGTGGTCGCCCGCATCGTCTCCAGCCGCGCGCGCGCCGCCTCGCCGAGCGGCCCCTGATACAGCAGCACGCACTGGCTCTTCTCGCTGCCGCGGCCGACACGGCCGCGCAGCTGGTGCAGCTGCGACAGACCGAGACGCTCGGCGTTCTCGATCACCATGATGCTGGCGTTCGGCACATCGACGCCGACCTCGATCACCGTGGTGGCGACCAGCAGCTGCGTGACGCCGTCCTTGAACGCGCGCATCTGCTCGTCCTTGGCTTCGCCTTTCATGCGCCCGTGCACGAGGCCGACGCGCACGCCCGGCAGCTCGGCGCGCAGGCGCGTCGCGGTCGCCTCGGCGGCCTCGGCGTCCAGCTCCTCGGACTCCTCGATCAGGGTGCAGACCCAGTACGCCTGACGCTGCTGCCGGCAGGCCTCGCCGATACGCGCCAGCACTTCGTCGCGCTTTTCGTTCGACAGCACCACGGTCTGCACCGGCGTACGCCCCGGCGGCAGCTCATCGATCACCGACACGTCGAGATCGGCATAGACGGTCTGCGCCAGCGTGCGCGGGATCGGCGTCGCCGACATGATCAGCTGGTGCGGCGCCCAGGCCCCGCCCTTGTCGCGCAGGGCCAGACGCTGCTGCACGCCGAAGCGGTGCTGCTCGTCGACCACGACCACTGCAAGCCGGTGAAAGCGCACCTCGTCCTGGAACACCGCGTGCGTGCCGACGACCAGCGCGGCGCTGCCGTCGGCGATCGCCGCCAGCGCCGCTTCGCGGCGCGCCTTCTTCAGCTTGTTGGCGAGCAGCACCGGCGCGAAGCCGAGCGGCGCGAACCAGCGTTCGAGGTTGCGCTGATGCTGCTCGGCGAGCAGTTCGGTCGGCGCCAGCAGCACCGCCTGCAGCCCGGCGCGCGCGGCCGCGAGCATCGCCACCGCCGCGACCACGGTCTTGCCGCTGCCGACATCGCCCTGCACGAGTCGCAGCATCGGCTGCGCGGCGCCGAGGTCGCGACAGACCTCGGCGATCACGCGCCGCTGCGCGCCGGTCATCGCGAAGCCGAGCACGTCCTGCAGCTCGGCCGTCGCCCGCGCGGCGTCCGGCAGGCGCGGCGACGGCCGGCTGCGCTGCCGCTGGCGCAGCACGCGCAGGCTCAGCTGGTGCGCGAGCAACTCCTCGCACTTCAGGCGCTGCTGCGCCGGGTGCGTCTGCGCGAGCAGGCGCTGCGCGTCGCGATCGTCTTTCGGCTGGTGGATCGCATGCAGTGCCGCCAGCGTGTCCGGACCGTCGAGTCCGGGCAGCGCGCGCGCCAGATCGGCGTCGCGCGCGGCAAGCGCCAGCGTCTGCTCGATCAGCAGGCGCAGACGTGCCTGCGTGAGGCCGGTGGTGAGCGGATAGATCGGCGTCAGCGTCGCCTCGGGCTGCAGTTCTTCCGGCGCATCGGCGACGCGGTACTGCGGATGCACCATCTCGAGGCCGCCGCTGCCGGCGCGCACGTCGCCGAAGGCCTGCAGCCAGCGGCCGCTGGCGAGCTGGGCGCGCTGCGCGTCGTTGAAGTGGAAGAAGCGCAGCAGCAGCGGCCCGCTGCCGTCGTCGATGGTGACGCGCAGCGTGCGCCGCCCGGCGAAGCGCAGGTCCTGCCCGACGATGCGCCCGCGGACCAGCGCTTCCTGACCGATGCGCAGACGCGCGACCGCTTGATGCGCACGGCGGTCCTCGTAGCGCAGCGGCAGATGGAACAGCAGATCGCGCACGCGGACGAGCCCCAGCGTGCGCAGGCGCATCGCCACCGCCGGGCCGGCGCCCTTGAGGAAGGTCGCCTCGGTGTCGAGCGTCAGCGCAGGACGCGGAGCACCGGACGCCGGCCGTGCGGCTGCCAAGGGATCAGTCGAGAACGAGAACGCCGTCGGCTTCGATGCGCGCGCCGCGCGGCAGCTGGGCGACGCCGATCGCCGCCCGCGCCGGATACGGCGCGCTGAAGTACTGCGCCATGATCTCGTTGACCTTGGCGAAGTGCGCCAGGTCGGTCAGGTAGACGTTGAGCTTGGCGAGCTGGCTCAGCGTACCGCCGGCGGCCTTGGCGACGGCGTCGAGATTCTTGAACACCTGATGGATCTCGTCCTCGATCGTGGCATTGCGGAGCTGCATGGTCTGCGGGTCGAGCGCAATCTGCCCGGAGAGGTACACCGTGTTGCCACAGCGGACCGCCTGCGAATACGTGCCGATCGCCGCCGGGGCGGCGTCCGTGTGAATGATCTGCCGTGCCATGTCGTTTCTGCTCTAGTTCTTTTGCGGATGGGGATGAAGCGCCGGAGATTGTCGGCGAAGCCGGCGCGGCAGCCAAGGCGGCAGGCGCGGACTTGCCGGCAGCCGCCGCGCTCGCCGCCGGACACGGCCGGCGATGACGGCACACGCGCCGCGGCCCGGAACGGCAGATCCGCCGGCCGGGCTACGCGCGCAAGACGCGCTCGACGCCCTCGATGCGGCGCAGGCGGCGCAGCACGCGCGCCAGGTGCACGCGATCGCGCACGGTGATGATGAAGCGCATCTCGACCGCCTCGCTGCCGGCGCGGTCCGGCATCTGCACGTTCTCGATCGACGACTCGGCGCCGGCGATCTCGGCCGTGACCTTGGCCAGCATGCCGCGCTTGCGAATCGTCTTCATGCGGATTTCCGAGAGGAAATCGCCCTGCACGCGATCCGACCAGGCCAGCGGCACCCAGTCCTGGGGCCGCGCCTTGGCCTGCCGGCAGTCGAGGCGGTGCACGACGATGCCGCGCCCGGTGCTGACGTGGCCGCGCATCTCGTCGCCCGGCAGCGGGTAGCAGCAGCGCGCGTAATCGAGCACCAGCCCTTCGGTGCCTTCGATCGCCAGCGGCGCCGCCTGTCCCGGCTGGCGGTCCGCCTCGCCTTCCGGCAGAAAATGACGGGCGACCAGCGCGGCCAGACGCTCGCCCGAGCCGATCGCCGCGAACAGCTCCTCGACGTCGTGCATCTGGTGCATCTTCAGCACCGGCTGCAGGCGCGCCTCATCCTTGAGCACCGCGGCCGGCACGTTGAGCTCGCGCAGCGCGATCTCGAGCAGACGCCGCCCGAGCCGCACGGCCTCGTCCTCGCGCTGCGTGCGCAGATAGCCGCGCACCGCGGCGCGGGCCTTGGCGGTCTTGACGAAGTTGAGCCAAGCGGCGTTCGGGCGCGCGTGCCGCGAGGTGATGATCTCGACCGTCTGACCGTTGCGCAGATGCGTGTTGAGCGGCTCGAGCTGGCCATCGAGACGCGCCGCGACGCAGTGGTCACCGAGTTCCGAATGCACCGCGTAGGCGAAGTCGACCGAAGTCGCGCCGCGCGGCAGGCGGCGGATCTCGCCGCGCGGCGTGAACACGTAGACCTCGTCCGGGAAGAGATCGACCTTGACGTTGTCGACGAAGTCCATCGCATTGGTGGACCCGAATTCGTCGAGCAGGCCCGACACCCATTCGCGCGCACGCACCTGCGGGGCCGACTGGCTGTCGCGCTCGCCGAGCTTGTACTGCCAGTGCGCGGCGATGCCGCTCTCGGCGACGTGGTGCATGTCGCGCGTGCGAATCTGGATCTCGATCTTGTGGCCGCCCGGGCCGACGCAGGAGGTATGCAGCGACTGGTAGCCGTTCGATTTCGGATTGGCGACGTAGTCGTCGAACTCGCCGGGCACCGGCTTGTAGACGTGATGGGCGACGCCGAGCGCGCGGTAACAGTCATCGACCTTGTTGACGATCACGCGAAAGCCGAGCAGATCGGTGACCTTCAGCAGCTTCAGCTTCTTGCGCCGCATCTTCTGATAGATGCCGTAGACGTTTTTCTCGCGGCCGACGACGCTGGCGCCGATGCCCTCCTCGCGCAGGACCGTCGACAGCTTCTGCTCGACCTCGCGGATCAGCTTGCGGGTATCGCCGAGCTGGGCCTTGATCGCCTGCACCAGCACCGCGTAACGGCGCGGATAGAGGTTGGCGAAGGCCAGGTCCTCGAGTTCGGTGCGGATGAAGTAGATACCGAGCCGCTGCGCGATCGGCGCATAGATGTCGAGCGTCTCGCGGGCGATGCGCCGCTTCTTCTCGGACGCCATGGCGCCGAGCGTGCGCATGTTGTGCAGGCGGTCGGCGAGCTTGACGAGGATGACGCGCAGATCCTGCGTCATCGCCAGCAGCAGCTTGCGGAAGCTCTCCGCCTGCATCTCGGCGCGCGAGCGGCCCTCGATCTTGGCGATCTTGCTGACGCCGTCGACCAGCGCCGCGACATCGGGGCCGAACTCGGTCGCCAGCTGCTCGCGCGAGATGCCGGTGTCCTCGATGACGTCGTGCAGGATCGCGGCGCTCAAGGTCGTGTGATCGAGGCGCATCTCGGCAAGGATGCGGGCCACTGCCAGCGGGTGATACACGTACGGCTCGCCGGACGTGCGCCGCTGTCCCTCATGAACGTTCTTGGCGAACTCCGCCGCGCGGCGCACCTGGGCGATCTGCTCTTCGGGCAGATAGCCTTCGAGCATGCGCGTCAGCGCATCCATGCCGAACTCGCGCTCGGCACGCTGCGTGCGCAGGGCATTGCCCAGACGCTGAATGACGGAAAGCTGCTCCATGGCAGGAGTATATGAAGGCGTGACGGTGCTCGCGCAAGCAAAACCTGCCGATCCGCAAACGGACCGCGGCGCCGCCCGCCGGCGCATCGCGATCACGACCCGCCGGTCGCGGGCGCCGACCATGGCCCGGCGCCGCTGGCGCCGCGCGGACAGCCCGAGCACGAACGGGGCCCCGCGCCGACCCTCCCCTCCTGCAGCCGGAAAAGCAAAAGGCCCGCACGAGGCGGGCCTTCGGACCGAAGCGGGACGGATCAGGCGTCGAACGACGGGTCGAGCGCCTCGAGTTCCATCTTCGGCTGCTGGATCGCCGGCAGATCGACTTCGTCGAGCACCGAACGGTCGGTGTAACCCTCGGCGATCTCGCGCAGCGACAGCACCGTCGACTTGTGGTTGCCCCACGGCAGCTTGGCTTCGGCGCCGCGCGCCAGCTGGCGGGCACGCTTGGCGGCGACCAGCGTCAGGTCGAACTGGTTCGGAATCAGCTTCAGGCAATCTTCAACGGTTACACGTGCCATGACTTCGCTACCATCGGGCGTTACAACGGAAGGGCGCGGATCATACCGGAACGGGCACTAATTGGCCAGAAGCTGGGCGATCAGGCCGGCATGCGCCGCGATCTGCCGCTGACCACGCAGGCGCGGCTCGAGGAAGATCGACACCATCTCGGCCAGCGCACACTCGAAGTCCTCGTTGACGATCAGGTAGTCGTACTCGGCGTGGTGGGCGATCTCCTCATGCGCCTCGCGCATCCGCGCCGCGATCACCGCGTCGGAGTCCTGGCTGCGACCACGCAGGCGCCGCTCCAGCTCGGCGAGCGACGGCGGCAGGATGAAGATGCCGATCGCCTGCGGCCACTCGCGCTTGACCTGCCGGGCGCCCTGCCAGTCGATGTCGAGGATGACGTCGTGGCCGGCGTCGAGCAGCGCGCGCGTCTCCGACAGCCCGGTCCCGTAGCGACGCCCGAACACCTCGGCGTGCTCGAGAAAATCGCCGCGGCCGATCTTGTCGACGAAGCAGGCCTCGTCGATGAAGTGGTAGTGCACGCCGTCGGTCTCGGCCGGCCGCGGCGCACGCGTCGTGAACGACACCGAGATCGTCGCGGTGACGCCGTGCCGCGCGAGCGCCGGCACCAGCGCCCGCGTCAGGCTGGTCTTGCCGCCGCCGCTCGGCGCCGAAACGATGAAAAGACTGCCCTGGCTCATGCGCTGCGCGCTCCTGCGTCCGGTCGCCGCTCACTCAATGTTCTGGACCTGCTCGCGGATCTGTTCGATCGCCACTTTCATCTCGACCGCGCAGCGCGTCATCTCCGCATCCTGCGACTTCGACGACAGGGTGTTCGCCTCGCGGTTGAGCTCCTGCATCAGAAAATCGAGCCGACGACCGACCGATTCGCCGCGCGCCAGCGAGGTGCGCACTTCCTGCAGATGGCTCAGCAGGCGCGACATCTCCTCTTCGACGTCCAGGCGCTGCGCCATCAGCGCCAGCTCCTGGGCGAGGCGCTGGGGCTCGACCTCGACGCCAAGCTCGGCGCAGCGTGCCTTGAGCCGCGCCAGCCACTGATCGCGCACCAGCGGATGCCGGGCACGGACGTCGGCGACCAGCGTCTCGATCGCCGCACAGCGCTCGACGATGAACTGCTGCAGGCGCTCGCCTTCGCGCGCACGCGCCGCGGCGAAGTCACGCAGCGCGGCGTCGAACAGCGTGCGCGCCTCGGCGAGCAGCGGCGCGAAATCGGCCTGCTCTTCGCGGACGACGCCCGGATAGGCGAGCACGCGCATCGGCTCGGGAACGGCAGTGGCGCCCAGTTCCGCGGCCAGCGCGTCGAGCGCGTCCTTGAGCTGCACGAGGCGCGGACGATCGAGCTCGATGCGGTCGGCGACCGCTGCCTCGCGCACGTAGCGCAAGCCACACTCGACCTTGCCGCGCGCGATCTTGGCGCCGGCCGCCTGGCGCAGCTCGCCCTCGAGCACGCGGAATTCCTCCGGCACCTTGAACTGCACGTCGAAGTAGCGATGATTGACGGATCGCAGCTCCCAGCTGAGGCGCCCCCAGGGGAATGCGGCCTCGACACGGGCATAGCCCGTCATGCTGTGGATCATGTGATGTGAACTCCCGTTGGCTGTCCGCCGCCGAGGGCGGACCGGATGACGCGGCATTGTAGCGGCGTCGCGGCGGGATGACGGCGGGATGGACCAGGACGGCGGATCGCGCCGAAGAAAACGCGGCTAGACGAGCGTTCGCATAGCCGCGGCGTAAGAGTGAAGCGTGTGCTACTTCGATTGAAACCGGGCGGCAGCCGTTGCGGCATTTACTCCCTGGGAGAACCGCCCTTGCGGAGACAGTCCGCTTACTTCTTCGCCGCCTTCTTCGTAGCCTTCTTGGCAACCTTCTTCGCCGCCTTCTTCACGACCTTCTTGGCCGCCTTCTTCGCGACTTTCTTGGCCGGCGCCTTCTTGACCGCCTTCTTCGCCACCTTCTTGGCCGGCGCCTTCTTCACAGCCTTCTTCGTCGCCTTCTTCGCAGCCTTCTTCGCAGTCGCCATCTGGACATCCTCCTCGAGAGACAAGGTTCGCGGAAATCTCCGCGCAGATTCGGGAATCGCTTGCTTGCGTATTTCCACGTTGTGAATTTTTACTGATAAAAAGTTTTCAAATCAATGTCTTCATCAGGACCGAACTCAAGACATCATGCGCCGACACCTCTGCATCGCCGCAATCTGCATCGCTTCGATCACGCTTTTCAGCGTACCGGCCATCGCGCTGAAACCCAGCTCTGATGCGGGTTTCGAGGCATCCACAGCATTGCGCTACGAGATCGTTCGCACGCTGCCGCATGCGCGTTCCGACTTCACGCAGGGCCTCGAAATCTGTGACGGCACGATGATCGAGAGTGTCGGCCTGTATGGCGTTTCTGCGCTGATTCGGAAGGACATCGACAGCGGCGAAGCGCTGCAGCGCTATCGCTTGCCGCCCGCTTTTTTTGCCGAAGGCGCGACCTGCGTGGACGATCGCATCTACCAGATCAGCTGGCGCGAGCGCACTGCCGTGGTCTACGACCGCCAGCTGCAACCGCGCGCCGTGCTGCACTACGAAGGCGAAGGCTGGGGCCTGACGCACGATGGCGAGCACCTCATCATGAGCGACGGCAGCGCGACCCTGTCCTTCCGCCGCCGCGACGATTTCAGCATCGCGCGCACGATCGAGGTGCACGACGGCGCGCGCGCGGTCGAGCGCCTCAACGAGCTCGAGTACGCGCACGGCCTGATCTTGGCGAACATCTGGCAGTCGGATCGCATCGCCGCGATCGATCCGGCCGACGGCGCCGTGCTCGCCTGGCTGGACCTGTCGGCGCTGACGCAGCACATCGAGCACGGCTCCGACTGGGATGCCACCGACAACGTCCTCAACGGCATCGCCCATGACGCCGCGCGTGATCGCTACTACGTGACCGGCAAGCGTTGGCCGGTGATGTACGAGCTGCGCCTCGCCAAGCTGCCGAGGCCCCGCGCCACCGCTGGCGACGTGCCGAGGCGGTGATGGCGCGAGTCGTTCGGTAACTATATTTACCTTTGCATCATTCGATGCGCGCCCAGCATTGACGCTAAATCCGAAGGCGCCTTATAACTGCTCACCCGAATTCCTCCGGAGATGCGGTAATGCAAATTACTCACGAACACAAGGAGCTGTACCGCACGGTCAAGACCTTCGTCGAGGAGGAGCTCAATCCACACGTCGCCGAATGGGAGCAGGCCGGCATCTGGCCGGCGCACGAGGTGCTCAAGAAGATGGGCAACCTCGGTCTGCTCGGCATCACCAAGCCGACGCAGTACGGCGGGCTCGGCCTCGACTATTCGTACGAAGTGCTGTTCGCGCAGGCGCTCGGCAACTGCAGCTGCGGCTCGCTGCCGATGGCGATCGGCGTGCAGACCGACATGGCGACGCCGGCCCTCGCCCGCTTCGGTTCGCATGAGCTGCGCAAGGAATATCTCGAGCCGGCGATCCGCGGCGACATGGTGGTGTCGATCGCGGTTTCCGAGGCCGGCGCCGGCTCCGACGTCGCCAACATCAAGACCACCGCGCGCAAGGACGGCGGCGACTACGTCATCAGCGGTTCGAAGATGTGGATCACCAACGGCACGCAAAGCGACTGGGCCTGCATGCTGGTCAACACCTCGGACGGCAAGCCACACCTCAACAAGAGCCTGATCGTCGTGCCGATGGACGCCAAGGGCATCGATCGCAAGACCAAGCTCGACAAGCTCGGCATGCGCGCCTCCGACACGGCGATGATCTTCCTCGACGAAGTGCGCGTGCCGCAGCGCAATCTGATCGGCCAGGAAGGCATGGGCTTCACCTACCAGATGCTGCAGTTCCAGGAAGAGCGCCTGTTCGGTGCCGCCAGCGGCATCGACGGACTGTTCAACGTCATCAACGAGACGATTGCCTATACCGGCCAGCGCCAGGCTTTCGGACAATCGGTGCTCGACAATCAGTACGTGCACTTCCGGCTCGCCGAACTGCGCACCGAAGTCGAGGCGCTGAAGGCGATGGTCTACCAGACCACCGAGGAATACCTGAGCGGCAAGCAGTCGGCGGAGCACATCGCGATGCTCGCCAGCATGTGCAAGCTCAAGGTCGGGCGCGTGTCGCGCGAGGTGACCGATGCCTGCCTGCAGTTCTGGGGCGGCCAGGGCTTCATGTGGGACAACGTCGTGACGCGTGCGTATCGCGACACGCGCTTGGTCTCGATCGGCGGCGGCGCCGACGAGGTCATGCTCGGCATCATCTGCAAGATGATGGGCATCCTGCCGGGCAAGAAGAAATTCGAGCAGATGAAAGCGGCACGCGAGTCGCGCGCCGCATAGTCCAGAGGGCCTCTGGAGGAGAGAACGGAAAGGGCCGCGGCGCAAAGCCGCGGCCTTTTTCATGCGCGCGACGGCGGCGCGCTCAGAAGCGGATCGTCGTCGTCTGCCCCCGGTCGACGTCGAAACGGACCGCGTCCGAGAAGTCGATGCTGTCGTTGCGGGCCGGATCGTCCTCGTCGGCCTGGCAGGTCAGCGCGGCGGTATAGCGACCCTCGGGCAGGAACGCGGCGGTGAAGCTGCCGCCGCTGCCGCTGGTCGTCACCGCGGCCGAGGTCAGCGGTTCGGCGCCGCTGCCACCGATGTCGTCGGGCGTGACCTCGCCCTCGTAGACATAGACCGCCGGCACGCAGCCGGAGCCCTGCGCCGCGACCGTGCCGCTGAGCGTGCCGGCCTTGTCGTTGTCGACCAGGCGCAGTGCCGATACCAAGCGATAGACGTCCGGCTTGGCGTCGGTCGGCTTCAGCAGGGCCCGGCGCAGATCGACATCGAGCGTCAGCGCGGTGTTGTCGACATCGTCGACCGAGAATTCGGACTCGATCGCCAGGCGAGCGTCGCTGTCGTCGGCGACGTGGAGCGGCAAGGTCTCGCCGGTCCGCAGGCGCACGTAGGCGTCGGCGGTGCTGTCCTCGGCCGTGCGCAGCAGCAGGCGCACGGCATCGTAGTCGCCGGACGGCACGCTCTCATTGCTCAGCAGCGACTGCGTCTTGCCGCCGTTGAGCGCCAGCAGATCGACCCGCCGCGGCGTGGCGAACTCGAAACGCTGCCAGCCCTTGTCGACGGACCTGAGCTCGACGCCGGTGATCGTCACCAGCACGCTGCTCGCGTCCGTATAGGGCGCGTCGGTCAGCTGCAGATCGAGCCGACCGTCGTCGCAAGCGCTCAGCGCCAGAGCGCCGACCGCGGCACAGGCCCAGAGAATCCGCATCGCCGTGCTCCTGATTGCGTGGGGGGCGCCATCATGGCAGCGGCTTCAGGAGCGTGCCAGCGCCGCCGTCTCGAAATCGACGATACCGTCGCGGCCGAATTCGCTGGCGTAATGGCATAGCGCAACGGCCCCGTCCGGATAGCGTCGGTAGTGCGGCGGCTGGCGCGTGCAGCGCTCGTCGGCCATCGGACAGCGCGACACGAACAGGCAGCCGACCGCTTGCGCGTACGGACTCGGCAGCTCGCCGTCGCGGGCGCGAAAGGCCGCGAACGCGTCGTGTCCGGGGATCGCCGCAAGCAGGGCCCTCGTATATGGATGCCGCGGCGTGGCGAACAGCGCGTCGCGCTCGGCCTGCTCCATCAGTTTGCCGAAGTACATGACCAGCACGCGGTCGCTGATGTGGCGCACGACGGCGAGGTCGTGCGAGATGAACAGGATCGCCAGCTGGTACTGGCGCTGCAATTCGCGCAGCAGGTTGATGATCTGCGCCTGCACCGAGACGTCGAGCGCCGACACCACCTCGTCGCAGATCAGCAGCTTCGGCCGCACGATCAGCGCGCGGGCGATGGCGATGCGCTGGCACTGGCCGCCGGAGAATTCGCGCGGATAGCGCTCGGCATCGGCCGCCGACAGGCCGACCCGCTCCAGCATCTCCAGCACGCGGCGGCGGCGCTCGTCGGCCGGCAGCTCCGGGTGCAAGGCCTTCAGCGGCTCGCCGACGCAGCGGCCGACCTTGAACTTGGGATTGAGGCTCGCCAGCGGATCCTGGAAGACCATCTGGACATCACGGCGCAGGCCTTTCCAGCCACGCTTGTCGAGGCCCTTGAGCTCACGGCCCTCGAAGCGCACCGAACCGGCCGTGATCGGTTCGAGCCCGGCCAGTGCCCGGGCCAGCGTCGACTTGCCGGAGCCGGATTCGCCGACCACGCCGAGGGTTTCGCCGCGCCGCAGATTGAAGTTGAGATCGTCGACGGCGCGCAGCAGGCTCGGCGCCTGCCACGGCAGCCAGCGGCGGCCGTGATAGTGGACGCGCAGCTGGCGCACCGCCAGCAGGGGCGACTCGGCGCCGGAATTCGAAGCAATGGGAACGGGACGCACCGCGGCACGACTCTGGTAAGCAGGCCGATCTCGCATCGGCAGCGCACAACCGCACCATTTTACGGCGGGCGCCCCGACGCCGAGAACGGCACGTCCCGCCGCCGGCCTGCCGGACTCGCCCGGCCGGCGGCGGCGGTGACGCTCACTCGAGCAGCGAGCGCAGCATCCAGGCCGTCTTCTCGTGCAGCTGCAGACGCTGCGTCAGCAGATCGCAGGTCGGTTCGTCCTGCGCGGATTCGGCGATCGGGAACACGCTGCGCGCGGTCTTCGCGCAGGCCTCATGCCCCTTCACGAGCAGGCGGACCATGTCCATCGCCTCCGGCACGCCGTCGGTTTCCTCGATCGAGGACAGCGCGGCGTACTGCTTGTAGGTGCCCGGCGCCGGGAAGCCGAGCGCGCGAATCCGTTCGGCAACCAGATCGACCGCCGTCGCCGACTCGGTGTAATGCGTCTCGAACATCAGGTGCAGCGAGTTGAACATCGGCCCGGTGACGTTCCAGTGGAAGTTGTGCGTCTTCAGATACAGCGTGTATTCGTCGGCGAGCAGACGCGACAAGCCTTCGGCGATCGCCTTGCGCTGCTGCTTGTCGATGCCGATGTCGATCTTGGCGGACCCGGCTTCCTTGGCTTTGCTCTTGGCCATGCGTGGCTCCTGTCGAATGATGCAAATGAGTTTAGAGTGCATCATCACGCCGGCAAAATGATCTTTATCAAGCCGCGCGATTGAGACCGGCTATCGAGTCGCCGGCGCTTCCGGCGCCATTCACGCCATCAGCAGCTTGTGCTTGCGGTAGTAGCTGAAGATGTCGTTGAGATTGCGCTTCGGCTTCCAGCCGAAGGTCTGGCGGAACAGGCGCCCGTCGATGATCACCGGATACTTGAAGTAGTTGATCAGGTACGGCGGGAAGAACGCGTTCCAGTTCAGCGCCCCGCTGATCATCTTCGGCAGCAGCGGCGGAATCGACGGCACCGGCAGCTTGCGGCAGCCGCACTGCTCGACGGCGACCTGGTAGGTCACATAATCGTCCGGCGCGACGTTGTAGATGCCCGGCTTGTTCTGCTCGAACGCGCAGACGATGGCGTCGGCCATGTCGTCGACGTGCAGGAACTGCATCAGCGGCGAGAAGCCGACCAGCACCGGCACCAGCGGCCGCGACAGCAGCACCGACATCGTGTTGCGGACGCCGGGGCCGAGCACGTTGCAGGGACGCAGGATCGTGATGTTCAGTTCCGGCGCCTTCCACAGGTAGATCTGCGCGAGATTTTCGAGCTCGACCGAATCGACGAGATCCTGCGTCACCTCGCTGGCCTTCAGCGGCGCATCCTCGTCGAGCAGCGCCGGATTGAAAGCCGAGGCGCCGTAGACGAAGTAGGTCGAGTGCACGATGACCTGGCCGACGCCGTACTTGCGGCACAGCTCGAACAGCTTCTTGCCGCCGAGCACGTTGGCGTTGTAGCGGCGCGTGCGATCGCCCTCATGCGCGAAGATGCGGCCGAGATGCAGCACGGCATCGATCTTGTGGCGACGGAACACGTCCTCGAAGCCACGCTTGTGGATCTCGACCTTGTACGAGGGAATGTCCGCATCGGTCTCGACCTTGCGGCGGAAATCGACGGCGACGACGTGATAGCGGCCGTGCAGGCGCGCGATGACGCGCTTGGCCAGCGAGCCGGCGGCGCCGGTGACGAGGACGGTTTTCTTCTTTTCGTTCATGACTGCGTGCCGCCGTTCAGAACACGCTGCTGCGTTCGGCCAGACCGCGATCGATCAGGGCTCGGATGCGCTCCTTGACGGTCTCGACGCGCGCCGTCACTTCCTCCTCGCTGCAGGCCGCCGCATCGAAGTGCAGCGGCTCGCCGAAATTGAGGTAGACGCGCGCCGGCAGCGGCAGCGGCGGCGCGACCGGCACATAGGGCAGACCGAGCAGCCGGGCCAGCGGCGAAAGATTGGCGAGCGAGGGCATGGTCTCCTCGCAGCCGACCACGCCGACCGGCACGATCGGCGCGCCGGTCTGCATCGCCAGATGCATGAAGCCGTTGCCGAAGCGCTGCAGCTGATAGCGATGGCGATAAAGCTTGCCCGAGCCGCGCACGCCTTCGGGAAAGACAATGATCGCCTCGTCCTGTTCGAGCATCTTGACGCAGTTGAGCGGATCGCCGATCACGGCGCCGAGACCGGTCAGCATGCTGCCGAGCCAGGGCACCGTCGGAAAGAAGCGCTCGACCATCGCCCGCGGCGCGCGCGGGCCGAGCGGGTTCATCGCCATCGCGCCGCCGATCAGCACGCCGTCCAGCGGCAGCTGCCCGGAATGGTTGGCGATCACCAGCACGTGGCCGTGCGGCGGGATGTGCTCGAGCCCGTGCGCGGTGACGCGGAAGTACTTTTCATAGAGCAGCTTGACGATGCCGAGGCCCAGCTTGGCCGCGTTTTCGTTGTAGCCCCAGGCGTCGTAACCGAAGCTGCCGACCGGCTTCGGCATGCGCGCAATCTGCTGCTCGATCTCCGGCGTGACGATGCGCCGGTACCACTCCTCGCGCGAAGCCAGCCGCGCCAGATCCTTCAATTTCTCGTACGCCTGCATGCCGCCGCCGGTGATTCCGGCTCCCCCTTGTCGTGTAGCGAACACGTTATGCGAAATGGCGGGCGCTCGCCAGCCGCGGAGGCCCGGGCCGGTGGTCATGGCGCACAAAAAAGGCCGCGCCTTCGCCGGGCGCGGCCTCGCCGGTCGGTTGTGTCGCGGCTTCAGCCGGGAATCAGCGTCGCGAT
Source organism: Solimonas variicoloris DSM 15731 (assembly GCF_000382285.1). Taxonomy (GTDB): domain Bacteria; phylum Pseudomonadota; class Gammaproteobacteria; order Nevskiales; family Nevskiaceae; genus Solimonas; species Solimonas variicoloris. The sequence goes on along the minus strand of NZ_KB907939.1, from coordinate 45,706 downwards.
CCGCAGCAGCTGCACGAACGGCTGCGGATACAGGCCAAGCACCAGCATCAGGATCATCGCCAGCAGCACCATGATGCCGCCCGAGCGCTGCGCCCAGTCGAGCTTGGCGCTGAAGCGATGCTTCGACGGATCGAGCAGGAACAGCGAGACCATCAGGCGCAGGTAATAGTAGAGACCGATCGCGCTGCCGACGACGACACCGCCGAGCAGCCACCACAGATGCGCGTCGACGCCGGCGGTGATCACGTAGAACTTGCCGAGGAAGCCGGCCGTCAGCGGGATGCCGGCCAGCGACAGCAGCATGGCGGTGAGGATCGAGGCCAGGTACGGGCGACGCCAGAACAGGCCACGGTAGTCGTAGATGACATCCGCGTCGCGTTCGCCGCCGGCGTTGGAGCTGAGCGTGATGACGCCGAACGCGCCGATCGAGGTGACGACGTAGGTCAGCAGGTAGGCACCGACCGCTTCGACGGCGAGCGGGCCGCCGGCGATCAGCGCGACCATGCAGTAGCCGAAGTGCGCGACCGACGAATACGCGAGCATGCGCTTGACGTTGTTCTGGCGCACCGCGAGCAGGTTGCCGATCAGCATCGACGCGAAGGCGAGCCAGGCGAGCACTTGCACCAGCGAGGTCTGGTAATAGCCGCCGGCCTCGACGAAGTAGCGCGTCAGCACCGCGAACACCGCGACCTTCGACGCCGTCGCCAGATAGGTGGCGACCGGCGCCGGAGCACCTTCGTAGACGTCCGGCGTCCACAGATGGAACGGCACCAGCGACAGCTTGAAGCCGAGACCGATCAGCAGCATCGCGCCGCCGACCAGGGCGATCGGCGTGCCGCCGGCCGCGAAGTACGCACCGATCTCGGAGAAGCCGAGGCTGCCGGCCTGCGAGTACATCAGCGCGATGCCGAACAGCAGGAAGGCCGAAGCGACTGCCGACAGCACCAGATACTTGAGGCCACCCTCGAGCGGGCGATGCCCCTTCACCGGATAGGCGATCATCGCGTACAGCGGCACGCTGAGCAGTTCGAGGCCGATGAACAGCGACGCGAAGTGCTGCGCGCAGGCCAGCGTCAGGCCGCCGAGCGCCGACAGCGTCAGCAGCAGGTACATCTCCTCGCGTTCGCCGCTGGCGTTCTCGAGGTACGCGTGCGAGAGCGTCGCGGTCGCCAGCGTCGTGACCAGGATCAGCGCCATGTAGAACAGCGCGTAGCCGTCGACCACCAGCAGCGGCGTGACGATCGTCGCCGGATGCGCGGTCCAGATCAGCGCCACGCAGGCGGCGAGCGCGAGGTTCAGGCCGATCACGGCCAGCGTCGCATTGGCGGTGTGACGGCGGCGGAAGGCGATCGCCAGCATGACGGCGACGATCGTCGCCGACAGCGCCAGGATCGGCGACAGTGCCGCGAAGAGTTCGGACGTGAAGCTCATGGCGTCACCCCGGTCAGCGCCTGGGCGGCGCTATAGATGCTGTGCACCTGCTGCATCGCGGCTGCCGATGTGTCGAGTACGGGTTGCGGATAGATGCCGAGCGCGATCAGCAGCACCATCAGCACCGCCATCATGCTGAGCTCGCGGCTGCCCAGATCCTTGAGCGGCGGCGCCCCTTCCGGCGGCGCGCCATGGAAAGCGCGCTGCACGAGGATCAGCGAATAGACGGCGCCGAGGATCAGGCCGGTCGACGCCAGCACGGTGATCAGCGGATTGACCGGCCAGCTGCCGAGCAGGATCAGGAACTCGCCGACGAAGTTGCCGAGGCCCGGCAGACCGAGCGCGGCGACCGCGAAGAACAACGCGATCGGCGGCAGGTACGGGAAGCGCGCCCACAGGCCGCCCATCTTCGACAGCTCGCGCGTGTGCAGGCGCTCGTAGATTTCGCCGCTGAGGATGAACAGCGCGCCGGCCGACAGGCCGTGCGCCAGCATCTGCACGACGACGCCCTGCAGCGCGTACTCGGTGCCGGCGTAGATGCCGATCAACACGAAGCCCATGTGGCTGACCGACGAGTACGCGACCAGGCGCTTGATGTCGTTCTGCGCGAAGCACAGGAACGCGCCGTAGCCGATGCCGATCACGCCGAACCACATCGCCACCGGCGCGAACGCCGCCGAGGCGTTCGGGAACAGCGGCAGCGAGAAGCGCAGCATGCCGTAGGCCGCCGTCTTCAGGAGGATGCCGGCGAGGTCGACGCTGCCCGCAGTCGGCGCCTGCGAGTGCGCGTCAGGCAGCCAGGAATGCAGCGGCACCATCGGCGTCTTGACCGCGAACGCGACGAAGAAGCCGAGCATCAGCAGCATCTCGACGTTCGCCGACATCTCGGTCTTCAGCAGCGCCATGTAGTCGAAAGTGACGGCGCCGGTCTGCTGGTAATGCACGATCACCAAGCCGAGGATCGCCAGCAGCATGACCAGACCCGAGGCCTGCGTGAAGATGAAGAACTTGGTCGCCGCGTAGATGCGTCCCTTGCCGCCGGGGGCGTTGTGGCCCCACAGCGCGATCAGGAAGTACATCGGCACCAGCATCATTTCCCACAGCACGAAGAACAGGAACAGGTCGAGCGCGAGGAAGATGCCGACCACCGCGCCGAGGTTCCACAGCAGGTTCAGATGGAAGAAGCCGACGTTGCGGTCGATCTCGCGCCACGAGCAGGCCACCGCCATCACGCCGAGCAGATTGGTCAGCACGACCAGCAGCAGCGACAGGCCGTCCATCGCCAAATGCAGCGAGATGCCGAAGCGCGGAATCCACGCCGCCTGATACTCGATGGTCCACTGCGGCACGCCGCCGACCGAGGCCAGCGACCAGTCGCCGACCACCCACAGCCACACCGAGATGGCGAGCGCGACCAGCATCGTGCCGAGCGCGATCCAGCGCGGGAAGCCGCGGCCGACGATACGCTCGCCCTGCCAGGCCAGCAGGCCGCCGATGAACGGGATGAGGATGAGCCAGAGCAGAATCATAGGAGCACCACCGCGGCGATCACGACGACGGCACCGGCAGCCGTGGCGCCGGCGTACCAGCGCAGCTGCCCGGTCTGCGTGCGCGTGAGGCGCGCATTGAGCGCGAGCGTCAGGCGCGGCAACAGGCCGATCGCCTGGTCGGCGATGTCGTTACGGTTGATGTGGACGAGGAACAGGTACGGCTTGACGAACAGCTTGTCGTACAGCCAGTCGAAGCCGAACGCAGCGCGCCACCAGCGGAACAGCAGCTGGCCGATGGCGGAGTTCTTGATGGCGGCGGCCAAGCCGCGGTTCTGCAGGAAGAAGAACCACGCCAGGAAGATGCCGACGAACGACACGCCGACCGACGCGAACGCCAGCGTGTGCTTCATCGGCTCCAGTTCTTCCGGGATCGCCGCCTGCGGCAGCACCGCGTCGAGCGGGATGTGGATGAAGCCGCCGAGCAGCGCGGCGACCGCGAGCGCGGCCAGCGGCAGCGTGTGATCGACGCCGTGCGGCTTGTGCACCTCGTGCCCGTGTGCCTCGCCGAAGAAGGCGATGAAGATCAGGCGGAAGGTGTACAGCGCGGTCATGAAGGCGCCGACCAGGCCCATCCAGAACAGCTCGTGGTGGCCGTAGGCCCAGGCCTGGAACAGGATCTCGTCCTTCGAGAAGAAGCCGGAGGTCAGCGGGAACGCGACGAGGCCGAGCGAGCCGATCAGGAACACCCAGAACGTGAACGGAATCTGCTTGCGCAGACCGCCCATCTTGAAGATGTCCTGCTCGTGATGGCAGGCCAGGATCACCGAGCCCGCCGACAGGAACAGCAGCGCCTTGAAGAAGGCGTGCGTCATCAGGTGGAACACCGCCGGCTGGTAGGCCCCGGCGCCGAGCGCGAGGAACATGTAGCCGATCTGCGACATCGTCGAATACGCGAGCACCTTCTTGATGTCGGACTGCGTCAGCGCGATGAAGCCCGCCATCAGCAGCGTCAGGCCGCCGATCCAGCCGACCGCATCGAGCGCCAGCGGCGACAGCTCGAAGAGCGTGTGCGTACGCGCGATCAGGTAGACGCCGGCGGTAACCATGGTCGCCGCGTGAATCAGCGCCGAGACCGGCGTCGGACCGGCCATCGCGTCCGGCAGCCAGGTCTGCAGCGGCAGCTGCGCCGACTTGCCGACCGCGCCGCCGAGCAGCAGCAGCGCGGCGATGGTCACCATCGTGCCGCCTTCCGGCCACTTCTGCGGCGCCAGCGTCAGCAGCTGCTGGATGTCGAGCGTGCCGAGCTCATGGAACAGGATGAACAGGCCGATCGCCATGAAGGTGTCGCCGACGCGCGTGACGACGAAAGCCTTGCGCGCCGCGGCGCCGTTGGCCGGATCCTTGTACCAGAAGCCGATCAGCAGGTACGAGGCCAGACCCACGCCCTCCCAGCCGAAGTACAGGAACAGCAGATTGTCGCCGAGCACCAGGAACAGCATCGCCGCGACGAACAGGTTCATGTACGCGAAGAAGCGCGGATACGCCTCGTCGCCGCGCATGTACCAGGACGCGAACAGGTGGATGAAGAAGCCGACGCCGGTGATGACCGACATCATCAGCATCGACAGCTGGTCGAGGCGCAGCGCGAAGCGCGGCGCGAAACCGTCGACGTTCATCCAGGTCCACAGCACCTGGGTGTAGGACTCTCCGGCCGGCAGCTGGTAGAACTGCCAGCCGATGAACGCGGTCAGCAGCGCCGACAGACCGATCGAGCCGACGCCGATGACCGCCGCCGCGTTCTCGGAAACGCGCGAGCGGCCGAGCGCCAGCGTGAGAAAGCCGAGCAGCGGCAGCAGGAAGACGAGGAAGAGCAGATGCATCGCCTTAGCTCCTCATCTCGGAGGCCGAATCGACGTCCAGCGTGTGGAAGCGGCGATACAGCTGCATCAGGATCGCCAGACCGACCGACGCCTCGGCAGCGGCCAGCGTCAGCACGAGAATGAACATGATCTGTCCGTCGGGCTGCTGCCAGCGGCTGCCGGCGACCACGAAGGCCAACGCCGCCGAGTTCATCATCACCTCGAGCGACATCAGCATGAACAAGATGTTCCGGCGCACCATGACGCCGGCGAGTCCGAGGCAGAACAGGACGGCGGCAACCGCCAGTCCGTGCTCCATCGGAATCCCGACCAAGCCCGTCGCCAAACCAGTGCCAGTTTCCATAGTCGTTGTGCTTGTCGTTTAGTCGTGCTTGCCGAGATGGTAGGCGGCGACCAGCGCCGCCAGCAGCAGCATCGAGGCCAGCTCGACCGCGAGCAGATACGGACCGAACAGCGCGATGCCGACCTGCTTGGCGTCGACTCCGGCCAGGGCCGCCGGGTGCATGCCGCCGCCGGCGATCACCACCAGCAGCGCCAGGAGCAGCGCGCCGGCGAGGATGCTCGGCGCCACCCAGTTCTTCGGCGTCAGCCAGTGCCGCTCCTGCTCGGTGGTGGCCTTGCCGAGGTTCAGCATCATGACGACGAACACGAACAGCACCATGATCGCGCCGGCGTAAACGATCACCTCGAGCGCGCCGGCGAACGGCGCGCCGAGCATGAAGAACATGCCGGCCACCGCGAGCAGCGACACGACGAGGTTGAGCAGCGCGTGCACCGGATTGCGGCCGCTGATCACGAACAGCGTCGAGACGACGGCAACCGCGGCCGCGATATAGAAGAAGATCGTCATGGCAGCAGGCTCTTGACGTCGACCGGCGCCGCCTCGTTGGCCGCCGCGCCCTTCGGCTTGCCGGCGATCGCCATGCCGGCGACGCGATAGAAGTTGTACTCGTGATACTTGCCGGTGCCGCTGATCAGCAGGTCTTCCTTTTCGTAGACCAGGCTCTGGCGCTTGTACTCGGCGAGCTCGAAATCCGGCGTCAGCTGGATCGCGGTGGTCGGGCAGGCTTCCTCGCACAGGCCGCAGAAAATGCAGCGCGAGAAGTTGATGCGGAACCACTCCGGATACCAGCGGCCGTCTTCCTTCTCCGCCTTCTGCAGCGAAATGCAGCCGACCGGACAGGCGACCGCGCAGAGGTTGCAGGCGACGCAGCGCTCCTCGCCGTCCGGATCGCGCGTCAACACGATGCGGCCGCGGTAGCGCGGCGGCAGGTACGGCTTCACTTCCGGATACGCAATGACGTCGCGCTTGTGCCACGAGTGCGAAAAGATCATCCAGATGCTGCGCAGCTGCGTGTAGATGCCCCACAGCAGGCCCTTGAGCGCGCCGAACGCGCCGCGCTCCGAATTGGTCTTGGCGATGGTCTCGGCCATATCAGCTTCCTTGCCCGGCGAGCACGACCGCGGCCGTGCCGAGCAGATTGATCAGGGACAGCGGCAGGCAGACCTTCCAGCCGACGGCCATCATCTGGTCGTAGCGCGGACGCGGCAGCGACGCGCGCAGCAGGATGAAGCCGGACATGAAGAACAGGCACTTGAGCGCGAACCACGGAAACGCCAGCCAGGCATGGCTGGCGACGCCCGGACCGCTCCAGCCGCCGAAGAACAGCACCACGGTGATGGCCGAGACCAGCACGATGCCGACGTACTCGCCGACGAAGAACATGCCGAACTTCATGCCCGAGTACTCGGTGTGGAAGCCGGCGGCCAGTTCGGACTCGGCTTCCGGCAGATCGAACGGCGTGCGGTGCACGACCGCGATCGCGGCGATCACGAAGGCGCAGAAGCCGAAGAACTGCGGGACGATGTTCCAGCCGTTCTGGGCCTGGTACTCGACGACCTGACGCAGGTCGAAACTGCCGGCCAGCATGACGATGCCCATCAGCGAAATGCCCATGAACACTTCGTACGAGACCGTCTGCGCGGTCACGCGCAGGCCGCCGAGCAGCGCGTACTTGCTGTTGCTCGACCAGCCGCCGAGCATCACCGCGTAGACCTCGAGGCCGGCGAGCGCCAGGAACAACAGGATGCCGACGTTGAAGTCGGCGACGCCCCAGGTCGGCGTCACCGGGATCAGCGCGAACATCAGCAGCATCAGGCCCATCGCGATCGCCGGGGCGAGGATGAACGTGAACTTGTCGACGAACGGCGGGATCCAGTCTTCCTTGAAGAAGATCTTGATCATGTCGGCGATGACCTGGCCGAGGCCGAACGGACCGATGCGGTTCGGCCCGTAGCGGTCCTGCCAGAGGCCGAGCAGGCGACGCTCAAGCCAGATCATCCAGGCCGCGACGATCACGGTCGCGAGCAGGATGACGACGGCCTTGATGCAGGCGATCAGCGCCGCAGTGAACTGCGGATGCGCGGCGAACCAGTTGGCAATGGCGTCCATGCTCAGGCTCCCGTCACGGTCGCCATCGCGCCCGGCGCGATGAACGGCACGCCGGCGAAACCCGCCGGCAGACCGATCGTGCCGGCCGGCAGCGTGTCGCTGACGAAGGTCGGCAACTGCACGAGCTGGCCGTCGATCGCAACCGTCGCGTGGCCGTTGACGCCGGCCCGCGCGGCGTCGGCGCGAGCGATCGCGACGAAGGCCGGCGAGGCGCGCTTGACGATCGGCTCGGCGCGCGACGACAGCTCTTCGCCGCCGAAATGCAGGTTCAGCGCCAGCACGCGGTAGGCATCGCCGCGCGGCGCGAACGCCGCCGGCACCTCGCCGAAGTACGGCTGCGGGCTGCCGCCGGCGAACAGCTGCAGGCCCGGATCGCCGCCGCGCAGCGCGCCGCCGATTTCCTGCTGGAACTTGTTCCAGGCCGAGGGGCTGTTCCAGCCCGGCGACCAGGCGTACGGCGTCAGCTCCGACGGGCGGTCGAGACTGCCGACGCCGTTGTAGCCTTCCATCGAGAAGCTCAGCGCGGTGTCCGGGTCCTGTGGCTGACGCGGCTCGTGCACGCTCTGGTTGGCGCGCATCGCGGTGCGGCCCGAGTAGCGGTGCGGTTCGCGCGCGATCTTCAGGCCGTCGATGCGGAACGCCGCGTTCGGCGCCGCCCCGACGATGCCGGCCAGCGCCGGGAAAGCCTGCGCGCAGGCCAGCACGATGTCGTCGAGGATCTTCCAGCCGGACGCATGCTCGAGCGTCGCCAGCCAGCGCCAGGACTCGATCAGGCCGATCTTGCTGTCGTAATAGGTCGGGTCGAAGACCTGGAAGTAGCGCTGCGCGCGGCCTTCGTAGTTGACCAGCGTGCCGTCGCCCTCGAACACCGTCGCCGCCGGCAGCACGACCTGGGCCTTGTCGGCGGTCGGCGTGACCTGGTGGTCGATGACGATCAGGTTCTTGAGCTTGGCCAGCACGGCGTCGACGCGAGCCTTCGGCGCGCGCCGGTACAGATCGTTCTCGAGCACGACCAGCGTGTCGACCGCGCCGCGCTCGATGGCGGACAGCGCCGCATCGAGCGGCTGCGGTTCGAGCAGCGCGAGGCCGAAGCTGTTGGCTTCCGGCAGCGCCAGCGCCAGACCGGCATTCTCGTTCTTCGCCTTCAGCGCCCAAGCGACGTTGGCCGCCGCCTGCAGCACGGCCGCCGAACCGGCGCCGGTGCCCGAGACGACCAGCGGACGCTTGGCCTGGCCGAGCGCCGCGGCGATCGCCTGCGCCAGCTCGGCCGTTGCGGCGTCGAGGCCGACGACGGCCGGCGCGGCGGCATCGAGCGCATGCGCAACGGCGAAGCCGAGGCGGGCCAGATCTTCCGGCGCGGCGCGGTAGGTGGCACGCGCAACGTCGTCGAGGCGGGTGCTGTCGACGCTGGCGAGGTAGACCGGATAGCTGTCGCGCTGCAGCAGATCGGACAGCGCGATCGTCTGCCACTCGGAGACTTTCTTTTCGGCGGCCAGCGCCTTGCCCTTGCCGCGCGCGGCCTGACGGATCGCCAGCGCGAAGCGCGGCGCCGTGGCGGTGACGTCCTCGCCGAGCACCAGCACGGCGTCGGCATCCTCGATCTCGCTGATCGTCGCCGTCCGCGCCGGGCCGTTGCGGACGATGTTCAGCGCCAGCTGCACCAGTTCGCCATGGCCGAGCGCATGTCCGTCATGGAAGCTCTCGGCGCCGACCAGACCGCGCAGCGCGAAGTTGGCTTCGACCGACGCGCGCGGCGAGCCGATGCCGATGAGCTTGCCGGCACCCTTGAGCGCGGCGGCGGCGGCGGCGATCGCGGTCTCGCGCGTCACCACCTCGCCCTGCACCAGCGGCTGGCGCGGACGGTCCTTGCGATTGGTGTAGCCGTAACCGAAGCGGCCGCGATCGCAGAGGAAGTAGCCGTTCAGCTCGCCGTTGTAGCGGTTCTCGACGCGGCGGATCTCGCCGTAGCGCTCGCCCGGCGACAGGTTGCAGCCGACCGCGCAGCTCTCGCAGATGCTCGGCGCGTACTGCATGTCCCACTTGCGGTTGTAGCGCTCGCTGTGGGTCTTGTCGGTGAACACGCCGGTCGGGCAGACCTCGGTCAGGTTGCCGGAGAACTCCGACTCCAGCGTGCCTTCCTCGGCGCGGCCGAAGTAGACGTTGGCGGCCGCGCCGTAGACGCCAAGATCGGTGCCGCCGGCGTAGTCCTTGTAATAACGGACGCAGCGGTAGCACGAGATGCAGCGGTTCATCTCGTGGCCGATGAACGGCCCGAGTTCCTGATTCAGGTGCGTGCGCTTCTCGAAACGGTACGAGCGGCTGTGGTGGCCGGTCATCACCGTCATGTCCTGCAGGTGGCAGTGCCCGCCTTCCTCGCAGACCGGACAGTCGTGCGGGTGGTTGGTCATCAGGAACTCGACGATCGCCTCGCGGAACTGCTTGGCCTCGTCGTCGTCGATCGAGATGAAAGTGCCATTCGAAGCCGGCGTCATGCACGACATGACGATGCGGCCCTGCTTGTCGTTCTCGTCGCGGAACGCCTTGACCGCGCACTGGCGACAGGCGCCGACGCTGCCGAGCGCCGGGTGCCAGCAGAAATACGGGATATCGAGTCCGAGGTTGAGGCAGGCCTGCAACAGGTTGTCGGCGCCGTTGACCTCGTACTGCTTGCCGTCTACGTGAATCGTGGCCATGAGAGCTTATGCGACCTTGGCACTGGCTGCGCCGGCGGCGACGGGCGCCCCGGCTGCGGCAGGGGCCGGCGTCTGGGCGATGCCGGCTTCGAATTCGGAGCGGAAGAACTTCAGCGCCGACTGCAGCGGCTCCATCGCGCCGGGCGCGTGCGCGCAGAAGGTCTTGCCGGGACCGAGCAGGCGCGTCAGCTTCTGCAGCTGGACGAGGTCCTCGGCGCTGCCGCGGCCTTCCTCGAGCGCGCGCAGCATCTTCACGCTCCACGGCAGGCCGTCGCGGCACGGCGTGCACCAGCCGCAGGACTCGCGCGCGAAGAATTCCTCGAGGTTGCGCACCGCCGAGACCATGTTGTGGGTCTGGTCGAGCGCGAGAATCAGGCCGGTGCCCATGCGCGAGCCGGCCTTGGCGATGGTGTCGAAGTCCATCGCCAGGTCCAGATGCTCGGGCATCAGGAAGTCGGTCGAGGCGCCGCCGGGCAGCCAGCACTTCAGCGTGTAGCCGTCGCGCATGCCGCCGGCATGCTCTTCGAGGATCTCGCGCGCGCTGGTGCCGATCGGCAACTCGTAGATGCCGCCGCGCTTGACGCGACCGCTGGCGCCGTAGAGCTTGGTGCCGCCGTCCTTGGACTTGCCCTGCGACAGGCCTTTGAACCAGTCGGCGCCGTTGTTGACGATGTGTGCCAGGTTCGACAGCGACTCGACGTTGTTGACGACGGTCGGCCGGCCCCAGGCGCCGGCGATCTGCGGGAACGGTGGCTTGGCGCGCGGATTGGCGCGGCGGCCTTCCAGCGAATTGATCAGCGCCGTTTCCTCGCCGCAGATGTAGCGGCCGGCGCCGGTGTGGACGATGAGCGTGAAGCTCCAGCCCGAACCAAGAATGTTGTCGCCGAGCAGGCCGGCGGCGCGCGCCTCGGCGAGCGCCGCGTTGAGGCGCTGCGCGGACTTCACGTACTCGCCGCGCAGGAAGATGTAGCCGGCGGTGGCCTGGATCGCGTACGCGGCGACCAGCATGCCTTCGATCAGCTGGTGCGGCGCGTCCTCCATCAGGAGGCGGTCCTTGAAGGTGTTCGGCTCCATCTCGTCGGCGTTGCAGACGAGATACTTGCTGCCGGCGTCCGGGCCCATCGGCACCAGGCCCCACTTCACGCCGGTCGGAAAGCCGGCGCCGCCGCGGCCGCGCAGGTTCGAATCCTTGACGCGCGTCTGTACGTCGGCCGGCGACAGGTCCTTGATCGCCTGACGGATCGCGCGGTAGCCGCCGGTCGCCTCGTACGAAGCGATGTCGACCGACAGCCTGGCGTTGATGCGCGCCGTCAGCGGACGGACGAGCAGTTCCTTTTCGATTTGGGCGTAATCGCTCACTTGTACGCCTCCAGGACCGTGGCCAGATTCTGCGGCGTCAGGTCGTAATGCAGATCGTCGTCGACCATCAGCGCCGGGCCCTTGTCGCAGGCGCCGATGCAGCAGATCGGCAGCAGCGTGAAGCGGCCGTCGGCGGTGGTCTGGCCGAAGCCGATGCCGAGCTGCTGCTCGAGCGCGGCCTTGATCTCCTCGAAGCCGACCAGGAAGCAGGTGATGCTGTCGCAGACCTTCACGACATGGCGGCCGACCGGCTTGCGGTAGATCTGCGAATAGAACGTGGCGACGCCTTCGAGCTCGGCGGCGGTGATGCCGATCAGCTGCGCGACCGGCTCGAGCGCCGCGTCGGGCACCCAGCCGCGGTGCTTCTGGACGATCTTCAGCGCCTCGATGCTGGCGGCGCGGCCGTCCGGGAAGTGCGTCAGCTCGTGCTCGATCTCGTGCTTTTCCGCGTCGGACAGCACGAACGGCTCGGGCTTGGCAGCCGGCTTGCCGACCAGATCGGCCAGCTTGATGACGGTATCTTTGATGACGGTATCGCTCATAACTTAACGATCCACGTCGGCCATGACGAAGTCGATCGACGCGACGTACACGACCAGGTCGGCGATCATCTCGCCGCGGATCGCGCTCGGGATCTGCTGCAGATGCGCGTAGCTCGGCGTGCGAATGCGCGTGCGGTAGCTCATCGTGCTGCCGTCCGACGTCAGGTAGTAGCTGTTGATGCCCTTGGTCGCCTCGACCATGGTGCATGCCTCGCCGGCCGGGATCACCGGTCCCCACGACACCTGCAGGAAGTGCGTGATCAGCGTTTCGATGTCCTTGAGCGTGCGGTCCTTCGGCGGCGGCGTCGTCAGCGGGTGATCCGCCTTGTACGGGCCCGACGGCATGTTCTCGAGGCACTGCTTGATGATGCGCACCGACTGGCGCATCTCCTCGACGCGCAGCACCAGGCGGTCGTACGCGTCGCCGCGCGAGCCGGTCGGCACCTCGAAGTCGAAGTTCTCGTAGCCGCAGTACGGGCGCGCCTTGCGCAGGTCGTAACCGAGGCCGGTGGCGCGCAGACCGCCGCCGGTCGTACCCCACTCGAGCGCTTCGGCCGTGGTGTAGGCCGCGACGTCGCGCGTACGGGCGATGACCAGGCTGTTCTCGACCGCCGCCTTCTGGTAGTCGTCGAGACGCTTCGGCAGGTAGTCGACGAACTCGCGGACCAGACGCTCCCAGCCCTGCGGCAGGTCGTGCGCCAGACCGCCGATGCGGAACCACGCCGGATGCATGCGGAAGCCGGTGACGGCCTCGATGACATCGTAGGCCTTCTGGCGGTCGACGAAGGCGTAGAACACCGGCGACATCGCGCCGACGTCCTGCAGGAAGGTGCCGTAGAACAGCAGGTGCGAGGTGATGCGGAAGAACTCCGACATCATGATGCGCACGGTCTGCGCGCGCGGCGGCACCTGGATGCCGGCGAGCTTCTCGACCGTCATCACGTACGGCAGGTTGTTCATCACCCCGCCGAGATAGTCGATGCGATCGGTGTACGGAATGTACGAATGCCAGGACTGGCGCTCGCCCATCTTCTCGGCGCCGCGATGGTGGTAGCCGATGTCCGGCACGCAGTCGACGATCTCCTCGCCGTCCATCTGCAGCACGATGCGGAACGCACCGTGCGCGGCGGGATGGTTCGGGCCGAAGTTGAGGAACATGTAGTCCTCGTTCTCCGTGCCCTTCTTCATGCCCCATTCCTCGGGCTTGAAGAGCAGCGCTTCCTGATCGAGATCCTGGCGCATCTGGTCGAGCACGAACGGATCGAACTCGGTGGCGCGCGCCGGGTGCTCCTTGCGCAGCGGATGACCGACCCAGCGCGGCGGCAGCAGGATGCGACGCAGGTTCGGATGGCCGTCGAAGACGATGCCGAACAGGTCCCAGACCTCGCGCTCGTACCAGTTGGCGTTGGCGTAGACCGCGGTCGCCGTCGGCAGGTGCGGGAACTCGCCGTGCAGCGCGACCTTGAGGCGCAGGTCCGGCGTGCCGGCGCGCGTCATGTCGCGCTCCACCGACAGCAGCTGGTAGACGACCGTGAAATCAGCCGGCGGCAGGCCCTGGCGGTTCTTGCGCAGGCGCTCGTCGACCGCGGTCAGGTCGTACAGCGTCTTGTACGGCTTGGCGATGCTGCCCTTCAGGAAGCGCAGCACCTCGATGATGCGCTCGGCGCCGACCCACAGGGTCGGCATGCCGTCCTTCGTCTGCTGCGCGACGAAAGCGTCGGCACCGAAGCGGGCGTAGAGCTCGCGCAGGACCTCGTTATCGAGGCCCGGCGCGGCGTGCGGGACGTCGTCTGCCATCGCCTTTCCTCAGACCTGGTCCGGCGTGCGCAGCGTCGTCTGCGCGCTGCGCTCCGGGCGCAGCGTCTCGCGCCGCGACGGGAACTCGGCCTTGTAGACGCCCTGGTCGCCGACCACCCACGACAGCGGGCGGCGCTCCTTGCCGATCGAGTCCTGCAGCAGGTTCAGCGCCTGCAGAAAGGCCTCGGGACGCGGCGGGCAGCCGGGGATGTAAACGTCGACCGGCAGGAACTTGTCGACGCCCTGCACCACCGAATAGATGTCGTACATGCCGCCGGAATTGGCGCAGGAGCCCATGCTGATGACCCACTTCGGCTCCAGCATCTGCTCATAGAGACGCTGCACGACCGGCGCCATCTTCATGAAGCAGGTGCCGGCGATGACCATCAGGTCGGCCTGGCGCGGCGAAGCGCGGATGACCTCGGCGCCGAAGCGGGCGAGATCGTGCGTCGGCGTGAAGGCGGTCGCCATCTCGACGTAGCAACACGACAGGCCGAAGTTGTACGGCCAGATCGAGTTCTTGCGTCCCCAGTTGACGACGCCGTGCAGCGCGCCTTCCAGCGTGCCCAGAAAGACGTTCTTCTCGACCTGCTCCTCGAGCGGATCGCGCACTTTCTCGCGCTCCTGCATCGGGTAGCGCTGCGCGTTCGGGTCGATTCGCGTGAGTGTGTATTCCATGGCTGCTTGCTCTGCGTAGGCTGGCGGCTTAGGTCAGCGCGAGGGTGGCGTCGGCCGCTCGGCCTGCCGTTCCTTGGCCAGTTTCGCGCGGGAGGCCGGCGCCCACTCGAGCGCACCGATCTTCCACAAATAGACGAGGCTGGCGGTCAGGATGAAGATGAAAATGAAAGCCTCGGCGAAGCCGGCCCAGCCGGCTTCCTTGAGGGAAACGGCCCAGGCATAGAGGAACAAGGCTTCGACGTCGAAGATCACGAAGAACATCGCGACCAGATAGAACTTGGCCGACAGACGCAGGCGCGCGCCGCCCTGGCCGAGCACGCCGGACTCGAACGGTTCGTTCTTGGCGCGGCCCCAGTCGCGTCCGCCCAGCACCCAGGACAGGCCCAGCATCAGCGCCACCAGACCGATGACCGCGACCACGTAGACGATCAGGGACCAGGTTTGAGCGGACCACGCGCTGATGGGAGCCATCGCAAGCCTCTTGAGTGCCATCCAGATGGGCGCAATGGCGTCGTTGCCGGGTTGCGCCCGCGTAAAGTGGCGGAATTGTATATGACTGGCCGCACAATTCCGACCGTTCATAAGCCGAAATCAACGGCTTGAACGACGTAGCCCGGCGCTCCGTACAACGTTTTTGCAGCCAGATCGGGAAACGATTCGAATTGACTGGGGGGAAGATCCCCCCGCGGCACCGACCGGAGATCAGACCACGCGGGGCTGGTTGCGCCGGCTGCGCTTGAGCACGCGGCGCGCGTTGCGGATGTTGCGCGCAACGCCGGCAGCGGTTTCCGGCGCATCGAAGCGCGCCAGGTGGAACAGGGCGTCGCCTTCATAGACCAGCGGCAGCGCCGCGCGACCGACGACCACGCCATGCGCCGTGGCCAGCACCGCCACCTCGCTGGTGCCGAGCGGATCGCCGATCACCCCGAGCACCTGACCCTTGCGCACCTCCTCGCCGAGCGCCACCTGGGCGCGCAGCACGCCGCTGGCCGGCGCCCGCACCCAGCTGCTGGCGCGAGCGACGACCGGCGCCGGCATGCGGTCCGGCCGGCCGTCGGCCGGCAGCATGCCCAGCGCCTTGAGCACGTTGAGCAGGCCGCGCACGCCGGTCCGGATCGCCAGCTCGTCGAAGCGCAGCGCCTCGCCGGCCTCGTACAGCAGCACCGGAATGCCGCGCTCGGTCGTGTAATGGCGCAGCGTGCCGGCGGTCGGCGGCGAATTCAGCACCAGCGGCACACCGAAGGCCTGCGCCAGCCGCAGGATCTCCGGGTTGCCGAGATCGCCGCGGATATGCGGCAGGTTCGGGCGGTGAATCGCGCCGGTGTGCAGGTCGACCCCGTACTGCGCGCGGCCGACGATCTCCTTCAGGAACAGATGCGCGAGCCGCGCCGCCAGCGATCCCTTCTCGCTGCCCGGAAAGCTGCGATTGAGATCGCGGCGGTCCGGCAGGTAGCGCGACTGGTGCAGGAAGGCCAGCGTGTTGACGACCGGCACCGCCAGCAGCGTGCCGCGCAGGCGCTTGAGCGCCCGCTGCAGCAGCAGGCGCCGGATGATCTCGACGCCGATGATCTCGTCGCCATGCAGCGCGGCGCTGATGAACAGCGTCGGCCCCGGCTCGCGGCCGCGCAGCACGCGCACCGGCAGCGTCACCGGGGTATGCGTATAGAGATTGGCGACCGGCAGCTCGACGACGCGCGCCTCGCCGGGCGCGATCTGCTGCCCGCCCAGTTCGAAGCCGTCGCCGGCGCGACGCTGCCTTTTTATCGCCATGCCACACCTTTTATAGAGACGCCACGCCGGCCGGGCGCCCTACCTGCCCGGCTGCGGCCCGTCCCGGCCATCAGCCGCGGCCCTGCGTGCCCGTCCTGCCGGGCCGGGCACGCGCCTCGACCAGGCGGATGATCGCGTCGGCGATGTCGATGCCGGAGGCCGCCTCGATGCCCTCGAGACCCGGCGAGGAGTTCACCTCCATCACCATCGGTCCGGACTTCGAGCGCAGCAGATCGACGCCGGCGACGTTGAGCCCCATGATCTTGGCGGCGCGCAATGCCGTGCGCCGCTCGGCGGCGCTGATCTCGACCGGCGCCGCGCTGCCGCCGCGGTGCAGGTTCGAGCGGAACTCGCCGGCGCAGGCGGTACGCTGCATCGCCGCGATCACCTCGCCGCCGACGACGAAGCAGCGGATGTCGCTGCCGTTGGCCTCGCCGACGAACTCCTGGACCAGAAAGTAGGCGTCGAGCCCGCGAAAAGCCTCGATCACCGAGGCGGCGGCGTTGTCGGTCTCGGCCAGCACCACGCCCTGCCCCTGCGTGCCCTCGATCAGCTTGATGACCATCGGCGCGCCGCCGACCAGCTTCATCAGGCCCTCGGTGTCGTCCGGCGCATGGGCAAAGCCGGTGCGCGGCAGGCCGACACCCTTGCGCGCGAGCAGCTGCAGCGCGCGCAGCTTGTCGCGGGCGCGGGTGATCGCGACCGATTCGTTGAGGGTGTAGACGCCCTGCATCTCGAACTGGCGCACGACCGCCGTGCCGTAGAACGTCACCGACGCACCGATGCGCGGAATCACCGCGTCGAAGCCCTCGAGCCGCCGGCCGCGATACCAGATCTCCGGCCGTCCCGGCTGGATGTTCATGTAGCAGCGCAGCACGTCGATGACCTGGACCTTGTGGCCGCGCGCCTCGGCCGCCTCGATCAGACGCCGCGTCGAGTACAGACGGCGGTTGCGCGACAGCAGGGCGATCTTCATGCGTGCTCCTTCGCGACGCGGCGCCCCTGCACGTAGCTGGCCGCCGGATCGACCGTGAAGCGCCCGGCGATCGCGGTTCGGCCGAGCAGCATGCGGAAGCGCATGCTGTCGCGGGCCGACAGCGAGATCTCGATCGGCCAACGCTCGCCGCCGAGCACGGCCTCGGTGCGGATGAACGGCCGCAACTCGCGGCGGCCGCCCGAATCGGTGACCCAGCGACGGTCGATCAGCTGCGCCTCGCACCACTGCTCGCGGCCGGAGTTCTGCAGCGGCCGCAGCGCGAAGCGCACGCGCCCGTCCGGCAAGGTCTCGATCGCCGAGGCGTACAGCGCCGAGGAGCGCGCGCCGGTGTCGACCTTGGCCTTGATCCGCGCCACGCCGAGTTCGGGCAACGCAAGCCACTCCCGCCAGCCGAGCTCCCGCAGGGGTTCACTGTCGCGTCGCCTCACGAGCACTCCGTATCGTCGTCGTCCGACAAGCATAGCGGCGAAGCCGTGGCTGCGCGGCGTCACGCGGGCCGCCTATACTCGAACTCTCGTCACGGGGGTGGGACATGGCTGTCGCGCAGTACAAGACGTTCTCCGATTTCTACGCGTTCTATCTGACCGAACACTCGAACCAGACCGCACGGCGCCTGCACTTCACCGGCAGCAGCCTGGCGCTGGCCTGCGTGCTGTTCGCCGCGATCAAGGGCCTGTGGTGGTATCTGCCGCTGGCGCTGGTGCTCGGCTACGGTTTCGCCTGGGTCGGCCACTTCTTCTTCGAAAAGAACCGGCCGGCCACCTTCAAGCATCCGTTCTATTCCTTCATGGGCGACTGGCGCATGTGGTGGGAAATGCTGAGCGGACGCCTCGCGTTCTAAGCCATGCCGGCCGACGACCGCGGCCTGCTGGAACAGCTGGCCGACGGCTCGCTGCCACCAGCGGCGTTCGATCATGTCCGCCACGTCGAGGCCGCTTGGCAATGCCTGCAGCAGGCCCCCGATCGCGCCGCGGCCGAGCAGCGCTTCGTGGCGCTGTTGCGCGGCTATGTCGCGGCGCTGGGCGCCGAAACCAAGTACCACCACACGCTGACGATCGCCCTGCTGCGCCTGATCGAAGCCCGCCGCCGGCAGATGCCGCAGGCCGACTGGGACACCTTCGCCGCCGCCCATCCCGAACTGTTCGGCGAGGCGCGCAGCCTCGTCGCTCGGCACTACTCGGCACAGCGGCTCGGCAGCGCAGCGGCCCGCCAGGATTTCGTCGAGCCGGATCTGGCGCCGCTGCCCTGAGCATTTTTTAGCCGCGCCGACGGCTTTGGCGTAGAATCCGCGCCCCGCGGAACCAGCCGAATCAGCCCATGTCGGACCTGCATCATTTCGACGTCATCGTCATCGGCGGCGGCCACGCCGGCACCGAGGCCGCGCTCGCCCCGGCGCGCATGGGCTGCCGCACCCTGCTCGTCACGCAGTCGATCGAAACGCTCGGACAGATGTCCTGCAATCCGGCGATCGGCGGCATCGGCAAGGGCCATCTGGTCAAGGAAGTCGACGCGCTGGGCGGCCTGATGGCGCGCGCCGCCGACCGCGCCGGCATCCAGTTCCGCATCCTCAATGCCTCGAAAGGTCCGGCAGTGCGCGCGACGCGCGCGCAGGCCGACCGCATGCTCTACAAATGGGTCGTGCGCGAGGCGCTCGAGAACCAGCCGAACCTGTCGCTGTTCCAGCAGGAAGTCGAGGACCTCATCGTCGAAGGCGGCGCGGTGCGCGGCATCGTCACGCGCCTCGGCCTGAAGTTCTACGCGCCGGCCGTGGTGCTGACGACCGGCACCTTCCTCGCCGGCCGCATCCACGTCGGGCTGGCCAACCACCAGGGCGGCCGCGCCGGCGATCCGCCGAGCAACGCGCTGGCCGCACGCCTGCGCGAACTGCACCCGCGCGTCGGCCGGCTGAAGACCGGCACGCCGCCGCGCCTCGATGGGCGCACGATCGCCTGGGATCTTCTGGTGCCGCAGCCGGGCGACGAGCCGACGCCGGTGTTCTCGTTCCTCGGCTCGCGCGCCGAGCATCCGCGTCAGGTGCCCTGCCATCTGACGCATACCAACGCGCAGACGCACGAGATCATCCGCAGCGGCTTCGACCGCTCGCCGATGTTCACCGGCGTCATCGAGGGCGTCGGCCCGCGCTACTGCCCGAGCGTCGAGGACAAGGTCAACCGCTTCCAGGACAAGGACAGCCATCAGATCTTCCTCGAACCGGAAGGCCTGAACACGCGCGAGATCTACCCGAACGGCATCTCGACCTCGCTGCCGTATGACATCCAGGAACGCTTCGTGCGCAGCATCCGCGGCCTCGAGCAGGCACGCATCACGCGGCCGGGCTACGCGATCGAGTACGACTACTTCGATCCGCGCGACCTCAAGCGCTCGCTGGAGACCAAGGTCATCGCCGGCCTGTACTTCGCCGGCCAGATCAACGGCACGACCGGCTACGAGGAAGCCGCCGCACAGGGCCTGCTCGCCGGCCTCAATGCCGCGCGGCAGGTGCAGGGTTGCGAGCCGTGGACGCCGCAGCGCCACGAGGCCTACATCGGCGTGCTCGTCGACGACCTCATCACGCGCGGCACCAACGAGCCGTATCGCATGTTCACCTCGCGCGCCGAGCACCGCCTGCTGCTGCGCGAGGACAATGCCGACCTGCGCCTGACGCCGCTCGGCCGGGAGCTGGGCGTGGTCGACGATGAGCGCTGGGACGCGTTCGCGCGCAAGCGCGAGGCGATCGAGCGCGAGCGCGCACGGCTCGATGCGCTGTGGCTGAAGCCGGCGCAACTCGCGCAGGCCGCGCTGGTCGAGCGCTTCGGGCCGGCCCCGAGCGACAGCGGCCTGTCGGGCACCGACCTGCTGCGCCGGCCCGAAGGCGACTATGCCTTCCTGCAGGCGCAGGGGCTGGCGCCGGCCGACATCGATCCGCAGGTCGCCGAACAGGTCGAGATCCAGGCCAAGTACGCGGGCTACATCGATCGCCAGCAGCTGGAGATCGAGCGCGTGCAGCGCTACGAGGCGGCGCCGCTGCCGGTCGATCTCGATTATCACAGCGTCATCGGCCTCTCCAACGAAGTCCGCGCCAAGCTCGTCGAGCATCGCCCGGAAACCGTCGCGCAGGCCGGCCGCATTTCCGGCGTCACACCGGCCGCGGTCTCGCTGCTGCTGATCCACCTGAAGAAAACCGGGCGGCTGCGCCGGCAGGGCTGACACCCGTTCATCTGCAATTCAGCGCGGGCCCGTAGTCTGCATGTCACGGCCGGATCGGACCGCAAGGACATCCGGGCCAGCGCGACACGAACCAGATCGTCGTCGCCCTGCTGAATAGTCCCCCCAGCCCTGCATCCCCCCGCAGGGCGCCCCGAGGGCTCTCTCACCCCCCCGAGAGAGCCCTTTTTTATTGCCCGCGTCCTGGCGACTGCCGGCAGGCCGGGTGTGGACTGGCGCACGAACCCGCCGCCGCGTTGCTACCCAGGTCTCGGTTGGCGATCGGCGATTCTTCGACCATGCGCCGTCTTGCACCACGACATCTTGGGGGAGAACCATGAACCAGCCTGCCTATCTCGCCGTGACCGCCGCCCTGCTGTTCGGCAGCGCGCTCGCCGCCGAACCGCCGGCCGGGGAAGCAGACGCCGGCCACCAGGCCGCCGACGCGGCCGGTGACTACGCCGGCGGCAAGGTCGAGCGCCAGACCGACCGCGTCACCCAGCGCGTCGACAACAAGGTCGACGAAAAGACCGACGAGGCCGTCGACAAGGCGCTCGACAAGGTCTTCAACAAGCTGTTCAAGTAAAGCCGGCACCGGAGAAACCGACCATGAAGACGATCGCACCGGCGCTCGCCGGCCTGCTGCTGGCCGCGACTTTTGGCGCGCAGGCCGAGGACATTCGCGAGGGCCGCTGGGCCTACACCATGACCATGGAAATGCCGAACATGCCCGCGATGCCGAAAGTCGATGCCTCGAAGCTGCCGCCCGGCATGGCACTGCCGCAGATGGGCGCGGGCGGCATGACGATGAACTACGAGCATTGCCTGACGCAGGCGGACCTGGTCCCGCGCAACGACCAGAGCGGCGAGCACTGCAAGATCACGCGCATGGATCGCCGCGGCAACACCGTCGAGTGGGCCTCGGTCTGCGATTCGCCGCACGGCAAGATGAATGCGACGGGCACCGCGACCTACAGCGGCGGAACGATGACCTCGACGACCCACGTCACCGGCAAGGACCGCAGCGGCGCCCCGATCGAGATGACGCAGAAGATCAACGGCCGCTACATGGGGCCCTGCACGCCCTGAGCGGCGCGCGCCGCCTCAGCAGCAGTGGCTGATCGCGCGCAGCACGTCGGAACGCGAGATCTGCCCAACCAGCTTGCCGCCGTCGACCACCGGGTAGCGGCGGAAGTGGCGGTTGCTGATGAACAAGCCCGCCAGCTGCGCGAGGCTCATGTCCGAGCTGACGGTCTCGACCTTGGTACTCATGTACTGGCTGACCGGGCCGGCGACGCAGGTGTCCTGCGCGGCAACCATCGCGATCTGCAGGCAGTCGCGCTCCGACAGCATGCCGACCAGCGTGCCCTGCGCATCGACCACAGGCGCGCCGGAGTGACCGCTCTTGACCAGCTGGTGCACAGCGTTCATCACCTCCATCTCGGGGGTGAAGCTCATCAGCCGCGTGCTCATGTAGTCGCGGACGCTGACTTTTTCCAGCGTGGCCATATCGCTCTCCTCGATCCGCCCGACGCGCAGTGGCGTTTGTGAGCCGACGATAGCCCCTGCGCGGGGCGCACTCAAGCCTTGCGCCGCGGCAGCCAGCCGTGCAGCTGGTGGCCGTGGTCGCGCAGCCAGCGCTTGTGCGTTTCGTAATCGGGCATCTGCCGCCCCACCAGGTTCCAGAACCGCGCCGAGTGATCGAGATGGACCAGATGGCAGAGCTCGTGCACCGCGACGTAGCGGAACACTTCGGGCGGCGCCATCACCAGGCGCCACGACAGGCAGATCACCGCGCCCGGATTGCAGCTGCCCCACAGCGTCTGCGGATCGTTGATGCGCAGCTCGCGGTAGCGCACGCCGAGCGGAGCGGCGCCGTCCTCGAGCAGGCGCACTGCGTCCAGCCGCGCCTGATGCGCGAGCGCCTGGCGCAGCGCCGCCTCCAGCTTGCGTGGCGTCTCGCGCAGCGCCGGCGGCGCGAACACGACGATGCGCTCGGGCTCGAAACGCACGTTGACGCTGCGCAGGCGCGCCGGCTCGACGCGCACCGCCAGCTCGCGGCCGCGCAGCTGGAGCAGATCGCTGCCGTCCCAGCGCAGCTGTTGCGGCAGCGGCCGGGCGGCGGCGAGCTGCGCCATCTCGGCCAGCTTCTCGCGCACCCAGCGCTCGCGCGAGCGCAGGAAAGCCAGGGCCTCGGCGCGCGGCGTCCAGCGCGGGTAGACGAGCACCACGCGACGGTCCGGCCGCACTTCGAGACGGATGCTGCGCGCCTTGGCGCTGACCCGCTCCTCGAAGTGATAGTCGTCGCGGAACAATTCGATCTGCATGCCGCTCCTGCCGTTCAGCCCGCCGGCGCGATGATTTTTTGCGCAGCCCCGCAGCAGGCCGCATCACAGCTGGCCCGGTGGCACTCCATCCGCAACTCATCCACAGGCTTATCCCGCCCCGCTGTCGATAACTCTTGCCGCCAAGCCCGCGCCGCTGCTGAATTTTTCACCGGCACCGCAGCTCAGGCTTGTCGCAGCAAGCTCTGCGCCACTTCATCCGCGCGCTATCCACAAGCTTATCCCGCGCCATTGTCGATAACTCGGCATCCGCGCACCGCCGGTCGCCGAAAAAAGCGCCGATCGGCTTGAAACGCAGCCGCCATCGGCATCACACGCACTTCATCCGACGGCTATCCACAGGCTTTTCCCCGCGCTCTGGGGACAACTCGCCGCGATCACTTGGCGACATAGCCGATCTTGGCCAATACGCCGTCGAGCTCGTCAAGCGAATGGAACTTCACCCGCAGCTCGCCCTTGCCCGCCTTGTCGGCGCTGACCGTCACCGGGCAGGCCAGATGATCGGCGAGCTCGCGCTCGAGGCGCTGCCAGTCGCTCGGCTTGCCCGGCCGGAACACGACGAGCTTGTCGCGCGCCGCGGCGATGCGCTGCTCGAGTCCGCGCACGGTGAGCTTGTGGCGGATGATCTCGTCGGCATAGCGCACCTGGTCGGCCACCGGCACACCGGCCAGCACCTTGGCGTGGCCGAGCAGGATATGCCCTTCGTTGACCAGCGCCGCCACCTCGGGCGCGAGATTGAGCAGGCGCAGGTAGTTCGTCACGTATTCGCGCGACTTGCCGATGCGCTCGCCGATCTCGCTGTGCTTGAGCGAGAACAGTTCGCCGAGGCGTTTCAGTCCGGCGGCGGTCTCCATCGGCGTCAGCGATTCGCGCTGCAGGTTCTCGATCAGGCCGAGCACGAAGGCTTCGCTGTCGGACAGGTCGTCGCGGATCAGCGCCGGAATCTCGTGCAGCCCGGCCTGCTGCGCGGCGCGCCAGCGCCGTTCGCCGGCCAGCAGCTCGTAGCCCCAGACCCGCGTGCGCAGCACGATCGGCTGCACGACGCCGGATTCCTTGATGCTGCCGGCCAGCTCGCGCAGCGCATCGGCGTCGAAGTGCCGACGCGCCTGCTGACTGCCGGGCCGGATCAGGTCGATCGGGATATCGCGGATTTCGCCGGGGGCGCGCTTGCGGCTCATGCGCGCATTTTACGGGCCGCCGCCGCGCCGCGCCCGCCGCGCCGACGGCCCCAGGCGCACGCCGCGCCGCCAAGGCGTGGAATAATGCGCATTACAACGAATAACGGAAGGGACGATGGAAGAGAACTTTCGCGCCATCATCGAAGCGATCGGCGAGAACCCCGAGCGGGAGGGCCTGCTGCGCACGCCGCACCGCGCCGCCAAGGCGATGGAGTTCCTGACCCGCGGCTACGAGCAGGACGTCAACGAGATCGTCAACGGCGCCGTCTTCGAGTCGAGCAACGACGAAATGGTGATCGTCCGCGACATCGAGCTGTACTCGCTGTGCGAGCACCATCTGCTGCCGTTCATCGGCAAGGCGCACGTCGCCTACCTGCCGGCCGGCAAGGTCATCGGCCTGTCGAAGATTCCGCGCATCGTCGACATGTTCGCGCGCCGTCTGCAGATCCAGGAGAACCTGACCCAGCAGATCGGCACCTGCATCCAGTCGGTGACCGGCGCGCACGGCGTCGGCGTCGTCATCGAGGCGCAGCATTTGTGCGCGATGATGCGCGGTGTCCAGAAGCAGAATTCGACGATGGTCACGTCGATGATGGTGGGCCGCTTCCGGGAAGATCACCGGACCCGCGAGGAGTTCCTCAGTCTGGTCCGTCGCGGGTAATGTGAATTTCTTATAAGCTCGCCTTACCGTGGCCGGCAAAGCGGCCGCTCCCATTGAATCACCCGGAGTTATTGACGATGTCTGGCTTGGCGCTCAATGCGCGTTTCGGCTCTCCCGATCAAATCGAGACCCTGGTCGCGATCGAAGGTGTGGTCGCCCAGCAGATGGCACTGCATGTCGAGAAGCGCCGCCTGTGGTTCCCGAACGATCTGATGCCGGCCGACGCCAATCTCGACGCCGCCGCCGACGCCGAGCTGGCCCGCATCCGCGATGCCGCGCGCGGCCTGCCGGACACCGTCCGCGTCGCCATCGCGCTGAACCTGCTGACCGAAGAAGGCCTGCCGCACTTCCATCGCCTGATCGCCGTGCACCTCGGCAACAGCACGCCGTGGAGCGACTGGAACAATCTGTGGACGGCCGAAGAGGATCGCCACGGCTGCGCGCTGCGCGACTACGTGCGCGACGCCCGCCTGTTCGACATGGGGGCGCTCGAGAAGCTGCAGTACCGCTACATCGAGGCCGGCTTCAACCCGGACTGGGAGCAGGATCCGTATCGCCTGCTCGCGTATACCTCGTTGCAGGAAAAGGCCACGCAGATCTCGCACGCCAACGCCGGCCGCCTGTGCTCGGCGATCGAGCCGATGGCGCAGAAGGTGCTCGCCCATCTGGCCAGTGATGAGTCGCGCCACTACCAGTTCTATCGCGCCGTGTTCGGCGCGATCCTCGAGCGCGACCCGAACCGCGCGCTGCAGTCGCTGCTCAAGGTGACGCTGAACTTCGCGATGCCGGGCCACGCGATCCGCGGCTACGACGACATGAGCGAGGTCGTGCGCCGCGCCGGGGTCTTCTGCGCGAGCCAGTACAAGGAAATCGTCGAGGAACTACTCGACTTCTGGAAGATCGGCGTGATGACCAACCTGTCGGCCGCCGGGCGCGAAGCCCAGGAAAAGCTGATGAAGGTGCCGACGCGCCTCGCGCGCATGGCGGATTTCCAGAACGCCAAGACCGCGGCCCGCGACTTCCACTTCGACTTCATCTTCGGCCGCGCGATCCGTCTCTGAGGCACGCGCCGGCCGCCGCCCTGCTGCGGCGCGCACCTCGCGCTGCTGATCGCTTCTGACGGTCGGTCGCCCACCTCGCGGGCGCCAGGGCCAATCGCAGACCGGATGCCGCCGCGCTAGAGTCGCGGCGTCTCCGGTCCGCTCTGCGGGCCGGAATTGATCTATCGTTCAATTAATACAAGACCGAACGGAGGAGTCCCGATGTCCCCCGACTGGGCGCCCGCCACGGCGCTGGATCGCCGCGGCTTTCTCAAACTCGGCGCCGGCAGCGCCGCCGCCTTCACCCTGCTCGGCGCCAGCGTGCAGCTCGCCGGCTGCAGCCAGCAGGCCACGCCGGCCGCCGCCGGCTTCCGCTGGCTGACCGCCGCCGACCTGCCATTCGCGCGCCTGCTCGTCGCCGGCGTCGCCGGCTCGGCGCTGCCCGCCGACCCGGCGGTCGCCGACGCCGCCCTCGAAGAAGGCGTGCGCCGCATCGACATCTGCCTGGACGCGCTCGGCGCGCCAGCGCAGAAGGAAGTGCGCAAGCTGTTCGACCTCCTGCAGTGGGGGCCGTTCCGCCGCTTCGCCGGCGGCGTCGCCAAGCCGTGGTCGGAAGCCACGGCGGCCGACATGCAGGCCCTGCTCGCCAACTTCAGCGCCAGCCGCCTGGGCCTGCTCAACGGCGCCTTCCGCGCGCTCGCGAAGATCGGCAGCATCGTCTTCTGGAGCCAGCCGGTCGCCTATCCGCTGGCGCGCTACCCGGGCCCGCCGGCCTGGGCGGTCGCCGCCCTCAACGCCTGAGTCCCGCCATGGCCATCAATGACCTTTACACCGACGGCCTCGCCAAGGGCTGGAAGATTCGCGACGCCTCGACGCTGACGCGCGACGAGACGCTGGAAGCCGACGTCGTCATCGTCGGCAGCGGCGCCGGCGGCGGTACCGCCGCCGAGATCCTCAGCGCGGCCGGCCTGTCGGTGCTGATGCTGGAAGAAGGCGCGCTCTACACCTCGCGCGACTTCAAGGCGCTCGACGAATTCAGCTCGTACAGCAAGCTCTACCAGGAGGCCGCCGGACGCGCGACCTCGGACGGCGCGATCCCGATCCTGCAGGGCCGCGCGGTCGGCGGCACCACGCTGGTCAACTGGACGACCAGCATTCGCACGCCGGCGCAGACGCTCGAATACTGGACCCGCGACTTCGGCCTGAAGAGCTCCGCCAGCGACGACATGGCGCCGTGGTTCGCGAAGATGGAAGAGCGTCTCGGCGTCGCGCCGTGGGCGGCCGAGCCGAACGCCAACAACGCCGTGCTACGCGACGGCTGCGAGAAGCTCGGTCTGCACTGGAAGACGATCCCGCGCAACGTGCGCGGCTGCTGGAACCTCGGCTACTGCGGCGTCGGCTGCCCGGTCAACGCCAAGCAGTCGATGCTGGTGACGACGATCCCGGCGGCGCTCGACCGCGGCATGACGCTGGTCCATCACGCCCGCGCCGACCGCCTGCAGTTCGCCGGCGGCCGCGTCAACGGCCTGACTGTGCACGCGCTCGACGCCGACACGCGGCATCCGACCGGCATCACGCTGAACGTGCGCGCCAGGCACTACGTGCTCGCCGGCGGCGCGATCAACACGCCGGCGCTGCTGCTGCGCTCGAAGGCGCCGGATCCGCATCAGCGCATCGGCCAGCGCACCTGCGTGCATCCGGTCAACGCCAGCCTCGCCGTGTTCGAGCGCCAGATCGACGGCTTTCACGGCGCGCCGCAGTCGATCTACTCCGACCATTTCCTGTGGCCGGAAGACGGCGGCATCGGCTACAAGCTCGAAGTGCCGCCGCTGCAGCCGATGCTCGCCAGCAGCGTGCTCGCGCGCTACGGCGACGCGCTCGCGCAGGACATGGCGCAGCTGCCGAACACCAACGTGCTGATCGCGCTGATGCGCGACGGCTTCCACGAGCAATCGGCCGGCGGCCGCGTGCGCATCGACGACGCCGGCCAGCCGGTGTTCGACTACGACGTGCACGAGCCGCTGTGGAACGCCCTGCGCCATGCCTTCGTGCAGATGGCGGAGATCCAGTTTGCGGCGGGCGCCAAGTCCGTGCGTCCGGCGCACATCGACGCCGAGCCGTGCGCCAACATGGACGAGGCGCGCGCGGCGATCGCGGCGCTGCCGATGCGCAAGCACCGCACCGGCCTGGTCACGGCGCACCTGATGGGCGGCTGCGCGATGGGCGAAGACCGCCAGCGCTGCGTGATCGACAGCCGCGGTCGCCATCACGAGACCGAGAACCTGTCGATCTTCGACGGCTCGATGTTCCCGAGCTCGATCGGCGCCAACCCGCAGCTGACGATCTACGGCTTCGTCTCGCGCAATGCCACCGCACTCGCCGAAGCGCTGGCGCCGGCCGCCAAGGCGGCTGCCTAGCGCCGCACGCTGAAGCCGGCCGCCGCGGGCTCGTCGCTGCGCTCCCAGTCGAGCGCATCGACGCGCGCCCGCGGCGGGCCGTGCTGCAGCCATTCGCGCAAGGCATCGAGCGCCGGCGCGGCGCCGCAGGCCAGGCCCTCGACGCTGCCGTCGGGACGGTTTTCGACCCAGCCCGACAAACCGAGCGCGTCGGCGCGTTCGCGCGTCGATTGCCGGAAGAAGACGCCCTGGACGCGGCCGCGGACGCGGAACCGGTACGATGTCGACATGCTCGAAGTGTGCATCGAGGAAAACCCATGGCGATCTTAAACCGGCGCGGCAAGCACAAGACGCAGGCGGTGGCGCCGGCCACCGAGAATTTCGCGTTCGTCGCCGAGCTGCCGGTCGGCGAAAAAGAACCCCTGTGGAAGCTGCAGGTGCAGATGGTCACCGAGCCGCAGGCCGACGGCGAACGGCTGCGCCTGCGCGCGCACCTGCAAACCAATTTCGCGAGCGCGCTGCGGCCGGCGCTGGCCGCCGCACAGGCGCGGCAAGACGGCTCGGAGCGCGCGGCGCTGCCGCCCGCCGGAACAACGCCGCCGGCGCCGGCCGGCCGCTCGCTGCGCCTCGCCGAACGCGCCGGCCATGCCGTGCAGAGCGTCGCGCAGCGCGCGCTCGCCGTGCCGCTGGTCCGCCGCCTGGCCGAGCCGCTGCTGCAGCTCGATCTCAACACCTGGGTCGAGATCCAGGCCTCGACCGCTTCGCTCGACGCCGGCAGCCATGGCCTGCTGCCGCAGCAGGAACGTCTGGCCGCGCTCGGCATCCGCCCCAAGCGCACCGGCGATCAGCCGATCGCCGAGACCTGGGCCGGCGAAGCGACGGATGGTTTCGCGCAGGTCTCGGTGCTGCAGCTCGACAAGCGCCACCTGCCGACGCGCCTGCGCGAGCTGATCGGCGATCAGCCGTTCGGACTCGCGGCGACGGTGGTCAACACCGCGCGCCAGAAGCCCTGAGGCGCAGCCCCGCGTTCAAGTCTCGTTGCGGCCGATCCACTTGCCGGTCGCCGGCGGCGGCATATAGGCGCGGATCGCATCGAGCAGCGCCGCCGGATCGCGCTCGACGCGCAGCGTGCCGCGATGCAGCGGCTTGATGAACGCCTCGTCGACGGCGTGGTCGAGGAAGGCGAGCAGGCCGTCGTAGTAGCCCTCGGTATTGAGCATCGCGCAGGCCTTGCGGTGATGACCGAGCTGCACCCAGGTCCAGATCTCGAACAGTTCCTCGAAGGTGCCGAGCCCGCCCGGCAGCGCGACGAAGGCATCGGACAGCTCCGCCATCAGCGCCTTGCGCTCGTGCATCGAGCCGACCACGTGCAGCTGCGTCAGGCCGCGATGCGCCAGCTCGCGATCGGCGAGCGCGCGCGGCATCACGCCGATGACCTCGCCGCCGCGCGCCAGCGCTGCGTCGGCGACGGCGCCCATCAGGCCGACCGAAGCGCCGCCGTAGACCAGGCCGATGCCGGCATCGGCCAGCGCCTCGCCGAACGCAACCGCCGCCGCGCAATAGGCCGGCCGCGCGCCGGCGCTGGAACCGCAGAAGACGCAAATGCGCATGGAATTCGGCCCTACAGTTTCACGGTGAACAGCTCGCGCGAGCGCCGCCACATCCAGGCGACGACGCCGCAGGTCACCGCCGCGCCGGCGATCACCGACGGCACCGTGCCGAGCAGCTTGGCGGCGAGCCCGGATTCGAACGCGCCCAGCTCGTTCGACGAGCTGATGAAGATGCTGTTGACGGCCTGCACGCGGCCGCGCAGGTGATCCGGCGGCACCGCCTGCATGATGGTGTTGCGGATCACGACGCTGACGCTGTCGAACGCGCCGGTCGCGAACAGCGCCGCGATCGACAGCCAGAACCACTTCGACACCGCGAACACGAAGGTCGCCAGGCCGAAGCCGAGCACCGCCAGCAGCAGGTTGCGCCACGGCCGCGCCAGCGGCGGATGGTAGGCGCACCAGACCACGGTCAGCAGCGCGCCGATCGCCGGCGCCGCGCGCAGCAGGCCGAGCCCCTCGGGCCCGACGCGCAGGATGTCCTCGGCGAAGACCGGCAGCAGTGCGACCACGCCGCCGAACAGCACCGAGAACATGTCGAGCGAGATCGCGTAGAGGATGATCTTGTTGCCGAAAACGTAGTCGATGCCTTCGCGCAGGCTCGCCCACAGATTGCCGGCGCTGGCGCCGGGCGCCACCGGGCGCGGCTTCACGAACGAGATCAGCAGCAGACTGCCGGTGAACATCGCGACCACGACCGCCAGCGTGCCGGACAGGCCGCCGAGCGCGAACAGGAAGCCGGCCGACACCGGGCCGAGGATCGCGCCGGTCTGGAAGAAGGTGCTCCACCAGGTTGCGCTGTTGCCGTAGACCTCGCGCGGCACCAGAAAGGCGCGCAGCGAAGACGCCGCCGGCGAGTAGAAGCCGCGCGCGAAACCGACCAGCGCGATCAATCCGTAGGCGCTGAACAGCCAGACGTGGGGCGCCAGCTGCGCGCGCACGCCCGGCCATGACAGCGCCGCCAGCGCCAGCGAGCCGGCGAAGATCACCGCGATCGCGGCGCGGATGATGCCGCGCTTCTCGCGGCGGTCGGCGAGATGCCCGCCGAACAGCGCCAGCGTGATGAACGGCACCGCTTCGGCCAGACCGATCAGGCCGAGCGACAGCGGGTCGTGCGTAACGCGGTAGATCTCGTAGGCGAGCGCGACTTCCTGGATCAGCAGCCCGCAGCTGAGCAGGAAAGCGCCGACCGCCAGCGCCCGGAACTCCGGATAGCGCAGCGCGGCATACGGATCATGCCGCGCCGGCGCCGGCGTCTCAGGCATGCACCGGCACGGTCTCGAGACGGGCGACCACGGCGTGCGCGATCAGCTCGCGGGCGCGGGCCACGATCTCCTCCATCGCCGGCGTGCGCGCGAAGCGGCGGCGCGCCGTGCGATAGAGCTGGTCGAGACTCGGCAGCTCGGCGTGCACGTTCTGCAGCAGCTGCTCGCGGCGGCTCGCCATCTGCTCGGCCCAGTGCCGGCGCCAGTCGGCGATCGCCTGACCGCCGTGCAGCTCGGCCCAGCGCTTCTGCATGCGGTAGACGATGTGATCCGGCGAGAAGCGGCGCGCCAGCGCCTGCGCGACGCGCTCCTTGATCTCCGCCGACAGCGCGCGGCTGCCGTCGAGCACGTGCGCCGGCGGATCGCGCAGATCGGACACCAGACCGATCTTCTCCAGACCGCACAGCGTGTAGTAAGTGATGTCGATCTCCCACCACTTGAAGCCCTGGCGCGCCGAGGCCATGTAGTAGTGATGGTTGTTGTGCCAGCCCTCGCCGAGCGAGAGCAGCGCGAACAGCCAGTTGTTGCGCGAATCGTCGCCGGTCAGATAGCGCTGGCGGCCGAGCACGTGCACCAGCGAATTGATGCAGAAGGTCGCGTGCCAGAGCAGCACCGTCGACCAGATGAAGCCGACGACCAGCGCCGACCAGCCGCCGATCAGCCAGACGGTGATGCCGAGCGTGGCGCCCGGCACCCAGTGGTACTTGTTGAGCCAGCGCAGCTCGGGATACTTGGCGAAATCGGCGATGCGCTCGTAGTCGACCGCCTGCGCCTGCTTGTTGAAGATCCAGCCGAGGTGCGCGAACCAGAAGCCGTACTGGCGCGGCGAGTGCGCGTCGAGCTCGGTATCCGAGTAGCGGTGGTGATCGCGGTGCTTGGCCGCCCACCACAGGGCGCCCGACTGCAGCGACGACTGCGCGAGCCAGGCGAGCACGAACTGGAACACGCGGCCGGCCTTGTAGGCCTTGTGCGAGAAGTAGCGGTGGTAGCCGGCGGTGACGCCGAACATGCGCACCACGTAAAGCGCCACGCACAGGGCGACGTCGCTCCAGTGCACGCCGGTCCAGATCGCCGCGAAGCAGGCGAGGTGGATGGCGACGAACAGGACCAGCATCGGCCAGCTCGACGGATCGAAGCTGCGGGATTTAAGCGGAGTGTCCATCTAAGTCTTGCATCGACGGTGACAGCGCGACAGTGCGCCGGGAACAGCGGAAAAAGGATGCGAAAGTCGCGCCAGCAGCGGCATGCCCCCTCATTGGGCACCGTGCTCGCGCGTTTCAAGGAAGCGCACGTCCGGAAAGCGCTCCCGCGTCATGCTCAGATTCACCGAACTCGACGCCAGATAGACGAGCTGGCCGTAATGGTCGAGCGCCAGACGCGAATCGTTCTTGTCGCGGAATTCCCTGAGCTTCTTCGGATCGTCACATTCGACCCAGCGCGCCGTGTGCACCTGCACCGGCTCGAACACCGACTCGACGCCGTATTCGTCGCGCAGGCGGTACTGCACGACCTCGAACTGCAGCACGCCAACCGCGCCGAGCACGATGTCGTTGCTGATGACCGGCCGGTAGACCTGGGTCGCACCTTCCTCGGACAGCTGGTCGAGGCCCTTGTTCAGCTGCTTGGCCTTCAGCGGGTCCTTGAGCACGACGCGGCGGAACAGCTCCGGCGCGAAGTTCGGGATGCCGGTGAAGTTCAGCACCTCACCCTCGGAGAACGAGTCGCCGATCGAGATCGTGCCGTGGTTGTGCAGGCCGATGATGTCGCCCGGATAGGCTTCCTCGACCGCCTCGCGGTCGGCGGCCATGAACACCAGCGCGTTCGACACGCGCACCGGACCGTCGAGGCGCACGCTGTGGATGTTCATGCCCTTCTTGTAGACGCCCGAGCAGACGCGCAGGAAGGCGACGCGGTCGCGGTGCTTCGGGTCCATGTTCGCCTGGATCTTGAACACGAAGCCGGTGAACTTCTCCTCGTCCGGCTGCACGTCGCGCTCGCCGCCCGGCGTCTTGGCGTGCCGCGACTGCGGCGGCGGCGCCCAGGTGGTGAAGCCGTTCAGCAGCTCGCGCACGCCGAAGTTGTTGATCGCCGAGCCGAAGAACACCGGCGTCAGCTTCGCGGCGCGGTACTGGTCGAGATCGAACTCGGCACCAGCCATCTGCAGCAGTTCGATCTCGTCGCGCAGCTGCTGGTAGACGTGACCGAAGCGCTCGGCCAGCCCCGGCGCGTCGATGCCGTCAATGGTCTCGATCTCCGAGACGCGGTGCTTGTCGCCCGAGTACAGGTAGAAGCGGTCTTCGAGCAGGTGATAGACGCCCTTGAAGTCGCGGCCCATGCCGAGCGGCCAGGTCACCGGCGTGCACTGCAGGCCGAGCACTTTCTCGACCTCGTCGAGCAGCTCCAGCGGCGGCCGGCCTTCGCGGTCGAGCTTGTTGATGAAGGTGACGATCGGCGTGTCGCGCAGGCGGCAGACTTCCATCAGCTTGATCGTGCGCGCCTCGACGCCCTTGGCGGCGTCGATCACCATCAGCGCCGAGTCGACCGCCGTCAGCGTCCGGTAGGTATCTTCCGAGAAGTCCTCGTGGCCCGGCGTGTCGAGCAGGTTGACGATGCAGTCGTTGTACGGGAACTGCATCACCGAGGTGGTGATCGAGATGCCGCGCTGCTGTTCGAGCGCCATCCAGTCGGAAGTCGCGTGGCGGCTCGCCTTGCGCCCCTTCACCGTGCCGGCCAGCTGAATCGCACCGCCGAACAGCAGCAGCTTCTCGGTCAAGGTCGTCTTGCCGGCGTCGGGATGCGAAATGATGGCGAACGTGCGGCGCCGCGCCGCGCGCTCGGCGATAACACTCATGGAGGCCTCCGGGTGGGCGCGCATTGTACCCGCTGCACCGCCCCGCACGCCGCCGCGCCGGCCGGGGTCCGGCGGGCAGCGACGAACGGTCGCCCTACCCCGCCGGAGCGGCTGGCAACGGCGCTGCACGCCCCGCCGCGGCCGCCGCGCCGCGCGGCACTGCGGCCGGGCCGCGCCGGCGGACGGCGAACGCGCGGCGAGCGCCCCCGCCGCCTCAGGCGGCGCGCACGCCCAGTATCGCGCCGCGCTCGCGCAGGCGGGCCAGCAGGGCGCCGCCGGCGGCGAACGCGACGTCCGGCGCCAGGCCGTGATGCGCCGCCAGTGCGCTCAGCTGGGCGCGCCCGCTGCGCTGCGGCGCGCGACGCAGGCTGTCGACCAGCGCCGCGCCGAGCGCGTCGACCTCCAGGAAACGCACCGTGCCGGCGGCGTCGCGGTTGAGCAGCAGGAACACCGGCACGGCGAGCGGCGCCGCCGGCTGCAGCGCCGCGCCGATGCGGTGCACCGGCCAGTCGTAGGCCTGCAGCACGACCAGCGGCGACAGCACCGGCACGCCGTCGAGCAGGTCGCCGTCGCGCAGCGGCCCGGGCTCGGCCGGGTCCGGCGCCGCCGCCAGCCAGGCCTCCAGCCACTCGTAATGCGCCAGCGCCGCCGCGTAGGCCGGCAGCGGCGGCCCGCCGTCGCGGTGCTCCAGATAGCGCACGAACTCGCCGCCGAGCGCCCGGAACAGCGGCGTGCGGCAGTGGTGGCGGAGCAGGAAGTCGTCGCGGCAGGCGTCCCAGGTCGCCGCCGCGAGTGTGCGCCGCAGCACCGGAAACACTCGCGCCAGCGCGCGGTCGACGTTATCGCGCAGCAGCCGCCGGTACAGCGCCAGGCGCGCCGGATCGAGCCCGGCCGGCGCCGGCAGCGACGGATCGCGCAGGGCCCGGGCGAACGCGTGCTGGCGCGCGGCGAGCGCGGTCTCGCTCATGCGCTCGCGGCCTGCAGGCGGCGGATCGTGTCCAGCTCGGCGCACAGCTCGGCGAACGGCGGCAGCGCGCTGTCGCGTTCGAGCAGCGTCGGCCGCGCGCCGAAACGCCGGCAGGCATACGCATAGAGTTCCCAGACCGCCGGCGCCACCGCCTCGCCGTGCGTGTCGACGCAGACGCCATCGTCGCCGCGCCGGTGACCGGCGATGTGGAAGCCGCGCACGCGCGCCGCCGGCAGCGCGTCGATGAAGGCGCGCGGGTCGTAGCCGTGATTGCGGCCGTTGACGTAGACGTTGTTGACGTCGAGCAGCAGCTCGCAGTCGGCCGCGTCGAGCACCGCGGCGATGAACTGCGGCTCGTCGAGCTCGCCGCCGAGGCTCGCGTAATAGCTGATGTTCTCCAGCGCCAGGCGGCGGCCGGTCAGCGCCTGCACGCGGCGCACGCGCGCGGCGACGTGCTCGACCGCCTCGGCGCTGAACGGCATCGGCAGCAGCTCGTAGAGCTGGCCGTCGTCGGCGCACCAGCTCAGGTGCTCGCTGTAGTCGTCGATGCCGAACGCATCGAGGAAGCGCGCCACTTGGCCGACGAAGTCGAGATCGAGCGGCGCGAAGCCGCCGAGCGACAGCGACAGCCCGTGCGCCTTCAGCGCAAAGCGGGCCGCCAGCGCGCGCAGACGGCGCGCGTCGCGGCCGCCGAGCTCGAGCCAGTTTTCGGGCGCGAGTTCGAGAAAGTCGAGCGGCGCGTCCTCACCTTCCAGCGCGTCGAGCAGACCGCGGCGCAGGCCGAGGCCGACGCGCCCGCGGTCGTTCAACGCGCCGGCGGCGGCGCGCTGCCGCACATGCCCTCGCCGCAGGCGTGCTCGGCGGCCTTGTCGGCCTTGCCGTTCGCCTTGTCGGCAGCCTTTTCCGCCGCCTTGTCGGCCGTCTTGTCGGCGGCTTTGCCGGCATCGGCCGGCTGCGACGCCGGCGCGGCAACCGGGGCCGCCGGCGTCTTCGGCGCCGGCTCGGTGTTGGCGGCCAGCTCGTAGCCGCGGCCGAGGTCAGTGGCGGCGAAACCGTTGGCGGCGCCGGCGGCGAAGGCGGCGCCGAGCGCCAGCGCGAGCGACTTGCAGGCAGGGGTTTTCATCGATGGCTCCGGCATGGGCGGACGGGTCCGCGTCGTGGGATCAGGCGGCGAGAATGCCAGCCTCGTAATTGCGCAGCCAGTCGAGGAACTGCTCCTCCGGCATCGCACGGCTGAAGAAGAAGCCCTGCATCAGACGCACGCCGAGCTTCCGCATCAGGCGCATGTCGTCCTCGGTCTCGACGCCTTCGGAAATCAGCGTGATGTCGAGCGCGCTGGTCAGCTGCACGAGGCTGCGGATGATTTCCTGCACGCGGCGGTTCTGCGCCGCGGCACGCGTCAGCACCGGATCGATCTTGAGTCCGCCGACATCGAAGCGATACAGATGCGTTAGCGACGAATAGCCGGTGCCGAAGTCGTCGAGCGACAGCATCACGCCGAGATTGCGCAGGTCGTCGAGCACGAGGCTGACGTCGTCGACGTTGCCGACC
The DNA here is from genome assembly GCF_000382285.1 of Solimonas variicoloris DSM 15731. GTDB lineage: Bacteria > Pseudomonadota > Gammaproteobacteria > Nevskiales > Nevskiaceae > Solimonas > Solimonas variicoloris. The sequence goes on along the minus strand of NZ_KB907939.1, from coordinate 9,549 downwards.
AGCGCCGTCTCGGTGACCTCGGCGACCAGATGGGCCGGATTGATGCTGCTCTCCTTGAGCGCCTCGCGCACGATGTCGAGCACGTTCGCCGACAGCAGCTTGGCGGACAGATTGAACGACACGCGCAGCTCGTAGCCGCGATCGTTCCAGTTGCGGAAGGTGGTACAGGCGCGCGCCAGCACGGCGCGCGTCATGTCGGCGATCAGGTCCGAGCCCTCGGCGACGAAGATGAACTCGCTCGGCAGCGTGACGCGGCCGTCCGGCTGGCGCCAGCGCGTCAGCGTCTCGGCGCCGACGACCTTGCGGCGCGCGACGTCGACAATCGGCTGGAAGAACGGCACGAACTGGCCCTGGCGCAGGCCGCTGCGGATCTGCTCGGTCAGCGCCAGATGGCGGCGCAGACGATGCGTGTGGCCGCGCTCGCCGAAGCGCAGGTGGCCGGCGCCCTCGCTGCGCGCCAGGCGCAGCGCCTCGAGGCAGACGTTGACGTATTCCTCCGGATCGCGCGCGTCGTCCGGATACACCGCGCCGCCGGCGTTGGCGGTCAGCAGGAAGCGCTGCTCGTCGACCTCGACCGGCTGCGCGAGGCGCAGCAGCGCCTCGGCGGCGATGCGCTTGAGATCGACGCGGGTCACCGCCTCGGTGCTGCCGCGGTCGATCAGCAGGGCGATCGTCTCGGCGTCGACGCGGAAGGTCTGCGTCGGCAGCACGTCCAGATTGCGCAGGCGTTCGCCGGCCGTGCGCATCGCCGCCTCGGCCAGCCGCGTGCCGAAGCCGCTGCGGATCGCCACGTAAGTGTCGACGCCGATCAGCAGCAGGCCGTGCGTGCCATCGATCGGCCGCAGGCGACGCACCTCGCGCAGCTCGGCGTCGAGGCTGTTGCGATTCGGCAGGCCGCTGCCCGGATCGAGATAGGCGATGCGGCGGATGTGCTCGGCCTGCGCCTGGATGCGCCGCATCGCGCGCACGATGTCGCCGAATTCGTCGGCGGTCTCGATCATGTTGCTGTTCGGCTGGCGGCCGGTCAGCACCGCGTTGAGGCTGCCGGTGACCGAGCCGAGCGGCCGCAGCACGCGCCGGTACGCGAACACCGACAGCGCCACCGACAGCAGCAGCGCACCGAGCACCGCGCCGAGCGCGATGGCGAGCCGGCGGTGCAGCCGCGTGAATTCGGTCGCCGTATCTCGCAGCCCCTCGGCGTTGTCGCGCTCCATCAACGTCGACAGCTGCCGGCCGGCGCGATCGTCGAGCGCCGCGCCGAGGCGCACCGCCTGCTCGGCGCGCGCGGCATCGAGCGGCGGCTGCAGCAGGGCCTCGAGCTGGGCGTCGCCGTCCTCGATGTACTGGCGCAGCGCGGTGACGCCGGCCTCGTTGCGGGACGGCAGGAAGGCAAGCTGGTTGCGGACCATGGCGCGGGCCGACTGCAGCCGCGCCAGCGCCAGCGCCGGATCGGCGCCGGCCGCGAGGTCGGCCTGCAGCGCGGCGCTCTCGCGGCGGACATCGGCCAGCGCGCGCTGCAGCACCACCGTCATCGCCACGCGGTTGGCACGGCCGAGCACGTCCGACTCGATGTCGCGGTCGGCATCGAGGGACGGCACGATCACCAGCCCGGCCAGCACGATGGCCAGGTTCACCAGGATCATTACGGCCAGGAGTTTGGTCCGGACCCTCATCGCCGACAGCTATTCCCCCATTTACCCACTATGGACATCCATCTTCATTCTACGGGGAGGATAACGACAAGCCGAGGCCGATGGTTACTATTCTTTACAAAGCGCAGCGCATCCTTGCGCGCCCCGGGCCTATAACGTCGACGCCATCACTTGTGGCGCATCCGACCCCGGAGTCGACAATGAAACTTTCCTTCAAACAGGCCTCGCTCGGCGCCGCGCTGGCACTCGCCGCCGCCACGACCGCGGCTTTCGCCGCCGCGCCGGCCGCCGCACCGCTGCCGCCGCCGGCGGCCGAAGCCGACGCGCCCGAGCTCGCCCCGGCGCCGGGCGGGCGCGGCCTGCACCATGCGATGCGGCACGGCGAAGGCCGCGGCCGCGCCGGCAACCCGATGCACGTCGGTCCCGGCGGCCCGCTGGGGCGCGAGCTGCGCGGCCTGGACCTCAGTGACGCGCAGCAGGACGCGATCGACGACATTTCCGTCAAGCATCACCGCGAACGGCGCGACCTGTTCAAGCGCGAGCGCGATCTGCACCGCAGCCTCGCCGCGCTCGATCCGCAGGCCAAGGACTACGTCGCGCAGAGCGACAAGCTCGCCGAGCAGGCCGGCCAGATCGAACGCGACCAGCTGCGCCTGCGCGCCCGCGTCAGCTCCGAGCTGGTCGCGACCCTGACCCCGGAACAGGCCCGGCAGCTGCAGGAGCGCCGCGCCGAGCGCGCGAAACGCCATGCCGAGCGCCCGCAGGCCCCGCCGCGCGCGCATGACTGACGGTTCCGAACCGATCGCGGCGCCTGCGGGCGCCGCGACCGCGTAAAGTGGCGGCGATCATGAGCCTGGAATCCGGCAAACCGCGCGTGCTGCTCGCCGACGACGACGTCGGCTTTTGCGAGTTGCTGTCCGAATACCTGCGCAGTCAGGGCTTCGAGGTCGACGCCGTCCATGACGGCCTGGCCGCGATCGAACAGGCCGGGCGCGGCGCGCACGACGTGCTGGTGCTCGACGTGATGATGCCGAAGGCCGACGGCTTCCGCGTACTCGAACGCCTGCGCAGCAGCCACCGCCTGCCGGTCGTCATGCTGACCGCGCGCGGCGAGGACGTCGACCGCATCGTCGGCCTCGAACTCGGCGCCGACGACTACGTCGCCAAGCCCTGCAACCCGCGCGAGCTGGCCGCCCGCCTGCGCGCCGTGCTGCGCCGCTCGCACCCGGCCGCCGCCGACCCGGCGCCGCTGCGCTGCGGCGATCTCGAACTGGTACCGGCCGCGCGCCTGGTGAAAGTCGGCGGCCGTCCGGTCGAGCTGACCGGCGCCGAGTTCGACGTGCTGCGCGCGCTGATCGAGGACGCCGGCCAGGTGATCGCCAAGGAAGACCTTTCGCGGCGCGCGCTGAACCGCCGGCTCGGCGCCTTCGACCGCTCGATCGACATGCACGTCAGCCGCCTGCGCCAGAAGCTCGGCCCGCACAGCGACGGCTCGCCGCGCGTGCGCTCGGTGCGCAACCGCGGCTATCTCTACGCCGCTACCGAATGACGCACCGGCCGCCTGCCCCGTTGCGCGCCGCGCGCACCCGTCCGGAGTCCTGCTGATGCGCCTGCGCACGCGTCTGGCGCTGTGGTTCACGCTCGGCATCGTCGTCACCGTGGCGATGAGCTTCACGCTCGGCTCGCAGCTCTGGCGCCTGATGTACCGCGAATATGACGCCGCCGCCGAAGCGCGCACCGCCGCGGCGCTGCTCGCGGAGGAAGGCCCGCGCGCCGTCGAGCGCTGGCAACGCCAGCTGCGCCGCGAGGACGGCATCTACCGCCTGCTGCTCGACGAGCACGGCGCGCCGCTGACCGGCCACGACGGCCCGCCGCCGCCGCGTCTGCGCGACGCCATCGCCGCGTCCGAAGCCGGCAACAGCCTCGTGCAGCTGCCCGGCGGCGCCCTGCTCAAGACCGCCATCGTGCTGACTGAGGACGGCCACCGCCTGCGCTGGGTCGCCGTCATCCCGCCGCCGCGCGGCCCGGACATGCGCCGCCTCGACACGCTGCTGCTGCTGGCCGTCGGCATCGTCGTCATGACGCTTTCCGCCTGGCTCGTCGCACGCCGCATCACGCAACCGGTCGCCGCGCTGCAGCGCGCCAGCCGCGCCGTCGCCGAAGGTCACCTCGACGCGCGCGTGCCGGCCGAGGTCGCCGGCCGCCACGACGAGATCGGCGCGCTGGCCGTCGACTTCAATCACATGGCCGAGCGCCTGCAGCGCCTGCTCGACGCGCAGCAGCAGCTGCTGCGCGACATCTCGCATGAACTGCGCTCGCCGCTCGCGCGCCTGCAGATCGCCGCCGAGCTGGCGCGCGACACGCACGCCGACGCGCAGTTCGACCGCATCGAAACCGAAGCCGCCAAGCTCGAGGAGCTGATCGCCCAGCTGCTGCTGATCGCCCGCCTCGAGCACCGCGAGACGCCGCTCGGAAGCGAAGTGCTCGAACTCGACGGACTGGTCGAAGCCCTGTGCGAGGACGCCCGCTTCGAGGCCCGCGCACGCGGCATCGAAGTGCGCAGCCAGCTGCAGCCCGACGTCCACGTGCGCGGGCAGGAGAACCTGCTGCACAGTGCGATCGAGAACGTCGTGCGCAACGCCATCCGCTACACCGCGCCCGGCAGCGCCGTCGAGGTCCGCCTGCAGGCGGTCGGCGGGCGCTGCACGATCGAGGTGGAAGACCGCGGCCCCGGCATTCCCGCCGACCGCCTCGAAGCCGTGTTCCAGCCGTTCGTGCGCGTCTCCGAGGCGCGCGAGCGCGAAAGCGGCGGCTACGGACTGGGCCTGGCGATCGCCAAGCGCGTCATCGAAGCCAGCGGCGGCCGCATCGCCGCCGAAAACCGCGACGGCGGCGGCCTGCGCGTGCGCATCGAGCTGCCCATCGCGCCACCGCCCTGAGCGCATTCCGGTCCGCCGCGCCCTTCGCGTAAGATGCGCGCTCCGCGCGGGCCTATAGCTCAATGGTTAGAGCAGGAGACTCATAATCCCGCGTTTGGGATTTTCAGAAGTCGAAGGCGCTGGTTGGGGAAAGTGTAAAAAGGGCCTATAGCTCAATCGGTTAGAGCAGCGAACTCATAATTCGTAGGTTCTCGGTTCAAGTCCGGGTGGGCCCACCAATTTGATTATGGCTCCGGCATGGCTCCGGCTTATACGGGCATTTACCGTTGCCCTTTTGCTGCTTCTTTTGGCTCGCCAGCAGGTATCCTCGCCTGAGAAAAAGAGCCTCGGAGTTGCCTGTGCCAAAAGAAATCCCTGGCATTCCTACGGAAGTGTTGCTGCGTGAGTTGTCGCAGCTTGATGGGATGCTGCTGGTGACCCCCCAGCAGGCGTCCATCATTCTCTCAAGAACACCGAAGCAACTCAGCGATGACCGAGCGGCAGGCCGTCCCCCGCCATTCACAAAGGTGGGTGGATCGAACCGGTACAGCATTCAGGCAATCCGCGAGTACGTTCGAGGCAATACGTTCAAGAGCACTGCCCAAGCCTCAAGCCATGAACGGAAGCTCACCAGTGGCTTGATGAGTGCTTCTTTCAGTGCCTTCATGAACGAAGGCCATGACTCACTGTGGCCCTTCATGATCGAGGCCGGGAAACCGCTGGAATTCTTCCACTCTCTGACGCAGAACCTATCTGAAGACACGGAAGGCCAGTGGCTGACACTTCCTCAGTATCTGGCAGCAAGGCAGAAGCACTTAGATGCCGAGAGGGCGGCCGAGCAGGACGCAACGATTAAGGCTGACATGGCCCACAAAGATTTGCCGACTGGTGAAGACCGCCCAGTTCTATAAGCCGGTGTAGCGTTTCCGCTTCTTTCCTGCTGGAAGGTTTTTGCCTTCAATCAGGCCGTCAATTTGCGCCTTCTGCAGCAGTGGCTGAATGCCAGCCAGTATCAGGGGATGCGCTTCTGCCGGTGGCATGATGAGGACATGGGCAGGCACATGGATGGCCGCCCCCAGCGTTACCAGTGAGTCGATGCTGGCCCCGCTGGTTCCCCGCTCGATGGCACCCACAAGGCTGCGGTCTACATTGACCCGCTCTGCCAACTGTTCCTGGGTCAGCCCCAGCAGGGTCCTGCCGTACTTGAGGTTCATCCCAAGATGGCGGCGGATGGTTGTGTTTCGTGCTCCTTTTGGCATTCGCCCATGTTCTCGGGAGACATGCCGTCTATACAGCCAACTAGGCTACCGCTAGGCTATCTGTACTCCCATTTTGGGAGAATTACGGGAGCCACGCATGAAAAAAGTAGCGGTTGGGGGTTTTGCTGTCCTGTTGTCGGCCTGCGCTTCAATGGCTGTCACAGATCAAAGGCTGGAACAGAACACGGCCTTTGCCTTGGGCCTGGACGTGGGAGATTTCACGATCGCAAACCGCATGGATGAAGGGCTGAAAACGACCTACTCAGTGAAGACGAAGGCCGGCAAGCAATACAACTGCTATGTGATGGGCACCATTGGCATCACTGGCAAGAACGTCTCAGACGCCATCTGCAACGAGAAGGGGAAACCTGCTGTTAATCCCCTGACCGGAAAGTAAGGCGGCACCCATGAGACTGCTTATCTATTTGGCAATTTCAGGTGGCCTCTGCTTCTTCATGTGGACCCACCTGCAAGTAATGCGCTCAAGGCGGATTTCCACCAAAGCGATACCGGGCTACGAAAGAACGCAGGCCGGGGCTGGGAAATGGAAGTTCACCGTTTCCCCGAATGTTGATCAAGGCAAATACCTTGGCACCTCCTTCATCACTCTGGTGGGAGGCTTCATCGGCGGATTTATTGGGATGATGTGCCTTGCCGTTATTGTTACGGGGGACAAGGACGTCAACTTGGGCTTGGCAACAGGCATCGCGGGTTTAATCGTTACTCCGGCCATCTTTGCTACCTGGCTGACGGTGCTCTGGCGCCATTCTGCAAAGAAGGGCTTCCAGAAGCAGACGCTCGGCCGCCCCTATGAATTTGTAGTCAGTGAAAATGAACTGACGCTCGATGGCCGGACTTACCCTGTGTCTTCGATTGCTCGGGTTCTGACACGTAATGTCATGACGGGCAAAGAGTCCACCTCTACAACGATTGTGGGCACATCAGGGACCATGATGGCCGCAGGTGTTGCAAATGCCATCACTGATTCAATTCGCCAAGCTCGTGAAGCTCAGGTGGCAGCAGTGGGTAACATGGTTTGCTTCGAGGCAGGGGGCAATAGGCACATCATTGGCAGCGCCCTGAATGAAGCGCAGGCATATGGCCTCATGGCAGAAGTTGGCAACATTATGGGCTTCCGCTGATTTCTTGTACTCAACAGAACCTGCCACCAAGCAATTGATGGCAGGTTTTTCTTTACCCGCTTCCGTTCAAGCCTTCGGACTCCTGAAAGAAGTATCGGACGTACTCGGGTATCAAACAAAATAGACATATCGTCGAGTTCACTCTGTCGCTACTTATCACGCCAAGAACAATGAAGACCTATAACGCCAATCTTTTAGCCATTCTTTCTTTTGCTCCATCTTGCGCGTTCGCTTACTTCAACACCGCCTTTCTGCAGGTTGATACAGCCGGACAGTCAAAAATCACTGCATTTGATGACGAGGGAAAGCAAAAGACGCTTTCCCTTGCCCTCACAGGCTTTAAGGCGGTGGGTCTCGATCAAAACGTCGTCAATGGCGACATCTATGTACTAGGCATCAAGACAGAAGCCGGTGGGCGGCAGTGCCAAGTCTTCACGGTCAATTCGAAAGGCTCAACATCAAGCCCCTTCCGTTCATTTCAATGCAACTCAGGGAACCCGCGCGACATTGAAGTAATTTCAGGCGAAGGGGAGCACGTAATTCCCAATGGAAGCACGGCTTATCACTATGACCCTGCCACGAAAGAATATGAGACTTATCGTTTCGTCTATGCTGCGGGTGATCAAAGTGCAGGCACCACGCCTGACATTGTTGCAATTTCAGAGCCAGCAGAAGGCTTGATCGTCAATGGTGTGCATCCTTCTCCACTTGCCTTGGACGCTGGGAAAGGTCGGCAGTATGCGAATTTGAACTACACTAGCACCTACCAGACTCGGGGTTTCACGGTCACTTGGAACCCAGAAACTGACATCAATACCAGCACAAAAAACGTGGTGCTTCACACTGTTGGTCCGGCCAATATTCCGGATGCAACTGGGCAGAATAATTCGGGCAATATCTCAAATTCTGGCGTGCTAACAGACGCCGTGAGTTTGGATCAAGGAGCGTCAGGGCAGGTCCACATTTTTTATGTTGGGGTGCCCTACAACAATCCCTATGGATTTGGCGATCGTTCACAGGCTCAAGACACGTATTGTCCCGGAAACAGTGCTGGTGATTTTTCTGGCAGCCTTGGCAATTCGAACAACAGTGCAGATGGCACAGGCAGCCCAGACAGCATTCCGGGCTTCATGGCTCTTTGCGACCATCCTTCAGAAAATGGGCTGAGCAGCGTCGTGGCAGTTGCTGATTTATCGAAAGCAACCGCAGATGACGACACGGATCAAGGTGGCGGTGGCTCCATCGATCCATTTCTTCTTCTGCCACTGCTGGCATTAGGGCTTGTTCGTTTGCGTCCCTCCAAAAAGGGGCAACACATGAGCCTAAATAAGCCTTCGGGACCTTAGTGCTGGCAGCTTCACGGCGGGCACTGGTGGACCTGTGGCTACTGGTGTGGCCGTTGGCCTGCTGGGGAATGTGGGGCCTGTGCTGCTGGCCCCCTTCTGCTTCGCTTTCTGGTCCAACTGCTGAGCAAGCTGGGACTTCAGGTTCTCAATCTGTTTCTTGAGGCTGGCACGCTGCTGGCTGACTTTGGGGTTAAAAGCACCAGGTAACGCTGCAAGCTGAGCTTCTAGGGCATCGATTTGGCTGATGGTGGCTTCTATCGAGCCATCCATTGAACTGCCCGAACTGCTGGACATTGATGGAGCCTGCTGGCCTGCCAGATGTGCAACCAGATTTCCAAACTGCTCAAAGCGAGCATGTGGGCTTGAGGTGGCAATGGGTCCAGAAGGTCTTGCCTTGCTGGGTTCGGCGCTCAGGCCCAGCATTGCCAGCGCTTCCTTCTTGATCTCGATGGGATTGATTTCTGCTTTCAGCAGGTCGATGAATTCCCGCTGCTGCTGGAAGTTCTCGGCCCTAATCTGAACATTCACTGCCTTCCTGTGTTCGCTGCCTGCTCCATGCCCTTCCTTGATGGTGGGCCGTCTGTTGGCATGGACCAAGGCTTTGAGATCGCCGGCATCTGCTGCTGCCTGCTGCTGATCCAGCAAAGAACGATGGTCAACACGCACGCTGAAACCTGCATGAGCAAGGTGTTCGTTAGTGACATCAGCGACCAGCTTTCTGACTTCCAGAATGGCAGGATTGAAGCGCTTGCCGTCTTCATCCTTGGCCTTGGCCATCTCATCGAGTTCGCGGGTTTTGTCGGTGAAGCCTCCTGCTTCCAGCTTTCTGGTTGAAGCCAGCATGTGTACATGGTGGTTGAGGCCACCGGGCTTGTCTGGCAGATGGACATTGAACTGCAAGGCAAAGCCAAAGCGTTCAACCAGCTTTGAACCTAAATCCCTGCAAAGCTCGATCTGAACCGCCCCGGAAATTCCGGAGGCTGTTTGGTTTGAGTCACGCTGCCAGCGGCAGCGCGGCCTGTTGCCGATAGTAAGCCTCTTCGGCTTCCGCTGGCGGGATGTTCCCGATCGGCCCTAGCAGTCGCTTGTGGTTGAACCAGTCCACCCAATCCAGCGTGGCCAGTTCGACCGCTTCGAGGTTCCTCCACGAGCGCCGGTGAATCACCTCGGCCTTGTACAGCCCGTTGATCGTCTCGGCCAGCGCGTTGTCGTAGGAATCGCCGACGCTGCCA
>NZ_KB907938.1 GCF_000382285.1 Solimonas variicoloris DSM 15731 | reverse complement strand
GGTCGGGATGCTTGAGCGGGTGGTCAGTGACGAGGGGGGCATGGCCGCCGGGTCGGCGGCTGGCGGCGGTGAATTGAATATTTCAGGACCGACTAGATAGATCCCGTCCTTGGACTCGAAGTAGTTGTACACCATGGGGCGCGTCACGCCGGCCGCCGCCGCAATGTCCTCGATCGACGTGCCCTGATATCCCTGCTTCGCAAACAGAGCCTGTGCGACATCCAGCAGCTGTTCCTCGCGAAAGGCGCGAGGAACGCGGCCATGACGGTGGCCCTTGACTGTCTTCACGACTCGTTTGCTCATCGGCTTCCAGTTCTTTGCAGCGCTTGAGAGGGGGCGGAAATTTTAGATTGTATCGGTGCCGCGGCCTGCTCAGGCGCGGCGCCGCAAGGCCGCCGCGCATGCTTGAACATTCGCGAGACGCGATGTTACGCTTACGTAACTGAAATAATAAAGAAGGCCGCATGGCCTCGGAGGAGAAGGGGATGAGCGCCAGGATCTGGCGGGGCTGTCGTGCTGCGTCCGCATGGCGGCGCCGACCGCGCGTCGCGGCGTTTCGGCTGGCGGCGATCGCGCTTCTCTGGGCTTCGCTGGCGGGGCACAGCTTCGCCGGCGACACCGGCCCGGCGGCGGCATCCGCGCTGCTCGTACGGACTGTTGCCGGTGAAGTGCGCGGCAGCCTTTCGGCAGGCGGCGCCGTGCTGCGGTGGCTCGGCATTCCCTACGCCAGGCCGCCGGTCGGCGATCTGCGCTGGCAACCGCCGCAAGCGCCGCTGCCCTGGGACGGTGTGCGGGCGGCCGATGCCTTCGGTGCGCCTTGTGCGCAGATCGGCTCGATCTACGGACCGCCGCCGGCCGGAAAGCCCTGGGGCCTGGCCAACGTCGACACCTTCGGCGAGCCGGTCGGCAGCGAGGACTGCCTGAGCCTCAACATCTGGCGCCCGTCCGGCGCGACGCAGCCGCTGCCGGTCATCGTCTTTATCCACGGCGGCAGCAACATCGCCGGCGCCGCTTCGGACCCGCTCTACGACGGCGCGAAGCTCGCCGCGTCGGCCGGGGCCGTCATCGTGACCATCAACTACCGCCTCGGCTTCTTCGGCTGGTTCACGCATCCCGCCCTCGCGACAGGCGATCCGCTCGGCGACTCGGGCAATTACGGCACGCTCGATATCCTGCAGGCCCTGCGCTTCGTCCAGGCCAACGCGTCGGCGTTCGGCGGTGATCCCGCCAACGTCACCCTGATGGGGCAGTCGGCCGGTGCCATCGATCTCTACAGCGTGATGGCGTCGCCCCTGTCGGACGGCCTGTTCCATAAAGCCATCGTGCTCAGCGGCCTGATCGCGTCCACCACCCGGGAGAAGGGCGCCGAGTTCGCCGAGCGCCTGGCCGCTGCGCTGCTCGTGCACGACGGTCTGGCCGCGACGAACCAGGACGCTGCGCGCTACCTCGCCGCCCAGGGGCCGCGCTGGCTGGAGGACTATCTCAGGGCGAAGACGGGCACCGAGCTGCTGGACGCCGTCAGCCGCGATCCGTCGCTGCGTCGAGCGCCGACCTGTTTCGGCGACGGCGCCGTTATTCCGAGCGATCTGTCGGCGAGCTTCGAGCAGGGTCGCTTTCGCGCCGTGCCGACCATCGTCGGGCGCACCCGCAACGAGGGCAAGTTGTTCACCGTCGGCGCCTACAAGGTCAGCGACGCCGAGCGCTTCACCATGATGCTGACGTCGGATCCGGACGCCGCCCCGAAGGTGAAGCTGAAAGATCTCGTCAGGCCGCTGCTGTTGCCGTCCTGGGGCAGCGGGCTGTACGACGCCTATGCCTGGCTGATTCTCTCTGCCGCGCTGCACGGCGTGAACGACAGCATCTCGAAGCTCGCGCGCCACGAGACGAAGGTCTTTGCGTATCGCTTCGACTGGAATCGCGGCCCTGAACCGTGGAAGTCCGTCTACGGCGCCGGCCACGCGATCGATCTGCCGTTCGTGTTCGGGAATTTCTCGAACAATTTCTATTCGATGGATTTCTCGCAGGCGAACGAGCCCGGCCGGGACGCGCTGTCGCAGCTGATGATGCGCGCCATCGGCGCCTTCATCCGCAGCGGCGATCCGAACGGCGCGCCGCTGCCCACGACCTGGCGCCCGTGGCGCACGGACGATCGCGACGGTCACTATCTGCTGCTGGACGCTTCCGATCGGGATCCGATCGTGTCGATGCGCTGAGGCCTGCCATGGATCGTCCTGCTTCTCGCAACTTCGGTATCGGCGTGGCGGAAGAGGCGGCGCCGCGCTGGATCTATCCCCTGATCGTGAGTCTGTTCTTCGTCTGGGGATTCGCCACCGTGCTCGTCGACAGCCTGATACCGCGGCTCAAGGGCTTGTTCTCGCTGAGCTACTCGGAAGCGATGCTGACGCAGTTCTGCTTCTTCATCGCGTACTTCGTCGTCTCCGTGCCGGCGAGTCTCATGCTCGGCCGCATCGGCTATCTGCGTGCCCTGAGCGCAGGGCTCGTCGCGATGGCCATCGGCTGTCTGATGCTGGCGGCGTCCGCCCTGTGGGGACGCTATGCCGGCTTTCTGCTGGCGCTCTTCGTCGTGGCGTCCGGCGTGACGATGCTCCAGGTCGCCGCGAACCCGCTGATCTCGCTGTTGGGCGGAGGCGATGCGCGCGCGCATGCCCGGCTGACGCTGGCGCAGGGCTTCAACGCGCTCGGCACCACCGTCGGTCCGCTTTTCGGCGCCGCCTTCATTCTTTCCGCCGAGCTTTCTTCGTCGTCCGGTGCGTCGCCACTGCCGGCGCCGTCGTCCGTGCCGGCGCAGGAAGCGATGCAGCTGGGTGCGCCGTTCCTCGCCATCGCCGTCGGCCTGACGATCCTGGCGGCGCTGTTCTGGCGGGTCCGCGAGGGGCGCTGGACGCCGTCGGCGGCCGTCGCGAAGGCGCCGACGCTCGCACTGCTGCGCGAGCCACGGCTGCTGTTCGGCGTCGTCGCGATCTTTCTCTACGTCGGCGCCGAGGTATCGATCGGCAGCATCCTCGTGAACTACCTCATGCAGCCCGTGACGCTGCATCTGGACATGGCCGCCGCCGGCCGCGGGGCGAGCCTGTACTGGGGCGGCGCGATGGTCGGCCGATTCCTTGGCGCGGCGCTGCTGCGCCGGCTGCCCGCCGCGACGATGCTGATGATCGTCGCGGCCGGCGCCGCGGCGCTCGCCGCGCTATCGGCGACCAGCCACGGCGTCGTCTCCGCGGCGGCGATCGTCGCCATCGGTCTGTTCAACGCGATCATGTTCCCGACCATCTTCGGGCTCGCGATCGAAACGCTGGGCGAAGCCACGGCGGCGGCTTCCGGCGCTCTGTGCATGTCGATCGTCGGCGGCGCCGTGCTGCCGCTGCTGACGGGCGCGGTGGCGGATCGCGCCGGTCTCGGCGCGGCCTTGTTCGTGCCGGTGGCCTGCTATCTGTGCATCGCCGGCTACGGCGTGTTCGCAGGACGAGTCAGTGCTGTCAAAAAAATATAAAGAGGAGAAATGGAATGTCTCGGTTCGTGAATTCCGCACGGATCTCCGAGTCGGCGACGACGCGGGCCGTGCGTGTCGACAAGCGGTGTCCGGAAAACGATGGCCCGCACTGGGACGATCCGGATGCGAGCGCTCATGCGCGTCATCTCGCCCCGCCGTTGGTGGCCTGTTGCTTGGGGCTGGCGCTGTGCTGTCAGCCGGTACACGCGCAGGAGGCCGCGGAGCTCAGCGGCGATACATCGGCGGCGGGGCCCGATGCGTCGACGCCTGCGGCCGACGCTGAGCTGCCGACGATCCCGGTGCCGCAGCACGAGGACGAGCTGGCGGTCCCGGTCGCAGCCGACGAGTCCAAATTCAACGATCGCCAGATCGAGGAAATCGTGGTCACGGCGACCAAGCGCAAGCAGTCGCTGAGAGACATTCCGGCATCGATTTCCGCCATCACCGGTGCGCAGCTGGAGGAGCAGGGCAAGCTCAGCCTCAATGACTTCATCCAGCAGTCGCCGGGTGTGGTCGCCACGCAGGCCAGCCAGGGCTTCACGCGCATTTCGATGCGCGGCATCAGCACCGACACGAACCCGACGTCGATCAACGCCTCGCCGGTCGGCATCTTCATCGGCGACACGGCTTTCACGGACCCGTACATCAACAACATCGCGCCTGACCTCAGCGCCTTCGATCTCGCCGGCGTGCAGATACTCAAGGGCCCGCAGGGCACGCTGTTCGGTGGCGCCGCGCTTTCGGGGGCGATCCGCTATGAGTTGCAGGAACCGGTGATCGGCGAGTGGCAGCTGCGCGGATTCTCGCAATACATGAGTCCGGATCGGGGCACGGCGGCGACCACCAGCGGCGCTGCCATCAACGTGCCGCTGCTCACCGACGACGGGCTGGCTTTTCGCTTTGCCTACGTGCGGCGCAACACGCCGGGCGTCTACGCCGATGCCCGCACCGACCCGATCGACAGGGGCGTCGATCGCGGCAGCGGCGATCAGATTCGCGCGATCCTGCTGTGGGAGCCGTCGGAGGCCTGGAAGTTCAAGCTCACGCACCTGAGCCAGGACTACAACGCGCCCAACGCCGCCATCGTTGCCGACACGCCGGACGGTCCGCGCCAGACCGACAAGCTGGTATTGCCCAACCCGTCCGACAACCGCTTCGGGCTCGACAGTTTCGAGGTCAATTACGACTTCGATTTCATGCGGGTGGTATCGCTTTCGTCGTGGATCGAGAAGCGGGCGTACTTCTCGCACGATCTGACCGCGGCGCTGGCCGGCACGCCGCCGCCCGGGTATCCATCTCAGCTCGGACTGTTCCTGGCCGTTCATGACAACTCCAGAGCTTTTTCGCAGGAGCTGCGTCTGCAGTCGAGTCCGGGCGAGCCGTTCCAATGGCTGATCGGCGGCTACTACTACGATTACTCGCTGCATTTCGAGATCGTCGGCGACACGCCGCTGCATCAGCGTCTGTCGCCGATCTTCGACTGGCTCGGGACTCTGCCCGGAGGGCTCGGCAATCTCGGGCCCTATCTCGAACAGACGACTTCCTTGCTCTACGGCGTCAACGACGCCAAGTCGTACGAGCACGCGATCTTTGCCGACCTGAGCTACAAGTTCTGGGATCGCCTCGACGTATCGGCCGGCGCGCGCTTCTACACGACGTCGGTCGAGGGCGGCTTCACCGGTACCGGTCTGCTCGTGCTGGCGGAGAACTACGGACAGACCGTCGATACGATCGGCAAGATCAGCGAGCGGGGCGTCAATCCAAAGTTCACCGCGACCTATCACTTCAACAAGTACGACTCTCTCTACGCTTCGGCCAGCAAGGGTTTCCGCTTCGGCGGTCTGCAGGAAGTGCCGTCGACGGCGACCAACGGCGTCCCGCCGAACTACAAGTCGGACACGCTCTGGAACTACGAGATCGGACTGCGGACCGGCTGGTTCGACGACACGCTGCACGCCGATCTCACCGCTTTCTACATCCGCTACCAGAACCCGATCATTCAGCAGACGACGCAAGGCATTCCGCTGAACTACAACGTCAACGCCTCGGCTGCGATCAGCCGCGGCCTCGAGTCCAGCCTCGTGTGGCGGCCGCTCCGCGGTCTGACCCTCGCGCTGGAAGGCGGCATCACCGATGCGCACATCACCGAGCCGTTCACGGCCGTCGGCGGCGTCGAAGTGAAGCCGGGTGCGCAGATGCCGGGCGCCGCGCGCAACCAGTACAACGCTTCGGTTCAGTATCTGCGGCCGCTGGGCTTCGTCATTGCCGGCGGCAACGTCGGATACACCTACATCGGCAAGGGTTACAGCAATCTGACCCACGACGTCGAGATCAACGACTACGCCACGCTCGATGCCGGCCTGTCGCTGGCCGGCGGGACCGAAGCTTTCCAGGCGCGTCTCGGCGTCAACGTCATGAACGTTCTCAATACGACCGCGCCGGTCGGCGGCTCGACCGGTAAGGCCATCATCGGATCGGCCGACGTCAACGCCTATGTGCTCAACCCGCCGCGCACGCTGATCGTGCGCCTGAGCGTCGATTTCTGAGACGCCCCCACGTTCAACGATCAAGCGAGGGTCACCCGGACGGAGACCTCGCCATGGAGGAGTGCATGATGAAAAAAATTCTGCCGGCCCTGCTCGCAGGCGCCTGCGCGTTCACCGCGGCGGCGAGCGATCCGAAGCCGCGCACGGCTGTTGGCGATCCCGACCAGCGTGCCGCCGCCGTCGAAGCGCAGATGACGGACGAGGAGCGCTTTCACTTTCTGCAGACCCATCTGCCGCTGGTGATCGAACCTGGAAAGCCGACGCGCCTGATTCCGAACGTGCCGATCGCCGTCGGGCGGATGCCGGCGATCGAGCGGCTCGGCACGCCGGAGATTCTCGAAACGGACGCCAGCCTCGGCGTCGTCAATCCGCTCGGTCTGCGCGAAGGTGACGTGGCGACGGTGCTGCCGTCCTCGCTCGCGCTGGCGGCAACGTTCGATCCGGCGCTGTCCTACCGCGCCGGGGCGATGGTGGCGGCGGAGGCCCGGGCCAAGGGCTTCAACGTGCTGCTCGCACCCGGCGTCAACCTGACGCGCGATCCGCGCGGCGGCCGCAATTTCGAATACTTCGGCGAGGACCCGCTGCTGTCCGGCGTGCTGGCCGGCGACTACATCCGCGGCGTGCAGGATGCCGGCGTGGTGGCGACCATCAAGCACTTCGCGCTCAACGATCAGGAGACCCTGCGCCGCAGCGGCGATGCGCAGATCGCCGAGGCGGCGTTACGCGAGAGCGACCTGCTCGCGTTCGAGATCGGCATCGAGCGCGGCCAGCCGGGCGCGGTGATGTGCGCCTACAACAAGGTCAACGGCGACTACGCCTGCGGCAACGATTTCCTGCTCAACCGCGTGCTCAAGGGCGACTGGGCCTACAAGGGCTGGGTCATGTCCGACTGGGGCGCGGTCCACGATGTCGGTTTCTTCAACGCCGGCCTCGATCAGCAATCCGGCGCCGAGATGGACAAGCGGCAATGGTTTGCCGAGCCGCTCAAGGCCGAGTTCGCCGCGGGGCGTGTTTCCCGGCAGCGGCTGTCCGACGCGGTGCGCCGCATCCTGCGCTCCCTGTACGCGGTCGGCGCCGACGCTGCACCCGTCAAGCGACCGATCGACTACGAGGCGCACGCGGCCGTGGCGAGGGCCGTGGCGGCGGACGGCATCGTTCTGCTCAAGAACGATCAGCTGCTGCCGCTGACGGACGCCAAGCAGTCGATCCTGATCGTCGGCGGCTACGCGATCGCCGGCGTCATGTCCGGCGGCGGCTCCAGCCAGGTGACGCCGGTCGGCGGTCCCGCGGCGGTCATTCCCACCGACGTACATCATCTGGCGAAGCTGCCGCTCGGCCAGATCCTGGTGCCGTCGAGTCCGGTGCAGGCCCTGAAAGCCGCGCTGCCGTCGGCGACCATCGCCTACGATGCCGGTTATGACGTCGCGGTGGCCGCAGCCCGCGCGGCCCGCGCCGATCTCGCCATCGTCTTCGCGAGCAAATGGGAGACCGAAGGTCGGGATTCCGGCAGCCTGTCGCTCGGCGGCGCGCAGAACGAACTGATCGCGGCGGTTGCGAAAGCGAATCCGAAGACGGTCGTGGTCCTCGAAACCGGCAATCCGGTGCTGATGCCGTGGCGGGATGAGGTCAAGGCCGTCGTCGAGGCCTGGTATCCGGGCCAGAAGGGCGGCGAGGCCATCGCCGACGTCCTGAGCGGCGCCGTCAATCCTTCGGGGCGCCTGCCCATCACTTTTCCGGCGAGCGAAAGCCAGAATCTCCACGGTGCCCTGCCGGGGCTGGGCGAGGAATACGGTCTCGATTTCGCGGCCGCCGACAAGATCATCGCGAATCCGGAAGGGGCCGAGGTCGGATATCGCGGCTACGCGGCGCGAGGCCAGACGCCGCTGTTCGCCTTCGGGCACGGCCTCAGCTATACGCGATTCGAGCTGGGGCCGGTGCAGCTGAAGGTCCATCGCAACCGCGTTGCGGCCAGCTTCTCCGTGCGCAATATCGGAGCGCGCGAAGGCAAGGCCGCGCCGCAGCTGTATCTGGTCAAGGCCAAGGGCAAGCCGGTGCTGCGTCTGTGCGGTTTCGCGAAGCTCGCGCTCAAGCCCGGCGAGCGCCGCGAGCTCAGCGTGACGGTCGATCCGCGCCTGCTCGCGGGCTGGGAGTCGCAGGGCTGGCGGATCCGCCCCGGCCAGTACGAATTTGCCTTGGGCGACTCAGCGACGGATCTGGGGCCGGCGCAGGCGGTGACGCTGGCCGATCAGCGCCTGCCGCCCTGAATGCCGACATGGTCATGAAGGGCGGCGGGACCAACGGCTTCGCGGACGCGGAACACGCGGCATGGGCATGAGCGAACAAAATCGATTGGCGAGCCTGACCGACCGCGAGTTCCAGACATTCTCCTTGATCGTCGAAGGCCGGACGACGCGCGAGATTTCGCTGGAGCTCGGCGTGTCCGTGCGCACGATCGAGCACCATCGACGACACGTCTACGAGAAGTTGCAGGTGCGCAACGTCGCGGAGACCGTTCGCTATGCGGCCTTGGCGGGCTGGTTTTCGCCGGCCGCGCGATGACGCGCCGCGGTTCTTTGCCAGGGCGGGCCGTCCCAGCCGCAGCGCATGGCGCCGGGCTGCGACGGCATCAAGGCAAGCGGCGATTGCGGAAGAAGGCCCAGATCGCGTCGTTGGCGCTGAAGTCCTCGGCCGTCAGGCCCAGCCAGCGCAGCGCCAGCGGCGTCTGCCACTGCGGCCAGGTGTGGCCGCCGCCGCCGATCGTATAGAGCCGCGTGCCGCCGCGCGTGCAGCCTTCGGCGACGGCATCGGTGGTGGTGGTGCCGTCGTCGATCAGATCGGGCAGCGTCTCGTACAGCGCCGCGCCGGCGATGCAGCCGGAGCGTTGCGACCAGCTTGAGAACAGCGAGGATTCGGCGACGAACTCGTCGTTGCCGTCGTAGGGCACGATGCGGTCGTCGGTGCCGTGCATCAGCAGCAGCGGCACCGCGCGTGCCGGCGCGCAGTCCGCCGCGGCGGTGCGCCGCATGCCGGCGGCGACCGACGCGGCGGCGGCGATCAGCTCCGGATGCTCGCAGGCGAAGCGTGTGGTCATGAAGCCGCCGTTCGACATGCCGGCCATGTAGATGCGCCGGGCATCGAGCGGACGCTGGGCGACCGCCTGTTCGATCAGCGCGGCGAGGAAGCCGACGTCGTCGGCGCCGTCGCGGGCCGGATCGTCGTTCCAGCGGCGCTGCTCGGCGGCCGGCGCGATGATCCAGGCGCCGGTGCGCGCGCTCAGCTCGGCGATGCGGGTGACGTTGAGGAAGTCCGACGGCGTGCCGGTCGCGTAATGCAGCATCACGATCGCCGGCGCGGGCGTCGACGGACCGGACGCGGTGTCCGGCGCGACGTAGATCACCTGTCGCGCGCGGCCTTCCCAGGTCACGGTTTCTTCGAAGGTGCGGGTTCCGGCGATGGCGACCGGCTCGCGGCCGGCGGCGGCTTCGATCTGCGGATCGTCGACCGAAGGCGGCGGGCTCGCAGCATCGTCATCGGCGCCACCGTTGCCGCCGCCGCAGGCGGCGAAGAGCAGGGTGGCGGCGAGCAGTGAGGATCGGAACAGCGTCATGGCGGACTCGTTTTGAGGACGCAGAACGCCGACCGCTCCGCCAAGGCGGATCGGCAGCGTCGGCTCGGGCTTGCAGGATCGGCGGCGCCCGACCAGTTCTCGGGCGCCGCCGCGGATCGTCGCGGACCGGGTGGGATCAGTCCTGGTTGGTGACGCAGGCGCCGTAGACGTTCAGCATCTTGGCGACTGCGATCAGGCCACCCTTCATCTTGTAGCGGATGCCGTAGACGCCGGCGTCGACGGTGGCGTCGTCGAGCGGGAAGGAGACGAAGGACTTGCCGCCGTCGTTGACCAGATACAGCGCGTCGAGCTGCAGGCCGTTGGCGTTGCTGTAGTCGAGTGCGCCGGGTGTGACCTGGCCGTCGGCGTCGACGCCGGTGATCGGCGCCAGGCTGTCGAGACCGAGCAGCGACAGCGACAGCGCCTGGTTCGGGTTCGACACGATGAAGCCGGCGCGCTGACCTTTCTTGATCGGCAGCGGGCGGATCGAGCCGTCCTCGTTCAGATCGGTCGAGTAGACGTCGACGACGATGTTGCCGATGCCGAACAGGTCGAGCGGCAGCAGCAGCTGCGTGTAGGTGTCGAGGTCTGCGTCGATCACTTCGCTGCCGTCGCCGGCGCTGATGACGCCGACCGGCGTTTCGCCGACCGAGCTGCGGATCTTCACCGCGACGTTGGCGACGCGGCGCCATGGCACTTCGACGCCGGCGCCGGTCAGCAGCAGCGAGTGCGTGCCGATGCCGCATTGGTCGGCATCACCGGTGACGTCGACGCCGACCAGCTTGACGACGCTTTCGCCGCCGGGCACGCCGCAGCGCAGCGCGAAGTCGTAGTGGCCGTCGAGGCCGGTGGTGCTGATCGACAGGCCCTCGCTGCCGAGCGGCTGCGCGCCGCTCCAGCCGCCGCGGTTGGCGATGCCGCCCTGCGCGCTGCAGAACACGGCGTTCTGGGCCGACCACTTCAGGGTCAGGGCGTCGCCGGCGTTGAGCGCGGCGCTGGCGCCGTCGTTGACACTGAGTTCGAGCGTCGGCTTGGCGTCGCCGACCGTCACATAGACCTCGGTCTGGCTGCTGTCGCTGCCCGCGCCGGCGGCGCAGGCGAGGCGGTAGGTGTAGACGCCCGGCGCCGTCGGCGCGACCAGCGTCTGCGAACCCGTGCCGGCCTTGTTGCCGCTCCAGGTACTGCCGTCGCCGCCGCTGGCGGTGCAGATGGACGCGCTGTCGGCGGCCCAGTCCAGCGTGAACGACGAACCCGGCGCGATCTGCGACGGCGTCGCTGCCAGCGTACCGGTCGGCGCCGCGGAGCCGGTCGCCGGCACCACGGTGCTCGCCGAGGTCTTGCCGCCGCTGCCTTCGCAGACCAGCGTGTAGAGCGCGCTGCCATCCGCGGCGAGGCTCGCGCCGTCGAGCGACACGCTTTCGCTGCCGCTCGCATCGCGGCTGCCGGTCCACGCCGGCACGTTGCCGCTGTAGGCCGTGCAGAGGCTGGCGCCGCCGAAGTCCCAGCTCAGCGTCGTCGGATTGCCGGTGACGCCGCTGAAGCTGCCGAAGCTCGGCGGCGGCAGCGCGCCGACCGAGAGCACGGCCGAGGCTTCATTGCTGGCGCCGCTCGCGTCACGGCAGCTCAGCGTGTAGGTGTAGGCGCCGGCGGCGAGCCCGCCGATGGCGAAGCTGCCGCCGCTCTTCGATGGCGTCGTGGCCGTCCACGCCGGATCGTCGCCGAGCGCGCTGCACTGCGTCGCGCCGCTGGCGGTCCAGCTCAGCGTGCTCGTGCCGCCGGCCTGGATCTTCGGTGACGACAGGGCGATCGTCAGCGCCGGGCCGGCCTGCGTGACGATGACGATCGAGCTCGCCAGATTGAGGCCGCCCTGCGCATTGGTGCAGCTGAGCGTGTACAGATACGCGCCGGCTGCGGTCGGCGCCGGCGTGTAGCCGCCGCTCAGCGCCTTGCTGCCGGTCCACGCCGGATCGTTGCCGCTGCCGGTGCACTGCACCGCGCTCGGGGCCGACCAGCTGATGCGCGTCGCGCTGCCGCCGAGCTGCATCGTCTGTGTGGCCGGCGTCAGCGTGATGCCGGGGCCGGCGACGCTGTTCGAAACCTTGACCGTGACGTCCATGCTGCTGGTCTGGTCGCCGTTGTTGCAGCTCAGCACGTAGGTGTAGGTGCCGGCCGTCACCGGCACCGTCACCATCGCGTAGCCGCTGGTCGGCAGCGTGCCGCTCCAGCCGCTGCTCGTGGTGCCGCCGCTGGCCGTGCAATCGGTTGCGTCGCTGACGTTCCAGGCGAAGGGCAGGGTCGCGCCAGGCACCGCTTCGCCGGCGGCGGCGCTGAAGGTGATCTTCGGCGCCGGCAGCGTGGCGTTGCCGTTCTGGTGATCGCCGCCGGAGCAGGCGCTCAGCGCCGCGCCGAACAGCAGGCCGCACAGGGCCCATCCCCGCGCGGGCGCGCGGCGTTTGTCGAAACCATCCATGGACTTCCCCAACAAGAACTGATGCGTGATGTCGCGGACCGCGGGCGGTCCGGACGATGAATCCCCGAAATTGCTTATGTGCGCCCGCGCGGCGGAAAAGACGACCTCCGCACCGCGCAGCGTCTGCGTATCGCGCGCTGATACGAGCGATGCTTACACGCTATTGCAGAAATTGTCCTACGACAATAGTAGGAACAACCCCATTGCCAGCAGGCGCGGAGAATAAGTCAGTTGCATTGCCGTCTCGTGAAAAAAGCTCGCCCGGCACGCGTGCTGACGCGCGCGCAAAGAAGACGTAGGGCGAGATGCCGGCGCCCGGAAGGCGCCGGCGACTACCGGCTGTAGTCCTTGAAGAAATCCCAGATCGCCGCCGTCGCCGAGAAATCGTGCGAGGTGCGGCCGAGGCGCAGCTTGGCGTCCTCGTAGGCGCCTTCCGGCCAGGTGTGGCCGCCGTTGTCGACGGTGTAGAGCTGCACCGCCGCGCCGGAGCTGCAGACTTCGTTGTGCGACAGCACCGTCGTCGTGCCGTCGCGGGCGATATCGGGAATCGCGTCGTCGAGCACGCCGGACGGATCGCAGCCGTTGGTCCTCTGCCAGCGTGCGAAGGTCTGCGCCGCCGACAGCAGTCCGTAGCGGGCGTTGTAGTTCACGAGCGCGTCGTTGGTGCCGAGGATCAGCGTCATCGGCACGGCGGCGGCCGGCGCGCAGACGGCGTCCTGCGATTTGCGCATCGTCGCGACGACCTGCGCGGCGGCGGCGATCAGCTGCGGCCGTTCGCAGGCGAAGCGTGCGGCCATGAAGCCGCCGTTCGACATGCCGGCAAGATAGATGCGCTGGGGATCGATCGGATGGCGGGCGACGGCGTCGGCGATCAGCGCCGCCAGATAGCCGACGTCGTCGATGCCGTTGTCGGAGGCCGGGTCTTCGTTCCAGTGCCGGTTCTCGGCGCTCGGCAGGATGACCCAGGCGCCGTCGTACGCGGCCAGATCGCCGGCGTGGATCAGATTGGCCATCGCCTTGGGCGTGCCTCTGCCGAAGTGCAGGAAGATCACCGCCGGCGCCAGGGTTGCCGACTCGGCCTGCGGGCGGATGTACAGCGCGTTGCGGCCAATGCCCTGGTGAACCAGGGCCTCCTCGAAGCTGACGGTGCCGGTGGTCGGCTCCAGATAGCGGCCGGCGAGGCGGTCGGCGGTCTCCGCCATCGCCGCCTCGAAGCGCGCCATCGTCGCCTGGAAGGCGGCGCGGGTCTGCGCGAGCGAGGCCGACAGCGCCGACAGGGTCTGCTGCAGACCATCGAACAGGCCGGCGTGGCTGGTGGTGCTCAGGCACAGCAGCACGAGGCCGAGCGCCAGCCTCGATGAAAGACGCGACATCCTGGATTCCCCGTGATCTTTGAGTTCGAGCGTTCCGGCTCGATTGGCAAATAGCGTACCGGAGTTCGCCACGCAGGCGCCGTGGCCCGGCGGACGCGGCGGGACTGTCAAGCTCGGGCGTTTCGTGTCGCTTTGTGACCGGATGCGCAGCCCGTTCTGTGGGACAATGCCCCAATCCCGCAGCGGCGACCGGCACAGGCTCAGCTTATGAGCCCGTGGCGGCCGACAATACGCCGGCTTCCTACTACAACAGACTTCAGTCAGAGACGCTCCCAATGGACGAAAACCGCAAGAAAGCCCTCGAGGCCGCGCTGTCGCAGATCGAAAAGCAGTTCGGCAAGGGCGCGATCATGAAGATGGCCCCCGGCGAGCAGATGCGCGACGTCGAAGTCGTGTCGACCGGCTCGCTGACGCTCGATACGGCGCTCGGCATCGGCGGCCTGCCGCGCGGCCGCGTCGTCGAGATCTACGGCCCGGAATCGTCGGGCAAGACCACGCTGACGCTGCACGCGGTCGCCGAGTGCCAGAAGGCCGGCGGCGTCGCCGCGTTCATCGACGCCGAGCACGCGCTCGACGTCAACTACGCGCAGAAGCTCGGCGTGAAGATCGAGGATCTCGTCATCTCGCAGCCGGACACCGGCGAGCAGGCGCTCGAGATCTGCGACATGCTGGTCCGTTCGAACAGCGTCGACATCATCGTCATCGACTCGGTCGCGGCGCTGGTGCCGAAGGCCGAAATCGAAGGCGAGATGGGCGACAGCGTGGTCGGCGTGCAGGCCCGCCTGATGTCGCAGGCGCTGCGCAAGCTGACCGGCAACATTTCGCGCAGCAAGTGCCTGGTCATCTTCATCAACCAGATCCGCATGAAGATCGGCGTCATGTACGGCTCGCCGGAAACGACGACGGGCGGCAACGCGCTGAAGTTCTATGCCTCGGTGCGTCTCGACATCCGCCGCACCGGCGCGATCAAGAAAGGCGACGAGGTCATCGGCAACGAGACCCGCGTCAAGATCGTCAAGAACAAGATGGCGCCGCCGTTCAAGGAGGCGCACTTCGAGATTCTCTACAACGAAGGCATTTCCAAGCTCGGCGAGCTGATCGACCTCGGCGTCGACAACGGCATCGTCGACAAGTCCGGCGCCTGGTTCGCGTACAAGGGCGACAAGATCGGCCAGGGCAAGGACAACGCCCGGACCTATCTGAAGGAGCATCCGGAAGTCGCCGACGAGATCGAGCAGGCGATTCGCGCCAAGCTCAATCCGGAGCGCGCGGCGCGTGCGGAAGCCGCGGCCGCCAAGTAAGCGGGAAGCCGACCGCGCGCCGCTCGATGCCGACGCGGCGCGCGGTCGCGCGCTGAAGCTGCTGTCGCGCCGCGAGCATTCGGCCGCCGAACTGGCGTTCAAGCTGCGGCAGCGTGGCGCCGACGAGGACGTCGCCGATGCCGCGGTCGCGCGCATGCGCGATGCCGGCTGGCAGTCGGACCAGCGCTATGCCGAAATGCTGGTGCGCAATCGCATCGCCCAGGGCTATGGGCCGCTGCGCATCCGTGCCGATCTGGCGGCGGCCGGCATTCCCGATGCCGAGGCGCGCGCGGTGCTCGCCGCCGCACAGGCCGACTGGCCGGCGCTTTGCGCCACGCTGCGCGAGCGCCGCTTCTGCGCGCCGCCGCGCACGGCGGCCGAATGGCAGAAGCAGTATCGCTACCTCGCCAGCCACGGCTTCGCCGCCGAAGCGATTCGCGGCGCCTTGAAACGCTTTACTGCAGCGCCGGCGGAGGACGGCTGGGAATCGTCCGAGGAGCCGCTGTAGCGGGGCTCGCCGCGGGGGCGGCGGTCTGCGCCGGCAGCAGCGGTGGCGCCATACGCTCGGCGAGACGGGCGCGGATCTGCGGGATCGCGGCCAGCGCGGCGCGCTCGCCCTGCAGGATCGCCAGCTGCTTGCTTTCGAAGTCGCTGGAGCTGATGCCCGACAGGTCCGGCTTGATGACGACGTCGGCCTGCGGCAGTTCGGCGTCGCGGATCGACCGGCCCATGATTTCGAAGGTGCGCATCACCACGTCGAGCTTGCCGGTCGTCGCCGCGCTGTTCGGCGGCGTCGAGACGTCGACGGCGATGACGAAGTCGGCGCCGAGCTGCTTCGCATAGCGGATCGGCACCGGACTGACGAGGCCGCCGTCGACATATTCGATAGCGCCGATCACGGTCGGCTGGAACACACCGGGCACCGACGAGGAAGCGCGCACCGCCTGGCCGACGTTGCCGCGCTGGAACAGCACCGCCTGGCCGGTGTCGACGCGGGTCGCCACGCAGGCGAACGGAATGCCCAGCGCCTCGATCGGCCGGTTTTTGACCGCCTGGTTGACGAAGTTCTGCAGGGCCTCGCCGCGAATCAGGCCTTTGCCGAACATCGACCAGTCGGCGATCGTCGCGCGGTCGAGATCGAAGGCCATCTGCTGCAGGTCGAAGCCGTTGTAGCCGGCGGCGTACAGCGCGCCAGCGACGCTGCCGGCGCTGGTGCCGACGATCAGATCCGGGCGCAGGCCCTGGGTGTCGAGCATCTTGAGTACACCGACGTGCGCGAAGCCGCGTGCGCCGCCGCCGCCCAGCACCAGCGCCACTTTCGGCGGCGGCGGGGCTTGCTGCGGGGCGGGCGGGGACGGTTCGGGCGCGGTCGGCGTGGCGCCGCAGGCGGCGACGAGCGCCAGCGCGAGAACGCAGCCGGCGCGGAGCAGCGAGGTCTTCATGGCGCGCGATTATCGCCGAAAGGCAGCCTCGCGGTGCCGGCCCGGGCCCGGTCGCGGCTGGCGGAATCGGCCGGCGGGCCGGGCCGACGGCGCCCGGGCGCTCCGGCCGATTTCGCCGGGGCGGGCGCAGGACAGGGGGGGCGCAGGCGCGCTGCGGCGGGCCTGACAGGCGCTTTTCAGGAGGCGTTCAGCTGGCGGCTCCGTGGTCACTTGTTTACGATACCCGCCCTTTTTGTGTCCCCTGTGCCCCGACGATGACGAGCAACGAGTTGCGCGCAAAGTTCCTGGAGTTCTTCCGGAGCAAGGGCCATACGATCGTGCCCTCGTCGTCGCTGGTGCCGGCCAACGACCCGACGCTGCTGTTCACCAATGCCGGCATGGTGCAGTTCAAGGACGTCTTCACCGGCCAGGACAAGCGTCCGTACACGCGGGCGGCAAGCTCGCAGAAGTGCGTGCGCGCCGGCGGCAAGCACAACGATCTGGAGAACGTCGGCTACACGGCCCGCCATCACACGTTCTTCGAGATGCTCGGCAACTTCAGCTTCGGCGATTACTTCAAGAAGGACGCGATCGCCTACGCCTGGGAGTTCATCACCTCCAGGCAGTGGCTCGGCATCGACGCATCGCGCCTGCTGGTGACGGTCTATCACGAGGACGACGAGGCCTACGCGATCTGGCGCGATCAGGTCGGCGTGCCGGCCGAGCGCATCGTGCGCATCGGCGACAACAAGGGCGCGCGCTACGCGTCCGACAATTTCTGGGCGATGGGCGACACCGGTCCCTGCGGGCCGTGCACCGAAATTTTCTACGACCACGACCCGGACGGCACCAAGGGCATCTGGGGCGGCCCGCCGGGATCGGCAGAGGAAGACGGCGACCGCTGGATCGAGATCTGGAACGTCGTCTTCATGCAGTTCGAGCGCTCGGCGGCCGGGCTGATGACGCCGCTGCCGGCGCCGAGCGTCGACACCGGCATGGGCCTGGAGCGCATCAGCGCGCTGATGCAGGGCACGCACGACAACTACCAGACCGATACCTTCCGCCACCTGATCTCGGCGGTCGCCGGCCTCGCCGGCCAGCAGCCGTACGCGAACGCTTCGCAGAAGGTCATCGCCGACCACATCCGCGCGACCTCGTTCCTGATCGCCGACGGCGTACTGCCGTCGAACGAGGGACGTGGTTATGTCCTGCGCCGCATCATGCGCCGCGCGATCCGCCATGGTTACAAGCTCGGCATCGCCGAAGGCTTCTTCTCGAAGCTGGTGGCGCCGCTCGCCGAGATCATGGGCGAGGCGTATCCCGAGCTGCGCACGCAGCAGGCGGCGATCGAAAAGACGATCCGCGCCGAGGAAGACAGCTTCGCGTTGACGCTCGCCAACGGCATGAAGCTGCTCGACGATGCGATCGGCAAGCTCGGCGGCGCGGTGATTCCGGGCGATGTCGTCTTCAAGCTGTACGACACCTACGGCTTCCCGGTCGATCTGACGGCCGACATCGCGCGCGAGCGCGAGCTGTCGATCGACGAGGTCGGCTACGAACGCGAGATGGAAGCGCAGCGCGCCCGCGCCCGCGCTTCGAGCAGCTTCAAGTCGGCCGGCACGCTCGCCTACGAGGGCGAGGACACCTGCTTCATCGGCTACGAAGGCCTGAGCGGCGAGGGGCGCGTGCTGGCGCTCTATCGCGACGGCCAGGCCGTCGATGCGCTGCACGAGGGCGAGGCCGGCGTCGTGGTGCTGAGCCGCACGCCGTTCTACGCCGAGTCCGGCGGCCAGGTCGGCGACCGCGGCACGCTCGCTGGCGCGGCCTCGAGCTTCGAGGTGCGCGACACGCAAAAGATCAAGGGCAGCGTGTTCGGCCATCAGGGCGTGCAGCGCAAGGGCACGCTGAAGGCCGGCGATACCGTCGCCGCCGAGGTCAGCGACAGCCTGCGCCGCGCGACGATGCGCAACCACTCGGCCACGCATCTGTTGCACCGCGCGCTGCGCGAGGTGCTCGGCGCGCACGTGGCGCAGAAGGGTTCGCTGGTCGACGAGCAGCGCACGCGCTTCGATTTTTCGCATAACGCGCCGCTGACGGCCGAGGAAATCGCCGAGATCGAGGATCGCGTCAATCGCGCGGTGCTCGCCAATGTGGCGGTCAGCGCCGAGCTGATGAAGTACGACGAGGCCATCAAGTCCGGCGCGATGGCGCTGTTCGGCGAGAAGTACGGCGACGAGGTCCGCGTGCTGACGATGGGCCCGTACTCGACCGAGCTGTGCGGCGGCACGCATGTCTCGCGCACCGGCGACATCGGCCTGTTCAAGATCGTCTCCGAGAGCGGCGTCGCCGCCGGCGTGCGTCGCGTCGAAGCGATCACCGGCGAGAATTCGCTGGCCTACCTGCGCGCCGCCGAGGGCAAGCTGAAGAAGATCGGCGATCTGGTGCGCGGCAGCGCCGACGACGCCATCGCCAAGGTCGAGCAGCTCGTCGAGCGCGGCAGGCAGCAGGACAAGGAGATCGCCGCGCTGAAGGGCAAGCTGGCGTCGAGCGCCGGTTCCGATCTCGCTGCGCAGGCGCAGGAGATCAAGGGCGTGAAGCTGCTCGCCGCCCAGCTCGACGGTGTCGAGGGCAACGATCTGCGCGTGCTGATGGACCAGCTCAAGAACAAGCTCGGCTCCGGCATCGTCGTGCTCGGCAGCGTCAGCGGCGAGAAGGTCAGCCTGATCGCCGGCGTCACCTCCGACCTGACCGCCAAGGTCAAGGCCGGCGAACTCGTCAACTTCGTCGCCCAGCAGGTCGGCGGCAAGGGCGGCGGACGGCCCGACATGGCGCAGGCCGGCGGCACGCAGCCGCAGCAGCTGCCGGCGGCGATCGCCTCGGTCGGCACCTGGGTCGAAGGCAAGCTCTAGAGGCAAGATTTTTCGCGCGCCGCGCTGGCGGTGCGCTTCTTCGTTGAAGGCACATGGCACTCATCGTTCAGAAGTACGGCGGCACCTCGATGGGCTCGGTCGAGCGCATCGAGCACGTCGCCAACAAGGTCGCCGGCTGGCGCGCGCGCGGGCATCAGGTCGTGGTCGTGGTGTCGGCGATGTCCGGCGAGACGGATCGCCTGCTCAAGCTGGCGAAGTCGATTTCGCCGCGCGGCAGCCGCCGCGAGTTCGACCAGATCGCCGCGACCGGCGAGCAGGTCACGATCGGCCTGCTGGCGCTCGCACTCGAGAAGATCGGCGTGCCGAGCCGCTCGTACACGGGCTGGCAGGTGCCGATCCGCACCGACAGCGCCTACACCAAGGCGCGCATCCAGGACATCGACGCGAGCCGGCTGCGCGCCGACTGCGAGGCCGGCATCGTGCCGGTCGTCGCCGGCTTCCAGGGCATCGACGAGACCGGTGCGGTGACCACGCTCGGTCGCGGCGGCTCCGACACGACGGGCGTCGCGCTCGCCGCCGCGCTGAAGGCCGACGAGTGCCAGATCTACACGGACGTCGACGGCGTCTACACGACCGATCCGCGCGTCGAGCCGAAGGCCCGCCGCCTGGACAAGATCACGTTCGAGGAAATGCTGGAACTGGCGAGCCTGGGCTCCAAGGTCCTGCAGATCCGCTCCGTTGAATTCGCGGGCAAGTACAAGGTCCCGCTGCGCGTGGTGTCGACCTTCGTCGACGGCCCCGGCACCCTGATCACGCTTGAGGACAGCATGATGGAAGAACCGCTCATCTCCGGCATCGCGTTCACCCGCGACGAGGCCCAGCTCACCGTGGCCGGCGTACCGGACCGTCCGGGCATCGCCGCGGCGATTCTCGGTCCGATCGGCGAAGCCAACATCGAGATCGACATGATCGTGCAGAACGTCGGCGCCGACGGCACGACCGACTTCACCTTCACCGTGCAGCGCACCGACTACGAGCGCGCGATGGAGATCAGCCGCAAGGTCGCCGGCGAGCTCGGCGCCAAGGGCGTCAACGGCGCGACCGACATCGTCAAGGTGTCGCTGGTCGGCGTCGGCATGCGCAGCCACGCCGGCATCGCCTCGAAGATGTTCACCGCGCTTGCCGCGGCCGGCATCAATATCCGTATGATCTCGACCTCGGAGATCAAGATCTCGGTGGTGATCGACGAGATTTACCTGGAGCTGGCCGTGCGCACGCTGCACAAGGCCTTCGGTCTGGAAGACGGCGCCAAGCCGGCGTAGGTCTTATCCACAGGCGTGGGGTGCGCCTTTCCGGATAGTGTTACACACGGGAGACTCTAAAACTGCAGAGGCCCGTTCAAGGAGGGACCCATGCTCATTTTGACCAGACGTGTAGGCGAGACCGTAGTGATCGGCGATGACATCGTCGTGACGGTGCTCGGCGTGAAAGGCAACCAGGTCCGCATCGGTGTCAAGGCGCCGCGTGATGTCGCGGTGCATCGCGAGGAGATCTTCGAGCGCATCAAGCGCGAGGGCGAAGAGGGCGGCGGCCCGGTTCCGGCCGCTGCCTGAGCGCCGGAACGCCAAGCTCGGAAAGAACTTCGAAAACCGGCTTTCTTTTCGCGGATCACATCGTTAGAATTGCGCCCCTCGCCGGGGCAGCATCCGGTGAGTGAGTGAGCCGGGCCCAGCTCGGCCTTGCAGTCCCGGAGTGATGGCCGAGTGGACGAAGGCGCACCCCTGCTAAGGGTGTATACGGCTAAAACCGTATCGAGGGTTCGAATCCCTCTCACTCCGCCATAAGCTTCACGGCATCAGAACAACGTTTTTCGTGCGCGCCCGTAGCTCAGCTGGATAGAGCACTTGGCTACGAACTAAGGGGTCGGAGGTTCGAATCCTTCCGGGCGCGCCATTTACAAGCAGAGAGCTCCTTCGGGAGCTCTCGTCGTTTCCGGGGTGTGTTTTGCCGCAGCGGGCGGCGGCCCTAGGCAAACCGGCCGCCAGCCCGGACAATATCAGGCTGCATTTCCACTCACGCCCGGATATCCGACGCCCATGACGTCCAAGACCCCGCCTGTGCTGACGCGCTTCCTGATCGAGGAGCAGCGCGCCGGCCATATCAATCCCGACCTGCGCCTGCTGATCGAAGTCGTCGCGCGCGCCTGCAAGGCCATTTCGCGTACGGTCAACAAGGGCGCGCTCGGCGGCGTGCTCGGCGACGCCGGCACCGGCAACATCCAGGGCGAGGCGCAGAAGAAGCTCGACGT
This sequence comes from Solimonas variicoloris DSM 15731, assembly GCF_000382285.1. GTDB lineage: Bacteria > Pseudomonadota > Gammaproteobacteria > Nevskiales > Nevskiaceae > Solimonas > Solimonas variicoloris. The sequence goes on along the minus strand of NZ_KB907938.1, from coordinate 73,624 downwards.
GCTGTCGAACGAGATCCTGCTCGACGCCAACGAGTGGGGCGGCCATCTCGCCGGCTGCGCGTCCGAGGAACTCGACGACTTCAGCGAGATCCCGAATCCGTATCCGAAGGGCAATTACCTGCTGCTGTTCGATCCGCTCGACGGCTCGAGCAACATCGACGTCAACATCAGCGTCGGCACGATCTTCTCGGTGCTGCGCTGCCCCGAAGGCGTCGACAAGCTGGAGACCCAGCACTTCCTGCAGCCGGGCGCGAATCAGGTCGCGGCGGGTTACGCTGTCTACGGCCCGAGCACGATGCTGGTGCTCACCGTCGGCCACGGCACGCATGCGTTCACGCTCGACCGCGAGGTGGGAACCTTCGTGCTGACCGAGCGCGACATCAAGATCCCGGAAGACACCAAGGAATTCGCGATCAACATGTCCAACCAGCGCCACTGGTTCCCGCCGATGCAGCGCTACGTCGACGAGCTGCTGGCTGGCAAGACCGGGCCGCGTGGCAAGGACTTCAACATGCGCTGGGTGGCGTCGATGGTGGCCGATGTCCACCGCATCCTGTCGCGCGGCGGCATCTTCATCTACCCGCGCGACCAGCGCGAGCCGGACAAGCCGGGCAAGCTGCGCCTGCTGTACGAAGCCAATCCGATGAGCTTCATCATCGAGCAGGCCGGCGGCGCCGCCACCAACGGGCTGCAGCGCATCATGGACGTGCAGCCGGAAAAGCTGCACGAGCGTATCGCCGTGTTCCTCGGTTCGAAGAACGAGGTCGAGGTCGCGACCCGCTATCACCGCGAGGCGGAGCAGCCGGCGCGCTGAGGCAGAGCTTCTGCGTATATGAAAACGCCCCGCGATGCGGGGCGTTTTCGTTGGCGGATGCGGAATCGCGCTTCAGCCGCGCGGACGGAAGGTCTCGAAGTGGCGCGCCATCTCGGCGTAGAACGTGCGGTCGGCCTCGCTCGCCGCCGGCGGCGCGACGACCTGCAGGACGACGAACTGGTCGCCCGGGGTCTTGCCCGGCAGGCCGCGCCCCTTGAGGCGCAGTTTCTGGCCGGCGCGGCTGTTCGCCGGCAGGTTCAGCTCGACGGTGCCGCCGAGCGTCGGCACGTCGATCTTGCCGCCGAGTGCCGCTTCCCAGGGCGCGATATTGACGGTCGTGGTGATGTCGCGACCGTCGAGCTTGAACTGCGCATGCGGCGCGAAGTCGATCTCGAGCAGCAGGTCGCCGCCGTGCGAGCCCTGGCCGGCGAGCCGGATCGTCTGCCCGGCGCCGACGCCCTTGGGAATGCGCACGTTGAGCGTGCGCCCGCCGACGTTGATGTGGCGCTGCGCGCCGTTGTACGAATCCTCGAGCGCGATCGTCAGGCGCGCGTGCGTCGCCGGCGCCTCGGCCTCCGCATAGTCCTCGAAGCCGCCGCCGCCGAAACCGCCGGCGCCCATGCCGCCGAACAGCTGCGAGAAGAAGTCCGAGAAGCCGGCGTTGCCGCCGCCGAAGCCGCCGGCTCCGGCGCTGCTGCCGGCGCGCGCGCGGCCGCGGCCGAAGCCGCCGGCACCGGCGCCGGCCTGGCTGAAGTCCCAGCCGGGCGGCGGTGTGAACTGCTGACCGGCTTTCCAGTTCGCGCCCAGCGTGTCGTAGGCCTTGCGCTTCTCGGCATCGCTGAGCACTTCGTTGGCTTCATTGATTTCCTTGAAGCGATCTTCGGCGCCGGCGCTCTTGTTCTTGTCCGGGTGGTACTGGCGCGCCAGCTTGCGGTAGGCGCGCTTGATTTCGTCGGCCGTCGCCGAGCGGGATACGCCGAGAATTTTGTAGTAGTCCTTGTATTCCATCGTCAGTTCGCAGTGCGGGCGCGCATCAATCTATACGAAAGCGGCGCGCTGGACTTGTGCCCGGGCCAACGAAAGCGGGGCGCTTTGAGCGCCCCGCCGTACTGCGGACCCGTGTCTGAAGCAGACGCGGGGCGATCAATGCGTGACCGTGATCTTGCGCGGCTGCGCCTGGGCACGCTTGGGGATGACGACCTGCAGTACGCCGTGCTTGCCGCTGGCCGAGACGGCGTCCGCGTCGGCGGTGTCGGGCAGCACGAAGCGGCGCAGGAACTTGCCGACGGCGCGCTCCTGACGGCGGCGCTCGACGCCGTTCTGTTCGACGGCCTGTTCACGGCTGCCGGACAGCGTCAGCACGCCCTTCTCGAGGGTGATCTCGATCGTCGCCGGGTCGATGCCAGGCACATCGGCGTGCAGCACGAAGCGGTCGGCGTATTCCTCGATGTCGACGGCCGGCGCCCAGTCCGCCGTTGCGCCGCTCGAGGCATCGGCGTTGCGCTCGTAGGCGCGGTTGAATTCGTTGATCAGTTCCCGGTGCAGGGCCCAGGGTTCGTAGCGAAGCAGACTCATGATGACCTCCCGAAGGCAGCGTTGGAAAAAAGTGTTTCGCGTTATCGCGATGCCTACGAAAGTAGGGTTGCCCGCCGCGCTTTCAAGGGGGCGTCTGCCGGCCGGCGAGGCAAACGGGTACCATCGCCGCAGACTGGCCGGCGCCACGCGCCCGGCCTCACCGGCACCACGCGCGGCTGCGCCGCGCGAGCAGAGGGAAGAAGGATGAAGCAAGCGGCATGGAGCCTGGTCGCGCTGGCCCTGAGCGGCTGCAGCACGTTCGGCGCGCTGTTCGGACCCGACGCGATCATCAAGGTCGAGGAGATCGGCCGCGCCACGGACTGCGCCGCAACCAGCGCCGACGCGAGCGTGCAGATGTTTCCGGACGCCGATGCCGTCGTCGCCTGGCAGGGCGGGGCGGGCGTCACGCTGATCGGCACGCAGGCGATGCTGCCCGGTACCTATGTCCTGGTCGGCATCGGGCAGCGCGCCAGCGACGGCTACGGCCTGCTGATCGCGCCGGAAGCGGAAGTCGACAACAACATCGTGCGTCTGCGCGCGACGTATTTCGAGCCGACTGCCGACCGCCAGACCGACGGCACGCCGACCAGTCCGTGCGTGCTCGTGCGCCTGCCGCAAGGCGACTGGCACGGCATCGACGTCTACGACCAGAACGGCCGCCGCCGCGTCCAGGCGCGCAGCTCCTGATGGCCGGGATGCGGCTGGCGCGCCTGTTCGGCCTGGCCTGGCTGGCGCTCGCGGCCGTGCCGGGGCGAGTGATGGCTGACGAAGCCGCGGCTGCGCCGGCAGTGCCGCCGGCGGATGCGGCCGCGGTGTCTGCGTCTGGCGAAGCCGGATCCGGTGAGGCGGCCGTCGCGGAAGCGAAGGCCGCCGAAGCCCCCGCCGAAGCCCCGTCTCCCGCGGTGAACGAGGCTGCCGTCGCGGCGCCGGCCGCGGCTCCGCCTGCCGCCGTCGTGCCACCAGCGCCTGTTCCGGTGCCGACGCCGGCACCGGTCGCGCCACACCCCGACGCGGCCGCGCAGGCGGCGGCGGTCGTCGACGATTTCCACGCCAGCGTCGCCGAGAACTATCGCGAGCGCGTGCTGCAGCTGCTGGCGCCGGACGTCGCGATCTTCGAGCAGGGCTATACCGAGAGCTCTCGCGATGCGTATGCCGACGGGCATCTCGACAGCGATCTGCTGTTCGCGGCGTCGACGCGCTACGAGGTGGTGCACCGCGAGGCTTACGCGAGCGGTGATCTGGCCTGGGTCATCACGCAGGCGCGCACGACCGGTCGTTTCAGTGGCCAGAGCGTCGACATCGACAATACCGAGACCATGGTGCTGCAGCGCCGCGGCGGGCGCTGGCTGATCGTGCACATCCACTGGTCGGCCCACCCGCGCGCCGGTTGACCCGGCTTTTGCGAAGCGGTTCAGGCGATTAATCTGTCCTGACAACGATTAGAGACGAAACCCACCATGCTCTCCTGGCTGCCGGCGCCCTTCCTCGGCGCGATCAGTTCGCTGCTGCTGATCCTCAATACCCTGTTCTGGGTCGTGCCGGTCTATCTGCTGATCCTGCTCAAGCTGGTGACGCCGAAGGGGCGGCTGCGCGACGCGGTGTCGCGCGGCGTGGCCTGGAGCGCGCAGCGCTGGGCCTTCGTCAACGTGCTCATGACCGACACGGTGATGCGCGTGCACTGGGATATACGGATGCACGCGGAAGTCGATCCGCGCCGCCAGTACCTGGTCTGCGCCAATCACCAGACCTGGAACGACATCCTGGTGCTGGTGAAGGCTTTCGGCCGGCGCGCGCCGTTCTTCAAGTTCTTCCTCAAGCAGGAACTGATCTGGGTGCCGATCCTCGGCCTGGCCTGGTGGGGGCTCGATTACCCGTTCATGAAGCGCCACACCAAGGAACAGATCGCCCGCAATCCGGCGCTCAAGGGCCAGGACATCGAGACCACGCGGCGCGCCTGCGAAGCGTTCCGTCATCAGCCGGCGCTGATCCTGAACTTTCTCGAAGGCACGCGCTTCACGCCGATCAAGCATGCCAAACAGCAGTCGCCGTACCGCCACCTGCTGAAGCCGAAATCCGGCGGCTTTGCGTTCACGCTGTCGGCGCTCGGCGAGCAGTTGCATTCGCTGCTCGACGTGACGATCGTCTACCAGGATGGCGCCAAGGGTTTCTGGGATTTTCTCTGCGGACGCATGGGCCGCGTCGTCGTCGACATCCGCCAGCTCGAGGTGCCGCGCGAACTGTTCCTCGGCAGCTACGAGAACGATCCGGAATTCCGCGCGCGTTTCCACACCTGGATCGCGGCGCTGTGGAGCGACAAGGATCGCCTGATCGGCGACATCCGGGCCGAGACGCGCGCCGCCTGAAGCCGGGCTTGCGCGCGGCGCTCGCGATCAGGTCGCGAAGCCGGTCACGCGCGGCGCTTCGAGCAGGTACATCGCGACCTCGGTGAACAGGTTCGGCGCCAGGCGGTGGGCGAGCCCTTCGTGGTGCGTGTGGTCGAGCAGGCGGCGGGCGAGGATCTTCCAGCCGCGCTCGGCGCACAGCGCCTCGAAATCGTCGACGGTGCACAGATGGATGTTCGGCGTGTCGTACCAGCGCGACGGCAGCATCGGCGTTACCGGCATGCGGCCGCGCGCCAGCGCCAGGCGCACGCGCCAATGGCCGAAGTTCGGAAACGTGACGATGCCGGTCTTGCCGACGCGCAGGATCTCGGCGATCGCTTCATCCGGCCGCTGCAGCGCCTGCAGCGCCTGCGTCATCACCACATGGTCGAACGACGCCGACTCGAAGTCGCGCAGGCCTTCGTCGATGTCGGCCTGGATCACGTTGATGCCGGTGGCGACGCAGCGCGTGACGTTGCGCGGATCGATCTCCAGCCCGTAGCCGCGGACCTGCCGCGTCTTGGCCAGATGCCGCAGCAGTACGCCGTCGCCGCAGCCGAGATCGAGGATGCGCGAGCCGGGCCGGATCCAGTCGACGATCGGTTCGAGATCGGGACGCAGGTTCATGCGCGCGCCTCCAGCTCATCGGCGACGCGCGCCAGATAGCCGCGCAGCACGTCGTGATACTGCGGGATCGGCATCAGGAAATCGTCGTGGCCGAGCTGCGACTCGATCAGCGCGTAGGAAACGTCGCGGTCGGCGTCGACCAGCGCCTTGACGATCTCGCGCGAGCGCGCCGGCGAGAAGCGCCAGTCACTCGAAAAGGCGATGACCAGGAAGCGCGCCTGCGCGTGCCGGAACGCGGCGTCGAGCCGGTCGCCGTAGTCGCGGGCCGGATCGAAGTAGTCGAGCGCCTTGGTCATCAGCAGGTAGGTGTTGGCGTCGAAGCGATCGACGAACGCCTGGCCCTGATAACGCAGGTAGCTTTCGACCTCGAACTCGACGTCGAAATTGAAGCTCGGCGTCGGCTCGCGCAGGTCGTTGCCGAACTTGGCGCGCATCGCCGCGTCGGACAGATAGGTGATGTGGCCGATCATGCGCGCCAGCATCAGGCCACGCGACGGCACCACGCCGTGCTCGTAGAAACGGCCGCCGTGGAAGTCGGGGTCGGAGAGGATCGCCTGGCGCGCGATCTCGTTGAAGGCGATGTTCTGCGCCGACAGCTGCGGCGCCGAGGCGATGACGACGGCGTTGGCGACACGCTCCGGCAGGTCGATCGCCCACTGCATGACCTGCATGCCGCCGAGCGAGCCGCCGACCACCGCCGCCCAGCGCCCGATGCCGAGCGCATCGGCAAGCAGCGCCTGCGAGCGCACCCAGTCGCGCACGGTCAGCAGCGGGAAGTCCGGGCCGTACGGCGCGCCGGTGTCCGGGTTGATCGAGCTGGGGCCGGTCGAGCCCTTGCAGCCGCCGAGATTGTTCAGCGCGACGACGTAGTAGCGCCGCGTGTCGATCGGCTTGCCGGGGCCGATGCAGTTGTCCCACCAGCCGGCCTTGCGGTCGTCGACGTGGTGCAGGCCGGCGGCGTGATGGTCGCCGGACAGCGCGTGGCAGATCAGCACCGCGTTGCTGCGCTGGGCGTTGAGCGTGCCGTAGGTCTCGACCATCAGCTCATGGCGCGGCAGCGTGCGCCCGCAATCGAGCGGCAGCGGTGTGTCGATCAGCACGCGCCGCGGCGTGACGACGCCGACCGAGCCGGGCACGGTGAAATCGACAGCGGTTTCGTTCATCGACGGCTGGATGCCTTCGCGGCAGGCACTAGCGGAATGCGCCCGGCAGCGGCAGCAGGCGGTTCAGCACCTGCAGCAGGAGAATGACGACCAGCGGCGAGAGGTCGAGCCCGGACATCGGCGGCAGGAAGCGGCGCACCGGCCGCAGCAGCGGCTCGTTGAGGCTCCACAGGATGTTGCTGGCCGGATTGTTCACGCCGGGGCCGAGCCAGGACAGGATCGCCTGCACGAAGATCGTGAAGGTATAGAGATTGACGGTCAGCACTACCAGCTTGAGCGCTGCGTACCACAGCACCGAAGCCGGGCCGAGCGAGAAGCCGAGCACGCCGATGACCACGTAGATGTAGATGACGGCCAGCACGGCCAGCGTCAGAGCCGCGGCGAGATTGATGTTGCGCACCGTCGGCAGGTACGGCCGCAGCCAGTCGTTCGGATAGCGCGTCGCCTTCCAGATCGCCTGCGAGATCGGGTTGTAGAAGTCCGCGCGCGACCATTGCAGCAGCACGCGCAGCAGATAGATCCACAGCGCCAGATCGAACAGCGTGGTGACCAGGAACAGCAAGGCGTTGGCGGCGTTGGCGCCCATCAGGACTCCTTGGCGAGCAATGCGCCGAGTTCGCGGCCGCGTTCGGCGGCCGCCTGCAGCGCGTCGGCAAAGATGGCGCGCAGGCCGGCGTTTTCAAGATGGCGGACGGCGGCCTCGGTGGTGCCGCCCTTCGAGGTGACGTTGGCGCGCAGCTGCGCGACGTCGATGCCGCGCGCGGCGCCGTCCTCGGCCATCTTGGCGGTGCCGATGAAAGTCTGCAGCGCCAGCCGGGCGGCGACGTCGGCGTCGAGTCCGAGCCTGACGCCGGCCTCGCGCATCACCTCGGTGAGCAGGAAGAAATACGCCGGCCCGGAACCGGACACCGCGGTGACGGCGTCGATCAGGTCTTCGGAGGCGATCCACACGCAGGTGCCGGCGGCGCCGAGCACGTACTCGGCGAGCTGGCGCGCCTGCGGCGGCACCGACGGCGGCGCGTAGAGGCCGGAAATGCCGGCACCGAGCAGCGCCGGCGTGTTCGGCATTGTGCGGATCAGGTGCACCTCGTCGCCGAGCCAGCGCGCCAGCGACGCGAGCTGGATGCCGGCGGCGATCGACACGACCACGCAGCCGGCCTGCAGGCGCAGGCCGGCGAGCGCCTCGCGCATCTGCTGCGGCTTGACGGCCAGCACCACGACGTCCGCGCTCGGCGCGATCTCGCCGGCGGCGGCGGCGACGCGAATGCCGTAGCTGTCCTTCAGCCAGCGCGCACGCTCGGCGAGCGGCTCGGCGACCGCCAGCCGCGCCGGCGGATGGCCGGCCTTGAGCAGGCCGCCGATCAGGCTGGCCGCCATGTTGCCGCCACCGATGAAGGCGATTTGCGCTGACATTGAAATCCTGTTGCGTATCCGGTTCGGACCTGCCCGGGGCAGAGTGCGCGGTATCATAGGCGATACCGCCCCCTGACACGATGTGACGTGAGCTCCCCAAAACGCCCTGCCGGCAGCGCGGATATTCGCAAGCTGCTCGAGCAATACCGTGCGCGCATCGAAAGTGCGCGCGTCTACGACGTCGCCGTGGTCTCGGCGCTGGAGGACGCGGGCAAGCTGTCGCAACGGCTCGGCAACCGCGTCCTGTTCAAGCGCGAGGACCAGCAATCCGTCTACTCGTTCAAGCTGCGCGGCGCCTACAACAAGATCGCGCGCCTGGCGCCCGAGCAGCGCGCCCGCGGCGTGGTCACCGCTTCCGCCGGCAACCACGCGCAGGGCGTCGCGCTGGCGGCGCGCAAGCTCGGCATTCCGGCGCACATCGTCATGCCGCGCACGACGCCGGCGCTGAAAGTCGAATCGGTGCGCGAGCTCGGCGGCAAGGCGATCCTGCACGGCGACGGCTTCGACGACGCGCGTGCGCATGCCGAGCAGCTGGTGGTCGAAAAGGGCTGGACCATGATCCATCCCTACGACGATCCGGACGTGATCGCCGGCCAGGGCACGATCGGCCGCGAGCTGCTGCAGCAGTGCGGCAATCTCGACGCGGTGTTCGTGCCGGTCGGCGGCGGCGGCCTGATCGCCGGCGTCGCCGCCGCCATCAAGTCGGCCAATCCGCGCGTCAAGGTGATCGCCGTCGAGCCCGACGACTCGACCTGCTTCGCCTCGGCGATGAAGGCCGGGCGTCGCGTCGTGCTGCCGCAGGTCGGCTTGTTCGCCGACGGCGTCGCCGTGCGGCAGATCGGCGAGGAGACCTTCCGCGTCGCCCGGCATCTGGTCGACGACACGGTGCTGGTCAGCGTCGACGAGATCTGCGCCGCGACCCGCGACATCTTCTACGACAAGCGCGCGCTGCCCGAGCCGTCCGGGGCGCTCGCGGTCGCCGGTCTCAAGCGCTGGGTCAACGAACATGGCGTGCGCGGCCAGACGCTGGCGGCGATCATTTCCGGCGCCAACGTCAACTTCGACCGTCTGCGCCACATCGCCGAACGCGCCGAGCTCGGCGACGACGCCGAGGCGCTGCTGGCGGTGACGCTGCCAGAGCGTCCGGGCGCGTATCGGCAGTTCATGCGCCACATCGGCCGCCGTCCGGTCACCGAGTTCAACTACCGCTACGCGCAGGGCAGCCCCGCGCACGTGTTCGTCGGCCTCAAGCTGGCCGGTGGCAGCGAGGAGCTCGACATGCTGGTCGCCGGCCTGCGCGAGCAGGGTTATCCGGTGCTCGACCTGCGCGGCGACGAGATGGCCAAGGACCACGTGCGCTTCATGGTCGGCGGCCGCGCGCCGGGCCTGGCCCACGAGCGCCTGTTCCGCTTCGAGTTCCCAGAGCGTCCGGGCGCGCTCGCCGATTTCCTGCAGGCGATCGGCGCGCGCTGGAACATCTCGCTGTTCCACTACCGCAACCACGGCGCCGCCTACGGCCGCGTGCTGTGCGGCCTGCAGGTGCCGAAGAAGGAATGGGCCGAGTGCCGGCGCGTGTTCGACGCGCTCGGCTACGAATACGCCGACGAGACCGGCAATCCGGCGTACGAGCTGTTCCTCGGCACCGCCTGAGCCGCCGCCAGGGCGTTCGCCGCGCTCGCGCGACGGCGCATCGATTCGCGCGACGGGCGCCGAGCGCAGTGTGCTCAGCGGCCTTCGAGGCCGAGGATGTAGCGCCAGTGTGTCGGGCGCACCGGCACCACCGACAGGCGCGTACCGGGCGCCAGCAAGGCGAGTCCCTTGAGGTTGGGCTCATGCGCGCGCAGCGTCGCCAGCGTCACCGGCGCAGCCAGCTTGCGCACGAACTTCACGTCGACCAGCAGCCAGCGCGGCGCTTCGGGCGTGGCCTTCGGGTCGTAGTACTCGGACTTCGGATCGAACTGCGTCGGATCGGGATAGGCCTTGGAGGCAACCTTCATCACGCCGTAGATCCCGGGCACCTTGGCGTTGGAGTGATAGAAGAACGCCTCGTCGCCGATCTCGAACTGGTCGCGGAACATGTTGCGCACCTGATAGTTGCGCACGCCGTTCCACGGTTCGGTCTGTTTCGGGCGGGCCGCGAGATCGTCGATCGAGAAGACGTCGGGCTCGGACTTCATCAGCCAATAGGCCATTTCACTCCCTGTTCGGTAATCACGGCGTCGAGCGGTACATCCCACGGATCGCGCGGGAGACGGTCGACTTGCTGGATCGCGTAAGCGTAGCCGAGATAGCACGGCCGGCGCCCGATGCGCGGGCGCGCGAGCCAGCGGTCGTAATAGCCGCCGCCGGTGCCGAGCCGGGCCCCGCGCGCATCGAAGCCGAGCAGCGGCAGGATGATGGCGTCGAGTTCGGCGCGCCGCACGCGCGCGCCGTGGCGCGCCGGCTCGGCGATGCCGTAGCGGTTGCGGCGCAGCGCCGCGTCATGGCGCAGCCACTCGAAGCGCATCCGGCCCGGACCCAGGATGCGCGGCACGGCCACGCGCACGCCTGCGCCGCGCAGCACGGCGATCAGCTTGCCGGTCGGCAGTTCGCTGCCGTAGTAGAGGTAGACGCAGACGCGGCGCGCGCGCAACGCACGCAGCAGCGCCAGCGCGTGGCGTGCCGCCTGCCGCGACGCGCGGCGGCTGCAGGCGCCGGAAACGAGAAGGCGCCGCGCGCGGAGTTCGCGGCGCAGCGCCTGCTTGCGTGTATAGGTGTCTCCCGCCTGTGCCGTCATCGGTCTTCGACCTTGAGACGTAGTCTCAAGTGGGCACCTCGCCATGCCATTGGGCTTCCCACTGCGTGGTGGGCCTGCACGCCCGGCGTGGTTAGGGTTCCCGGGGTTTTGCAAATAGGCTCAAGGGTACCAAACCGATTCGCGAACACCGCAGGAGACACGAGCAAAGGATATCACGGGTGCTTCGTGCGGCTCGACCGCTCGTCACTCGAGCGACATCGTCGAGTCGATGTCGAGCGCGAGCTGGCGCAACCGCTGCACGGCCTGCGGATCGGCCTGCGCAACGCCGTCGACGCCCTTGAGCTCGAGCAGCTCGCGCGCGATGTTGAGTGCTGCCATCACCGCGATGCGCTCGGCGCCGAGCGCCTTGCCGCGCTTGCGGATGCTGGTCATGCGCTCGTTGAGGTAGTCGGCGGACTTGATCAGCGCCTCGTGCTCGTCGGGCGGGCAGGCGACGGCGTACTCCTTGCCCATGATGCGCACGGTGATGCTGAGCGGCTCGGCGGCGTCCTTGTCGACAGTCATGGTTCCTGCTCCGATTCGAGCGAGCGCACGCGCTCGACGATGCCTTCGATGCGGCGACGCAATTCGGCGTTCAGTGCCAGCAAGCGGTCGCGCTCCTGCAGGGCGCGTTTCTGCTCGAGCCGGGCCTCGCGGTAAGCGGCCATCAGGCGCTGCACGCGATCCTCGAGCTGCTGGAGTTCGGATTCAATCATTGCGGCGGACAAAAAAGGCGGCGGCCCAGTATATCGTCTACTGGCGCCGCCGCCGGCCCGCAACGGCGGGCGTGTCGCTTACTGCAGAAGAAGGAACAGCGCGCCCGGACCGCGGCGCAGCTGCAGCAGCAGCTGGCCCTTGCCGGCGATCAGCTTGTTGAAGTCTTCCATCGTCGTCACCGGCTGGCGGTTGACGGCGATGATGACGTCGTTCGGGCGCAGGCCGGCCTTGGCCGCCGGCGAGCCTTGCTGCACCGACTTCACGACGATGCCGCTGTCGATGTCCTCGTCACGCATGCTGTCGTCGACCACCGCGAACGTGGCGCCGGCCAGGCGCGGCGAGACGTCCTTGGTGACGGCGACCGTCTGCTGCGTGTCCTTGCCGATGGTGACGGTGACGTTCTTGAGCTTGCCGTCGCGGTAGAGCTTGAAGTCGACCTTGTCGCCGACGCGCATCAGACCGACGATGCTGCGCAGCTGCGGGAAGTCGGTGATGTCCTTGCCGTTGGCGGCGACGATCAGGTCGCCCGCCTTGAGGCCGGCCTTGGCGGCCGGCGAGTCGGGCACGACGCGGCCGATCAGGGCGCCGCGGCTGCTCGGCAGGTTCAGGGCCTTGGCGAGCTCCGGCGTGACTTCCTGGCCGCCGACCACGCCGATGCGGCCGCGCTCCACGGAGCCGTGCTCGATCAGCTGCGTCATGATGTTCTTGACGAGCTTGACCGGGATCGCGAAGCCGATGCCGACGTTGCCGCCGGACTGCGAGTAGATCATCGATGGCACGCCGACCAGCTCGCCCTTGAGATTGACGAGCGCGCCGCCGGAGTTGCCCGGGTTGATCGAGGCGTCGGTCTGGATGAAATCGCCGAGGCCGTCGCTGATGCCGGTACGGCCGAGCGCCGAGACGATGCCGCTGGTGACGGTCTGGCGCAGGTTGTACGGCGAACCGATGGCGACGACGAAGTCGCCGACCTGCAGGGCGTCGGAGTTGCCGAGCGGCAGCGCCGTGAGCTGGTCGGCCTTGATCTGCAGCACGGCGACGTCGGTGCCGTCGTCGCGGCCGATCAGCTTGGCCTCGAACTCGCGATCGTCGTTGAGACGGACCTTGATCTCCTTGGCGTCCTTGACGACGTGGTTGTTGGTGATGACATAGCCCTTGGCGGCGTCGACGATGACGCCGGAGCCGACCGACTGGAACTCGCGCTCCTGCGGCTGGTCGGGCACGTCGAAGAAGCGGCGGAAGAACGGATCGTCCATCAGCGGATTGCGGACTTCGACCTCGCCGGTCACGGAGATGTTGACGACGGCGGGCATCACCGGCTTGAGCATCGGCGCCAGCGAGGGCACGCCGCCCTGGACGGGCAACTGCTGCTGCGGCTGGGTGGTGACCGGGATGTCGGCGTGCGCCGAGCGCGGCGCCGAGGACATCATCAGGGCGGCGCCGAGGATGGACGCCGAAACTGCGAGCGGAGCGATGAGCTTGACGGCGAATTCTTTTGACATCGAAGAAAGTCTCGGGATCAGGCTGCGGATAGGCAGCGGCGGTAAGACCGCCGCGTCGTTCAATAGTTTCCGGGGTCGGGCCGTCGGCTCAGCGCAGGCGCAGCGCCGGGTTCAGGCTGTAGCGGCCGACGATCGCGGCGCGCGCCAGCACGTGTCCGTCCGCCGCGCGGCGCAGATCGGCGAGGCTGAAGCCCGGCGCCAGTCCGAGTGACGGCACATCGAGGGCCAGCACCTCGAAGGTGTACCGATGCACGCGTGCGTCGTTCCACGGCGGGCAGGGGCCGTCGTAGCCGAGGTAGCGGCCTTCCATCGCCGCGTCGCCCTGGAACCAGCCGGTGTAGTCGTTGAGCCCCTGCACCGAACCTTCCGGCCCGGCCGGCTGCGTCTTGCCGTGCGCGGCGACGCCCTGACTGCAGGCGCCTTCGGCAAGCTCGTTCAGCGACGGCGGCAGGTCGGCGAGCAGCCAGTGCACGAACTCGGCGCGCGGCAACGCGGCCGGCACCACGCGACCGTCGCGGTTGACGTCGTCCGGACGTGTCGGCGCGTCGGCGTCGATGACGGTCACGACGAAGCTCTGGGTGCTGGCGGGCGCGCCGCTCCAGCGCAGGTGTGGGCTGCGGTTCCGGGCGAGGCGGACGTGGCCGAACGGCGCCTTCTCGGCGAAGGCGCAACGGCCGGGGATGCGACCGCTGGCGGACAGGCTGCGGCTGGACAGCTTCATGCAGTTTCTCCGAATCGTGCGTGAACGGTTCAGGCCCGGTGAGGGCACTAATAGCGCTGCGACAGCGCGGTTTCCTCGACGCTGCGCCGCAGGCCGAGGCCAAGCTTGACGAGGCCGTCCGACAGGCGCTGCGCGAGCGCTTGCCGGCGCCGGAAGCGCAGGCCGTAGAGTTCGGCGTCCCGGGTCCGTGCGAGCAGGTAGTCGTCGCTGGTCTGCAGCTGGTCGACGAGCTGCAGTTCGAGCGCCTGGCTGCCGAACCAGTGCTCGCCGGTCGCGACGCGCGCGATGTCGAGCTTGGGACGGTATTCGCCGACGAAGCGCTTGAACAGCGCGTGCGTTTCCTCGATCTCGGAACGGAATTTCTCGCGGCCGGCCTCGGTGTTCTCGCCGAACAGCGTCAGCGTGCGCTTGTAGTCGCCGGCCGTGTGCAGCTCGTAGTCGACGTCGAGGCGCTTGAGCAGGCGATTGAAGTTCGGCAGCTGGGCGACCACGCCGATCGAGCCGACGATCGCGAAGGGTGCGGCGAGGATGCGGTCGGCGACGCAGGCCATCAAGTAGCCGCCGCTGGCCGCCACCTTGTCGACGGCGACCGTCAGGTGCACGCCGGCGCTGCGCAGGCGCGCCAGCTGGGAGGCCGCGAGGCCATAGCCGTGCACCATGCCGCCTTCGCTGTCGAGCCGGAGCAGGACCTCGTCGCGGCCCGGACGCGCCACCTGCAAGACGGCGCTGATCTCCTCGCGCAGTGCGTCGACCGCCGAGGCCTGCAGGTCGCCGTGGAACTGCAGCGCGTAGACGCGCGGCTTGCCGTCGTCGGCCTGGGGACGGGCCTTGCGGCGTTCGCGCTCGTGGCGCTTGCGCTCCTTGAGCAGCAGCTTGCGTTCCGCGTCACTGAACGTCTGATCGCGGATCGCGTCGGCCAGATCCTCGTAGCGCTCGTTGAGGTTACGCACCTCGAGTCGTTCGCCGCCGGCCGATCCGCCGCGCGCGGCGCGGATCACGATCGCCAGCAACAGGCCGCTGACCGCCAGGGCCGCGACCCAGGTCACAGTCTTGGCAAGGAACAGGCCATAGGCCGTCAGGAATTCGCTCATGCGGGGTCCGGAGAGTCCAACTTGCTGGAAAACTTCTAGTTTACGGGGCAGAATCGCCGCAGAAGCGGAGGGTGCGCAAGCGCCGCGTGCTTGGCAAGCCTCCAATAAATTTACGCTGCAGTGCAAAACGGCTTGCGTATAATGTTTCAGGCTGCACACGCTTTCGGGCTGTTCTGGATAAACAAGAGGTTGGGAGATTCGGCAATGAAAAAAATGCACCGTGCCGGACTTGCGTTACTGCTCGCCGCTGTCGCCATGCCGGTTCTGGCGCAGGAAGCGGAGCAGGAAATGCGGCCGTACATCAGTGGCGGTTACACCTATACGTTCGAGGACGGTGACCGCAACTCCGACAACGGCAACGGCTGGTACATCGGCGCAGGCAAGGCCATCAACCAGTACTGGGGTTGGGAGTTCAGCGGATCCTGGGACCAGTTCGACAAGGACGGCGCCGCCAATCCGAACAACTGGCGCCAGTACGGTGCCAAGCTCGACGGCATGTTCTTCTATTCGCGCGATCCGAAGTTCTCGCCGTACGTCGGCCTCGGCGTCGGCGCGATGCGGACGGAGCTGAAGACCACCGGTAACAAGTCGACCGATCCGTTCGTCGACGCCGGCGTCGGCTTCTTCAAGTATTTCAGCGATCACCTCGGCATGCGCGCCGACGTCCGCTACCGCTGGCTCGACGCCGGCGACATTCCGGGTGTCAGCGCCTTCGGCGAGCCGGTCGTCAAGGTCGGCCTGGTTGCCGCGCTCGGCGACAAGCCGGCCAAGCCGGTGCTCGAGGTCAAGGACTCGGATGGCGACGGCGTGCCGGACGACGCCGATCTGTGCCCGGGCACGCCCAAGGGCGTGAAGGTCGATGCCAAGGGCTGCCCGATCGATTCGGACGGCGATGGCGTGCCGGATGGTCTGGACCAGTGCCCGGGTACGCCGCCTGGTGTCGCGGTCGACGACAAGGGCTGCCCGACGACGCTCGGTTCCGGCCGCTTCAAGATCATCGGTTCCGGCGCCGACCTGCGCTTCGAGGACGTGCACTTCGAGTTCGACAAGTCCGATCTGTCGGATTACTCGAAGGAAATGCTCGACGATGCGGCGAATGTCATCAATCAGGTTTCCGAGAAGTATCCGGCCCTGAAGGTCGACGTCTCCGGTCACACCGACTCGGTCGGCACCGAAGGCTACAACCAGGGTCTGTCGGAACGCCGCGCCAACGCCGTCAAGCAGTACCTGCTGCGCAAGGGCGTCGAGCCGGGCCGTCTGAACACGTACGCTTACGGCGAGTCGAAGCCGGTGGCGACGAACGATACCGCTGAAGGTCGCGCCCAGAACCGCCGTGCGGAAACCCGCACTCGCGGCGAATAAGCCGGCTCAGGACGTCGCTTCAGGAAAACCCCGCTGCCGAGAGGCAGCGGGGTTTTTTTCGTGTCGGGGCCGTGGTGGCGTGCTGAGCGGGCAGGGCCGTCGCGCCGTGCAGCGCGTGCAGGCGCCGGCCTGCCGCGCGGAGGATTGCCGGCGGCACGGGGCCCGTGGCGGTGCCGGCGAGCCGGCGGCTGAAGTCAGAAGCCGCGCTGCAGGCGCGCGATGCGCTCGGGGGCGGCCGCGGCCGGGTCCGGGCGGCTGACGTCGGGCCAGCCGGCCAGATGCTGCCGGGCGAGTTCGGTGAGCACGTCGAGGTGCCGTTCGCCGGCGTTCAGCGCCGGGATGTAGCGCAGGGCCTCGCCGCCCGCGGCACGGAATTGCTCCGCGTAGCGCAGCGCCACCTCCTCGAGCGTCTCCAGGCAGTCGGCGGAGAAGCCGGGGCAGATCGCGTCGAGCGTGCGTACGCCGCTGCGGGCGAGGCGCTCGACGGTCTGGTCGGTGTACGGCGACAGCCATTTGGCGCGGCCGATTCGGGACTGGAAGCTGAGGCTCCATTGCTCCGGGGCCAGCTGCAGCGCCGCCGCCAGCAGGCGCGCGGTCTTCTGGCAGAAGCAGTAGTACGGATCGCCGGCCGTCAGGTATTGCAGCGGGATCGAGTGAAACGACATCAGCAGGTGCTCGCCGCGGCCGTGCAGCTGCCAGTGCGCGCGCACCGAGTCGGCGAGCGCGTCGATGTAGTCGGGCAGGTCGTGATAGCCGTTGACCAGGCGCAGTTCCGGCCACCAGCGCATCGGCTGCACGTGCGCGAGCACGGCGTCGAACACCGAGGCCGTGGTCGTCGCCGAATACTGCGGATACAGCGGCAGCACGACGATGCGGCGCGCGCCGGCCTCCAGCAGCTGATCGATCGCGCCGGCGATCGACGGCGTGCCGTAGCGCATGCCGAGCGCGACGGGAATGTCGGCACCGAGGCGCGCCTGCAGGCCGGCCTGCTGCGCGCGGCTGATCGCCAGCAGTGGCGAACCGTCGGGCGTCCAGATGCTGCGGTATGCATGCGCGAGGCGTGCCGGCCGGAACGGCAGGATGAAGCCGTGCAGGATCAGCCACCACAAGGGGCGCGGCAGTTCGACGACGCGCCGGTCGCTGAGGAACTCGGCGAGGTAGCGGCGGATCGCCGGAGCCTCGGGCGCATCCGGCGTGCCGAGGTTGACGAGCAGCACGCCGCTGCGCAGTGCGCGGGCGTGCGCGTCGACGTTCGGAGTGGAAGGCGGGTTCGGCATCGCCGCGATCATACGCGGGCCGACCGCCCGCGTTGAAGATCGGCGCGGACGCTCAGGCGATCTTCGGAGCGAGCGCGCTGTGCCGGCGCGAGTACGCGAAGTAGAGCGTCAGGCCGAGCGCCATCCAGATCGAAAACGCTACCCAGGTCAGTCCGGGCAGGCTCAGCATCAGCCAGCCGCAGAAGCCCATGCCGAGGATCGGCACCAGCGGTACGGCCGGCACCCGGAACGGACGCGGCATGTCCGGACGCGTGCGGCGCAGGACGATGACGCTGAGGCAGACGAGGAAGAACGCGCCCAGCGTGCCGAGGTTGACGAGCTCGGCGACCTTGCCGATCGGCGACAGGCCGGCGATCAGCGCGATGACGATGCCGCTGCTGAAGATCAGCTTGACCGGTGTCTGCGTGCGCGGATGCAGCGTCGCCATCGCCGACGGCAGCAGGCCGTCGCGGCTCATCGCCAGCACGATGCGGGTCAGGCCGTAGTACAGCACCAGCATGACGGTGGTGATGCCGAAGATCGCGCCGGTCGCGACCAGACCCTGCGCCCAGCTGATGCCGAGGCGGCCCATCGCCGCGGCGATCGGGGCCTTGAGGTCGATCTGCTGGTACGGCACGACGCCGGTCAGGATGCCGGACACGACGATGTAGAGCAGCGTGCAGACCGCCAGCGACGCCAGGATGCCGATCGGCAGATCGCGCTGCGGATTGATCGCTTCTTCGCCGGCGGTCGAGACGGCGTCGAAGCCGATGTACGCGAAGAAGATCAGCGCCGCGGCGGTGGCGATGCCCATCATGCCGTAATGCGACTGGCCGTTGGCGTCGACGACGCGTTCGGGAATGAACGGCGACCAGTTGTCCGGATCGACGTGCGGCGCGGCGATCGCGATGAAGATCAGGATCGTCGCCAGCTTGACGATCACCATCACGCCGTTGAAGCGCGCCGATTCCTTCACTCCCCAGGACAGCAGCAGGGCGAGCACCAGCACGATGGCCATCGCCGGCACGTTGCAGATGCCGCCTTCGGACGGCGACGACGTCCACGCCGCCGGCAGTTCGAAACCGAAGAAGCCGGACAGGATCTTGGCGAAGTAGCCCGACCAGCCGATCGACACGGTGGCGGTGGCGACCGTGTATTCCAGCAGCAGCAGCCAGCCGATGATCCAGGCCGGGAACTCGCCGATGCCGGCATAGGCGTAGCCGTAGGCGCTGCCGCTGCCACCGATCGCACTCGACAGCTCGGCGTAGCACAGGGCCGAGAACGCGCAGGCCAATCCCGAGATCACGAACGACAGCACGATCGCCGGACCGGCGTGCTCGGCGGCGGCGACGCCGGTCAGCACGAAAATGCCGGTGCCGATCACGCAGCCGATGCCGAGCAGGGTCAGATCCCAGGCCGTCAGGCAGCGGCGCAACCCGGTATGGGCGTTCGGATCGATGGCTTTGGTGCGCAGCAGGCTCATGAAGCGGGACTCCCGATGAGGATCGGTCGATTATGCACAAAGCCTGCTCCGCGCCCGAGCGGAAAGACCACCAGAAACGAAAAGCCCGGCGAACCGGGCTTTTCATATCGCTATGGTGCGCAGGCGACGCCGGCAGCGGAGCTGCCGGCGATCGCCCGGAGCCTCAGGCGCGCTCGACGATCGCGGTGATGCCGAGGCCGCCGGCCGCGCAGATCGAGATCAGGCCGCGGCCGCCGTTGTTCTCGTCGATGATCTTCGCCAGCGAGGCGAGGATGCGGCCGCCGGTCGCCGCGAACGGATGGCCGGCGGCGAGGCTGCCGCCCTTGACGTTCATCTTGGCGCGGTCGATCGCGCCGAGCGGCGCATCGAGGCCGAGCTTCTCGCGGCAGAACTTCGGGTCTTCCCAGGCCTTCAGCGTGCACAGCACCTGGCCGGCGAAAGCTTCGTGGATTTCGTAGAAATCGAAGTCCTGCAGCTTCAGGCCGGCGCGGTTGAGCATGCGCGCGACGGCATAGGCCGGCGCCATCAGCAGGCCTTCGTGCTTGCGGCCGGCGAAGTCGACGGCGGCGGTCTCGGCGTGCGTGATGTAGGCGAGCGGCTTGTAGCCGTGCGCCTTGGCCCAGTCTTCCGACGCCAGCAGCACCGCCGAGGCGCCGTCGGTCAGCGGCGTCGAGTTGCCGGCGGTCAGCGTGCCTTGGCCCGACTTGCGGTCGAAGGCCGGCGACAGCGACGCCAGCTTTTCCAGGGTGATGTCCGCGCGCAGATTGTTGTCACGCGACAGGCCCGAGAACGGCACGACGAGATCGTCGAAGAAGCCGGCTTCCCAGGCGGCGGCGGCCTTCTTGTGCGACTCGTAGGCGAGCTGATCCTGCGCTTCGCGCGGGATCTTCCATTCCTTGACCATCACTTCGGTGTGCTGGCCCATGCTCATCTTGGTGCGCGGCTCGCCGTTGGTCGGAATCTGCGGCGCCAGCATCGCCGGACGGAACTTGGCGAGCGCCGCGAGGCGCTGACCGGTGGTCTTGGCGCGGTTGAGTTCGAGCAGGATCTTGCGCAGCTTCTCGCCAACCGCGATCGGCGCGTCCGAGGTGGTGTCGGTGCCGCCGGCCATGCCCGACTCGATCTGGCCGAGCGCGATCTTGTTGGCGATGTTGATCGCTGCCTGCAGGCCGGTGCCGCAGGCCATCTGCAGGTCATAGGCCGGCGTTTCGGCCGCCAGGCCCGACGACAGCACCGACTCGCGGCACAGGTTGAAGTCGCGCGAGTGCTTCAGCACCGCACCGGCGGCGACTTCGCCGAGCGCTTCGCCATGCAGCTGGAACTTGTCGACGACGCCCTTGAAGGCCGTCGTCAGCATGTCCTGGTTCGACTTCGTCGCGTACGCCGTGTTCGAACGGGCGAACGGAATGCGCGATCCGCCGAGGATCGCCACCTTGCGGCCGTAGGGCTTCATCTGTCTCTCCTGCAATGCAATGGAAAACCGGAAATGGCGGCGAGCTTAGTGAGGGGGGCTCGGGCTGACTATTGCTGCACCGCCACATGGCGCGGGCATTTGATCATGCGCTGCAGATGCGAAAAAGCCCCGGCGGGCCGGGGCTTTTCCTGTTGCTGCGCGACCGCCACTGGCGCGACGGTCCAGCCGAATCGACCGCCGGCCCGGCCGTCCTTGCCCGACTCGGCAGGACCTTGCGTCGTGCCTCGCCATGGGCAAATACCGGCCGGGCGTTCGCAAGGCGAGCTTGCCCTTCAAGGCCTTCTCGCTTTGCTCACTCCTCCGTCGCCCACTGCTCGAGCATCTTCTCGAGGTAGTGGATGTGGTGCGAGCCTTCCTTGAACACCGGGTCCGCCATGATGCGGCGCTGCAGCGGGATGTTGGTCTGGATGCCCTCGATCACCATCTCGGCCAGCGCCTGGCGCATGCGCGCGATCGCACTCTTGCGGTCGGAGCCGTAGGCGATCAGCTTGCCGATCATCGAGTCGTAGTGCGGCGGCACCTTGTAGCCGGCGTAGCAGTGCGAGTCGAGGCGGATGCCCGGGCCGCCCGGCGCGTGGTACTTCTTGATCTCGCCGGGCGAGGGCACGAAGGTGCGCGCGTTCTCGGCGTTGATCCGGCACTCGATCGCGTGGCCGCGCATGCGGATGTTGCCCTGCTTCTTCTTCAGCGGCTTGCCGTCGGCGATGCGGATCATTTCCTTGATCAGATCGACGCCGGTGACCATCTCCGTCACCGGGTGCTCGACCTGGATGCGGGTGTTCATCTCGATGAAGTAGAAGCGGCCGTCCTCGTAGAGGAACTCGAAGGTGCCGGCGCCGCGATAGCCGATGCGCTTGCACGCCTCGACGCAGAGCGTGCCGATCTCCTCGCGCTGCTCCTCGGTGATGCCCGGCGCCGGCGATTCCTCGACGACCTTCTGGTTGCGGCGCTGCATCGAGCAGTCGCGCTCGCCGAGATGGATCGCGTTGCCCTGGCCGTCGGACAGCACCTGGAACTCGATGTGGCGCGGCGTCTCCAGGTACTTCTCCATGAACACGGAGCCGTCCTTGAACGCGGCCTGCGCCTCGGTGCGCGCGAGCTGGATCTTCTGGATCAGATCGCCTTCCGCGCGCACCACGTGCATGCCGCGGCCGCCGCCGCCGGAGGCAGCCTTGATCAGCACCGGATAGCCGACTTCGGCGGCGATGCGGATGCACTCGTCGTCGTCGTCCGGCAGCACGCCGTTGCTGCCCGGCACGCAGGGCACGCCGGCGGCGATCATCTCGGCCTTGGCGTTGGTCTTGCTGCCCATCAGGCGGATCGTCTCCGCACGCGGGCCGATGAAGATGAAGCCGGATTTTTCGACCGACTCGGCGAAGTCGGCATTCTCGGACAGGAAGCCGTAGCCCGGATGGATGGCGTCGGCCTGGGTCACTTCGGCGGCGGAAATGATCGCCGCCATGTTCAGGTAGGAGCGCGCCGCCTGCGGCGGGCCGATGCAGACGGCCTCGTCGGCGAGCGCGACATGCTTCTGCTCGCGGTCGGCGGTCGAATAGACGGCGACCGTCTTGATGCCGAGCTCGCGACAGCAGCGCAGGATGCGCAGGGCGATCTCACCGCGGTTGGCGATGAGGATTTTCTTGATCTCTTTCATGGCCGGAAGGGGCTGTTCCGGTTCACTCGATGGCGAACAGCGGCTGGTCGAACTCGACCGGCTTTTCGTTCTCGGCGAGGACCTCGACGACGACGCCGGCCTTGTCGGCCTCGATCTGGTTGAGCATCTTCATCGCCTCGATGATGCACAGCACCTGGCCGGCCTTGACGGTCTGGCCGATCTCGACGAACGGCTTGGCGCCCGGCGACGGCGCGCGGTAGAAGGTGCCGACCATCGGCGCCTTGACGATGTGACGGTTGTCGGCCTTGACCGGGGCCGGCGCTGCAGGCGCGGCCACGGCGGCCGGCGCTGCCGGCGCCTGAAGCGGCGCGGCATAGACCGGCTGCACCGGCGCCGCCATCTGGCGGCTGATGCGCACTGATTCCTCACCCTCGCGCACTTCCAGCTCCGAGATGCCGGACTGCTCGACGAGATCGATCAGCGTCTTGATCTTGCGTAAATCCATTGCTCCCTCCTCAGGGATGCGCTTGTCAGTTTTGCGAAAGGCGTGCATGCGCCGCCTGCAGTGCGAGCCGGTAACCCAGCGCGCCGCAGCCAGCGATGACGCCCGAAGCGATGTCGGACAGATACGAGTGCTTGCGGAACGGCTCGCGGGCGTGGACGTTCGACAGATGCACTTCGATGAACGGGATGGCGACGGCCAGCAGCGCGTCGCGCAGCGCCACGCTGGTATGCGTGTACGCGCCCGGGTTGATCAGGATGAAGGCGACGCCGTCGGCACGGGCCTGCTGGACGCGGTCGACCAGCGCGCCTTCATGATTGCTCTGGAAGCTCGACAGCTGGTGGCCGAGCCGTGCGGCCTCGGTGCCCAGCTCTCGCTCGATGTCGGCCAGGGTCTGGTGCCCGTACACGCCCGGCTCACGGGTGCCCAGCAGGTTCAGGTTGGGCCCGTTGATCAGCAGCAGGTGGCTCAAGCAGAGTGCTCGCGTTCTTGGTATGGCCCGATTCTGCCGCAGCCCTGTCGCCGAAAACAAGCGCGAAATAGGATTTACAGGCAGTTACCTACAAGATCGCGGCATTTCGGTGCGTTTGGCGGTCCGGGCTCAGGAGCGGCCGAGATGCCGCTGCAGCAGCTGCTGCAGCTGTTCGGCGCTCATGCCGCCGAGCACGCGTTCGGCGACGAAGCCGTCCGGATCGATCAGCACCGAGAACGGCAGCGCGCCGCGGTCGTTGCCGAGCTCGCGCATCGCGGCGTCGCCGGCGCTGAAGTTGGCGGCGACCGGATAGTTGATCTGGAAGCGGCGCAGCAGCGGCTGCACCGCGGCCGGCTCGTCGAGGGCCGGGCCGATGATCTGCAGGCCCAGCGAGCCGTAGTTGCTCTGTGCGGCGACCAGATGCGGCAGCTCGTCCATGCACGGTGCGCACCACGAGGCCCAGAAGTTGATCAGCACCCAGCGTCCGCGCAGCGACGACAGCGCCAGCGTCTTGCCGTCGAGCGTCGCGAAGCTCAGCGCCGGGGCGATGGTCGTCGCGCGCTCGACCTTCGGCTGCGCGAAGTGCCGGTACGACAGCGCGCCGGCGGCGGCGCCGAGCAGGGCGAGGGCGATGAAGACGGCAGGCTTGCGCATGTCAGGGATTCAGCGTTTGCGTGAGGGTTTGCGGTGGATAGCAGACGCCGGCGTCGGCGCAGCCCTGGAAGCTGACGCGCAGTCGCAGCGCTTGCTGCGCCGCGGCCGCCGGCAGGTTCAGCGGCACCTCGGCTTCGAGCAGGCCGCGGTAGATCTGCACGGCGCCGAAATGCTCGTCGACGTGGTCGATGCCCTGCGGCAGGCGGATCGGCCGCAGGCCGGCCGCGGTCGGACCGAGCAGCTCGACGCGGATACGCTGGCGGTACAGGTAGTAGCCCGGCGCGATGTTCCAGCTCAGATGCAGCTGCGCGCCGCGCCGCTCGATCGGCATCAGGTCGAAGGCCTGCGCCGCCGGCAGCAAGTCGTCGACGCTGGCGCGGCGCTCGAGGGCATTGCCCGGCGCGGCGCCGGCACTGGTGCAGGCGAGCAGGGCGAGGGCGGCGAAGCCGCGGGCAGGCATCAGGCGCACGAGGCGAGAATCCAGTCGAGATAGGGCGGGTGAACGGCCCCGACAGGGACCGCGACGATTTCCGGAAGTTCGTACGGATGCTCGCGCAGGACCGCCGCGCGCAGCGCTTCGAAGCCCGCGGCCGGGTGCTTGATCAGCAGCAGCGCTTCGTCCGCCTGCTCGACGGCGCCCTGCCAGCGGTAGATCGAGCGCAGCTGCGGCAGCACGCTGACGCAGGCCGCCAGACGCGCGTCGACGAGGTGCCGGGCGATGCGCTCGGCGGCGTCCGGCGGACAGCTGACCAGGGTGATTGCGAGCGCGGCGGCCGGCGCGGTGGCCGGCTGCGGCCCGGTGGCGGCGGAAGGATTCATCGGCGCAAGCTTACCGATTCCGCGACGGCTACAGGAATTGCGCGAGCAGCCACAGATTGGCCGCACTGATTGCGACGAACAGGCTCCAGCCGGCGATGCGCGTCAGCGGACCATTGGCGAAGCTGCCCATGATGTCGCGCCGGCCGGTGAAGCGGAGCAGCGGGTACAGCGCGAACGGCAGCTGCAGGCTCAGCACGACCTGGCTCAGCACCAGCAGCGTGCCGACCGCGTGCTCGCCGAGCACGGCGACGCCGATGAAGGCCGGCACCAGCGCCAGCGCGCGCGTGATCAGGTGCCGCCGCCAGCAGGGGATCTTCAGGTTGAGGAAGCCTTCCATGATGATCTGCCCGGCGATCGTGCCGGTGAAGGTCGAGCTCTGGCCGGCGGCGAGCAGGGCGATGCCGAACAGCAGCGCGGCGGCGGCGGTGCCGACTACCGGTTCGAGCAGACGGTAGGCGTCCTCGATGCTGGCGACGTCGGCATAGCCGGTGCCGTGGAACGCGGTCGCCGCCAGCACCAGGATCGCACCGTTGACGAGCATCGCCAGTGCCAGCGACACGACGGTATCGACGCGCAGGAAGCGGATCGCCTCGCGCCGCGCCGCCTCGCCTTCACCGAGGCGTCGTGTCTGCACGATCGACGAGTGCAGGTAGAGGTTGTGCGGCATCACCGTGGCGCCGACGATGCCGATCGCCAGGTACACCGCCTCGCGGTCGGTCGCCAGTCCGGCATGCGGCATCAGGCCCTCGCGCACCGCGCTCCATTCGGGGCCGGCCAGCAGCAGTTCGACGAGAAAGCACGACGCGATCGTCGCCACCAGCGCCAGCACGATCGCTTCGAGCCGGCGGAAGCCCTTGCCCTTGAGACCGATGACGACCAGCGTGCTCGCCGCCGTCAGCACCACGCCGGTCAGCACGCTGACGCCGAACAGCAGATGCAGCGCGAGCGCGCTGCCGAGCACCTCGGCGAGATCGCAGGCGACGATCGCCAGCTCGGCGAGCAGCCACAGCGCGGTATTGGCGCGGCGGCCGTAATGCTCGCGCGACAGGCGCGCGAGATCGTAGCCGGTGGCGACGCCGAGTTTCATCGCCAGCGTCTGCAGCAGCATCGCCGCGAGGCTGGCGGCGGCGACCACGAACAGCAGTGCATGGCCGTACTTGGCGCCGGCCTCGATGTCGGTCGCCCAGTTGCCGGGGTCCATGTAGCCGACCGAGACCAGCAGGCCGGGGCCGCAGAACGCCAGCAGCTTCTTCCACGCCGGCAGGCCGGGACGGATCGCGACGCTGCCGCGCACCTCGGACGGACAGAACGGTGCGGTCGCGGTCGTCGGCAGCTTGAACATGGAGGGATCGGCGGCGAAGCGGTGGCGGGCGTGGCGGGCGGACGCGCCTGCGGTGGCGGCTGCGTCGTTCGTACTCTGGCATCGCCGCGCGAAAATGCCCAGACTACGCGCCCCGCTGGTTCCGGCGGCGCTTCGTTCCCGCCGACGGCGGGAGATCACCTCTCGCGGTTGCCGATATGCACACTCTCGAACGAAACGTGTTCCGCGCCGAGGCGCGCGAATACTTCAAGCTCGCCTGGCCGATCGTCGTCGCTCAGCTGTCCTTCGTCAGCATGGGCGCGGTCGACACCATTCTCGCCGGGCGCCTCGGCGCCGCGCAGCTGGCGGCGGTGGCGGTCGGCGCGAACGTCTTCTTCTTGCTGTTCGTGTTCTTCTCCGGTCTGTTCATGGCGGTGTCGCCGATCGTCGCGCAGAAGATCGGCGCGCGCCGCGATCCGCTCGAGATCGGCCGCTTCGTGCGCGGCGCGCTGCTGCTGGCGATCGTCATGGGCCTGCTGTGGACGGCGCTGCTGTTGCTGCTGCGTGAGCCGGTGCTCGACCTCCTCGGTCTGGCATCCGATACGCGCGCCTACGCCGATGGCTATCTGCGCGCGATCGCGCTGGCGCCGGTGCCGGCCTGCATCAACTTCGTCCAGCGCAACGCCGCCGATGCGCACGGCCTGACGCGGCTGTCGCTGGTGTCGGGGCTGGTCGGCTTCGTCGTCAACGGCACGCTCGGCTACGGGCTGATGTACGGCCGCCTCGGCCTGCCGGAGCTTGGCCCGGCCGGCGCCGGCTACGCGCTGGCGCTCGCCGACTGCTCGATGGTCTTCGTCTACGCCGCGCAGTACTGGCGCACGCCGGTGCTGCGGGCGCTGCACATCCTCGGTCCGGGCGCATGGCCGTGGCGCGACGCGACGCGCCAGGTCCTGCCGCTCGGCCTGCCGATCGCCGCGATCTTGTTCGCCGAGTCGAGCCTGTTCCAGATCGGCGCGCTGATCGTCGCGCGCTTCGGCTCCGAGACCATGGCGGCGCACCAGATCGCGATCAACTTCACCTCGGTGATGTTCATGATCCCGCTGTCGGTCGGCATGGCCGCGACGGTGCGCGTCGGCCTTGCCGCCGGTGCCGGCGACGCCGCCGCGGTCGCGCTGCGCGGCCGCGTCGGCATGGCGATCGGTGTCGGCTTCGCCGTGTTCTCGGCGAGCCTGATGCTGCTGCTGCCCGATACCATCGTCGCACTCTACACCAACGTCGCCCCGGTCGCGAAGCTGGCGATGGGTTTCCTCGTTTACGCGGCGATCTTCCAGATCGTCGATTGTGTGCAGGCGACCGCGAACGGCGCGCTGCGCGGCATCAAGGACACGCGCCTGCCGATGCTGATCACCGTCACCGCGTACTGGATCGTCGGCCTGCCGCTCGCCGCCTGGCTGGCGCTGCGCACGGAGCTCGGGCCGGCCGGCGTGTGGTGTGGCTTCATCTTCGGCCTGACGGTCGCGGCGATCGGTCTGGCGCTGCGCTTCCTGCGCCGCACGGCGCCGGCGGCCGTGCCGGTCGCCGCGGCGCGCCACTGACGGCGCCCGTACGTCGCGCACGATCCGGCTGACGGCAGAGGCCGCGTATCCGTTGCCGTGCGAGCCGGGGAGCACCGCTCGCGAGGAATGCGCGAGGGCAGGAGGATCGTCGGCCAGCAGTCGATGCGTTGCCGCAGGCCGGCGCCGTGCCTATGCTCGCCGTCCTGGGGGCACCCGCCATCGGTGCACGGGTGCCGTGCGGGAATCCTGATAGCCGACCACCGGACCGATCGATGAAAACTGCCGCGTCGCTGTCTGCCGGACTGCTGCTGTCTGCCGCTCTCGCGTTTGCCGCCCCTGCCGCCGCCGGCGCCGCGCCGGCGCGCGTCACGCCGATGACGCCGGACATCGTGACGGCCTACGACGAGCTGCGCCCGTCGGCCGACTTCATCAAGCGCGTCGAGATGGTGCCGATGCGCGACGGCGTGAAGCTGTACACCGTGATCTTCATGCGCAAGGGCGTGAAGGACGCGCCGATCCTGCTGTCGCGTACGCCGTACGACGCCCAGAAGTCGACCGCGCGCGTCGCCAGCCAGAAGCTCACCGAGGTGCTGCCGGCGATGGACGCGCCGTTCGTCGACGACGGCTACATCCGCGTCTACCAGGACATCCGCGGCCTGCATCACTCGGAAGGCGAGTGGATCATGAACCGCCCGCTCGCCGGGCCGCTCAACGACAGCGGCATCGACGAGTCGACCGACGCCTACGACACCATCGACTGGCTGGTGAAGAACGTCGCCGAGAGCAACGGCAAGGTCGGCATCATCGGTTCGAGCTATCTCGGCTTCACGGCGCTGATGGCCGAGATCGATCCGCATCCGGCGCTCAAGGCCGCCGCGCCGCAGAGCCCGATGGTCGACGGCTGGCGCGGCGACGACTGGTTCCACAACGGTGCGTTTCGCGTCAGCAGCTTCGACTACGCGCTGGAGATGAGCCAGGACAAGGGCAGCGGCAGCGCGATTCCGCACGGTGCCGGCGACGACTACACGCTTTATCTCAAGGCCGGTTCGGCCGGCGACTTCGCGCGGCAATGGGGGCTCGACGCGATCCCGTTCGTGCAGAAGCTAATGCAGAACCCGGCGTACACGCCGTTCTGGTCGCTGCAGGCGGTCGACGCGCTGCTGGCGCAGCGGCCGCTGACGGTGCCGACGATGCTGATCGTCGGCCAGTGGGACCAGGAGGATTCGTACGGCGCGCCGGCGGTCTACCGGGCGCTCGCGGATTCGCCGCGGCGCCGGGCGCCGGTCTCGCTGGTCATCGGCCCGTGGCGCCACTCCGGCGTCAATCACTACGGCTACGAGCTCGGTGCGCTGACCTTCCGCGGCGACACCGCCGCCGAATTCCGCACGCGCTATCTCAAGCCGTTCTTCGACCACTACCTCAAGGACGGTGCGGACCCGCGCACGCCGGCGGCGCTGAGCTACGCGACCGGCGCCGATCGCTGGAACGAATCGCCGCGCTGGCCGATGGGCACGCCGACGCCGCTGTACCTGAGCGCCGGCTTCGGTCTCAGCTTCGACAAGCCGGCGCAGGCCGGCCACGACGACTACGTCTCCGATCCGGCCAAGCCGGTGCCGTTCCTGCCGCGGCCGATCCACATGGGCGATCCGTTCCAGTGGAAGCCGTGGCTGGTGCACGACCAGCGCTTCGTCTCGGATCGCCCGGACGTGCTGGTCTACGAAAGCGCGCCGCTCGACGCGTCGCTGCACATCATGGGCGCGCCGGGCGTCGAGCTGTACGCGGCGACCTCGGGCCGCGACAGCGACTGGGTCGTCAAGCTGATCGACATCTATCCGGACGACTCGCCGGAACCGGCCCGGGAAGGTTCCAAGCCGAGCCTGGCCGGCTTCGAGCTGCCGGTCGGCATCGAGATCTTCCGTGGTCGCTACGTGCACGGCTTCGACGCGCCGCGGGCGCTGACGCCGGGCAAGGTCGAGACCTACCGCTTCGCGCTGCCGAACGTCGATCACGTGTTCCTGCCGGGGCATCGCATCGGCGTGCAGGTGCAGTCCAGCCTGTTCCCGCTCTACGACCGCAATCCGCAAACCTGGGTCGACAACCTCTTCGACGCGCGGCCCGCCGATTACCGGGCGGCGACCCAGAGCGTCCATCGCGGCGCCGCGCACGCTAGCCGCCTGCTGCTGCCGGTCGTGCGCTGAACGGCGATCTCGGCCGCGCCCGCGCGCCGCGGTCGGCGCGCGGGCAGGGCGCGCGCCTTATCGCCAAGCGGTCTTGGCTTATGCCTTGAAGTCGTCCCGGGCGCGGTTCCTAATACGGGCCTTCCTTACCGCCGGACGGAGACCCGACATGACCCTGAGACTGGGCGACATCGCACCCGATTTCGAAGCCGAGACCACCGAAGGCCGCATCCGCTTCCACGAGTGGCTCGGCAACTCTTGGGGCGTGCTGTTCTCGCACCCGAAGAACTACACGCCGGTCTGCACGACTGAGCTCGGTTACACCGCCAAGCTCAAGCCGGAGTTCGACAAGCGCAACGTCAAGGCGATCGGCCTGTCGGTCGACAAGCTCGAGGACCACTACGGCTGGAGCAAGGACATCGAGGAGACGCAGGGCGCGGCGCTGAACTTTCCGCTGATCGCCGACGCCGACCGCAAGGTCGCCGATCTCTACGACATGATCCATCCGAACGCCAGCGACAGCTTCACCGTGCGCAGCGTGTTCATCATCGACCCGAACAAGAGGGTCCGCCTGATCATCACCTACCCGGCATCGACCGGCCGCAACTTCGACGAGATCCTGCGCGTCATCGACTCGCTGCAGCTGACCGATCAGTACAAGGTCGCCACGCCGGTGAACTGGAAGCCGGGTGAGGACGTCATCATCGTGCCGGCGCTCAAGGACGAGGACGCCAGGAAGCTGTTCCCGCAGGGCTGGAAGGCGCTGAAGCCGTATCTGCGTCTGGTCGCCCAGCCGAAACAGGGCTGAGCCGGATCGAGGGTCGCAAATGGCCGCCGCGAGGCGGCCCTTTTGCATGGCGCCGTCGCCGCCGCTTCAGTGCCGCGGCGGCTCCGGCAGTCCGAAGAAGCGGCGCGCGTTCGCCGTGCTGTGCTGCGCGACCTCGGCGGGCGTCTGGCCGCGGGCGCGGGCCACGGCCTCGAGCACCCACGGAAGGAAGGCCGGCTCGTTGCGCCGGTGCAGGTCGCGCGTCAGGTGCTTCGGCGCGTTGCGCGGCAAGAGGTACGGCGCGTCGGTCTCGATCAGCAGGCGCGCGTCCGGGATGTCGCGCACCGCTTCGAGCAGGTGCGCGCCGCGGCGCTCGTCGCAGATCCAGCCGGTGATGCCGATGTGGCAGTCGAGCGCGAGGTAGTCGTTCAGCGCCTCGCGCGTGTCGGTGAAGCAGTGCACGACGACGTCACCGAGCTCGGCGCGATGCGCCTTGAGCATGGCCAGAAAATCGGCGTGCGCGTCGCGCTGATGCAGGAACAGCGGCTTGCGCAGCTCGATCGCCAGCGCCAGCTGCGCGGCGAAGGCGCGCCGCTGCTCATCGTGCGTCGCGAAGTTGCGGAAGTAATCGAGCCCGCATTCGCCCATCGAGACCAGTTCCGGCGCCGCCGCCAGCGCGCGCAGGCGCGCGCCGAGCGCATCGCTCCATTCGGCGGCGTGGTGCGGATGCAGGCCGGCGGTCGCGTACAGCCGGCCCGGATGCCGCTGCGCCAGCAGCAGCGCCTGCTCGGCGCTGGCCAGCGAGCTGCCGGTGACGACGATCTGGGTGACGCCGGCCGCGCGCGCGCGTTCGAGCATCGCCTCGAAGTCGGCGTGGAAGCTGTCGTGCGCGAGGTTCGCGCCGATGTCGACGAGGTCGAGACCGGCGCCGGCGGCGACCGCGCTCACGGAATCTGGCCCTTGGTTTCGTCCGGATAACACTCGTGGCGCCAGACCACCTGCTGCTCGACGCTCGCGGCCTGGCCCGGCGGCGGCGTGCGCTCGAGCATGTAGACCATCTTGAAGGTCATCAGGCGCCGGCCGCGATCCTCGGGCGTGGCGCCGAGACGGTCGTTCCACTGCCGGCAGAGATACTTCGCATACCACAGCCGATGGCCGGCGTAGGCGCGGTCCCAGAGCCGGCCGCGATAGGTCAGCCAGCGGATGTTCTCCTGGTCGAGCGCGTAGTTGTCCGGCTTGTCGTAGTCCGGTGCGCCGCGCCGCGGATGCAGCAGGTCGAGCTCGGTGCCGTCGGCGAGGCGCGCCGGGAACACCCACCAGCCGTCGTCCTTGAGCGGGAACGGCGCGAACATGTTCCAGAGCTGGTCGATGCGCAGCACGCGGAACAGCGGAATCATCGCGCGGTAGCTGGCGCCCGGCAGCACATGGATCGTGTGCAGGTTCCAGATCAGCACCAGCGCGACGAAGGCGCCGGCGACGCGGTACCAGACCGCGCCGACCTCGAACGCGGTCGGCCGCTGCGGCAGCAGCGCGGCGCTGACGCGGCCGAAGGCGCCGCGATGGCGGGCGACGAAGTGGTAGACGGCGTTGCCCGGCGCGACCAGCGCCGGCCGGCGCAGCAGCGGCCACAGCCAGGCGAACAGCGGCGAGCGGTGCAGCAGCACGGTGAACGCCGGCCATTTCAGGTAGGCCTGCTCGTCGCGGTCGATGACCACCCAGGAGTGGTTCGCCTCCAGCAAGGTGCGCGCGCGCGGCGTGTCCTGGGCCGGCGCGATCTGCGCGTCCGGCAGCAGCAGGAGCTGGCGCATCAGCAGCACCGACTTCAGGCAGAAGCCGCAGTCGCGGTCGTAATAGATGCGCAGCGCGCCGCTGGTCTGGCGTGCGGCGCGGCGGCGCGCCAGCGCGTCCCAGACCCAGCCGCCGGTGAACGTCGTCAGCGAGGCGAGGCTGACGAACGGAAAGTGGCCGATCTGCAGGCACAGCAGAAAACCGACGTGCATCGCCATGAACGCCAGCATCAGCGCGAAGCGCACCGGACGCAGGAAATACGGCGTGAAGATCAGGATCGGGCCGAGCAGTTCGAGGACGTAGACATAGACCGACAGCAACTTCATCAGGCCGGGGAAGTTCAGCAGCCAGTGGCCGAGCGGCAGCGCGTGGCGGTCGAGCATCAGCGCGTAGTAGACGGCCGTGAAGTCCGGCCACCACTCGCGGCCGGACTTGAGGATCGCGCTGAAGAAGTAGACCGACATCACCTGCATCAGCAGGCCGAGCGAGGCCCAGGACACGTGCAGGTGCTGCGCCGGCGGCGGATTCGTCGACAGCGCCGCGTCGACCGAGTAGCGCGCCGCCAGCGGCAGGAACATCGACCAGAACATCAGGCAGCACAGCAGCAGATCGCCGCCGATCAGCACCACCGGATTGCGATTGATGAACGAGGCCCACAGCACGAACGACAGGATGCCGACGACGCGCGTGCGCCAGCCGAGCGCGAACAGCAGCGCGCAGGCCGCCTGGATCAGCAGCAGCAGGCCGGCGAACCAGGCCTGACCGTTGGCCAGGTACAGCGACAGCCGCCAGAGGCTGTCGGTTTCGATCAGCCAGGCGCGCGGCATCACGCCGGCGTCGGTCCAGAACGCCGTCAGGTCGCGGAACGAGCTGAGCACGCACCAGAGCAGGACCAGACCGAGCACGACGCGGAACAGCGCCAGCGTGCGCAGGTCGATGCCGACCATCTCGGCGAGGCGGGGATAGCGCGACGTCAGATCGGCGGGCGGAGCGTTCATGGGCGCCGATGCTGACCGGTCGCCGGGAGCCTTGGCAAGCGAAAACGTGCATTGAGGCAAAATGGCGCCCCCCGACCGAACCTGCGATGCGCATGCACCCCGATCTCCCCGCCGCCGGCGACAACAAGACCGTGCTGATTCCCGGCCCGGCCGGCCTGATCGAGGCGATGATCTCGGGGCCGCGCGTGCCCTCGGCGCAGCCAGGCTATGCCGTCGTCTGCCATCCGCATCCGCTGTACGGCGGCGCGATGAGCAACAAGGTGACCTATGCGCTCGCCTCGTGCGCGCAGAATGCCGGGCTTTACGCGCTGCGCTTCAACTTCCGCGGCGTCGGTCGCAGCCAGGGCGTGCACGACGAGGGTCGCGGCGAGACCGACGACACCGTGTTCCTTGCGCAGTGGCTCGGCGAGCGCCTGCCGCAGGGCCGTCTGCTGCTGGCCGGTTTCTCGTTCGGCGCCTGGGTCAGCACCGCGGCCGCCGCGCGGCTGGCGCCGGTCGCGCAGATCAGCATCGCGCCGCCGTTCGCCAAGTATTTCGCCGATGCGCCGCCGCCGCCGCGGCCGCGCTGTCCGTGGCTGGTCGTGCACGGCCGCGACGACGAAGTCGTCGCTTACGAACCGACGCGCCAGATCCTCGAGACCTACGCTCCGCCGCCGCAGCTGGTGACGATGGACGGCGTCGGCCACTTCTTCCACAACCGCATCGCCGATCTGAACGAGGTTGTGCTGCCGTTCATCCGCGAGCATTTCGCCGACTAGAAATTCACGGCCGCGCGCTGCTGCTATGCTCGGCGCGCGCCGGTACCACCTGAGAGATCCAAGGGAGTTCCATCATGCGCCGCCTCATCGCCGTTCTCGCTCTGTCGTCCGCCGCGCCGCTGGCCTGGGCCGACGATTTCCGCATCGACTGCACGCCGGCCGCCGGCATGAGCTGCGCCGAGGCGTTCCGCGACGTCGCCAAGGACGTCACCGCGCTCGTCAATTACAAGATTCTCGGTCCGGCCGAACCGGCCGGCCTGCTCGGCTTCAGCGTCGCCGCGATCGGCAGCTACGCGCCGGTCAAGAACGAGGACGCCTGGCGCACGCTGACCAGCCGCGACATCAGCGAAATCGGCATGGCCGGCGGCGTTGTCACCGCGGGCCTGCCGCTCGGCTTCGACGTCGGCTTCTTCTATACCGGCATTCCGAGCTCCGGCGGCGCCGCGGCCTATGGCGCGCAGGTGCGCTACGCGGTGCTCGACGGCGGCGTGGCGATGCCGGCACTGGCGATCGGCGCCAACTACACCTCGACCAACAACATCGACGATTTCGACTACAGCGCCTGGGGCGTCGATGCGGTGCTGTCGAAGGGCTTCGCGTTCCTGACCCCGTACGTCGGCGGCGGCTATGTGTCGTCGCGCACCAAGGCGGCCGACGGCGTCAAGCAGACCTACGACCTGCGTGACGAAAGCGTCGACGCCGGCCGCTTCTTCGCCGGCGTTCGCATCGCCATGTTCTTCTTCGACCTCACGCCGGAGTACGAACGCTTCGGCCGCAACGATGTCTATAACCTGCGACTCGGTCTGTCGTTCTGATCTCTTGCCCTGACGATGAGCCTGCTGCACAAGCTGACCGCGGCGTTCTCGCCGCCGCCGAAAACCGTTCCCGACCGCAGCCTGGCGATGGCGGTGCTGCTGCTGGAGACGGCGCGTGCCGACTTCGAGCGCGGCCCGGAGGAACTGGCGTTGATCCGCGCGCAGCTCGCCGACGGCCTCGGCCTCGACGCCGCGCACACCGACGCGCTGATCGAGCGCGCGCTCGACAGCGCCGGCACCGCGGTTTCGCTGCACGAGTTCGTCAGCACGCTCAATGCCGAGCTCGACGCCGACGGCAAGCGCCAGCTGCTGGGCTGGCTGTGGCGCGTCGCGCTCGCCGACGGCCGCATCGAGCCGCGCGAGGAAGCGCTGATCCGCCAGCTCGCCGACCTGCTGTTCGTGCCGCACGCCGATTTCGTGCGCGCGCGCATCGCCGCCGGCGGCTGACGGTGCGGGATCGCACGGCGCCGGCGGCGAGTTCAGTCACGATTAAGAGCCCCCGTGGCCTAGTGCACACTATTGGCCCTCATCAGGAGCAGCAGACCATGAACATCACGCGCAAGCCGTGGCTCGCCGGCATTGCTTGCGGCCTCGCGCTCGCCGCCGGCCTGTTGTCGGCGCAGGCGGCGATCGGCCAGGACGCGCAGCCCGGCGACATCCAGGCACCGCAGCCCGCCGAGGGCGCGCCGCCGGCGCAGTCGTCCGAGTCGCAGACCTACAGCGCCGACGAGGTCACGCAGGCGGCGTCGAAGTTCTTCGGCTCGACCAGCGAGGGTCTCGCCAAGGCGATCGAGCGCACGTTCTCCGACTACGGCCGCCCGAACGCCTATATCTACGGCAACGAAGGCGGCGGCGCCGCGATCGTCGGTCTGCGCTACGGCAAGGGCACGCTGCAGTTCAAAGGCGGCGACAGCCAGAAGGTCTACTGGCAGGGACCGTCGATCGGCTGGGACTTCGGCGGCAATGCCTCCAAGGTCTTCACGCTGGTCTACAACCTGCGCTCGTCGAGCCAGCTGTTCCAGCGCTTTCCGGCCGTCGACGGCAGCCTCTATGTGGTCGCCGGCGTCGGCGTCAATTACCAGAAGAGCGGCGACATCGTGCTCGCGCCGATTCGCACCGGCGTCGGTCTGCGCGCCGGCGCCAGCCTCGGCTACGTGCACTACACGCGCGAGGCGTCGATCCTGCCGCTCTGACGCGAAGCTCGCCACGAAGAAAGGCCGGCGGATTCCCGCCGGCTTTTTTTGTGGCGGACAGTAGCGTGCGTTGCACCGGCGCGGGCCGCCGCCGCAGACTCGCGCGTCGTTTCCGGAAAACCTTCCATGCCGATCAACTATGCCGTGGCCGCGCAGGCGGCCGGACTGCTGGTGCTGTCGAACGTCTTCATGACCATCGCCTGGTACGCGCACCTCAAGGACTTGCGCGACAAGGCCTGGTACGTCGCGGCGCTGATTTCATGGGCCATCGCGCTGTTCGAGTACCTGATCCAGGTGCCGGCCAATCGCATCGGCTACACGACGCTGTCGCTGCCGCAGCTGAAGATCATGCAGGAGGTCATCACGCTGACCGTGTTCGTGCCGTTCGCGGTGCTCTACATGAAGCAGCCGATCAAGCTGGACTACCTCTGGGCAGCGCTCTGCATGTGCGGTGCCGTCTACTTCATCTTCCGCTCCTGAAAACCGGCGGTGGCGGGAGGTCGTCCGCGCCGACTCGTCCTGGCGAACCGCGGCTGCGCCGCTGTCGCGTGACTCGCGGCGCACCTCTGGGCCGCGCTGACGCATGTGCGGTGCCGTCTACTTCATCTTCCGCTCCTGAACGCCGGCGGTGGCGGGAGGTCGTACGCGCCGACTCGTCTTGGCGAACCGCGGCTGCGCCGCCGGCGCGTGACTCGCGGCGCACCTCTGGGCCGCGCTGACACATGTGCGGTGCCGTCTATTTCATCTTCCGCTCCTGAACGCCGGCGGTGACGGGAGGTCGTCCGCGCCGACTCGTCTGGCGAACCGCGGCTGCGCCGCCGGCGCCTGACTCGTGGCGCGCCCCGGGCGGTGCTGGAGCGCGCGCGGCTCAGATCAGGCCGGGAATCAGCCACCAGCTGCGGCGCCGGTAGGCGGCCCAGCCGGGATAGCGCGACAGGCTCGCTTCCTTCATCACCATGTTGGTCGCGAACAGCGTGCTCCAGACGTAGGCGAGCCATAGCCACGGCAGCCAGTGGCCGACCAGCAGTGCGAAGCCGGCGTACAGCATCATCTCGCCGAGATAGTTCGGATGGCGCACGTAGCGGTGCAGGCCGTCGGTGATGAGGCCGCGCCGCAGGCGCAGCGTGTAGTACTTCTGCGCGTCGGCGGCGATCATGATGACGCTGC
This sequence comes from Solimonas variicoloris DSM 15731, assembly GCF_000382285.1. Taxonomy (GTDB): domain Bacteria; phylum Pseudomonadota; class Gammaproteobacteria; order Nevskiales; family Nevskiaceae; genus Solimonas; species Solimonas variicoloris. Next base: position 36,692 of record NZ_KB907938.1, on the reverse strand, counting down.
CGAGCAGGCACAGGCTGATGCAGAGGCAGTACCAGGCGCCGTCCGGCAGCGGATAGCGCGGCTGCGCGGTGCCGGAGATCAGCAGCCAGCCGAAGCTCCAGTACATCGCCAGGCCGAAAGCGCCGGCCGCCGCCGCGCCCCAGGTCACGCGCTTCTGCCAGTTGGGATCGGAGAAGGCGAGATCCTTGATCAGCCAGACCAGTCCGTAGCTGCCGTGCAGCGCGAGGTAGATCCACGCCGCCGTCGAGGTCGCGGCCGGCGTGCGTCCGGCATAGAAGGCCATCAGCGCGCCGAGGAAGAAGAAGGTGCCGGCTTTCTGGGCGTTGATGATCCAGGCGAACTTGAGCACGCGCGGGCCGCCGCCGATGTCGCCCAGCCACCAGTCGTTGAAGCGGCGCAGCGCGCGCGCCCAGGCCGGCGCGGGCGTCGCGGCGACGAAGTCCGTCGCAGGATCGGTCGTCGGGCTCGGCATCGTCGAATCTCCGCTGTGCGCACGGGCGAGCCGCTACTCTATGTCGCAGGACGAACCTTTGGGGAGGAGAACCATGATTTCCGCCGCCGACTACGCGCGCTACGACGGACTCGGTCTGGCCGAGCTCGTGCAGCGCCGCGAGGTGACGCCGCTGGAGCTGCTGGAGACCGCGATCGCCGCCGCCGAGCGCCTGCAGCCGCAGCTCAACGCGGTGGTGATGCCGATGCACGAGATCGCGCGCGCGCGCGCCGCCACGGCGCTGAGCGGACCGTTCGCCGGCCTGCCGTTCCTGGCCAAGGACATCTTCCAGGAATACGCCGGCGTGCCGGCCTCGTACGGCTGCCGCGCGCTGAAGAACGCGCGCCTTGCGCCGGCCGAGCATGCCGAGATCGTCGAGCGCTGGCTGCGCGCCGGCGTCGTCGTGTTCGGCCGCACCAACGTGCCGGAGTTCGGCGCCAAGGGCATCACCGAGTCGCAGGCCTGGGGGCCGTGCCGCAATCCGTGGAATCCGGCGCACACGCCGGGCGGTTCGAGCGGCGGCTCGGCTGCGGCGGTCGCGGCCGGCATCGTGCCGATCGCCGGCGCCAACGACGGCGGCGGCTCGATCCGCATCCCGGCCGGCCACTGCGGCCTGTTCGGCCTCAAGCCGGGCCGCGGCCGCACGCCGCAGGGCCCGCACTTCATGGAGCGCATGCACGGCGCGGTGATCGACCACGTGCTGACGCGCAGCGTGCGCGACAGCGCGGCGATGCTCGACGCCACGCACGGTCCCGAGGTCGGCTCGCTGTTCCACATCGCGCCGCCGGAGCGACCGTATCTCGACGAGGTCGGCCGCGATCCGGGCCGTCTGACGATCGCCTTCTCGACGCGCTCGCCGATCGGCACGGCGGTCGACGCCGAGGCCATGCAGGCGGTGCGCAACACCGCGCGGCTGCTCGAATCGCTCGGCCACCACGTCGAGGAAGCCGAGCCGGAGATCGACGGCATGCAGCTCGGCAAGGACTTCATCACCATGTGGTTCGCGACCTGCGCGGCGACCATGGACGAGGTCAAGCGCCGCACCGGCAGCGGCAACGACGGTTTCGAACTCGATACGCACGCGATGGCGGCATTCGGCCGCGCGACGCGCGCCAACACCTACGTCGAGGGTTATCTGCGCTGGAACGACTACGCGCGCCGCCTCGGCGAATTCCACCAGCGCTACGACCTGTTCCTGACGCCGACGCTGGCGCTGCCACCGGCGCGCGTCGGCGAGATCCGCACGCCGGGCTGGCAGCAGGCGGTACTGCGCGTGCTGATGGCGCTGCATCTCGAAGGCCTGGTGCTGAAGACCCGCATCGTCGAGCAGATGGTGCAGGAGAACCTGAAGTGGGTGCCGTTCACGCAGCTCGCCAACCTCACCGGCACGCCGGCGATGTCGGTGCCGCTGCACTGGACCGCCGACGGCCTGCCGCTCGGCGTGCAGTTCGGCGCCGCGCCCGGCGGCGAAGGCCTGCTGATCCGCCTCGCCGCGCAACTCGAGCAGGCACAACCCTGGGCGCAGCGCCGGCCGCCGGTGCACGCCGCCGCGTGAAGCGCGCCGCCCATTCCCATCGCTGTCCGCCACGCACGGCTGCTGCCGCCGCGAGGCGTGCGCATTCGCCACGACCATGTCCGATTCCGATTTGCTAAACCGCTTCACCGCGCGCGCGCCGGCGCTCGCGATCGACGCGCCGCGCGTGTTCGCGGCCAGCCGCTTCGTGCGCGAGACCTGCGCGCGCCTGCTCGACGACGGCGAGTCGTTCGCCGCCTGGACCGCGCCGCATGCGCCCGGCACCTACGCCGACGCGCTCGCCGCGCTGGCGAGGCTGGACGAAGACGCCGCGCTGATGCGCGCCCTGCGCCGTTACCGTCGCGCCGAGATGGCGCGCATCGCCTTTCGCGACATCGCCGGTCTGGCGCCGCTCGACGAGACGCTGGCCGATCTTTCGGGCCTCGCCGAGGCCTGCATCGAGGCCGCGCTCGGCGCCAGCGAGCGGCGCCTGCAGGCACGCCACGGCGTGCCGCGCGACGCGCAGGGCGAGCCGATTCGCCCGACCGTGCTCGGCATGGGCAAGCTCGGCGGCCGCGAGCTGAACTTTTCGTCGGACGTCGACCTGATCTTCTGCCATCGCGCCGCCGGCGAGACCGACGGCGCGCGCGCGCTGAGCAGTGACGAGTATTTCGCCAAGCTCGCGCAGGATGTGCAGAAGCTGCTGGCCGCGGTCACCGAGGACGGCTTCGTGTTCCGCGTCGACCTGATGCTGCGGCCGTTCGGCTCGGCCGGCGCGCTGTCGGCGTCGTTCGCCGCGCTGGAAGAGTATTACCAGGTGCACGGCCGCGAGTGGGAGCGCTATGCGTTGATCAAGGCGCGGCCGGTCGCCGGCGACATCGAGGCCGGGCGCGGCCTGCTGCAGGCACTGCGGCCGTTCGTCTACCGCCGCTATCTCGACTACAGCGCGATCGGCAGCCTGCGCGAGCTCAAGCGCCTGATCGCCGACGATGTCGTGCGGCGCGGGCAGGAAGACAACGTCAAGCTCGGCAACGGCGGCATTCGCGAGCTCGAATTCATCGTGCAGTCGTTCCAGCTGGTGCGCGGCGGCGCCGAGGCGGCGCTGCGCGACACGCGCCTGCGGCCGGTGCTGCGCTATCTCGGCGAAGCCGGCCATCTCGACGCGGCAGTCGCCGCCGAGCTCGACGAGGCCTACGTCTTCCTGCGCCGGCTCGAGAACGCGATCCAGATGTACGCCGACCAGCAGACGCACGCGCTGCCGCGGCAGGACGAGGCGCGCGCGGCGCTGTGCGCGGCGCTCGACGTCGCCGACTGGGCGGCGCTCGAAGCGCGGCTCGGCGCAGTGCGCGACATCGTGCAGCAGCAGTTCGGCCGCATCTTCGCCGAGCGCGGCGGCGAGGCCGACGGTCCGGACGCGCGCCTGGTACGCGCGCTGTGGTTCGGGCTCGTCGAGGCGGACGAGGCGCTCGACGCGCTGTCCGGTGCCGGCTTCGGGCGCGAGCCGCAGCGCGTGCTGGAGGCCTTCGACGAACTGCGCGGCGTGCGCTTGGTGCGTGCCATGTCGGAAGGCGCGCAGCAGAAGCTGCTGGTCCTGCTCGGTGCGCTGCTGGCGGCGGCGCGCGAGCAGCCGCAGCCGGAGACGGCGCTGTGCCGCACGCTCGGCGTCGTGCAGGCGCTGGCCGGACGCTCGACCTATATCGCGCTGCTGCACGACAACGCGGTGGCGCGCATCCAGCTCGTGCGCCTGTGTGCCGCCAGTCCGTGGCTGACGGCGTTCATCGCGCAGTCGCCGGTGCTGCTCGACACGCTGCTCGATCCACGCACGCTGTACGCGCCGCCCGACCGCGACGAGTTGCGCCGCGAGCTGGCGCGCCGCACCGCCGAGCTGGCGCCGACCGATACCGAGGCCGGCATGGACCTGCTGCGCCGCTACCAGAAGGAGATGACGCTGCGCATCGCCGCCGCCGACCTCGCCGGGCAGTTGCCGCTGGTGCAGGTCAGCGACCGCCTGACCTGGCTCGCCGAGGCGCTGGTCGACGAGGCGCTGCAGCGCGCCTGGCTGGAGATGCGCGAGCAATACGGCGCGCCGCACCGCGCCGACGGCATGGCGGCCGGCTTTGCGGTGATCGGCTACGGCAAGTTCGGCGGCATCGAGCTCGGCTACGGCTCGGATCTCGATCTCGTCTTCCTGCACGACTGCGACCAGCTCGAGGGCGATACCGTCGGCGGCGCCCGCGCGATCAACAACGGCGTGTTCTACGCGCGCCTCGCGCAGCGCCTGATCAACTGGCTGGCGACGCAGACGCCGGCCGGCCGCGCTTACGAAATCGACATGGAGCTGCGCCCGAACGGCAAATCGGGCCTGCTCGTCACCAGTCTTGCCAGCTTCGCGGCCTATCAGCGCGAGTCGGCGTGGACCTGGGAGCACCAGGCGCTGACGCGCGCGCGCTGTGTCGCCGGCACGGCGGCGATCGCCGACGGCTTCGCCGCCGTGCGCCGCGAAGTGCTGATGCGCACGCGCGACGCCGCCACGCTCTGTCACGACATTGTCGACATGCGCGCGAAGATGCGTGCCAACCTCGACAAATCGGGCAGCGGCCGCTGGGACGTCAAGCAGGGCGAGGGCGGGCTGATCGACATCGAGTTCATCGCCCAGTACCTGGTGCTGCGCGACGCGCATCGCGACGCGGCGATCGTCGAGTGGAGCGACAACTGGCGCCAGCTCGAAGCGCTGGCGCGGGCCGGCAGCCTCGACGACGCCGACCGCGACGCGCTGATCGCCGCCTATCGCAGCCTGCGCGCGTGGACGCATGCGCAGTCGCTGCAGGCGCAGGGCTCGCTGGTCGAGGCCTCGCGCTTCGTGGCGGAGCGTCAGGCCGTCGCCGCGCTGTGGCGCCGCATCCTGGAGACGGCGCCTTCTTGAAAGGAGGCTCGTCGTGGACGGCTTGCGGTTCTCGGTCGCGATCAACCATTACAACTACGGGCGCTTCCTGCCCGAGGCGATCGCCTCGGCGCTGGCGCAGACGCACGCGCCACTCGAGGTCATCGTCGTCGACGATGCCTCGACCGACGGCTCGCCGCACTGGCTCGAGCAGACCTACGGCCACGATCCGCGCGTGCGCCTGATCTTTCAGCATGAGAACGCCGGGCAGTACGCGGCGATGCGCGCCGCGGTCGACGTCGCGCGCGGCGACGTGGTCTGCTTTCTCGACGCCGACGACTACTGGGCGCCCGACCACCTCGAACGGCTGCGGCGGGCCTACGCGCTACCGGCGCGCTACGACGTGGTCTACGCCGATCTCGCCTATTGCGGCCGGCGCAGCGGCTCGTGGAAGGCGCGCTTCGCTTACTGGCTGCCGCAGGGACGCGACCACGATGCGGGGCTGTCGGTGCTGGCGGTCGCCTTCGGACAGCGCTGGATCGGCGTGCCGACGTCCGGCATTTCGATGCGTCGGGCCTGGGCGCGCCACGCGCTCGACATCGCCCCGGAGATCGCCGCCGACTGGCGCATGGGGGCCGACACCGTGCTGGTCTGCAACGCCGCGCTGCGCGCGGCGCGCACGCTGTTCCTCGATCATCCGAGCGTGCACTACCGCTTCCACGGCGACAATGACAGCGTCGAGCGCGAATCGAACTACGCGCGCGGCCTGCGCGAGAACTACCGGCTCCGGCGTCTGATCGCCCATCTGCGCCGCCGCCTGGAGATCGACGCCAGCTGGCTGACGCGGGTCAAGGGTGAGTTCAAGTCGCGACCGCAGCCGACCGCCGCCGAGCGCGATCTCTATCTCGCGCTGCTGCGCCGGGCGCCGCTGGGGCCGCTGAAGAAGCTCGAACACCGGGTCTCGATCTGGCGCCACTGGTGGCGCAGCGTCCGCGCCCGGCCGGCGCCCTCGGCTGCCGCCGTGCGCCTGCCGTCGTCGGCCGCGGCCGGCAGCTGAACGGCGGCAACAGGCCTAATGCGCCGGCAACCGCGCCGGCGCCGCACCGCTGGTGCCGGGTCGCGGCCCGCCGAGGCTGCGGAACAGCGTTTCGTAGGCGGATACCGCGCGCTTCGCCGAGAACGCCGCGGCGCGCTGCTGCAGGCGCGCCTGCACGGCCGCGCGTCCGCTGCCGAGCGCCGCGCCGATCGCGGCGGCCAGCGCGTCCGCATCGTCGACCGGCACCAGATCGCCGTAGCGGCCCTGCTCAAGGATCTCGGCGGGGCCGCTCGGGCAATCGGTGCTGACCACCGGGCAGCCGGCCTGCAGCGCCTCGAGCAGCACATAGGGCAGGCCTTCGTAGCGTGACGACAGCACGAACAGATCGGCGTGACCGAGGTAGTCGTGCAGCGGCTCGACGTGGCCGAGCAGCTGCACGCGCTCGCCGAGCCCCAGCTGCGCGATGCGCGCTTCGAGCGTGCCATGCAGCGGACCTTCGCCGCACAGCAGCAGGCGTGCCGGCGAGACCTCGCGCAGGCGCGCGAAGGCGGCGAGCAAGGTGTCGAAGCCCTTGGCATCGGTCAGCCGGCCGGCGGCCAGGACCACCGGCGTGGCCCGCTCGCGCAGCCACGGGTGCGGCGGGGCGCCGAGCGGCGGCATCGGCGACAGCGGGTTGTAGATCAGGTGCAGGCGCTGGCGCGGCACGCCCCAGTGTTCGACCAGGTCGGCGCCGATCGCGGCGCTGACGGCGACCACCGCGTCGGCGGCCGCGTAGCGCGGCCGCAGCTCGCGCCGGCGGCGCCGCTGGCGCGCCGCGGATTGCAGGCCGGTCGCGTACGTGAGGTGCTCGTGCGCGGTCAGCACCGTGTGCAGGCGCAGGCCCGGCAGGCGGCGCACGTCGCTGGCGATCAGGTTGTAGCGCGGCGAGGCCGAGACCAGCACCGTGTCCGGGTGGTGCAGCGCCCAGCGCCAGGTGTTGAAGATGGCCATGCCGCGCGAGCCGCCGACGGTCTGCACGCGCACCCGCGGATCCAGACGCTCGTCCCACGGCCGGCTGCCGAGCGGGGCGTTGGCGAGGACCCAGACCTCGGCGCCGCGTGCGCGCAGGCCGTTGGCGAGCTCGACGCCCCAGCGCTCGACGCCGCCGAGCCCGGTGCACGGCCGGTGCAGCAGATTGCTGAGCAGCGCCACGCGCAGCGGCGGGGGGATTGTGGCGGGGTCCGGGCTTTCGGCACCGTTGCCGAGGTCGGAGGGGCTCATGGTCTAGATCATTCCGTAACGTGCGATCACGGCGGCCGTCCAGGGCGGCGCGACGCGGCAGGCGAGCGCGTTTCTACACGGCCGTGAAGCGCTGCGCTGCGCAGTGTGTCGCAGCCAGCTGGCTGCACGCTGAAGGCTAGGGTGGCGCGGGCGCGGCGTCTGGTCATTGACCTGACAGCGCGGGCCCGGCGCAGCAGCGTTCGAGACCGCCGCGCCAGCGCGCGTAACGGTCGTGCAGGCGCGCGCGCCACTGTTTCCACGACGGGCGCGGCAGGGAGTAGCCGATCGCCTGGCGCTCGCCTTCGAGCAGGCTGTCGCGGAGATCGAGCGGGTGCGCACAGGCATCGACGAAGCCGAGGTGCAGGCCCAGCTCGCCGGTCCAGTGGCCCCAGCTGTCGGCCGGGCGCAGGTAGCGCTCCTGCGCTTCGACGAGGCGCGCAGCGGCGTCGCGGCGGAGCCAGTAGGCGGTGCTGCGGAACAGATAGCGGGTGAAGCGCCTCGGCACCGCGAACAGCGGCGGTTCCGCCGCGCCGGCCGGTGCCGGCAGGCGGCGCCCGTACAGGAGCTGCTCGCCTTCGAGCCCCTGCTGGCAGCCGAGCACGACGACGTCGAAATGCGGCGCGAAGCCTTGCGTGTCGAGGCGTGCCAGCGCCGCGCCCGGCTGCACGTCGTGCTCGAAGATCAGCGCGGCGTCGGCGCCGGAGGCGAGCAGGCGGCGCCAGGCTTCCAGATGCGAGAGCGCGCAGCCCGTTTCCCCCGGCGTCAGCGGGCGCTGGCGGCGGCGAATGCGCGCGCGGTTGAGCTCGAAGTAGCGGGATGCCGGCATCGGCCGTCCGTCGATGCCGAGCACCGTCGGCGCTTCGCCGAGCTGCTGATGCAGCCGGGTGCAGAGTGGTTCGGCGGCGTGCAGCGAGATCACGAAAACGGGCATGGCGGGCAATGGCGGAGGGGGCTGACGCCGCGACGGTCGCGACGCCGCGCACGCTATCATGGGTGCTTCCGCTCCTCTGGCATGCCGATCACGTTGCGCCACGATTCCGCCGAGTCCGATGCGCCGGTCGAGCGTTTCCCCGAAGCGCTGGTCACCGTCGCGATCATCGCCCGCGACGCCGCCGCCCATCTCGAACCGACGCTGGCGTCGCTGCGCGCGCAGCGCTTCGACGATTTCAATGTCGTGCTGCTCGACGACGGTTCGACGGACGCCACGGCGGCGCTCGCCGAGCGCTGGGCCGCGGACTGGCCGCGGCTGCGGGTGCTCCGTCAGCCGCCGCGCGGCATCCCGGCGAGCCGCAACCGCATTCTCGACGGTGCCCGCTGCCGCTATCTGGCGATCCTCGACGCCGACGACCTCGCGCTGCCGGAGCGCCTCGCCACGCAGGTGGCGTTCCTCGAACGACATCCGGACTGCGCGCTGTGCGCGAGCGGCTACGAAGTGTTCGCCTCGGAATCTCCGGCACAGGTGCTGAACCGGCGCGCCGAGCGGCTCGACCACCGGCGGCTGGCGACGCGGCTGGCGTTCCGCAACCCGGTCCTGCACAGCAGCGTGATGCTGCGCGTCGCGGCCTTGCGGACGCTCGGCCTGCGCTACGACGAGCATTTCGCCTGCGCCGAGGACTACGAACTGCTGGCGCGGACGGCGCTGGCGGCGCGCATCGACATGCTGCCCGAGGTGCTGGTGCGCTACCGGCGCCACCCCGCGCAGTCGATCGCGCGGCTGCCGGACGCCATGCGCGGCCATCATCTGCACGCGATGGCGCGGCTGTGGCGCGACTGCGGCGTCGAGCCGTCGCCCGCCGATCTGGCGGCCCTGGCCTTTCCGAAGCAATCCGCACGCACCGCCGCGCTGCCGCGCCTGCTCGGTCACGTCCGCGATCTGCGCGCCGGTCTGGCCGCGCGCGGCCTGCTCGACGCGCCGGAGCTGCGTCGCTACGCACGGCATCTCGTGCTCGACGCGCTGCGCCCGCACCGGCGCTGAAGCTGGAGCGGCGCCACGGGCGCGTGCGTCGCCTCATCACTCCGATCGACGATGAGTTCGTCGTAGCCCGGGGAAGATCTGAATAAGTTCCTATTCCGTCATTGCGAGGAGCCGGAAGCGACGAAGCCATCCTGCAGCTCCCTGCGCCAGCGACGTATCTGGATTGCCGCGGCTGTTGCGCGGCCTCGCAATGACGGAGTTATTCAGAGGTTGCCTATGCCGAGTCCTGGCCGGCTTTACTCATCTGCGGTCTGTTGATGTGCCGCTCATCGGCTACCTGTTCGATAGGCGCAGCAGCCGCAGCGATGACTGGCGTTCTCGCCGCGGCTCCCTGCAAATTTCGGGACGACCAATTCTGCCACTCCGGTTTCCATTATCCTTATGTAGATATTAGGGAACCTCTGAAAAAGCTCATCCATCGCCGTGGCGAGGCGCCGTAGGCAACGAAGCCATTTAGTGGCGCACGGGGCAGATGACGTCTCTGGATCACCACGGCCGCTGCGCGGCCTCGCAATGACGGAGTTTTTCAGACCTTCCTTAGGGATTCCTAACGAATTGTTTCAGGCTTCTATGGCGATTGGTAACTGTGACCAACCCTTGCATGTCTTGGTTGTTAGCGCACTGTTCGACCGCAAGGCCGAGGGCATCTGCACGGGGCGCCTCGTCCGCGGCATGCTCGACGCGGGTGCCTTCGTCACACTCGTAACGTCCGACCGCGCGGAGCTGGGTTATACGCACCCGAGGCTTGAGGTGCAGGTTTTTCCGGTGCAGCCGCGCGATCCGAAATGGCTCTTCCGTGCCTGGGCTCGACTGACCGACGGCTTGGATTGCAACCTCTACCTTTGGTCACGCCGCGTTGCGGCGGCCCGTTTGCGCAGGCCTGTCGATCTCGTCTATGCCCGTGCCTGGCCGGATAGTAGCCTGATGGCTGGCTACCGTCTCGCGGTGCGGCATGGACTGCCGCTATGGCTGCACTTCAGCGATCCGTTCCCGCCGCCTGCCGATCCGCCGCTGGATCGGCAGCGACAGGCTGACTTCCAGCGGCTTGCCGACCGTGCGCAAGCGTGCACCTTCACCAATGCCAAGACACGCGACTATCAGAGCAAAAGGCTGCGTTTCCCTCATCCCGACTGGGGCGTAATCGTGCCTCATGTTGCTCCCGATCCCATCTTTCTGGCGCCGCGTCCGTTCGCGCACCGCTTCGCCTATATTGGATCGTTTAACAGTAAGCGTGATCCAGCGCTGTTGCTGCGCGCCTTCCAGCGGTACCTTACGCGTCATCCGCAGGCGCGGTTCACCTTCGCTGGACCGCCGAGCCGCAGGCTGGATGCCGCCGTCACCGAACTAGGTTTGACGGAGCATGTCGAGCGCGTTGGTTACTGCCAGGATGTTCTGGCGTTGATGGCGGCTGCTGATGTGCTGCTAGCCATGGATAATCTCAACGAGGAGCCCGTCTATTCGCTGACCAAGACGGTGGAATCGCTGGTGGTTAACCGGCCGTATCTGCTGATTGCGAAGCCAGAAAGCCCGGACTGCGAGCTGCTTGCGCGCTGTGGCGCGACTGCCCGTGCGGTTCCCCCGGATTCCGATGTTTTGCTCGCCGAAGCGATGGAGAGCGCCATGGCCGTTGACGACGCCCCCGAGCGCTATGAGGAGCGTTTCGCCGTCATGCGTGAATACGGAGCGCGGCATCTGGCTGGAGAGTTGTTGAAGCGCATGCGCGACACCGTTGCATTCGGTGCAGCGAAAGGGGCTTCAGCATGAAGCATCGACATTGCCATTGTTTCTCCGACGCTGTCTGCACCCCGGTCGCAGGCTGAGCTGAGCGCATGCATATCGTCCATTTCGCATCGACGCCGTTTCAAGTGCCGCCACCAACCTATGGCGCAGCCGAACGCATCGTCGTCAATGGCTGGATGGTGCATAGCTATGAGGAAGCCTTGGAAGCGACGCGGCGCGCTTTGGCGATGTCGCCGGCAGAGCGTTCTCTGTGGGCGCGCCGCTGCCGCGAGCGTGTGACCAGCGTTGCCGACATGGCTGTCGGCTATCAGGTGCTTTATGAGCGCGTCATCGCCGGAGAGGCGCTGTCGCATTCTGGCGAAGTGTGCGCTGCAGGCGAGCCACCGATCACCGAGATCCTTAAGCGCCGCTTACCGGCGAACCTCAACTCTAGTTCGCATCTATGATCCTTTCGAACCGCTACAACTTCCTCTACGTCCATATCGCCAAGACCGGCGGCACCAGCGTGCGCGCCGCGCTCAAGTCGCTGCAGTGGAAGGACCCGTACTACATCGCCCAGTTCATCTGCTCGCGGCTTTCGCACCTGACCGGCCATCGCATCGCCGCCAAGCTGCCGCGCCACGCCAAGATCATCGCCGCGCAGGAAATGCTGCCGCACGAGTTCTTCGACGGGCTGTTCAAGTTCGCGTTCGTGCGCAATCCCTGGGATCTGCAGGTCAGCTCCTATCACCATCTCAAGCGCGAGCGTCCGCATCTGCTGGAGGGGCACGAGTCGTTCGAGGACTTCACGCGCTGGAAGCTCGATCCGCAGCGCCCGTACCAGTACCACCTCGACACCGCGATCACGGTGCAGACCGACTATCTGATCGACCTGCACGGCAAGGTGCTGACCGACTACCTCGGCCGCTATGAACGCCTGCAGGACGACTTCGACGTGATCTGCAAGCGCATCGGCGTGCCGACGCCGCAGCTGCCGCACAAGCGCCAGGCGACCGATCGCAGCAAGGACTACCGCCGCTACTACAGCGACGATCTCGCGGAGCTGGTCGGCCGCTATTTCGCGCGCGACATCGACGTGCTCGGCTACCGCTTCGATCCGGAGTCCTGAAACAGGACGGTCGTCTTGCGCCGACGGAGCGCGTGCAATAATCGCGGCATGAGCCCGATCGCCGTGCGCAACCCCGACCGTCGCCCCATCGAACCGCCGCCGGCGCTGCCGGCCCGGAGCTGAGTCATGTGCGGCATCGCCGGCATGGTGCGCCGCGACGGCCCGGTCGCCGAGGCCGAGCTGCTGCGCATGGCCTCGTGTCTGGAGCACCGCGGCCCCGAGGACGCCGGCACCTACGTCTCGGGCAGCTTCGGCATCGCCCATCAGCGTCTGGCGATCATCGATCTGGCCGGCGGCCACCAGCCGCTGTTCGATGCCGCGCGCCGCTACGCGCTGGTCTGCAACGGCGAGATCTACAACTTCATCGAGCTGCGCCGCGAGCTGGAGGCGCTGGGCCACCGTTTCCTGACCGGCTCGGACAGCGAGGTCGCGCTGCACGGCTTCGCGCAGTGGGGGCCGTCGAGCTTCAAGCGCCTGCACGGCATGTACGCGTATGCGCTGTACGACCACGCGCAGCGCGAGCTGTGGCTGGTGCGCGACCGGCTCGGCATCAAGCCGCTGTACGTCGCCGAACTCGGCGACCGCGTGCTCTACGCCAGCGAGCTGAAGGCCCTGCTGCCGCTGCTGCCGCAGCGCGAGATCGCGCCGGAGCCGCTCGCGCAGTTCTTCCAGAACCAGTTCTCGACCGGCGCCGACACGGTGATCCGCGGCGTGCGCCGCTTGCTGCCGGGCACGGCGCTGCGCATCAGCGCCGACCTCAGGACCGAAACGCACCGCTACTGGTCGGCGCGTGACGTCGGCGCGCCGCGCGAGCGCAGCTACGAGGACGCGGTCGCCGAGTGGGAGCCGCTGTTCGAGCAGGTAATGCGCGAGCACATGCGCTCCGACGTGCCGTACGGCGTGTTCCTGTCCGGCGGCGTCGATTCGGCGGTGCTGCTGGCGCAGCTCAAGCGCCTGCACTCGCAGCCGATCAAGACCTATTCGATCGGCTGGCAGGACGGCGGCAGCGACGAGCTCGACGACGCCGGCCGCATCGCCGCGCAGTTCGGCACCGAGCACCGCGCGATCCGTCTCGACAGCCGCGCCGTGTTCCACCGCCTGCCGCGCGCGGTGTGGGCGGCCGACGACCTGATGCGCGACTACGCCTGCCTGCCGACGCTGGCGCTGGCCGAAGCCGCCGGCCGCGAGCTGAAAGTCGTGTTCAGCGGCGAGGGCGGCGACGAGGCTTTCGCCGGCTACGGCCGCTACCGGCCCGATCCGTTCGAGCGCTGGTTCAAGCAGCTGCGCTATCCGGGCAGCGGCGGTTTCCGCGTCCGTGCCGAACTCGATCAACAGTGGGTACGGCGGCTGTTCAAGCCGGCGCTGCAGCCGGCGCTGGCGCGCTACCGTGCACCGGTGATCGCCGCCTGGCGCGAGACGCCGAAGAGCTGGACCGATCTGCAGCGCCGCCAGTACGCCGACCTGCAGACCAATCTTCCCGACGATCTGCTGGTCAAGGCCGACCGCATGCTGATGGCCTACAGCATCGAGGGCCGCGTGCCGTTCCTCGACCATCGCGTCGTCGAGTTCGGCCTGACGCTGCCGGGCCGGCTCAAGGTTTCGAGCAAGGCCGGCAAGGTCTTCATCAAGCGCTGGGCCGAGGGTTTCCTGCCCAAGGATCACCTGTGGCGGCACAAGCGCGGCTTCCACGTGCCGGTCGGCACCTGGATGCGCGACGCCGGCTTTCTCGACGCGCTCGGCCGGCGCCTGCCGAAATCGGCGGCGATCGAAGCCTGGTGCGAGCCGGCGGCGGTGCAGGCGCTGCTCGATCGCCAGCGCGCGCGCGGCGACGTCACGCGCGAGCTGTGGAGCCTGATGCAGTTCGCGATCTGGCACCGCCTCTTCATCGAGAACTCCGGCGCCGTGCCCGGCAGCGAGCAGGACCCGCTGGCGTGGCTGGCATGAGCGGCGCCGTCGACCGCCGGCGCATCGCGATCTTCCTGTCGACGTCCGGGCACAGCGGCGTCGATCGCGCGATGCAGCACCTGATTCCGGCGCTGGCCGCACGCGGCTATGCGGTCGACCTGCTGAAGGTGCGCAAGCACGGGCCGAATCTGGCCGAGATTCCCGAGAACGTACGGGTCATCGACACCGGCGTGCGTACCACCTACGCGGCGCTGCCGGCGCTGGTGCGCTATCTGCGCCGCGAGCGGCCGGCCGCGCTGCTCGCCGACAAGGATCGCGTCAACCGCACCGCGCTCGCCGCGCGCTGGCTGGCCGGCGCGCGCGACACGCGCCTCGTGCTCAGCTCGGGCACGACGATTTCGATCGACCTGCAGCATCGCGGCGCGTTCGAGCGCGCGCTGCAGCGCTGGTCGATGGGCCATCTGTACCGCCACGCCGATCAGGTGATCGTCACCTGCGAGGCGGTCGCCGACGACATGAGCGCGTACACCGGCTTGCCGCGCGCGTGCATCCGCGCGGTGGCCAGCCCGGTCGTGCCGGCGAGCCTGTTCGCGCAGAAGCCGCCGCCGCCCGAGCACCCGTGGTTCGGCGCCGGCCAGACCGTGCCGGTGATCGTCGCCGTCGGCGAGCTGTCGCATCGCAAGGGCTGCGACACGCTGATCCGCGCCTTCGCGCGGCTGCGCGCGCAGCGGGCGGCGCGACTGGTGATCGTCGGCAAGGGCAAGGAAGGCCAGCGCGAGCAGTTCCAGGCGCTCGCCGCCGGGCTCGGCGTCGGCGCCGACGTCGATTTCCCCGGTTTCCGCCGCGACGTCTACGCGTTCATGGCGCACGCCGACGCGTTCGCGATGGCCTCGCGCTGGGAAGGGCTGGGCTTCGTGCTGATCGAGGCGCTCGCCTGCGGCACGCCGTCGGCGGCGACCGACTGCCCGAGCGGCCCGCGCGAGATTCTCGCCGACGGCCGCTACGGCCCGCTGGTGGCGGTCGACGACGACGCGGCGCTGGCCGCCGCGCTGGCGCAGCTGCTCGACGCGCCGCTGCCGCGCGAGACGCTGCAGGCGGCCGCGCGCCGCTACGAGATCGAAGCGGCGACCGATGAATACCTGCGCGCGTTCGGCCTGCCGCCGCGCGCTTCCGACGTGGAGCTTTGATGAAGCGCCTGGGTGTACTGATTTCCTTCTCCGGCGACGGCGGCGTCGAGCGCATGGTCACCAACCTCTGCGCCGAGTTCGCCAACACCGTGCAGGTCGACCTGCTGGCGATCAAGTCGGCCGGCGGGCACGCTTCGCGCGTGCCGCCAACGGTAAACCTGATCCAGCTCCAGGCGCGGCACGCGTGGACCGCGGTGCCGGAGATCGCGCGCTATCTGCGCGAGGTGCGGCCGGATGCGCTGCTGGTCGCCAAGGACCGCGCCGGACGCGCCGCGCTGAAGGCCAAGCGCCGCAGCGGCAGCGAGGTGCCGGTGTGGATCCGCCTCGGCACCAATCTGTCGGCGGCGCTCGAGCGCAAGGACGCGTTCAGCCGCTGGCTGCGCGTGTTCCCGATGCGCCGCATCTATCCGCATGCCGCCGGCGTCGTCGCCGTCTCGCAGGGCGTCAAGGACGACACCGTGCGTGTCACCGGCCTGCCCGAGTCGCGCGTGCACGTGATCCGCAATCCGGTCATCACCGCGCGGCTCGCCGCGCAGGCGGCCGAGCCGGTGCCGCACGCCTGGCTCGCCGACAAGACGCTGCCGGTGGTGGTCGGCATGGGCCGCCTGACGCGGCAGAAGGATTTCCCGACGCTGCTGCGTGCGTTCGCGCGGCTGCAGGCGCAGCAGCCGAGCCGGCTGATCCTGCTCGGCGAGGGCAAGGATCGCGAGGCGCTCGTGCAGCTCGCGACCGAACTCGGCGTCGCCGAGTGCCTGCTGCTCGCCGGCTTCCAGAAGAACCCGTATGCCTGGCTGTCGCGCGCCGATCTGTTCGTGCTGTCGTCGGCCTGGGAGGGTTCGCCGAATGCGCTGACCGAGGCGCTGGCGCTCGGCGTGCCGAGCGTGTCGACCGATTGTCCGAGCGGGCCGATCGAAATCCTCGACCGCGGCCGCTACGGCGCGCTGGTCAGGATCGGCGACGACGAGGGGCTGGCGGCGGCGATGGCGGCGACGCTGCGCGCGCCGCTGCCGGCGCCCACGCTGCAGCAGGCCGTCGACGAATACCGTGCGACGACCAGCGCACAGCGCTATCTGCGGCTGATGGGGCTGCTGGAGTAGGTCGCCAGCGGCGCGCCGGCGCCGAGCCGGCGCGGTGCGTGCGCGTCGAGCACTTCGCGGTACACGGACTCGACCGCTTCGCACATGCGCTCGCGCGCGAAGCGCAGCAGGAAGCGCTGCCGCGCGGCGGCGCCCATCTGCCGGCGCGCGGCCGGATCGTCGGCGAGGCGGGCGATCGCGGCGGCGAACGCGGCCGGGTCGCGATCCGGCACGAGCAGGCCGGTGACGCCGTCCTCGACCGCTTCCGGAATGCCGCCGACGCGACTGGCGACGGCCGGCACGCCCATCGCCGCCGCTTCGAGCAGCGCCAGCGACAGCGCCTCGCGATGCGAGGGCGCCAGCACCAGGTCGCAGGCGGCGAGAATGCGCGGCACGTCGCTGCGCTCGCCGAGGAAGCGGATCTGGCCGGCGACGCCGCGCTCCGCCGCGAGCCGGCGCATGGCCTCGGCCTGATCGTTGTCGTCGGCGCCGGCCAGCAGCAGCACGGCGTTCGCGCGCTGCAGCCGCGCCAGCGCCTCGATCGCGACTTCATGCCCCTTGGCGCGCACGAAGCGCGCAATCATGCCGAGCACCAGCGTGTCGTCGCCGAGGCCGAGCATCCGCCGCGCATCGCCGCGCGGCGGCGCCAGCGGCGCCGGATCGGCGATGCCGGAATGGATGCGCGTCAGCCGCGCGGCCGGCAGGCCGTGCGCGAGCAGCGATGCGCGCACCGCGTCGGATACGCAGATCGTCCGTGCGGCGCGCTCGAAGCGGCGGTGTGCATGCGTGGAATGCGCGGTCGCCAGCGCCGGGATGCCGGTCCAGCGTCCGGCCCAGGTCGCGTAGCGCGTGCCGCGCTGCGTATGGCCATGCAGCAGGTCGGCCTGCCAGCGCCGCGCGAAGCGCGCCAGCCGCAGGGCCGACAGCACGTCGAGCATGCCGCGCATCGGCAGCGCCAGCGTCGCCAGATCGTGACGCTGGCATTGCTCGCCGAGCCAGCCGTCGAGCGGTCCGGCGAAGCAGACGGTGTGGCCGTTCGCGCGCAGCGCCAGCAGCAGGTCGAGGACATGGCGCTCGACGCCACCCAGCAGGTGGCTGTGTTCGACCATGATGATGCGCATGCCGGCACCTCCCGCGACGGTACGCGCCCGGAGCGGGGCGCGATCTGGCGCGCACTCTGCGGTGCGCCACGTCTATGGAAGGTGAAAAAACGGGTCGCCGCCGGCGGCGGCCGGATTCAGGCGGTGCGGTGCAGCGCGGCGCCTTTCGGGCGGTCCTTGGTGTGCAGCTTCCAGGCGAAGCCGAGGGCGTTGTCGCCGTAGGAAATGCCCTTGCGCGGCAGCGCCAGCGGATCGAAGGCGGGCGTCGCCGCGCCGCGCTGGCAGGTGACGGCCGACTGGTAGCCGGCAGCGGCGGCGGCGTCCATCGTCGCCAGATCATGCGAGCCGTACGGATAGCAGAAGTGCGGCACGGCCTGGCCGAGCTCGTCCTCGATGCGGCGCTTGCTGTCCGTCACCTCGTGCGCGAGCGTCGCCGCGTCGAGGCCGGCGAGGCGCACGTGGTGGTAGGCATGGCTGCCGATCTCGACGCCGCGCGCGGCGATCTCGCGGAGACGCGACCAGTCCATCAGCGGCGGCGTCGGATGGCCGGCGGCGGCGAGCCATTCGGCCTTGCCGCCGGTCATGCCGGCGATGACGTAGGCAATCGCCGGATAGCCGAACTCTTCGAGCACCGGCAGCGCGTACTCGTGGAAGTTCTCGCAGCCGTCGTCGAAGCTGAGGACCACGGCGCGCGGCGGCAGCGGTCGGCGGCCCTGCAGCGCGGCGAGCGCATCGCTCATCGACAGCACGCTGGCGCCGATCAGCTTCAGATAGCGCAGCTGGGCGCGGAAGCGGTCGACGTCGCAGTAGTTGGCGCGATGGTCGCGCATCGGCGCGAAGCGGCCGACCTGGTGATACATGAAGATGCTGATGCCGCTCATGGGCGCACCTCGGGCAGCAGTTCGCGGTAGACGGCGAGGTTGCCGTCGACCATGACGTCGACCGAGAACTCCTCGGCGATCAGCCGGCGGCCGGCGGCGCCGAGCGCGTGGCGGCGCGCATCGTCGCCGGCGAGCGCGATGATCGCGTCGCCGAGCGCCTGCACGTCGTGCGGCGGCACCAGCAGGCCGTTGACGCCGTCGCGCACCGCCTCCGGAATGCCGCCGGCGCGCGAGGCGACGATCGCCACGCCGTTCGCCGAGGCCTGCAGCAGCGACACGCCGAGGCCTTCGGCGAACGCCGGATGAATGATGAGATCGAGGCCTTCGAGCAGCGCCGGCAGATCCTCGCGGTAACCGGCGAGCGTGACGCGCGCGCCGAGGCCGGCGCCGACGATCTGCTGTTCGAGCTCCTGCTGCAAGCCGCCCTTGCCGAAGAACAGCACGTGCAGGTTCGGGATCGCCTGCAGCAGCCGCGGCATCGCTTCGAGCAGAACGGCGTGGCCCTTGCGGCGGATCAGCTGCGCGACGATCGCGATCACGAACGCGTCGTGCGGCAGGCCGAAAGTCTCGCGCAGCGCGTCGCGCGACAGCGGCGTCACCGGGTCCGGCGTGAAGGCGCTGCGCACGACGCGGATCTTGCCGGCCGGCACGCCGCTGTCCTGCAGCACCTGGCCGATCGCCGCCGAGATCGCGACGACGCGGTCGTAGAGGCGGTACTTGAAGCGCGTGACGCGCGGCGATTCGTAGTGGTCGTTGCGGCGCGAGTAGACGATCGGCAGTCCGTGCAGGCGGCCGGCGATCGCGCCGAGGATTTCCGGGCCGCGGCGGCTGTGCAGGTGCAGCAGATCGGGCTTCTCGGCGCGCAGCAGGCCGAGCAGGCGCGGCGTCAGCAGCAGGTCGAGATCGCCGTGCATCGGAATCTCGCGCAGCGTCACCGGCAGCTCGGCGATGCGCCGCGCCGTCAGCGAGCCGCGCGGGCAGACGACGACGTTGTCGACGCCGCGTCTGGCGAGCCCATCGACGAGGAAGGCGACCTGACGCGCGCCGCCGTAGAAGTTCTCGCCGGCTTCGACGTGCATCACCTTGAGCTTGGACATTTTGAACCGCGGGCCGGGGAATGCCGGCCATTATACTGGGCGCCTCTTTGGTCCCGGACCCGACGATGAACCCGATCGAAACGCTGGCGATCCGCGACTGGCACGCGCCGGTGGCGCCCGAGCTGGCGGCGCACGCGCTCGACGTGCTGGAGGCCGGCTGCGTGCTGCGCCTGCCGCTGCCCTTCGTCGTGAACGCGGACGAGCAGATCCTGCTGTCCGACCGCCTGCTCAGCGGCGCGCGCAAGAACATCAGCTACAACCCGGCCGACGATTCGGTCAAAGGCGCCGACGGCGACGCCCCGCTCGAAGCGCTGCTGCGCGGCATGCTCGGCCGCTATCACGCTTCGACCCGGGCGCTGGCGCTGCAGCTGTTCGCGCCGTACGCCGGCCAGATGCGCGACGGACGTACCAGCTACCGCCCGGCCGAGATCGCCGGCCGCGTGCCGAAGTCCTGGCGCCACGACGACACGCGCCTGCACGTCGACGCCTTTCCGGCCACGCCGGTGCACGGCCGCCGCCTGCTGCGCTTTTTCAACAACGTCAACCCGCACGGCGAGCCGCGCCGCTGGAACGTCGGCGAGCCGTTCGATCAGGTCGCCGCGCGCTTCTTCCCGCGCCTGCCGCCCGACAGCCCGCTGCAGGCGCGGCTGATGGCGCTGGTGAAGATCACCAAGTCGAAGCGCAGCGCCTACGATCACTACATGCTGGCGCTGCACGACGCCATGAAGGCCGATCTCGACTACCAGCGCGAAGTCGCCAAGACCGCCGCCGAGTTCCAGCCCGGCGAAACCTGGATCGTCTATTCCGACCAGGCCTCGCACGCCGTGCTGTCCGGCCGCTTCATGCTGGAACAGACCTACTACGTGCCGGTCGCCGCGCAGCGCTACCCGGAGCGCTCGCCGCTGCGCGTGCTGGAACGGCTCGCCGGCCGCGCGCTGGTCTGAAGTCGCGTCGCGGAAGCGGAACGGTCGGCGGCTGCATCGCCACCTTGCTTGCGGCGGTGAAGCGTGCCGGATGAGGCCGACGCTGCCAGAGTCGCCCGGCTCATGCGTGCGGCGATGTGCCCGGCGACCGGGCGCGCGCGGGTGAGGTGGCCGGGTTATGCGACGAGCAGCGTTTCCCGCATCGCCGCCTGCGGATCGTCGATTTCGAACAGATGCGGGAACAGATACGCGGCGGCGTAGACCGGAAACACCGGCGTGAGATCGCCGCGATGACTGGGCGCGGTGAGCAAGCCATCCTCGACGCATTCCGACACCACGGCGCGCGCGGCGCGCTCGCCGAGGTCGAGCAGGCGCGGCGCCGCGCCGCGTTCCAGCCGGCCCATGAACATGGCCTCGATCAGCAGCGGCGCGGCGCGCTCGTCGCGGCCCAGCACCAGCTTGCGTTCGGCGCAGAAGCGCGCGACGCGATCCTTCACGTGTTCGATCTGCAGGCGTGCCGCCATGAAGGCGATCTGGTCCTCGCAGGTATCGAGCATGAAGTTCGCGAACTGCGTTGCGCCCTTCAGCGACAGCGCGCCGCGCCCGTCGAAATCGCCCTGCCGCTCCGAGTCGGCGAGGGCAAGGTGTTCGTAGTAGCGATCGCGACGTTTGGCGAGGCCGCGCGACAGCGACCACAGGCCGTCGGCCTCGAAGCCGTAGCGCGCCAGCATGGCCGTGCTCAGCAGGCGCGCGACGCGGCCGTTGCCGTCCAGGAACGGGTGGATCCAAGCGAAGCGGTGATGCGCCAGCAGCAGGTGCGCGGGCGTTTTCGGCAGGTGCCTCCAGCCTTCCGCAAAGGCGGCGAGCAGGTCCGGTACGTCCTCGGGAGCCGGCGCCCGATGCGCGCCGACGTCCACGTGGCGCGTGCGCAATGCGCCGGGCACGTTCACGGCCGTTTCGCCGTCGTGTCCGGTGACGACGCGCAGCGAGTCGGGCAGCTGTCCGACGAAGTGCCGGTGCAGCGCGCAGATGAAGTCCCGGCTGGCTACGTCCAGCGCCAGCTCGTCCTTGAGGCGCTGGCGCATCCAGCGCTCGGTCCGGATGTGGGCGACGGCGAGCGCGGCCAGATCGTCCGCCTTGCCGGGCTTGCGTTCGGCGAGGCTGCGCTGCAGCGCGCGCTCGGCTTCGATCGGCCGCGTGCCCTGGCCTTCGATCAGGTTGGAGTAATAGCTGTTGATGCCTTCGAGGCACCGGGCCAGCGCGGCGCGCGTGGCGGGCGGCAGGCGGCCGGCCAGTTCGCCGCTCTGGCGGGCGAGCGCAGTCTCCCGCTCCCGGATGTCCGGGCTCTCCAGCAGGTAGAACGACAGGCGCGTCGCGGCCAGCATTGCCGGTTCCTGTTCCGGTTTATCTGCTTGACGGGCCTAAAGTATATTCCGTCGCAGCAGGTTCGGAATGCCGGTTCCGTTGTCGTCGCAAAACGCGATGCTGCCGCTCACGCCATGCCAGCGGAGAGGGTCCTCCGCCTTACGTCTTGTCCCGCTTCCACAGGCTGGTGTTGCGGATGCCGGCGGCCTCGGCGTCGAACACCGGGTCCTTGCCGGCCTTCTTCTGCGCCTCGTAATCCTTCAGCGCGATCAGCGCCGGCTTCTGCAGGATGAGGATGGCGATGATGTTGAGCCAGGCCATCAGGCCGACGCCGATGTCGCCGAGCGCCCAGGCGTGCTGCGCGTTGCGGAAGGCGCCGAAGATCACCATCGCGACGATGCCCAGGCGCAGCAGCAGCACCGGCAGCGGGCGGTGGCGGTCGCCGTTGAGGTAGGAGAGGTTGGTCTCGGCCATGTAGTAGTAGGCCATGATGGTCGTGAAGGCGAAGAAGAACAGCGCCATCGCGACGAAGCCCGAACCCCAGCCCGGCAGCACCGATTCCACCGCCGCCTGCGCGAAGCCCGGGCCTTCTTCGACGCCCGGCACGCCTTCGTACAGCGCCGCGCCGCCGCCCGGGGCGTGCACGTTGTACTTGCCGGTCGCCAGGATCAGGAACGCGGTCGAGGTGCAGACCAGCATGGTGTCGAAGTAGATCGCGAAGGCCTGCACGTAGCCCTGCTTGGCCGGGTGCGAGACTTCGGCCGCGGCTGCCGCGTGCGGTCCGGTGCCCTGGCCGGCTTCGTTGGCGTAGATGCCGCGCTTGACGCCCCATTCCACCGCCAGGCCGAACATCGCGCCGAACGCGGCATGCGCGCCGAATGCGCTCTGGAAGATGATCGAGAACATCTCCGGTACGCGCTCGGCGTTGAGCACCATGACCGTCAGCGCCATCAGGATGAAGCCGCCGGCCATGAACGGCACGACGACCTCGGCGAAGTTGGCGATGCGCTTGACGCCGCCGAAGATGATGGCGCCGAGCATGACGGCGACCAGGATGCCGACGCCGAGCTTGAACGCGTCGCGCGCCGGCAGGCCGAACCACTGGCCGTCCATCGCGCCGCACAGCGAGCTGCCGGCGCAGACGTTGGCGGCGCTGTCGGCGATGGCGTTGGCCTGCACGCCCGGCATCAGGAAGCCGGCGGCGATGATGGTGGCGACCGCGAAGGTCATCGCGTACCACTTCAGGCCCATCGCCTTTTCGATGTAGTAGGCCGGGCCGCCGCGGTAGCGGCCGTCGGCGTCCTTGACCTTGTAGATCTGCGCCAGCGTCGATTCGATGTACGAGGTCGACGCGCCGAGAAAGCCCATCACCCACATCCAGAAGATCGAGCCGGGGCCGCCGACGGCGATGGCGGTGGCGACGCCGGCGATGTTGCCGATGCCGATGCGGCCGGACAGCGACATGGCCAGCGCCTGGAACGAGGACACGCCGGCCTCGGACTTCTGGCCGCGGATCGTCAGGCGCAGCATCTCCGGCAGGCCGCGCACCTGCATGAAACGGGTGCGGATCGAGAAGTACAGGCCCGCGCCGAGGCACAGGACGATCAGCGCCCGGCTCCAGATGAGGTCATTGATTGCGCCGATGATGGCATCCACAGCAAATCTCCATGCAAAAGGGTGCCGCCAGGCGACGGCCGCAAGGTCCGCTGCCGATTCGCAAGCAAGAATCGGGACCGGCGCAAGCCGGCCCCACTAGTCCGCGCAGCAGGGACCGACCTCGCGCACTTCGATGGTCGCCCATTGCGCGGCCGGGCACTTGGCAGAAAGCGCCAACGCGTCGTCGAGGCTGTCGCAGTTCAAGTAGAAGAAGCCGCCGATCATTTCCTTGGCCTCGGCGTACGGGCCGTCGAGCACCGTCGTGCGGCCGTCGCGGACCTGCAGGCGCCTGCGTGCGGTGAGCAGCGACTGGCTGGCGATCAGCACGCCGCGTTCGCGCAGCTCCTCGGTGTAGCGCAGCATGCTGGCGTAGGCGGCTTCGCCTTCGGCGGGCGTGCGCTCGGCGCGCTGGCCGAGCGGTTCGACGATCAGCAGCAGGTAGCTCATGCGGGCTCCGGGGCGGCGGCTTGGTTTGACGGTGGCAGATTGAGCAGCTGGCGGGCGGTGGCCGCCACGCGTGCCGGCGTCAGCCCGCGCATGCAGTCGTAGCGGCCGTCGCAGCTCGGGTGACGGCGGCAGGGCGCGCAGGGCAGGGCGTCGTAGAGCACCGCCAGCGGCGATTCGGCGCCCTGCCGGTACGGGCAGGTCGAGCCGAACAGCGCGACCGTCGGCGTGCGCACGGCGATGCCGGTGTGCGTGAGCCCGGTGTCGACGCCGACCACCAGCCGCGCCTGCGCGAGCCAGGCCGGCAGCTCGCCGAGCCTGGTCTTGCCGACCAGGTTCACGAGCGGCGCCGTCGTCGCCGCGGCGATGCGCGCGGCGGCTTCGACGTCGCCGGGCCCGCCGAACAGCACGCAGGGACCGAGGCCGGCCTCGTGCAGGCGCTGCGCGAGCTGCGGCCAGTACGATTCGATCCAGTGCTTCTGCGGCCGCGTCGTGAACGGGCACAGCGCGACGAAGCCGGCCGGCAGGCCGAGCGCGGTGCGCTGCGCGTCGATCGCGGCGCGGGCGGGGTCGGATACCGGCAGCCGTGGCGGGCCGGCGCGCTCGCCGCTCAGTGCCGCGGCGAAGTAGCGGTACTCCGAGGCGATGTCGGCGATATCGCCGCCTTTCGGCAGCAGGCGCTGCATCAGGAACGCGCCGGGCTCCTTCGACGCAAAGCCGGCGCGCCAGCCGCCGGCGAGCCAGGCGAGCAGGCGCGACTTGGCGAGCCCCTGGACCTCGAACACCCAGTCGTAGCGGCGCGCGCGCAGCTCGCGGCGCAGCCGCCACAGCGCCGCCGGCGACTTGAAGATTTCGGCCGGCACGCGGATCAGCTCGTCGATGCGCGGATCGTCGCCGAGGATCGCGGCGAAGCCCGGCTGCGCCAGCCAGGCAATGTGCGCGCGCGGCCAGCGGTGCCGCAGCGCGTCGAGCATGCTGCTGGCGAAAACGATGTCGCCGAGCGCGGACAGCCGCACGATCAGGATGCGCGGCGCATCGGCCGTGGCGGGCGCGGGCGGGGCGATGAGGAAATCGGACACAGCAGCTGGCAGGCGAAGTCGAGCGCGCATGCTGCGGTGTGGCGGCGACGCGCGCAAGCGGCCCTGACAGGTCCGGCACTGGGCCTATAATGCGCGCCTTCGTCACCCATGCGCCCCCAAAGGCAGGATTACCGATGACTTCTTTTGCCGACCGCGACGGCTATATCTGGTACGACGGCGAACTCAAGCCCTGGCGCGAATGCCAGACCCACGTGCTGACCTACTCGCTGCATTACGGCGTCGGTTGCTTCGAGGGCGTGCGCGCGTACAAGACGCCGAAGGGCACGGCGATCTTCCGTCTCGAGGATCACACCAAGCGCCTGTTCAACTCGGCCAAGATCCTCGGCATGAAGATGCCGTGGACGCAGGACCAGCTCAACGCCGCGCAGAAGGAAGTGCTGCGCGCCAACAAGCTCGAGTCCGCCTACATCCGGCCGATGGTGTTCTACGGTTCGGAAGGCATGGGCCTGCGCGCCACCGGCCTCAACACCCACGTGATCATCGCCGCCTGGACCTGGGGTGCGTACCTCGGTGCCGACAACATGGAGCGCGGCATCCGCATCAAGACCAGCTCGTTCCAGCGCCAGCACGTCAACGCCTCGCTGTGCCGCGCCAAGGCCAGCGCCAACTACCTGACCTCGTCGATGGCGCTCAATGAAGTGCTGCGCGACGGCTACGACGAGGCGCTGATGCTCGACACCGACGGCTTCGTCGCCGAAGGCAGCGCCGAGAACATCTTCGTCGTCGGCAACGGCGTCATCAGCACGCCGGACGTCACCAGCGCGCTCGACGGCATCACGCGCCGCACGGTGATCCAGCTCGCGCGCGACCTCGGCTACAAGGTCGTCGAGCGCCGCATCACGCGCGACGAGGTCTACATCAGCGACGAAGCCTTCTTCACCGGCACCGCCGCCGAAGTCACGCCGATCCGCGAAGTCGACAACCGTCCGATCGGCGAGGGCCGCCGCGGCCCGATCACCGCCAAGCTGCAGGCGGCGTACCTGGCGCTGGTCAACGGCCAGAGCAGCCACTATCCGGAATGGCTGGCGCATCTCTGAGCGCCTGAACGCGCGCATGTCCGACCTGCCGGCGCTGCCGATCCGCATATACGCCATGGCCGCCGGCCGGGTCGCGCGATGAGCGCGCTGCTGCCCGACTTCGCGGCGGCCCGCGTGCTGGTCGCCGGCGACGTGATGCTCGACCGCTACTGGATCGGGCCGACCTCGCGCATCTCGCCGGAGGCGCCGGTACCGATCGTGCGCATCCGCCGCGACGAGACGCGGCCGGGTGGCGCGGCCAACGTCGCGCTCAACATCGCCAGCCTCGGCGCGCAGGCGAGCCTGCTCGGCGTCGTTGGCCGCGACGAGGCCGCGCGCCTGCTCGCCGACGAGACGGCGGCGCGCGGCGTGCGCGCGCAGTTCGTGAGCACCGAGCAGGCGCCGACCATCACCAAGCTGCGCGTGCTGTCGCGCAACCAGCAGCTGATCCGCCTCGACTTCGAGGAAGCGCTCGAAGCGGTCGGCGCCTTCGACGCCGCCGAGCTGGCGGCGCGCTATGCCGAAGCGCTCGGCGCGTGCCGCGTCGTGGTGCTGTCCGACTACGGCAAGGGCACGCTGCGCGACGTCGCGGCGCTGGTCGCGGCGGCGCGCGCGCAGGGCAAGGCGGTGCTCGTCGACCCGAAGGGCAGCGACTGGCAGCGCTACCGCGGCGCCACGCTGCTGACGCCGAACCTCGCCGAATTCGAGGCCGTCGCCGGCCGCTGCCGCGACGAGGCCGAGCTGGTGGCGAAGGCGGAGCAGCTGCGCGCGGAACTGCGGCTCGACGCGCTGCTGATCACGCGCAGCGAGCACGGCATGACGCTGATCGAGCCCGGTCAGGCACCGCTGCACATCCCGACCGAGGCGCGCGAAGTCTTCGACGTCACCGGTGCCGGCGACACCGTGATCGCCACGCTCGCCGCCGCGCTCGCCGCCGGCAGCACGCTGGCGACCGCGTGCCGGCTCGCCAACACCGCGGCCGGCATCGTCGTCGGCAAGCTCGGCACGGCGACGGTGTCACGCGACGAACTGCGCGCCGCGCTGAGCGGCCGCCGCGACGTCGACGGCGGCGTGGTCGACGAGGCCGTGCTGCTGCAGGCCGTGGCGCGCGCGCGCGCCGCCGGCAAGCGCATCGTCATGACCAACGGCGTGTTCGACGTCATGCACGTCGGCCACGCGCGCTATCTCGAAGATGCGCGCCGCCTCGGCGATCTGCTGATCGTCGCCGTCAACGACGACGACTCGGTGCGCCGCCTCAAGGGCCCGACGCGGCCGCTGAACGCGACCGCCGACCGCATGGCGCTGCTCGCGGCGCTGCGCTGTGTCGATCTGGTCGTGCCGTTCGCCGAGGACACGCCGGCGCGCCTGATCGGCCGCGTGCTGCCCGATCTGCTGGTGAAGGGCGGCGATTACCGGCCCGAGCAGATCGCCGGCTACGACGCCGTCACTGCCAACGGCGGCCGCGTGCTGGTGCTGCCGTTCCACGACGGCTATTCGACCACGAGCCTGATCGACAAGGCGCGCCGCTGAGGCAAGCCTGCACGCGGCGCTCGCGCCGCCCTGCGCTTCGCGCGTTGCGGCGCTGCGCTGCAGTCTCGGCATAACCATAGCTTCACGAATTCCTTCCTCGGGCCGGAGCGAGCTCCTAATCTCGCGGCCGCTACGAGCCGTCTCAGGGCGTTCTGTCATCCGGCAGACGCGACGGCTCCCGGAAAACACGAGGAACAGACGATGTCGAGAAGCTGGCGCCGCGACGGCGGGGCAGGGCGGCTTGTTGCCGCCAGCATGGTGATCGCGATGCTCGCGGCCTGCGGCGGAGAGGATCGCTCCGGCGCCGAGACGACGCCGGCGGCGAGCCGGATCGTCAACACGCCGGCGCAGATCGCGCAGGAGTCGGCGGACGACTACGACGACAACCGCAGCGGCCTCATCACCGGCAAGACCCTGAAGCGCTGGAAGGACAACTGGCTGCAGGAGCGCCCGGCCGGCATCAAGGGCAATCTGGTGATCTTCCAGATCAGCAAGGGTCCGGCCGGCGCCGAGTTCATCAAGGCCGACAACGAAACGGTCTTCTCCTACCAGGAGAACGCCTGGCAGGAAGAACGCTCGAACGGCGTGATCAAGACGCCCGGCATGGTGCTCTCCGGGGCGCAGATCGATGCGCTGCTGCGCCGCTACGGCGTCAATCCCAGCGAGGATCTCATCGTCTGCGCGCCGGGTACGGGCAGCGCGTCCAACGCGATGATCCAGGGTCGCTGCTGGTACACGCTGCGCTACTGGGGCGTCGCCGCCGATCATCTCGCCGTGCTCAACGGCGGCAATCAGTATCTGGCTTCGAGTGAAGGCGGCTGGAGCGCCACCGATTTCGCCGCGACCGCGAGCCCGGTGACGAACAAGTACGCCGGCAGCGTGCGTGACCTCAAGGAAGACAACACGGCGCTGCAGGCCACGCTCGAGGACGTCATCAACGTCCTGCCGCTGGAGGATGGCAACCGCAGCACGGACGGCATCTTCCTGTGGGATGCGCGCAGCCTGGATCAGTTCAGCGCCGGCGAGCTGCTGGAGAGCGGCGCGCCGCCCGAGGGCTACAACTACACCAGCAGCTTCCAGAACGGCGGTTCGCGGCAGGGCCATCCGCGCGGTGCGCTGCAGTTGCAGTACACCAACGTGCTGGTGAACGGCGGCGCGGACGGACGCTACAAGTCCAAGGCGGAGATCAAGGCCTACTTCGACGGCGAGGTCGATGCGGCGGGCAAGGGCTTCCGCGACGGCACGCTGCAGCCGGTCGGCTCCGGCAACGCCTACCAGCCGGGGGACGTGGTCTATACCTACTGCGAGACGGCGGTGCGCGCGGCGATCACGACCGTCGCCAGCGCCGTGATCCTCGGCCATCCGACGCGCCTCTACGACGGGTCGATGATCGAGTGGAACTCGCTGTCGTACATCGCCGACAAGAACGGCAACTTCATCCTGCCGGCCAAGTCGGTGTGGCGGACCGACGTGCTGTCGTTCTTCAAGCCCGGGGTGCAGGCGCAGATCGCGCCGCGCAACGACGCCAGCACGACGCCTTACGTGGTCAATGCCGGCGCCGAGCATGCCGACGAGGCCATCCTCGCCGACAAGGCCTACGCACGCGCCAACGATCCGGTCGACGACGGCGGCTCGACGGGCGGTGCGACCACGGGCGGCAGCACCACCGGCGGCAGCTCGCCGCCGCCGAATCCCTGCGGCGGCTAACCGTTCCGTATCGACGGGCGCGGCGGACGCCGCGCCCCTTCTTTCGCTCTCTCATGGAGAATCCGATGCGCCATGCTAGTCGCGCCGCGGCAGCGCTCTGCCTGTTCCTCGCCGGCCTGTCCGCCGCGCATGCCGACGAGCCGCGAGCGGCCGCCCGTGCGCCGGCCGCCGTCAAGCAGTACACCGTCAGCTTCGGTTCGCAGCCGCCGCCGCCCTCGTCGCGGCTCAAGTACCGCCAGGGCCCGGTCTGCATGTGCAGTGGCGGCCTGAGCGAGGCCGACATCAGCGTCGCGCAATCGCCGCTTCAAGCGTCCACCGCAGCCGCGGCGGATAGCGCTCAACCCACGCACGGCGCGGCCCGCGGAGAGACGCCGTGAACGCGCTTCGTCATCTCGGCCGCCGCGTCGGTGCCTGGCTCGGGCGCGGCCTGCTGCTGTGGCTGCTGTTGCTGCTGGTCGGTGCCGGCGGCTGGATCTTCTCGACTGCGGGCGAGTCGCCGCGTGCGGCAGCGCCGGCCAGCGCCTGGGGCGATGAAGCGCTGCACGCCTGGGGTGAAGACCTCGCGGCGCTGTCGCCGGTCGCGCCCGCCAATGCCTGCGGACTCGGCGCTTCGAGCTGCTTCAAGTGCCACAACGGCAAGCGCGCGCCGTCGCCGTCGCTCGACGCCAGGCTGCATCCCTGGCACGTCGATCACCAGGCGGTGAACTACTCCTGCGCCGGTTGCCATCAAGGCAATCCGCGCATCCTCAAGCAGGAAATCGCGCACGAGAAGCTGGTCGCCCAGCCGCTCGCCGCGCCCGAGAAAACCTGCGCGACCTGCCACAACCCGGCGCAGGTCGAGTCCTTTACCCGTCGTTATCAGCAGGTCCTGAACGGAGGCCCGCAGTCGTGAACATCCCGAGCACCCCGAAGCCGGTGTCGAACGCCGTCCCGCTGCCGCAGTGGGCGGTCAAGGCCTGCGTGCTGGGCGCCATGGCCTGGGCCGGCACCGCGCAGGCCGGCGTGACGATCAACGTCGACGATCAGCGCTATCTGACGCTCGACTATTCGCTGCAGGCCTGGGCGCAGGCGAGCAGCTACACGTCGGCCACCGACGGCGGCAGCAGCACCGACTTCTTCCTGCGCCGCAACCGCCTGACGTTCAGCGGTCAGTACAACGACCTCATCGGCTTCTACGCGCAGCTCGAAGCCGGCAACGAAGGCAAGGACGGCGACAACGACAAGTCGGTCTACTACCGCGACGCCTATGTGACGATCGACTACGCCGACGGCGCGCGCTTCATCCTCGGGCGCTTCAAGAACACGTTCTCGCGCGAGAACCTGGAAGGCTGCCTGGAACCGCTGACGCTTGATCGCTCGCTGATGTCGTACACGCCCTTCGGCGGCACGCGCGACGACGGCATCGCGATCTGGGGCAATCTCGCCGACGCGGCGCTGCAGTACCGCGTGATGGTGGCCGATGGTCGCGAGGGCGACGAGGTTGCCAAGAAATCGCCGCGCGTCACGGCGCGCGTTCACTGGAGCGCCCTGGACCCCGAGTTCGACTACGGCTATCGCGGCACGTATCTGGGCACGCGCAAGATCCTCACGATCGGCGCCGCCTACGACTACCAGCCGGACGTCGCCTATGCGAACTACGCGACGCGCAGCGACGCCAAGGACTACAAGGCGTGGACCGTCGACGGCTTCTTCGAGTATCCGTTCGGCTTCGGCACGGTGACGCTGTCGAGCGCCTATCTGCACTACGGCGTCGGCGATGCCATCAACCAGGCGCCGGACGCGAATCTGCCGAGCAACACCGAGCTGCACGCTTCCTACGTGAAGGGCGGCTATCTGTTCCCGCAGAAAATCGGCATCGGCCGCCTGCAGGTCTTCGCCCGCCACGACCGCTCGGACTACAACCTGAACAGCGGCTACCTCGACAACCAGCTCAACGGCGGCGGCCTCAACTACTACATCGACGGCCAGCAGCTGAAGCTGACGCTGGAGTACGACGACGTCGATTACCACCGCGCCGATCCGTCGAGCCAGGCCGCGCAGGACAACTGGCAGCTGACGCTCGGCTTCCAGCTGATCCTCTGAGGAGCCGACGCGACATGGCTGTCAGCGAATCCGGTGCGTGGTCGCCGGCCGGCGGACGCGCGGGCCTGCCCAGCGCCGCGGGCATCGTCCTCGCCGTCGCGCTGGTCTCCGGCGTCTATCTGGCGCTGGACACGCGCTACGTCTACCTGCTGGTCTACGCCTGGTTCGGCGTCGCCTACGGACTGCTGCTGCAGTACGGCCGCTTCTGCATGGCGTCCGCGGTACGCGACCTCTTCATGGTGCGCGTGCCGCGCATGGCGGTCGGCGTGATCGTCGCGATCGTGCTGTACGCACTGATCGCCGCGATCGTGCACGTGGCCGGCGTCAACACCTTCGCGCCGCATCCGCTCGGCTGGCACGTGCTGATCGGCGGCGCGATCTTCGGCTTCGGCATGATCTTCACCGGCGGTTGCGCGTCGAGTTCGCTGTACAAGAGCGGCGAGGGCAACGTGGCGTCGATGCTGGTGCTGCTGGCGATCTCGGTGTCGCAGGCGCTGTTCGTCAGCGCCAGCAGCTGGAGCAACCGCGCGGTGCCGAAGGCCTGGGCCGAAGCTGCTGCCGCACAGGACATGCCGGCCGCGCTCGGCATCACCGATGGCTGGTTCGACCAGTTCACCGCCGGCTATCTCTGGACGTTGCCGGCGGAAACCGTTGCGCAGGCGCTCGGCGTGCAGGGCGCGGTGGCCGGTGCCGTCGCCAATGCCCTGCTGACGGCGCTGCTGCCGGCGGCGGCGCTGCTGGCGCTGCTCTACGCGACGGCCTGGCGCAAGGGATACCTGCGCCGCGCCAAGGTCGCGCAGGCGCGGATCGGCGACCACCTGCGCGGCATCTGGGTGATGCTGACGGCCTCCAAGCGCACGGCGCTGGTCGGCCTCGGCCTGGGCGCGCTGGCGGGGCTGCAGATGTGGATCACCAGCGCGCTGCGCGACCACTACGGCATCTTCAATTTCGGCGAGCTGCTGGCGCAGATGGGCCACAGCGAAGGCCTGTCGCTGCAGGACACGGTGTTTGATCCGGGCTACTGGTACATCACCACGCAGGAAGCGCAGTGGGCCGGCTGGGCGCTCGACAAGCTGGGCCTGGCGATGCGCGACAATCTGTTCTTCGGCCTCGACAACGGCGTGCCCGCGCCCTGGCTCAACGCGCCGGGGCTGATGTCGATCGGCATCATTGCCGGCGCCGCCGTGATCGCCAATCTGAACGGCGAGTTCAAGTGGAAGCTGCCGAGCGCCGAGACCGCCGTGTTCGCGCTCGCCGGCGGCGCGCTGATGGGGCTCGGCTCGCGCATCGGCATGGGCTGCAACATCGGCGCGTTCTTCGCGACCGTCACCAACGGCGATCCGAGCGGCTGGATCTTCTTCGCCGGCCTGGTGGCGGGCGGCTACGGCGGCGTGCGCGCATTCAAGTGGTGGATCGACCGCCGGCTCGCCGCCGCCGGTCCGGCCTGAACATCGGAGTCATCGGCATGGCCTACAAACTCGAACGCGTCGGCGACGGCGCCTATCTGCTCGACATCACCGGATACGGTTGCCCGCACGTCCAGGTCTACACCGACAAGGCGCTGCAGGACCTCGCCAGCGGCGAGCGGCTGACGGTGCGCTTCGACAATCCGTCGTCCGGCGAATCGATCCTCTTCATGTGCGAAACCGAAGGGCACGAACTGGTCGGACGCGACAAGCAGGGCGGGACCTTCACCTGGACGATCGCCAAGGCCTGAGCGCACGCGGCCGCGTGCGCCATCGACTGCCGCTGCGGATCGCGGCCGCGGGGCTCGCCGCGGCGGCGGTCGCCGTGGCGGCGCGGTACGGGTTCGGACGCGACACCGACGCGACGTCGGCGTTCCTCGCCCAGCACTGGCAGCGCCCGCTGCCGGCGCAGGGCGAGCCGCCGGCCGCGTACTCGGCGCTCGAGCGCTCGCTCGATCCGGCGGCCTGCGGCAGCTGCCATGTGCAGCAGCACGAGGACTGGCGACGCAGCCTGCACAGCCGCGCGATGGGGCCGGGCATCGAGTGGCAGTTCCACCTGATGACGCAGGCGCAGGCCAACCGCTGCATGGACTGCCATGCGCCGCTCGCCGAGCAGAAGGCGCTCGTCGCGCAGGCCTTCGCCTGGCCGCAGCGGCCGGCGTCGGCGGCGCCGGACCATGTGCCCGAGACGCTCGCGCACGACGGACTGGTCTGCGCGGCCTGCCATGTGCGCGCGCACCAGCGCTACGGGCCGCCGCCGCGGTCGGGCGGCGCCGCGCAAGGCGCGCCGCACGGCGGCTTCGTCGCCGCCGCCGCGTTCGAGGACAGCCGCTTCTGCGCCGCCTGCCATCAGTTTCCGCCGGACGGCCCGGCCACCGCCGGCAAGCTGCACGAGGACACCTACGCGCAGTGGCAGGCGAGCCGCTACGCCGCCGAGGGGCAGTCCTGCCAGAGCTGCCACATGCCGGATCGCCGGCATCAGTGGCAGGGCATTCACAGCAAGGACATGGTGCTCAAGGCGCTCGACGTGCGGCTCGACCTGGAGCCGGGCGCGGACGGCCGCTGGCGCGCGCAGGCCCGCCTGCGCAACGTCGGCGCCGGCCACTTCTTCCCGACCTACATGGTCCCGGAGGTCACCGCGACGCTGACGCTGGTCGATGCCGACGGGCGGGAGATCCGCACGCTGGCGCAGCGCGTCATCGGCTGGCGCGTCGGCCTCGATCTCGATCGCGAGATCGACGACACGCGCCTGCCGCCCGGGGCGGCGCTGCAGTTCGACGCACCGCTCGATGCCGCCGCGGACGGCAGCGTCGTCGAATTGCGCGTCGATGTCGCGCCGCGCGAGCACTATGTGCGCCTCTTCGAACGCTCGCTCGCCCGCGATGGCGCGCAGCTCGACGCCGCGACCCTGAACCTGCTGCGGCAGGCGCGCGACGAAGCGGCGGCGACCCGCTACGAAGCCCTGCGCCTGCGCGCGCCGCTGCGCCGCGAGCGCTGAGCGCGTGCCGGTTGCGCCTGAGCGCGCCGTCACACCGTGCCGCGGCCTGCCGTAGCATGCTCGCCGCGCTAACGGGAGAACGACGATGGCCAAAGCCGCGACGGGGAAGAAGGGTTCACGCCAGCCGGTCGACGGGCGCCACGCCCGCGCGGTGCAGGCCCGGCAGGCGGAGCGCGCGCCGACCGCGCTGAACACGCGACTGTTCGATGCGCGCCCGGACCGCCTCGATTTCCGCGACCTGCCGTACCGCCCGCCGCTGCAATCGCTGCCGCCGCGCTTTCCGGACGATGCGATGGTCGCCAGGCTGTTGCCGGCCTACGTGCGCGCCGGCCTCGTGCTCGACCAGGGCCGCGACGGCGCCTGCACCGGCTTCGGCCTGGCCTGCGTCGCCAATTACCTGCTGTGGCGCCGTCACGTCGGCGCCGGGCTGCGCACGCGCTTCGCGCCGGTCAGTCCGCGCATGTTCTACGAGCTGGCGCGACGCTACGACGAGTGGCCGGGCGAGCGCTACGAAGGCTCCAGCTGCCGCGGCGCGCTGAAGGGCTGGCACAAGCACGGCGTCTGCAGCGAGGCGCGCTGGCCGTACCGCTTCGACGCCGAAGGCAAGCCGCTGTTCGTGCCGCCGCTCGACGGCTGGGAGACCGACGCCGCTTCGCGCACGCTCGGCGTCTATTACCGCGTCGAGCGCGCCTCGGTCGTCGATCTGCAGGCGGCGATCGCCGAGATCGGCGCCGTCTACGTCTCGGCGCAGGTGCATGACGGCTGGGAGACGCTGGTCAGCGCGCGGCCGCGGGCGGCGCCGCGCCGGCATCGCGACCTGCCCGTGATCGCGCTGCCGAAGCAGCCGAACAAGCTCGGCGGCCACGCCTTCGCGCTGGTCGGCTACAACGAGCGCGGCTTCGTCGTGCAGAACTCCTGGGGCCGCATCTGGGGCGCCGGCGGCTTCGGCCTGCTGCCGTACGAGGACTGGATCGCGCACGCGACCGATGCCTGGGCGGTCGCGCTCGGCGTGCCGGTGCTGCCGTCGGACGCGCGGCTGGCCGGCGCGCGCTGGCCGGTGCCGGGTGGCCAGGCGCTCGGCGCGCTCGATCCGGCGACGCGCGCCGCGAACAATCCGCCGGATGATCCGTGGCCGGTCGACCATCCCTACGATTACGCGCCGTACGAGCCGTGGAGCACGGCGCGTGCCTACGCGCACACGCTGGTCAGCGGCAACAACGGCCAGATCATGGTCCGCGACTTCACGCACGGCGTCGACGCCGGCGCGCAGGACTACGTGCGCGAGATCGCCTACGACTCGCCGTGGCGGCAGTTCGGCGCCGACCGCACGCGGGCGCCGGTGCTGGCGATCTACGCGCACGGCGGTCTCAACAGCGAGGACGACTCGATCCGACGCGTCCGCATGCTGGCGCCGATGTTCGCCGCCAACGGCATCTATCCGCTGTTCCTGACCTGGCGCACCGGCCCCGGCGAGACGCTGGCCGACATCGTCCAGGACTGGGCGCGCAAGGCGCTCGGCGGCGAGGCGCCGGAGCGCGCCGCCGGTGCGCTCGAAGTGCTCGGCGACGTGCGCGATCGTGCCGTCGAAGTGCTCGCGCGCCTGTTCGGTCGCGGCGTCTGGAGCGAGATGCGCGAGAACGCCGCGCTCGGCGCGCAGCCGGGGCGCGGCCTCGACCTGCTCGCGCAGAACCTGCTGCGCCTGTCGCAGCGTGCCGCCAAGGCCGGCCGGCCGCTGCGCCTGCATCTGATCGGCCACTCGGCCGGCTCAATCCTGCTCGGTCACCTGCTGTCACGGCTCAACGAGCTGGGCGCGGCCGGTGCCGGCCTGACCGTGCAGAGCTGCAGCCTTTACGCTGCGGCCTGCTCGGTACGTTTCGCTGTCGATCACTATCTGCCGGCCGCCGACAGCGGCCTGCTGCCGCTCGAACGCCTGTTCCTCCATCACCTTTCGGACGCCAATGAGAAGGCCGACGCGCTGCCGTCGCCGAAGCGGGAGGCCTACGGCAAGTCGCTGCTGTACCTCGTCTCGCGGGCGCTCGACGACCAGCGCAAGATGCCGCTGCTCGGCATGGAACGCGCGCTCGATTCGCGCTACGCGCACAGCACCGATCACTGGGCCGAGACCGAGCTGGCGTCGATGCAGGCCTGGCAGGCGCGCTGGCCGGCCGGG
The DNA here is from genome assembly GCF_000382285.1 of Solimonas variicoloris DSM 15731. GTDB lineage: Bacteria > Pseudomonadota > Gammaproteobacteria > Nevskiales > Nevskiaceae > Solimonas > Solimonas variicoloris. Next base: position 486 of record NZ_KB907938.1, on the reverse strand, counting down.
CAGGGCGCGACCTGGCGCGATCCGACCGTGCTGACGACGCGGCGCGGCGACCGCATCCCGGCCACGCACGGTTCCTTCGACGCCAACATCGAGGTCATCACCGAGACGCTGCAGCGCATCCGCGGCGAGCCGCTGGTGGCACCGCTGGAGTGGCTCGACTACTAGTGAACTTCTGAGTAAATCTGTCATCCGCGAGGCCGCGAGGCCGCGCGGCGGCCGCGGCGATCCAGGAACGTCGCTTCCGCAGGGCGCTACTGGATGGCTTCGTCGCCTGCGGCTCCTCGCCATGACGGAATAGGGATGCGGAGTCAACCGACCGACGCAACGGCTTGTCGATATCGCTCAGTTGGTGTTTCGTAGTTCAAAGCTTTCCGTGGACGTTCGTTAAGTCGTCGGTCCTGAAATATTCAATTCACCGCCGCCAGCCGCCGACCCGGCGGCCATGCCCCCCTCGTCACTGACCACCCGCTCAAGCATCCCGACCAG
>NZ_KB907937.1 GCF_000382285.1 Solimonas variicoloris DSM 15731 | reverse complement strand
CGCCGTCAGGCCGTGGAGCCGGTGATCGGGCACCTGAAGGACGACTGCGGACTACGGCGGAACTGGCTCAAAGGATCGGAAGGGGATGTGCTGCATCCGGTGTTGTGTGCCGCCGGCTACAACCTGCGCTGGTTGATGCGGGCCATTGCCCGGTTGGGACTGAAGGCCCTTTTTGCACTCTGGCTTCTGGTCGGGATGCTTGAGCGGGTGGTCAGTGACGAGGGGGGCATGGCCGCCGGGTCGGCGGCTGGCGGCGGTGAATTGAATATTTCAGGACCGACTATTTGCTGTCGCACGATCAGGCGCAGGGCACGCAGATGGCGACCTACAAGCTGCTGGCGCAGGCCGCGCGTGAGAGCGGCAAGCTCGCCGAATCGGCCTACCAGATGGGCACCTACCTGTTCCTGCGCGGCGACCCCGGCGCCGCGCTGGCCCAGCTCGACGCCGGCCTGCGCCTGTCGGACCTGTCGCCGCAGGATCGCGCCCGTCTCGTCGCCAAGCGCACCGAGGTCCGCAACGCGCTGCCGGACAGCTACCGCATCCGCTGAGGATCAGCGCTTCAGCAAACCCGCCTCGTACAGCCAGTCGCGGCAATCGATGAGCATCGCCTCCAGCGTCTGCGGCACGTAGCCGAGTTCCTGCTGGGCGCGCTGGCTGCTGCAATACAGGTTTTCCGACAACAGCGCGACCGCGTCGCGCGTGATGTCCGGCTCGCGGCCGAACAGCGGCGCCGCCCATTCCTCCAGCGTCGCGTACCAGTGCAGCAGCCGCGGATGCAGCGTCAGCGGGTGGCGGCGCACGCCGATCAGCCGCGCGATCTCGCGCACCAGGCCGACGTAGCTCGCCTGCGCACCGCCGAGCAGGTAGTTGGCGCCGATGCGGCCGCGCTCGGCGGCGGCGACGTGGGCGCGCGCGACCTCGCGCACATGGCAGAAGCTGCCGCCGCCCGGCGGCATCGCCGGCAGGCGGCCCTGCTGCACGAGCCCGAACATCCGGGCCCAGGTTTGCGTGTCATAGGGGCCGACGATGTTCGACGGATTGAGGATCACCGCCGGCAGGCCGGCGCTGATGCCCTTGCGCACTTCGCGCTCGGCGAGCGCCTTGCTGCGCACGTAGTTGATCGCCGCGGTGCTGCCGCGGGTCGGCGTGTCCTCGGTGATGGTGCCGCTGTGCACGCCGTAGGCGACGATGCTCGAGGTGTGCACGAAGCGCTTGACCTGCGCCTCCAGCGCCGCGCGCACCATGTTGCGGGTGCCGCGCACGTTGACCTTGATCTGCTCGACGTGGGTGCGGTTCCACAGGCTGGTGTTGCCGGCGACGTGGAACACGCAGTCGACACCGCGCGGGATCGCGCCGCGCAGCGTGCGCTGGTCGGTGACATCGCCGACCACGCGGCGCAGCCGCGGGTAGCGGTCGAGCGGTCCGAGGTCGGAGTTCTGCCGGTGCAGCGCGATGACCTGCCAGCCGCGCTCGTGCAGCTCGGCGAGCAGATTCAGGCCGACGAAGCCCGTCGCCCCGGTCACGAATGCCGTTTTCGTCAAGCGTTTCTCCTCCGCCGACGGCTCTTGGTACTTCTTTTTTTGTTTCTTGCCGCCGCAGTCTAGCAGCGCTCCGGTCGCCGGCGCGGGGCGGCCGCCGGACGGCGTCGGATGGGGCGGAACGGCCGCAGCGGCGGCTCAGCCGAGGCGCATCGCCTCGTCGATCGGGGTGATCGTGCCCCAGCGCTTGCAGCTCGGGCACTGCCAGAACTGCTGGCGCGGCGAGAACCCGCAGTTGCCGCACTGGTAGCGCGGCGAGCTCTCCATCATGCGGCGCAGGGCCCGGTGCAGGCTGGCGGCCGGCTTGTCGAGACCGGCGGCGATCACCGCCGGCTGCTTTTCGAGCACTTCGAGGAACTGCGCCAGCACGGCGCGGCTCGGACGCACTTCCAGCCCTTGGGCGAGGCGGTCGGTCGGGTCGAGGCCTTCGTCGGCGAGCAGGCGTGCTTCGGCAACGTACGGCAGGCTGCTCGACGAGATCTCCTTGGCGTCGGCGAGAAACTGCAGGAAGCCTTCCGAATGGCCGGTCTTCTGCGAGCAGCGATACAGCGGCTCGATGACGTCCGGCAGGAAATGCGCATCGAGCTGGAAGGCACGCAGATAGGCCTGCGCGGCGGCGCCGAAGTCCTGCTTGCCCTCGTACAAGGCCCCCAGCATCAGATGCGCACGCACGCAGCCCGGATCCTCGTCGAGTGCGCGCTTGGCTTGGCGGATCGCCTCGTCGACGTTCTTGGCGCGGCGCGCCTCGTCGGCGAGTTCGCATTCGTACTGCGCGATCAGATCGCGCTTCGACTCGCCTTGCGCGGCCTCGAGACGGCGCGCCGCGGCGATCGCGTGCTCCCAGTCACGGCCCTGCTCGTAGATCGTGCGGATCTGGTCCAGCGATTCGGTGACGTAGCGGCCGTCGGCGACCAGCCGCTCGAACTGCGCTTCGGCGTGATCCATGACGCCGGCGCGCATGTAGTCGAACGCCAGTTCGCGACGCACCTGCGCCTGCATGTCGGGCGCCAGGCCTGGCCGCGACAGCAGGGCCTCGTGGATGCGCAGCGCACGGTCGATCTCGCCGCGCTTGCGGAACAGATTGCCGAGCGTCAGGTGCAGCTCGACGGTCGAGTGGTCGAGCTCGGCGACCTGCGTCAGGGCCGCGATCGCCTGGTCCGGATCATCCGAGGCCAGCTGCGTCAGCAGGCCGCCGAGCTGCTCGGGGGCGATCGCCGCCGCCGTCGAGGTCCGCGCACGCCGTCCGAGCGCCCAGCCCAGCGCAAGGCCCAGCGGCAGCAGCAGCCAGGGAAACAGGGAATCGAGCATGCGGGTCCTGAGCGGGACGGTAAGGAACGCTAGCGGGCTTCCGGCGGCGTGCCGACCGGCAGATTGCGCAGCGTGCGCAATTCGCCCTCGGCCTCGCGCAGCTGCTTGCGCAGGCGGCCGAGCTCCAGGCGCATGCTGAACAGACGGCTGGAGACGGCGGCGATCGCGAGCAGGATGCCAGCCGAGAACGCCGCGATCAGCACCGCGATCAGCGGAAACTCGGTGGCGCCGAACAGATAATTGAACTGCACGGGCTGGGCGTTGAAGTAGCCGATCGACGCGCCGAGCACGAGGATCACGAGCAGCACGATGAGGACGGCCAGGCGTGACATGGCGGCCTTACGCGACGCTGACCGCAGCGCTGGTCGCGGCGGCGGCAGCAGCTGCCGCTTCCTCGGCGGCGACCGCATTGACGCGCTCGCGCATCTCCTTGCCCGGCTTGAAGTGCGGAACCCGCTTCGGCGGGATCTGCACCGGCTCGCCGGTCTTCGGATTGCGACCGACGCGGGCCGGACGGTGATGCAGCGCAAAGCTGCCGAAGCCGCGGATCTCGACGCGCTCGTCGCGCGCCAGCGCGTTGCTGATCTGGTCCAGAACCAGTTTGACGGCCAGCTCGACGTCCTTGTGCATCAGGTGCGTCTGCTTCGCCGCGAGCTGTTCGATGAGTTCAGACTTCGTCATAAGTCCCGGAACCAAAAAGCGTTTTGACGCGCTAACAATAGTTAAAAAAAAAGGGCCACGCAAGCGTGGCCCTCTCATTTTTCCCAGAAATTCCGGGAAGATAGACGAACAACTTAATTGTTGCCGCCGCCCATCTGTTCCTTCAGCAGGTCGCCCAGGCTGGTCTTGCCAGTCGACGCGTTGCGGCTGTACTCCGCGACGGCCTCCTGCTCTTCCTGGATTTCCTTCTCGCGGACCGACAGCATCACCGTACGGCTCTTGCGGTCGACGCCGATGAAACGGGCGTCCAGCGAGTCGCCTTCCTTCAGCACCTTGGTGGCATCCTCGACGCGGTCACGCGAGAGATCGCCGGCCTTGATGTAGCCTTCGACGCCGTTGCCGAGGTCGATGACCGCACCACGCGCATCGACCGTCTTGGCGATGCCCTTGACGATGGTGCCCTTGACGTTCTTGGCGATGAACTCCGACAGCGGGTCCTGCTGGACCTGCTTGACGCCGAGCGAGATGCGCTCGCGGGCGCCGTCGATCGCCAGCACCACGGCGTCGAGTTCCTGGCCCTTCTGGTAGCGGCGGACCGCGAGTTCACCCGGCTCGTTCCAGTCGAGATCCGACAGGTGGACGAGACCGTCGATACCGCCGTCGAGGCCGATGAAGATGCCGAAGTCGGTGATCGACTTGATCGCGCCATGGACGCGGTCGCCCTTCTGGTGGTTCTGCGCGAACTCTTCCCACGGATTCGGACGGCACTGCTTCATGCCGAGCGAAATGCGGCGGCGCTCGCCGTCGATGTCGAGGATCATGACCTCGACTTCGTCGCCGACCTGCACGACCTTCGCCGGGTTGACGTTCTTGTTCGTCCAGTCCATTTCCGAGACGTGGACCAGGCCTTCGACGCCCGGCTCGATCTCGACGAACGAACCGTAGTCGGTGATGTTGGTGACCTTGCCGAACAGGCGGGTGCGCTCCGGATAGCGACGTTCGATGTCGCTCCACGGATCGGCGCCCAGCTGCTTGAGGCCCAGCGACACGCGGCGACGCTCGCGGTCGTACTTGAGGACCTTGACTTCGATTTCCTGGCCGACCTGCACGACTTCGGCCGGATCCTTGACGCGCTTCCACGTCATGTCGGTGATGTGCAGCAGGCCGTCGATGCCGCCGAGGTCGACGAACGCGCCGTACTCGACGAGGTTCTTGACGACGCCCTTCAGCACCACGCCTTCCTGCAGGTTGGCGAGCAGGCTGTCACGCTCGGCCGAGTATTCGGCCTCGAGCACTTCGCGGCGCGAAACCACGACGTTGTTGCGCAGCTTGTCGAGCTTGATGACCTTGAACTCGAGCGGCTTGCCCTCGAGGTACGAGGTATCGCGGACCGGACGGACGTCGACCAGCGAGCCCGGCAGGAACGCGCGGACCGTGCCGATGTCGACGGTGAAACCGCCCTTGACCTTGCCGGTGATGATGCCGATGACGGTTTCCTTGCCCTCGAACGCCTTGCCCAGGCGCTCCCAGGTCTTGATCCGCTCGGCCTTCTCTTTCGAGAACTTGGTTTCGCCGAAGCCGTCCTCAACGGTTTCCAGCGCCACTTCCACTTCGTCGCCCGGCGCGACCTTCAGCTCGCCGTCGACCAGGAACTCGGAAAGCGGGATCACGCCCTCCGACTTCAGGCCGGCGTCGACGATCACGACATCGGGCTTCACGGCCAGCACGCGCGCATTGACGATGGTGCCGGACTGCATGGACTGGCCGCCCTTGAGGCTGGCCTCGAACAACTCAGCGAAACTCTCGCTCATCTAAACACTCTTGAAATGGATGATCCCCGCGCCTCTTGCTTGGGGTCCTGTCAGGTCAGTCAACGGCTCGCATCCTTGCTCGCCGGCCACAAGCCGGGCCCCGGAGGGCGCGGCTGATGTTCTTCCTTCGCGCAGCGAAACGGGCTCAGACGATGGCGGACCGCTGCAGCAGGCTTTCGATGATCGCCAGCACTTCGACTGGTGGAAGCCCTGTCGTATCAACGACTTGAGCCCCATCCGCCGGCCTCAGCGGGGCGATGGGGCGATTGCGGTCGCGCTCGTCGCGGGCGCGTATTTCTTCACGAAGGGGGGCGAGTGTAGCCTCAATCCCCTTTGCCCTCAACTGCTTGAGCCGGCGCTGCGCGCGCTCGTCGGGGCTCGCGTCCATGAAGATCTTGAGGGCGGCATCGGGAAAGACAATGGTGCCCATGTCACGGCCATCGGCGACGAGGCCCGGCGCCTCGCGAAAATCGCGCTGGCGCTGCAGCAGGGCCGCGCGCACCGCCGGCTGCGCCGCGATCAGCGAGGCCAGCGCGCCGGTCGACTCCTTGCGCACGTCGTGGGTCCAGTCCTCGCCGTCGACCAGGATCGCCTCATCGTCCTCGGTCGCGCCGACGAAGCGGATCTTCAGCGCCGGCGCGAGCCGCGCCAGCGCGTCGCCGTCGTGCAGATCGATACCGCGGCGGTGGCCGGCCAGCGCCAGGATGCGATACAGCGCACCGCTGTCGAGGCGGTGGTAGCCGAGCCGCTCGGCCAGCCAGCGCGTGACCAGCCCCTTGCCGACACCGCTCGGCCCGTCAACGGCAATGACCGGGATCGCGGCCGCGCTCATGCGCGCACCCGCAGGTCGAGGCCGGCGTGCTGCGCGAGCGTGGCGAACCCAGGAAACGAGGTATTGACGTTGGCGCAGTCGAAGATGGTGATCGGCTGCTCGGCGCGCAGCGCCGCGATCGCGAACGACATCGCGATGCGGTGGTCGCCGCGGGCATCGACCGCACCGCCGTGCATGCGGCCGCCCGACACGCGCATGCCGTCGGGCAGCGCGATCGCTGCAATGCCGAGCGCGCGCAGGCCGTCGCACATGCTCTGGATGCGGTCGGATTCCTTGACGCGCAGTTCCTCGGCGCCCTCGACCACGGTCTCGCCGTCGGCGAAGGCGGCGGCGATGAAGATGATCGGAAACTCGTCGATCGCCGCCGCAACCAGCTCCTTGCCGATCTTCACGCCGCGCAGCCCGCCGCCACGCACGCGAATGTCGGCGACCGGCTCGTCGCCGAAGGCGCGCTGATTCTGCAACTCGATATCGGCGCCCATCGCGCGCAGCACGTCGATGATGCCGGTGCGCGTCGGATTGATGCCAACCTCGGTCAGCAGCACTTCGCTACCCGGCACGATCGCCGCACCGACCATGAAGAAGGCTGCCGACGAGATGTCGGCCGGCACCCGGATCTGCGTCGCGCGCAGCGGCTGGCCGCCCTCAAGCCCGGCATAGCCCGGCCGCGCTTCGACCCGCACGCCGAAGGCCCGCAGCATGCGCTCGGTGTGGTCGCGCGAGGCTTCCGGCTCGAAGACCTCGGTCTTGCCGTCGGCATAGAGGCCGGCCAGCAGGATGCCGGACTTGATCTGCGCGCTGGCAACCGGCGAGTGGTAAGCGATGCCGTGCAGCTTCTTGTGCGGCAGCACGTTCAGCGGCGCCTTGCCATCATTCGATTCGATGCGCGCGCCCATCTGTTCGAGCGGGCCGATGATGCGCTTCATCGGCCGGCGTGACAGCGAGGCGTCGCCAACCAGCGTGCTGGTGAAGGTCTGCCCCGACAGCAGGCCGGCCATCAGACGCATCGACGTGCCCGAATTGCCGAGATCGAGCGGTCCATCCGGCGACTTCAGGCCGTGCAGGCCGACGCCGTGGACGCGCAGCGAAGTCTCGCCGGGACGCTCGATCGCCACGCCCATCATCTGGAACGCCTTCATCGTGCACAGGCAGTCCTCGCCGGTGAGGAAACCCTCGACCGTGGTCACGCCGTCGGCCAGCGAGCCGAACATGATCGAGCGATGCGATATCGATTTGTCGCCGGGCACGCGCAACTCGCCGCTCAGGCGGCCGCCGGGGTACACCTCGAAGGTCAACGAACTCGAACTCATGGCTTTCCTGTACAGGATCGCGCGCAGTGCGCGGTCCTACTCGATCTGTGTGAGATAGCGCTCGCGCGCCGTCCGCGCTCGCGCGAACAGTTCGCGCAGCTCGTCCCAGCGCTCCTCGCGCATCATGCGCCGGATCTGCTGCAGCTCCTCGATCTGGCGATCGAGCAGCTCGCCGACGGCGCCGGCGTTGGCGCGAACGATGTCATGCCACATCTGCGCCGAGCTCGACGCGATGCGCGTGAAATCGCGAAAACCGCCGCCGGCGTTCGGGAAGATGTCGTCGCTGTGCGGCAGGCGCGCCAGCATGTCGACGAAGCTGTAGGCGATCACGTGCGGCAGATGGGAAGTCGCCGCGAAGATCGCGTCGTGCTCGGCGGCGCCCATTTCGACGACGCGCGCGCCGACCGCCTGCCACAGCTTGGCGACCAGCGCCCGGGCCGCCGGCGACTGTGCGGCGTGCGGCGTCAGCACCACGCGATGATTGCGGAACAGATCGACGAGGCTGTTCGCCACCCCGCTCTTTTCGGTACCGGCGATCGGATGCCCCGGCACGAACCAGGACGGCAACTGTCCGCAGACCGCCTCGACTTCGCGCAGCACCGACTGCTTGGTGCTGCCGACATCGGTGACGACGGTATCGGCGCGCAGGCCCGGCAGACAGGCGCGCAGCGCCTCGCCAGTATGCAGCACCGGCACCGCCAGCACGACGAGATCGGCGTCGCGTACCGCCGCCTCGGCAGTCTCGTACACCTGGTCGACGACGCCCAGGCGCAGCGCCTGCTGGCGCTGCTGCGGATCCGGGTCGTAGCCGGAAACGCGTCCCACCTCGCCGGCGGCGCGCAGCGCGCGCGCGAACGAGCCGCCGATCAGGCCGAGGCCGATGACGGCGAGGTGGCGAACGCTCACGCCGGCCGACCCGCGGCGCCGAGCACCGCGCGCAGCGCTTCGAGGAAGCGGTCGTTCTCGGCTTCGGTGCCGATGCTGACGCGCAGGAACTGCGGCATCTGGTACGAGGCCATCGGCCGCACGATGACGCCCTGTTCGAGCAGACCCTGGTGGATCGGCTTGGCGTCGCGGCCGAAGTCGATCGCGAGGAAGTTGGCCTGCGACGGCAGCACCGTCAGCCCCATCGCCTGCAGCGCGGCCGTCAGGCGCGCGCGCTCGCGCGCATTGAGCGCGACCGCGGCGCGAACGTAATCCTGATCGCCAAGCGCGACTTCCGCGGCGAGCAGCGCCAGGCTGTTGTTGTTGAACGGCTGGCGCACGCGGTTCAGCACGTCGGCCAGCGCCGCGCTCGACAGCGAGTAGCCGACGCGCAGGCCGGCCAGCCCGTAAGCCTTGGAGAACGTGCGGAACACGATCAGGTTCGGAAAGCGATCGAGCCAGGCGCGCGTCGGCGGCTGCAGCGCCGCATCGAGGTATTCGAAGTACGCCTCGTCGAGCGCGACGATCACGTGCGCCGGCACCTGCGCGAGAAAGGCCTCGATCGCCGCCGGCGCGAGCCAGGTTCCGGTCGGGTTGTTCGGGTTGGCGATGAAGACCAGCGCGACGTCCGGATTGGCCTGCAGCGCCGCCGGAAACGCGGCGAGATCATGGCCGTAGGGCTGTGCATCGCGGGCCGGCAGGGCCGGCACGACCACGGCGCGCGCATCCTGCGCCTGGGTGATGATCGAATAAACGGCGAAGGCATGCGCCGAATACAGCGCGGCGCGGCCCGGACCGAGGAAGACGCGGCCGAGCAGTTCGATGATGTCGTTCGAGCCGTTGCCGAGCGTGATGCGCTCCGGCGCGATGTCGTGCAGCGCGGCGATCTTCTGCTTCAGGCGATGCCCGCTGCCGTCCGGATACAGCGCCAGATTGTCGTGTGCGACGGCGGCGGCCAGCGCGGCGCGGACCTTCGGACTGGCGCCGAGCGGATTTTCGTTCGAGGCCAGCTTGATCGCGTTCGACACGCCGAGGCGGCGCTGCAGTTCGTCGATCGGCATGCCCGGCGAATACGCTTCGAGGCTCATGACGCCCGGCGAAGCCCTTTGCAAAGTCTGATCCATGATCTTGGTTTCTGAACGCATTACATGACGGCCCGCGGATACGAGCCGAGAATCTTGAAGAAGGCCGCCGACGAACGCACGGTCTCGAGCACCTCGCGCACCTTCGGATCCGATTCGTGTCCGGCGAAGTCCACGAAGAAGTAGTAGTCCGGGACCACCGAGCCCTTGACCTGCCGCGACTCCAGGCGCGTCAGATCGAGCCCGCTGTCGGCGAACGGCTGCAACAGCTTGAACAGCGCGCCCGGCTGATTGCGGTGCGCCGTCATCACGATCGAGCTGATGTCGTCGCCGGTCGAGGCGGGCTCATGCCTGCCGATGATGAGAAAGCGCGTCGTGTTGCTCGGATCGTCCTCGATGTTCGAGGCGAGGATGTTCAGCGCGTTGATGCGCCCGGCCTGCAGCGAGGCGATCGCCGCGGTGCCGGCGCCTTCGGCCGCCGCGCGACGCGCGGCCTCGCCGTTGCTCGACACCACTTCGCGCTCGGCCTTCGGCAGATGCGCGTCCAGCCACTTGCGGCACTGCGCGAACGACTGCGCGTGCGAATAGACCTTGACGATCGACTCGAGCTCGGTCTGCTTCGACAACAGCTGGTGGTGGACGGCCAGCGTCACCTCGCCGCAGATGCGCAGCTGGGTATGCACCAGTTCATCGAGCGTGTTGCTGACGACGCCGCCGATCGAGTTGGCGACCGGCACCACGCCGTAGTCGGCGGCGCCGGTCTCGACGTCGCGGAAGATCTCGTCGATCGCCCGCGTCGCGCGCGCCGTCACGCTGTCGCCGAAATGCTTCTGCACCGCGGCCTGCGTGTACGTGCCCTCGGGCCCGAGGTAAGCGATGGTGAGCGGCGACTCCAGCGACAGGCACACCGACATGATCTCGCGCATCAGGCGCGCGATCGTCTCGTCGGTCAGCGGGCCGCCGTCGGGGCCGTGATTGCGCTCGATCGCACGGCGCAGCACCTCGGCCTCGCGCGACGGGCGATAGTGATTGCCGGTGTCGCCGGAACGCTGCTTGATATGCGCCACTTCGAGCGCGATGCGCGCACGCTGCGAAATGAGCGCCTGGATCTGCTCGTCGAGCGAGTCGATCTGCGACCGCGCTTCGGCCAGGGTCTGCGGCACCTTCATCGGATGGGCGTCTCGAAACGGAAAAAGCAAAGGCCGCGGATTCTAGCGGGAATCCGCGGCCTTCGGGACTTGCGCCCGACCGCCCGAACCGGGCGGCCGGGCGCGAGCGGCATCAGCGGCCCACGATCACGCGGGTCGCCAGCACGCCCGGAATCGCCGCGATCTCGCCGGCCACCTCGGCGGGCACCGCCGAATCGAGGTCGGCGATCGTGTACGCCAGGTCGCCGCGCGACTTGTTCAGCAGGTCGGCGATGTTGAGGTGATGCTTGGCGAGCGCCGTCGAGATCTGGCCGACCATGTTCGGCACGTTCTCGTTGACGATGCACAGGCGCGTCTTGCCCGGCAGCAAGGGCATCTGCGCCTCCGGGAAGTTCACCGAATTGCGGATCGTGCCGAGTTCGAGGAACTCGCGGATCTGGTCGGCGACCATCACTGCGCAGTTGTCCTCGGCCTCGCCGGTCGAGGCGCCGAGATGCGGGGTCGCCAGCACGCGCGGATGGCCCTTGAGCGCGTTCGACGGGAAGTCGCAGGCATAGGCGTGCAGGCGGCCTTCGTCGAGCGCCTCGATGACCGCCTTCTCGTCGACGATCGCGTCACGCGCGAAGTTCAGAATCACGCCCTGCTTCTTCATCAGGCGGATGCGCTCGGCGTTGATCAGGCCGCGGGTCGCGTCGAGCAGCGGCACATGCACCGAGATGAACTGCGACTTCGACATCAGATCATCGACCGACAGCGCACGATGCACGCCGGCGTTCAGCTGCCAGGCGTTCTGCACCGTCATTGCCGGATCGAAGCCGTAGACCGTCATGCCGAGCTCGAGCGCGGCGTTGGCGACCTTGACGCCGATCGCGCCGAGGCCGATCACGCCGAGCGTGCGGCCCGGCAGCTCGAAGCCGACGAACTTCTTCTTGCCGGCCTCGACGGCCTCATGCATGGCCTTGTCGTCGCCGTCGAGCTTCTTGACGAAATCGAGCGAGGCCGGGATGTTGCGCGCCGTCATCAGCATCGAGGCCAGCACAAGTTCCTTGACCGCATTGGCGTTGGCACCCGGCGCGTTGAAGACCGGCACGCCGCGCTTGCTCATCGCCGCGACCGGAATGTTGTTGGTGCCGGCACCGGCGCGGCCGATGGCCTTCACCGAAGCCGGGATCTCCAGCTTGTGCATGTCGGCCGAGCGCACGAGGATCGCGTCCGGATTCTGGATCTCGGAAGCGATCTCGAAACGGTCGCGCGGCAGACGCTCGAGCCCGTTGACGGAGATGTTGTTGAGGGTTTGGACTTTGAACATGGCTTAAAACCGGAAATTGGGGATCGGGAAACGGCCAACGTCAGAATCGGGAAGCGGTTTCGTCTCGCAACGATTCCGCATTCCCGATACTCGATTGCCGCCTTTTCAGCCGCGCGTCCGCGCGAATTCCTTCATGTAGTCGACGAGCTGCTGCACGCCTTCGAGCGTCATCGCGTTGTAGATCGACGCGCGCATGCCGCCGACCGAGCGATGCCCCTTCAGGCCCGACAGGTCAGCCGCCTTGGCGCCCTTCAGGAACTCGGCGTCGAGCTCCGGATTGGCGAGCGTGAACGGCACGTTCATCCGCGAACGATCGGCCTTGGCGACCGGATTGCGATAGAAGTCCTGGCTGTCGATATAGGCATACAGCAGCTCCGCCTTCTTGGCGTTGCGCTCGCCGATGCCGGCGAGGCCGCCATGCGCCTTGATCCACTTGAAGACCAGACCCGAGACGTACCAGGCAAAGCACGGCGGCGTGTTCAGCATCGACTCGGCGTCGGCCATCTGCTTGTAGTCGAAGATGCCCGGCGTATTCGGCAGCGTCTGGCCGATCAGGTCGTCGCGCACGATGACGATCGTCACGCCGGCCGGGCCGATGTTCTTCTGCGCGCCGGCATAGATGAGGCCGTACTTCGTCACGTCGAACGGGCGCGACAGCATGTTCGACGACATGTCGGCGACCAGCGGCACGTCGCCGGTGTCCGGATCGGCGGCGAACTCGACGCCGTGGATGGTCTCGTTCGAGGTCACGTGCACGTAGGCCGCGTTCGTATCGAGCTTCCAGCTCGAGCGCTCCGGGATGTGCGTGAACTTGTCGGCTTCGCTGCTCGCGGCGACGTTGACCTTGGCATAGCGCGCCGCTTCCTTGGCGGCCTTCTTGCCCCAGTCGCCGGTCAGCACGAAATCGACGTTCTGCTTGCCGCGCAGCAGGTTCATCGGCACGAACGTGAACTGCGCCGTCGCGCCGCCCTGCAGGAACAGCACCTTGTAGTTCGCCGGAATGCCGGCGACCTCGCGCAGATCGGCTTCCGCTGCCTGCGCGATGCTCATGAACTCCTTGTCGCGATGCGACATTTCCATCACCGACATGCCGCAACCCTGCCAGTCGAGCAGCTCGGCCTGCACCTGCTGCAGCACTTCGAAAGGCAGCGTCGCCGGTCCGGCGCTGAAGTTCACGACTCTTTTCATTTCAGTTTCCTCGAAAGACCTGCTTCAACCACTCGTTTACCGCCTGAATACCGGCGGACCGCGCCCAGCCCGGTCCGCCCTCCTGGCCGCGACCCGCCGCAGCGCGCCCGGCCCTCATTCCCGCCGTCCCGCCCGTTCAGCTCCAGCGCTCGACGTCGAGATTCGGCACCGACGCGAAAGCCGCGACGCGGTCCGTCACCAGTACCAGCTGCCGCGCCGTTGCCGTCGCCGCGAGCCACAGATCCAGCGGCGCCAGCTTTTCGCCGGCTGCCTGCAGATAGGCGCCGATCACGACCGCCTGCTGCGCCTCGGCGGCGCCGATCCCGAGCACCTGCACCGAATGCAGGAACTCCTTCAGCAACTTGCCGTAGCGCGCCTGCGCCCGCGGCTGCAGGCGAAGCGCCGTCTCGGCCTCCGCCTGCCCCAGCACCGACACCGCGACGTCGCTCGGCTTCAGCGCCTGCAGCCGCAGCACGACCGGCAACCGTCCCTTGATCGCCGCGGCGAGCACGTCGGAGTCGAGCAGATACTTCACCAGTGCACCGGCGCCGAATCCGGCAGCGCCTCGCGCCAGGCCTGGAAGTCCAGCGTTTCCTCGGTCAGCTCCGGCGCCGGATTGCCGAAGTGGCTCTTCAGCACCGCCGGCCAGTCCTTTTCCTCATTGCGCGCCAGCCAATCCTGCACGGCGAGCGTGATCACGCGATTGCGCGTCAGGCCGACGCGGGCCACCGCGCGGTTCAGCCGCTCGATCGTCTCGTCGTCGAAATGGACACTGAAATTCATCGCCGCGAATAATAACCTAACATGTCCTGTTAGTCATATGGGCCCATAAAAAAGGCGCCGCAGCGCCCTCTTTATGCTCGATATTTTACGAGCCCGCCGATTCGTCGTCGTCAGCGCCGACGGTGTCCTCGCCGTTTTCGACCGGCACCGCGAGCGCCGGCAGGCTGTCGTCGTCTTCGGCCAGGATGCGGTCGATGCCGACCAGACGGTCGCCGTCCTGGGGACGCATCAGGCGCACGCCCTGGGTGTTGCGGCTCATCGTGCGCACGTCGGTCGTCCGGAAGCGGATCAGGTTGCCGTCTTCGGAAATCAGCATGACCTCGTGGCTGTCGTCGACCGTGACGGCGCCGATCAGACGCCCGGTCTTGTCCGACAGCGATTGCGCGATCACGCCCTGACCGCCGCGACCGCGGCGCGGGAACTGCTCGACCGGCGTGCGCTTGCCGTAGCCGAATTCCGAGACGGTCAGGATGTCGCCGCCCTCGGCGACGATCAGGGCGATGATGCGGGCCCCGTCGCTCAGCGCGTCGGCCGCCTCGTCACCCTCGGCAAGCTCGGCGCCCGCCTCGTCCGCCACTTCTTCACCGGCCTCGTCGCCGCCGGCAAAGGTCTTGATCAAGCGCATGCCGCGCACGCCGGTCGCACCGCGCCCCATGGCGCGCACGTCGCCCTCGTCGAAGCGGATCGCACGGCCGGCGTCGGAGATCAGGATGACGTCGTCCCGACCCTGCGTCAGCGCCACCCCGACCAGCTCGTCGTCGACGCGCAGGTCGACGGCGATGATGCCGTTGCTGCGCACGTTCTGGAACGCCGCCAGCGGCGTCTTCTTGACCGTGCCGCGGCGCGTCGCCATGAAGATGTACGGCGCGGCGCCCTCGGCCGCCTCGGCATCGGCCGCCGCGCCGAAGCTCTTGATCGGCAGCACGGCGTTGATCTTCTCGCCGGCTTCGAGCGGCAGCATGTTGTTGAACGGCTTGCCACGCGAGCCGCGCGAGCCGCTCGGCAGCTCGAACACGCGCAGCTTGTAGCACTTGCCGAGGCTGGAGAAGCACAGCAGCGTGTCGTGCGAGTGCGCGACCCACAGGCGGTCGACGAAATCCTCTTCCTTGGTGGTCGCCGCAATCTTGCCGCGGCCGCCACGCTTCTGGGCCTGATATTCGTCGAGGGCCACGGCCTTGACGTAACCCTCGTGCGAGAGCGTCACGACCATGTCCTTCGGCACGATCAGATCCTCGTGCGCGATGTTCAGCGCCGCGTCGGTGATCTCGGTACGGCGCGCGTCGCCGTACTGCGCCTGGATCTCGAGCAGCTCGCTGCGAATCACCGACAGCAGGCGCGCCTCGGAGCCGAGGATGTCGAGGTAATCGAGGATCGATTCGATCAGCTCGCGGAACTCCGCATGGATCTTGTCCTGCTCGAGCCCGGTGAGGCGGTGCAGGCGCAGGTCGAGGATCGCCTGGGCCTGGGCTTCGGACAGCCGGTAGCCGCCCTCGACGATGCCGAATTCGGCGGCGAGATCGGATGGCCGCGAGGCGTCGGCGCCGGCGCGCTCCAGCATCGCCGTGACCGGGCCCGGATTCCAGACGCCTGCCATCAGGCCGGCCTTGGCCTCGGCCGGCGACGGCGAACGGCGGATCAGCTCGATGATCGCGTCGATGTTGGCGAGCGCGACCGACAGGCCTTCCAAGACGTGCGCCCGCTCGCGCGCCTTGCGCAGCAGGTAGCGGGTGCGCCGCGTCACCACCTCGCGGCGGTGGCGGACGAAAATCTCCAGCAGTTGCTTGAGCGACAGCAGGCGCGGCTGGCCGTTGTCGAGCGCCACCATGTTGAAGTTGAAGCTGTCCTGCAGCTGCGTGTGGCGGAACAGGTTATTCAGCACCACATCGGCGTTCTCGCCGCGGCGCAGCTCGATCACCATGCGCATGCCGGACTTGTCCGACTCGTCGCGCAGCTCGGTGATTCCCTCGACTTTCTTGTCCTTGACCAGCTCGGCGATCTTCTCGAGCAGGCGCGCCTTGTTCACCTGGTACGGCAACTCGGTGACGATGATCGCTTGCTTGTCGTGGCCAATGTCCTCGAAGTGCGTGCGGCCGCGCACGACGATGCGCCCGCGGCCGGTCGCGTAGGCGTCGGCCAGGCCGGCGGCGTCGAGCAGCAGGCCGGCAGTCGGAAAATCCGGCGCCGGGATGTGCTGCATCAGCTCGGCCAGCTCGATCTCCGGCTTGTCGATCAACGCGATGCAGCCGTTGATGACCTCGGACAGATTGTGCGGCGGGATATTGGTCGCCATGCCGACGGCGATGCCGGACGCGCCGTTGACCAGCAGCTGCGGAATCTTGGTCGGCAGCACCGAGGGTTCGGTTTCCGAGCTGTCGTAGTTCGGCTGGAAATCGACCGTTTCCTTGTCGATGTCGGCCAGCAGCTCGTGCGCGAGCTTGGACATGCGCACTTCGGTGTAACGCATCGCCGCCGGCATGTCGCCGTCGATCGAGCCGAAGTTGCCCTGGCCGTCGACCAGCATGTAGCGCATCGAGAAATCCTGCGCCATGCGCACCATCGTGTCGTAGACGGCGGTGTCGCCGTGCGGATGGTACTTACCGATGACGTCGCCGACGATACGCGCCGACTTCTTGTACGGCTTGTTGTAGTCGTTGCCGAGTTCCTTCATCGCGTACAGCACGCGACGGTGCACCGGCTTCAGGCCGTCACGCGCATCCGGCAGCGCGCGGCCGACGATGACGCTCATCGCGTAGTCGAGATACGAACGGCGCATCTCGTCTTCGAGATTGACGCTGAGAACTTCCTTGGCGAAATCGGTCATGGAGCGTGTTGTAACGGGGTCTGTCCTGGATCAAGGCCCGGGCGTCGCGCCGGCGCGGCCGCCAGCGTCGTGCTCTCGTTTTCGGCGCGGAAAAGGCGTCGCATCCGCAGTCCTGGATGCAGCCCTTGTCGACCGCGAAATTCTAGCACGGACGAGGGCTTGGCGCCGCTTTTCGGGCCCCGGCGAGGCTTCCGCGGCGGCCTGCCGGCGCGGCTCAGCCCAGCACTGCGCGGACGGCCTCGCGGCTCGGCCTGGCGATGACGCCGGACTCGCAGACGATGGCGTCGATCAGCTCGGCCGGCGTGACGTCGAACACTGGATTGAAGGCATCGTAGCCCTGCGGCGCGATCGGCACGCCGCGAAACTCGGTGAGCTCGGCCGCCCCGCGCTCCTCGATCGGGATGTCGGCGCCGCTGCGGCAGCGCAGGTCGAAGGTACCGCTCGGCGCGACCACCATGAACTTCACGCCGTGCCGACGCGCGGCGACCGCCAGCGCATAGGTGCCGATCTTGTTGGCGGTATCGCCGTTTTCGGCGATGCGGTCGGCGCCGACGATGACCCAGTCGATCTGCTCGCGGCTCATCAGGTGCGCGGCGGCGCCGTCGGCGATCAGCTTGGCCGGAATGCCTTCCTGCTGCAGCTCCCAGGCTGTCAGCCGCGCGCCCTGCAGCCACGGCCGCGTCTCGGTGTTGTAGACGCGGGCGATGCGATTCAGCGCGTAGGCGCTGCGGATCACGCCGAGCGCCGTGCCGTGCCCGCCGGTCGCCAGCGCGCCGGTGTTGCAATGGGTGATGACGCTCGCGTTCGAACCGATCAGGGCCGCGCCGAACGCACCCATTTTCAGGTTCTGCGCCAGATCCTCGTCGTGGATCTTCACCGCCTCGGCTTCGAGCGCGGCGAGGTCCGGGCGCTCCAGCCACAGGCCGCGCATGCGCTCCAGCGCCCAGCGCAGATTCACGGCGGTCGGCCGCGATGCGGCGAGCAGGTCGAAGGCGCGCTGCACGCCGTCCGGATCAGCGCGCAGCGCCAGCACCATGCCATAGGCGGCAGCGATGCCGATCGCCGGCGCGCCACGCACCGCCATGCCGTGGATCGCGTCGGCAATGTCGCCGGCACTCTCGCAGCGCAGGTAACGCAGCTCGCCCGGCAGCACGCGCTGGTCGAGCAGCCGCAGGTGGTCGCCCTCCCAGATCAGCGGCTTCACCGGCTCGGGGCGCACAGCGGAAAGGTCAACGGCAGACATGACGGCCTCGGGTAAACTTGAACGGACATTCTATCCATCCCCGACTTTCGCCACTGCATGCAGACCGTAGACCTGCTGGTGACGCCGCGCTGGCTCGTGCCGATCGAGCCCGAAGGCGTCGTGCTCGAAGCGCACGCGCTCGTCGTCGACGCCGGCCGCATCGAAGCCGTCCTGCCGCTGGCCGAGGCGCAGACGCGCTACCAGGCCCGCGAGACCGTTGCGCTGCCCCAGCACGCCGTGCTGCCGGGCCTCGTCAATCTGCACACGCACGCTGCGATGAGCCTGCTGCGTGGCATCGCCGACGACCTGCCGCTGATGGACTGGCTGCAGAACCACATCTGGCCGGCCGAGGGCGCGCACGTCGGTGCCACGTTCTGCGAGGACGGCCTGCGCCTGGCGTTCGCCGAGATGATCCGCGGCGGCACGACCTGCGTGAACGACATGTACTTCTTCCCGGACGCGACGGCCCGCGTCGCCCGCGAAACGGGCCTGCGCGCGACCGTCGGCCTGGTCGTGTTCGACTTCCCGACCGCCTGGGGCAGCGGCGCCGACGACTACATCCACAAAGGCCTGGCGCTGCATGACGCGCTGCGCGACACGCCGCTGGTGCGCACGATCTTCGCGCCGCACGCGCCGTACACGGTGTCCGACGCGCCGCTGCAGAAGATCCGCCGCTACGCCAACGAACTCGGCATCGGCATCCACATGCATGTGCATGAAACCGAGTTCGAGGTCGTCGAGGCGGTCAAGCAGAGCGGCAGCCGTCCGTGGGCACGGCTCAAGGCACTCGAACTGCTCGGTCCTGACTTCATCGCCGTGCACATGACGCAGCTGACCGACGCCGAGATCGCCGAGGCGGCCGAGTACGGCGTGCACATCGCGCACTGCCCGGAGTCGAACCTCAAGCTCGCCAGCGGCTTCTGCCCGGTCGACAAGCTGCTGACGGCAGGCGCCAACGTCGGCATCGGCACCGACGGCGCCGCCAGCAACAACGACCTCGACCTGATCGGCGAGCTGCGCACCGCGGCGCTGCTCGCCAAGGCGGTCGGCGGCGACACGCGCGCGCTGGCGGCCCCGGCGGCGCTGCGCATGGCGACGCTGGCCGGCGCCCGCGCCCTCGGGCTCGACCAGGAAATCGGCTCGCTGGTCGCCGGCAAGTCGGCCGACTTCATCGCCGTCGACCTTCACGCTCCGGCCACCCAGCCGGTCTACAACGTCCTGTCGCAGCTCGCCTACGCCGCCGGCCGCGATCAGGTCAGCGACGTCTTCGTCGCCGGTCGTCCGCTGCTGCGCGGGCGGCAGCTGACGACGCTCGACGAAACCGCCGTCATCGCCAGGGCCGCCGAATGGCGGCAGAAGATCCGTCCATGAGCGCCACCACCGAACACGAGCGCGGCAACGTCGACGCCCGCGAAATCGCCAACTTCGAACGCCTCGCCTCGCGCTGGTGGGACCCGCGCGGTGAAATGGCGACGCTGCACCAGATCAATCCGCCGCGCGTGCGCTACGTCGCGCAATGCGCCGGCGGCCTCAAGGGCAAGCTCGCGCTCGACATCGGTTGCGGCGGCGGACTGCTCAGCGAAGCGCTGGCCGCCGAAGGTGCCGAAGTGCTCGGCATCGACATGGCCGGCGAGCTGATCGACATCGCGCGCCTGCACGCCCTCGAATCCGGCCGCACGCCGCCGGCGTTCCGGCTCGACTACCGGCAGATCAGCGCCGAGGCGCTGGCCGCCGAGCGGCCGCAGGCATTCGATCTGGTCTGCTGCATGGAAATGCTCGAGCACGTGCCGGACCCGGCCTCGGTGATCGCCGCCTGCGCCCGCCTCGCCCGGGCCGGCGGCGACCTGGTGTTCTCGACCATCAACCGCAGCCCCAAGGCTTTCGCGCTCGCCGTGGTCGGCGCCGAATACGTGCTGAACCTGGTGCCGCGCGGTACCCACGACTACGAGAAGTTCATCCGCCCGTCGGAGCTGGCGGCCTGGGCGCGCGGCGCCGGCCTCGAGGTCGTCGGCATCAAGGGCCTGCGCTACAACCCGCTGCTGAAATCGGCGCGGCTGGCCGACGACATCGACGTCAACTACTTCATGCATTGCCGCAAGCCCGCATGAGCGTCGCCCTGCCGCTGGACGCGTTCGCCGTGCGGCCGCGTGCGCTGCTGTTCGACCTCGACGGCACGCTGGTCGACACCGCGCCCGACCTCGGCGACGCCGCCAACCGGGTCCGCGAGGAGCTGGGCCTGGCGCCGCTGCCGCTCGCCGACTACCGGCCGGTCGCCTCGGCCGGCGCGCGCGGTCTGCTCGGCCTGGCGCTCGGCATCACGCCGCAGCACGCCGAGTACGGCGCGCGCGTCGAGCGTTTCCTGGCCTTCTATCGCGCGCGCCTGGTCCGCCACTCGGCCTTGTTCGACGGCATGGGCGAGCTGCTGCAGGCGATCGGCGCCGCCGGCCTGCGCTGGGGCGTGGTCACCAACAAGGCCGCGGCGCTGACGCTGCCGCTGCTCGAAGGCCTGGCGCTGCGCGCCGACTGCGCGGTCAGCGCCGACCAGGTGCCGCGCCCGAAGCCGGCGCCCGATTCGCTGCTGCGCGCCTGCGCGCTGCTCGGTCTGCCGCCGCGGGCCTGCTGGTACATCGGCGACGACAAACGCGACATCGTCGCCGGCCAGGCCGCCGGCATGCTGACGATCGCCGCCGACTGGGGTTACCTCGGCGCCGACGGGCCGATCACCAGCTGGGGCGCCGAACGCATCGCCGCAACGCCGCGCGACATCGTCGCCTGGCTGCAGGCATCCCGCTAAGCTCGGCACGGCCGGATTCGGGAACCTCATGAGCTGGCGATCACCGGGCAAAAGCGGCTTGCAGAGCCTCGACCGCATGGCAGGGCTGCTGCGCGGCCGGGCCAATCGCTACGCGTGGATGGGGCTCGTCGTCGCCCTGCTGGCGATCCTCGCCGCGACCCTGCTGAGCTGCCAGTACGAGCACGGCGATTACACGATCGGCGGTCTGCTCGACGTGCAGCAGAACAATCCGGCGCTGTGGGCGCTGGACCTGATGCCGATCGCCTTCCTGATCTGGGGCCAGTACATCGGCAGCGTGATGTCCTATCAGGCCGGCGCGCTGGTGCTCGACGAAACCCGCGAACTGCGCGATGAGGCCAACCGCCTGCAGTACGAGCTGAGCCGCCAGTCGGTCGCCGGCCACGCCACCGGCCTGCCCAACCGCCACGCGCTGGCCGGCGCGATCAACACCGCGATCCACCGCCTCGACGGCAAGCGCAGCGGCAGCTTTGCGGTGCTGGTGCTGACCACCGAGCACTATCACGAGATCGCCCAGGCGCACGGCGAGGCGGCCGCCGCCCAGTACATCGGCCAGCTCGGCGAACGCCTGCAGAATGTCACCGGTGGCGGCGACCTGCTCGCCCACTTCGGCCACGACGACTTCGGCATCCTCGTCGCGCAGGCCAGCGACGAGACCACTGCGCGCCATTACGCCAGCCGCCTGCAGCTCGCGCTCGACGTGCCGATCACGGTCGGGCGCAGCGCCTTCTCGCTGCGCGCCAGCATCGGCATCGCCCTTTATCCGGCACACGGCCCGAACGCAGAGACCCTGCTGCGCCACGCCGAGACCGCCAAGTACGCGGCGGTCGCCGCGCGCCGCGACTACCTGGTCTACGAGCCGACGCTCGATGACGCCCGCACCGAGGCCTCGCGCCTGTCGGCCGAGCTGCACGGCGCGCTCTACAACGAAGGGCTCGGCGACGACTACCAGCTGCAGACGCCGCTGCGCGCCGGCCTGCCGCCGCGCGTGCGCCTGCTGCCGTACTGGGAACATCCGCGCCGCGGTCGTCTCGGCGAGGCCGATTTCCTGCATCTGCCGGATCGCGTCAGCCTGATCCATGGCCTGACGACCTGGCTGCTGCGCGAAGGCCTCGCGCGCCTGTCGGCCTGGCGCGCCAGCGGCGCGCCGCAGCTGCAGCTGGTGCTGCGCCTGCCGGACGCCGCGGTGCGCGAGCTCGGCTTCGAGGACCTGATCCAGCGCATGCTGCACTCGCACGATCTGCCGGGCTCGGCGCTGGTGCTCGAGATCGGCGAACGCGCGCTGGCGCTGGCCGGCGACGCACAGCGCACGCAGCTCGCCGCGCTGCGCCAGGCCGGCGTGGCGCTGTGCCTCGACGGCGTCGGCGAGCCCGGCGCCTCGGCCCTGACCGCGCTCTATCATCCGCTCGACGAATACCGCTTCGCGCCGGCGCTGATCAGGCGCTCCGGCGCGGAACCGCTGGTCCGCGACGCCTTGCGCAAGCTCGTCGAGCTGACGCGCATGCTGCGACTGCGCATCGTCTACGCCGGCGTCGACCACGAAGCGGAGCGCGCGCTGATTGAACAGCTCGGCGGCGACTACGCCGAAGGTCGCGCCTACCGGCCGGCGCTGACGCCGCAAGCCGTCGAACGCTGGCTGCAGGCCGGCATGCGCTGAATGGCGCGTCCTGCCACACGCTGACCTCCCGGCGTCGCCGCCGCCGCGCGACGCCTTTCCTTCCCGACCCCCATCCGCCGCCATGTCCGCCCTGCCCGCCTCGTACACACCCGCTTCCGATCTGCTGCAGGGCCGCCACCTGCTCATCACCGGCGCCGGTGACGGTCTCGGCCGGGCCGCGGCGCTGGCCTGCGCCCGCCATGGCGCGACGGTGATCCTGCTCGGCCGCACGGTGGCCAAGCTCGAAGCCGTCTACGACGAGATCGGCGCCGCCGGCGGCGCGGCGGCGATCTATCCGATGAACCTCGCCGGCGCGACCTGGGCCGACTACTTCGAACTGGCGAGCACGATCGAGCGCGAGTTCGGCCGCCTCGACGGCCTGCTGCACTGCGCCGCCCACTTCAAGGCCTACACGCCGCTGTACGACGTCGAGCCGAAGGAATGGATCGAGAGCCTGCAGGTCAATCTGACCGCCGCGTTCGCGCTGACGCGCCACTGCCTGCCGCTGCTCGGCCGGGCGCCGGACGCGTCGATCGTGTTCGTCAGCGACCGCCAGGGCCGCGAAGCGCGCGCGTTCGGCGGCGCCTACGCCGTCGCCAAGGCCGGCGTCGAGCAGATGGCGCAGATCTGGGCCGCCGAGCTGCGCGCCAATCCGCACCTGCGCGTCAACACCTACGACCCCGGACCGATGCGCAGCGGCACGCGCCTGAAGGGTTATCCGGGCGAACCGATCGAACGCTCGCCGCTGCCGGACGCCGCGACGCCGGCGCTGCTGTGGCTGCTCGGCCCCGACAGCCGCGGCACCAGCGGCCAGCGCCTATAGCCGCTGGTCCGCGGCGGACGCGCCCAAACGAAAAACCCCGCCGGAAGGCGGGGTTTTTCGTTGCAGCCTGGTGCCGAAAACAGGAATCGAACCTGCGACCTACTGATTACGAATCAGTCGCTCTACCGACTGAGCTATTTCGGCAAGGGGCGCGATTATAGGGGGAGCGTCGCCCATGAACAATGCCGGCGGCACAGAAAGTGTGGAAGCCCTGCGGCGCCGTCGCACTCGATCGCGCTCAGTGGAAATCGCGCGACAGGTACGGCAGGCCGTCGATCCAGTGCGAACGGTCGGCGAAAGCCTCGGCGACGACATGAATCACCCAGCCGTCGGCCTCCGAGCCCTGCTTCTGCAGGCGGCCGCGGGCCAGCAGGAAGCGGCCGCCGACGACGATCTCGCGCTGCGCCTCGATCAGCGCCGGACGCACGATCAGATTGACCACGCCGGTCTCGTCCTCGAGCGTGAGGAACATCGTGCCGCTCGCCGAACCCGGCCGCTGGCGGAACATCACCATGCCGGCGACGCGCACCGCCTCGCCGTCCGTCCGCTCGCGCAGCGCGTGATTGGGCACGATGCGCTGCCGCTCGAGCCGCTCGCGCAGCAGCGCCGCCGGATGGCGGCGCAGGCTCAGCTCGGTCGCACGATAGTCGGCGTAGACCGCCTCGCCCTCGCTCGGCGCGCGCAGCGATGCCGCCTCGTCCGGCAGCGCGGCATCGCGCAGCAGGCCTTCGAGCCGCGCATGTCCGCGCGCCTGCCAGCGCGCCTGGAAGCGATGGCCGGCGAGCGCGGCCAGCGCGTCGGCGCCGGCCAGCAGATCGAGCTCGCGCCCCGTCAGCACCGCGCGCCGGGCCAGATCGTCGACGTCGCGGAACGCGCCGTGCGCGCGCGCCGCGACGAGACGCAGCGCCGGCGCCTCGCCGCAGCCCTTGACCAGACGCAGGCCGAGCCGGATCGCCGCCCGCCCGCGCGCATCGCGCTCCAGATGGCAGTCCCAGCGGCTCGTCTGCACGTCGACCGGGCGCACCTCGACCTCCATCCGCCGCGCTTCGGCGACCAGCATCGACACCGGATAGAAGCCCATCGGCTGCGCGTTGATCAGTCCGCAGATGAACGCCGCCGGGCGGTGGCGCTTGAGCCAGGCCGATTTGTAGGCGAGCAGCGCGAAGCTCGCCGCATGGCTCTCCGGAAAGCCGTAGGAGCCGAAGCCTTCGATCTGCTTGAAGATGCGCGCGGCATACGCATCGTCGTAGCCGTTTTTTTTCATGCCGCTCATCAGCTCGTCGCGGAAGCGGTCGACGTGGCCGTTGCGCTTCCACGCCGCCATCGCCCGGCGCAGCGCGTCGGCCCGGCTCGCCGAAAAGCCGGCGGCGACCATCGCGATCTGCATCACCTGCTCCTGGAAGATCGGCACGCCGGAGGTGCGCCCCAGCACGCCCCGGATCGGATCGTCCCTGCCCAGGGGATACTGGATGTCGTCCGGATTCATGTGCCGCTGCCTCAGGTACGGATGGACCATGCCGCCCTGGATCGGTCCCGGCCGCACGATCGCGACCTGCACCGTCAGGTCGTACAGGGTCTTCGGCCGCAGCCGCGGCAGCATCGTCATCTGCGCGCGCGATTCGATCTGGAACACGCCGACGGTCTGCGCCGCCGACACCATCTCGTAGGTCTGCCGGGTCGGCGCGTCGGCGTCGTAGCCCCGGTCCTGGATCGAGCGGTAGTCGACCGAGGTGTCGCCGAACTCGCGCAGGTGCTCGAACATGCGCCGCAGCGCGCTGAGCATGCCCAGCGCCAGCACGTCGACCTTCAGCAGGTTCAGCGATTCCAGATCGTCCTTGTCCCACTGGATGATCGTGCGCTCCGTCATCGCCGCGTTCTCGACCGGCACCAGCTCGTGCAGCGGTCCGTCGGAAATCACGAAGCCGCCGACGTGCTGCGACAGATGCCGGGGAAAGCCGTTGCCCTCGAGTAGTTCGCCGGCCAGCTGCAGCCACAGGCGGATGCGCGGCGCCGCCGGATCGACGCCCACCACTTTCAGGCGCTCCGCCAGTCCGTCCGGGCTGTCCCACCAGGCCAGCGACTTGGCGACGCGGTCGATCACCTCCGCGCCGATCTCCAGCGCGCGGCCGACGTCGCGCAGCGCCGAGCGCGGCCGGTAGCCGATCACCGTCGCCGCGAGCGCCGCCCGCTCGCGCCCGTAGGTGGCGTAGATGTGCTGGATCACCTCCTCGCGCCGCTCGTGCTCGAAGTCGACGTCGATGTCCGGCGGCTCGTCGCGTTCGATCGACACGAAGCGCTCGAACAGCAGCGCGTTGAACTCCGGATTGACCTCGGTGATGCCGAGCACGTAACAGACGACCGAGTTCGCGGCGCTGCCGCGCCCCTGGCAGAGAATGCCGCGCTCGCGCGCGTACCGGACAATCTGGTAGACGGTCAGGAAAAAGGCTTCGTATTCCTTCTGCGCGATCAGCGCCAGCTCGTGCTCGATCGTCGCCCTCACCTTGGCCGGACAGCCGTCCGGCCAGCGCGTGGGAATCCGCGTTTCGACCAGCTGGCGCAGCCAGCTGGTCGGCGTATGGCCGGCGCCGACGATTTCCTTCGGATAGCGGTACTTCACCGACTCGATGCGGAAGCGGCAGCGCGCGGCGACGTTCAGGCTCTCGTCGAGCAGCGCGCGCGGATACAGCGCAGCCAGATCGTCGAGCCTGCGCAAGTGACGCTCGGCGTTGGAAAACAGGCGATGGCCGCAGCGCGCCACCGGCAGATGGTGGCGCAGCGCCGTCATCACGTCCTGCAGCGCACGGCGCCGCGCGACGTGCATGTGCACGTCGCCGCTCGCCACCAATGGCAGCCCGTGGCGCCGGCCCAGCGCCTGCAGGCGCGCCAGCTTGCGCGCGTCCTCGCCGTCGCGATGAAGCTCGACGGCGATCCACACGCGGCCCGCATGACGCTCGTGCAGCCAGACCAGCGATTCGTCGTCGTCGCCATCGCCGGGCAGCCACAGCAGGCAGCATGCGTCGAGGGCGGCGAGATCCTCGCGCGCCAGCCGGTAACGGCCCTTGTCGCCGGCACGGCGCGCCTGCGTGATCGCGCGGCACAGATTGGCATAGCCGCGCGACGATTCGGCGAGGGCGACGCAGCGCAGGCCGTCCGCGGTGTTCAGCTCGCTGCCGATCAGCAACTCGGGCACGGGCGCGCCTTCCTCGCGCAGGCGCTTCTGGGCGTCGTACGCACGCACGACGCCGGCCATCGAGCACTCGTCGGTCAGGGCCAGCGCCGCATAGCCGAGCGCGCTGGCCTGCATCATCAGCTCCTGCGGCAGCGAGGCGCCGCGCTGAAAGCTGAACGCCGACACCGCGTGCAGTTCCGCGTAGCCCATGTTCAGCCCCAGAGCCCGTGCAGGAACCAGCGGCCGTCCGGCGTGCGGAAGACCCAGGCACGCTGGCCCTGCCACTCGGTCACGCCATAGTCGCGGCGCTGGTCGTCGCCGTCCCACCAGCCGCTTTCGATGCGCTCGATCGCGGCCGGCGGCGCCGGCATCGCCGGCAGCGGCAGCGGCCGCTGCAGCAGCCACAGCGGTCGCTGCCGCGGCGTGACCGCTTCGCCCGCGCCGTCGCTGCTGCGCCAGGCCCGCTCCGGGCGATGGTCGGCCTGCGGCGCCGGCGTCCATACCGCAGGCGCGCCGAGACGCGCGGCGATGCGCTCGACCGCGGCCGTCCACTCACCCTGCCCGTCGCTGCGCGCGAACAGATCCGCCTGCACCGCGCAGGCATCGGCGAGTTCGGTCGCCTGCAGTTCGAGCGCCCGCACCGCCGCCGGCAGCGGCTCGCGGGCGAGCCTTTCCTGCAGGCCGCCGAGAATGCGCGCGCCGTCGCGGTGCGCATCGAGGAAACGCAGCGTGAAGCGCGTACGCCGGCGCTGCGCGTGCAGCGCCTCGAGCCGGACCTCGCGCAGCGTCACGTCGCGCGCGCGCAGCCAGGCCTGCAGCTCGTAGGCCAGGCGGCGCAGCGGGAACAGCAGCGGCTCGACCTGCTCGATCTCGCCGGCCAGCTCGAAGCGACGGTGAAACCGGGGCGGCGGCATGATCGCCTCGGCCGGCTCGGCGGCCTGACCGTACAGGCGATCGAGTTCGAGCAAGCGCCCGGCGCCGAAGCGGCGCGCGAACGCGGCGCGCGGCAGCGCGCGCAGCTCGCCGAGCCGGCGCAGGCCGACGCCGTGCAGGGCTTCGAGCTCGGCGCCCGGCCACGGCAGCGCCGTCACCGGCAGTCCGGCGAGCCGGCGTTCGAGCGCATCCGGCCCACGGATCGGCATAGCGTCGCCGAGGCCGGCCAGCAGGGCCGCGGCGGCGCGCGTCGGCGCCACCGCCAGCTGCACCTGCTGCCCGGCCTCGGCGAGTTCGGCGCAAAGACGTTCGCGCAGCGCGTCGTAACCGCCGAACAGGCGCAGGCTCGCGGCGATCTCGACCCACAGCAGGGCCTGCGGCACGCGGCCACTCTCGGCGAATTGGCGGATCTCCAGATGCACCGGGCTGCCGTAGTGATAAAGCCGGTAGGCCAGACCGAGCAGCGCCGCGCGCTCGGCGCGCGCGTGGCGCGGCTGCGGACGCAGCAAGGGCTGCAGCGACAGCGCGGTGCCGAGCGGCATGCCGGCGGCGACGTTCGGTCCGGCCGTGATCAGCCAGCGGCTGGCACCGCGCTGCTCGGTGACGACGTCGAAGGGATCGCGCAGGCCGAGCGCCTCGGCCGGCAGACGCGGGAAATGCAGGCAGAGCCAGAGCATGCGCGCCTCATGCGGCGATCGCGCAGGCCCGATCCGGCCGGGCACCGCGGCACTTCAGCACCTCGACGCGCGCCGATCCGGCGACGCGCTCGATGCCGAGCCGCAGCGCCGCGACCGACGCGGCATCGCGGCGCGCGGCGCGCCGATAGACCAGGGCGAAGCCGCCGCCGTGCTCGGCGGCGAGCTGCAGGCGCCGCTGCGCGGTCGGCGCGATCGCGTCCTGCCACAGCAGCACGGCGCCGGCCCGGGCGCGCAGCAGTTCCTCGGCCGCCCACAGCGCGTCGGTCTCGTCGTGCGTGTCGACGACCAGCAGGCGCTGCGTCGCCAGCCCCTGCTGCACCAGCCCCGGCGCGTACGGCAGATGCGGCGGCGCGACCATCGCCAGCGCCCGCTCCGCGCGCGCCAGACGCACGAGCAGCGGCATCGCCAGCTGCAGTTCGCCGACCCCGGGCGCCGGATAGACGATCTCGCTGAGTGCCGCACAGGGCCAGCCGCCGCCCGGCAGCAGGGCGTCGAGCGCGGCGTGACCGGTCGGCTCGGCGCGCAGCGGCGCCTGACCGTTGCCGCGCCAGAGCCGCGCGTCGCGCAGCAGTGCGTCGGGCAAGGGCGCACGCATCGCCCGTTCAGGAAATGCCGAAGCCGCCATTGCGGACCAAGCCGACGACGCGGCCCTCGATGACCAGCTCCTCGCGACTCAGGTCGATGCGGATCGGCGCGAAATCCGGATTGGCGGCGAGCAGGCGCACGAGATCGCCGCGCCGCTCGAAGCGCTTGACGGTGACCTCGTCGCCGATGCGGGCGACGACGATCTCGCCGTTGCGCGCCGTGGCCCGGCGCTGCACGGCGAGCAGGTCGCCCGGCAGGATGCCGGCATCGCGCATCGACCAGCCCTGCACGCGCAGCAGGAAATCCGGCTCGGCGGCGAACATGCGCCGGTCGAGCTTGTACCAGCCCTCGACGCTCTCGGTCGCCAGCATCGGCAGGCCGGCGGCGACACGGCCGACCAGCGGCACGCCGTCGTTCGCCGCTTCCGGCGGATCTTCCGGTTCGAGCACGCGAATGCCGCGCGATACGCCCGGCCGCAGTTCGATCGCGCCCTTGCGCGCCAGCGCGCGCAAGTGGTCGTCGGCCGCCGTCGGCGAACGGAAGTCGAAGGCGGTGACGATCTCGGCCCGCGTCGGCGGCAGGCCGTGCTCGACACAATGGCGGCGGATGAAGGCGAGGATTTCAGCCTGGCGCGGCGTCAGGTCCATGTCGGAAGCCCGAATAACTGTATGCACATACAGTATTCGATCGGACCGACGACTGTAAATCCATACAGCCACCCTCCTCGCCGCCACGCAAACCATCTGGCGGCTGGCCGCGGCGGCCCGGGATTGCGGGCCGGCTGGCGCGGCACCCCAACGAAAAAGCCCACGCGATGCGTGGGCTTTTTCGTTTACAGCTGGCGGAGAGAGCGGGATTCGAACCCGCGATACGGCGATAAACCGTATACACGCTTTCCAGGCGTGCTCCTTCAACCACTCGGACATCTCTCCGGGAAGCGTGATCGCTGCGAGCGAGGCGCGCGATTATAGAGAAACGAGTGCTACCAGGGCCACCACCAGTGCTTCTTCTTCTCGGTGTCGTCCTCCGGCAGCGGCATCTTGGCGTCGCCCTTCGCCGGCGCCGCCTCGCCGGCCAAGCGCGGCGGCATGTCGAGGCACTCGTACCGGGTGCTGTCGGGGTCGGCCGGATCGCGTACCTTCTTGCCGAACGGCTCGCTGCTGGCCGGTGCCGGCGGAATGCGCAGCGCGGACGGCGATTCCGGCACCGTCAGCCCCGGCACGGCGCCCGGCGTCGCCAGCGTCTCGGCCTTCTGGTAGGCCTGCTCGGATTCGCAACGGCGGGTGTTGCTGCAGGCCGCGAGCAGCGCGGTCGCCGTCAGCAGGGCCACGGGGAGCAGACGCATCAGATCGCTCCCGCCGTGCGCAGCGCCGAACGCACCACGTCCTGGTGCGAAGGATCCATCGCCACGAGGGGCAGGCGCAGGCCAGCGGGAATCTTGTTCATTTCGTTCAAAGCCCACTTGACGGGAATCGGATTGGGTTCGACGAACAGATGCTTGTGGAGGGGCTGAAGTTCCGCATCGATGCGTTCGGCCTTGGCGCGATCGCCGGCGAGCGCGGCGGCGCACATCTCGTGCATCTTGCGCGGCGCGACGTTGGCGGTCACCGAGATGTCGCCATGCGCGCCCATCAGGATCGATTCGCAGGCCGTGGCGTCATCGCCGGAGTAGATCGCGAAGTCGCGCGGCAGGCCCAGCGCCAGCAGTTCCTGGATGCGCGCGAGATCGCCCTTGGCCTCCTTGAGGCCGACGATGTTCTTCAGCTGCGCGAGGCGCGCCACCGTCGCCGGCAGCAGGTCGCAGCCGGTGCGGCCGGGCACGTTGTAGAGGATCACCGGAATGTCGACCGCCTCGGCGATCGCCTTGAAATGGCGATACAGGCCTTCCTGCGGCGGCTTGTTGTAGTACGGCGTCACCTGCAGCACGGCGTCGGCGCCCGCTTCCTTGGCGGCGCGCGTCAGCTCGATCGCCTCGGCGGTCGAGTTGGCGCCGGTGCCGGCGATGATCGGGATGCGCTTCTTGGCGAGCTTGACGACGCGGCGGATCACTTCGATGTGCTCGTCGACGTCGAGCGTCGCCGATTCGCCGGTGGTGCCGACCGCGACGATGCCGTCGGTGCCTTCCGCGATGTGCCATTCGACAAGCGCCGACAGGCTGTCCCAGTCCACCGCGCCATCCGGGAACATGGGGGTGACGATGGCGACGATGCTGCCCTTGATCATGCTCGGTACGGGGAAACGGAAATTGCGGGGGGCGCAAGTATAGCGGCTGGCGCACCGCCGACGCATCGGGAGCACCACGCCCTGGCGCCGGCTCCGCCGCCGGCGCCAGGGCCCTGCCTATTGTGTCAAGCCCTGCAGCGTCCAGATTCCGGTCACATGATCGTTGTTCACCTGAGCGGCGTCGCCTTGGGCGCTCAAGCCGGAAGCGGCGATCTTCGGATCACCCGGGGTTCCAACGGTGATGTCCAGGTTGTGGGGGCTTAGCCCGCAAGCCTGCAGCACGGTGCCCGCCGAGGCATTGGCGGCCAGCACATTGACCAGGAAACCCGGCAACAGGAATCGGCGACTGGCCGTGCCCGCAGGCACCATGTGCATCATCGTGACCGAAGGCAGGTTGCCGCCGATACCGAGATTCCGCTGCCCGCTGCAAGCCGGCTTGCCGGCGCCGTCGGGCGGCACGTAGTACTCCCAGGACGCATCGCCTGAGGCGACGCGGTAAACCCAGCCCGGCAGCTGTGGCCCCTCCTCGCCCGGCTGCAGCGGATAGTCCGGCCAATAGCTGCCCGGGCCCGGCGCACTGGTATCCATCGTGTTTTCGAGGCGAGCGTTGGCGATTTCCAGCTTCTGCGTGGTGCCATCGAGGCCACTGAAGCTCATGTTCAGGGTGCCGACCCAGTCACGGCAGCCGATACTGGTCGCCAGCACGCCGGGCAACAGATCGCGTGAGCTGGTCGGACCGTAGTTCGGTGCGCCTTCGCCGGTTTCGGCGTTGCCATACATGACGATCATCTCATCGACTTTGGCGGCCGGATTGTCACGACAGAACGCCGCCCAGAACCGGTTCGACAGATCGGCCGTCGCGGCAACGCCGGGCGCCGGCGCTGCCTGCCAGCTGCCATTGATCTTCAGGTAGACCTGCATGCTGAGCCCGCGTCGCTCCAGCGCGCTGAGCCCGGTGTAGTACAGAGACTCGCCGAAATCGGGCGCGGTCTTGACCGTGGCCTTGAAGGTCCAGCCGTTGAAGATGGTGATGCTACGTGCCGCGCTGTCTGGAAACGCGACACGGTAGTAGACGGCTGCCGCATGCGGAATATCGACCGTATGGTTGATCACCGACGTGCCGGACCCATTCATCCGCAGGTCGGCGGAGTTGCCGGCCTCGATCTGCATCTTGCTGGCGATGCCGTCGGCGGCGAGATAGCCGGTCAAGCCATCGCTGTTCCAGTTGGCGGCAATGAACTTTGGCCAATCGAGCGCGAACGAAGCGCCGGCGTCGACCAGCGCCGCATCGATCGCGCTCAGCTCACTGTTGTAGGTCGCCGTCTGATCCCAGATGCTCTTGACGATCCCGGCGCCATGCAGTGACTCAAGGAACAAGGGGAAGACGTAGGCGCCGTAGCGGAAGAGGCCGGGCGTGCTGCGTGAATCGTACGAGTCAGACACATATCCGCCGCTCAGATAGTGCTTGACGTAGCCGTGCTCCCAGTTGTTCTTCGCGTAGACGTGGTTCGTCGCCCAGACCGCAGTCGCCTCCTTGGTCGTGTAGTAGTCGTCCACGCATCGCGCAGGTGACATCGCGTACTGGATCGCATGCATGAATTCATGCGCCGCCTGCGCAATCAATCCCTGGTTGGACAGCGAGCGATTGAGCGCAATGTGGACGGAAGTCGCCTTGCAGCGCCACGTCGACGGCGTCGTCAAGCCTTCATTGCCGTTCGCGAGATCAACCAGCGCGACATCGAGCCGGCCATCGGTTTCAGTCCACAGCGAGCCGGCCACGCCGCCAGTGCCCTCGTCGCTCAGCGGCGTGCGCCCCATGGTCGTCGTGAGCTTGGGCCAGATCGCCTGCTCGAACTCGGCAAGCAGTATGTTGGCTTTGGGGCGATCCGTTGCCTCCTGGTCGGCTTGATACCAAACGACGACCTTGTTCCCGCTGACATTCTTCCAACTGCTGAGTGGCGAGCAGCCCGGACAGGAATCTGCCTTCGCACGTCCACTGCTGAGAGCCTTGCCCGCAGCATGACGCTCCGCCCACCAACTGCCCGAGTAGTAGGGCGGAAGGAAGTACGGCAGCATCGCCGACTTGGTTTCGTCGGAAATCCTGTCGAGGCCGACACTGTCCACTTGCGCGACAAACGCGTCGTGTGCATGACCTTCGATCTGCCCGACGTCATCGCCGCGATACGCCGCCGGCAACCGAACATCATCGAACTGCGCATACATGCGATAAAACAGTGCCTGCTCCGTGTTCAGATCACCTTTGGCGAGCGCAGCGTCGATCAGAGCGTTGCTGCCTGGCGCACCGCTGGGCGCCGGAATCGGATCAGGATCCGAGCCGTACTGATCGCCGTCGCCACCAACGATCGCGGGCGGACCGTCCGTACCTCCCGAGCCACCACCCGCCTCGCCGCCCGCATCACTTCCGTCGCCACCTGCACCGCCGCCGCAAGCAAGCAGCATGGCCAGAACGCAACAGCCACTCCAACGCACGAATGTGCTGACGATCCTCATCGCTACTCCCCCTGGGCTCAGCCCGCAGCGCCCGCCGACGACGGGCGCGCCACGGTAGGCAGCGCAGCAAGAGCGCAACAAGCACCCGAATGAGTTGTCCGTGCGGCCGAAGTGTCGTATAGCGCACACTTTGAGCCCGGCTGACGGGCCAGATCGGCTGGCACTACAATAGGCCGCTTTTCCGCCTGCCGTGACCATGTCCGCCAACGATAATCTGCTTACCGTCTCCGTCATCGGCAAACCGAAAGGCAATGTGCCGCTCGAACTGTTCAAGGCGATCCGCGAGCGCGGCGGCGAAGTCGAGGACTGCCGCATCGCGCAGATCGGCGACCGCCTGACGGCCAATCTGCTGGTGTCCGGCAACTGGAGCACGCTCGGCCGCCTCGAGACCGCGCTGCCCGGCATCGCCGAAAAGCTCGAGCTGCAGGTGCGCTTCGAACGCTGCGAGACGCGCCCGGTCAACCCGGACTTCCGTCCGTACGCCGCCGAGGTGATCGCGCCGCAGGACCCGAACCTGCTCGTCAACATCCTCGAGTTCTTCCAGCATCAGGATGTCGAGGTCGTCGAGATCTCGACGCAGAAGTACCAGTCGACCTATACCGGCGCCGAGATGGCGAACGTGCAGATGGTGCTGCACGTGCCGGTCAATCAGCATCCGCAGGCGCTGCGCGAATCCTTCATGGACCTTTGCGACGATCTCAACGCCGACGGCATGCTCGATCCGATCAAGACCTGAGCGCCTGCGCGGTCCGGCGCCGCGCCGGGCCGCTCAGACCGGCGGCCATGCCCGGCGGCCGCCGATCCAGGTCTCGCGCACCGTCGTGCGCGCATCCAGCGGATCGCCGCTGAGAATCACGAAATCGGCCGGCGCACCGGCCGTCAGGCCCGGCGCCTCGTGCCCGTGGATCGCCCGGTATCCCCCGACGCTGTAAGCGGCGATCGCCGCCTCGGGCGCGATCGCCTCGCGCGCATCGACGACACGGCCGTCCGGCAGACGCCGCTCGACGGCGGCGCGGATATTGAACAGCGGATCGAGCGGCCCGCACGGATTGTCGGATGACAGCGCCAGCGGCACGCCGCGCGCCTGCAGCGAGGCCGCCGGCAGCACGCGCAGCCGCGGCATGGTGCGGCGTGCGATCAGGGCTGCGCCGTAGTGTTCGATGAAGCCGGTCTGCAGCGAAGCGACGGCGCCGCAGTCGGCGACCGCATCGAGCTCGGCGTCGCCGAGCACGACCAGGTGTTCGAGCGTGGCGTCGCGGATCCCGGCCTGCTTCAGCGCCGCGCAGCTGCACGCCACGGCGTGGTTGCCGAGCGCATGGATCTTCGGCCGCACGGCGTGCTGCGACAGCGTGTCGAGTCGCTGCTTCAGGGCGTCACCATCCATGCGCAGATACGGCATGTAGAAACGGCGGTCGCGGTAGACCGTGCGATAGCGCAGCAGGTCGCGCAGCGGCGAGGTATGCCCACGGCAAGCCTGCGCGACGGCGCCGCCGGCCATCGCCATGACGTGCGCAGGGTCGAGGCACAGGGCGCATTTGTGCGCGCCGTCCATGAACAGCTTGGCGCTGGCTGGCCCCTCGCCGCATTCGGGACACAGTTCGGCCGCCTCGGCAGCCTGCAGCAGGCTTGCCTCCGCCACGCGCGACCACGACAGGCGCAGCGGCGTCGCGCGCCGCAGGCGCTGCATCGCGTCCTGCATCGACGGCGGCACCAGCGGATCGTGGCAGGCGGTGATGCCGAGCGAGAGATGACGCTCGGCTTCGGCGCGCAGCAGCGCGTCGTAACCGCCGTCGCCGAGCTGCGCGGCGAGATCGGCGAGCGCGCGCTGGAACACCATGGCGCTGACCGCTTCCCAGAGCAAGCCGGTCGGCCGCCCGCGACGGCGCTCGATGTCGTCGGCGATCCGCGGCGCGAGCGTCGCCGCGCCGCTGGCCGCGAGCGCCGCCGACGAAACCCAGCAGCGGTGCAGCGAGCCGTCCATGACGATCGCCGGCCGGCCGCCGACGGCGTCGTCGAGCCGCGACTGTGCCGGCACGCCGCCGCGCCAGCCGTCGAAATCGACCTGCATCGCGATCAGCCACGGTGCGCCGGGCCGCGCCGTGGCCAGCTGCCGCAGCGCCGCGAGCGCGGCGTCGGCGTCGCGCCAGCCACTGCCGTCGAGCCATTCCGGAATCCACGCGCTCACCGTCAGATGCGAATGCGCGTCGACGAATCCGGGCACGATATGGCAGCCGCTGAGATCACGCCCGCCGCCGTCGGGCTCCGCCCCATCCGCCGCGATGGCGGCGATGCGCTCGCCGTCGAGTCGCAGCGATGCGCGCCGCGGATGTGCCTGCGCGCCCGCCCACACCATCGCGTTGTCGAACCGCATGCACGCCCCCTTTCGTCGGATCGGCCGATGCTCTATTAGTCAAATGACTAAGTCAATTGATCTATAGTGTCGTCGACCATGGGAAGCACCGCATGAGCAGCACCGCCACCACGCCCCGGCGCAGTCGCCGCGCCTGGACACCGATCAGCGCCGAGGAACGCCATCGGCGTCTGATCGAGGCCGCGATCCGCGTCATCGCCCGCGACGGCCTGCCGGCCGCCTCGACGCGCGCCGTCGCCGCCGAAGCGGGCATGAATCAGGCGATGCTGCACTACACCTACACCGGCAAGGACGCGCTGCTGATCGCGGTGCTGGAGGCTATCCACGCAGACGTGCGGGGCGTGATCGCCGCGGCCGTGCAGGGCGCCGCGACGCTGGCGGATGCCGCGCGGCAGGTGTCGCGCGCGTACTGGCAGCATGTCGTCGCCGCTCCCGCACTGCAGAAAGTTCATTACGAGCTGACGCTCTATGCGCTGACCGCAAACGGCCAGACCGGCCTCTCCCGCCGCCAGTACGAGGGCTACATCGAGATGCTCACGCAGGCCTTCGCCGGCGTGGCGCCGACGTGGCCGCAGGATGAACTGCGCCGGCTGGCCGGCGCGGCGCTGGCGGCGATGGACGGCCTGATCCTGCAGTTCCTCGCCACCGGCGACGCGGCCGCCTGCGAGGCGCGGCTGCAATGGATCGACGCCGCGATCGTCGCCGCCGCGCGCCGCGCGCCGCCGACGCCTTCTGCAGCGGAGCGCGCCACGCAGCGCCCGACGCGGCGCCCCCGCTCGCGCTGAGCGCGCGGCGCGGCGACCGGCACCGAGAGCCGCCGGCACATCACCTACCTAGCGTTGCCGGCAAGCCGCGCCGCCCTATACTCGCGGTTCCCGAAGGCCGGCCTGGCCGGACCGCAAACCGGCACAGCGCGCGGCCTGCAGCATCCGACACGCACCGATACGACCCGATAGGCGAAGAACCCCATGAGCCTGCAGATTGGCGACAAGATTCCCGACCTGACGCTGCCGGCCAGCGGCGGCCGCAACATCGCGCTGCGCTCGTTGAAGGGCAAGGCGCTGGTCGTCTACTTCTATCCGAAGGACAACACGCCGGGCTGCACGCAGGAAGGCCAGGATTTCCGCGACCTGTATGCGGACTTTCGCAAGGCCGGCGCCGAGGTGCTCGGCGTGTCGCGCGACAGCGTCAAGTCGCACGACAACTTCGCCGCCAAATTCGAGTTCCCGTTCGCGCTGCTGTCGGACGCCGACGAGACCCTGTGCCAGGCCTTCGACGTCATCAAGGAAAAGAGTTTGTACGGCCGCAAGTACCTGGGCGTCGAGCGCAGCACCTTCCTGTTCGACAGCCAGGGCGCGCTGCGTCAGCAGTGGCGCGCGGTGAAGGTCAAGAACCACGCCGCCGAGGTGCTCGCAGCGCTGCGCGCGCTGTAGTGCGGGAGGCCGGAACGGCCGCAGCGACCGGCTCGCGGGTTTTTCACAGTAGCGGCAAAGCCCCGCGCTGGAAAGCACTTTTTTCTGCAAACCGCATGGGCTAGTCTGAGCTCGGCCGCCGGAAATTCCGGCGCGGCGAACCAAGCCAGCGGCACAAGAAAATTCACACGCATCGCTTCAAGCGCAGCCGAACCCGCCAGGTCCTGAGCGACGGACGCGGGCCTCTTCTTCCCCCGACGACTCCAGACGGCGCCGCGAATCCGCTTCGCGCGCGCGAGGTGCTTCCTACCCGATGAGCAAGCGCAAGATCTTCGTCCTCGACACCAACGTCCTGCTGCACGACCCTTCCTCGCTGTACCGCTTCGAAGAACACGATCTCTTTATCCCCATGGTGGTGCTCGAGGAACTCGACGCCGCCAAGAAGGGTTCGAGCGAAATCGCCCGCAACGCGCGTCAGGTCAGCCGCTTCCTCGACGAGCTGATGCACGACAAGAACCACGCGCAGATCGAGAAGGGCCTGCCGCTGCCCGGCGTGCGCGGTTCGGCCAGCAGCCAGGGCCGCGGTCGCGGCGGTGAACCGGCGTCCGGCAAGCTGTTCTTCCAGACGCGGCCGAGCGAGGCGGTACTGCCTGGCCTGATGCCCGGCAACAAGCCGGACAACAGCATCCTGGTCAATGCCCTCGACCTGCAGGCCAAGAATCCGAACCGCCACGTCGCGCTGGTTAGCAAGGACATCAACCTGCGCATCAAGGCGGCGATCGTCGGCGTCCATACCGAGGACTACCACAACGATCAGGTCCTTGACGATCTCGATCTGCTGTACACCGGCTACAAGGAGCTTCCGCACGACTTCTGGCAGACGCACGGCGAGAAGATGGAGAGCTGGCAGGACAGCCGCGGCCGCGCCTGCTACCGCATCAAGGGACCGCTGGTGCGCAACTGGCACGTCAACCAGTTCCTCTACATTCCCGACGACGACGAAAAAGGTCTGGAACTGGTCGTGTCGCGCATCGAGGACACGACCGCCGAACTGCGTGTGGTGCGCGACTACCGCGCTGCCAAGACCAGCGTCTGGGGCATTCACGCCAAGAACCGCGAGCAGAACTTCGCGCTCAACCTGCTGCTCGATCCGGACGTCGACTTCGTGACGGTGCTCGGCACCGCCGGCACCGGCAAGACGCTGCTGACACTCGCCGCGGGCCTGGCGCAGACGATGGACGAGCAGCGCTACCGCGAGATCATCATGACGCGCGTCACCGTGCCGGTCGGCGAGGACATCGGCTTTTTGCCCGGCACCGAGGAAGAAAAGATGGCGCCGTGGATGGGCGCACTGATGGACAATCTCGAAGTGCTGACGCAGAACGGCGCCGGTGGCGACTGGGAGCGGCAGGCGACCAACGACATCCTGGCCAAGCGCATCAAGATCCGCTCGCTGAACTTCATGCGCGGCCGCACCTTCCTGAACCGCTACATCATCATCGACGAGGCGCAGAACCTCACCGCCAAGCAGATGAAGACGCTGATCACGCGCGTCGGACCCGGCTCGAAGATGATCTGCCTCGGCAATCTCGGCCAGATCGATACGCCCTATCTCTCCGAAACCACCTCGGGCCTGACCTACGTCGTCGACCGTTTCCAGGGCTGGCCGCACGGCGGTCACGTCACGCTGGCGCGCGGCGAACGCTCGCGCCTCGCCGCCTACGCATCGGATATCCTGTAGCGGATACGGGCGGCGCCCGAGCGGCGCCGCCCTGCCATGAACAGATCCGCACAGAACAAAGCCGTACCCGGAGACGCCGACATGCTCGGACGCTTAGGAAAATCAATGAAAGAGGGCGCACTCGCCGTCGCCCTGCGCGCCTACATCAACGACCGCTACAAGGAATACGGCGAGATCCTCGACCTGCAGGTCGACACGAACGAATGCCGCCTGTCGTTCCGCGTGCTGCTGCGCGGCGAGAAGGAACCGGCGAGCGCGTCGATCGACCGCTACGAGATCGAGCACGAAGGCGAGGACGTCTATCTGAAGCTGCGCAGTTTCTCGACCTCGCGCGAATGGATCACGTTGCTGCTCAACCAGCTGCTGGCCGGCAAGCGCTTCAAGATTCCGTCGAAGGTGGCTTCACTGCTCTGAGCACGGCCGGCGCCATGGCGATGACCGAAGCCGGCCTGCGCCGCTGCGTCGCGGCTTGGCCGGGCGTGACGCTCGACGTGAAGTGGCAGGATCACCTGGTGGCCTGCGTCGACGGCCGCATGTTCGCGATGCTGAACCTGCCCCGCTCGGCGCATCCGGACTGGCTGCACTTCAAGGTCGAGGACGATCTGTTCCTGGCGCTGACCGAGCAGCCGGGCATCATGCCGGCGCCTTACCTAGCACGTGCGCGCTGGGTCACCGTCACCGAGCCGCGACGCTATCCACAGGACTGGACCGTCGCCCGCCTGCGTCGCGCCTATGAGCTGGTCGCGGCACGCCTGTCGAAGAAGCGCCAGCGCGAACTCGGCCTGTGGTCCGCGTGATCCGCGCATGGAGCTGGCGCCCGAACTGCTGGCTGCGCTGTGCGGCTTCGCCTTCCTGGCCGGCTTCATCGATTCCGTGGTCGGCGGCGGCGGTCTGATCCAGGTCCCGGCGCTGTTCGTCCTGCTGCCGCAGACCGCGCCCGTCGCGCTGCTCGGCACCAACAAGTTCGTCAGCATCTGGGGCACCGCGGCGGCGGCCGTGCAGTACGCGCGCCGCACCCCGATCGAATGGCGCGCCACGCTGCCGACGGTCGCCGCGGCGCTGCTGGCCGGCTTTCTCGGTGCGCGCGCCGCAGCACTGATCCCGGCCGACGGCTTTCGTCCGCTGGTGCTGGTGATGCTGCTCAGCGTGCTCGCCTACACGCTGTGGAAAAAGGATCTCGGCGCGCTGCACACCCCGCGCCTCGGCCGCAGCGCCACGATCTGGGCGGGACTGGCGACCGGCACCCTGATCGGCTTCTACGACGGCTTCCTCGGCCCGGGCACCGGCTCGTTCCTGATCTTCGCGTTCGTCGGCCTGTTCGGCTTCAGCTTCCTGGCCGCATCGGTCTCGGCCAAGCTCGTCAACGTCACCACCAATGCCGCGGCGCTCGCCTACTTCATCACGCACGGCCACGTGCGTTACGAGCTGGCGCTGCCGATGGCGGTCTTCAACGTCGCCGGCAGCATCATCGGCGCGCGTCTGGCGATCCGCCGCGGCAGCGGCTTCGTGCGCGCGCTGTTCGTCGTCATCGTGACGATCCTGATTGCCCGCTACGCCTGGGACATCGCGCACCTGCACGCGCGCTGAGGCGGCCGCAGCGACGGCGCGGACCGCGGTTCAGGCGCGATCGGCGGCAAACGCGAGAACCTCGTCGAGCCGCTCGCGATCGCTCAGCAACAGCAGCAGGCGGTCGATGCCGAGCGCGACCCCGGCGCAGTCCGGCAGGCCGGCCTGCAGCGCGGCGATCAGGTTGGCGTCGTACGGCGGCACCACGCGACCGTTGGCGCGACGCCATTGCTGGTCGGCCTCGAAGCGGCGCCGCTGCTCGCTCGCATCGCTCAACTCATGAAAGCCGTTGGCGAGCTCAAGGCCGCGCCAGAACAGCTCGAAGCGTTCGGCGACCGGCGGGTCGCCGGCACGCACGCGCG
Organism: Solimonas variicoloris DSM 15731; assembly: GCF_000382285.1. Taxonomy (GTDB): domain Bacteria; phylum Pseudomonadota; class Gammaproteobacteria; order Nevskiales; family Nevskiaceae; genus Solimonas; species Solimonas variicoloris. The sequence continues at coordinate 60,190 of NZ_KB907937.1, read as the reverse complement.
CCAGCGCCGCCTGCGAAGCGGGAAAGTCATAGAGGAAAGCCGGCGCCTCGCGCCCCAGTTGCGGACCGACGACGTAGGACATCCACAGGTCGAGCCAGAAATCGCGGCTGGCGCAGTCCGCGTCACTGAGACCGTCCGGCTCGGCGACGCCGCGCGCCGCCAGCCGCTCGCGCAGCGCCGCGGCATCGAGCGCGAACGGATCGAAGCCGGCGTGCTTGCCGAAGGCCTGGCGATAGCTGTAGCGCCGCCAGCCGCCGGCCGGGGCGCCGCAGTGGCGCAGCAGCGCCTCGACCTCGTCCATCAGCCGGTGATGATCGAAGCCCGGCCGGTACCACTCCAGCATCGTGAACTCGGGGTTGTGGTGACGCCCCTGCTCTTCGTAGCGGAACACCGGCGCGATCTGCCAGATCGGCCCGCTGCCGGCGGCCAGCAGCCGCTTCATCGCGAACTCCGGCGAGGTCTGCAGCCAGCGGCCGTCCTGCGTGACGAAGCTCTCGATGTGACGATCGACGGTCGCGTGGCGCGACAGCAGCGGGGTCGCCACTTCCAGGACCTCGCGCGCGGCGAAGAACGCGCGGATCGCGGCGAGCAGCGCGGCGCGGGCCCGCAGCGACTCGATCGTGGCGCTCGGTTGCCAGTTCATGGCCATGTGCTCCGTTGACGGGTCTTCCGAAACGGCAAAGGCCGCCTCGCGGCGGCCTTTGCGACAGCGGCAAGCCTCGCGGCTTACTTGCCGACGCGGCTCAGGTATTCGCCGGTGCGGGTGTCGACCTTGATCTTCTCGCCTTCGGTGATGAAGAGAGGAACCTTGACGACCGCGCCGGTCTCGAGCTTGGCCGGCTTGGTGCCGCCGGTCGCGGTGTCGCCGCGCAGACCCGGATCGGTTTCGACGATCGTCAGCTCGACGGTGTTCGGCGCCGTCACCAGCAGCGGCACGCCGTTCCACAGCGTGATGCGCACGGTCTCCTCGCCCTTGATCCACTGCGCGGCGTCGGCCATCGCCGCCTTGCCGGCCTGGATCTGCTCAAAGCTCGTCGGATCCATGAAGGTCCAGAACTCGCCGTCGTTGTAGAGGTACTGCATTTCGGCGTCCTCGACGTCGGCGACTTCCCAGCTGTCGCCCGACTTCAGCGTCTTCTCGAGGACGCGGCCGGTCTTCAGGTTGCGGATCTTCAGCGTGTTGGTCGCCTGGCCCTTGCCCGGCTTGCGGTACTCGTTGTCGATGATCGAGTACGGATCGCCGTCGATCAGGACTTTGGTGCCGGCCTTCATTTCGTTGGTGCTGACGGTGGCCATATCGGTCGCTTGCGTGTTTCGGTCGCTTTAGTTTTGAGAGCCGTGCCCAGGGCCGCGGCGGCGCCATGGACGGCATAAAATGAGCGCGAATGATACCGTCCAACCCCCAAAACAACCAGAGCGGACCGCCCCGGGCGCCGGCCTGGCAACACGAGCTGCGGCAGTCCTTCACGCGCCCGCACGAGCTGCTGGCGTTTCTCGGTCTCGACCCGGCGATGCCGGCGCTGCGCGCCGCATCGCTGCGCGACTTTCCGCTGCGCGTGCCGCGCGGCTTCGCGGCGCGCATGCGCAAGGGCGATCCGCACGACCCGCTGTTCCTGCAGGTCTGGCCGGCGCCGCAGGAAGATGAGACGACTCCGGGCTACGTGATCGACGCGGTCGGCGACCTGCATCGCGTGCGCGGCGCCGGGCTGATCCACAAGTACCGCGGCCGCGTGCTGATGGTGGCGACCGGCGCCTGCGCCGTGCATTGCCGCTACTGTTTCCGGCGCCATTTCCCGTACTCCGAGCAGCTCGCCGCGCGCGAACACTGGGCCGCGGCGCTGGCCGAGATCGCCGCCGATCCGAGCATCGAGGAAGTGATCCTCTCGGGGGGCGACCCGCTGTCGCTGTCCGACGACAAGCTCGCCGAGCTGGTCGGCGCGCTCGACGCGATTCCGCAGCTCAAGCGCCTGCGCATCCACACACGCCAGCCGATCGTACTGCCCGAGCGCATCGACGAGCGCCTGCTGGCCTGGCTCGACACGACCCGCCTGCAAACCGTCTTCGTGCTGCACGCCAACCACCCCCGCGAACTCGACGCCGCGGTCGCCGAGGCCCTGCTGCCGCTGCGCCGGCGCGGCATCCCGCTGCTCAATCAGGCGGTGCTGCTGCGCGGCGTCAACGACGACGCCGAAACCTTGGCGGCGCTGTCGGAGCGGCTGTTCGAATGCGGGGTTCTGCCCTACTACCTGCACCTGCTCGATCGCGTGCAGGGCGCGGCCCATTTCGATCTGCCCGAAACCCGCGCGCAGGAGCTGATGCGCATGCTATCGTCGCAGCTGCCGGGCTATCTGGTACCGAAACTGGTACGCGAGATTGCCGGCGAGCCCGCCAAGACCTGGATCGACTGGCAGGAGCGGAGCTCGCCGCAGACCGACTAGACCCGGCGCGCACTCGTGGGGACGAGGCGAAAACGACGAATCGGGTTGGGGGCATCGATGGGTGTACCGAGGATGCGCGCGCCGCCGCTGCAGCGCGCCCGCTGCTTGTCAAGCTGCCGTTCGCGCGGTGCAGCCCGCCGCTCGTCGCCTGTGCGATGCGCGGGCCTGCGCACCCCGTTACTAAGCCTGTCACCCATGGAAATTCCCCAATGGCCGCCGGTGCCCTAGCCTCCCCCATGCCGATCGATCCCAGAGCCCAGCTCGTCCATGCCGCCGCTGCCGCCAACCAGGCGAGCAGCCACGTCGCGCTGGTCGTCAGCGACTCCGAAAACATCGCCAAGCGCATCGAGAGCTATCTGCGCAATGCCGGCCACCCGGTACGCACCGCCTGGGTCACCGATCTCGAGGACGTCGAGGAAGCGCTGCGGCGCGGCGCGCCGGATCTCGTGCTGTGCGCCGATGCGCTGGCCCAGGCCCCGCTGCGCGACGTCGTCGAGCTGTGCCGGCGCCTTGCGCCGGATCTGCCGGTGCTGCTGCTGAGCGCACGCGCGGCGGCGGACGACACGGTCGCGGCGATGGCGGTCGGCGCGCACGATCACGTCGCCTACGAGGATCAGCGCGATCTGCGCCATCTGGAACTGGCCGTGCTGCGCGAGATCGCTGCGCACCAGCACCACCGCGAGCTGCGCGCCACGCAGAAGCGTCTGGCGACTTTCGAATCGCGCCACGAGGAGCTGATCAGCGGCACCAACGACGCCGTCGCCTACATCCAGGAAGGCATCCTGTCGAACGCCAATCCTGCGTTCGCGCAGCTGCTCGGCCACGCCGACGCCAGCTCGCTGGCCGGCGTGCCGCTGATGGATCTGGTCGCGCCCGATTTCGTGCCCAAGGTCAAGGAACAGCTCAAGCTGCTGCTGCGCGGCAAGACCGATAACCGCACGCTCGACTGCTGCCTGCTCGATCAGCAAGGCCGCCGCGTCGCCATCAGCGCGCGCCTCACCGTCAGCGAACAGGACGGCGAGCAGCTGATCGAGATGCTGATCCGCGCCGAGGCGGCGCAGCTGGCACCGGCCAGCGCCACCGCCGCACCGAGCGGCCGCCTGCAGTTCTTCGAAACGCTGGCCGCGGCGATCGCCGGCGCCGGCCAGCAGAAGCAGCAACGCGCCGCGCTGCTGTTCACGATCGACGCTTTTGCCGCACTCGAAGAACAGCTGGGCCTGCACGACGTCGAGCAGGCGGTGCTGCAACTGCTCGCCTGGATCAAGGAGCGCCTCGGCAGCGGCGACCAGGTCTTCCGCTTCTCGACGCACGAGCTCGCGGCACTGACCACGCAGAAGGATGCGGCGGCGGTCCAGCAGCTCGGCGAGTCGCTGGTCCGCGACGTCACTCGCCAGATCTTCAACACCTCGGGCCACGAGGCACAGCTGTCGCTGACCGTGACCGCCTATCCGTTCAGCGGCAGCGAGCAGAGCAGCGCCGTCGTCGCCGAGCTGTCGCGCCATGCCCGCCAGCTGTCCGCCAAGGGCGGCCGCCAGTTCGCCAACCTCGGCCCGACCGCGCAGAGTTCACTGCAGGAGCGCGAGCTCGAGCGCAAGGCGGCGGTGATCCGCAAGGCGCTCGAAGCCAATCGCCTCAAGCTCGCCTATCAGTCGATCGCCAGCCTCGAAGGCGACACGCGCCAGCATTTCGACGTGCTGATGCGCCTCATCGACGAGGACGGCCGCGAGCTGCATGCGTCGGAATTCATCGAGTCCGCCGCCCAATCCGGCCAGATGCTCGCGCTCGATCGCTGGGTCGTGCAGCGCACGCTGAAGATGCAGGCCAAGCGCGATGGCGCACAGGAAGCCTCGAGCCTGTTCGTCAAGCTGTCGGAGGACACGCTCAAGGACTGCGAGGCCTTCGTCGGCTGGCTGCAGGAACAGCTGCGCAGCCGGCCGTTGCGTCCGGGCGAGATGGTGTTCGAGCTGCAGGAGCTGGTGCTGCAAAACCATATCCGCAAGGCCAAGCTGCTGAGCAAGGCGCTGATCGACCTCGGCGCCCAGTTCGCGATCGAGCACTTCGGCGTCGGCTCGAACTCGGCGCAGATGATCGAGCACATTCCGACGCAGTTCCTCAAATTCCATCAGTCGTACGCGAAGAACTTCGGCGACAAGGAAACGCACCGGCGCATGTCGGCGCTGATGGAACTCGCCAAGCAGCGGCAGATCAAGACCATCGTCAGCCACATCGAGGACGCCAACGTCATGGCGCGCCTCTGGCAGATGGGCGTCAACTTCATCCAGGGCTACCACGTGCAGGAGCCCGAAGTGGTGCTGCTGTCAGCCGAAGTCGGCGCGCGCTAACGCGGACGGGAGCCCACGAAAAAGGCGGCCCGGAGGCCGCCTTTTTTATCTGTGACGCCGCGCGCCTCAGACCACCTGCGCCTTCTGCAGCGCTTCGATGCGCACTTCGAGCGGCGGATGCGTCGAGAACAGCTTGGCGAGCTGGCCACCGCTGATGCCCATCGCCGTCATGTTGGCCGGCAGCGTCGACGGTTCGTGCGCCGCCTTCAGGCGCTGCAGGGCCGCGATCATCTTGCGCTTGCCGGCGAGGTGCGCACCGCCGGCGTCGGCGCGGAACTCGCGCTGCCGCGAGAACCAGGCGACGATCATGCTGGCGAGGATGCCGAACAGCAGCTCGAGGATCATCACCGTGAACATGTAGCCGAGACCGGGGCCACTGCTCTCTTCCGAGTTGCGGCGGAACAACGCCTGGTCGATGGCGTAGCCGATGACGCGCGCGAGGAACATCACGAAGGTGTTGACCACGCCCTGGATCAGCGTCAGCGTGACCATGTCGCCGTTGGCGACGTGGCTGATCTCATGGCCGAGCACGGCCTCGACCTCGTCCTGGCTCATCGAGCGCAGCAGTCCGGTCGACACGGCGACCAGCGCGTTGTTGCGGCTCATGCCGGTGGCGAATGCGTTCGGCTCCGGCGCGTCGTAGACGGCGACTTCCGGCATGCCGATGCCGGCGGCGCGCGCCTGACGCTCGACCGTCTGCAGCAGCCACATTTCCGACGAATTGCGCGGCTCCTTGAGGATCTGCGCGCCGGTCGACCACTTGGCGACCATCTTCGACATCGCCAGCGAGATGAACGCACCGCCGAAACCGAACACGGCGCAGAACACCAGCAGCGCCTGATAGTTGAGACCGTTCGCCGTCAGCCAGCGATTGACGCCGAGCAAAGAGGTAACGACGCTCAGGACGAGCACCACGGCGAGGTTCGTCGCCAGGAACAGCAACACTCTTTTCATGGACAAGACTGCCTTTCAGTCGAGGAATCGGGATCGGTTGTCAGATGCATTCGCCACGGCGAAGGCATCTGTTAACAGACCCGACTTTGCGTAATTTCGGGCTTTTGACCGGATTTTCAAGTCGAAGGTTTCGCCGACGTTTCCGTCTGCATGCTGTCGACGCGCTGGAAGCCGCGCGGCAGATGATTGCCGCGGCTGGCGCGCGAGCCACTGTAGTGCGCCAGATCGGCCGGTTTCAAGGTCAGCGTACGCTTGCCACAGACCAGCGTCAGGCTGGCGTCAGCCGGCACCACGCACGAGGCCAGAATGCGGTCCTCGCCCTTGAGCGCGACCAGCTTGTTGCCCTTGCCCTTGGCCAGCTCCGGCAGCTCGGCGAGCGGGAAGACCAGCAGGCGGCCCTCGGCGGTCGCCACCGCATAACGGTCCTGGCTGGCGTCGCCGACGCGCGCCGGCGCCAGCACGCTGGCGGTCGCCGAAAGGCTGATGACGGCCTTGCCGGCCTTCAGTCGCGATTCGAGATCACCGAGCTTGGCGATGAAGCCATAGCCCTCGTCGCTGCCGAGCACGAGCTTCTCGCCGGCGTCGCCCATCAGCAGGGCCGTGATGCGACCGCCGTCCTGCAGATCGAGCTTGGTCGTCACCGGCTCGCCCTGCGAACGGGCGCTCGGCAGCTCGCGCGGATTGAGCGTGTAGCTGCGTCCCTTGTGGTCGAGCAGCACGAGCAGCTGGTTGGTCCGGCCCTGCACGGCATGGCCGAACTCGTCGCCGGCCTTGTAGCTGAGCGCCGTCGGGTCGAGCTCGTGGCCCTTGCCGGCGCGAATCCAGCCGGCTTTCGACAGGACCACGGTGACCGGTTCGGTCGGCAGAATCTCGGTGGCCTCCAGCGCCGCCGCCGGCGGCCGCGCGTTGATCGGGCAGCGGCGTTCGTCGCCGTACTTCTTGGCGTCCTCGCGCAGTTCGTCGCCGATCAGCTTCCTCATCTTGTCGTCGTCGCCGAGCAGTTCCTCGAGCCGGGCGCGCTCGGCGGCCAGCTCTTCCTGCTCGCCGCGGATCTTCATTTCCTCGAGCTTCTGCAGGTGGCGTAGCTTGAGGTCGAGGATCCACTCGGCCTGCGCGTCGGACAGCGCGAACGTACTGATCAGCTTGGCCTTCGGATCGTCCTCGAAGCGGATGATGCGGATCACCTCGTCGATGTTGAGGTAGGCGATCAGCAAGCCTTCGAGGATATGCAGGCGCTCGTTGAGCTTGGCCAGACGATGATTCAGGCGCCGGGTCACCGTCGCGAAACGGTAGTCCAGCCACTCCGACAGGATGTCCTTGAGGTTCTTGACGCGCGGCCGGCCATCGAGGCCGATCATGTTGAGATTGACGCGGTGGCTCTTTTCGAGATCGGTGGTCGCGAACAGATGCGCCATCAGCTGCTCGGCGTCGACACGGTTGCTGCGCGGCACGATGACCAGGCGCGTCGGGTTCTCGTGATCGGACTCGTCGCGCAGGTCCTCGACCAGCGGCAGCTTCTTGGCGCGCATCTGCTCGGCGATCTGTTCCAGCACCTTGGCCGGCGACACCTGGTGGCCGAGGTGCGTGACGATGATGTTGCCGTCGTCGTCGCGCTCCCAGCGCGCACGCGCGCGGATCTGGCCGTAGCCGGTCTGGTAGATCTTCAGCAGGTCGTGCGGCTCGGAGACGATTTCGCAGCCGGTCGGATAATCCGGCGCCGGCACGAACTCGCACAGCTTCTCGATGTGCGCGTTCGGATGCTTGAGCAGATGCAGGCAGGCGGCGACCAGCTCGCGGATGTTGTGCGGCGGAATGTCGGTCGCCATGCCCACCGCGATGCCGGTGGTGCCGTTGACGAGGATGTTCGGCAGGCGCGCCGGCAGCAGGCGCGGTTCGTCGCGCGAGCCGTCGAAGGTCGGCAGCCAGTCGACCGTGCCCTGCTCGGTCTCGGCGAGCAGGGTCTGTGCGTAAGGCGTCAGCCGCGACTCGGTGTAGCGATAGGCGGCGAACGACTTCGGATCGTCCTGCGAACCCCAGTTGCCCTGGCCGTCGACCAGCGGATAGCGGTACGAGAACGGCTGCGCCATCGTCACCATCGCCTCGTAGCAGGCCGAGTCGCCGTGCGGATGGTATTTGCCGATGACGTCGCCGACCGTCAGCGCCGACTTGCGCGGCTTGGCGGTAGCGTTGATGCCGAGTTCGGACATCGCGTAGACGATGCGGCGCTGCACCGGCTTGAGGCCGTCGGCGACGTGCGGCAGCGCGCGGTCGAGCACGACGTACATCGAATAGTCGAGATAGGCCTTCTCGGCGAAGACGCGCAGCGGCAGGCGCTCGGTGTCGGCGCCGTTGTCGGTGGTGTTCTGGCTCATGGAGTCGGTCTGGATCGGTTCGGGCCGGCGGCCCGGTCAGGGAGCGGAATTCTACGGCCTGTCGCCGGCATCGCGGCAGAATGCCTGGATCGCACCGACGAAAGCCTCGCCGTACTGCTCGAGCTTGCGGCTGCCGACGCCGGAGATGTCGGCGAAGGCGTCGAGATCCTGCGGCCGCGCTTCCGCCATCTCGCGCAGCGAGGCATCGTTGAAGACCACGTACGGCGGCACGTTCTGGGCGTCGGCCAGGCGCTTGCGCAGGGCGCGCAGCTGTTCGAACAGCGACTGTCCCTGCGGCGGCAGATCGGCCGCCGCGGACGCGCGCCGGGCCTTGCGCGTCGCCGCCGTCTCGCGCGCCGGCGGCGGCACGACGCGCACGCGGCGCTCGCCCTTGAGCACGTCGCGGCTCTCCGGCGTCAGGCGCAGCACCGGATAGCCGTCGCTCGTCTCGCCGAGCAGGCCCTGATGCAGCAGCGCGCGCAGCAAGGCGCGCCATTCGTCGAGCGAACGCGCCCTGCCGATGCCGTAGGTCGACAGCTGCTGGTGGCCGCGGTCGATCAGTTTCTGGTTCTCGGAACCGCGCAGGATGTCGATCACGTGCGCGCCGCCGTAGCGCTCGCCGCGCTGCGCGAGACGCGCCACGCAGGACAACAGCTGCTGCGCTTCGAGCGTCCAGTCCTCGGTGACCTTGGCCTCGAGGCAGTTGTCGCAGGCGCCGCAGTTGCCCGCGTACGCCTCGCCGAAATAGCGCAACTGGATCGCGCGCCGGCATTCGTGCGATTCGGCGTAGTCGAGCACCTGGCGCAGCTGCTGGCGGGCGACGCGCTGCTCCTGTTCGAGCGGCGCGCCGGACTCCGGATCGGTTTTCTGCGCGATCAGGAACTCCGCGGTGCGGATGTCGCCGAGGCCGAAGAACAGGATGCAGCGCGAGGGTTCGCCGTCGCGGCCGGCGCGCCCTGCTTCCTGGTAGTAGCCCTCCATCGTGCGCGGCAGGTCGTAGTGCGCGACCCAGCGCACGTCGGGCTTGTTGATGCCCATGCCGAACGCGATCGTCGCGACGATGACCTGCGCGTCGTCGCGGATGAAGCGTTCCTGATTGGCGCGCCGCGTCTCGGCGTCGAGTCCGGCGTGGTACGGCGCGACGGCGATGCCGTCGGCAGCGAGCCGTGCCGCAAGTTCGTCGACGCGCCGCCGCGACAGGCAGTAGACGATGCCGGCACCGCCGTCGCGCACCAGCGCCAGCAGCTGCGCATAGGTCTGCTGCGTTTTCGGCCGTACCGCGTAATAGAGATTAGGCCGGTTGAAACTGGCGACGTGCACCGCCGGATCGCGCAGCTGCAGCTGGGCGACGATGTCGCCGCGCACGCGCTGCGTCGCCGTCGCCGTGAACGCGAACACCGGCACCGCGGCGAACTGCGCGCGCAGGCTGCCGAGCTGGCGGTACTCGGGCCGGAAGTCATGCCCCCACTCCGAAACGCAGTGCGCCTCGTCGATGGTGATCGCCGAAATGCCCTGCGCCTGCGCCAGCCGCACGAGGAAGCCGTCGCGGAACTCCGGCAGCAACAGGCGCTCCGGCGCCAGGTACAGCAGCCGGTAATCGCCGCGCAGCAGCCCGGCCATGCGCGACGCCGCCTCGGCGCTGCCCAGCGTCGAGTTCAGGAAGGTGGCGGGCACGCCCATTTCGTCGAGCAGCCGCACCTGGTCCTGCATCAGCGCGATCAGCGGCGAGACGACGAGCATGACGCCGGACTTGAGCAGCGCCGGCAGCTGGAAACACAGCGACTTGCCACCGCCGGTCGGCATGATCGCGAGCAGATCGCGGCCGGCCAGGGCGTCGCGGACCACGGCCTCCTGGCCGGGCCGGAAGTGGTCGAAGCCGAACCAGCGCTTCAGCGCCCGCTGCAGCGCATCGTCCGCAGCGGCGGGCATCGCCACGGCATTCACGGTAGCAAGGAGTCCGGCGGGCGCGATGCCGGCACCACGGCGAGGCCGAGCATGGCCTGCGCGATCTCGCGCTCGCCCATGATCGTCATGTTGGCGCCGCACTGCTGCAGGTAGCTCACTTCGGCATCGGAATGCGCACGGGCGACGATGACCAGTTCGGCGTTGGCCTTGCGCGCCTGCTTGACCACCTGCCCCGCTTCGAAGCTCTGCGGGATCGCCACGAACAGGTGGCTGGCGCCGCCGAGATTGGCGGCCTGCAGCACGCGCGGCTCGGCGGCGTTGCCGATCAGCAGCTCGGCGCCGTCGGCCCGCGCGACCGCGGCCGGCTTCTCGCGATCCTCGATCACCAGATGCGGCGCGCCGGCTTCGCGCAGTCCGGCCGCGACCAGACTGCCGACACGGCCGTAGCCGACCACGATCGCGTGGCCGTGCAGCGTGGTCGTGCGCAGCGGCGCCGGCGCTTCGGCAGTCGCGGCGCTCGCCGTCGCGGCCGCCGGCATCACCAGCGGCGCGGCCTTGCGCATGCCGCGCTCGGCGAGCGCGAAAGCGACCGGATTGAAAAGAATCGACAGGATCGCGCCGGCGAGAATCAGGTCCTGGCCCTGCTGCGGCATCAGGCCAAGTGCCAGCCCCAAGCCGGCGAGGATGAACGAGAACTCGCCGATCTGCGACAGGCTGGCGGCGATCGTCATCGCCGTCGGCCGCGTGTAGCCGAACGCACGCACGATCACGAACGCCGCGATCGACTTGCCGACGATGATGATGGCCAGCGTCGCCAGCAGCTGCAGCGGCGCGCGCAGCACGATGCTGGGGTCGAACAGCATGCCGACCGAGACGAAGAACAGCACGGCGAAGGCGTCGCGCAGCGGCAGCGACTCCTCGGCGGCGCGATGCGACAGCGGCGACTCGGCGAGGATCATGCCGGCGAAGAACGCGCCGAGCGCGAACGAGACGTCGAACAGGTACGCGGCGCCGAGCGCGACGCCGAGCGCGACGGCGAGCACCGACAGCGTGAACAGCTCGCGCGAACCGGTCCGCGCGACCCAGTCGAGGATGCGCGGAATCAGGCGGCGGCCGCCGATCAGCATCACCGCGACGAAGGCCATCACCTTGCCGATCGTGATCGCCAGCGTCGCGGCGATCGCACCCGCCCCGACCGAGGCGCCGCCGGCGGCGCCGAAGGCTTCCGCCAGCGCCGGAATCAGCACCAGCGCCAGCACCATCGCCAGATCCTCGACGATCAGCCAGCCGACCGCGATGCGGCCTCGGTCGGTCTCCAGCAGGCGGCGGTCCTGCAGCGCGCGCAGCAACACCACCGTGCTCGCCACCGACAGCGCCAGGCCGAACACGATGCCACCGCCGAGCGGCCAGCCGAGCAGCAGCGCGAGGCCGACGCCGAGCGCCGTGGCGACCGCGATCTGCACGACCGCGCCGGGCACGGCGATCTTGCGCACCGACAGCAGATCCTTGAGCGAGAAATGCAGGCCGACGCCGAACATCAGCAGGATCACGCCGAGCTCGGCCAGCTCGCTGGCGAGGCTCTGGTCGGCGACGAAGCCCGGCGTGTTGGGCCCCATCGCCACGCCGGCGAGCAGGTAGCCGACCAGCGGCGGCAGGCGCAGGCGCTGCGCGATCGCCCCGAACACGAAGGCGAGCACGAGGCCGCCGACGATGGTCGCGATCAGGGGCGTCGAATGATGCATGCGTCGGGCGCGAGGAAGGGAACCGGGGGACTGCCTTCAAGGATACGCAATACGCCGCCTCCGCGTCTGACCTCCCCGACAGATCGCTCCCGCGCGCTCAGACCTCGGCGCGGTTGCCTTCGCGCTCGAGCCAGTCCTTGCGATCCGAGGCGCGCTTCTTGGCCAGCAGCATGTCCATCACCTTGTCCGCCGACAGGCCGGCGTCGGCGACGCCGTCATCGAGCGTCAGCTGCACGAGGCGGCGCGTGTCGCGCGCCATCGTCGTCTCGCGCAGCTGCAAGGGGTTCATCTCGCCGAGACCCTTGAAGCGCGTGACCTGCGGCTTGGCGCGGCTGCCCTCGGCGGCGAGGCGGTCGAGCACGCCGTTCTTCTCGGCCTCGTCGAGCGCGTAATAGACCTGCTTGCCGGCGTCGATGCGGAACAGCGGCGGCATGGCGATGAAGATGTTGCCGGCGGCGACCAGCGGACGGAAATGCTTGAGGAACAGCGCGCACAGCAAGGTCGCGATGTGCAGGCCGTCGGAGTCGGCGTCGGCGAGCACGCAGATCTTGCCGTAGCGCAGGCTGGCGATGTCGGCACTGCCCGGATCGACGCCGATCGCCACCGAAATATCGTGAATTTCCTGGGAGGCGAGCGCCTCGTTGGCATCGACTTCCCAGCTGTTGAGGATCTTGCCGCGCAGCGGCATCACCGCCTGGTACTCGCGGTCGCGCGCCTGCTTGGCGGAGCCGCCGGCCGAGTCGCCTTCGACGAGGAACAGCTCGGTCAGCGCCGGGTCGTTGGACACGCAATCGGCCAGCTTGCCGGGCAGCGCCGGCCCGCTGGTGACCTTCTTGCGGACGACCTGCTTCGACAACTTCAGGCGCGCATTGGCGTTGGCGATCACCAGCTGCGCGATCTGCTCGCCGGCGTCGGTGTGCTGGTTCAGCCAGAGGCTGAACGAATCGTGCACCACGCCCTGCACGAAGGCGGCCGTCTCGCGCGAGCTGAGCCGCTCCTTGGTCTGGCCGGCGAATTGCGGGTCCTGCATCTTGACGCTGAGCACATAGGCGCAGCCGTTCCAGACGTCTTCCGGCGTCAGCTTCAGGCCGCGCGGCAGCAGGTTGCGGAACTCGCAGAACTCGCGAATCGCCTCGGTCAGGCCGGTGCGCAGGCCGTTGACGTGCGTGCCGCCCTGCGCAGTCGGAATCAGATTGACGTAGCTTTCGGCGACCGGCTCACCGCGCGCGCCTTCCTGGTTCAGCCACGCCAGCGCCCACTCGGCTTCCTCGCGCGCCGCCTTGAACTGGCCGATGAAAGGCTCGCCCGGCAAGGTCTCGGCGCCCTGCAGCGCATCCTTCAGGTAGTCCGGCAGGCCGTTCTCGTACTGCCAGCTCAGCTCCTCGCCGTGGATCTTGTCGATCAGCGTGACGTGCAGGTTCGGGCACAGCACGGCCTTGGCGCGCAGCACCTGCTTGAGGCGCGGCATCGAGAATTTCGGCGAGTCGAAATACTTCGGATCGGCCCAGAAGCGCACGGTGGTGCCGCGCTTGTTCCTAGCGACCGTACCGACCGGCTTCAGCTTCTCGGCGACTTCGCCGTCCTTGAACACGATCAGATGCTCGGTGCCGTCGCGGAACACGCGCACTTCGAGACGATTCGACAGCGCGTTGACGACCGAGACGCCGACGCCATGCAGGCCGCCCGAGAACTGGTACTGCTTGTTCGAGAACTTGGCGCCCGAATGCAGCTTGGTCAGGATCAGCTCGACGCCGGTGACCTTGTGCACCGGGTGAATGTCGACCGGCATGCCGCGACCGTCGTCGGCAACTTCGAGCGAGCCGTCGTCGTGGACGGTGACGGTGACGTTCTTGCAATAGCCGGCGAGCGCCTCGTCGACCGCGTTGTCGATCACTTCCTGGGCGAGATGGTTCGGGCGCTGGGTGTCCGTATACATGCCCGGGCGCTTGCGCACCGGATCCAAACCCTGAAGGACTTCAATTGCTTCGGCGCTGTACTGATTGTTGCTGGCCATCGGAGGGGGTCGCGTTGCGGACGCGCGAAGGTAGCCAATGCGTCGCGCCTCGGCAAGATTGCCCTCGCCGCCGTTCTCGGGCACGCAGGCGCGCGCCTGCGCCGCCCGTTCCGGTACCGCCGCTGCGGCCCGCGACGTTCTGGATGCGCCCGGCGGCGATTACACTACGGCTCTTTCGTCTCCGGCTCTCGCGAGCCGCGCTCAACATGCCCGCCAAAAACCCGGTTCCGCCGCCCGCCCCCGCTCCGTCCGCCGACCCGGTCGGCCAGTTCGAGGAGGCGATGAAGGAGCTCGAAAGCATCGTGCAGACGCTCGAGCGCGGCGATCTGCGCCTCGACGAGTCGCTGCGCCTGTTCGAACGCGGCGTGGCGCTGACCCGCCAGTGCCGCGGCTCGCTCGAACACGCCGAACTGAAAGTGCATGACCTGCTCGCCAGCGACCACGACGGCGATGACGATGCAGACGAGGACGCAGGCCCGTGAACGCGCCGTTCGCCGCGCGCGTCGAGGATTACCGGCAACGCCTGCAGGCCGCCTTCGAACGCGCGCTGCCGCCGGCGAGCTGCTATCCGGCGCGCCTGCACGAGGCGATGCGCTACGCCGTCGACGGCGGCAAGCGCCTGCGCCCGCTGCTGGTGTACGCGGCCGGCGAAGTGCTCGGCCTGCCGGCGCGCGCGCTCGACGCGCCGGCCTGCGCGATCGAGCTGATCCACGTCTACTCGCTGGTCCACGACGACCTGCCGGCCATGGATGACGACGACCTGCGCCGCGGCCGGCCAACGACGCACAAGGCCTACGACGAAGCGACCGCGATCCTGGTCGGTGACGGCCTGCAGGCGCTGGCCTTCCAGGTCCTCGTCGCCGACCGCGAGGCCGGGCTGTCCGCCGAACAGCGCGTTCAGATGGTCGACCTGCTCGCCGAGGCCGCCGGCTCGCGCGGCATGGTCGGCGGCCAGGCCGTCGACCTCGCCTCCGAGGGCAGTCAGCTGACCCTGGCCGAACTCGAAGCCCTGCACGTCCACAAGACCGGCGCGATGATCCGCGCCTGCCTGCGGCTCGCCTGCGCCGCCGCGCCGGCGCTGCGCGCCGAGGCGCGCGACGCGCTCGATCACTACGGCAAGTGCATCGGCCTGGCCTTCCAGATCCAGGACGACGTGCTCGACATCGAGGCCAGCTCGGCGGCGCTCGGCAAGACGGCGGGCAAGGACGAGGCCCGCCTCAAGTCGACGTACCCGTCGGTCATGGGCCTGCCGGCGGCCAAGGCCCGCGCCGCCGAGCTGTTCGCCTCGGCGCGGGCGGCGTTGGCGCTGTTCAATGACAGCGCGGAGCCCCTGCTGTGGCTGTCCCGCCATATCGAGGGCCGCGACCACTGAGCCACAGTGCCGTTCACGCACTGGTTCGGGGCAGCCCCTTGGCCGATAATCCCGTACTGCTTTCAGCACAGGGTGCCCTCGGGCACATAAGAAACTTCATGACCGATATTCCCGGATACGCCCTGCTCGGGCGCATCCAGACGCCGGATGAACTGCGCCAGCTGCCCGCCGACGAGCTGCCGGCGCTCGCGGTCGAGATGCGGCGTTACCTGATCGAGACGCTGGGCCGGATCGGCGGCCACTTCGCCGCCAACCTCGGCACCGTCGAGCTCTCGCTCGCCCTGCACTACTGCCTCGACACCCCGCACGACCGCATCGTCTGGGACGTCGGCCACCAGGCCTACCCGCACAAGATGCTGACCGGCCGGCGCGCGCGCCTGGAGACGATCCGCCGCCTCGGCGGCCTGGCGCCGTTCTGCCTGCGCGCCGAAAGCGAGTACGACACCTTCGGCGTCGGTCACTCGTCGACTTCGATCTCGGCCGCCGCCGGCATGGCCGCCGCGGCGCGCCTGAAGGAAGAGACGCGCCGCGTGGTCGCGGTGATCGGCGACGGCGGCATGACTGCCGGCATGGCCTTCGAGGCGCTGAACCACGCCGGTCATCTCGGCCTCGACATGCTGGTGATCTACAACGACAACGACATGTCGATCTCCGAGAACGTCGGCGCCCTGCGCGACCACTCGGCGCGCCTGATGCAGAAGCTCGGCATGAAGGCGCCGCACGCAGCCCGCGCACCGCGCGCCGCCCACAACGAAGCCCACCTCGACCATCCGGGCGCGATGTTCGAGACCTTCGGCTTCCGCTATTCGGGTCCGGTCGACGGCCATGACCTGCCGGCGCTGATGCAGGCGCTGGACGGTCTGAAGAACGCGCGCGGCCCGCAGCTGCTGCACGTCGTCACCGTCAAAGGCAAGGGCTTTGCGCCGGCCGAGGCCGACCCGATCAAGTATCACGGCATCACCCAGTTCGACCCGGTCACCGGCGCGTTCCCGGCCAAGAAGAGCGAATCCGCGCCGACCTATACGCAGGTGTTCGGCGACTGGCTGTGCCGCGCCGCCGAGCGCGATCGTCTGGTCGTCGGCATCACGCCGGCGATGCGCGAAGGCTCGGGTCTGGTGCAGTTCGCGCAGCGCTTCCCGGCGCGCTATTTCGATGTCGGCATTGCCGAGCAGCATGCGGTGACGCTCGCCGCCGGCCTCGCCTGCGAGGGCATGAAGCCGGTCTGCGCGATCTATTCGACCTTCCTGCAGCGCGGCTACGACCAGCTGATTCACGACGTCGCGATCCAGAATCTGCCGGTGCTGTTCGCGATCGATCGCGGCGGCCTGGTCGGCGCCGACGGCGCCACGCATCACGGCAGCTTCGATCTTTCCTACCTGCGCTGCATCCCGAATCTGGTGGTGATGGCGCCGTCGGACGAGAACGAGTGCCGGCGCATGCTGTCGACCGGCCTGACGCTGGCGCAGCCCAGCGCCGTGCGCTATCCGCGCGGCAATGGCATCGGCCTGGTCCCCGAGCACGAGGCCCGGCCGCTCGCCGTCGGCAAGGGCCGCATCGTCCGCGAAGCGCACGGCCGCCGCCGTCCGCGCGTCGCGATCCTGGCGTTCGGCGCGATGGTGCAGCCGGCGCTCGAAGCCGCCGAGATCCTCGACGCCGTGGTCGCCGACATGCGCTTCGTCAAGCCGCTCGACGCCGAGCTGATCCTCGAACTCGCCAACGAGAACGACCTGCTGGTGACGATCGAGGACAACGTCCGCCTCGGCGGCGCCGGCTCCGGCGTCAACGAAGTGCTGGTCGCCCAGCATCACACGGTGCCGGTACTGAACCTCGGCCTGCCCGACCAGTTCGTCGAGCACGGCACGCGCGAAGAATTGCTGGCGCAGGCCGGCCTCGACACCGCCGGCATCCTGCGCGCGATCCAGAAGCGCCTGCGTTCGCGCGATCTCGACGAGGCCAAGCGCGGCAGCACCGGCGGCTAACTAGACGCCGGCCGCCGCGCGACCGCGAAACCAGTCGAGCTTTTCGCGCAGCTTCACGACTTCGCCGACCATCAGCAGGGTCGGACCGTGCAGCTCGGCGGCGGCGACAGCCTCCGGCAGCGTGTCGAGCGTGGCGGCGATGACGCGCTGCGCCGGCGAGGTGCCGTCCGACACCACTGCGGCCGGCCAGTCGGGCGGCAGGCCGTGCGCGCGCAGCTCGGCGCAGATCTGCGGCAGCGTCTGCAGGCCCATGTAGAACACCACGGTCTGCCCGCGACGCGCGAGCTGATCCCAGTGCAGTTCGAGCTGGCCGTCCTTGCGCGCGTGTCCGGTCACGAACACGCAGGACTGCGCGTAATCGCGGTGCGTCAGCGGAATGCCGGCGTAGGCCGCGCAGCCGGCGGCGGCCGTCACGCCGGGCACGACCTGAAAAGCGATCCCTTCGGCCATCAGCGTTTCGATCTCTTCGCCGCCGCGTCCGAAGATGAACGGGTCGCCGCCCTTGAGGCGCAGCACGCGCCGGCCGGCGCGGGCCTGACGGACCAGCTCGGCGTTGATCTCCTCCTGCGGCACGGTATGCCGGTTGCGGGACTTGCCGACGAAGAGGCGCTCGGCATCGCGCCGCACGAGGTCGAGCACGCCGGGCGACACCAGGCGATCGTAGAGCACGACGTCGCACTGCTGCATCAGGCGCAGCGCGCGGAAGGTCAGCAGATCCGGATCGCCCGGGCCGGCGCCGACCAGATAGACCTCGCCAGCCGGCGGCGCGCCGCCGATCAGCCGCTCGAGTGCGGCGTCGGCGGCGGATTCGTCGCCGCGTTGCGCCGCCTCGGCACCGGGGCCATCCAGGAACTGCTCCCAGATCGCGCGCTTCTGCACGTGCGCCGTGCCGCGCACGCGGGCACGCCGGCTCTGCAGATAGCGGGCGAGCCGGCCGAGGCCGGACGGCAGCAGCGATTCGATGCGCTCGCGCAGACGCCGCGCCAGCACCGGCGCCGCGCCGCCACTCGAGATCGCGACCAGCAGCGGCCGGCGATCGACGACGGCCGGCACGATGAAGCGGCTGCGCGCCTCGTCGTCGACGACATTGACCGGCACATTGGCGCGCTCGGCCGCCTCGGCGACGGCAGCGTTGAGCACGGGATCGTCGGTTGCGGCAATGGCAAGCCGCCGCCCCTCGACCTGGTCAGGCGCGAAGTGCGGCGCCAGCCAGCGGGCCTGTCCCGCCTCGACGATTGCGCGCACCTCGGCTTCGAGCACGGCGGCGACGATGTCGACCTGCGCCTGCGCACGCCGCAAGGCCTGCAGCTTGCGTGCAGCGACCGCGCCGCCGCCCACCAGCAGCACCGGCTCGCCACGCAGACGGATGAAAACGGGAAAGTACGGCCAGGCATCGGAATCGGCGGACATGCGCGAAGCTTAGCGTGTCGAAGCGTTCAGCCGGCGATCGCCTTGGCCGCCATCGTGCCGCCGATGAAGATCAGAAAGGCGGCGACGAGCCGCTTGAGCAGGCGCGGCGGCAGGCGAAAGCCCAGCCGGGTGCCGAGCCAGATGCCGGGCAAGGCCCCCACCAGCAGCAGCCCCAGCATGCGGTAGTCCACCGAGCCGATGCCGGCATGTCCCAGGCCGGCGATGCCGGTGATCAGGACCGCATGTGCGAGGTCGGAACCGATCAGCACGATTGGCCGTTCCTTGGGGTACAGCAACAGCAGCAGCATCATGCCGATCACCCCGGCGCCGACCGAGGAAATCGTCACCAGCGTACCGATCAGCGCTCCGGAGAGCAGCGTCAGCGGCGCCTGCAGACGCTCGAGCATCGCCGCGCTCATGGCCAGACCGCTGCGCTGCATCCAGCGCAACAGCGGCTCCTGCAGCAGGGTGAAGGTGGCGGTGACGATGATCGCCGCCGACAGCACCAGCTTGATCAGATGATCGAGCCCGGGCCCGGCCGGAACCTGACGGAGTACCACGAGCGTAACGATTGTCGCCGGCACGCTGCCGGCCGACAGCATGCCGACCAGCCGCCAGTTGACCGTGCCGTTGCGGCGATGCAGGACCACGCCGAACGCCTTGCTGAGGCTCGCGTAGAGCAGATCGGTGCCGACGGCGATCGCCGGCTTGATGCCGCAGAACAGGATCAGGATCGGCGTCATCAGCGATCCGCCGCCAACACCGGTCGCACCGACCGCGGTGCCCACCACCAGTCCTGCCAATATGAAGCCGAGTTCTTGCATTTGATTTTTTAGGTATATCGACGCCCGAACCGTCGAAGATTCCGGAATAGCGGACTATACTTTTATTCTGTTTCCGAATATGAGGCCGCCATGAAACTCCGGCAGCTGCATTACATCCACGAAGTCGCCCAGCGCGGCCTCAACGTCACGGCCGCGTCCGAAGCCCTGTTCACGTCGCAGCCCGGCGTCAGCAAGCAGATCCGCATGCTCGAGGACGAACTCGGCGTCGACATCTTCGTGCGCAACGGCAAGCATCTGTCCGAGATCACGCCGGCAGGCCAGCGCATTCTCGACTGCACGCAGCGCCTGCTCGCCGAGGTCGAGAACATCAAGCGCGTCGCCGAGGAATTCCACGACGCCGACCGCGGCGATCTGGCGATCGCCACCACCCACACGCAGGCGCGTTATGCCCTGCCGCGGGTGATCCAGCCGTTCCGGCAGCTCTATCCGCGCGTCAGCCTGCACCTGCACCAGGGCTCGCCGCCGCAGATCGCAAGAATGGCGGCCGAAGGCCAGGCCGATTTCGCGATCGCGACCGAGGCCATGCATCACTTCGAAACGCTGGTGATGCTGCCCTGCTACCACTGGAACCGCGCGGTCCTGGTACGCCCGGACCATCCGCTCGCCGGCAAGTCGCGGCTGACGCTGCAGGACATCGCCGCGCATCCGATCATCACCTACACCTTCGGCTTCACCGGCCGCTCGAAGCTCGACCAGGCCTTCGCCGCGCGCGGCCTGAAGCCGGACGTAGTGCTGACGGCCGTCGACGCCGACGTCATCAAGACCTACGTACGCCTCGGCCTGGGCGTCGGCATCATCGCCAGCATGGCGTTCGACGAGAAGACCGACCGCGACCTCGTCTGCCTGCCGGCCGATCATTTGTTCGAAGACAGCGTCACGCATATCGGCTTCCGGCGCGGACTGTTCCTGCGCGGATACATGTATGACTTCCTGAAGCTGTTCGCCCCGCACCTGACGCGCGAGGTCGTCGATGAGATCAGCGCGATCGCCGATGCCGAGCAGCGGCAAAAGAGGTCCGAAGAATTGATGAAGTCCCTGCCCGATGCCCAATAACCGTTCGGCATGAGCTTATAACTTCAAGATCGGAATTCCGCCGCGCCGGATGGGAACCCGGATAATGCGCGTCCCGCGCAGGACACCGCCATGTACCGCTACGACTCCTACGACCAGAAGCTCGTCGACGAACGCGTCGCACAGTTTCGCGACCAGACCCGCCGCTTTCTGGCCGGACAGATCCCGGACGAAGAGTTCCGGGCCCTGCGCCTGCGCAATGGCCTGTACATCCAGCGCTTCGCGCCGATGCTGCGTGTGGCGATCCCGTACGGCCTGCTCGCCGGCCGGCAGCTGCGCATGCTGGCGCACATCGCGCGCGAGTATGACAAGGGTTTCGGCCATTTCACGACGCGCCAGAACATCCAGTACAACTGGCCGCAGCTCGAGCGCGTGCCGGACATCCTTGCCGATCTGGCCAGCGTGCAGATGCACGCGATCCAGACTTCGGGCAACTGCATCCGCAACATCACCTCCGACCATCTCGCCGGCGCCGCCCGCGACGAGCTCGTCGATCCGCGCCCGTATTGCGAGCTGACGCGGCAGTGGGCGACGTTCCACCCCGAATTCAACTGGCTGCCGCGCAAGTTCAAGATCGCCTTCTCGGCGACCAAGACCGATCGCGCTGCGACGCAGGTACACGACATCGGCGTGCACATCGTCCGCAACGCGGCCGGCGAGCTCGGCTACACGATTTATGTCGGCGGCGGCCTCGGCCGCATGCCGATGCTCGGCCATCCGATCCGCGAATTCCTGCCGGAACTCGATCTGCTCTCGTACCTCGAAGCGGTGCTGCGCGTGTACAACCGCCTGGGCCGCCGCGACAACATTCACCGCGCACGCATCAAGATTCTCGTCAAGGAGCTGGGGCCGGCGAAGTTCACCGAACTCGTCGAGGCCGAGTGGGCGCAGATCCGCGATGGCGAGCTGCGCCTCGACGCGCAAGACATCGAGAGCATGAAGTCGCACTTCGACGAGCACCCGTACGACCAGGGCGCTGCCGACGATGCGAGCTTCGCCGCGCACCTGCGCCAGGACAGTGCCTTCGCCGCCTTCGCCAAGCGCAACGTCAAGGATCATCGCGTCGACGGCTACAAGATCGTGTTCGTGTCGCTGAAGCCGCGTAACGGCGTGCCCGGCGATGTCTCGGCCGAGCAGCTCGACATCCTCGCCGATCTGGCTGAGCGCTACAGCTTCGGCGAAGCGCGCGCCACGCACGACCAGAACCTCGTGCTCGCCGAAGTGCGGCAGAGCGACGTCTACGCCGTCTGGCAGGCACTGCGCCAGTACGATCTGGCGACCCCGAATATCGGCCTGCTGACCGATATGATCTGCTGCCCCGGCCTCGACTATTGCTCGCTCGCCAACGCCGGCTCGATCGGCGTCGCACAGGACATCACCGACCGCTTCGAGTCGCTCGATTACCTGTACGACATCGGCGACATCAAGATCAAGATGTCGGGCTGCATGAACGGCTGCGGCCACCACACCGTCGGCCACATCGGCATCCTCGGCGTCGACAAGCACGGCGAGGAGTGGTACCAGGTCACGCTCGGCGGCTCGGCCGAGGATGACGCAAGCCTCGGCGACCGCACCGGTCCGGCGATCAGCCGCGCCGACATCGCCGAGGCCGTCGAACGGATCATCGCCGTCTACATGGAGCAACGGCACTCGGAAGATGAATCGTTCCTGCAGTGCTATCGCCGCATCGGCATGACGCCGTTCAAAACCCGCATCTATGCGGAAGACGGAGTTGCGGCGTGAACGTTCTGCTGCTCGACGGGCGCCTTGCCACGGACGAATACCAGGAACTCGCCGACGACGCGCCGCTGCCGGCGTCGGCGGATGCGATCGTGGTATCGCTCGAACGTTGGCATCGCGATACGCACGCGCTTGCGGCGACCGGATCTAAGGTCGCGGTCCGGCTTGCCAATACGATCGACGTCACGACGCTGCCCGACTCGCTGCTGGCATGCCCGATGATCGAGCTATGGTTCCCCGCGTTCGCCGATGGGCGCGCCTACAGCCAGGCGCGCCTGCTGCGCAGCCGGCTCGGCTATCGTGGGCAGATTCGTGCACGCGGCTCGGCGGTGGTCGCTGATCAGCTGCAGAGCATGGCGCGCGTCGGCATCGACGCGTTCGTCCTGCGTGAAGATCAGGATTCGGAGACCGCAGCGCGCGCCTTGCATGGCTTCGATCTCGCCTATCAAGGCGCCTGCGACGCCCTGCCCAGGGTACGGCAATTGCGACGTTCCGCGTTCGCATCCCGTTGAAGAGTACGAACTGTGCTCCGCGGCACAATTCGAATCCGATTTTCTTGCATCGCAAGATGAATTCGGTCAGTGTCGCGTAAGCCTATGCCCCAACGAAGATTTGTGGCGCCTGCGCACTACGCTCCACACCCCAATTCGGGCCTTGTATTTGGATATCTGAAACACTAGAGTGTTTCGCGGCGGCGCAACAAACGCATCGAAGCGTGCCGTACGAGCCAACCACAGGGGAATCACGGTTATGAAGGTAAAGAATAAGACGGTTCTGGTAACGGGCGCCCTGATGCTCGCAAGCGCGCCGGCGTGGGCCCAGAGCGGCTCCGAAGCCGCTAGCGCCGCCGCCAGCGAACTGAAAGGCTTCGCCGCACCGGCCCTGCAGGCTCCGGTCGCTTTCGGCGCGCGCTGGGGTACGTTCGGCGCTGGCGTCTATGGCCAGACCTGCGATTGCAACACGGATGATGCCGATGGCTCGCTGGGCGTCGCTTTCGGTCTCGGCGATCCGGACAAGTACGCGGCGCTGGAAGTCTCGGCGGTCGCGGCTTCGCTGTTCGGCGACAAGGGCGCTTCGGACGGCTTCGGCGAAGCCGGATCGATCGGCCTGAAACTGCACACCAATCTGCCGGGCTTCGCCTCGTTCGCCGTCGGCGTCAACGGCACCGGCCGCTGGGGCAGCGAGAGCTACAAGAACTCGAACAAGTCGAGTGTCTATGCGGTCGCCAGCAAGATGCTGCCGGTCGGCCAGTTCGCGACGATCCTGAACATCGGCATCGGCGATGAGATCTACAACGAACCGAACAAGAGCGGCGCCAACGTGTTCGGTTCGGCCGCGTTCTACTTCACGCAGCAGATTTCGGTGATCGCCGAGTACACCGGCCGCTTCACCAACGCGGCGGTTTCGGTTGCCCCGTTCCGCTCGTTCCCGCTGACGGTCACGCTCGGTGCCACCAACCTCGGCGAGCGTTACGGCGGCGACGTCGAGTTCGCCGGTTCGGTCGGCGTCGGTTTTGCGTTCAACTAAGGAGGCAGCACATGCGCAAGCACACCCTCATCAAGATCGCCTTCGCGGCAATCGTGGCCGGCGCGTCGCTTCCGGCGATGGCACAATCCGGCAGCAGCGGCAGCAGCGGGACCAGCGGCAGTGCCGGCCTTGGTATTGACTTCGCGGGCCTAAGCACGGCCAGCGGCACCGGCAATCCTTACATCAGCCTCCCCGGCTCGTCGAATCCTGGCCGAATGGGCGGCCCGATCGAAGGCCTCCGGGAACACTTCACGAAGACTAAGCCGTCGCAGCGGTCAAGCTTTTGATGACTGCGGGAATATCTTTACGAAAAGCCCCTCGCAAGAGGGGCTTTTTTATGGGCTCCGCACTGCTTCATCTCGCGGCTGTGCTCAACTCGGATTCGGCCTGCTCCGTGTAGTTGCGGTGTGCAAGCCCGAATTTCGAGGAAAGGTACGCCGCGCATGAGCCTGCGCAGACAGGATCAGTCCTGCGCAGCCTTGGTGGCGACCTTCGTGAAGCGCGGCGAAACTTCGACCAGCTGCTGCTTCGGTCGGTAGGTCTGGAAGTAACCCTTGACGCCGGTGAAGATGCTGGCTGCCAGCTTGCCCTGATAGTCCTCGCTGGCGAGCAATTTTTCCTCGTGCGGATTGGTGATGAAGGCCGTCTCGACCAGCACGGACGGAATGTCCGGCGCCTTGAGCACGACGAAAGCGGCCTGCTGGACATCCGACTTCTGCAGATTATTGACCTGCCCCATCGAGCGCAGGATGCGCGAGCCGATATCGAAGCTGGCCTCCATGGTCGCGCTTTGCGACAGATCGATCAGGACCGCAGCCAGATCGTTGTCCTTGCCGTGCAGTTCGACGCCGCCGACCAGATCGGCCGCGTTTTCCTTGTTTGCGAGCCAGCGGGCCTGTTCGTTGGTGACGCCGCGATCGCTCAGCACATAAACCGCCGTGCCCTGCATCTCCCGTTTCGTGAACGCATTGCAGTGGACCGACACGAACATATCGGCCTGGTGCTTGCGCGCAATCTCGACGCGCTGGCGCAGGCCGACGTAGTAGTCTCCATCGCGCGTCAGCACGGCGCGCATGTTCGGCTGCGTATTGATCAGCAAAGCCAGCTTGCGCGCAATCGACAGCGAAACATCTTTTTCTTGAAGGCCCGAAGCGCCGCGCGCGCCGGGATCTTCGCCGCCATGTCCCGCATCGATCGCGACGACGATCGGCTTATCCTGCAGACGGGTCCCGCCACTCGTGCTGGCAGCCGGCGGCACTGCCGCGGGTGCGGGCACCGGCGCAGCGGTCTCGGAATCGCCAGGGGATGCGGCACTGTTGCGGACAAGATCGACGACAACGCGGTGTCCGTACTCTTCGTTCGGCGCCAGTTCGAAGCTCTTGGCGTCGACGCTACCGGTGACGTCGAGCACGACGCGAATGCCGTCATCCCGCGGACCGCTGCGGATCTGCTTGACGAATCCTTTGGGAAGCGCGCGCGACGCACGCTTGATGCTCGCGGCATCGAGACCGGACAGATCGACAACCACACGATCCGGGTTGGCGAGCGTGAAGACCGTCGGCCGGCTCGCCGCGCTGATGTCAAAGACGACGCGCGTCGAATCCGGGCCGTCCCAGACGCGCAAATCCTTCAGCTCCGCCGCCTGCAGCAGCGGCGCAGCGAACAGGAGCGCCAGTCCGATCCCCCAACGCATACATCCCTTCCTCGCGGATTTGGCCGGAACAGTAGCCTATTTTTTATTCAACCGCAAATTTTAATCCGTCCAAACATGAAGATAGCGATCATTCTTCATGAAGGGCTCGAATCTGCGGGAGCGCTCGTACCCAGCTGCGCGCACAGCTCGGCCATCAGGCCAGCGTCATCGCTCTGCAGACAGGCCCGACGCCCGTGGCCGGCATCGGACAGATCGACGCACACGTTCGGGGCCGGCAGGAAGCCCTCGCCGCGCTCCGGCCATTCGACGAGCCAGAGGCTGCGCTCCGGCGAAAAATCGCGAACGCCGATCGCGACCAGTTCTTCAGGGTCGTGCAGACGATAGAGGTCCATGTGCAGGATCGGCGGACGTCCGCTGAGCTCATAGATCTCCAGCAAGGTGTACGTGGGACTGCGCACCGCACCGGCGACGCCCAGCGCCCGCAGCAGACCACGCACCAGCGTCGTCTTGCCGGCGCCGAGATCGCCGCGCAGGTACACGACGCCGCCACCCGCCAGCACGCGCGCCAGCACGCCCCCCAGCGCTTCAGTCGCTGCGCTGTCGGCCAGAACCTGCTCGATTCTCACGACATTCCCCTGCGCACGGGATTGACGATCGTGCGCAGGCGATCGATCAGGTCGCTCGGCAACAGGCCGCGCTCACCGGCCGACGCCGCCGCGTCGCCGGCCAGCGCATGCGCGAGCACACCGGCCTGTGCCGCGAGCGCTGCGGCCAGCCCCTGCGCCCGCAGCGCCGCGATGATGCCGGTCAGCGCATCGCCCATACCGCCGACGGCCATGCCGGGATTGCCGAACGGGCAGACGAGCGGCGCAACGCCGCTGACCATGGTGCCGGCCCCCTTGAGCACGACGGCCGCGCCATAACGCGTCTGCAGGGCATGCAGCGCCGCCGCCCGATCGGACTGCACGGCCGCGGACGTCGCGCCCAGCAGACGTGCTGCCTCGCCCGGATGCGGCGTGAGTACCGTATCGCCGAGCACGGTCGCCGGCGCCGCCGCCAGCAGATTCAGCGCGTCGGCATCGAGCACGCGCGGTTGGCTCGAACCCATGACCTCTGTCCACAGCAGGCGCGCCCAATCGTCGGTGCCAAGCCCGGGGCCGATCGCCACGACTGTCGCGCGCGCCATCAGTCGCCGCAAGCCGGCGGCATCCTCGATGCCATGGCACATCAGCTCCGGCTGCACCGCCGTGAGCATCGCCGCGTGCTCGTGGCGCGTGGCGATGCTGACCAGCCCCGCACCGGCACGCAGTGCGGCACGCCCGGCCAGCAGCGCCGCCCCCATCATGCCGAGATTGCCGCCAACCACGAGAACGTGTCCGTGCTCGCCCTTGTGCGCGGTCGGGACGCGCGGCGGCAGCACGGCATCGAGATCGACCGCGGCCTGCAAGCGCGCAGCCGGCGCCATCCCTTCATGAACCTCGGGGCCGAGCTCAAGCCCGGCAAATTGCACCGCGCCGCAGACGGCAGGCCCCTGCCCGGTATGCAGGCCCAGCTTGCGGCCGATGAAGGTGACCGTCAGATCCGCCTGCACCACGGCTCCGTAGTCGGCCGCGCCGCGCGTCGCATCGAGCCCGGAGGGAATGTCGATCGCCACCACGCCTGCGCCGGCGGCGCGCGCCTGTGCGATCGCCGTGATCGCCAGCTTCGATGCATCGTCCAGCGTCCGGCTCAGGCCCGTGCCGAACAAGGCGTCGGCCACGACATCGGTGGCCGGCAAACAGGTCGGCATCGGCAGCACTGCACCGCCATCGCCTTTCCAGGCCGCGCAAGCGAGCGCCGCGTCGCCCTGGCGGGGCTCGCCGCTCACGGCGTAGAGCTGCACGATCCAGCCGGCCGCGCGGGCCAGCCGCGCGAGCTCGTAACCGTCACCGCCGTTGTTGCCGCTGCCGCAGATGACCGCCAGCGACCGCGCGCGCGGCCAGCGTTGCTGCACGGCGGCCCAGCAGGCACGCGCCGCGCGCTGCATCAGGGTGTATCCGGAGATCCCGAAATCCTGGATCGCACGCCGATCCAGCTCACGCGCCTGGGCCGCCGTATAGAGTCGCCGAGCGATATCGTCCATGTCCGACAGTATAAGAGCCGTCCGCGCGGCACCCGCATACAATCGCGTTTCAGCCCTTCGCCCCGCCGTACCGATGCCCGTTCCCGACCCACAGCGACTCGTGACCGATATCCGGTCCTGGGCACAGGAATGCGGCTTCGCCGACGCCGGCATCGCGCGTCTCGAACTCGGCGAGGACCTTCAGCACCTGCGCGACTGGCTGGCCGAAGGCTTCCACGGCCAGATGGCGTGGCTCGCGCGCGACCTGCCGCTACGGGAACATCCGCAGCGTCTCCGCCCGGGCACGCTGAGCGTGATCTCGGTGCGCATGAACTACCGAGGCGATGCCGCTGCCGCCGATGCGGTGCTCGGCGATGCGAGCAAGGCCTACATCTCACGCTATGCGCTGGGTCGCGACTATCACAAGCTGGTACGAAGCCGCCTGCTCAAACTGGGCCGCCGCATCGAAGCTGCGGTCGGACCACACGGCTACCGCGTGCTTGCCGACAGCGCTCCGGCGCTCGAGAAGGCATACGCACGCAATGCCGGGCTCGGCTGGATCGGCAAGAACACGCTCGTGCTCAACCGCACGGTCGGTTCATGGTTTTTCCTCGGCGAGATCTATACCGATCTCGAGCTACCGCCCGACGCATCGCCGCCAGCCGACAACCTTTGCGGCCGCTGCTCGGCCTGCATTCGGATCTGCCCGACCCAGGCCATCATCGCGCCGTACCGGCTCGACGCGCGGCGCTGCATCTCCTATCTGACGATCGAGCATCACGGCTCGATCCCGCCGGACCTGCGGCCGCTGATCGGCAACCGCATCTTCGGCTGCGACGATTGCCAGCTGGTCTGCCCCTGGAACCGCTACGCGCAGCGCAGTCCCGAGGTCGATTTCGCACCACGCCACGGACTCGATGCGCCGCAGCTGCTCACGCTGTTCGCCTGGGACGAATCCGAATGGCTGCGCCGCACCGAAGGCATGGCACTGCGCCGTGCCGGCTATGCCCGCTGGCTGCGCAATCTGGCGGTCGCACTCGGCAACGCGCCGGCCACCGAGGAGATCGTTGCCGCCTTGCGGGGTCGCCTCGACGACCCTGACGAAACCGTGCGCGAGCACGTCGCATGGGCGCTCGAGCGTCAGCGATCCGCAACAATCGAAACGGCGCCGTCGCGACTCAGCTCGCGTTGAGGCGCAGCTTGCGCATCAGTTCTTCCGTCGACGGATCGAGCGGACCATCCGCCTGCCCGTCGAGGATGCGGTTCGCCAGCTGCTTGCCGAATTCGACGCCCCATTGATCGAACGCGTTGATGCCCCACAGCACGCTCTGCACGAAGGTGCGGTGCTCGTAGAGCGCCAGCAAGGCGCCGAGATGGAAAGGATCGACCCGTGGCATCAGCAGCGTGTTGCTCGGCCGGTTGCCCGGAAACACGCGATGCGGAACGGCCGCCTCCAGGGCGGCGCCCTCCAGGCCCTTGGCCCGCAGTTCGGCGCGTACCTCGTCGGCGCTCTTGCCGCGCATCAGCGCCGAAGCCTGCGCCAGGCAGTTGGCCATCAGCTTGCGATGCATGTCGCGAAACGGATGATCGGCGAAAACCGGCAGGATGAAGTCGACGGGGTGCACCGCCGGCCCCTGGTGCAGCATCTGGAAATAGGCGTGCTGGGCGTTGGTGCCGACACTGCCCCACAGCACCGGAGTCGTCGCATAGTCGACGGCGACGCCGTCGCGCGTGACGCGCTTGCCGTTCGACTCCATCTCCAGCTGCTGCGCCCAGGACGAGAACAGCGACAGGCGCTGCGCGTACGGCGCCAGCACGTGGCTGGTCGTGCCCAGGAAATTGCCGTTCCAGACCGACAACAAACCCATCAGCACCGGCAGATTGTGATCGAGCGGCGCACGCCGGAAATGCACGTCCATGCTGTGCGCGCCGCGCAGCAGCTCTGAAAAACGCGTCGGGCCAAGCGCCAGCATCGCACTCAGACCCACGGCGCTCCACAGCGAATAGCGGCCGCCGACCCAATCCCAGAAGCCGAACATATGATCGGCGTCGATCCCGAAAGCTTCGACGGCTTCGCGATTGGTCGAGACCGCGACGAAATGCTTGCTGACCGATTCGATGTCGAGCGACGACGCCAGCCACGCGCGCGCGTGCAGCGCGTTGGCCAGGGTCTCCTGCGTGTTGAAAGTCTTGCTGACGACGATGAACAAAGTTGTCTCGGGCCGCAGCCGCGACAGCACCGCATGCAACTCGGCGCCGTCGACATTGGCGACGAAATGCGGCCGTGGACCATCGATCATCGGCCCGAGCGCGTGGCATACCAGGCGCGGGCCGAGATCCGAACCGCCAATGCCGATGTTGACGATGTCGGTGATGCGCTTGCCCGTCACACCGCGCCAATCACCGTCGCGCACTCGCTCGGCGAAGTGCCGCATGCGATCGAGCACGGCATGCACTTCGTCGCCGACGCGGCGTCCGGCGTCACGAAAATCGGCGACGCACGGCGCGCGCAGCGCCATGTGCAATGCGGCGCGATTCTCGGTGCCGTTGATATGCGCGCCGCTGAACAGGCGCTCGCGCCAGACTTCGAGCTGTTGCTGACGCGCCAGCCCGAGCAGCAGCTCCAGCGTTTCGCGACTGACGCGCTGCTTGGAGTAGTCGAGATAGAACCCGACGTCCTCGCAGACGAAGTGCCGCGCTCGAGCCGGATCGTGCTCGAACAGATCTTGAATGCGCACGCCGTCCATCGCGGCTGCGTGAGTAACGAGCGCGCGCCATGCCGGCATCGCGCTTGCGGTCTTGGGAGTGGGGGCGTTCATCTGCGCCCAAGACTAGCGACTTGCGGGCGCCGCGAAAACTCCCGAAACGAGTGAAAGCTGCGCCAGATCCCGAATGCGCGTCAGAGCCAGTGGTAGTTGAAGCTGATACTGACGCGCTCGCTGTCGATGCGGCTTGCCGGCACCTCATGGCGCAGCCAGCTTTCGAACAGAATGAGCTGTCCGGCCTTGGCCGGATAGACGATGTGAGGCTGCTGTGACTTCGCGCCAGGCCGGCGCGGCGGCGCAGCCATCAGCTTCGAAAGGCGGGGATCCTCGAACTTCAGACCGCTGCTGCCGCGCGGCGTCCGCACGTAATAGGTGCCGCTGAGCACGGCCTGCGGGTGAATATGGAAGCTGTGCGCGCAACCGCGCGGCATGATGTTGATCCAGCAGTCGGTCATCAGCAACCGGCCGCCGCGCAGATTCCATTGCAACGCATTCGCGTAACGTCGCACGTGCGCGTCGACCTGTCGGCGCAAGGTGTCGAAGGTCGAGGAAAACTGGTGCAGCCGGTCGAGCGATCCGTAGCTGGTATAGCCGAGCGGATAGTTCGGCTCCGACCACTTGCGCCCGGCTGCGTCATGCTCGCGAATGCGATAGCACTCGTCGAGCAACTCTGCATTAAACGCCCGCAGGCCTTGCGCCTGCAGGCGTTCGCAGTAGATCAGCGTGGGAAACCACGCCTCGACGCGCTTCACGCGCTGGCGGCGGGCTGAACCGGAATCGTGTTCGCGGTGCGGACGACGCGGTTCTTTTCGTCTAGATAGACCAAGCTCGGCTTGTAGACGCGCGCCGCGGCTGCATCCATCGACGCAAACGCGCAGATGATGACGCGGTCACCGACGCCGGCCTTGTGCGCGGCAGCGCCGTTCACCGAGATGATGCCCGACCCCGGCTCGGCCTTGATGGCGTAAGTCGTGAAACGCTCGCCGTTCGTGATGTTGTAAATCTGGATCTGCTCGAACTCGAGGATATTGGCCAGTTCGAGGAGCTTGGCATCGATCGCGCAGGAACCGTCGTAGTCCAACTCGGCGTGCGTCACGCAAGCGCGATGCAGCTTGCATTTCAGCAGTTGCAGTTGCATGGAGGGCCTCAGGAATTGTTGCTGCGTCGGCGGCCCAAAAAGACATACGCCGGCGCTCGCGGATCTCGATAAAGGCGGGCGGCCCACAAAGACATACGCCCGGTGCTTGTGATGATGGTCACAAAGCTCTGGGCCGCGATTCTAGCCCATTTCGCTCTATGATCAAACCGTTTCCGTTATAAGACCGATGTTGTCAATCAGCCTCGTATTGCCCAGAAAAGATGCCAAAAGGACGCGAAATTCGTGGTCGGCCGCGTCCGGCTCGCTCAAGTCGGGCCGCCGGACGGTCAAATATTGCGGACGAAATCCGGCAGCCTCGAGGCGCTCGGTCTCAATCGCGCACAGCGCGGCGTAGTCGCGCCGGCCGGCGCGCAGTGCCTCGCCGACGCGCTGCAGGGCGGCATACAGCATCGCCGCCTGTGCCCGCTCGGCCGGCAGCAGGTACTGGTTGCGGGACGACAGCGCCAGCCCGTCCGCCTCGCGCTCGGTCGGCACGCCGACGATTTCCACCGGCATGTGCAGATCACGCGCCATCTGCCGGATGACCAGCAGTTGCTGGTAATCCTTTTCGCCGAACAGCGCGACATCGGGCGCCACCAGCGTCAGCAGGATGTTGACGACCGTGGCGACACCATCGAAATGCCCCGGCCGGAACGCGCCTTCAAGCAGACCGGCATAGCGCGGCACGCTGATCACCGTGAAGCCGTCGCGGCCGTGCGGATACATCTCGGCGACGCTCGGCGCGAACAGCAGGTCGCATCCGGCCTGGGCGAGCTTGTCGGCGTCGGCCTCCAGCGTGCGCGGATAGCGATCGAAATCCTCGTTCGGCCCGAACTGCAACGGATTGACGAAGACACTGGCGACGACGCGGTCGGCGCGGCGGCGCGCGGCTTCGACGAGACGCAGATGACCGGCATGCAGATTGCCCATCGTCGGCGTCAGCGCAATCCGCGCCCCTTCGCGCCGCCAGACCTGCAACTGTGCGCGCAGCGCGTCGATATGGTGAACGGTGTCCATCACGCGCGCGGCACCTTCATCGCGGTCTCGGCCGCCGCGCCGACCGGCGGCGACGCCAGCGAAGCCGCCGCTCCCGGCAGGGCCCTGGAAACCTCGGCGAAGCTGTGCTCGGCATCCGGATAGGCGCCGGTCTTGACCTCGTCAACGTACGCGCGAATCGCGGCCTCGATGCTCGCTGCCCCGTCCATGTAGTTCTTCACGAAGCGCGGACGGCGCCCCAAGGTGACCAGCGGCGAAATATTGAGGATGTCCTGCAGCACCAGAATCTGGCCGTCGGTCGCCGGGCCGGCGCCGATGCCGATCACGGGGACTGGCGAGATCTCGGTGATGCGACGGCCGAGCTCGGACGGGATGCACTCGAGCACCAGCAGATCGGCGCCGGCATCGGCCAGCACTTTGGCGTCGTGCAACATCGCCTCGGCTGCGGCGTCGTCGCGTCCCTGGACCTTGAACGCCCCCATCTTGTGGACGAACTGCGGCTGCAGGCCGAGGTGCGCGCAGACCGGCACGCCGCGGATGGCGAGATACTCGACGATCGCCGCCTGCTCGCGGCCGCCCTCGAGCTTGACCATCTTGGCCCCGCCCTCCTGCATCAGGCGCTGCGAAGCATCGAGCGCGCGCTCGAGCGTGGCGTACGACAGGAACGGCAGATCGGCGACCAGGAACGCGCGCTTGAGCTGCGGGGCGACGCATTTGCTGTGATAGACGACATGATCGACGGTGACCGGCGTGGTCGTCGTGCCGCCCTGCATGACCATGCCGAGCGAGTCGCCGACGAGGATGACGTCGACTCCGGCACGGTCCTCGACGAGCGCGAAACTCGCGTCGTAGCAGGTGAGGCTGGCGATCTTCTCGCCGGCCGCGCGCATGCGGCGCAGCTCGGCGACGTTGACGGGCTTGGCAACTTCCATGTGAGGGCTCCCGGAAGACTCGGCGTCGCGCCTCGTCGTCAGTGTCGAGGCGGGCACGCGGCTTCGATGGGGAAACGCGCGCGGCCCAAAAAGACATACGCGCGGCGTTTACGGGCTTTGTGAAAAGGGCGGCCCACTAAGGCAGACACCCGATGCGCGCCGCCCGCGGCCCGGCGGCCGAGTGCGAAGCGGGCGCAGTGTAGCCCATTCGAACGCCCGGTCAATTGCCGGAATCCCACAGCGCCAGACCTTCGTTGCCGATCCGCGCAGCACACTCGCCGACGCGGCCGAGACCGGGCACCTCGAGCGCCGGTGCGATCTCCGCCCAGGGCACCAGCACGAAGTTGCGCTCGGCGATCCCCGGATGCGGCAGGCGCAGCTCGGGCGTGTCGTGGACGAATCCTTCGACGTGCAGCAGGTCGAGATCGAGCGTGCGCGGCCCCCACTTGATGTCGCGGACGCGGCCGGCGTCGCGTTCGATCGCGAGCAGAGCCTGCATCAGTTCGGCGGGCTCCATCGCGGTATCGAGGCGCGCCACCGCATTGCAGAACTCGGGCTGCTCGCGCGGCCCCATCGGCGCGCTGCGGTACAGGGACGAATGCGCGACGACCTCGCCGAGTTCACGCAAGCGGGTCAAGGCCCAGCGCAGCCGCGCCGGCGGGTCGCCGAGATTGGCGCCGAGCCCGATGTAGGCGCGGCGCTTCACTCCGCGACGGGCTGAGCGCCCGGACGCCGCCGTCCGCGCCCGCCGCGGCGGCGGCGCTTGCGCGGCGCCTCTCCTTCCTCGGTCGCCGCGGCCTGCGTCAGCGGCGGCAGACCACCGCCGGTCTGCGCCTGCGTCCACCAGTCGGCGAGCTCCTGCGACACCTCGCCGGACTGCGCACGCAGCAAGAGAAAATCATAGGCGGCGCGGAAGCGCGGATGGGTCAGCAGGCGCTGCGCGCGCCCGCCGCGGCGCATGTCGAAGCGCGGCTGCAGTGCCCAGATTTCGCGCATCGGCACCGAGAAGCGCTTCGGAATCACGATGTGACGCTGCGATTCGAGAAGGATCTCGTCCGACGCCTGTGCGATCGCAATGTTGGTGTGCCCGTCATCGCCGTTGCAGAGCTTCTGCATGCGCGCCTGCACCGCCGGCCACAGCAGCGCTGCATAGAGGAACGCCGCACTGACGGTCTGGTCGGCAGCGATCCGCTCGGCGGTGTTCTCCAGGGCCCGTTCGATGAAATCACAGGCCTGAGGCCTTGCCATCGCCGTGTCGGCGTGCGGCAGCAGATGCGGCAGCAAGCCGTACTCGCGCAGGCCGCGCAGATTGGCTACCGCGTCGCGGCACTGCAGCAGCTTGACGACCTCGTCGAACAGGCGTGCCGCCGGAATCTCGCGCAGCAGCGGCGCGAGCTTGCGGATCGGCGCCGCCGTGCGCTTCTCGATGTGGAACTTCAGCTTGTTGGCGATGCGCACCGCACGCAGCATGCGCACCGGGTCCTCGCGATAGCGCAATTCCGGATCGCCGATCAGGCGGATCACGCCCGCCTTGATGTCGTCGAGTCCGCCGGCGAAATCGACGATCGAGAAATCGCGGATGTCGTAGTACATCGCGTTGACCGTGAAGTCGCGGCGGAACGCATCGCTCTCCAGCGTGCCGTACTCGTTGTCGGCAAGGATGCGGCCGGTCTCGTCGCGTTCGTGGCTTTCGGTGATCGGGCCGCGGAACGTCGTCACCTCGGAGATCTCGTCACCGAAGCGCACGTGCGCAATCACGAAGCGCCGGCCGACGAGGCGGCACGAGCGGAAGATCTGCCGCACCTCCTCCGGTCGCGCATTGGTGGCGATGTCGAAATCCTTGGGCTCCATGCCGGCCAGCAGGTCGCGGACACCACCGCCGACGACGTAAGCCTCGTAGCCGGCATCCTTCAGTCCATAAAGAACCTTGAGCGTGCCGGACGGCAGGAGGGAGCGCGATATCGGATGTTCCGCGCGCGGCACCCGTTTCGGGGTGGGAATTTTCTTGCTGCGCGGAAACAAGGTCTTGAGCCAATTCATGAGGCGCGTATAATACGCGGCCTCTTGCAGCGCAAAAAGGCGCAAAGAGAATCCAGTTTCAAGCTCCTATCGTCTAGAGGCCTAGGACGGAGCCCTCTCAAGGCTTAAACCCCGGTTCGAATCCGGGTAGGAGCGCCAATGCGCAAGCCCCGCCAAGTGCGGGGCTTTTTGTTGTCGACGCAGGGCAAAGGCGCCGCGCCGCCTGCGGACTTCAACCGACCGCCCGGGCAACCGCCCGCGAGTCGCCCGGCCGCGACAAGCCGTGGGACCCCAAAGACGCCGGCCCAAGCGCCGGACCTGTGCCGCGGAACGGGCGGACGGCTCGGGCAGCCGTCCGGACCCTTCGGTCCGCGACCGAGCCTCAGGCCGCCGCGCGCACCGGCGTGCCGCCGAGCGCCTGCTCCAGATCCTTGAGCAGCGCCACCAGTTCGCCGGACATCAGCGCGAACTCGGCATCGAACTGCTCTTCCGGACTTAGCGTCGCCGCGTCTTCGCGCGCCTTCTCGATGTCCTCGAAGCGCAGCTTCTTGACCTCGAACTTGTCGGTCAGCACGAAGCTGACGCGATTGTTCCAGCGCAGCCCCAGGCGCGTCGCCAGCTTGCCCTCGCTGATGTGCTTGCGCACTTCTTCACCGTCGAGCGTGTGGCGCAGGTAGCGAACGGTGGGCTTGGTCTGGTCGTTGCCGCGCAGCTCGCATTCCTGATCGAGATCGAAAGTGCCCGGCGCATTGCCGCCGGCGAGCCAGGCGGTCATCGCCGCCCCGGGCGACTGCGCCAGCTCCGGCAGTTCCAGGCTCAGGCCTTCGACCGCATCGCGCAGCACTTCGAGCAGTTCCTCGGCGCGCGCCGGCGAGGCGGCGTCGACGACGACCCAGCCCGACACCGGATCGAGCCACGCGCGCGTGCTGCGCCGCTTGGCGAAGGCACGCGGCATCAGCTCGGCGATCACCTGATCCTTGAGGTCGCGCAATTGCTTGCGGCCCGGCTTGAAGCCTTGCCGGGACGCCAGCTCCTCGGCACGCTCATCGACCGTCTGCTTGACGACCGCCGACGGCAGCAGCTTCTGCTCGACACCGAGCGCGATCAGCATCTGCCGGCCCTGTGCATAGACGAGTTGGGGGCTGGTCGCCGGCGCGACCCAGCCGCGGCTTTGCGGGTTGAGGCCAACGCAGGGCTGCAGGGGATGCTTGGCGAGACGCTCTTCGAGCGCACCGGGCGCGAGCGTCCACTCGCCGGCCAGACGATAGGTCTGCAGATTCTTGAACCACATGGC
Source organism: Solimonas variicoloris DSM 15731 (assembly GCF_000382285.1). Classification (GTDB taxonomy): domain Bacteria; phylum Pseudomonadota; class Gammaproteobacteria; order Nevskiales; family Nevskiaceae; genus Solimonas; species Solimonas variicoloris. The sequence continues at coordinate 23,580 of NZ_KB907937.1, read as the reverse complement.
GATACGGGAACCGGCTGGGCGCGGCACCGGTCGGCACCACGCAGGAAAATCGGAAGAGTTGGCGAGTTTAGCAAGTCGCGCGCCGCGACTGTGCCGCCCGCGCTGCGCGGGCCGAGCGGCGCGCGAGCACCGACCGGCGGCAGTGGCGGAATCGGTTTCCGACGGCCGGAGCCGCCGGGCGGAATAGCGGCAAGCGGACCTCGCGCCGCTTCAAGCAAGCTTGCGGCGACCGGAACAGGGACATTCCAGGGGGAATGAGTGAATCCGATTTATCTCGCGGGCCAGTACGACACCGGCCTCGTGGTGCTGTCGTATCTGGTGGCGGCGTTCGCTTCGTACTCGGCGATCGATCTGGCCCATCGCATCTTCCGCAACCCCGAGCGGCAATGGCTGTGGATCGGCCTTGGCGCGATGGCGATGGGCACCGGCATCTGGTCGATGCACTTCATCGGCATGCAGGCATTCTCGCTGCCGATCTCGCTGGGCTATGACCTGACGCTGACGCTGGGCTCGCTGGCCGCCGCCATCGTCGCATCGGCGCTGGCCTTGTATATGGCGAGCCGCCGCGAGATGGGCCCGAAAGCCGTGGTCGTCGGCGCCACCCTGATGGGCCTCGGCATCAGCGTCATGCACTACAGCGGCATGTATGCGATGCAGATGCGTCCGGGCATCGTCTGGAACCCGCTGCTGTTCACCGCCTCGGTCATGATCGCCGTCGCCGCATCCGGCACGGCGCTGTGGATCGTCTTCAACCTGCGCCGGCTGAAGGACGGGCTGCAAATGCCGGCACGCCTCGGCGCCGCGCTGATCATGGGCCTCGCAGTCGTCGGCATGCACTACACCGGCATGGCCGCAGCCAGCTTTCCGGTCGGCTCGATCTGCGGCGCCGCCAGCAGCCTCACCGGCGCCTGGACGGCGACGCCGGTCGCCGCCTTCACGGTGCTGCTGACGACGATGATCATGATCCTGGCGGCACTGGATGCCCGCAAGCAGGCTCGCCTGCGCGAGGAGCGCTTGCAGCAGGCCCAGGAGGAACGCGCGCGCATCCTCGCCCTGCACGACCCGGAAACGATGCTGCGCAACCGCGCGTCGTTCCAGCAGGAAGCCGTCGGCTTCATCCAGCGCTGCGGCCGCAGCGGCGCGAAATTCGATCTGTTCTATGGAGCGCTGCGCTTTCCCGAAGGCGGCGACGAAAGCATGGCGATGAAGATCATCGCCGACCGGATCCGGCCGCTGGCGCGCCCGCACGACTTCCTCGCCCGCTACGGCAAGGCCGAGTTCGCGCTGCTGCGCATGCGCGACCCGATGGAAGGCGCGCCAGTCCTGTTGCGCGACCAGCTGCTGTCGGCCTGCACGATGCCGATCGAGGTCGGCGCGCAACGCCTGGTCCCGCAAGCGCACGTCGGCTGCGGAACTTTCCCCGACCACGGCCAGAATTCGCGACAGCTGCTGATGGCCGCAGCCCGCAGTGTCGACCCGCAAGCCGGCCCTGCCCCGAGCAAGGGCGCCGGCACACAGCGTCCGGTCGCGGCCTGAGCCCCCCTTACGCCTGCCGAAAGCCGCGCTCGCCGCGGCTTTTCTTTTGTCGGTCCGCGGCTATGCTGGCACCTTTCCCGTCTTCAGCCTCGTCGATGTCCGACTTCCTCTCGCCTGCCCCGCTCTGGCGCCGCCTGCTCGCCGCGGTCTACGACAGCCTGTTGCTGGTCGGTCTGTGGATGGCGGCTTTGCTGGTCGAAATGCTGGTGCGCGACGCGCTCGGTGCGGAGCGCCATTGGGCCGTGCTGCGCGCCTACCTGTTCACCGTCGGCCTAGTGTTCTTCGTCTGGTTCTGGACGCATGGCGGTCAGACGCTGGGCATGCGCGCCTGGCGCCTGCAGTTGCTCGCCGGCGACGACCGGCCTCCGTCATGGCTGCAAGCCGGGGCGCGCTACGCCGTGATGCTCGCGGTTTGGGGCATGGTCCTGACGCCGCCGCTGGCGCGCCTGCCGCATCTGCGCGAACTGCCGCATGCCGGACCGACCAGCCTGGCCTGCGCGGCGCTGAGCGCGCTCGCGCTGCTCGCCATGCTCGCCGACGGGCGCCGGCGCGCGCCGCAGGACTGGGTCAGCGGCACGCGCGTCGTCACCCTGCCGAAAGCCGGCCGATCCGCAACCGGCCCGTCCTGAGCACGCCGGCCGGCCGTGCCGGCGCGGCGACGGCGCTCCTTACTGCTTCGGCTTCGGCCGCACGACCTGCGGCTCGAGATTGGCCCGCACCTGGCGGGCATCGAACGCCTTGACGTCGTCGTCCTTCTTCTTGCCGGCGAACATCACGACGTTGGCTTGCGCCTCGTACTCGGTGATCGGCGTGGCGGTCGTCGTGCCGAGGCCGCCGTACATGCCGCGCGGATACCAGTAGTAGCTGCCCCAACCGTAGTAGCCGTTGAAGCTCTGCAGATAGCGCGTATTGGCCTCGGTGCTGTCGGTGACGAGCACGAAGTAATCATATCCGGACTGCAGCGTCAGCTCGGCGGCGCGGTACAGCAGATAGTTCTCGACGGTCTGCTTGGGCGTGTCGGAATTGCCGGTGAACGTCACGCGATAGCGGTTCTGCTCGATGCGCTGCTCGCTGTAGCCGTAACCGCGCTCGGCCGGCTGGTAGGGCGTCGCCGCTGCACAGGCCGCGAGCGTGGCGAACGCCGTGAGCATCAGCAGCCGCGGCGCGTAACGATAGGGGGAAGCCACCATGGTCATGCTCCTGTAAACGCCGCGGCCGAGGCACAGCGCGCCTCCGCGGCACGAAGCGCATTATGAATCGTCGCGCGCCGGCCGGCGTAACGAAGTGTAGGGCTGCGTCAGCGCGCGCGTTGCAGCCGCCAGACCGCCAGACCCGCCAGTGCCGCCGTCGGCAGACCGGCGGCGAGCACCGGCGCCCAGCCAAGGATCTGCCCGATGCTCGCGGTGACCTCGTTGACAACGTAGAACACCAGGCCGACGACGATGCCGACCAGCAGACGCTGCCCGGCGCCACCGCCGCGCTGCGAGCCGATCACGAACGGCACCGCGAACAGCATCATGGCCACCACGGTCAGCGGCGTGACGATCTTGCGCCACAGCGACAGCCGGTAGCTGCGCGTGTCGAGGCCGTTGCGGTCGAGGTAGGCGATCAGCCGCATCAGGCCCGGCGTGGTCAGGGCGTCGGCCTCGAGCACGAACAGGCGCAACACGTCCGGCGACAGATGCCCCTGCGTGTCGAGCTCGTCGAGATGCTCGGCGATCACCTGCTCGCCCTCGAAGCGCGTGCGGGCGATGCCGGTCAGGCGCCAGTGGCCATCGACGTACTCGCCGTGCTCGGCGCGCAGCACGGACTGCAGGGAAAGATCGTCGCCGAGCTGGTAGATCTCCAGTTCGGCGACCTCGCGCTCCGAAATCAGGGTGCCGATGTGCATGACGGCGGTGCCGTCGCGCAGCCAGACCGGGCGCGTCGCCAGGCCGGCCGGAGCGCCGTCCTTGGCCTGGTCGCGAAAATCGCGCGCCGCCTGCGTGCCGGCCGGCGCCAGCACGTCGCCGAGCAGCACTTCGAAGCCGCCGAACAGCACGCCGGCCAGCAGCGCCGCCGCGCCGATCTGCATCACCGTCATGCCGGCCGCGCGCATCGCCGTGATCTCGTTCTGCGCCGCCAGCGTGCCGAGACCCATCAGCGTGCCGAGCAGGGCGATGACCGGCATCAGCGTATACAGGCCGGTCGGCACCATCATGGCCGTGTAGTACAGCAGCTGGACCACGCCGAAACCGCCCTGCCCGGCCTGGTCGATTTCGGAGACGAAACTGATGAAGGTGTAGATCGCCACCAGCGCCAGCGCGACGATCGCCGAGAAGCTGACGATGTGCGTGACCAGATGCTGCGTCAGGCGCCGGGTCATGCGTGGCTCCCGCCGCCACGCCGGTGCAGCCAGTTCTGCTGCCGGGCGATCAGGAACAGTGCAACCGCCAGCATCAGCCCATGCACCCACCACAGTCCCAAGGCGCCGATCGGCTTGTCCTTGGCGACCCAGGACTGCGCGATGCCCATCAGCTGCGAATAGACCAGATAGGCGACGATGCCGAGCACCAGCTTGCCGTAACGTCCCTGGCGCGGCCGCACGTACGACAGCGGCACCGCCAGCAGGGCCAGCACGAACACCGCGATCGGCGCGCCGATGCGCCATTCGAGTTCGGCCCGGTCGCGCGGATCATCGGTGCCGAGCAGTTCGCCGGTCGGCTGGATCTTGCGCTTGGAACTGCTGTAGAGAAACGCCGGCGGATTGATGTGGGTCGTCAGCCGGTCGAAGTGCATGACGTCGAAGCGGGTCGTGCCCGGCTCGCCGACGTAGCGATAGCCCTGCTCGAGCACGACTTCGCGCGCCCCCGTGGCGGCATCGACGGACTGCGCGCCACTGCGCGCCGTGACGAAGCTGGCGCCCTGCGCTTCGCGCACTTCGGCAATGACGTTGTCGAGCTGACTGCCGTCAGCGCTCATCCGTTCGGTGAAGACCACGGCGCGGCCGTCGGCGATCGACTTGAAATGGCCTTCCTCGAACGGATTGAACTTGATGAAGCGCACCGCGTCCTTGACGAGGTAATCCGAGGTGCGCCCCGCCCACGGCCCGATCTGGAACGCGAGCAGCGCGGTCAGCACCGCAAGGCCGGCGCCGAGCAGCAGGAACGGCCGATACAGCGGCCACAGTCCCACGCCGCAGCCGGTCATCGCCGCGATCTCGTTGTCCTGGTAGAGGCGGCCGAGCGCCATCATCACCGCGAGCAGCAGCGACACCGGAATCAGCAGCACCAGGTACTGCAGGCTCGACAGCGCCGCCACCTGCAGCAGCAGGTTCTGCGGCAGCTCGCCGGCCGCCGCCTGCGCCAGATAGCGCGCGAACCGCGTCGACAGCATGATCGCCAGCAGCACCAGCGTCACGCCGAGCCAGGCACTGCCCGCTTCGCGCAGCAGATAGCGTCCGAGTACGCCTTTCATCTCTCTCCAAATGTCGTTCCTGCCTGCGCTGCCGCCGTGGCCGCCGGCGCGGCCCTGCGCGCCCTGCCGTCACCACGCGTCCCGCGCAGGCGGATCATTCAAATTCGCCCCCGGAAACCGGCAAATCGGGAAATCCCCTGCTTGTTCCGGCGGGTTCAAGCGCTAGAATGTGAAACTTCTCACATTCTAAAAGGTTTTTCGTTCCTGGCAGCCGCCGCCCCAGCATCGAGCGCGGGTCGGCCCTGGGCCGCATTAAACCTGAAGAGCCTCAAAGAGCCGAGTCCGTCCATGGAATACTTTGTAAAAAGCGGAAATCCCGAAAAGCAACGCGTTGCCTGCGTCATCGTCGGCATTTTTGATCGCCGCTCGCCGACCGAGGCCGCCGAGACGATCGACCGCGTCAGCGACGGCGCGATCGCCACGGTGATGCGTCGCGGCGACATGGACGGCAAGCTCGGCTCGACGCTGATCCTGCACAACGTCGCGGGCACTTTCGCGGATCGCGTGATGCTCGTCGGTCTCGGCAAGGAACGCAACTTTGACGAGACCGCGTTCCGCAAGGTGCAGGCGGCCGTCGCCCGCGCCCTGCGCCAGACCGGCGCGATCGATGCGGTGTCCTACCTGACGCACCTGACGATCAAGAATCGCGACTTCCAGTGGAATGTCGCCCATGCGCTGACCGCCACCGAGGACGTCTTCTACCGCTTCGACGAATGCCGCGGCGCGCGTGCGCGCGAAGAGGTCCAGCCGCCGAAGCTCGAACGCTATACCTTCGACGTGCCGCGCCGCTCCGACCTGCCGGCCGGCGAGCGCGGCCTCGCCGAAGCGCTGGCGATCGCCAAGGGCGTGGCGCTGGCCAAGGATCTCGGCAACCTGCCGGGCAACATCTGCACCCCGGCCTACCTCGCCGAGCGCGCCAAACAGCTGGCGACGCAGTACCCGATCAAGACCAAGATCCTCGACCAGGCCGAGATGGAGAAGCTCGGCATGGGCGCGCTGCTGTCGGTCGCCAAGGGCTCCAGCCAGCCGCCGAAGCTGATCGTCATGGAGTACCTGAAAGGGCCGAAGGGCGAACGCCCGATCGCGCTGGTCGGCAAGGGCCTGACCTTCGACGCCGGCGGCATCTCGATCAAGCCGGCGGCGCAGATGGACGAAATGAAGTTCGACATGTGCGGCGGCGCCGCGGTGTTCGGCACGCTGACCGCGATCGCCGAGCTCAAGCTGCCAATCAACGTCGTCGGCGTGGTCGCCGCGACCGAGAACCTCATCAACGGCGACGCCAACAAGCCGGGCGACATCGTCACCAGCATGGCCGGCATCACCATCGAGGTGCTCAACACCGACGCCGAAGGTCGCCTGATCCTCTGCGACGCGCTCAGCTACGTCGAGAAGGAATACGAGCCGGTCACCTGCATCGACATGGCGACGCTGACCGGCGCCTGCGTGGTCGCGCTCGGCAGCGTCGCCTCGGGCCTGTTCAGCAATACGCCGGCGCTGGGCCGCGCGCTGCTGAACGCCGGCGAGCAGGTCGGCGACCGCGCCTGGGAACTGCCGCTGTGGCCGGAGTACGACGAGAACCTCAAGAGCGAGTTCGCCGACGTCGCCAACATCGCCACGCGCGGCGGCCGCGAGGCCGGCGCGATCATCGGCGCGAGCTTCCTGCACCGCTTCACCAAGAAGATGAAGTGGGCGCATCTGGATGTTGCCGGCACCGCCTGGGTCGGCAAGAAATCGACGGGACGGCCGGTACCGCTGCTGACGCAGTATCTGCTCAACGTCGCCGCCAAGAAGGAACAGGACTAAACACCAGGGCAAGGCGGCCGCCGGTGCGGGCCGGCGGCCGGCGGCGGCCCGCGCCCTCAGCAGGGACGGCACGCAAACTGCAATACGATCGCGTGGGGTTCGGGGAAGTGATTCGATGAATGCGGTTTTGATCGCGGCTTGGCCGCGCGGCACCACTTGGGCACGACGCTACGGTCTGCCGCTCGCCGGCGCGGCGGTCCTGGGCGCCTACCTGTTGCTCGACGCCGGCTGGCGCGAAGCAGCCAAGGCGGCACTCGTCTTCCTGCTCGGCGGCTATCCGCTGCTGCGCCTCGCCCATCCAGTGGCGCAGCGCATCGGCTACCGCCTCTGGTGCGCCGCCTTCGCCGTCGACCTCGCGCTCAAGGGCTTCCTGATCGCGCTCTATCAGACCAAGCCGGACACGGTGCTGGTGCTCGACGCGATCGGCAACACCTCGGTCGACGAGAGCCTCGAATTCTTCAACCAGTACGGGCTGCTGATCGCGCAGTTCCTGCTCGCCGGCCTGCTGCTGTTCGCCGCGCTGCTCTACCTGCGCGCCGACGGCGAAAGGTTGCGCCATGCCCGTGCCCGCTGGGCGGTCGGCCTGCTGGTGATCTTCGTCGGCCTGCACGCCAACCCGACCTTCCGCCGCGCCAACCCGCTGCTGTTCTGGCCCAACCAGCTGACGCAGTATCAGCGCTTCCAGGACAAGATCGAACAGATCGACGAGAAACGCCTGCTCGCCGAACGCAAGCTGCCCGAGTGGCAGCCGACCTACGTCGGCCCGGCGCGCAACACCGTCGTCCTGGTGATCGGCGAAAGCACCAACCGCTGGAACTGGCAGCTCTACGGCTATCCGCGCGCGACCACGCCGCAGCTGCTGCGCGAAACCGCCGACGCCGTGGTCTTCCAGGACGTGATCTCCGGCGCCTCCGGCACGGTCGCCTCGTTCCGGCTGATGCTGACGCCGGCCGAGGTCGACCGCCCGCTCGACGACGAGGCCGAGCCGAGCGTACTGCTGCTCGCCAAGGCGGCCGGCTACAAGACCTACTGGATCTCCAATCAGCACGACCGCTACATCAACCCCCGCTTCGCGGCCGAGGCCGATGTCGTGCGCATCGTCAACAGCGGCGGCTCGCGCGGCGATCGCAAGCTCGACGAGGGCGTGCTGCCGCCGTGGGAAGAGGCCCTGCGCGACGACGCGCCACGCAAGCTGATCGTCGTCCACCTGCTGGGCGCGCATCCGCACTACGAGATGCGCTCGCCGCCCGAGTACAAGCGCTTCTCCGGCATCGACGACCCGGTCATCGAGCAGATGCGCAAGGACGAACGCTCGACCTGGGTGCGCCTGCAGCGCAACAGCTACGACAACGCCATGCTCTACCAGGACGCCGTCATCGCGCGCCTGCTGCGCAGCTTCAAGGCCGACGACGACAGCGGCTCCGGCGCCTTCCTCTACACCTCCGACCACGCCCAGGAAGTCGGCCACACGCGCGATTTCGCCGGCCACACCCTGAGCGAACCGGGCGTCACCGTGCCGTTCTTCGTCTGGCTGTCGAAAGCGCCCGACGCCAGGACCGACGCCCAGCTCGAAGGCCGGCCGTTCCAGACCGACCTGCTCGACTGGACCGTCCTCGATCTCGCCCGCATCCGCACCCGCTTCGACGTTCCGCATCTGGCGCTGCTCGGCGAACAGTTCCGGCCGCAGACGCGCTTCGTCGGCGATCTCCCCTACACACCGTCGCGGCGCCGCCACGATTGAGCCTCGCCCGTTCGCATAGAATGGGCGCATGACGCGGATCGATTTCTACATCCTCCGGGAGGGCGCGGCCGAGACTGGCGGACCGGTGATGACCGCCTGCAAGCTGTGCGAGAAAGCGAGCGCCGGCGGCCATCGCATTTACGCGCGCGTGCCCGACCCGGCGCTGGCCGAGGATCTCGACATCGCCCTGTGGACCTATCGCCAGGGCGGTTTCATCGCGCACGAGCGTCACACCGGCGGCACGCCGCCCGCGCCGCTGCCGGCGGTGCTGATCGGCAACGGCGAGCCGCCGGACAGCCACCACGGCGTGATGCTCAACCTGGGCCTGGACGTGCCGGACTTCTTCAGCCGCTTCGAGCGCGTTCTCGAGATCGTCGCCGCCGACCCGCAGGGCCGCGCGAAATCCCGCGAGCGCTACAAGTTCTACCGCGATCGTGGCTACGAACTGGCCACCCACAACCTGTGATCAAACGCCCGCTCTCCGCTTCCATCCTGCGACTGTCGCTGCCGGCGCTCGCTGGCCTGCTCAGCGCCTGCAGCTACTTCAGCCAGACGCCGGAGCCGGACGTCGTCAGCCGCGTGCACCGCGAGGTGCCGATCGGTCTCGACTTCGAGGAAGCCACGGCGCGCCTGTCCAGCCTCAATTTCTCTTGCGGCCCGTTCAAGCGCGGCGCCTACACCGACGAGAGCGGCCGCGACCACGAGGACGCCCGCTTCATGCAGTGCACGAAGCGCCCGGCCAAGATCAGCTTCGCCTGCGAGAACCGCGACCAGGTCGTCCTGCTGCCGGGCGCCGGCGGCACGGTCGCCGGCGTCGAGGTCACGCGCGGACCCGACTGCCAGTCGCGCTGAGCTGCGCGGGCCGCGCCCGCAAGCCCTAGAATATCGACCCTTTTTTTGCGCGCGATCCGTTCGCGCGCGCCGCCCACGACTTCAAGACGCTCCATGGACAAGACTTTCGAACCGCGCGATGTCGAAGCGCGCTGGCGCGAGTTCTGGGAACAGAACGGCTGCTACGCTCCGTCCGGCCACGGCGAGCCGTACAGCATCATGATCCCGCCGCCGAACGTCACCGGCACGCTGCACATGGGGCATGCCTTCCAGCACACGGTGATGGACGCGCTGATCCGCCACGCGCGCATGCAGGGCCGCGACACCCTGTGGCAGCCCGGCACCGACCACGCCGGCATCGCCACGCAGATGGTCGTCGAGCGCAACCTCAAGCTCGCCGGCGAGCCGCCACGCCTCGAACTCGGTCGCGAGAAGTTCGTCGACAAGGTCTGGGAATGGAAGAAGTACTCGGCCGGCACGATCGGCAGCCAGATCCGCCGCATGGGCAGTTCGGTCGACTGGTCGCGCGAAGCGTTCACGATGGACCCGGCGTACTCGAAGGCCGTCGTCGAGCACTTCGTGAAGCTGTATGAGGCCGGCCTGATCTATCGCGGCAAGCGCCTCGTCAACTGGGATCCGGTGCTGCTGACGGCGATCTCGGATCTCGAAGTCGTCAGCGAGGAGGAGAACGGCAAGCTCTGGCACTTCCGCTATCCGCTCGCCAATGGCGCCAAGACCGCCGACGGCAAGGATTACATCGTCGTCGCCACCACGCGTCCGGAAACGATGCTCGGCGACACCGCCGTTGCGGTGCACCCGGAAGACGAGCGCTACCGGCATCTGGTCGGCAAGAGCGTGCGGCTGCCGCTGACCCATCGCGAGATCCCGATCGTCGCCGACGATTACGTCGATCGCGAGTTCGGCACCGGCTGCGTGAAGATCACGCCGGCGCACGACTTCAACGACTACGCGCTCGGCCAGCGTCACCAGCTGCCGCTGATCAATATCTTCACGCCGACCGCGACGATCAACGACGAGGCGCCGGCGACCTACCGCGGCCTCGACCGCTACGTCGCGCGCAAGCAGATCGTCGCCGATCTCGATGCGCTCGGCCTCGTCGACAAGATCGACGATCACAAGCTCAAGGTACCGCGCGGCGATCGCAGCGGCGCCGTCGTCGAGCCGTACCTGACGGATCAGTGGTTCGTCGACCTGACGCGCGAAACCCTCGCCGACGGCCGCCCGGGCGGCTATGCGGCGATCACCAAACCGGCGATCGACGCCGTCGAGTCCGGCCGCATCCGCTTCGTGCCGGACAACTGGAAGAGCACCTACTTCCACTGGCTGCACAACATCCAGGACTGGTGCATAAGCCGCCAGCTGTGGTGGGGCCACCGCATCCCGGCCTGGTATGACGAGGCCGGCAAGGTCTACGTCGGCCGCGACGAGGCCGAGGTGCGCGCCCAGTACGGCCTTGGAGCCGACGTCGCGCTGAAGCAGGACGAGGACGTCTTCGATACCTGGTTCAGCTCCGACATCTGGCCGATGGCGACGCTCGGCTGGCCGGAGCAGACCGCAGCGCTGAAGAAGTGGTATCCGAGTTCGGTGCTCGTCACCGGCTTCGACATCATCTTCTTCTGGGTCGCGCGCATGGTGATGATGGGCCAGTATTTCCAGCACGACGTGCCGTTCCGCGAGGTCTACATCACCGGCCTGGTCCGCGATCCGGAAGGCAACAAGATGTCGAAGTCGAAGGGCAATGTCCTCGACCCGCTCGACGTGGTGGACGGCATCTCGCTCGATGAACTCGTCAAGAAGCGCACGACCGGCCTGATGAAGCCGGAGACCGCGCCGAAGATCGAAGCCAAGACGCGCAAGGATTATCCGAAGGGCATCGAAGCGGTCGGCGTCGACGCGCTGCGCTTCACCTTCGCGGCGCTGGCGACGCAGGGCCGCGACATCCGCTTCGACGCCGGCCGCGCCGCCGGCTACCGCAACTTCTGCAACAAGATCTGGAACGCGGCGCGCTACGTGCTGATGAACGTCGCGCCGGACGTGCCCGAGGGCACGACGCCGGAAATGGCGTCGGCGCAAGGCGCAAGCCGCGATTGCGGGCTCGACGCGACGCTGCCGGTCGAGCTGTCCGATGCCGACCGCTGGATCGTCTCGCGGCTGCAGAAGCTCGAAGCCGAAGCCGCCGAGCACTTCGCGACCTATCGCTTCGACCTGCTCGCGACCGCGCTCTACCAGTTCATCTGGAACGAGTACTGCGACTGGTATCTGGAGCTGAGCAAGCCGGCGCTGCAGCAGGGCAGCGAAGCCCAGCAGCGCGGCACGCGGCGCACGCTGGTGCGCGTGCTCGAAGCCTGGCTGCGCCTGCTGCATCCGCTGATGCCGTTCATCACCGAGGAAATCTGGCAGCGCGTCGCACCGCTGGCCGGCGTGCCGGCGGACCAGACCACCATCATGCACCGGCCCTACCCGCTCGCCGACGCGGCGAAGATCGACGAGGCCGCCGAGGCCGACATCGAGTGGCTGAAGGCGCTGATCCTCGGCGTCCGCCAGATCCGCGGCGAGATGAACATCGCCCCGGGCAAGCCGCTGCCGTTGCTGGTGCAGGACGCCGGCGCCGACGATCTCGCGCGGCTCGCGAAGATGGAAAGGGCGATTGAATTCCTCGCCCGCGTCGAGACGCCGCGCGTGCTCGGTCCCGGCGAGGCGGCGCCGCAGTCGGCGACCGCCCTGCTCGGCAGCGCCAAGCTGCTGGTGCCGATGGCCGGCCTGATCGACAAGGACGCCGAGCTGGCGCGCCTCGCCAAGCAGATCGCCAAGCTCGAAAGCGACTTCGAGAAAACCAGCGCGCGCATCGCCAACCCGAGCTTCGGCAAGGCGCCGGAAGCGGTGCAGCAGCAGGCCCGCGAGCTCAACGCCAAGCAGCAGGCGGACATCGCCGCTCTGAAGGATCAGGAAGCGCGCATCCGCGCGCTGTAGCGCCACGCCCGGCGACGGCGGCGCCGCAAGATCGACGGCGCCGCCAGCCGCGCCTGCACGGTGCATGCGTCCGGCTCGCCGGGTGCGACCGCCCTCTGAAGAGCTGGGCGGGCGAGGCGCCCGACGCGATCCGCCCATCCGCCATGCCGGTACGGGTGGCTACGGCGCCAGCCGCTGGAACGCGGCCGGCGCCGCACGAGCGCAATGGCTACTGCTCGCGCGTGCGCACCACGCGCAGCTCGGGCCGGCGCCCAAGCCGTTCGCCGCTGCCCGGCAGCGGCTGCACCTGTTCGAGCAGGCGCACGCAGTGGTCGAGCGTCTGGCTGATCAGCGTCTGGTTGCGGATCATCTCGATGCGCGGCCAGGTCGCGCGCTCGCCTTCGAGCATGAAGCGCTTGACCGCTTCCATCGACGGGTTCGTGGTCACGTTGGCGTAACGCCAGAGGCTGACCTCGGGCAGGATGTTGATGTTGCCGCGATAGTCCTGATCGAGGATCGACGAGGCGGTGTCGAGCGTGCGCCGCACGCCGCCGCCGAGCGGCAGGTTCTGCCGCGCCAGATCGACGAGGCTCTTGCTCTGCGCGCGCACCGTCGAATACAGGTAGTCGCGCGCCGAGTTGCGCAGGCCGCGCTCGCCGGGTTCGCGCTGCGCGGACACGAACGGCAGCACGTGCGGATTGGTCTGGCTGACGATGAAGTGATTGACGTTGTGCAGGCGGCGCATGCGCAGGATCGGCAGATCCGATTTCAGCGAGCCGTCGTTCCAGCGCAGCAGCGGCATGTACGGCACGCGCTCGTTGTGCTCGTCCTGCGTCATCAGCATGACCGGCGGGAACAGCAGCGGCACCGCGCAGGAGGCCAGCACCGCCTCGCGCACGTACAGGTACGGGAAGGTCAGGTAGTTCAGCAGGCGCGGCTGCTGATGCGTGCCGGCCGGCGACACCGTGATGTTGATCGTGCGGCCCGACAGCTGCTGCGCCTGCTCGAAGGTGAGGTCGCGGACGTTGGCGGCGATCGCGCTGCGCAGCTGGTCCTGATCCATCAGCGCGCGGCGGCGCAGGATGTCGCGCATCGGCAGGATGCGCCAGAAGTGGTAGTACGCCGCCTCCGGGTCGAGCAGGTCCTCGACCTCGTGCGTGGCGCGCGTGCCGACCGTGGCGCAGACCACCGAGCCGGCCGACGAACCGGACATGATCGGCGGCACCAGGTTCTCGCGGTACAGCGCCTTGACCACGCCGACGTGGAACAGGCCGAGCGTCGCGCCGCCCGACAGCATCAGTGCCGAGCGCCCGTAGCTGAGCGCGATGTCGTTGAAGAACTTGAGCTTGGCGGCGTGCGGCAGTTCCGGCAGCTCGGTCTCGCAGACCCATTGCAGGGCCGACGCCACTTCGCGCGCGTACTCGCCGACCAGATGCTTGGTGCCGACGTTTGCATGCGCGTAGAGGCTCGGGCTGCCGAGATTGCCGAGGTTCCAATGCAGGCCCTGACGCAGGTGATGGACCAGCTTGGCGACGTCGTCCTGTTCGCGATAGCGGCGGATCTGGCGCAGGCGCGAGCGGATCAGGCGCCAGTCGTAATCGTCGGAGGCTTCGTCGGCCTTCCAGTCCTCGTAGCCCTGCCGGCGATCGAGCTCCTCGGCGGCCTGGCGCCACTGCGCATAGCTCGTCGCCTCGCGCATTTCGCGCAGCAGCTGGCGGTTTCGTGAATCCAATGGCGGCTCCGGTGCCGGATCGATGGTCCGTATGGTGGGCGCAGGCCGGGGGTACCGCAAGCACGCCGCGGCGCGCCGCCGGTCACCCGTATGCGTCCGCGCTGCCGTTCGTCCGAAGCCGGCGCGCGCCTGCGGGTACACTGCCGCAACGCCGCTCAAATTCCGCCATTCGTCGAGTCGCCGCATGAGTTCGTCCGTCGCGCCGGTCCTGCACAGCCTCAACCAGATCATCCTCGGCAAGGACACGCAGCTGCGTCTGGTGCTCGCCTGCCTACTGGCGCGCGGCCACCTGCTGATCGAGGACGTGCCCGGCATGGGCAAGACCACGCTGGCGCTGGCGCTGGCACGCGTGCTCGGCCTGCACTTCCAGCGCGTGCAGTTCACCAGCGATCTGCTGCCGGCCGACATCATCGGCGTGTCGGTGTACGAGACCGCGACCGGCGGCTTCCGCTTCGTGCCCGGCCCGATCTTTTCGCAGCTGGTGCTCGCCGACGAGGTCAATCGCGCCAGTCCGAAGACGCAGTCGGCGTTGCTCGAGGCGATGGAAGAGCGCCAGGTCACCGCCGAAGGCGAGACGCGCGCGCTGCCCGAGCCGTTCTTCGTGATCGCGACACAGAACCCTTCATACCAGCTCGGCACCTTTCCGCTGCCGGAATCGCAGCTCGACCGCTTCCTGATGCGCATCTCGCTCGGCTATCCGCCGGCCGAGGCCGAGCGCCAGCTGCTGATGGAGCGCGAGCGCCGCGACCTACTCGGCGAGCTGCAGCCGGTGCTGACGCCGGCGCAGCTGCTCGGCCTGCAGGATCAGGTGCGCGCAGTGCGCACCGCGCCGGCGCTGATCGACTATCTGCTGGCGCTGGTGCAGCGCACGCGCGAGCTGCCGGGTCTGCGCCAGGGCCTGTCGCCGCGCGCCGGCCTGGCGCTGCGCCGCGCCGCGCAGGCCTGGGCCTTCATCGACGGCCGCAGCGGCGTGATCCCGGAAGACGTGCAGGCGGTGTTCGCCGCCGTCGTCGGCCACCGCCTGGTCGCCGCCGCCGAGCGCGACGGCGCGGCGACGAGCGCCGCCGCGATCCTCGCCCAGGTCGCGATCCCGTGACGCCGGCGGCGCGGCGCCGGACCGGCGCGGCTTGAGCGCGATGCCGATCCGGCGCGTCGCGGCGACGCTGCTGCATCCGCTGCGCGCCGCGCAGGCGCGCATCGACGCCTGGGTGATGGCGCGCGTCAAACGCCAGCCGGGCCCGATCGCGATACCGCGGCACCGCGTCTACATCCTGCCGACGCGCTTCGGCGCCGGCTTCGCGCTGATGCTGCTGGTGATGCTGCTCGGGGCGATGAACTACAGCAACAGCATGGCCTTCCTGCTGACCTTCCTGCTCGCCGGCCTGGGCCTGGTCGGCATGCATCACACGCACGCCAATCTGGTCAACCTGCAGCTGCGCGCCGGCGTCGCGCGCCCGGTCTTCGCCGGAGAGACGGCGCAGGTCGAAGTGCGCATCGACAACCCCTCGCTGCAGCCGCGACTGTCGATCGCGCTGGCCTGGCCACGCGCGGCGGCGACGCCGGAAGCGGTCGCCGACCTGCCCGCGCAGGACGGCGTGCTGCTGACGCTGACGCTGCCGGCGCCGCGCCGCGGCTGGCTGCGCGCCGGCGTGTTCAGCGTCTCGACCGAATATCCGCTCGGCCTGTTCCACGCCTGGACCTGGGCCGAGCTCGACACCGCGCTGCTGGTGTTCCCGCAGCCGGCGCCGCCGGGGCGCCTGCCGCCCGGCGCCGCCGGGCACGGCAGCCTCGACGCCGGCCAGCGCCCCGGCCAGGACGAATTCAGCGGCCTGCGCGCCTACCAGCGCGGCGACACCGCGCGCGCGATCCACTGGAAGAGCCTGCCGAAATCGCCGCAGCCGCTGGTCAAGCAGTTTCACGAAACGCTCGATCAGGATCTCTGGCTCGACTGGTCGACGCTGCCGCAGCTCGATGGCGAAGCGCGCCTGTCGCAGCTGACGCGCTGGGTGCTCGACGCCGAGGCGCTGCAGCAGCGCTACGGCCTGCGCCTGCCCGGACAGGTCATCGCGCCCGGACTCGGCGACGCGCACCGCTTCCAGTGCCTGAAGGCGCTGGCGCTGCACGGGGCCGAGGCATGAGCACCGGCGCCCCGGCCGCCGGCCTCGGCGACTACCTGCCGGTCGCCACGCTGCTGCGCCTGCTCGCGGTGCTGCTGCTGGTGTTCGCACCGCATGCGATGCGCCTGCCGCTCTGGGAATCCGGCTTCATCGCCGCGCTGCTGCTGTGGCGGGCGTTCGCCGCACGCCGGCAGTGGCGCATGCCGCCGAAGCTGCTGCGCGCGGCGCTGGTGTTCGCCGCGCTCGGCGGCGTCTACGCCAGCTTCGGCCGCGTCAGCGGCCAGACCGCCGGCACCGCGCTGCTGTGCGTGATGGCGGCGCTCAAGCTGGTCGAGCTGCGCGGCCGCCGCGACGTGATGGTGATGATCTTCCTGATGTACTTCATGCTCATCACCCATTTTCTGTACTCGCAGGAAATCTGGACTTCGCTGTACCTGCTGCTCAGCTGTCTGGCGATCACGGCCTTGCTGATCGAATGCCAGCATCTCGGCCAGCTGCCGCCGCGGCAGACGCTGCGCCGCGCCGGCGCGATGGTCGCGCAGGCGCTGCCGCTGATGCTGCTGCTGTTCGTGCTGTTCCCGCGCATCCCGGGGCCGATCTGGGGCCTGCCCGCCGACGCCGGCGCGGCGCGCAGCGGACTGAGCGACTCGATGGCGCCCGGCGACATCGCGGCGCTGATCGAGTCCGACGACGTCGCCTTTCGCGTGCGCTTCGACGGCCCGGCGCCGACGCCCGCCCAGCGCTATTGGCGCGGCCCGGTGCTGGAGAGCTTCGACGGTCGCACCTGGAGCAAGGGCTGGAGCGCGCCGCCGCCGCTGCAGGACGGCGACATCCGCTATCTCGGCACGGCGGTGCGCTACGAGCTGACGCTGGAGCCGGGCCGCATGCCCTGGCTGCTCGCGCTCGAACTGCCGCAGGCGGTCGATCTGCCGCCGGACGCGCGCCTCAACGGCAACGGCGAGCTGCTCGCGCGCCGTCCGATCATCGAGCGCCGCCGCTACACCCTGCTGTCGAATCCGGACTTCGCCTTCGCCCCGGCGCTCGACGCACGCCAGCGCCAGCGGCTCACGCGCCTGCCGAACGGCTACAACCCGCGCACGCTGGCGCTGGCGCGGCAGTGGCGCGACGAGGGCCTGGCCGACGCCGCGATCGCCGCCCGCGCGCTGCGCATGATCCGCGACGAGAACTTCGTCTACACGCTGCGCCCGCCGCCGCTGGCACGCGACAGCGTCGACGGCTTCCTGTTCGACACGCGACGCGGTTTCTGCGAGCACTACAGCAGCGCCTTCACAGTGCTGATGCGCGCCGCCGGCATTCCGGCGCGCGTCGTCACCGGCTATCAGGGCGGCACCCTCAACGAGCCCGGCGGCTACTACGTCATCACCCAGGCCGACGCGCACGCCTGGAGCGAGGTCTGGCTCGACGGCCGCTGGCAGCGCATCGATCCGACCGCCGCGATCGCACCCTCGCGCATCGAGCGCGGCCTCGGCTCGGCGATCGGCGCCGGCGAGGGCCTGCCCGACTACCTCGCCCGCCGCACCGCCTGGCGCGACGCGCTGAAGGCGCGCTGGGACTGGGTCAACGCGCGCTGGAACGGACTGGTGCTCGGCTACGGCCCCGAGCTGCAGCAGCAGTTCCTGCAGCGCTTCGGCATCGACGATCTGCGCACGATGATCCTGACCCTGACCGCGCTGCTGACCGCGACGATGGCGATCCTCGGCTTCGTGCTGCTGCGCCGCGCCGCGCCGGCGCGGGCGCACGACGCCGCGCAGCGCGAATGGCAGCGCCTGCTGCGCCAGCTCGCGCGGCGCGGCTACCGGCCGCGCGCCGACGAGGGGCCGCGCGATTTCGTCGCGCGTGTGCTCGCCGCCCGACCGCAATGGCGGGCGACGCTGCAGCCGGCCGCCGATCTGTATCTGCGCAGCCGCTATCTCGAAGCGCCCGACGCGGCACGGCTCGCGGCGCTGCATCGCGCCGTGCGCGGCGTGCGTCTGTCGTAGGCCTCGCCGGCGCGCGACGCAATCCGCCGGCGCTTGCCCGATAATGCGCGGCACGCCGGCGCCAGACCGGCGCCCCGACAGCCAGACCGAAGCCTTCGCCGGACGAAGGCCGTTGCGAGAAAGTGCCAGGCGTTTCCCATGAATGACCGTATCGAGATCGGCGCCGCCGTACCGCGCCGCCGCAGTCCCCTGCTGCGCGCCCTCGGCCGCGCCGTGCTGCGCGCCGGCGGCTGGACGCTGGATGTGCGCATGCCGGACGAACCGAAACTGGTGGTGATCGCCGCGCCGCACACCTCCAACTGGGACTTCGTCTACGGCCTTGCCGCGATCCTCGCGCTCGATCTGGAGCTGCACTGGTTCGCCAAGCACACGCTGTTCCGCGGCCCCTGGGGCCGAATCTTCCGCGCCCTCGGCGGCATTGCCATCGACCGCAGCGCCGCGGGCGACGTCGTGCGCCAGACGGCGCAGACCTTCGCTGACAGCGAGCGCCTGCTGATCGGCCTCGCGCCGGAAGGCACGCGCGCGCACGTCGCGCAATGGAAGCGCGGTTTCTACCACCTCGCCGCGAGTGCGCAGGTGCCGGTGCTCGCCGCCTACATCGACTACCGGCGCAAGGTGGTCGGCACCGGCCCACTGTTCCGGCCGAGCGGCGACTGGGACGCCGACATGGCGCCGGTGTTCGCGTTCTACCGCGGCGTCACCGCGAAAAAACCCGAGAACGTCGGGCTCGGCTAGGACGTCCTGGCCGGCTCGCGCACGCGGGCGAGCAGCCAGCCGCCGATCAGGAAGAATGGCAGCAGCGTCAGGATCGGCAGGCGCTGGTTGTCGACCAGCAGCGCCGTCTGGCCGACGACGACCGGACCGAGCACCGCGGCGAACTTGCCGAGCATGTTGTAGAAACCGAAGAACTGTCCGGACTGTCCAGCCGGGATCAGGCGCGCATAGTACGAGCGCGACAATGACTGGATGCCGCCCTGCACGCAGCCGATCGCGGCGGCGAGCAGATAGAAGTCGCGTTCGGACTGCAGCCAGTACGAGCCGAGCGTGACGCCGGCGTAGACCACGAGCGCGACGTAGATCATGCGCTTGGTGCCGAAGCGGTCGGCGAGCCAGCCGTAGGCGACCGCCGCCGGGAAGCCGATGAACTGCACCAGCAGCAGCGCCTTGATCAGCGCGCCCGGCTCGAAGCCGAGCTTGGTGCCGTAATCGACCGCCATGCGGATGATGGTGTCGACGGCGTCGATGTAGAGCCAGTACGCGGCGAGGAACAGCAGCACCGGCTTCATCGTCAGCACCTGGCGGAAGGTGCGCACCAGCTCGTGCCAGTCCGAGGCCGCATCGCTGGCCACCGGCGCCTCGTGGACGTGGCGGAACAGCGGCAGCGAGAACAGCATCCACCAGACGCCGACCATCAGGAACGACCACAGCACCGCCTGCGCGCCGTCGGCGAGACCGAAAGCCTGCGGCTTCTGGAACATGAAGACATTGAGCGTGAACAGCAGGCCGCCGCCCAGATAGCCGAGGCCGTAGCCGAGCGCCGACGTGCGGTCCATTTCCTCGGGCCGGGCGACCGCGACGATCAGCGAGTCGTAGAACGAGGTGCCGGCGAAGAAGCCGACCGAGCCGAGCGCGAACAGCGTCAGCGCCAGCGGCCAGTGGCCCTTGGCGACCCAGAACAGCGCCGCCGTCGACGCCGCGCCGAGCACCGTGGCGAGCAGCAGGAAGCGTTTCTTGTAGCCCTTGCGGTCGGCCAGGCCGCCGAGCAGCGGCGCCAGGATCATGACCACCACGCTGGCCAGCGAGCTGGCCAGCCCGAGCCAGAATGTGCGTTCGCCGGGCGCCAGGTCCTGCGCCCAGTAGGCCGAGAAGAACAACGGAAAGAAGCCGGCCATCACCGTCGTCGCGAACGACGAGTTGGCCCAGTCGTAGAACGCCCAGGACCAACGGGCGCGGCGATCGTTGTGCATCCCTACACTCCCTTGCGCGCCGGCTCGGCGGCGGACGTTCTTATGCGCCGACCAGTTCGAGCGCCAGCACCAGGGCATCCTCGCGGCCGTCGACGGCCGGATAGTAGCCGCGGCGTTCGCCGATCTTCTTGAAGCCGAAGGCGTCGTAGAGCCGCTGCGCGGCCTTGTTGGACTTGCGCACCTCGAGCAGCATCAGCGTCACGCCGGCCGCGCGCGCGACCATCAGCAGGTGCTTCATCAGGAAGCTCGCGAGGCCCAGGCGCTGCTGCTCCGGCGCGACGCAGATGTTGAGGATGTGCGCCTCGCCGACCGCCATGCTCATCAGCGCGTAGGCCTGCACCTCGCCGAGCGTGTTGGTCACCACCCAGGCGCTGTAGCCGACGCGCAGACAGTCGTTGAAGATGCCTTCGGTCCACGGATGCGTGTACGCGGCGCGCTCGATCTCCATCACCTGCGGCAGGTGCGCCGGATGCATCGGATACAGGCGCCAGATGTCCTGCGGCTGCGCGCTCATGACGAGATCGGCGCCGGCTGCGTGAGGAATTGGTGGATCTTCTTCAAGTCGTCCCAGCTCTTCGCCTTCTCGCGCGGGCTGCGCAGCAGATAGGCGGGATGGTAGGTGATCAGCAGCGGCGTGCGCGCCGCGCCGTAGTGATAGAGCGGCCCGCGCAGCCGCGACAGCGGCGCGTCGGTGTCGAGCAGACGCTGCGCGGCGACGCGGCCGAGCGCGACGATCAGCTTCGGCCGCACCAGCTCGATCTGGCGGTCGAGGTAGGGCCGGCAGGCCTCGACCTCGTCCGCCTCCGGATCGCGGTTGCCCGGCGGACGGCACTTGACGACGTTGGCGATGAAGACCGCGCTCGCAGCATCGTGCTGCTGGCGCGAACGACCGATGCTCTTCAGCATCTCGTCGAGCAGCTGGCCGGCGCGGCCGACGAAGGGTTCGCCGCGCGCATCCTCGTCGGCGCCCGGCCCCTCGCCGACGATCATCAGCGGCGCCTGCTCGTCGCCGACGCCGAAGACCGTGTGGGTGCGCGTGCGGCACAGCTTGCAGGCCTCGCAGCCGGCGACCGCCGCGCGCAGACCGTTCCAGTCGCCGGGCACTTCGCGCGGCGCCGCCGGTGCCGGCACCGGTGCCGCAGGCACGGACGCAGGCCGGGGCGCGACGGCCGCCGCGAGCGGCGGGCGCGAAGCGGCAGGCGCCGCGCGCGCCGGCGCCGGATCCGATGCCGCAGGACGGGACATCGCCGGACGGGATGCCTCGGCGGCCGCCGCGGGCACCGGCTCGGACACGACACCGCGCCGCTGCCAGGTTTCGAGACCAAGCAATTTGAGCGCGCGCTGACGACGGGCGGAATCCATACGCGGCATTTTACCGGGCCTGCTCGCCGGCCGCGTCGTTCACGGTGCCGGCGCGAAGTGCCCGGCCTCCGGCCCTTGCCGGCGAGCTTGCATGTCCGGCCCCTCGCCGATCGCGCCGCGCCCGCAGGCACCGAACATCAAGCCGAAGGCCGGGCCGGCCGAACGGCACCGAGGCGATGCGAAAATCGATGGGATTCTTGAACGCGACCGGATCCCGTTCCTGGCGCGCACCAGGGCCGGATTCGACACCGGTGAAGCCGGCCTGCTCAGTACCGCGCGGACGCGGCGGCGATGCCCCGGAGATCGTTGCCGCGAACGAAGCGAGGTGTCGCGGCAAGACCGGCGAGAAAGCCGCGCAGCGTGCGGCTCTGACAAGCGCGGCCCTCGGACGGCGACGCCCCGCCGGCCGGCCGGCCCGGCCCGCCGCACGCAGCGGCGAGCCGGGGCCGGTGGCCTTCAGCCGGCGTCAGGCGACGCGGCGTTCGCCGACCGTGCCGCGCTGCGCCAGCGCGCGGTTGAGACCGGACAGCACCGCCTTCAGCGAGGCGGTGACGATGTTCGGATCGCGGCCGGCACCGAACAGGGCCTTGCCGTCGCCGAGCTTCAGCTCGATGTAGGCGACCGCCGCCGAATCGGCGCCGGCGGTGACGGCGTGCTCGTGGTAGTCGACCACCGTCAGCCTCTCGCCGATCTGCTGCGACAAGGCCGCGATGAAAGCGTCGATCGGTCCGTTGCCGCGACCGGCCAGCTTCTGCGTGCGGCCGTCGACGGTGATCTCGGTCGCCAGCTCGACCTCGTTGCGCGTCGAATCCTCGACCAGATGGTGCGAGACGTAGCCGTACGGACGCTGCGCGTCGAAGTACTGCTGCGTGAAGAGGCCGCCGATGTCCTCCGCCGACATCTCGCGGCCCGACGCGTCCAGCGCCTCCTGCACGACCTGGCTGAACTCGATCTGCAGGCGCCGCGGCAGCACCAGCCCGTACTCGTGCTCCAGCAGGTAGGAGATGCCGCCCTTGCCGGACTGCGAGTTGACGCGAATCACCGCCTCGTAGCTGCGGCCCAGATCCTTCGGGTCGATCGGCAGGTACGGAATGTCCCACAGCTCGCCGTCCTGGCGCGCCGCGAAAGCCTTCTTGATGGCGTCCTGGTGCGAGCCCGAGAACGAGGTGAAGACCAGATCGCCGACGTACGGATGGCGCGGCGAGATCGGCAGCTGGTTGCAGTACTCGACGGTGCGGCGCACCTCGTCGATGTCGGAGAAATCCAGCCCCGGATCGACGCCCTGCGTGTACAGGTTCAGCGCCATGTTGACGATGTCGAAGTTGCCGGTGCGCTCGCCATTGCCGAACAGCGTGCCCTCGATGCGGTCGGCGCCCGCCATCAGCCCCAGCTCACCGGCGGCCAGGCCGGTGCCGCGATCGTTGTGCGGATGGATCGACAGGACGATCGCCTCGCGCCTGGCGACGTTGCGATGCATCCACTCGACCATGTCGGCGAAGATGTTCGGCGTCGACAGCTCGACCGTGGACGGCAGGTTGATGATGACCGGCTTCTCCCGGGTCGCGCCGATCGCCTCGACGACGGCATCGACGACACGCTTGGAGAACTCCAGCTCGGTGTTCGAGAACATCTCTGGCGAGTACTCGAAGCGCCAGTCGGTCTGCGGATACTGCGCCGCCAGTTCGCGCGCCAGTCCGACGTGCGTGACCGCCATGTCGACGACCTCGTCCTGGCTCATGTTGAAGACGACGCGGCGCATCACCGGCGCCACGGCGTTGTAGATAGTCGGTCCTGAAATATTCAATTCACCGCCGCCAGCCGCCGACCCGGCGGCCATGCCCCCCTCGTCACTGACCACCCGCTCAAGCATCCCGACCAGAAGCCAGAGTGCAAAAAGGGCCTTCAGTCCCAACCGGGCAATGGCCCGCATCAACCAGCGCAGGTTGTAGCCGGCGGCACACAACACCGGATGCAGCACATCCCCTTCCGATCCTTTGAGCCAGTTCCGCCGTAGTCCGCAGTCGTCCTTCAGGTGCCCGATCACCGGCTCCACGGCCTGACGGCG
>NZ_KB907936.1 GCF_000382285.1 Solimonas variicoloris DSM 15731 | reverse complement strand
TTCCTACGACAACGCGCTGGCCGAGACGATCAACGGGCTGTACAAGGCCGAGGTGATTCACCGGCGCTCGTGGAGGAACCTCGAAGCGGTCGAACTGGCCACGCTGGATTGGGTGGACTGGTTCAACCACAAGCGACTGCTAGGGCCGATCGGGAACATCCCGCCAGCGGAAGCCGAAGAGGCTTACTATCGGCAACAGGCCGCGCTGCCGCTGGCAGCGTGACTCAAACCAAACAGCCTCCGGAATTTCCGGGGCGGTTCAAACGGCTTCTGCATCCACATATTTCATACTCGAAGAGCCGGAACTTTACCTTCACCCCCAAGCACAGCGCGCACTATTCGATTCGCTGATATCCTTATCTGAGTCGAAGAATCAGGTGGTCATGTGTACCCATGCAAGCGCACTGATCGATGTCGAGCGCTACAAGTCTATCTGCATCGTCAAAAAGGATTCAGACGTAATCGGCACCCAAGTTTGCCAATGCACTGACGACATCTTTACGGGAGATAAGAGGAAGGACTTCAATCTCTCCTATTGGATCAATCCAGACAGAAGTGAACTCTTCTTCGCAAAGCGAGTGCTGCTGGTTGAAGGCCCTACAGATAAGACCCTGATTCCTCTGTTAGCCAAGCAGCTCGGTGTTTTTCGATTCGATCACACGCTTGTCGACTGCGGTTCAAAGGACAACATTCCCCTTTACTGTCAGCTCCTCAACAAATTCAGAATCCCTTACATAGCCATTTACGACAAAGATCATCAGGCAGCCAAAGGCGATGACGGAAAAGCATCAGCGGCCAAGAGTAGCAGCCTCATTGAGGCAGCAATCGATAAAGGAATTGGCACCAGTGTCGTCTTTGTGAACGATATTGAAGAAGAGGTCGGAATGATTGCGGGAGAAAAGAACAAACCATTTGTCGCGCTTACGCATATCGCGGCTCCCGGCTTTACGATCACTGCCGACCTAGCGGCGAAAATTACCTCGATGTACCAATGATGCGAAGCCCAACCCGTCATTCCACCGGACCTGCGCGAAAAGCCGCGCAGGTCCGGTGAATTCAAACGTTGCCTGAAGCCCCCATTCGCGACAGTCAGCTTCTGGCACAAAGAAAACTCTGATCATTCAGGCTGAATATCGACTTGTATCCCGCTGCGCCCGCCGCATCTCCAGCATCGCCCGCCGCGCCGGCGTCAAGGCCGCGACGCAATGCGGGCAATGGATGCCGGGCTCGTAGTCCGCTGATCGTTGTTCTTCCGGCGTGAGCGGTTCGCCGCAGGCGTCGCAGCGGCATGCCTTTCCTGGCTGCAAGCCGTGGCCGACGGCGACGCGGTCGTCGAAGACGTAGCACTCGCCGTTCCACAGGCTTTGTTCGGCCGGCACTTCTTCCAGGTATTTGAGGATGCCGCCGCGCAGGTGGTAGACCTGCTCGAAGCCACGTTCGCGCAGGTAGGCGGTGGCCTTCTCGCAGCGGATGCCGCCGGTGCAGAACATGGCGATCGGGCGCTTTTCCTGGCCGCGCAGTTCGCGTTCGACGTAGTCGGGGAATTCGCGAAAGCTGTGCGTGCCGGGCGAGACGGCGTTTTCGAACGTGCCGATCTTCACCTCGTAGTCGTTGCGCGTGTCGATGACGAGCACGTCGGGCTGGGTCAGCAGCTCGTTCCACTGCTGCGGATCGACGTAGGTGCCGACGATGCGTGCCGGATCGATGCCGGGCACGCCCATCGTCACGATCTCCTGCTTGAGCTTGACCTTCAGCCGCGCGAACGGTAGTTCCGTAGCCGGCGATTCCTTGTGTTCGAGCCCGGCGAGGCGCGGATCGGCGCGCAGATGCGCGAGCACGGCATCGATGCCGGCACGCGTGCCGGCGATCGTGCCGTTGATGCCTTCCGCGGCCAGCAGCAAGGTGCCGTGCACACCGGCCTGCCGGCAGACGGCCAGCAGCGGCTCGCGGAGTTCGGCGCAATCCGGCAGGCGCGCGAAGTGATAGAGGGCAGCGACAACGAACTGGGACATCGGCGGGAACGACAGATCCGGGGGCACGGATTGTAGTCGTTCGGGCACTGCACCTCAGCGGAGCCGCTCGTCATGCCGGAACGCCATTCTCGCCATCGGTTCGCCGCCCGCAGAACGTCATCCGACGTGTGCCTCGATGGGCGCCGGCCGCGCCGCGGCGCGGGGGGCGTATTCGCGTCAGGCCGGGCTTGGCGAGCATGCGGACGTCGCCGGCAAGACGAGGCCTCCGCCCCTCGTGACATCGTCGAGCGAACCAGCGGATTGGCCACGGGCGGCGACTCATTTCCCACCGCCTCGACGAACTGAACTGCAACTTTCGCACCGGAGCGTGTCGATTCATGCGGGCCCCGATCGACGTGCAGGTATCAGCCGGCTCTTCGGGCAGCATCGCTCGCTGCGAACCGGCCGGCTGCGGAACCTGAACTCAGGAGCATGACGATGACGATCACCATTACCGCCTTCGACCGTTCGCCCGACGGCGGTCGCGGGCTGGCGCGGGACACGCGCGTGCGCTGGGCACTCGAAGAAGTGGGTGCGCCGTACGAGGTGCGCCCGGTGGCCTGGGCCGAGATGAAGGCGCCGGCGCATCTGGCGCGGCATCCGTTCGGCCAGATTCCAACCTTCGAGGACGGCGATCTGACGCTGTTCGAGACCGGCGCGATCGTTTTGCACATCGCCGATCGCCACGCCGGCCTGCTGCCGGACGAGGCCGATGCGCGGGCTCGCGCGATCGCCTGGATGTTCGCCGCGCTCAACACGGTGGAGCCGCCGATCCTCGAAATCCAGACGGCCCTGTTCCAGGAGGGCGACCGGCCATGGACCCGGGAGCGCATGCCGCTGATGCACGAGCGCGTGCGCGGCCGGCTGCGGCAACTCGCCGCCCGTCTCGGCGACGCCGACTGGCTCGACGGCGCGTTCAGTGCCGGTGATCTGATGATGGTTTCGGTGCTGCTGCGCTTGCGCTCGTCAGGCCTGCTCGACGAGTTCCCCGCCCTCGCCGCCTACGTCGCGCGCGGCGAGGCACGGCCTGCGTATCAGCGCGCGTTCGAAGCGCAACGGGCGTTCAACACACGGCCGCCATCGCGTTGATCGCGCAAGGCCATCCGCACCCTGTGTGCCAATCAGCTGCGTCGGTGACACGATTCCGCGGCGCTTGATCCGGCGTCAGACCCTCGCGCCGCAGAGCCGCAGTTCGCGGGCGACCTTGGGAGCCCCAGACGATACGAGTGCTCCATGCCGGATGTACCGGCGGCGGTAAGCGCGCCCGTTCAGCGGCCGGGCGCCGGCCTGCCAGCGCGGCGCCGGGCGAGCCGTTCGCGCAGCGAGCGCGGTGCGGGCTTGAGCGGAGCGCGGCTCGCGGTCCAGCCGCCCTGCCAGGCCGGCGTCAGCCAGCGCAGCCGCGGCGCGAGCCATGCGAACAGCCGGTACAGCGCCGCGTGCGAATAGAGCACGCACCACAGACGCCAGGCCAGCACTTCGCCGGCACAGCGCACGCTGCCCTGACCGACCAGCGCCTGCGCCGGCGGCGTGATCGATTCGGCGACCGAATGGCGGCCCGCTTCGCGCAGCTTCATCAGCATGTCGGGGATCGGGATGCCGACCGGGCACACGTCGCCGCAGGCACCGCACAGACTCGACGCGGTCGGCAGATCGCGCGTCGACTTCAGGCCGAGCAGATGCGGCGAGATGATCGCGCCGATCGGGCCCGGGTACGTGGTGCCGTACGAAAGTCCGCCGACGCGCGTGTAGACCGGGCAGTGATTCATGCAGGCGCCGCAGCGGATGCACTGCAGCGTCGCGCGGAAGCGCGCTTCGCGGTAAGCCTGCGTGCGACCGTTATCGAGCAGGATCAGATGCATCTCGCGCGGGCCGTCCTTCTCGCCGGCGCGACGCGGACCGGTGATCAGGTTCAGGTAGGTCGTCACCGCCTGGCCGGTCGCGCTCTTCGGCAGCAGTGCGTACAGCGGCAGCACGTGCTCCAGCCTGTCGACGACCTTCTCGAGCCCGGTGATCGCCACGTGCACGTCCGGCACCGAGGTGCACAGCCGGCCGTTGCCCTCGTTTTCGACCAGCGCCAGCGTGCCGGTCTCGGCGACCATGAAGTTGACGCCGGAGACGCCGATCTTCGCGCTCGCGAACTTCTCGCGCAGCGCGCGCCGGCCGATCGCGATCAACTCGTTGACGTCGTCGCTCAGCGGCACGCCGTCGATGTGCTCGTGAAAGATCGCGGCGACGTCTTCCTTGGTCTTGTGGATCGCCGGCATGATGATGTGGCTGGGGCGGTCGCCGTCGAGCTGCAGGATGTACTCGCCCATGTCGGTCTCGATGCACTCGACGCCGTGCGCGGCCATCTCGTGATTGAGCCCGATTTCCTCGCTGACCATCGACTTGCCCTTGACCATCAGCGTCGCCGCATGGCGCCGCGCGATGTCGAGGAAGATGCGGTTGGCGTCGGCCGGCGTCTCGGCCCAATGCACCGCTACGCCGAGTTCGGTGAGCCGCGCTTCGAGCCGTTCGAGCAGATCCGGCAGCTGCGCGAGCGCGTGCTGGCGCACGTTCTCGCCGAGCTTGCGCAGCGTGTTGAAGGCCTGCAGGTCGGGAAACTGCAGCGCGCGGCGCTCGACGAGAAAATCCATCGCGCCGCGGAAGCTCTGGCGCAGATGCGCATCGTGCAGCGACTCGTGACTGCGCTGCCTGAAGTCTTCCGGGCGGACGCGCGCTGCGGCGTGCGGCGAGCTTGCGGCGCTCATGCGGCGTCTCCGTCGCGCAGCAGCAGGATCACCAGCTCGCGCGGGCCGTGCGCGCCGTAGACCAGCATGCGCTGGATGTCGGCCGTCTTCGACGGGCCGGTGACGAGCAGCGCATTGCTCGGCATGCGTGCGGCCCAGCCCTGCCCGGCCACGGCGTCGAACAGCGTTTCGTGCAGACCGCTTTCGCGCAGCACGGCGATGTGCAGCGGCGGCACCAGCGACAGCGTGCGCGGCTCGGCGGCATCCGGCCACAGCAGCAGGCTGCCGGTTTCGGCGACGGAGCCGAGCGTGGTCGTGATGCCGGCGTCGATCGCGCCGAACAGCTCGGCCTTGAAGCTTGCGAGCGGCGCGTCGTACCAGCGCAGGCGCCCGGCCGGCAGCCGCGCCGCCAGCGTGTCGGCGATCGACGTGCCGCGGCCGGCGAGCAGACGCTGCACGTTGCGGGCGTCGAGCACGGCGGCGAGCGCTGCCGGCCAGTCTTCGACGGTGGTCTCGATCACCTCGGCGCGCCAGCTGCGCGCGTTGCGCAGGAAGCGCTCGCGTCGCGACTCGCCGCTCGGCGCGGCGCGGTTCCGGTAGTAGCCGGCGACGTCCGGAATCGCAACCGGCTCGACGTCCGGCGCCGCACGCAGGCGCGCGAAGATCGCCGCGCGCGCGCGCTGTTCCGCAGCCACGCCGCTCACGACGCCGCTCCGTCCATCCGCGCGCGGACGAGGCTGGCGATGTGCTGGCCGCGCAGCGAGGCGCCGCGCTTGTCCAGGCTCAGGTTGAGGTTCAGCAGGCAACCGCAATCGGCGCTGACGAAGGACTCGCAGCCGCTCGCGGCGAGCGCATCGAGCTTGTCGGCCGCCATCGCCGCCGAGATTTCCGGATGCTTGACCGAGAACGTGCCGCCGAAACCGCAGCACTCGGCTTCGTGTTCGTGCTCGACGCGCTCGACGCCCGGCAGGCGCTCCAGCAGCGCGCGGCCGCAGGCGAGCGTGCCCATCTCGCGGCGCGCGCTGCACGAGGTGTGCAGGGCCACGCGCAGCGGCGCGCCCGATGCCGCCGGCGCATCGAGCCGGAAGCCGAGCGTGTTGACGAGGTAGTCGGTGAACTCGACGGTGCGCGAGGCGATCGCCTCGGCCTGCACGCGCCGCACCGGATCGTCGGCGAACAGGCGCGGCCAGTGCTGCTTGAGCATGCCGCCGCAGGAGCCGGACGGCACGATCACCGGCCACGGCTCGGGGAACAGATCGAGCTGTGCGGCGGCGACCTTGCGCGCTTCCTCGGGAAAGCCGGTCGTGTAGGCGGGCTGGCCGCAGCAGGTTTGCGCGGCTGGAAAATGCACGGTGACGCCGAGGCGTTCGAGCACCTCGACGACGTCGACGCCGACCTGTGGCGCGAACAGATCGATCACGCAGGTGGCGAACAGGTAGACCTGCCGGATCTCTGTGGACCCTGCGGCATGGGGGCTGGCGGACATCGGCTCCTCGCTGGCTTCGTGATGGCCGCAGTCTGGCGCGCGCATCCGCCACTGTTATATTGGTCAGACCAATTTTTCCGGCGCTCGCATGGCCCTGCCCGCCTCCGAACGCATCGCCCGCTCGCTCGAAGCCGCGATCCTCGCACGCCGCTACGAGCAGCGTCTGCCAGCCGAGCGCGAGCTGGCCGCCGCGCACGGCGTCTCGCGCGCGACGGTGCGCGAGGCGATCGGCCTGCTCGTCGCGCGCGGCCTGCTGACGCGCCGCCGCGGCGCCGGCACCTACGTCAACGACCGCAGCGACCAGCAGCTCGCCGGCATCTGGTCGGACATGGCCGGCCGCCATCCGCGCTTGCAGGAAAACCTGATCGAGTTCCGCGCCATGCTGGAGCGCGAGGCGGCCGGCCTAGCGGCCGCACGCCACGACGCCGCCGACACGCGCCGCCTGCGTCAGGCGCACGCCGAAGTCGAAGCGGCGTACTCGGGCAGCGACCGCGCCGCGCAGATTCGCAGCGACGTCGGCTTTCACCGCACGATCGCCGACGCCACCCATAACCCGGTGTTCGCCTATCTGATGGCGTCGCTGCTCAAGCTGCTGCACGAGCACGTGCAGCTGAGCCTCGCCGGGCTCGCGCCGCAGTCGGCGGCGGCAGCGCAGCTGCGCCTTCAGCACCGCGCGCTGCTCGACGCGATCCTGGCGCGCGACATCGCCGCCGCCGAGCGCGCCGCGTCCGGGCACATCGAGTTCGTGCGCGTGCACCTCAACGATCTCGGTCCCCGCCCCGCGGCGCGGCACTGAAGCCACCCGGCCGACGTCGTCGCGCGGCATCGGCGGCCGTCCGGCGCGACAGCCGTCCGGCGCGACAGCCGGACGCGAGCGGTGCAGTGACGACATTGCCGGGCCGATACGCGCTGTCGGCGACGAAGTCATGGCCGGTGAACCGCGGCGCGGCCACCGGCGGGCCGATGCAGCGCGGCAGCGGCTATGCCGGCCGCCGCGCTGAACGCGAGCGACCGGCGGCCTCAGCCGCGGCGGTAGACGATCTTCTTCTGGCCGCCTGCGCAGCTGCCGACGACCTTGCTTTCGGCTTCGGCGGCGGTGTCGACGATCTCCAGCGTGTACTTGGCCACGCCGTGCGACTGGATCTTGGCGTCAATCTCGGACTTCAGCTCCGCGCAGTCCTTGGCGGCCCAAGCCGGCGCGGCGAAGAGCGTCAGAACAGCGGCGAACAGGATCGGTTTCATGCGCAGCTCCCCATCGCTGGCGTCGGCCGCCGGACTGACGGCCGACGCCAATCTAGCGCGTCGGGGCGGGTCGCGCGACAGCGCCGGCGCGGCACATGATTCTCATGCCGCGTCCGGCGGCAGCGCTCAGTCCTCGAGCACGACGAGCAGATCCTTCGCCTGCACGGCGACGCCGGCGTGCGCGAGCACCTGCTTGACGCGCGCGGCGCGCGGCGCGGCGATCACCGTTTCCATCTTCATCGCCTCCAGCGAGACCAGCGGATCGCCCTTGGCGACCGTGTCGCCGACCTTGACCGCGACGCGCGAGACCATGCCCGGCATCGGCGCGCCGATCTGGTTCGGATCGGACTCGGCGGCTTTCGGCCGCTCCTGCTGCGCGTTCTTCGCATCGGCCTTGTCGACGCGCACGGCGCGCGGCTGGCCATTGAGTTCGTAGAACAGCTTCTCGTTGTCCTCGGCGTCGGCGCGGCCCTGCAGGCGGATGATCAGCGCCTTGCCCTGGTCGATGTCGACGCAGATCTCTTCCTGTTCGCGCAGGCCGTAGAAGAAGGTGGTGGTCGGCAGCTTGGAGACGTCGCCGTACAGCTTCACGTGCTCGGCGTAGTCGCTGAAGACCTTCGGGTACATCAGGTAGGACGCGAAATCGTGGTCCGACAGCTCCTGGCCGAGCGCCTTCTCGGCCTTGGCGCGCGTCGCGTCGAGATCGACCGCCGGCAGGCTCCGGCCCGGACGCTCGGTCAGCGCCGGCTTGCCCTTGAGGATCTTGTCCTGCAGCGCCTTCGGCCAGCCGTCCGGCGGCAGGCCCAGCTCGCCGCGGAACAGCTGCACGACGGATTCCGGGAAGTCGATCGGCCGCTCCGGATTCTCGACGTCCTCCGGGCGCAGATCGTTGCCGACCATGAACAGCGCCATGTCGCCGACGACCTTCGAGGTCGGCGTGACCTTGACGATGTCGCCGAACAGGCGGTTGACGTCGGCGTAGGCCTTCGAGACTTCCGCCCAGCGCGATTCCAGGCCGAGCGCGCGCGCCTGCTCGCGCAGGTTGGTGTACTGGCCGCCCGGCATCTCGTGGCGATAGACGTCGGCGGTGCCGGCGCGGATGTCGGCCTCGAACGGCGCGTAGAGGCGGCGCACGTCCTCCCAGTAGTCCGACAGCTGCTGCAAGGCATGAAGATCGATGCCCGGATCGCGCTCGGCGCCGGCCAGGCTCGCGGCGATCGCGCCGAGGTTCGGCTGCGAGGTCAGGCCGGACATCGCGTCGAGCGCGCCGTCAACGGCATCGACGCCGGCCTCGACCGCTGCCAGCACGCTGGCCGCGGCGATGCCGCTGGTGTCGTGCGTGTGGAAGTGGATCGGCAGGCCGACCTCGGCCTTGAGCGCGCGCACCAGCTCGCGCGCCGCGCGCGGTTTGCAGACGCCGGCCATGTCCTTGATGCCGAGCACGTGCGCGCCGGCTTTCTCCAGCGCCTTGGCCATGTCGACGTAGTACTTGAGGCTGTACTTGGGCCGCGCGGCGTCGAACAGATCGCCGGTGTAGCAGATCGTGCCCTCGCAGACGGCGCCAGCCTCGATCACCGCGTCCATCGCCACGCGCATGTTGTCGACGGCGTTGAGCGAATCGAAGACGCGGAAGATGTCGATGCCGTTGCGGGCCGCCTGCTGCACGAAGTAGCGCACCACGTTGTCGGCGTAGTTGGTGTAGCCGACCGCATTGGCCGAGCGCAGCAGCATCTGGAACGGAATGTTCGGGATCTCGCCGCGCAGCTGCGCGAGGCGCTGCCACGGATCTTCCTTGAGGAAGCGCAGCGCGACGTCGAAGGTCGCGCCGCCCCAGCATTCCAGCGAGAACAGATCCGGCGCCAGGCGAGCGTAGTACGGCGCGACCGGCAGCATGTCGGCGGTGCGCATGCGCGTCGCGAACAGCGACTGATGCGCGTCGCGCATCGTCGTGTCGGTCAGCAGCACGCGGCGCTGCTCCTTCATCCACTGCGCGAAGCCGGCCGGGCCGCGTTCGAGCAGCACCTGCCGCGTGCCGGCCGGCGCCGGCGACGCGAGGCTGATCTTCGGCAGACGCGGCTCGGGCAGCGGCAGCTTCGGCGGCTGACGGCCCTTCATCTCCGGATTGCCGTTGACGATGACCTCGCCGATGAAGCGCAGCAGCTTGGTCGCGCGATCACGCTTGGGCGTGAAGACGAACAGTTCCGGGCTGGTGTCGATGAAACGCGTCGTGCACTCGCCGGACTTGAACAGCGGATGGTTGATGACGTTTTCGAGGAAGGCGAGATTCGTCGACAGGCCACGAATGCGGAACTCGCGCAGCGCGCGGTCCATGCGCGCGATCGCGTCACCGGTGGTCGGCGCCCAGGTCGTGACCTTGACCAGCAGCGAGTCGTAGTACGGCGTGACGACCGCACCGCCGTAGGCGGTGCCGCCGTCGAGACGCACGCCGAAGCCGGCCGGGCTGCGGTACGCGAGCAGGCGACCGTAGTCCGGCGTGAAACCGTTCTCCGGGTCCTCGGTCGTGACGCGGCACTGCAGCGCGTGGCCGTCGAGCCGGACCTGCTCCTGCGTCGGCAGCGCCGGCACGTGCTCGTGCGCCGGATCGCCGATGCGCGCGCCTTCGGTGACGCGGATCTGGCTCTTGACGATGTCGACGCCGGTCACCTCCTCGGTGACGGTGTGCTCGACCTGGATGCGCGGATTGACCTCGATGAAATAGAAGCTGCCGGTGTCGGCGTCCATCAGGAACTCGACGGTGCCGGCGTGCGAGTAATGGACCTGCCGGCACAGGCGCAGCGCGGCCTCGCAGAGGGCGCGGCGCTGGTCATCGGCGAGGTACGGCGCCGGCGCGCGCTCGACGACCTTCTGGTTGCGGCGCTGCACCGAGCAGTCGCGCTCGTAGAGGTGGATCAGATTGCCGTGCGTGTCGCCGAGCACCTGCACCTCGACGTGCCGGGCGCGGCGCACCAGCTTCTCGACGTAGACCTCGTCGTTGCCGAACGCGGCCTTGGCCTCGCGCCGCGCGGTGTCCATCTGCACGGCCAGATCGGCTTCGGATTCGATGACGCGCATGCCGCGGCCACCGCCGCCCCAGCTCGCCTTCATCATCACCGGATAGCCGACTTCGGCGACCAGCTTCTTGCACGCCTCGAGCTCGTGTGGCAGCGCGGCGGACGCCGGCAGCACCGGCACCTGTGCGGCGATCGCCGCCTGGCGCGCCGCGACCTTGTCGCCGAGCGTGCGCAGCACCTGCGGCGACGGACCGATGAAGCGGATGCCGGCCGCGGCACAGGCCTCGGCGAAAGCCGGATTCTCGGACAGGAAGCCGTAGCCGGGATGGATCGCATCGACGCCCGCCTCGCGCGCGATGCGGATGATGTCGGCGATGTCCAGATACGCGGCGATCGGCTTCTGGCCCTTGCCGACCCGATACGACTCGTCGGCCTTGAAGCGATGCAGCGCGAAGCGATCCTCGTGCGCGTAGATCGCCACCGTGCGGATGCCCATCTCCGCCGCCGCGCGCATGACGCGAATCGAAATCTCGCCACGGTTGGCGACCAGCAGCTTGCGGATGCGGGGGGACGACGGCTCGCTCACGAATCTCTCTCCTTGGATGTGCGACGGCCGGGCCCCGCAGGCGATTGGCAGCGGGGCCCAGACACGACGAACCCGCGGCCAATGCTGCCGGCCGCGGGTTCGATTAGCGGCGAAGATTATCGTCTGAGGTCCGGGCTGTCACCTTCCCCCGCGGGCACGCCGGGCTGCAGCCCGGCCCGCGGCGCCCCTCATTCGAGGGCCTGGTAGACCGTGTTGCTGAAGCGCTCGAACAGCATCTTCGCATCGAACGGCTGACGCTGGGTCATCAGGATCATCAGTAACCGCTCTTTCGGATCGATCGATACGTAAGTCGTCGTCACGCCTTCCCAGCCGAAACTGCCCGGCGTGCCGAGCGCGTCGCTCATGCCGGCGTCGTCGAGCCGCACGCGCACGCCGAAGCCGAAGCCCTGCGGCACGAAACGGTCGCGCGGCCGCGGATTGAGGTAGCCGACCTGATTGCTGCGCATCATCTCGACGGTCTTGCGGCCGAGGATGCGCACGCCGTCGAGCTGACCGTCGTCGAGCAGCATCTGTGCGAAACGCGCGTAGTCGTGCAGCGTCGAGTACAGGCCGCCGCCGCCGCTCTGCAGCCCGGGTCCGGTGTGCACCGGGCTGGCGATCGGTGTCAGGCGGCCGTCGGCGGTTTCCCCGTACATCCGCGCCAGCGGCACGCCGGCCGGGGGCGTGAAGCCGGTATGGCGCATGCCGAGCGGCGCGAGCACGCGCGCGCGCATCGCCGCTTCCAGCGACTGGCCGGTGACGCGCTCGATGACAATGCCGAGCAAATCGGTGTTGATGCCGTAGCTCCAGGCCGCGCCCGGCTGATGCTTGAGCGGCAGCGACGCGGCGCGACGCACGAAGTCGGCCGCGTCGGCGCTGTTCCAGAGGTCGGCGCGGGCATAGATCGTCCGCCACGGTTCGCCGTCGAAGAAGCCGTAGCTGTAACCGGAGGTCTGCGTCAGCAGCTGGCGGATCGTCACCGGCCGCAGCGCCGGCACCGTCTGCGGCGCGTCGGCGTCGCCGCCGACCAGCACGCGCGGCTGCGCCAGTTCCGGCAGGTAGCGCGAGACCGGCTCCTCGAGGTCGAGCCGCCCTTCCTCGAGCAGCGTCAGCGCCGTCACCGTGGTGACGATCTTGCTCATCGAGGCGATCGCGAACGCGGTGTCCTCGCCCATCGGCGCGCGCGCTTCGAGATCACGGAACCCGACGGCGCCGTGCTGGACGACGTGGCCGTCGCGCGCGATCAGCCAGACGGCGCCGGCGTAGTCGCCGTCGTCGACGAGGCGCCCGAGCAGCGCCGGCACGCGCTGCAGGCGCGCCGCCGAGAAGCCGGCCGGCGCCGCGGCGCGCGTGCCGGCATCGGCATCGCCGCTTGCGGCGGCCCCACTGGCGCCGAACAGCAGGGCGCAGGCCGAGAACAGGAACGGCCGCAGCGTGCGGCGCAGGTCGCGGAAAGTCTTCATCGGCAAGCGGCTCGCAGGGAATCGGCTCAGCAGCCTTCGATCGTCGGCACGTACGGCTCGCGGCGCACGATCAGCGCCTCGGTCGCCTGCTGCGCCTGGCGCATCAGCTCGTTGACGTCGGCGCGCAGCAGGACGCCGTCGCGGACCAGCACCTGGCCGTCGACCATCACCAGGCGCACGTCGCTGCCGCGCGCCGCGTAGACGAGGTTGCTGACGACGTTGCCATAGGCGCCGTGGAGCACCGGCGTCAGGTGCGGACGCATGAAGTCGACGAGGATCAGGTCGGCCTTCTTGCCGCGCTCCAGCGAGCCGATCTCGTCATCGAGGCCGAGCGCGCGGGCGCCGTCGATCGTCGCCATGCGCAGCACCTGCGGCGCCGGCATCGCGCGCGCATCGAGCAGGCGCACCTTCTGCAGCAGCGGCACGAACTTCATTTCCTCGAGCAGATCGAGGTTGTTGTTCTCCTTGACGCCGTCCGAGCCGATGCCGACGGCGACGCCGGCGTCGAGCAGCTCCGGCACCGGGCAGATGCCGGACGCCAGTTTCATGTTGCTGACCGGGCAGTGCGCGACCGACGTGCCGGTGCGCGCCAGGATCTCGATCTCCTGCGGCTGCAGCCAGACGCAGTGCGCGAGCACGGTCCGCGGACCGAGGATGCCGCGCTCATGGAACAGCTCGATCGGCCAGAGCCCGGTCTCGGCATGCAGGCGCGACGCCATCTCGCGCGACTCCTCGCCATGCGTGTGGATGCCGACGCCGTAATGCTCGGCGAGACGCGCGGCCTCGCGGAACGCCGCCTCGGTGCAGTACGTCAGGTGCTCAAGGCCGAACCACACGCGCACGCGTCCCTGCGCCGAGCCGTGCCGCTCCTCGACCAGGCGGGCGTTGGCCTCCAGCGTCTCGAAGTAGGTGTACGGCGGCTGGTCGGCGACGTACGGCGCCAGCACCGCGCGCAGGCCGAGCTGTTCGGCGGCGTCGGCACAGCGGTGCATGTAGCGGTACATGTCGAGCACCGTCGTGGTGCCGGACAGCAGCGCCTCGGCGTAGCACAGGCGCGAGGCGGCGTAGGCATCGTCGGCGCTCAGCACGCGGTGCTTCGGATCGACGTGGCGCGCGAGCCAGGCGAACACCGGCATGTCCTCGGCGGTGCCGCGGATTAGGCCCGAGTGCAGATGCAGGTTGACGAGGCCCGGCAGCAGCACCTGGCCACGCGCGTCGTGGCGGTCGACGCCCGGCCAGCGCTGCAGCAGCGCCGCGCTCGGGCCGATGTCGGCAATGCGGCCATCCTCGACCAGCACCGCCCCGTCGGCGATGACCTCGTCGCTGGCGTTGACGGTCAGCACCGTCGCGCCGTGGATCAGCAGCGCGCTCATGCCGGCGTGTACTCCGAGAAGTCGCCCTTCAGCAGCGCGCTCAGCATGCGGTAGAAACCGCGGTAGTCGACCTCGTGGACGACCTCGGCATTGGGCTCGCCGCCCTGCCAGAACTCGTTCGGCTCCGGATGGAAGCGCGTGTCGACCGCGGTGTAGCCGCGCATCTGGTTGCTCTGGCACTCGACTTCGACGAAGTAGCGGCCGGACTTCTGCAGGATCGCCGGATTGATGCAGATCGCCGTCGTCTGCGAATCCGGATGGCTGATGCCGTCGAGGCCGCCGAGCTCGCGGTTGAACTTCAGCGCGGCGCTGTTGATCTGGTGATAGAAACGCGCCAGCGGCGTGTCGATCGCCTGCAGCGCGGCGAGATCCTCGCCGCCGACGATGCCGTAGCGGCAGCAGATCTCCCAGCCGACCATGACGATCGGAAAGCCGGCGCGGAACACCATGCGCGCCGCTTCCGGATCGGCGTAGACGTTGTACTCGGCGGCCGGCGTGATGTTGCCCTGGAAATGGCAGGCACCGCCCATGATCCACAGTTTCTTGATCTTGTGGACGATGCTCGGATCGAGCATGTACGCGACCGCGAGATTGGTCAGCGGGCCGTGCGCGACGATCTCGTACTCGCCCGGCGCGGC
This sequence comes from Solimonas variicoloris DSM 15731, assembly GCF_000382285.1. Classification (GTDB taxonomy): domain Bacteria; phylum Pseudomonadota; class Gammaproteobacteria; order Nevskiales; family Nevskiaceae; genus Solimonas; species Solimonas variicoloris. The sequence goes on along the minus strand of NZ_KB907936.1, from coordinate 88,725 downwards.
GTTGACGAAGCGCACCAGTGCCTGCGCGGCGTGCAGCGACTCGGCCTTGCCGCGCGGCGGCGCAAAGAAGCTGTTGCCCATGCCGTCCTTGCCGTGGACGAAGTCGGAATGGATCGCCGGCCGCATCAGCGGGCGGTCGCAACCGGCGAACACCGGCACCTCGCCGCTGCGGCCGGCGTGGTCGAGCGCGGTCAGCGCGTTACGCGTGCACAGCTCCAGCGGCACGTTGCCCATCACCGTGAAGATCGCGTCGAGCTGGACGCCGGGCCAGAGCAGGCCGAACAGCAGGGAGGTGACGTCGTCACCGGCGGTGTCGGTATCGATCAGCAGGCGTTTCATGGTGATCCGGTTGTGGAAAGGCAGGATGGAGAACGGTGCTCAGACGTGGCGGCGCAGCAGGCTGAAGTCGACGATGCCGGGCCGGTAGTGCTCGACGCAGGCGAACACCGGGCGGTTGTCGGCGCGATAGGCCGTGCTGGTGAACGACAGCAGCGGCGTGCCTTCGGCCAGATCGAGATCGCGGGCCAGACGCGCCTGCGCGAGCTGGGCGCTGACGCGCGAGAACGCGTAGTCGATCGGCGGATGACGATGCGCGGCGAGCACGTGGAAGGTGTCGTCGCGGCTCAGCTCGGCCGGATCGAAATCGTCGGGCAGCAGCGCGCAGGGCACGAAGTCCTCGCAGTGGATCGCCGGCTGGCCGTCGGCGAGGAACACGCGGCGCACGGCCCAGGCTTCGGCGCCGGGCTCGTGACCGAGCGCGCGGGCGATGTCGGCCGGCATCGCCCGGCGCTCGGTGCCGAGCACGCGCACCGAGGGCGCGAAGCCGGCCCGCGCGACCAGCGCGCTGAATTCCTCCCACAGCTCCAGCCGCGCCTCGATGCGGGCGGCGACCGGATTGATGAAGGTGCCGCGGCCGTGGCGGCGCTGGATGTAGCCGGCCGCCTCCAGTTCGCCGAGCGCGGCGCGCACGGTCGGCCGGCTGACGCCGAGCTGGGTCGCGAGCGCATCTTCGGACGGCAGGCGATCTCCGTCGGTCTCGCGAATCAGGGCTTCGAGCCGGCGCCTGGCTTCGGTGACGCGGGACGAGACGTTGGCGGCTTTCATGTCGATTCCTCGTTTATTCGTAAGACGTCAGACGTCTTACCTTTCTGGAAATCCTAGGCTATGCTCGGGGCACCGGTCAACGCCACCGAGCCTTCGATGCGCCCTTCCCGCTCCGCCGCCGTACCGATGCAGTGGCTCCGCCACGCCACCGACAACCGCGGCCGGCTGACGCTGGCCAGCTTCCTCGCCTACTTCGCGATGTCCGGCCTGCTGTCGCAGACCGGCGTCGTCACCGGCGCGCTCGCCGCGCACTTCAGCCTGCCGGTCGCGGACGCGGCGGCGCGCTTCTCATGGTTCACCGGCGGCATCTTCTGCGGCTCGCTGCTGAGCCTGTTCGGCTATGGCTGGCTGCCGCTGCGGCGCCTGTTCGCGGGCTCGTACCTGACGCTCGCGCTGCTGATCGGCGCGATCCTGCTGGTCGATGACTGGAACGCGCTGGCGCCGCTGCTCGGTCTGCTCGGCCTCGCCTGCGGCCTCGGCCTCGCCGGCGCGGCGATCACGCTGACGCTGATCTATTCCCCCGAGCGCCGCGCCGCGGCGCTGCTGTCGACCGACGTGTCCTTCAGCCTCGCCGGCGTGCTCTGTCCGCTGCTGGCCGGCGCCGCGATCGCCGCCGGCTGGCGCTGGAGCGCGGCCTACGCGGCGCTCGCCGCGGTGTCGCTCGCAGTCGTCGCGCTGGCGATGTCCTGCCGTTATCCGGCGGCCGGCGGATCGCAGAGCGACGGCGCCACGCGCTGGCCGCTCGGCGCCGTGCTCTGCGCCGTCGCCCTGTTCGCCTACATGCTCGGCCAGGTCTCGCTGTTCCTGTGGCTGCCGAATCATTTGCAGACCGCACTCGGCGCCGATCTGGCGGCCGGCGCGGACGTGGTGAGCCGCTACTGGACCGGCATGGCGATCGGCCAGATCGTGCTGGTCGGGTTGAGCCTGCGCTTCTCGCCACGCCTGCTGCTGAACCTGATCGTGCCACTCGCGGTGCTCGACTCGGCGCTGTTCTGGCTGCTGCACGGCGTCGCCGCGCTGCGCCTCAATGCGCTGGTGTTCGGGCTGATCAACGCCGGCATCCTCAAGCTCTGCATCAGCTACGCGACGAGCCTGCTGGCGCGGCCGCCGGCGCGCATGGTGTCGACGCTGATCTTCGCCGGCACGCTCGGCACGGCGCTGAGTCCGGCGCTGAGCGCGCGCCTCGTGGCGCTCGGCGACACGACGCTGGCGCTGCAGTTCGCGAGCGCCTGCTATCTCGCCACCGCCGTGCTCGTCGGCCTGGCTCAGAGCACGCGACGGCCGCAGGCCGCCGAGGCCTCCGCACCGGCGACGCCGGCCGGCTGAACGCAAAAAGCCGCGCCGCGGCAGGCCCGCGGCGCGGCTTTTCGTTTACGCCTTCAGCGTGCGAACTGCGCGGCGAACTGGCGCGCGAACTCCCCAAGCTGCGCCGCCGGCAGATCATTGATGCCCGCCGCCGCGGCACGGCCGCCGCCGGTCGGGAAGCGACGGCACAGCTCGTCGGCGCCCTTCTTGCGGTTCAGCGGCGCGCGCACGCTGATCAGATAGTGGCCGTTGGCCTTCTCGGTCAGCACGGCGTGCGCGCGATCCGGATACTGGTTGACCAGGTCGTTGCTGTAGACGCCGCTGACGCGGCGCGCCCAGGGCGCATCCGGCAGGATGAACAGCGCCGCGTCCTCGGTCGAGCCGGCCTGCGGGCGCATCGCCGCGGCATGGTCCATGTCGGTCCTGTAGCCGTCGGCGAGCTGCTCGAAGTACCGGCGGCCGTCGCCGGCGATGAACTCGAGCGGCGATTCGTGCCGGCTGACGAGGCGGAACAGCGCATCCGGCGCGAAGTGCAGATCGCCGACCGATTCGCCGTAGCCGTTGTAGTTGAGATAGGTGCCCAGCTCTTCGAGCTGGCGCAGCTGCGCCTCGCTGACGGACAGGCCGCGGGCCATCGTCTCGGCACTGCTCTTCAGGTTGTCGCCGAACGCGCCGACCACGGCCCAGGCCAGGTAGCGGTTCTTGAGATGCCCGTTGACGAGCAGGCTGGTGCAGACGTCCGGCGCCTCGTTGATGATCGCCGTCAGGCGCCCGCCCTGCGTGCCGGCGTCCGGAATGGCGCCGGCGAAGTGATGATCGACGTAGAACACCTCCGCGCCGGCGGCGAGCAGGCGCACGACGCCGTCGCGGTTCTTGTCGAGCGAGATGTCGAGCACCGTGACGCGATCGCCGGCCGAGGCTTCGACCTGGTCGAGCAGCTCGATGTCGCGCTTGACGCCGGTGACGAGCCGCGCGTCGCGCGGCTCGGCGAGATGCAGCTGTGTCAGCGCGCAGATGCCGTCGGCGTCGCCATTGAATACGTCGATGTAAGCCATTTCGTCCTCACGGCACCCGGCCTCGCCGGACCATCACCCACCCCCACGCGGGCGACCGGATCTGCGCGGCAGACCCGGCCCGGCGCGCGTCTCAGGCCTTCTTGGCGTCTTCGATCTGGTAATACTCCATCAGCACCTTCGCCACTTCCGGACGCGAGAATTCCGGCGGCGGCGCGATGCCGGCACCGAGCATCTGGCGCACCTTGGTGCCCGACAGCGCGACGAAGTCGTCGGGCACGTGATCCGGCGCCTCGCGCATCATCACGACGCGACCGAGCTTCTTGCTGAAGGCGGTGTTGTCGGCGCGGAAGATCTCGATCTGCAGCGCGCCCTTCGGCACCTTCTCGTCGAAGATCGTCTGCGCGTCAAAGGGACCGTAGTAGTCGCCGACACCGGCGTGATCGCGGCCGACGATCAGGTAATCGGCGCCCATGTTCTGACGGAACACCGCGTGCAGCACGGCTTCGCGCGGGCCGGCGTAGAGCATGTCGAAGCCGTAGCCGGTGATCATCACCGTGTTCTTCGGGAAGTAGTGCTCGACCATCGTGCGAATGCAGGCGTCGCGCACCGGCGCCGGAATGTCGCCTTCCTTGAGCTTGCCGAGCAGCATGTGAATGACGATGCCGTCGGTGCCGAGACGCTCGTGCGCCATGCGGCACAGCTCTTCGTGGGCGCGGTGCATCGGGTTGCGCGTCTGGAACGCCACAACCTTCTTCCAGCCGCGCTCGGCGATCTCGTTGCGGATTTCGACGGCAGTGCGGAAGGTGTCGGGGAACTCGGTCTGGAAATAGCTGAAGTTCAGCACGTCGATCGGGCCGGACAGCAGCGTGTTACCGAGCGACAGGAAGGTCTTCACGCCCGGATGCTTGTCATCGAGGTTGCCGAAGATCTCCTTGGCCATCTCGCGCAGCTGCTCGTCGCTGACCTGCTCAACGCCCTGCACGTCCATCACCGCGAGCACCGGGTGGCCCTCGACGTTCGGGTCGCGCAGGGCGATGCGCTGGCCAGCCTTGATGCCGCTGTCCCGGGTGAGATTGACGATCGGCACCGGCCAGAACAGGCCCGACGTGGTCTTCAGGTTCTTGGCGACGCTCAGCGCGTCGGCGAGGTTCATGTAGCCGGACAGCGGATTGAAGTAGCCGGCGCCGAGCATCACCGCATTGGCGGCGGCGGCGGAGTTCAGCAGCAGGCTCGGCAGCGTCTCGGCTTCCTTGCTGAGGGCCTCGTGCTTGGCGGTGTCGTAGACGAAACGCGGCTGCAGCGCGTCGGAACCGTGGGGCTTGATCATCGATAGGGCTCGGTAACGGAATTCGGAAGAACGGAAAGAATCAGGCAGCGACGATGCCGCGTGCGGCGAGCAGTTCGAGCAGGGCCTCGACTTCGGCTTCGAGGCTCATCTGGTGGCTCGGCAGCACCAGTTCCGGCTTCTCCGGCGCCTCGTACGGATCGCTGATGCCGGTGAAATTCTTGATCTCGCCGGCGCGCGCCTTCTTGTAGAGGCCCTTGGGGTCGCGCTTCTCGGCCTCTTCGAGCGGCACGTCGACGTAGACCTCGATGAAATCCATGCCGGCGTCCTCGTGCAGCTTGCGCACCAGATCGCGGTCGGCGCGGTACGGCGAGACGAAGCTCGACAGCACGATCACGCCGGCGTCGACGAACAGCTTGGCGACTTCGCCGATGCGGCGGATGTTCTCGGCGCGATCCTCGGCCGAAAAGCCGAGATTCTTGTTGATGCCCATGCGCACGTTGTCGCCGTCGAGGCGGTACGCGAGGCGGCCCTGCGCATGCAGCACCTTTTCGAGCGCCACGGCGACCGTGCTCTTGCCGGAGCCGGACAGGCCGGTGAACCAGAGGGTCGCGCCCTTCTGGCCGAGCAGCTTGCCGCGGTCGGCGCGGGTCACCTCGCCTTCGTGCCAATGGACGTTGGTCGCTTTCTGGATGGTCATGATCGTTCTGCAGGCGGTGGAAGCGTCGCGACGGCGACGAAGGCCGACATGATAGGCGCTGGCCTGACATGTTTAAAAGGCAATATATTCAAGCCTTCGTTCTCTTTTATTCATGGCAGGATCGACGTTCCATGAACCTCAATCACCTGGCGATCTTCCGCGCCGTCGCCGCCGCCGGCAGCGTCAGCGGCGGCGCGCGCGAACTGCACGTCAGCCAGTCCGCGGTATCCAAGCAGCTCGGCGAGTTCGAACGCACGCTCGGCGTCGCGCTGTTCCAGCGCCTGCCGCGCGGCATGCGCCTGACCGAGGCCGGGCGACTGCTGTTCGGCTACGCCAACCGCCTGTTCGCGATCGAAGCCGAGGCCGAGCAGGCGCTGCGCGACCTGCGCCGCGTCGCGCGCGGACGCATCGCGATCGGCGCCAGCCGCACGATCGGCGCCTACGTCCTGCCCAAGGCGCTCGCCGCATATCGTCGTGAGCATCCGGGCGTCGAGCTGAGCCTGCAGGTCGAGAACACCCAGGCGATCGAGGACAAGCTGCTCGCCGGCGAAATCGACATCGGCTTCGCCGAGGGCATCGAGCGCAGCGACGTGCTCGACTATCAGGTGTTCGCGCAGGACGAGCTGGTGCTGATCGCCGCGCCGCGCCATCCGGCGATCGGGCCGAAGCCCCTCACGCTCGCCGCGCTGGCGAAGCTGCCGCTGCTGATGCACGAAACCGGCTCGGGCACGCGCGCCGTCACCGAGCGGGCACTTACCGAACGCGGCCTCGTGGTACGCCCGGCGATGACGCTGGCCAGCACCGAGGCGATCAAGCACACCGTCGCGACCGGCGCCGGCGTCGCGATCCTGTCGGCGCTCGCGGTCCGCACCGAGCTGCGGGCGCGCACGCTGGCGGTGGTGCCGGTCAAGGACCTGCGCATCGTGCGGCCGCTGTATCGCGTGCAGCTCAAGAACATGTGGCCGAGCCCGTCGCTGGAAGCCTTCCTGCCATTCGTGCGACAGGCGGTACCCGCCACCTGAAGCGGGCTGTCGCGGCGACGCTTTCAGTCGGTGCGCGGATGCGCGCGGCGCCACTGCCACGGCGCCTGCGGCGACGGCTCCGCCCACAGGCCGCGTCCCGCCGAGCGCGCCGCCGCCTGCGCGGCACGGCAGGCCGCGCTCGGCCGCATCCCGCACCAGGCCTGGCCCTGCTCGACGAGACGCAGGCCGACCTCCTCGCCATCGACACGCAGCTCGGCGATGACGCGCTCGTAGCGATCGACGGCGCGCGACTGCACGCGCACCGTGCCGTGCGCCAGCAGCGCCGCCAGCGCGTCGCGCGACGCCGCGCCGCCAGCCTGATGCAGCTCCGGCGCATCGACCGACGCCAGGCGCAGCTTCACCGGCTTGCCAGACTCGCAGCGCATCGTGACGGTATCGCCGTCGTGCACGCGCAGCACCTGCGCCGCATCGCACTCCCAGGCTGCCGCCGGCCAGGCGCATAGCGCCAGCAGCAGCGCCCAGAACAGCGGCCGCAACGCAAAGAGCCCCGCGATGCGGGGCTCTTTGGCGTACACGGCACGCAGCTCAGGCAGCGCTTTCACGCGGCTTGGCTTCATTGTTCTCGTAGACGATGAACGGCTTGGCTTCGCCCTTGACGACCGCCTCGTCGACGACGACCTTGCTGACGTTCTGCATCGACGGCAGGTCGTACATGACGTCGAGCAGCATGTTTTCCATGATCGTGCGCAGGCCGCGGGCGCCGGTCTTGCGCTCCTTGGCCTTGCGCGAGATCGCACGCAGCGCGTCCTCGCGGATCTCCAACTGCACGCCTTCCATGTTGAACAGCTTGGCGTACTGCTTGACCAGCGCGTTCTTCGGCTCCTTGAGGATCGACATCAGCGCTTCCTCGTCGAGCTCCTCGAGTACCGCGCAGACCGGCAGACGGCCGATGAACTCCGGGATCATGCCGAAGCGGATCAGATCGTCCGGCTCGACCTTGGCCATCAGCTGGTTGACGTGCCGGCTGTCCTTCTCCGACTTCACCTCGGCGGAGAAGCCGATGCCGGTGCGTTCCGAGCGCTGCTGGATCACCTTGTCGAGGCCCGCGAACGCACCGCCGCAGATGAACAGGATGCCGGCCGTGTTGACCTGCAGGAACTCCTGCTGCGGATGCTTGCGGCCGCCCTGCGGCGGCACGCTGGCGATCGTGCCTTCGACGAGCTTGAGCAGCGCCTGCTGCACGCCCTCGCCCGACACGTCACGCGTGATGCTGGGGTTCTCGCTCTTGCGCGAGATCTTGTCGATCTCGTCGATGTAGACGATGCCGCGCTGCGCCTTCTCGACGTCGTAGTCGCACTTCTGCAGCAGGCGGGCAATGATGTTCTCGACGTCCTCGCCGACGTAGCCGGCTTCGGTCAGCGTCGTGGCGTCGGCGATCGCGAACGGCACGTCGAGCAGGCGCGCCAGCGTTTCGGCCAGCAAGGTCTTGCCCGAGCCGGTCGGCCCGATCAGCAGGATGTTCGACTTGGCGATCTCGACGCCGTCCGTACCCTTCAGCGACAGACGCTTGTAGTGGTTGTAGACGGCAACCGACAGAATCTTCTTGGCGGTGTCCTGGCCGATCACGTATTCGTCGAGGACCGCGCGGATTTCGTGCGGCTTCGGCAGGCCCTTGGTCTGCGGCTTGGCGTGGACCTCCTCGCGGATGATGTCGTTGCACAGGTCAACGCATTCATCGCAGATGTAAACCGAGGGGCCGGCAATGAGCTTGCGCACTTCGTGCTCGCTCTTGCCGCAGAAGGAGCAGTACAGAACCCGACCACTGTGGGTACCGCCGCTCCGCGTTTCGTTGGTCATCTCACATCCTCATCCGGGCGTTGATGCCCGGCGACTCCTGTATAGCACAGGGTCATTTTTCTGCAAAACTCGCCTCGCCGGGCGTCCTGACAACGCCGTTCAGGCGGCAGAACCGCCCCGCTGGACCAGGATCTGGTCGATCAGACCGTATTCCTTGGCCTGCTCGGCATTCATGAAATAGTCGCGCTCGACGTCGCGCTCGATCTTGTCGAGCGGCTGCCCGGTGTGCTCGGCCATCAGCTTGTTGAGCTTCTCGCGCAGGTAGAGGATCTCGCGGGCCTGGATCTCGATATCGCTGGCCTGGCCCTGCGCGCCGCCGGACGGCTGATGGATCATCATCCGCGCATTCGGCAGCGCGAAGCGCTTGCCCTTGGCGCCGGCGCCCAGCAGGAATGCGCCCATGCTGGCCGCCTGGCCGATGCACATCGTCGACACGTCGGGCTTGATGAACTTCATCGTGTCGTAGATCGACAGGCCGGCCGTGATCACACCGCCCGGCGAGTTGATGTAGACGTGGATGTCCTTGTCCGGGTTCTCGGATTCGAGGAACAGCAGCTGCGCCACGATCAGGTTCGCCATGTGATCCTCGATCGGTCCGACGATGAAGATCACGCGCTCCTTGAGCAGGCGCGAATAAATGTCGAACGAGCGCTCGCCGCGGGCAGTCTGCTCGATCACCATCGGGACGAGGTACTGGGCGCGGGTCACAATGTCGGTCATGGCGTTGCTCGGAAATCGGGGGTGGAGGATCGGAAGCGCGCGGGCTCCCAGACAGCATGGAGGCGGAGCCGCGCCGTTCAAGCCGGCGCGGCTCCGCCCGATGCCGAGACTACGTGAATCAGGCGCCGGCTGCCGCCTGCGGGTTGAGCAGCTCTTCGAGGCTCAGCGCCTTTTCGAGCGGCGTGACGCCGGCGACCAGAGCGTCGACCACCTGGTCCTCGAGCACCATCGCGCGCAGGCCCTGCAGCAGGTCCGGACGCGAGCGGTAGTAGGCCTTCACCTGATCCGGCTGCTCGTAGTCGGCGGCCATCGCATCGAGCGCGGCGTCGACACGCGCCGTATCGAGCTTGATGTCCTTGGCCTTGATGACTTCGCCGACCAGCAGGCCGAGCGCCACGCGCTGACCCGCCGTCTTCTCGAAAAGGGCGTCCGGCAGCAGCTGCGAACGCTTGGCCGGATCGAGGTTCGCCATGTTCATGCGCGCCGCCGCTTCCTCGCGCAGACGCGGGATTTCCTGCTGGATCAGCGCCTGTGGCAGTTCGATCGGATTGGCCTTCAGCAGCTGTTCGAGCGCCTGGCTCTTGAGGCGGTTCTGAATCGCCTTGTCGCGCTCCTTCTCGAGCGCCGCCTTGCACTTGGCGCGCAGGCCGGCCTCGCCCTCGGCTTCCTCGACCTGGTGGGCCTTGAGGAACTCGGCATCGATCTCCGGCAGCTTCGGCTCGCGGACTTCCTTGACGGTCACCTCGAACTGCGCCGTCTTGCCGCGCAGGTTCTCGGCGCGATAGTCATCCGGGAACTTGACGTCGACGGTGAACGTCTCGCCGGCCGCATGACCGACGATGCCGTTTTCGAGATCCGGCAGGAAACGTCCCTCGCCGAGCTCGAACTGCACGTCCTTGCCTTCGCCGCCGGCGAAGGCCTCGCCGTCGACCTTGCCGAGGAAGTCGATCTTGACCAGGTCGCCGTTCTGCGTCGCGCGGCTCACATCGTTGAACTCGCGACGCGCCTTGCGCAGATTGCCGATGAGGCGGTCGATGTCGGCTTCGGTCACCTCGACCGCCGGCTTCTCGATCTGCAGCGCATCGAGCGCGGTCAGCTGGATTTCCGGATAGACCTCGAAGTGCGCGACGTACTCGAAGGCCTCGCCCGCCTTCTCGGCGGTGATGTCGATCTGCGGCTGGCCGGCCGGATTGACGCCCGCCTGACTCAGCGCCTGCGGATAGGTCTGGTTGACCAGATCGGAGATCGCCTCCATGCGCGCCGAATCGCCATATTGCTGCTCGACGACCTTGCGCGGCGCCTTGCCCGGGCGGAAGCCCGGCAGCTTGGCACGGCGGGCCAGCTTGTTGAGACGCTCATCGACCGCCTTGGCGACCTGCTCGGCGGGCACACGGACACGCATCTGCCGGCGCAGTCCGCCCGGCGAATCGACATGAACTTCCATTTCTAACACTCTGAGGTCTTGTGAGTTTTGGCTTTCTTCGAAAGCGGCTCTGGTGCGAAAGGCGAGACTCGAACGCCCCGCATATCGCCGAACTTTCTTGATAAATCAGACGCTTGCGCACCACCTAAGCGGATGCGCCGGACCCATGCGGAGGACCACCTAGGCCGTAGCCGCGGGATTGTAGCGCAGTCGAGTGCAGAGCGAGACACGCAGTGCCCGCGATGTTCGGGCCGAAAAATCCGAGGAGGCAATACCGTTACGGCGGCGGTCGGCTTCCCCCCGTAGGGGGTGCCCGGTCGGCCAGCGGAACAACAGGGGTGGTCCGGCTGGCGCACCGCAGAGGGCTCCAGCGCTGTCCGAAACGGGTCCTTTTCGGACACCCGTCGGGACACCGTCCATAACCTAGGGTTGACAATAACGGACGCATGGGTAAGATGCGGACACCCATTTCGTACACTGGAGAACCGAACTTGTCCCGAGTCTTTGCCTACTGCCGAGTGTCCACTGCCGACCAGACCACCGAGAACCAAGTCAGGGAGATCAAGGCGGCCGGCTTCGATGTGCAGCCGCACCGCATCGTCGCCGAGACGATCAGCGGGTCGAGCCATGCCCGGCAGCGGCCCGGCTTGCGAAAGCTGCGCGAGAGACTGGAACGCGGGGACGTGCTCGTCGTCACCAAGCTGGACCGCCTCGGCCGTAACGCCGTAGACGTGCGCCAGACCGTCGAAGAGCTGGCGGAGCAAGGGGTGCGGGTCCACTGCCTTGCGCTCGGCGGCGTCGATCTGACGAGCGCAGCCGGGAAGATGACGATGCAGGTCATCAACGCGGTGGCCGAGTTCGAGCTAGACCTACTCAAGGAACGCACTCGCTCCGGGATGCAGCGAGCGGTCGCCCAAGGGGTCAAGGTCGGCCGCAGGGCCTCGCTGGATGCCGAGAAGGCCGCCAAGGTGCGCGCGCAGCATGCGGCGGGCGCGTCGGTGTCGACGCTGGCGAAGGAATACGGGACGAGCCGGCAGTCGATCTACCGGGCGCTTGCCGGGCCTGCCTGAGCCCCCTGAATGTGAAGGTTCGCTAGGTTGTGCATCCGGCTGTGAAGGTGAAAAGGGACTTCGGGACCGCTTCGGTCGGCCGCGTCGGGTCCGTTGCGCGCTACCCACCGAGGAACGAGACCAGGCGCTGGCGATGCGGTCCGCTCGCTGGCCGATCCGCGACATCGCCGCAGCCTTGGGACGACCGCACGCGACGGTGCGTCGGTTTGTAGCCAGCAACGGCTGGAGCCGATTACCGCCGATGGAGCCGCGGCCTGTCGTCGTGCGCTACGAGCGCGAGCGACCGGGCGAGATGCTGCACCTGGATACCAAGAAGCTCGGGCGGATCGAAAGGACCGGCACCGTGTCACCGGCGATCGGCGCGACCACCCGCGGGGTGCCGGCTGGGAAGTCCCGCACCTGGCCGTAGACGATCACAGCCGTCCGGCCTACACCGAAGTCCTCGCCGACGAGCGAAAAGCCATGACGACGGGCTGTCTGGAACGTGCGCTGGTCTGGTTTGCCGAGCACGGCACGCGGGCCGTGCAGGCGCGGCGCAAGGAGAACAGCGCGAGCATCAAAGAGACCGCCGAACACTTTGAGGCCAGCACGGCCACAGTTAAGCGGTACTGCACGGCGTAGAAAGCACGGAGCGCAGGACGTAACGAGAGCGCCCGCCAAGCGCGGGGCCGCGGCGGCAAATCAGTCGGCCGGCGCCTCAGCGACGATCAGCTCGCACACGCTACCAGCCCGCACCATGCCGTCGGCGGATGCCTCACAGCGGCGCTTCAAGTAGCCCCACCGCGAGGCGTTATCCAAGCTCGACCAGAAGTACGCGATGGCCAGCAGCACACAGACCACGAGCAGACCAAACGGTGGTCCGTCGCCGCGCGATGCGCGCCAGTAGCGGAAGTGCCACCAAGCGGCAAAGAGCGGCCCGAAAAAAGTCGCCAGCTGGAACAGGAACAGGCTGTTGAGCGCGTAGCCCGCCAACAGTAGCCCCAAGAAAGCGACCCAGCCGACGCGCTCCGCGAGTTCAGCCCTTGCGTAGAACCGCGAGTCCGTCGCAACAGCGTCCGAAGATTCCACAGCGCCCCCCTTTTTCAGAAGGTAACAGGCACGCACCGTCGCTGAAAACGGCGCCGTGTGCGTACAGGCGAGCGGTGCGCGCGCGGCTGCACACCATCCGGGCACAGCAGCGCCCGCCAAGCGCGCGTAACGCGGGTTTGTCTCTTTGATTCGGCACCACGGGGACGCCTACAGGGCACCTGACGGACATCCTAGTGAAATCAATCACTTGGAATTATGGCCCGTCTATGCACACGACCGGCCACCTGCCCCACACAAGGCAGCCCCTCGGTTGCCCCCTTTTTTGCAACTTAGAAGCCTTACCACCATGAGCACTTCCACATTGACCAAGCAGCCCTACGAACCCGCCTTCTGGCCGACCCTCCGCGCTGAATGCCGGAGCCTGATCCCGACGCCGCGCGGGCGTCCGGACCTCGACAAGCCCCTTCGATTCATGCGCCTGCGGGACCACGAAGCTGCGAAGCTCCAGATCGCCACGGCACTGGCCCAGCGCATGTACGGCGCCACGCTGTCACAAGCAGCAATGGAACGCGCCGCCGTGCGATTGCTGGCGAACGAGATCGCCGACGCGGTCGAGGACGAGCCGCGCGCGCGCGCTCTGCTGCCGTTCATCGTCGCGGCACACACCCATGCGGATCACCTGCGGGCACTCGAAGGGGCCTCGCGATGACCCGGCGGGCGAAACAGCAGGAGGACCCGCAAGTGCCCCAGAGCGCCCCCGAGGACGACGTGGCGCTGCTGCGGCGTCTTTGGCGGGCGGCGCTGAAGCACCACGTGCGGAACCTCGAAGCGGCCGGGGATGCCACTGCGGCCGAGCTGGTGGCGGCGCAGCGATTCCTCGCTGATTCGGGTGTCTCGCTAGCGACCCTCGGCAGCCTCGACATGCACAACCACGGCGCGGGGCTTAAGAAGCTGATGGAGGGCATCCCTTCCTTCGATGAGCCGGCGGGGGCACTCTGGTGAACGCCGGGGCCGCCGTCGAGCCCAAGCCGATCACGCTGGGTATCGCCGACGTCGCCGAGCTGCCGGCTTATCAAGTCCGCGAGGACGGCACTGACCCCCGGAAGGTCCGCGAATACGCCGAAGCGATGGCGCAGGGCGTGACCTTCCCGCCGATCGTTGTCACCGCGCTAGGCGGCGCCTACGTCCTACTGTCTGGCGCGCATCGGCTGGCAGCTGTCCGCAAGAACGGCGGGCACGAGATCAAGGCGCACTGCGTCGAAGGACTGAGCCACGCGGACGCGGTAAGGCTCGCGCTGGCGTCGAACATGACCCACGGCCTCGGACTGTCCAAGAAGGACCTACGCCGCTGCCTGTTGATGTTCGTAGACGCGAATGCCCATCGGAAAGGCCAGGGCCGCGTCATGTCGAGTCGTGAGCTTGCAGCAGGACCACTTGCCGGCAGGGTGTCCTACCGCACCGTGTTGAACTGGCTGGAGCAAGATCGGCCGAAGGTGCACGCCGAGATGACCAGCGGGGAACCCGGCGGGGATCAGGCGGCGCCCTTCGACCCCGCAGCGGATGCGAATCGGGCAGCGGTGGAGCGGGCACAGACGGCGCTTAGGGAGCTTCGTGCCGCCGTGCCCCACCTCAGCGACCGGCGGACACGCACGGCGCTCGCGCGGGAGCTGCAAGCAACCCTCGCAGCCATACGGAAAGGCCCCGCCGGCACACTGCCCGACGCTCAGTGGATGCAGGACACTGGCCACGCGTGAAAGCCGCTTCACAGCTACGTTTCCGAGCGGTTTGTGAAAATTTCACAGTCAGGTAGTACACGCGGCCCGGAGACCCGCATCACAGCTACGTTTCAGCCCTCAGTGCGCGAAAACTCATTGGCCAATAAATGACCAAGCCAGCACACCACCAAGGGGGCGGATCAACCCTCACCACACACAGGCCGCCGCAGGGCGGCTTCGTCATTTTTGGAGCACTGAATTGGCACGTAGGAAACCCGTAGGCAGCCGGCCCGACAAAATCGTCAAGGCCATGCAGCGAAGCGCCCACACTCGCTGCGCGGTCCCGAACTGCGGCCGCGATGTGGATCGCTTCGGCAGCTGGTGCCGTCGGCATCAAGATCGGCGCTCACGCCAAGGACACCCCACGGCGGCGGCCATCTCCAAGGTCGAGCTGAAGCCTTTTCTCGCACGTGCTGCGGCGTTCGTGATGGAACAGGACCGTGCCGGGCACGTCGGTGTTCGGGCGGCGCTCGGCTGGATCGAAGGTCAGCTGGAATCCTGCCGGAACGCCCCCGCCCTCGCCTTCTCCTCGGGCACCCCGATGGAGATGCGATGGCAGGCATGGAAAGGACGCGCGGCCCGCGAAGGCGTCACGCCGCAGCAGGTCCTGAGTGCCGCGCTGGCCGTGCATCTGTTCGGGAAGTACCAGCCGACGCGGCTACCTGATCGACGCTTTACGGATTATCAGGTCGGCGCCCACATCCTGCGGCTGGCCTGTCGTCGCGGCTACTACACCAAGGCCGGGCGGCGAGCTACGCGGACCATCGGCCACTCGTCGCAGCTGCGGCTTTATGCCGGCAGCCTCGTGAACAACACGCTGATCCCCCTGCTCGTTGCCGCCGCAGAGGCCATCGTGCGGCGAGCAGATCGCGAGCGCGAGCCGGTCCCCATCCACGCCATGCAGGCGCCATTCGTCGGCGCCGAAGGAAACCCAGCATGACCCTACGCACCTCGCGTCCGAAGCGATTCCCGAACCAAGCGTTCGGCGTCGCCTGGCACAACCAAGCGGCGGATGCCGCGATTCGGAAGTACGGCCCGCGCCGGTGGTGGCTGTATTCACCGAACGCAGCCAAGGCCCACCGCTTTTTTACGCAGCATCCTCACTGTCGCGATGACTCGCCGGAGCACCGGCAGGCCGTCGCAGCGAATCGCGACATCTATTCAACGGAGCAGCCAGCATGACCGATAAATTCACCGACTTTCACCGCGTCGAGATGTACCAGACGAACAGCCAGCGCGAAGGCGCGGCGGGCGTTGATGCGGCCGTACGCCGAGAGTCGAATGCGATCTCCGTGCGCGGCGGACACGAAGGCCCGGCACCGATCGTCCGCCCCGATCAGCAGCAGCAGCAGAGCAGCGAAGCGCGCAGCGTTGAGACGCGCGGCGCCTTCTCGAATGCGGTCTATGTCGACGCCCCGATGCCCGGCGATGGCCGCGCGGTCCTCGCGTCGGCCCGCAAGGCAAACGGTGGTCGAGCACTGGCCGCCTCCGAGATCGGGGCGGGCGACGTCGTGACCGTGGGCGGCATCGAGATGCGCGTCGCCGAAGCGGAGCGGCTGGGCTTCCTGAGCCGCGATGCCGGCGGCTTCTATCGCGAGACCGGCGCCACCGATGCGCGCGGCGGCATCGTTGAGGCCCCGCAGAGCGCGCAGGAGGCACCGAAGGCAGAACAGGCGGACGCCCCTAGCTTCCCTGAGCTTGACGAGCGCACGGAAGCGCTGCGTAGCGAATATGAAGGCGCCGCCGATGAGGCTGCGCGCGTCGCGCAGCAGTTCATTGCCGAGGGCAACGCGAGCGAGATGGCCGTCAATCAGCTTGCGGCCCGTCTCAGCAAGGAGCCGGCGGCGGTCCGGGAGCAGATCGCCACGATGCGGGCCGGGTACGAAGCGCAGGCCGCGCAGGTCGCCGAGCGCTGGGGCTTGCCTGCGGAACAGGTCTGGAAATTCGCTCGTGAGCAGAAACCCGGCGCTCTGAAGGACGCTATGCGCAATCAGGTCCAGCTCGGCAGCGTGGCCGGTTACGCCGAGCTGGGCCGCGCCGCGATGCTCGACTATCTCGGCAAAGTGAGCAGCGGAGCGGTGCCGGCTGAAGTCTCCGGCGTCGATGACATCTCGGTCCAGCGCCAAGGCGGCCGAACGCTCGTCACTGTGCCGGGCGTGGGACAGATGGAATTGCCCGCCGCCGTGCGCGCGGGGCTCGTCGAAGTCGTCGCGGTGAAGTAGCAAGCACCCCCCAAAAAACCCATCCGAAAGAGGATTCCTTTCATGCAGAACAACGAACTTCTGCCGATCCACCAGCTGCGCGAAGTCGTCACGATTCCGGCAGGCACCGCCGTTCTCGTCGACGGTGAATCGCGGACCACCGCCGAAGCGTTCACAATCGCTCGCAACGCACTCGGCGGCACCGTGGTACGGCTCGGCGCGACGCCGGTCTATGCGGACGGCCCGGATGCGCGGCACATCCATCTGCGTCTGCTCCACAACGCCGCGCAGCCGGAGTGATTCGATCCGGGAGCGGAATCAATCCCCTCCTGCGAATATCAGGCAGCTGATCGCTTTTGCGCGCCGCAGCGGCGTGTGAATACTCAGCAGTCGCCGACGCCTTGTCGGTCGACCTGAGACACAGCCATGCGCATCAAAGCCTTCGGCATCACCATTGAGCTGTCACGCCGCACCGTCTACGTCCAACTTCCCCCGGCAGGTGAACTCTGGATGGAGCGCGGCGCGGCGTGGCGGCTCGATTTCTGGAGGACCAGCGGGGCACTTTATTTCCACTTAGGCCCCGTCTTCGGGAACCTCTCGCGCCCCAGCCAGACCGCGCCGGCACTCCCTGAATCTGAGACGAACGACCACACGCACGCCGAGACAAACCGCACCGGCGAAATGCGCCGAACGCTCGAACTCATCATGGAAGCGGGGAAGCTCGGCGCCATTTACAAGGACGACCAGATCGCGACGACCGCGACAGGCCAGCCCCGCGCGGGGCACACGCCATGATCGCCCGGCTCCTGCTGCTTCTCGACCTCGGGCTTCCGCTGCGGATGCTACGTGCGGAGGAAGCCGAGGAATAGATACGGCGAGCGCACCGACGCGGAAGCGACGCACGCAAAACAGCACCTCCACCGGCCCGCCATGTGCGGGCCTTTTCTTTTTCTTTTTCCTCTCAAGTGCCCCCATGAAAACCAATGAACTCGCTGCGCCGCCGATCCCCGGCGCTGCCGTCCAGTACCTCAAGGCAAACCCGCAGCTCGCCGACAAGTTCGACGAGAAGTACGGCGTCGGACAGGCGCAGCGGGTTCTCGCCCCCGAGCCCCCGCGGGGGGCCGGCGGCTACGCGGCGGACGTCGGCCGGGCAGCCGTTCGCGGCGCCGGCAAGGCCGTGAAGGAGTCCGCGGAGTTCGCCGTGGATGCCTTCAATCGCGTGCTCGTGGACCCTGTCCGCGCCGTGGCGGGCCTTCCGGCGACGCCGCGGGCTGACCTGGAAGCGGCGGCACGTAACGACCTCGGCGACGCCGCGGTGGATGCGGTGACGCCGGCAGCGCCCGAAACGCTGCCCGGTCGGATCACCGAGGGGGCCGTGCAGTTCATCGGCGGGCTCGTCGGCCTCGGAAAGCTTTCGCGGCTTGCCGGCGCCGAGAAGGCCGTCGAGGGGCTGGCCGCCGCCGGTAAAACGGCGAAGATCGGCGTCGCCGCGGCGAAGTCCGCGACGGTGTCGGCGGTCGCGTTCGACCCGTACGACGGTAACGTGGCCAACTTCGTTCAGCAGTTCCCGTCGCTTCAGAACCCCGTCGCTGATTTCTTCGCGGCGCACGAAGACGACAGCGCCAGCGAGGCGCGTCTGAAGAACGCACTGGCCGACGTCGTCGTGGGCGTCCCGATCGACATGCTCCTCGGCGGCCTCAAGGCGCTGCGGGCGGCCAAGCAGGGCCGCGTCTTGGATGCGGAGAACCATCTGCACGCGCTGGCCGACGCCGATGCGGCCGAGGCGGTCAAGGCGACCACCGCCGAGGCGTCACGCACGAAGGTCACGAACTCCGCGACCGTCGACGCGTTGGTCCAGGACGTGACCGGCGCGGAGGGACGCAGCGCCAGCGTCGCACAGGTTGCCGCGGAGGCCCCGAAGGCTCCGGCGGTGCTGAAGAACCCGGCCGTTGTCCTGGACGACGCGAGCCGCGCCGACCTCGCGCGAACCATCGAGGACACGGTGATGGCGTCCGACGCTTCGGCCCCGAAGCTCGGCGACCCCTTCGACGCGTTCTTCAAGGCGAAGCACGACTTCAACGTCGACAAGATCATCCAGGCGGGCGGGGACGGTGTCACGACGGCGCTCCGCATCATGGAGGATATCGGCGAGAAGTACCGCACGCAGATCGACGCTGCGCGCGGCGGGGAGGTGCGCAGCTTCGAGACCGTGCGGGCCGCGGCCAACAACATGGCACGGATGACCGGCAATGATCCGGGGCAGTTCATCGCGATGCTCACGCAGGACGCCAAGAGCATGAAGGCCGTCGAGGCGCGGCTGTACGCCTACAAGAACTTCACGCTGTCCCTCGCGGACTCCGTGAAGCGCCTCGGGCAGATGATCGACAGCGAAACGCACGGCGCGGAGTTCAAGAACATGGACGAGGTGCGCGGCGAGTTCGCGCGACGCGCTGAGTTCCTGGCGAACGTTCAGGCAATGACGAAGGCTGTGCAGTCGGGGACGGCCCGCGCGGTGTCCGCCGGGCGCCTCGGTGCCCGCCTGAGCCCGGCCATGACCAAGGCGATTGAGGCGGGGAACTTCTCCGGTGTGTCGCAGATGGACGCCGCGGCGGTCAAGAAGCTCGCCAAGGTGGTGATTTCCGGTACGCCTGAGCAAGTCTTGGCGGCCTCGCGCCTCTCGCGGTTCGACCGCGCGGGGGAGCTGGTCACGCGCTACTGGATCAATGCGATCCTGTCCGGGCCGGCCACACACATCGTCAATGCGACGTCCAACTTCGTGCGCGGTGCGGTACAGGCCGGCGAGGACTACCTCGCGGGCGTCTACTCGGGCAATGCGACGCAGCGCAGGGTCGCCGCCCAGACCTTCGCGGAAATGGCACACCAGACCGTCGCCGCATGGCAGCTAGCGCGCAAGGCGCTGAACACCGGCGACAACATCCTCGACGCAAAGGCCACGAGCCGGGACACGCAGAGCTACCGGCAGGTGTCAGCGGAAGCACTGGCGCAGGCGATCGAAAACGGACAGTACGCGGCGGCGATCATCAAGGCCGGCGACGCACTGCTGAACTACCCTACCCGCCTACTCGGCACGACTGACGAGTTCTTCAAGCAAGTCGTCTACCGGGCTCGTGTCACGGCCAAGGCACAGGCCGAGGGCATGGAAGCCGGGCTATCCGGCACCGACCTTCAAGACTTCGTAAGCCGCAAGATGAATGCAGCTGTCGACCCCGCAACGGGGTCCGCTTACGACGCCCTAGGCAGGCCGCTGGACGCGGACGCCCTGCGGTATGCGCAGGAAGCGACGTTCACGCAGCCGCTTACGCCGGGCAAGCTAGGGGCCAGCATTCAGGCCCTCGCCAACGTGAACCCGTGGATGCGGCTTGTGCTGCCCTTCGTCAAGACGCCCTCCAACGTTATCGCCGACTGGGCCTATCGGTCGGGACTGCACGCGGAGCTGTATCGAGACCTTGCCGCAGGCGGACAGCGCCGGGCGATGGCGGCGGCGCGTCTCACGACGGGCGCGGCGTTCTACAGCGTCGCGGCGCTGCTCGCCGAACAAGGACGCGTCACCGGCATGGGTCCACAGAACGCCGAGACGAAGAAGCTATGGGTCAACGCCGGGTATCAGCCGTACAGCATCAAGATCGGCGACGCGTGGGTGTCATACAACCGCATGGACCCGTTCGGGATGTTCTTCGGCATCGCGGCGGACCTTGCAGACCTCGGGCGGATGATCCCTCAACGAGAAGCGGACGACCTCGCTCAGATGGCCTTGGTAGCGTTCAGCCGCAACCTCTCGAACCGCTCCTATCTCCGCAGCATCGCGGACGTAATGGGGGCGCTGTTCGACGGTAGCGAGGGCGGCGCGGATCGCTGGAAGCGCGTCATCAACAGTTACGCGTCGGGCTTCGTGCCGTTCTCGGGATACC
Organism: Solimonas variicoloris DSM 15731; assembly: GCF_000382285.1. GTDB lineage: Bacteria > Pseudomonadota > Gammaproteobacteria > Nevskiales > Nevskiaceae > Solimonas > Solimonas variicoloris. Next base: position 68,328 of record NZ_KB907936.1, on the reverse strand, counting down.
TCAACGGACTGAAGGATGACCCGTACATGCGCGAGGTGCGCTCGGTGACCGACGCAGCGCTGAATCGCGTCCCCGGCTTCAGTGACCAGCTCGACCCACAGCGGAACATCCTCGGCGAGATCACGCAGGCGTCCGACGTCGGTGGGGTCCTGCCGTGGGCGATCCGACACGAGAAAGGAGACCGACTCGGCGACGAACTTGTGCGGCTACTCAACGTGACCGGGGAGAAGCTGACGAGGCCCCCGAAGGTAACGGGGCGCGTCGACTGGACGTCCTACAGGAACGCCAAGGGGCAAAGCGCCTATGACCGCTTCCTTGAGCTACACAGTGAACTAGGAATGCGTGACCGACTGGCGCAGGCGATGACGTTGCCAAGCTACGAGCGCCTGAGCGATGCCGGCCGCGTGGAAGTCGTCCGGTCGGTCGCCAACGGCGTGCGCTCGATGGCGCGGGCGCGGGTGCTCCAAGAGTTCCCGGAGCTACGGGCGGCGTGGGTGCAGTACAGGCGCGACGAGATGCTGCAATTGATCCGGCAGCCCGGCGGTGATGCAGTAGCGGCGCGGTAGGTATGCGGTACTAATTGCCGGGCGTCTCCTTCGGGGGCGCTCGGCGATTTTTTCACAACGCCAGTGGCGGCGCCGGAGCGTCAACCGCCGCGGTCTAGCAGTGCAGCCACCACACGCACATCCAGCAGCGACGGGATGCGCTCGACGGCTTCATGCTTCCTTTGCAGCGCGTGGCCGTCGCCGTAGCCGCGCGCAGACTTTCCATCCTCGCGGCCTTGAATGTCCAAGCGCAGTTCGCTGTCCTGCGTCGCTTCACGGAGAAGGTCTTCGAAGCTGTGCCTAAACGAGTGGACGGGTGCGTGCTCTTTCCCCTTCGCGCCGGAGACCACGCGCAGCCACTCGCGCATCGTCTGCACGGGGCGGCCTTGGTTGTCCCCGCCGTCCGCCCTCGGAGCAATGCGGGGGAACAGCAAGGCACCAGCAGGCAGCGAGTCCACGTACGCAAGGAACCCCTCGGCGATCACGTCACGATGCAGCGGCACGTCACGCACCGATGCCGACTCGTGGCCGGGCTTCCCCTTCACGCGCTTGTGGGCGTGGTCGGTGTTCACGTCGACGTAGTGGATGCCGTCGCGCGTTCGGATGTCTTCCTTGACCAGCTGGGCGGCCTCACGGTGCCGCAGACCGGTGTAGGCCATGAGCCAAGGGAACCAGCGCAGTTCAGGACGAGACTCGCGCCGCGCAGCCTTGAGGATCGCAGACAACTCGGCGGTGGTGTACGGACGCCGCTTCGTGCTGTCGGAGAACACGCGGCCCTGATACCACGCCCCGTCGACCGGGTTTGCGGACAGCCTCCCCCTACCCGTCCCTTGTGATGCCGCGTAGACCGCCGACAAGGCCGCAAGCATCTTTTTCTGTACCGTCGCAGTCCTGAGACCGCGAGCCTTCAAAGCGTCGCGCCACCGCTCTACGTCGTGCGTCTCGACCCGCGCAGGATCGTCATGACCGACGAAGGCGGCGAAGTCCTGCACAGCGTTGCGGTATTCCCGGACCGTTTTAGGGGAGCGCTGCGCGCGCTTGTCCCAGCGGGAGAGCATCCCCGCGAAAGTCAGGCGGTCGGGGTCCTGCTGCGCGGCCCCTGCGGGCACCGCCGGGGTCCATGCGGGGAACTGCTGCACGACCGGGTCGGGGCTGTAGTCACCGAGCATGCGGACGTTCAGCCGACGTAGTAGATCGCCAAGGCGAACGGTCAGCCGCTCACACAGACGCGCATGCGACGCCTCGTCCACAAGCAAGCCCTCGGCGGCGACCAGTGCGTCCACTTCGGGGCCGATGAAGCCCCGGCGGAGATCGTCGGGCGTCGGGCGGACCATGAGGGACGCCAGCACGTGGCCGCGCGCGTTGATGCCGGCGGACCACTGGATGAATTCGGGGAGGCCCGCGAGGGGCCGGGGATCACGTGAGAAAGCGTCCAGGCAGGCGGTGTACCACTTGCCTACCAGGCCCTCTACTTCGGCGCTGGTGAGCGTTCTAGGCCCCTGCCGGACACCCTCGACCCATGCGGTGAAGACGGCCAGTGCGTCCGGGTAACGGCGGCGAGCTTCGGCGCGGTCCTTGGTGCCGAGAGATCGCTTGTAGGTCGCCTTCCCGACCCGCTGTCGCACGTCCTCGGGCACCGGTTCGCGGAGGTAAAAAACGCCGTGGGTCGGGTGTTTCCAGACGCTCATGACGCGGGGCATTTTGGGGCTCGTTTGGACCACCTGTATGGACTCAGGGGGACCACGCAAGCCCTTGATATACCGTAAGTTCTTGATCCAGAAGAAAACGGGACTGGTGCGAAAGGCGAGACTCGAACTCGCACGCCTTGCGGCGCTGGAACCTAAATCCAGTGCGTCTACCAATTCCGCCACTCTCGCGAAGCGCGTGAGTATATCAGTGGCTCAGGCCGCGGTGGCTCGGGGCAGGATCCGCCGGCAAGCGGGAGCGGCGGCGCCCATCATCCTCATTGACTATCAAATGATAATGATTATCATTTGAGACTCATCCCAGGAGAGACGCCATGGACGACTTCCGCGCCACCCCGCCGAGCACCCCGATCATCCCGAGCCGCGACGGCCTCGCGCCGCGCGTGCGCAGCGACGAACTGCTGCGCGGCTCGCGCGAGCTGGTCATCGAGCATCGCGGCCAGGAGTACCGGCTGCTGCGCACGCGCAATGACCGCCTGATCCTCAATAAATAGGCCGGCGAGCGAAGCGGCTGGCACAATGCCGGCCGCAATGATTCCCGCCTTCCGTCTCACGCCGCTGCGCTGCGGCCTGTTGCTCGCCGCCGTCGCCGTCGCGGCCTTCGTCTGGGCGCTCGCGAGCGGCCCGCTGACGATCCCGGCCAGCCACGTGCTCGCCGGCCTGTTCCGTCCCGACACGCTCGATCCGACCGAGCGCACCGTGATCCATGCACTGCGCCTGCCGCGCGCGCTGGCGGCGATGCTGGTCGGCGGCGGCCTGGCGATCGCCGGCTGCAGCTTCCAGGCGGTGCTGCGCAATCCGCTCGCCGACCCGAGCTTCATCGGCGTCTCCGGCGGCGCCGCGGTCGCCGCCGCCGCCTGCCTTGCCCTGCTCGGCTCGCAAGCCGCCGGGCCGTTACCGGCGCAGGCCCTGATCGGCCTCGCGGCGCTGCTCGGCGGCCTGGCCAGCGCCGCGCTGGTGCTCGGCATCGCGCGCGTCGACGGCGATCCGCAACCGGTCACGCTGCTGCTCGCCGGCCTGGCGGTCAACGCCTTCGCCGCCGGCCTGCTCGGCCTGATCGCCTACGCCGCCAACGATCCGACGCTGCGCGCGATCACCCTGTGGCTGTTCGGTTCGCTCGGGCGCGCCGGCTGGGCGGAGCTCGCGATCGCGGCGCCACTGATCATCGCCGCTGCGCTGCAGCTGTGGCGCGACGCCCCGGCATTGAACGCGCTGCTGCTCGGCGAAGCCGAAGCCGCGCACATCGGCGTCGACGTGGCGGCGCTGAAGCGCCGCGCGATCGCACTCGGCGTGGTCTGCACAGCGCTCGCCGTCGCCGTCGCCGGCGTCATCGGCTTCATCGGCCTGATGGTGCCGCACATGCTGCGCATGCGTCTCGGCCCCGACCATCGCGCGCTGCTGCCGCTGTCGTTCCTCGGCGGCGCCGCCCTGCTCGGCTGCGCCGACACCGTCGCCCGGCTCGCGCTGCAGCCGACCGAGGTTCCGGTCGGCATCGTCTGTGCGCTGCTCGGCGCGCCGTTCTTTCTCGCCCTGCTGCTGCGCTGGCGACGTTCGCCGGATCTGGCCTGATGCTCGAAACCTGCGATCTCGGCCACGCGCGGCACGGCCATGACCTGCTGGCCGCCGTCAGCCAGCGCTTTGCGCCGGGCCGCCTGCACGCCGTCATCGGCCCGAACGGCGCCGGCAAGTCGACCCTGCTGCGCCTGCTCGCCCGCGAGTGGCCGGCAACGCAGGGCAGCGTGATGCTGGGCGGCCGCCCGCTCGCCGACTGGCCCGCCGCCGAACTGGCGCGCCGCCGCGCGCTGCTGCCGCAGCAGCACGGCCTCGCGTTCGCGTTCAGCGCGACGGAAGTCGTCGCGCTGGGCCGCCTGCACGCACGCCGGCGGACGCCGCCAGCCGAGCGCGCGATCGTCGCGGCGGCTCTGGACTCCGCCGGCGCCGCGCACCTGGCGGCGCGTCGCTATCCGGAGCTGTCAGGCGGCGAGCGCGCCCGCGTGCAGCTGGCGCGCGTCCTGGCCCAGATCTGGGACGAGGCGGAGGGCCCACGTTACCTGCTGCTCGACGAGCCGACCGCACATCTCGACCTCACCTTCCAGCACGCCTGCCTGCGCCTCGCGCGCGCCTGGGCTGCGCGCGGCGTAGGGGTGATCGCCGTGCTGCACGATCCGAATCTGGTGCTGGCTTACGCCGACGAGGTCAGCGTCCTGCGCGGCGGGCGCCTGTTCGCGCACGGCGAGCCCCGCACGATTCTCGATCCGGCGCTGATGCGCGAGGTTTACGGCCTGGCCACGCAGCGCATCGACGGCAGCGACGGCCAGCGCTGGCTGGCCGTCGCCCGTGACTGAGGCCGGCTACGACAGCTGGCGCCGGTAGGCCAGCGGGCTGGCGCCGCTCCAGCGGCGGAAGGCGCGGCTGAACGCGCTCGGCTCGGAATAGCCGAGCAGATAGCCGATCTCGGTCAGCGGCAAATGGCCCTGCTGCAAGTAGCGGCAGGCGGTCTCGTAGCGCAGCTGCTCGACGAGCTGCTGGAAATTCAGGCCCGCCTCCTGCAGCCGGCGCTGCAGCGTGCGCTCGCTGAGTGCGAGCTGCTCGGCGATCGCCTCGATCGTCACGCCGCCCTGCGGCAGTGCGCGCAGGATGCGTCCTTTGAGCGCGGCGACCAGATCGGGGGCGCTTTCGGTGCACGGCAGCACCGTGCCAGCCGCCTCGCCGGCGCCGAGACCCTCGGCGCCACGCATCGGCGCCTCGAGCAGCGCGCGGTCGAAGATCAGCGCATTGCGCGGCTGCGAAAAATGCACCGGCGCGCCGAACAGGCGGCGCTGCGCCGACGGATCGGCCGGCGCCGGATGTTCGAAGTGCACCTGCGCCGGCGCCCAGTCGGCGCTGGGCCCGAGCCGCCGCGCCGCCGACAGCATCTTGCCGATCGACAGTTCGGCGTCCTGCGCATATTCAATGCCGTGCAGATGGCGGATCGAATACGACAGGCTCGCCCAGCGGCCGTCGACTTCGAGCGCGATGCGGACCCCGTCCTGGTGCAGCGGCAGATCGGCGATCAGGATGCGGACCGCCTCGCCGAAGCTGCGCGCGCGGCTCATGCGCACCGCGCCCGGACCGATCGAACTCAGCGGTTGGGTGTAACCGAGGCGCAGGCCCAGCGCAGCGTTGCCGCTGACCCTCGCGGCGTCTTCGAGCAGGTCCACATAGCGGCCGACCGGCAGGCGGGCGTCGGCATTGTCGAGCAGCGCCGGATCGACGCCGCGCCGCTCGCACAGCGGCTCCGGCTGCAGTCCGCGCGGCGCCAGTGCCGCCCTGATTCCGGTCAGTGCCCCGGCGCGTATCGTTGCGCCGGCATCGTTCCATCGCGCTTGCATGGCATCTCCTCACCATCGGCTGCGGTCTTCCGCCATTGGAAGGCCGCGTTCGCATGCTCGTGCACGCATTTTCTATGCCGACCAGACGGTACAGTAATTGAACTGCGCAGCGAGTTCCAGTCAGGGTTTGCGGCTGGCGTCTTCTGTCAAGCACGAAAATGGCGCGACGCCTACCTTCACCGCCATGAAGAAAGCCTCCGGCCCCGGACGTCCCAGCTCGCGCGATGCCATGCTCGACGCCGCAGAAGCTGTGGTCGTCGAACACGGCGCGGTGCGCCTCACGCTCGACGCCGTGGCCCGCGCGGCCGGCGTCAGCAAGGGCGGCGTCATGTATCACTTCCCGAGCAAGAAGGCGCTGCTCGAAGCCCTGGTGACGCGCGCCATCGAACGCTCGCACGCGGCGCGCGAGGCGCAGCTCGGCAAGCTGCCGGAGAGCCCGGGCAGCGCGCTGCACGCCTATGTGCGCGCCTCGATCAACGACCCGCTGCACAACGATCGCGTCAGCAGCGCCCTGCTCGCGGTCGTCGCCAGCGATCCGAAGCTGATGTCGCCCGTCCGCGACTTCTTCGCGCAGCGTCTGCCGGCGATCAGCGCGGGCGTACCCTTCGAGCGCGCCGCGCTGGTGCATCTGGCGACCGAGGGCCTGTGGCTGATGGAGCTGTTCCGCGTCAGTCCGTTCAACAAGACCCAGCGCAGCCGCATCAAGCAGCTGCTGGCCACGCTCGCCGCCGAAGGCGGCACGGTGCCATGAGCCGAAGATTCCGTTTCACCGCCGCACAGGGGACCACCACGATGCTTCGAATTCCAGCGCTGACGATCGCCGCGCTCGCGCTGCTGGCTGTCGCCGGCTGCGGCAAGCAGGAAACGGCCGAGCCGTCGCCGGGCAGCGCTGCGGTCGCCGCGCGCCCGGCCGACCCGGCGCTCGCCGAGGTCTACGACGGCAGCTGCAAGCTCTGCCATGCCAATCCGGCTGCCGGCGCGCCGCTGTCGGGCGATCACAAGGCCTGGGCGCCGCGCATCGCGCAAGGCACCGATACCCTGCTCGACCACACGATCAACGGCTACCAGGGCATGCCGCCGATGGGCCTGTGCATGCAGTGCTCCGAAGAGGAACTGATCGCCCTGATCGAATTCATGTCGGGCGCCAAACTGGATCCGTGAGCAGGACACGAGGACACACCATGCAAGTCACCAGACGGGACCTGATCCGCCAGCTCGCCGCCGGCGTCGCACTCGGCGCCGGCGGCGGCTGGAACGCGCTCGCCGCCGCTGCCGCGCCGACGCACCGCATCATCCCGTGGCGCAACTGGTCGGGCGGCCAGGCCTGCATCCCGTTCGCGCGCCTCGCGCCGAAAACCGAGGATGAACTGAGTGCACTGATCCGTGGCGCGACCACGACGATCCGCCCGGTCGGCGCCGCCCACTCGTTCAGCCCGCTGGTGCCGACCGACGGCACCATCGTCTCGCTCGCCCACCTGCGCGGCCTGCTCGGCCACGATGCCGGCAAGCTGCAGTCCGAGTTCGGCGGCGGCACGCCGATGTCGACGATGGGCGAAGCGCTCAAGGCCGTCGGCCTGGCGCTGCCGAACATGTCCGACATCGACTACCAGACGCTGTCCGGCGCGATCTCGACCTCGACGCACGGCACCGGCGTCAGCTTCGGCTCGTACTCGACGCAGGTCGCCGGCCTGCGCCTGGCCACCGCCAGCGGCGAGCTGATCGACTGCGACGCCGAGCATCACCCGGAGATCTTCAACGCCGCGCGCTGCGGTCTCGGCGCGCTCGGCATCATCACGCGCGTGCGCCTGCAGAACCGCAAGGCCTTTCGTCTGCGCGAGCGGATGTGGATCGCCAAGACCAACGATCTGCTCGACGACGTCGACCGCCTGACGCGCGAGAACCAGCACTGGGAGATGCAGGTCATCACCCATTCCGACTACGCGGCGGCGATCGCGCTGAACGAGACCGAGGATCCGCCAACGCCGGTCGCCGATCCGGCGGCCGAGGGCGGCAACGAGTACGTCAAGGCGATCGAGAAGCTCGACAAGTACGGCAGCGACTGGCCGGCGGCGCGCTCGGCGATCCTCAACCTGATCGCGCGCACGGCGAGCTTCGACGACCGCGTCGGCGACTCGTACGCGATCTTCGCCAACGTGCGCAATGTGCGCTTCAACGAGATGGAATACTCGGTGCCGGCGGAAGCGGGTCCAGCCTGCCTGCGCGAGATCCTCAAGAAGATCCACGACAAGCAGCTGCCGACCTGGTTCCCGCTCGAATACCGCTACGTGCATGCCGACGACATTCCGCTCAGCATGTTCGAGGGCGGCCCGCGCTGCGCGATCTCGATCCATCAGCATTACACGATGGACTACCACAACTACTTCGCGGCGATCGAACCGATCTTCTGGAAGTACGGCGGCCGTCCGCACTGGGGCAAGCTGCACACGCTCGGCGCGCGCCAGCTGGCACCGCTCTACCCGCGCTGGAAGGAATTCACCGACGTGCGCGCCGCGCTCGACCCGCAGGGCCGCTTCCTGAACGGCCATCTGCGCACCGTGTTCGGCGTCTGACGGCGGCACGGGGGGAGAACACATGAACAGACGCAAGTTCCTGCTCGGCACGCTGGGCGTCGGCGCCGTCGCGATCGGCGGCGGTGCGGCGCTCAAGCCGGGCGACAAAGGCGCGCCGTACGATGACTATTTCCGTGCCCTGAACGACGAGTTGAAGCAGAACGGCCCGATGCGGCCGAGCGTGCTGATCGATCTCGACCGGCTCGACCACAACATCGCCGAGCTCAATGCCTTCACCGCCGCCAGCGGCAAGCACTACCGCATCGTCGAGAAGTCGCTGCCGTCGCTGCGGCTGATGCAGTACATCGCGCAGCGCACGAACACGAACCGGCTGATGTCCTTCCACCAGCCGTTCCTGAACCACGACGCCGAGAACATGCCGGAGGCCGACATCCTGCTCGGCAAGCCGCTGCCGGCGCGTTCGGCGCAGCTGTTCTACGAGCATCACAAGGGCAGCTTCGATCCCGCCCGGCAGCTGCAGTGGCTGATCGACACCCCGCACCATCTCGGCCAGTACCTCGACGTCGCGCGCGGGCTCGGCACGAAGATGCGCATCAACGTCGAGCTCGACGTCGGCCTGCACCGCGGCGGCGTCCGCGATCTCGCCGCGCTCGGCGAGCTGCTCAAGACCATCGCCGCGAATCCCGAGCATCTGGAGTTCGCCGGCTTCATGGGCTACGACCCGCACATCGTCGCGATCCCGTCGATCGTCGCCTCGCGCGAGGCGCTGCTGCAGCGCGTGCTCGACCAGTACCAGGCCTGCGTCGACTTCACGCGCCGCGAGTACGCCGCGCTGTGGCACGACGGCCTGACACTGAACACCGCCGGCAGCCCGTCGTACCAGCTGCATCGCGACGAAAAGATCAGCAACGAGGTGTCGGTCGGCACCGGCCTGCTCAAGCCGACGCACTACGACATCGACACGCTCGCCAATCACGTCCCGGCCGCCTATATCGCCACGCCGGTGCTGAAAGCCACCGGCCCGACCGAACTGCCCGGCCTCGACGAGAAGTCGGCGATCCTGTCGTGGTGGGACCCGAATCAGCGCGAGACCTACTTCATCTACGGCGGCAACTGGATGGCCGACTACGAGTCGCCGAAGGGCCTGCAGTTCTATTCGAGTTTCGGCCACAGCTCGAATCAGGAAGGCATCAACGGCTCGCCGGCGACCGGGTTGAAGGTCGACGATCAGGTCTTCTTCCGGCCGCAGGTCGTCGAGGAAGTGCTGCTCGAGTTCGGCGACCTGCTCGCGCTGCGCGGCGGCAAGATCGTCGATCGCTGGCCGGTCTACCGCCAGTAGCTGGCGAGCGGGTCGCGCTCAGGCGGCGACGCCGACCAGCGCCGCCAGCGCGTCCGGATCGCGGATCAGGATGCGTCCGTAGTCGAGTCCGATCCAGCCGCGCGACTCGAAGGCGCGCAGTTCCTTGCTGATCGTCTGCCGCGAGGTGCTCAGCATGTGCCCGAGCTCTTCCTGCGGCAGGTGCAGCTTGATCAGCACCGCGCCGTCCGCCTGCGTCTCGCCGTAATCCCGCGCCAGCTCGAGCAGACGCGCGGCGATGCGCGCCGGCATCGGCAGGAATGCCGCGTACTCGATCCACGCGAAGCTGCGCCGCAGCTTGCCGCACAGCAGGCGCATGAAGTGCGGATACAGCGCCGGGTGCCCGGCGAGCAGCGCGTGAAACCGTGCGCGCGGAATCAGCAGCAGCGTCGACGCGCCGATCGCGCAGGCGTTGTGCGTGCGCGGCAGCCCGTCGAACATCGAGATCTCGCCGAACCAGCTGCCCGGCTCGAACAGCTGGACCACCAGATCCCGACCGTCCGCCGTCGTCGCGCTGATCCGGATGCGCCCGGAGATCAGGCCGTACAGACCGTCGGCGGCATCGCCCTTGGCGAACAGCAGCGCGCCGTCGTCGAGCTGCCGCGGCACCGCCAGCAGCGCGAGCTGCTCCAGAGCCGGCGGCGGCAGGTCATGAAACCACTCGCTTTGCGCGATGAACGATCGGATCTCGGCGGGCGTCATGAGGGGCGGGCGAAAGTGTCGGCAACTTGACAGAGTCCGGGCACCGGCGCCGAGACAATGGCCGCACCTTATCCGACCGGAGCGCGCCATGCGCAAGCTGCAGACCTTCCTCGACGCCTACGCCGAGCACCACCGCCATCCGCTGAACGCACTCATCCACTGCGTCTGCGTGCCGCTGATCACCTTCACCAGCCTGGCACTGCTGTGGCTGGTCCCGGTCGGCCGCTGGCTCGGCGTCGCCGCGCCGCTCGCGCCTTACGTGAACCTGGCGACGCTGCTGGCCTTGCCGATCTTCGTCTTCTACATCCGCCTGAGCGTGCTCGCCGCGCTGCTGATGGCGCTGTGGTTCTTCGCGTCGGTGGCGGGGATCATGGCAATCCAGGCGGCCGGCCTGCCGCTGCTGGCGATCAGCGCCGGGCTGTGGCTGCTGGCCTGGGTCGTGCAGATCTATGGCCACAAGATCGAAGGCAAGAAGCCGTCCTTCTTCGACGACCTCGTGTTCCTGCTGATCGGCCCGCTGTACGTCAACGACAAGCTGTTCGTGCGCCTGGTCCGCAACTAGAACGCCGCCGCGGACGCCGCGCAGGCCGCGCCATCCGCCAAGCGGAGGGCGCTGCCTGCGCCGACCGTTCAGGCGCGCTGGGCCTGCTGGCGCGCGAAGAAGGTGATCAGCGGCTGGTAGAGCGCCGGCAGCAGGCGCACCACGATATCGAGGAACTTCGCGTCCGGGCCGACCAGCACGCGCCGCTTGTTGCCCTCGACGGCCTTGAGGATGATGCACGCCGCGCGATTCGCCGAGGTGATGAACAACTTGTCGAAGTTCACTTTCGCCGAATCGATGTCGCGCGCCAGCACACCCTCGATGCTCTTGCTGGTGCGCGCGGCCTTGGCGATGCCGGTCTTGATGCCGCCCGGATGCACGCTGGTCAGGCTGACCGGCGCCTTCATCAGCTCCAGCTCCTGGCGCAGGCACTCATTGAAGCCGCGCACCGCGAACTTGCTGGCGTTGTAGCAGCCGTTGCCGGGCACCGCGAACAGCCCGAAGATGCTCGAGGTGTTGACGATATGGCCCTCGCCCGACGCGCGCAGATGCGGCAGGAAGGCCTTGGAACCGTAGACGACGCCCCAGAAGTTGATGCCCATGATCCATTCGAAATCGCCGTAGTCGGCACCTTCGAGCGTCGTCGCCAGCGCCACGCCGGCGTTGTTGAAGATCAGGTTGACCTTGCCGTGGTCGGCGACGACCTTGTCGGCCCAGGCGTAGACCGCGTCGCGATCGGCGACGTCCAGCTTCTGCGTGGTGACGCGCACCGGATAGCGCTTGACTATCTCGGCGGTCTGCGCAAGACCCGCTTCGTTGACGTCGCTGATCGCGACGTGACAGCCGCGCTTGGCGAGTTCGATCGCCAGTTCGCGGCCCATGCCCGAGCCGGCGCCGGTAATCGCGGCAACCTTGTCCTTGAAGGACTTCATGTGTCTCCCCTCTTTGAAGTTCGAAGAAATCTGTGCGATCAGGTGCGCGCCGGCGTCGCCGTGGCCGAGGCGGCCAGGCGCTCGACGAGATAATCCTGCAGGCGGAAATGCCGCGTCTGGCGCCGGAACATGAAGGTGAAACCCGGCCAGATCGTGGTATTGCGGCCGCGCGCGTCGAGGTACCAGCTCTTGCAGCCGCCCGAGTTCCAGACCGCGGTGTTGACGTTGCCCTGCACGCGCTCGTTGAAGCGCTGCTGCACGTCGGCCCGCACCTCGACCGCGCGCAGCCCCTGGGCCCGCATCTGGCGGATGGCGTCCATCACGTAGGCGATCTGCGACTCGATCATGTAAACCTGCGAGGTGTGGCCGAGGCCGGTGTTCGGCCCCATCAGCATGAAGAAGTTCGGGAAGCCGTGGACGCTCGCGCCCAGATAGGCCTCGACGCCGTGATCCTTCCAGGTATCCCAGAGATCGCGGCCGCCGCGGCCGAAGATCGCGCCGCGCGGAATCGGGTCCTGCACAGTGAAGCCGGTGCCGAGGATGATGGCGTCGACCTCACGCACCCGGCCGTCGCCACTGACCACCGCCTGCTCGCGGATCTCGCGCACCTCGTCGGTGATGACGTCGACCTGCGGCTGCATCAGCGCCGGATAGTAGTCATTGGAGATCAGCACGCGCTTGCAGCCGATCCGGTAGTTCGGCGTCAGCTTGGCGCGCAGCCCCGCGTCCGGCACCTGCCGCTCCATGTGCTTGCGCGCCTGGCGCTGCACCAGCGCCATGATCTTCGGATTGACGACGAAGCCGAGCACGCGCGTTTCGAGAAAGGCGTAGAGCCCGGCGCGCATCAGCGTCTGCGTGAACGGCAGGCGGCGGAACAGCTTGCGCTCGACGGCCGAGATCGGGCGATCCGGCTTGGGCATGATCCACGGCGGCGTGCGCTGGTACAGATCGAGGTGCGCGACCTTCGGCACGATCTGCGGCACGAACTGGATCGCGCTGGCGCCGGTCCCGATCACGGCGACGCGCTTGCCGGCCAGATCGTAGTCGTGATCCCACTGCGCCGAGTGGAACAGCTTGCCCTGGAAGCGATCGAGGCCGGCGATCTTCGGCAGCGCCGGATTGCTCAGCGCGCCCATGCCGGAGACCAGCACGCGGCCGGCGAACTCGCGGCCGTCGGCGCTGCGCACGCGCCACAGTGCGGCGGCCTCGTCGTAGTGCGCGCTGCGCACGTCGGTGCCGAAGCGCACATGGCGCAGCAGATCGTAGCGCTCGGCGACGCCCTGCAGGTAGCGCTCGATCTCCGGCTGCTGCGCGAACATGCGCGACCATTCCGGGTTTTGGTCGAACGAGAACGAATACAGATGCGACTGCACGTCGCAGGCACAGCCCGGGTAGCGGTTGTCGCGCCAGGTGCCGCCGACACTCTGCGCACGCTCGAGCAGCGCGAAATCCTCGAAGCCGGCCTGGCGCAGCCGCACCGCCATGCCGAGCCCGGAAAACCCGGTCCCGATGATCAGCACCGACATCGGCTGCTCGCCTGCCCGGCTCGTATCGAACGCCATCGCCGCTCCCCTCGTTAATTGACAACCAGTGTTGTCACGTTACATTTTGACAACCGTTCATGTCAACATTGGTCGATGACAAGGTCGAAGCCCCCCGCACCCGGCCGCCGCTTTCGCGGCCTCGATCCGCAGGAACGCCAGCGCCAGCGTCGCGAACAGCTGATCGCGGCCGGCCTCAACGCGTTCGGCGGCAAGGGCTATCACGCCGTCGGCGTGCGCGAGATCTGCGCCGAGGCGCACCTCACCGAGCGCTATTTCTACGAGTCCTTCGCCAACCGCGAAGACCTGTTCCTGGCCGTCTACCACCAGGCGATCGGCACCATTCGCGCGGCGGTGATGCGCGCGCTCGGCCAGCCGCCGCGCGACGTGCAGACCATGGCACGCGCCGCGGTCCGCGCCTTCCTGGAAACGCTGCGCGACGATCCGCGCCTGTCGCGCATCCTGCTGATCGACGCGCTGACCGTCAGCGCCGAGGTCAGCCGCCAGTCGCAGCTGGCGACGCAGAGCTTCGCCGACATCGTCGGCTCGCTGATCCTGTCGCTGTATCCGCAGCTGCCCAAGCACGGCGTCGACGCGCAGCTGGTCGCCAACGGCCTGGTCGGCTCGACCGTCTACCTGGTCATGCACTGGGCCTTCAACGGCTTCAAGGCGCCGCTGGAGACCATCGTCGAGCACTGCGTGCTGTTCTACGACGCCGCCGGCACCGAGGCCGAGCGCCGCATCGGCCAGCTTGCGGCAGCCGGCAAGCCGCCGCCCGCCCGGCGCGGCTGAGCGCCGCCAGCGCCGATCGGTACATCATTCAAACCATCACCAAAGGGGGAGTTTCCAGATGAAGTTTCTGTTCAAGCTGCTGGCTGCGCTCGTGCTCGTCGCGATCGTCTACGTCGGCGCCGATCACCTGTTCCCGAAGCCGATGGCGCACGGCGCGATGGCCGTGCAGCACGCGCTCGGCGGCCTGACGCGCAAGACCGTGCAGATTCCGGGCTTCGAGATCGCCTATCTCGACGGCGGCCGCGGCGAGCCGCTGGTGCTGGTGCACGGCATCGGCGCCGACAAGGACAATTTCGCGCAGGCCGCGCCGTTCCTGCGTGGTGTCGGCCGCCTCGTCGCGCTCGACCTGCCGGGCTTCGGCGAGAGCAGCAAGCCGGCCGACGCCGACTACTCGATCCAGGCGCAGGTCGAGCACCTGGCGCAGTTCCTCGACGCGCTGCAGATCGCGCGCGCGCACCTCGGCGGCAGTTCGATGGGCGGTGCGATCGTGCTCGCCTTCGCGCGCGCCCATCCGGAACGCGTGCAGAGCCTGTGGCTGCTGGCGCCGGCCGGCGTCGGTTCGGCGCAGGAATCGGAAATGTTCCGCGCCTACCGCGAGCGCGGCGAGTTCCTGCTATTCGCCAAGACCCCGGACGACTTCGCGCGCGTCATGGCCATCGTCATGAGCCACCAGCCGCCGGTGCCGTACAGCGTCAAGCGCGAACTCGCCGCCGCCGCCGCCGCGAACTATCCGCTGCATACGCGGATCTTCCGCGAGCTTTCGGCCACGCCCGCCTTCCTCGAACGGCAGGTCGCCGGCCTGCCGACGCCGACGCTGATCGTCTGGGGCCAGGACGACCGTGTGCTCGACGTCTCCGGCGCCGAAATCCTGCACAAGGCATTGCCGAACTCGCAGCTGATCGTCATGCCCGACACCGGCCATCTGCCGATGCTCGAGGCGCCGTACCGTGCCGCCGCCGACTACAAGGCGTTCCGCGCCGGCCTGGCGCCGGCTCCCTGAGCTGCGTGCTAAGAACCAGGAGCATGGCCATGGACGGCATCGAATACCGCCGGGTTGCGGCGAACGGTCTGAACTTCAACGTGGCGCTGGCGGGCGAAGGTCCGCCGGTGCTGCTGCTGCACGGCTTCCCCGACACGCACCGCGTCTGGCAACAGCAGATCGGCGTGCTCGCGGCGGCCGGCTACCGCATCATCGCGCCCGACCAGCGCGGCTGCGGCGACAGCGATCTGGCGCCGCGCGTGCGCGACTACTGCCTCGAACACCTGCGCGACGACATGCTCGGCCTGCTCGACGCGCTCGACGTGCGCGAGCCGGTGCGCCTGGTCGGTCACGACTGGGGCGCGGTGGTCGGCTGGCAGCTGGCGATCGACGCGCCGCAGCGCTGGCACAGCTACGTGGCGATGTCGGTCGGCCACCCGGCCGAGTACCGGCGCGGCATCGAGCAGAAGCTGCGCGGCTGGTACGCGTTCATGTTCCTCGTCCCCGGTCTCGCCGAAACGCTGCTGCCCGCCGGCAACTGGCGCGCGCTGCGCAGCCTCAGTGCCGCCGACGAAGCCGAGGCGCGCGTCGCGGCGCTGTCGCGCCCAGGCCGGCTGACCGCCGGTCTGCGCTGGTACCGCGCCAACGCCTGGCGCGTCCTGACCGGCCGCTACGGCAAGACGCCGCTGCCGGTCTTCGGCCTGTGGAGCGACGGCGACTTCGCACTCGCCGAAAGCCAGATGCGCGATTCGCAGCGCCAGGTCACCGGGCCGTGGCGCTATGCGCGCATCGAGCACGCTTCGCACTGGCTGCAGATCGACCGCGCCGACGACATCAACC
Organism: Solimonas variicoloris DSM 15731; assembly: GCF_000382285.1. GTDB lineage: Bacteria > Pseudomonadota > Gammaproteobacteria > Nevskiales > Nevskiaceae > Solimonas > Solimonas variicoloris. Next base: position 52,491 of record NZ_KB907936.1, on the reverse strand, counting down.
GCCTGCTGCTCGACTGGTTCGCCGCGCGCAGCCCCTGAGCCCGGCGCCGGCGGGTGCGGCCGCATGGCGCCCGCCGGATCGACGATAATGCGCGGCCGCCCCGCCGCGCCTGCCGATGCCTGTTTCCGTCCGCCCCGATCCGTCCAGCCCCTGGCGCTTCTGCGTCGCGCCGATGCTCGACTGGACCGACCGCCACTGCCGCTATTTCCTGCGCCAGATCTCGCGGCATGCGCGGCTGTACACGGAGATGGTGACGACCGGCGCGATCCTGCACGGCGACCGCGAGCGACACCTGCGCTTCGACGCTGCCGAGCATCCGCTGGCGCTGCAGCTCGGCGGCTCGGACGCCGATGCGCTGGCCCGCTGCGCCGAGATCGGCGAGCAGTTCGGCTACGACGAAATCAACCTCAACTGCGGCTGTCCGTCCGACCGCGTGCAGGGCGGCGGCTTCGGCGCCTGCCTGATGCACGAGCCGGCTCAGGTCGCCGCCGCCGTGCGCGCGATGCGCGCCGCGACCGCGCGGCCCGTCACCGTCAAGCACCGCATCGGCGTCGACGATTCGGACGAGTACGACTTCATGCGCCGCTTCGTCGACGCCATCGCCAATGCCGGCTGCGAGGTCTTCATCGTCCATGCGCGCAAGGCCTGGCTCAAGGGCCTGTCGCCGAAGGAGAACCGCGAGATTCCGCCGCTGCGCTACGAGGCGGTCTACCGCCTGAAGCAGGAATTCCCGCAGCTGACGATCGTGCTCAACGGCGGCGTGCGCAGCCTCGACGCCTGCACCACGCATCTGGCGCAGGTCGACGGCGTGATGCTCGGCCGCGAGGTCTACGAGAACCCTTACGTGCTCGCCGACGTCGACGCGCGCCTGTTCGGCGACGAGCATCCGGTCGCGAGCCGCGACGAGATCCTGGCGCGCATGCAGGACTATGCCGCGCAACAGCTCGCCGGCGGCGGTACCGCGCTGAACCACATCACCCGTCACATCCTCGGCCTGTACCGCAACCAGCCCGGCGGCCGCGCCTTCCGCCGCGTGCTCTCGGAGCGTGCCACGCGGCCCGGCAGCGACGCCACGCTGCTCGCCGCGGCACGCGAGGCGATGGATGCGCTACCCTCGCCGGCCGCTGCATAACGACATTCGAAATCCCACCACCGGAAAACCGTCATGACCGACACCAGCCCCGTCCGCGTCCGCATCGACACCACGCTCGGCGCGATCGAACTCGAACTCGACGCCGCCAAGGCGCCGAAGACCGTCGCCAACTTCGTGCAGTACGCCAACGACGGCCACTACGACGGCCTCGTCTTCCACCGCGTGATCAAGGGCTTCATGATCCAGGGCGGCGGCTACGACAGCGAGTACGGCCAGCGCCGCACGCGCGCGCCGATCGCGATCGAATCGAACAACGGCCTGAAGAACGACCGCGGCACCATCGCCATGGCGCGCACCTCGGATCCGAACTCGGCGACCTCGCAGTTCTTCATCAACCACGGCGACAACGACTTCCTGAACTATCCGGGCCAGGACGGCTACGGCTACGCGGTGTTCGGCAAGGTCACCTCGGGCCTCGACATCGTCGACAAGATCGCCGAAACGCCGACCGGCAACGCGCGTCCGTTCGGCCGCGACGTGCCGGTCACGCAAGTCGTCATCGACAAGGTCACGGTGCTCTGAGCGCCCGGCTTCGTCATTGCGTGCGCGAGCGCCGCGAGTGGGAAATCATGCAGCCGCCTGGCCGGATCGGATGACGCTGCGGGATGGCATCGTCGCCGCGCGCCGCGCACTGCCGAAGCATCCCGCAGCCGGGACCGCCGCATGATCCTGCTGCTGTCGGACCTGCACCTGCCGAACGAGCCCTCGCCGCTGCGCGAGGGCTTTCGGCATTTCCTCGCCGGCCCGGCGCGGCAGGCGCAAGGCGTCTACATCCTCGGCGACCTGTTCGAGTACTGGGTCGGCGACGATGTCGGGCTCGAGGACTACGCGCCGGAGATCGCCGCACTTCGCGCGCTGACCGCGAGCGGCGTGCCGGTCTACTTCATCGCCGGCAACCGCGACTTTCTGGTCGGTCGCCGCTGTGCGCAGGCGAGCGGCGTGCAGATCCTGCGCGATCCGCTCGTCGTCGAACTTGGCGGCGTGCCGACGCTGCTGTCGCACGGCGATCTGCTCTGCACCGACGACCGGCGCTACCAGCGCTGGCGGCGCTTCGCGCACAACCGCGTCGCACAATGGCTGTTCCTGCGTCTGCCAAAGGCGCGCCGCCACCGCATCGCCGGCGGCCTGCGCCGGCAGAGCGGCGCCGAAAAGCGCAACAAGCCGGCGGCGATCATGGACGTCAACGAGCAGACCGTGCAGGCGACAATGCGGCGCTACGGCGTGACGCGCCTGATCCACGGCCACACGCACCGGCCGGCCGACCATCTGCTGCGGCTCGGCCCGCAGCGCGGCACGCGGCTGGTGCTGGCCGACTGGCATCCGCAGCGCATGGAGTATCTCAGCGTCGACGCGCAGGGCTGCGTGCGGCGCTGCATCGAGCGCTGAGGCGGCGTCGCGAGCGGCTCATCAGTCGACGCGCAGCCGTGCCGCCGGCGTCGGCTCGCCTTCCGAGGTCAGCAACAGCTCGCCAGCGTCGGCGCTCCAGGCGATCGCCTCGATCTGCGGATCGTCCGGCACCGCGTACGATTTCGGTGGACGCGCAAAGGCCTGCGCCCAGCTCTCGCCCTCGGCGCGCGTATAGATGTAGGCGCGAGTCAGCGTGACGACCGCGGCGCGGCGCGCATCGGCCGCGAAATCCATCGACGTCACCCAGTTGATCGACTCCGGGTCCGGCGCGTCGGCGGCCGCGCGCGGGATGCTGATTTCGCCGAGCGCTTCGGCGACGACCAGCGGCGAAACCGGATGCAGCGGCACGCGATACAGCCGCGGCACGGCGTCGCGCTTGCTGAGCAGGTAGACGCTGCCTTCCTCGGCGTCGACCGCGACCGCCTCGCAATCGCGCGGCCCGTCCGGATAGACCAGCGCGAAGCTGCGCGATACGCGGGTCTCGAGCGCCGCGCCGGCCGCGTCGAGCGCCGGCTCGTCGAGCACGTAGAGGCGCACGGCCGGACGCAGGGCGCTGTTGTCGCCGACGTCGGCGACCAGCAGGCGCGGCACGCCGTCCTCGACGAAGCCGCTGATGTCTTCCCAGTCGAGATTGAGCGCACCCTGCACATGCAGCACGCCGCGCGCCGCTCCCTGTGCGTCGAAGGCGTAGAGGTCGGTCGGACCGCCGCTGTCGTTGTGACTCCAGTACACGCCGGGGCTGCGCCCGGAGCGGGCCAGGCCCGATGACTCGGTCAGCGCCGGCTGCGCGACGACGAAGCGCTCGATCGCCGCCCCGCCCGACGGGCCGGAGCCTCCGTCCTGGCAGCCCGGCAGCGCCACGAACGCGCAGGCGAGAAGCAGCGGAGCAAGCATGCGCATCGGACGAACCCGGGTATCGCGTGGAGCGGGGCGCGCACGCTAACCGGCAGCGATGACAGACGCGTGAAGACGCACCGGCCGCACCGGCGACCCGGCACCCGTCAGGGCACGCAGCCGACGCCGGCGCAGGCCTGCTCTTCGATCTGGATCGTGCTGTGGGTGATGCCGAAGCGGGCCTGCAGCACGCGCTGGATCGCCGACAGGGCGGCGTCGCGGCCGACGTTCTCGCGCAGCGTCGCGTGCAGCGTGACGACCGGCCGGTCGTCGGTCAGCGACCAGGCGTGGACGTGATGGACGCTCGCCACCGCTTCGACGTCGGCTTCGATCGCGCTGGCGATCGAACGCTCGTCGAGTCCTTCCGGCGTGCCTTCGAGCAGCACGTGCGCGGCCTGGCGCGCGATCGACCAGCCGGTGCGCAGCATCAGCAGGGCGACCAGCGCCGACAGCAGCGGATCGGCGATCATCCAGCCGAAGCCCCAGATCAGCGCACCGGCGACCAGCGCCGCGACGCTGCCGAGCAGATCGCCCATCACGTGCGCGAGCGCGCCGCGCACGTTGAGGTTCTGTTCGCCGCCGGACAGGATCGCGAACGAGGCGAGATTGACGAGCAGGCCGAGCACGGCGATGACGACGACGACGCGTCCCTGCACCGCGACCGGCTCCCAGAGCCGGGTCAGCGCCTCGGCCAGGATCCAGACCGCGAGCGCCAGCAGGCCGAGGCCGTTGACGAAGGCGGCGAGCACCTGCCAGCGGTGATGGCCGTAGCTCATCGCCGGCGTCGCCGGCCGGCGCGCGGCACGCACGGCGACGAAGGCCATCGCCAGCGCCGCCGCGTCGGTCAGCATGTGCGCGGCGTCGGCCAGCAGCGCCAGCGAACCGGCGACCAGGCCGCCGATCGCCTCCGCGAACATGAAGCCGCCGGTCAGCAGCAGCGCCCAGAACAGCTTGCGCTCCGACGCGCCGACGCCATGCAGGTGCGGACCATGACCGTGATGGTCGTGGCCGTGCTCATGATGGCCGGCGCCGTGGACGTGCGGCGCAGCGTGCACGGCGTGCGGCGCATGCCGGTGCGCGGACGCGTGATCGTGCGCGTGGTGGTGATCGTCAGGGGCGTGATCGTGCGGCATCGCGAACGGCGGGGGTGGCGAGACGGTCTACAGTATCGCCGTTCGGCGGCCGTCACGCATGCGCCGGCGGCTCGTGGCCGCACAGCTCGGCGTCGGCGAAACCGGCGGCGCGGCGCGCGTCGAGATTGAACGGCGGATGCAGACGCACGCCGTGCTCGTCGAGCAGGCGCCGGAACGTCGCGTCCGGCTCCAGGCCGCGCGCCGCGCACAGATGGCGGAACCAGCGCGTGCCGATCGCGACGTGCCGCACTTCCTCGCGCAGGATCACTTCGAGCACGGCGATGGTGTCGTGATCGCCGAGCTCGCGCAGGCGCTGGATCATGCCTGGCGTCACGTCGAGGCCGCGCGCCTCGAGCACGCGCGGCACCAGCGCCATGCGCACGAGCGGATCGTGTGCGGTCTTCTCGGCCGCTTCCCACAGACCGTTGTGCGCCGGCAGCGCGCCGTAGTCGCTGCCCAGCTCGCGCAGCCGCGCCCGCATCAGCTGGAAGTGGCGCGCCTCATCCTGCGCGACGCTGAGCCAGTCGGCATAGAACGCCGCCGGCAGACCCTCGAAGCGCCAGCCGGCGTCGAGCGCGAGATTGATGGCGTTGAATTCGATGTGCGCGACCGCGTGCGCGAGCGCCGCCCGCCCCTCGCGCGTGCCGAGACCGCGGCGCGGCACTGCGCGCGGCGCGACCAGCGGCGGCTGCGCCGGACGCCCCGGCACCGGGCGCGGATCGTCGCTGCCTTCGTCACCCGCGTCCGGCGCGGCCTCGGCGCGCAGCGCCGCGACACGCGCGCACTTGGCGTCCGGATCGGTCTCGACCAGCGCCGCGTGCCAGGCACGCCGCGTCCGCGCGTCCACGGCGTCTCAGGCCTGCAGGCCGCGCGCCAGATCGGCGCGAAGATCCTGCAGATCCTCGAGACCGACGGCGAGGCGCAACAGACCTTCGGTGATGCCGGACTGCGCGCGCGCCTCGGCGCTGATGCGGCCGTGCGTGGTCGTGGCCGGATGGGTGATCGTCGTGCGCGTGTCGCCGAGGTTGGCGGTGATCGAAATCAGCCGCGTCGCGTCGATGACGCGCCAGGCCGCCTCGCGGCCGCCGTCGACCTCGAAGGCGACGACCGCGCCGAAACCGGACTGCTGGCGGCGCGCCAGCTCGTGCTGCGCGTGCGTGACCAGACCCGGGTAGAACACGCGCCGCACCGCGGCCTGCTCTTGCAGCCACTCGGCGAGGCGATGCGCGTTCTCGCAGTGCGCTTTCATGCGCACCGCCAGCGTCTCCAGGCCCTTGAGGAAGACCCAGGCGTTGAACGGGCTCATGCACGGCCCGGCGGTGCGCATGAAACCGAACACGTCCTTGCCGACGCGCTGGGCATCGCCGACGATCGCGCCGCCGACGCAGCGGCCCTGCCCGTCGATGTACTTGGTCGCCGAGTGGATCACGAAGTCGGCGCCGAGCGTCAGCGGCCGCTGCAGCACCGGCGTCAGGAAACAGTTGTCGACCGCCAGAAGCGCACCATGGCGATGCGCGATGTCGGCGAGCGCGGCGATGTCGACCAGCTCGACCAGCGGATTGGTCGGCGTCTCGGCGAACAGCAGCCTGGTGTTCGGCCGCACGGCGCGCTCCCAGGCCGTCGTATCGGTCTGGTCGACGAAGCTCACCTCGATGCCGAACTTCGTCAGGATGTTGCCGAACAGGCTGAGCGTCGAGCCGAACAGGCCGCGCGACGACACGATGTGGTCGCCCTGCTTGAGCAGCGCCAGGCACAGCGTCAGCACCGCCGCCATGCCGCTCGCGGTCGCCACGCAGCTCTGCCCGCCTTCCATCGCCGCGAGGCGTTTCTCGAAGGCCTCGGTGGTCGGATTGGTGAAGCGCGAATAGATGTAACCGGGCTCCTGCCCGGCGAACACGGCCGCCGCCTGCGCGGCGCTCTCGAACACGTAGCTGGACGTCATCGAGATCGACGCCGAGTGCTCGCGGTTGCCGGTACGCGGCTCCGCGGCGCGCACGCCGAGCGTCGCGCTGCCCCAATCCGGATCGAACAATTCACTGCTCACGGCCTGACTCCTGCGGGCCATGCAAAAGCCCGCCAGCATCGTTCCATGCCAAACGGGCTCACGCCCCGTTTAGCGACATTTGTTGGAAGACCGCGACGGTCTTCCGCGCCTGCAAGCTGGGAGCAAATCGGCGCGCGCGCAAAGGTACGGCCAAATCCTGCCCGCTTCAAGCGGCCGGTCGAAGATGTGCGCGATGGCGTCGCGAGCAAGCGCCAAGGCCGCGTCCGCGGCACACGGCTGTGCGAAGCACAGCGAACCCCACGGGCGCAGCCTTGGCGCGCGCAGCAGCCGGATCGCGCATCTTCAGGCGTTGGGCAGCTCGAGCAGGGTCTGCGCCTTCTTGCGCGCTGCCCGGGCGGCATCGGAGCGGAACAGCTCCAGCTGGTTCAGATACTCGGTGGTGACGTCCTGCGTGATGTACTCGCCGTTGAACACCGAGCAATCGAAGCGCGTGATGTTCGGGTTGCCGGTGCGCACGGCCTCGATCAGGTCTTCCAGATCCTGGTAGATCAGGCGGTCGGCGCCAAGCATCTTCTGCAGCTCCTCGACCGAGCGGCCGTGCGCGACCAGCTCGCTCGACGTCGGCATGTCGATGCCATAGACGTTCGGGTAGCGCACCGGCGGCGAGGCCGAGGCGAAGTAGACCTTTTTGGCGCCGGCGTCGCGCGCCATCTCGATGATCTCCTTCGAGGTCGTGCCGCGCACGATCGAGTCGTCGACCAGCAGCACGTTCTTGCCGCGGAACTCGACGCCGACCGGGTTCAGCTTCTGGCGCACCGACTTCTTGCGCTGCGCCTGGCCGGGCATGATGAAGGTGCGGCCGATGTAGCGGTTCTTGATGAAGCCCTCGCGGTACAGCACGCCGAGGCGCGTCGCGAGTTCAGCACCGGCGACGCGCGAGGTGTCCGGAATCGGGATCACGACGTCGATGTCGTGGTCCGGCCACTCGCGCAGGATCTTCTCGGCGAGCTTGACGCCCATGCGCAGGCGCGCCTTGTAAACGTAGATATCGTCGATCACCGAGTCCGGACGCGCCAGGTAGACGTGCTCGAAGATGCACGGCGAGTAGATCGGATTGGCCGCGCACTGGCGCTTGTGGAGCTTGCCGTCGAGCGTGATCAGCACCGCCTCGCCGGGCGCGATGTCGTCGATCAGCTCGTAGCCGAGCGCGTCGAGCGCGACCGACTCGGAAGCGATCATGTACTCGGGCCCCTTGCTGGTCTCGCGCCGGCCGTAGACCGCCGGGCGGATGCCGTAAGGATCGCGGAAGCCGACGATGCCGAAGCCGGTGATCATCGCCACGCAGGCATAGGCGCCACGGCAGCGCAGGTGCACGCCGGAGACAGCAGCGAAGATGTCGTCCGCGGTCAGGCGCAGCACGCCGCGCTGCAGCAGCTCGTGCGCGAAGACGTTCAGCAGCACCTCGGAATCCGACTCGGTATTCAGGTGGCGGCGATCCTCGAGAAACAGCTCCTGCTTGAGCTCCTCGGCGTTGGTCAGGTTGCCGTTGTGCGACAGCGAGATGCCGAACGGGGTGTTGGTGTAGAACGGCTGCGCCTCGGCCGAAGTCGAGGAGCCGGCCGTCGGATAGCGGACGTGGGCGACGCCCATGTTGCCGCGCAGCTTCGCCATCTGGTCATCGGCATGGAAGACGTCGCGGACCAGGCCGTTCTCCTTGCGCAGGTACAGGCGGTGACCTTCATTGGTGATGATGCCGGCGGCGTCCTGTCCGCGGTGCTGCAGCATGGTCAGGGCATCGAACAGGTCCGAATTGACGGCTGAACTCTGCGAAACGATTCCGGCGATTCCACACATGGCTTAAGAATCCGTAGAAGAAGACTGGGTTGCCGTCGGCGACGCGGCGGGAGACTGCAGATAATCGAGCCAGCGCTGCGGCACGAGCGTCTCGACACCGCGCGCGATGCCGACGAAATGGGGAACGATCGCCGAGCGCTGCCACCAGTTGTCCTGGGCGGCGCCGAGACGGCCGGCGACGAGCACGAAGACGACCAGCGCGATGCCCGCGCGCAGTACGCCGATCCCGCCGCCAAGGGTGCGGTCGGAAGCCGAAAAACGGCTGTCGCGGACCGCCTGCACGGCGATATGGGTGACGATGGCGCCGACGATCAGGGCGGCGAAGAACACCAGGCCGCAGGCCACGGCCTCGCGCAGCGCCGGATCGGCGATGCGCCCGGCGAGCAGGCCGGCCGCCTGGCCGCCGAACAGGGCCGCAGCGGCGAAAGCGAGAATCCAGGTCAGCAGGCTGAGCACTTCGCGGGTGAAACCACGCAATACGCCGATGAGAACAGAGATCAGCGCGAGGGCGACGATGCAGTAGTCGATCCAAGTCATGCGGCACGCGCGGCGTGGGCTGGGCGGGATTTTACCACTGCGTGACGTTCGCTGCGGCGGGAAAAACCCGCTGACGCGACAAGATGGTGCATGGATTCGGATCGGACCGTGCGAAACGGGCGCCGATCGCCGGCTTCAGGCGGCGATCGGCGGCTTCAACAAGCGGCGACGGCCGCCGCACGCTCAGGGCGCAATCAGCTTGGCGTCCGGATAACCGTTGCCGGCGAGCTTGTCGAGCGCTGCCTGCGCCGGTTCGCGACCGGCGTACGGGCCGGCGCGAACCCGGTACAGCGTGCCCTTGCTGGTCTCGGTCGGCGACAGGATGCTCGGCTGCCCGAGTGTCTGCAGCCGCGCCTGAACCTGCCGCGCATTGCCGATATCGGCGAAACCGCCGACCTGCACGAACCAGCTGCCGACGGCGGCCGGCTTGGCAACGGCCGGATCCGGCACTGCCGGCTTCGCTGCCGGGGTGGGCCGCGGCTCGGCCGGCTTGGCCACCGCCTTCGGTTCGGTCGCCTTTGGTTCGACGGCCTTCGGTTCGGTCGCCTTCGGTTCGACCGCCTTTGGCTCGGTCGACGGCTTCGGCGCGCTGGCCGCATCGGGCTTACCGCCCGCTTTCGCCGGCGGCGCCGTGCCGGGTGCTGCCGGCGGCGCGACTTTCTTCGCCGTTTCGTCGGGCCCCGCTGGCAGCGGCTTTTGCGCATCGCCGGTGTCGGCGCCGGCATCGTCGTCGCCCGAGATCACGGTCTCGGCGGCGCCCTCGCCGTCCTCGCCGGCGGGCGTTGCGACGCCAGCGTCGGCCGGGGCCGCGGCGATCGTCGCCGGCGTCGCGGTCGCCGACGGCGGCGGCGGTTCCGGGTTGACGACCTCGTGCAGCGCAATGGTGACGACATCGGTGTCGCCCGGCTGGGCCGCCTGCTCGGGCGTCGGCAGCACCGACACGATCACGAACGCCACCAGCAGCAGCACCGCTGCGCCGGCGAGCCGCCGCTTCAGCTTGTCATCCATGTGCATCCGGATTTCTTTCCAGTTCGTTGAGGGCGGCGGCGACGGTCAGGAACGAGCCGGTCACGACGACACGCCCGCCGGCGCCGGCCTCGCGCCGCGCCTGCGCCAGCGCGACGCCGATATTCTCGCAGGTCTCGGCGCGGATCCCGGCGGCGGCGAGCCGCGCCTGCAGGGCGGCGGCATCGAGGCCGCGCGGACCGCCGAGACCGACGGCGAGCAGGCGTGTCGCGGTGGCGGCGAGCAGGCGCCCGACCGCCTCGACCGGCTTGTCGGCGAGCATGCCGAGCACCACGACCGTCGGCGCCGGCGGCTGCGCCGCGAGAAAGCCGGCCAGCGCCTGCGCCGATTCCAGATTGTGGGCGACGTCGAGCAGCACGCCGCGATATGTCTCGCAGCGGCCACGCAGCCGCAGCAGCGCCAGGCCGCGCTCGCAGTCGTCGCGCCGCAGCGGACGCTGCGCGAGGCCGGCGTGCACGGCGGCGAACACGCCGGCGGCATTCTGGTACTGCACCGCGCCGGCCAGCGCCGGCGGCGGCAGGCGCGTCCAGGTTTCGCCGCGGAGGCGCCAGTTCCAGTTGTGGTCCGGCAGCACCACGTAATCGAAATCGACGCCGAGTCGCAGCGTGCGCGCGCCGAGTGCATCGGCGGCGGCGAGCACCGACGCCGGCGGCTCGCGCTCGGCGATCACGGCGACACGGCCGCTGCGGAAGACGCCGGCCTTCTCGCCGCCGATCTGTTCGCGGTCGTCGCCGAGCCAGTCCTGGTGGTCGAGGCCGACATTGGTCAGCAGCGCGACGTCGGCATCGATCAGATTGACGGCGTCGAGACGACCGCCGAGTCCGACTTCGAGCACCTGTACGTCGACGCGCGCGCGGCGGAACAGCCAGAGCGCCGCCAGCGTGCCGAACTCGAAATAGGTCAGCGCCACCTCGCCGCGCGCCGCGTCGATCGCCGCGAAGGCCTCGCACAGCTCGGCGTCGCCGACCACGGCGCCGTCGATCTGCACGCGCTCGTTGTAGCGCAACACGTGCGGCGAGGTGTAGAGGCCGACGCGATAGCCGGCAGCGCGATAGATCGCAGCCGCCAGCGTCGCGCTGGATCCTTTGCCGTTGGTGCCGGCGACCGTCAGCGTGTACGCAGCGCCGGCTTCACGGCGGGTCGGCAAGCCGAGCCGCGCAGCGACCGCGCGCACGCGCTCGAGGCCGAGCGCGATCGCGCGCGGGCTCAAGGTCTCCTGAAAGCGCAACCACTCGTCGAGGCTGCGCAGGCGCGGCGGGGGCACTGCGGGGGAAACGGCTTTGCTCGGCGATTACTCGGAGGCGGCGCTCTTGGCCTCGGCCGGCGCGAAGTGCGTCAGCATCGCCAGCAGGCGGAAGATCTTCTCGCGCATCTCACGACGATCGACGATCAGGTCGATCGCGCCCTTTTCGAGCAGGAACTCGGCGCGCTGGAAGCCTTCCGGCAGCTTCTGGCGCACGGTCTGCTCGATGACGCGCGGGCCGGCGAAACCGATCAGCGCCCTGGGTTCGGCGATCTGGATGTCGCCGAGCTGCGCGAAGCTCGCCGAGACGCCGCCCATCGTCGGGTGCGTCAGCACCGAGATGAACGGCAGACCGCGGTCGGCGAGCTTGGCGAGCGCCGCCGAGGTCTTGGCCATCTGCATCAGCGAGAACAGCGACTCCTGCATGCGCGCGCCGCCCGAAGCGCTGAAGCAGACGTACGGCACGCCGTACTCCAGGCAGGCGTTGACGCCGCGCACGAACTTCTCGCCGACGACGCTGCCCATCGAGCCGCCCATGAAGCTGAACTCGAAGGCCGAGACCACCAGCGGCAGGCCCATCAGCTGGCCGCGCATGACGACCAGTGCGTCCTTCTCGTCGGTGTCGGCCTGCGCTTCCTTGATGCGGTCGCTGTACTTGCGGCTGTCCTTGAACTTCAGCGGATCGCGCGGCGCGATGTCGTTGCCGATCTCGACGCGCGGCTCGGCGTCGAGGAAGGTGTTGAGGCGGTCACGCGCCGAGATCGGGCGGTGGTTGCCGCACTTCGGGCAGACTTCGAGGGTGCGCTCGAGCTCGGCGCGGTACAGCACCGACTGGCAGCTCTCGCACTTGGTCCAGAGGCCTTCCGGCACGTTGCGCTTGCGCGCGCCGGAAGTCAGCAGCTTCGATCCCGCGATCTTGTCGAGCCAGCTCATCGAATCCGTCATGGCGTTGAGGAAGCGCTAATGGTAACCGGTCTGTCGGTTTTAACGTTGTGCCGCGTCGGGGCCGAGGCTGTCAAGCGCCGCGCGCAACGCCGCGAGCTTTTCCTGCAGCACCGCCGGCAATTCCTGCGGCCGCTCCTGAAGGCGCTCGATCTCGGCGACCAGCGCGCTGCCGACCACTACGCCGTCGGCGATGCCACCGACCGCACGCGCCGACGCGGCGTCACGGATGCCGAAGCCGACCGCGACCGGCAGTTTGGTATGGCGGCGGATCTCCGCCACCTGGGCCTCGACGCTGGCCACGTCGAGCGTGGCGGCGCCGGTCACGCCCTTGAGCGACACGTAGTAGAGATAGCCGCTGGCCGCGCGGGCGATCGCCTCGATGCGCGCCGGCGGGCTGGTCGGCGCCAGCAGGAAGATGCAGTCGAGTCCGTGCGCACGCAGCGTCGGCAGATAGTCCGGCGCCTCCTCGACCGCCAGGTCGACGAGCAGCACGCCGTCGACGCCGGCCGCCTGGGCGCGCGCCGCGAAGGCTTCGAGACCGCGCATCTCGACCGGGTTCAGGTAGCCCATCAGCACCACCGGCGTGTCGGCGTCGCTGCGCCGGAACTCGGCGACCATGTCGAGGATCTGCCAGAGCCCGGTGCCGTACTTGAGCGCGCGCTCGCAGGCCAGCTGGATGGTCGGGCCGTCGGCCATCGGATCGGAGAATGGCACGCCCAGCTCGATGACGTCGGCGCCGCCGCGCACCAGCGCGTGCATCAGGCTAACCGTGACGTCCGGCTGCGGATCGCCGGCGGTGATGTACGGAATCAGGGCCTTGCGGCCCGCGGCGCGCAGGCGCTCGAAGCGCGCGGCCAGTCGACTGCTGTTCATGGCGTCAATCGGTGGGAAACGGGAAATGGAAAGTCCGGGATCATGTCCCGAAGCCTTTTTCGAACACCATCTTCGCGCCGAGGCGGCGCAGTTCCGGGCCGCCGGCGTCGAGCGCGTCGATGATGCGCGCGACGCCCCAGCAGCGGTCCGGCGAGCCGGGCTCGGCGAACGCCTTGCGCAGGCGTTCCTGCTCGGCCGGGCTTTGCTCGACGACGAACTGGCGCACGGCGATCTGCACCAGCAGCCGGTCATCGTCGCCGAGCGGCGGCGAGACGGCGCCGTCGTCACGCGCCGTGGCCATCAGCACGGCGACGAATTCGTCCTGTGCGGCTGCCGGCAGGCGATCGAGCATCGTGAAATAGAGCGGAGCCTTGGCGTCGCTCATGATCGCGTCGCACTCGACCGGCGTGGCGTTGGCGAACAGCGGCCGGAACGCCGACAGCATGCGCACCTTGAGCGCGTCGCTGGCGGTGCGCGTACGGTCGTGCATCAGGCGTCGGCCGATCAAGTAGCCCAGCTGGCGCGAATCGCCCTGGCCGAAGCCGGCGACCTCCTCGTCGCTCATGCCCTGCACGAAGTCGCGCGAGAACGCCGGATCGCCGAGCAGCGCGAACCACGCGGAGGCGTACTTGCGGGCGGTCTGCGAAGTGCCGGGCGCACCCATCAGGCGCGCGCCGAGCGCCGGATCGCGCGCCAGCACCGCGGCCAGACGATTCAGCTCGTCGGCGAGCTTGCTGCGCGCCGGCGTCAGCGGATAGCGCGGCGCCGGCGCCGGCACGGCGGCTGCGGCCGGTGCCGCCGCCTGTACCGGCGCGGCGGGCGCAGCGGCCACGGGCGACGCCGGCCGTGACGCCGGGCCGGCACAGGCGGCCAGCGTCGCCAGCACGCAGACGAGCGCGGCGCGCGGCGACCTCATGTCAGCGTGATGCCCTCGAGCTTGGCGATCGTGAAAATGTCCTTGTCGCCGCGGCCCGACAGATTGACGACGATGCGCTTGCCGGCGCCGAGCCGCGGCGCCAGCTTCTTGGCATAGGCGATGGCATGCGAGGACTCGAGCGCCGGGATGATGCCCTCGGCGCGCGTCAGCTCGTGGAACGCGGCGAGCGCCTCGTCGTCGGTCGCCGACACATAGCTGACGCGACCGCTGTCCTTGAGCCACGAGTGCTCCGGACCGACGCCCGGATAGTCGAGGCCGGCGGAGATCGAATGCGTGCCCAGGATCTGGCCGTTCTCGTCGGCCATGACGTAAGTGCGGTTGCCGTGCAGGATGCCCGGCCGGCCGGCGCTCAGCGGCGCGGCGTGGTCCGGCGTGTCGACGCCGCGGCCGCCGGCCTCGACACCGTACATCGCCACGTTCTCGTAGCCGATGAACGGATGGAACAGGCCGATCGCGTTCGAGCCGCCGCCGACGCAGGCGACCAGCGCGTCCGGCGGGCAGCCGAACTTCTCCTGGCTCTGCACGATCACCTCGCGGCCGATCACCGCCTGGAAGTCGCGCACCAGCATCGGATACGGATGCGGGCCGGCGACGGTGCCGATCACGTAGAAGGTGTCGTCGACGTTGGTCACCCAGTCGCGCAGCGCTTCGTTCAGCGCATCCTTGAGCGTCTTCGTGCCGCTGTGCACCGGCCGCACTTCGGCGCCGAGCAGCTTCATGCGGAACACGTTCGGCGACTGCCGCTGCACGTCCTCGGCGCCCATGTAGACGACGCACTGCAGGCCGAGGCGCGCGGCGATCGTGGCGCTGGCCACGCCGTGCTGGCCGGCGCCGGTCTCGGCGATGATGCGCTTCTTGCCGAGATGCTTGGCAAGCAGCGCCTGACCGATCGTGTTGTTGATCTTGTGCGCGCCGGTGTGGTTCAGATCTTCGCGCTTGAGCCAGATCTCCGCCCCGCCCCAGCGCTGCGTCAGGCGCTTGGCCGGATACAGCGGCGACGGCCGGCCCACGTAGTCGCGCAGATCGGCGTCGAATTCGGCGAGAAAGGCCGGGTCGTCCTTGAGCCGCAGATAGGCCGCCTCGAGCTCGCGCAGCGGCTCCATCAGCGTCTCGGCGACGAACTGGCCGCCATACGGGCCGAAGTGCCCCTTCTTGTCCGGAAAGTCGTAACTCATCGTTTCACCGCTTGCAGTTTCTTTTCGGCGCGCCGCACGGCGTCGACGAAGGCGCCCATCTTTGCCTCGTCCTTGACGCCCGGCTTGCGCTCAATGCCGCTGGAGACGTCGACCGCGTACGGCGCGAGCATGGCGATGCCGCGACCGACGTTGCCGGCGTTGAGGCCGCCGGCGAGCACCAGCGGCTTGTTGATCTTCGGTACCGCAGCCCAGTCGAAGGCCTCGCCGCGCCCGCCGAGTCCGCCCGGCGCATGGCCGTCGAGCAGCAGCGCCGCGGCGCTGCGGTAGTGCCGCGCCGCGCCGCGCAGCGAAACCTTGCCGCCCATCGCGATCGCCTTCAGGTACGGCACGCCGAAGCTCGCGCAGAACGCCGGCGCCTCGTTGCCGTGAAACTGCAGCAGATCGGGGCGCACGGCGTCGATCGCGTCCTGCACGTAGCTGGCGTCCGGGTCCTTGAACAGCAGCACGCTGCTGACGAACGGCGGCAGGCTCGCGCGCAGACGCGCGGCGAGCGCGAAGTCGACGGCGCGCGGGCTCGCCGGGACCAGGATCAGACCGATCGCATCGACGCCCAGCGCCACAGCGGCCTCGACGTCACGGGGACGGCGCAGACCACAGAACTTGATGCGAATGCGGGACACTGGAACCTTGTTCGTTGCTTCACGGCCGCTGCGCGGCCCTCACCCCACCATTCGCTTCGCGAACGGTCCTCCCCTCTCCCGCTACGCGGGCGAGGGGCGGTGGCGTCGCCGCGCGACCCTTACGCTCCGGGGAACCACGGCTGCGGCGGTTTCGGGAGCGCGAATTCTGCCGGATATTGCGGCCCTACGAAATAGAGCCCTTCGGCCGGCGCCGTCATGCCGGCTTTCGTGCGGTCGCGTGCGGCGAGCACCTGCGCGACCCAGGCGACCGGCTGCTTGCCGAGTCCGACCTCGACCAGGGTGCCGGTGATGTTGCGCACCATGTGGTGCAGGAAGGCATTGCCGGCGATGTCGAGCACGACGAAATCGCCGCGCCGCTGCACCTCGATGCGGCGCACGTTGCGCATCGGCGTCGGCGACTGGCACTGCGAATCGCGGAACGAGCTGAAGTCGAGCTCGCCGACCAGGGCCTGCGCGGCCTCGTGCATCGCCGCGGCGTCGAGCGGCCGCGGCCAGTGCGCAGTGCGGCCGCCGAGCAGTGCGCTGCGCGCGCGCCGGTTGTGGATCACGTAGCGGTACGAACGCTCCACGGCGCTGTGACGCGCGTGAAACCCGATCGGCACCGCCTGCACCCAGCGCAGGCTGACGTCGGCGGCCAGATTGCTGTTGGTGCCGAGCAGCCAGGCGTAATCGCTGCGCACGGCGTCGCTGTCGAAGTGCACGACCTGCTGCATCGCGTGCACGCCGGCGTCGGTGCGGCCGGCCGCGGTCACCGTCAGCGGATGGTCGGCGACGCGGCCGAGCGCGCGTTCGAGCTCGGCCTGGATCGTGTGCAAGCCGGTCAGTGCCTGCCAGCCCGAGTACGCCGCGCCGAGATACTCGACACCGGCCGCGTAGCGCGCCACGCGCCCGGACCCGTCAGCGCGCTGCGCGCATCAGCCGAGGCGGCCGAGCAGGTTGCGCGCTTCCTGCTGCTGCGCGTCGTTGCCCTGCTGCAGCACCTCGTTCAGCAGGCCGCGCGCCATCTCGTTGTCGCCCATGTCGACGTAGGCCCGCGCCAGATCGAGCTTGGTGCCGGCCTCGTCGCCGGAGATCTCGCCGGCATCGGTCGGCACCACGTCGAAGTCGAACTCGTCGAGACGGATGCCGGCGCTCGCCTCGGCAGCAGGCGCAGCCGCGCCCGCAGGCGCCGGCGCGGCGGGCGCCTCGATGTCGAAAGCGCTGAGATCGAATTCGACGGTGTTGCCGGCATCGGCCGCGGCCGGCGGCGGGGCCGGCGTGGCGGCAGGCGTCGGATCGAGATCGAACTCGCCGAGGTCGAACTCGACCGTCTCGGCCGGCTTCGGCGCCGGCTCATCGAGCTTGCCGGCGTCCAGCGACGCCAGTTCGAGATCCTCGAGGCGGAATTCCAGCGACTCCTCGCTCACGGCGTGCGTCGTCGCGGCCGGCGTCTCGGTGGCGGACGGCGTCTCCAGCGGCGTATCGAAGCTGAAATCGAGATCGGTCTCGAGCGGCACGTCGGCGCTGGCGCCGTCGGCGAACAGCGGCGACGCCGGCGCGATCTGCCGCCCCATGATCGCCAGCTTCTGCCACTCGGCCGGCGGCACGCGGTCCTTCAGTACCGCAGCGGTCTGCTCGAAATCCTCGGCCTTGCCGGCGGCGAAGTAGGTCTCGGCCAGCTTGAGGCCGATGTCGAGGCGCTGCGGTTCCTTCTCGGCGGCCTGGCGCAGCAGCAGCGCGGCTTCGTCGTAGAGCCCGTAGGCCAGATGGAAGTCGGCTTCCGACACCGGGTCGTTGGCGTCGAGGTCGATCTGCACCGTCTGTGTCGCGAACTGTCCGGTGAGATCGAAATCGACCGGCGGCAGATTGGCGTCGGCGGTCGCCGGCGCGGCATCGAACACTTGCGCCGCGGTGGGCGCGGCCACGTCCGCTTCCGGCGCCGTGTCGAGGCTGTCCTGCAGGCGTTCCAGCGCCTCGCGCGCGCTGAGCTTGTCGGCCGCCACGTCGGCGACCGGCGCGGCGGCAGCCGCGGCGACGCCGCCGGCAGCGGCCATCTTGCCGGCCGACGGCCGCGAGCGCATGTCGCGCATGTCGGGAGCGAGCGCGGCCGGTGCGGCGTGGGCATCGCGACGCTGCTTCCAGCGCGTGTAGAGATAGCCGATGCCGCCCAGCGCGAGCAGGCCGAGCACCAGCGGGATCAGCAGGCTTTCCAGCAAGCCAGCTTCCTCGCCGCGGGCCGGAGCCGGGGCCGGCGGGGTCGCCGGCTTGGGTGCCGGCGCGGCGCTCGGTTCGCTGGCGGCCGGAGCGGCGCTCGCATCCGGCGCCGGCGCGGCATGCTCCGCCGCCGGCTCGGCCACGGGTTCAGCGCTGGCGGCAGCCGGAGCGGCCGATGACGGCGACGCGGCGCTCGGCGCTGCGACGGCAGCCGGCGCCGGTTCGGGCAGCGCGGCGGCCGGCGCCGCGGCTTCGGGAGCCGGGACGGCCGGCGCCTCGGCGGCCGGCGTCACCGCCGGCGGCGGCGCGATCTGCGCCGGTTCGATCTGCGGACGCCGCGGCCGCGGCGCGACGCGACGCGCGGCAGCGCCGGCCGGCAGCGCGCGCAGGCGCGCGACCTCGGCCTTGGCGTCGGCGGCGCCGGTCGCCGTCATGTCGGCGGCGCTCGGCACGCGCAGCATCGCGCCCTTCAGCAGGCCGTTGAGGCCGCCGTCGAAGGCGCGCGGATTGCTGTTGTAGATCGCCAGCAGCACCTGATCCATGCTGATGTCGGGACTCGGCCGCATCCGCGTGGCGATGCTCCACAGCGTCTCGGCCGGCTTGACAGGACCGTACAGCTCGCCCGCTTCGGCCATGCCGGTTTCGCCTGCGGCGGCGGGCGCGTCGCTGGCCGCCACCGGCGCCTGGGCGCGCGGCGCCGGCTTGCGCGGCGCCGAACGCACCGGCTCTTCGAAGACGATCGTCGGCTTGGCCTCGCCTCCCGCGGCGGCGGGCGCCGGCGCGGCGCTCGCCAGGCCCGGCGGATCGAGCAGCACGGTGTACTGGCGCAGGATGCGGCTGCCACCGCTGCGGATCTCGAGCAGCAGCTGCAGATAAGGTTCACGCGCCGGCTGCGCGCTGCTGATCTCGATGCGCGCCGGACCATCGGTGCGCACGGCGAAGCGCAGCGTCGACAGATAGGCGTTGCGGTCGAGGCCGGCGCGGGCGAAATCGTCGACGCTGGCCAGCGTCACGCGCAGACCGTCCGCCTCTTCGGCGCTGACCGCGGTCAGCGGAATCGTGGCGCTGAAATGCTGGTTCAGATGCGAACGCACCTGAATGTCGCCAAGGCCCAGCGCGGCCGCCGACGACAGCCACAGTCCGACGACGATCGCCGCCGCAGGCTTCACGATGCGCTTCATAGCCCTCCAAGCCCCCCTTGGACCCGTCGCGAGCGCCGCACCGAATTTCATGCTGCGGCTTAAATAAAGCATATAAGCCCTTTTATACATGATGATTTATAAATAGTCACGGACGACGATTTCGGCATTCGCCAATGCATTCAAGGCACTGCAGCGACGGATGTTGTCGGCGGTCAGCCACAGCGCCAGCGCATGCGGCTCGCCGCGCACCGCGCGCAGCCGGCCGAGGCGCACGTCGGTACTCATCGCCGCGTCGGTGACCGGAGTGGCGCCATCCTCGGCGAGGCGCGAAGCCTCGAGCGAGAAGCCGGGCAGCGCCGACAGGCGCTCGGCGGCGAGTTCGAGATCGACCGGCTGTCCAAAGCGCAGCTCGATGCTGGCGGCGTCGCCGTAGAACACCGGGACCTGCACCAGCGTCGCCTGCACCGCCAGCCGCGGCCGGCCGAGCAGCGCCGGCAGTTCATCGGCGATGCGACGCTCGCGCTCGGTATAGCCGTCGACGCCGGCGTCGCCGTCCTGGCCGAGCACGTTGAAGGCGATCTGCCGCGCGTAATAGCGGCGCTCGTAGAAACGGGCGTTGAGCAGCGCCGTGGTCTCGCGGGCGAGATCCTCCAGCGCGGCGCGGCCGCCATCGGAGGCGGCGATCAGCCCGGTCAGCGTCACCGCGGTCAGGCCGAACGCGGCATCGAGCGCGGCGAGCACCGGCGCCAGCGCGACGTTGAGGCGATCCGGCGAGGCGACGATGCCGCGCTCGTTGAAGGCGGCCAGCGCCTTCGCGTTGACCTCGGGCACGACCACCGGGATCGCCGAATCAGGCCAGGCCTGGCCGCTGGCGTCGATCACGACGACGCCGGCATCGGCGGCACGCTCGGCCTGCGCCGACAGCTCCGGATCGTCGTCGGCGAGGAACGCGAGCTGCACCTGCGTGAAATCGAACTGGCGGGCGTCTTCGAGCAACAGCGCCTGCCCGACGAAGCGGACGTCGGCCTCCGAGGCCGGATCGAGCACCAGCGCCGAAGTCTCGCCGGCCGGGAAGCGACGCTCGGCCATCAGTTCCAGCAGCGCCTCGGCGATCGGGCTGTCGGCGCCGATCACTGCGATCTCATACCGCTTCGACATGCACTCTCCTCTGTGAACGATCCGTACGGCGGCCTTGCAGCGTAGCGCGAACCGGCCGTGCGCTGACGACCCGGCTGACGCACGGCGCGCATGACGCCGCCCAACGAAAAAGACCCGCCGGCGAGACGCCGGACGGGTCTGCGCGAAGGGGCGCCATTCTAGGGCCTGTCGGCGCGGCTAACATCGCGCCGACAGGCCCGCGGGCGACCGCGCCGCGATGTTCAGCGCGCGAGCAGGATGCGCAGCATGCGACGCAGCGGCTCGGCAGCGCCCCACAGCAGCTGGTCGCCGACGGTGAACGCGCCGAGATAGGTCGGGCCCATGTTGAGCTTGCGCAGGCGGCCGACGGCGACGTTCAGCGTGCCGGTGACGGCGACCGGGGTCAGCGCCTTCATCGAGTCCTCGCGCGTGTTCGGCACCACGCGTACCCATTCGTTGTGGGTGCGGATCATCTGCTCGATCTCGGCGACCGGCACGTCGCGCTTGAGCTTGATGGTCAGCGCCTGCGAGTGGCAGCGCATCGCGCCGATGCGCACGCACAGGCCGTCGACCGGGATCGGGTCGGCCGCGCGGCCGAGGATCTTGTTGGTCTCCGCCTGACCCTTCCATTCTTCCTTGGACTGGCCGTTGTCGAGCTGCTTGTCGATGTACGGGATCAGCGAACCCGCCAGCGGCACGCCGAAGTGCTGCGTCGGGAAATCGGCCGAGCGCTGCGCGGCGGCCACCTTGCGGTCGATGTCGAGGATCGCCGACGCCGGCTCGGCCAGTTCGGCGGCGACCGTGCGCTCGAGCACGCCCATCTGCGCCAGCAGCTCGCGCATGTTCTGCGCGCCGGCGCCGGACGCGGCCTGGTAAGTCATCGCGCTCATCCACTCGACGAGGCCGGCTTCGTACAGCGCGCCGACCGCCATCAGCATCAGCGACACCGTGCAGTTGCCGCCGATGTAGTTCTTCACGCCCTTGTCGAGCGCGGCGTCGATCACGGCGCGGTTGACCGGATCGAGAATGATGACGGCGTCGTCGGCCATGCGCAGTGCCGAGGCGGCGTCGATCCAGTAGCCGTCCCAGCCGGCGGCGCGCAGCTTCGGGAACACCGCGTTCGTATAGTCGCCGCCCTGGCAGGTGATGATGATGTCCATCGCCCGCAGCGCCTCGACGCTGTTCGCGTCCTTGAGCGCCGGCGTGTCGCGTCCGCCGATCTTCGGGCCCGCGCCGCCGACGGCGGACGTGCTGAAGAAATGCGGCTCGACGTGAACGAAGTCGTTCTCCTCCTGCATGCGCTGCATCAGCACCGAGCCGACCATGCCGCGCCAGCCGACCAGACCTAGCTTCTTCATCTCTCTACCCTTCAGGACATCTCGTGTGCGGAGCGCCGTCGCTCCGCGTTGGAAATCATGCGCGCCGACGCGCGCGTCTCAGGCCAGGCGCTTGAGCGCCGCGACCACCGCGTCGCCCATCTCGCGCGTGCCGATCACCTTCTCGCCCGGCTGCGCGATGTCGCCGGTGCGATAGCCGTCGCGCAGCACCTGCTTGACGGCGGCGTCGATGCGATCGGCGACGTCGCCGCGGCCGAAGCTGTAGCGGAACATCATGCCGACCGACAGGATCGTCGCCAGCGGATTGGCCTTGTTCTGGCCGGCGATGTCCGGCGCGCTGCCGTGGATCGGCTCGTACATGCCCTTGTTGTTCGCATCGAGCGAGGCCGAGGGCAGCATGCCGATCGAGCCGGCCAGCATCGAGGCTTCGTCGGAGAGGATGTCGCCGAAGATGTTGCCGGTGACGATCACGTCGAACTGCTTCGGCCGCTTGAGCAGCTGCATCGCCGCGTTGTCGACGTACATGTGCGTCAGCTCGACGTCCGGATACTCCTGGCCGATGCGGATCACCACCTCGCGCCACAGGCGCGAGGTCTCCAGCACGTTCTCCTTGTCGACCGAGCAGACGCGCTTGTGGCGCTTGCGCGCGGCCTCGAAGGCGACGCGGGCGATGCGCTCGATCTCCGGCACGCTGTAGTGCATGGTGTCGTAGCCTTCGAGCTGGCCGTCGGCATTGGTGCGGCGGCCGCGCGGCTGACCGAAGTAGATGTCGCCGGTCAGCTCGCGCAGGATCAGGATGTCGAGCCCGGCGATCACCTCCTTCTTCAGCGACGACGCGTCGGCGAGTTCCTCGAAGGCCAGCGCCGGCCGGAAGTTGGCGAACAGGTTCAGATCCTTGCGGATGCCGAGCAGGCCGCGCTCCGGGCGCAGCTCGCGCGGCAGCTCGTCGTACTTCGGGCCGCCGACCGCGGCGAGCAGGATCGCGTCGGCCTCGCGCGCCGCCTTCTGCGTGCTCGGCGGATACGGATGGCCCTCGGCGTCGTAGGCGGCGCCGCCGAGCAGGCCGAAGCGCCACTCGATCGCCTCGCCGCCCGCCTTCAGCACCTCGAGCACCTTGACCGCCTCGCCCATGATCTCGGGGCCGATGCCGTCGCCGGTCAGAATCAGGATCTTCTTCGTCGTCATTGTCGTGTCGTCTGTCGTTCGTGAAATCGATGGGAACGGCGTGCCGCGGCCCCTCAGGCCGGCCGCCGCTTCATGGCGATGAAACGCAGCCGGACGTAGTCGGCGGTCCACTGTCCCGCCGCGCTGGCGAGCCGCGGCGCCAGCGCGCTGCGCACCTCGTCGACCAGCGCCGCGCGCCCGGCCTCCGGCACCGCGGCGAGAAAGGCCTGCGCGAAGGTCTGCAGCCAGCCGCGGATATCGCCCGGCAGCCGCGTCGGCCGCGCGAAGGTCTCGATGCCGGCGATCTCGAAACCGGCCGCCTGCAGGCGGCGGCGATAGTCGGCGAGCGTCGGGAAGAACCAGGGATCGGCGGCGGCGGCGTCGAGGCCGCGCCGCGCCATCGCCTCATGCACGGCACCGCGGATCGCAGCGACGTTGCCGGCCGCGCCCATCTCGGCGACGAAGCGGCCGCCGGGCTTCAGCGCGCGCGCCACGCCGGCCAGCACCGCGTCGGGATCGCGCTTCATCCAGTGCAGCGCCGCGTTCGAGAACACGGCGTCGAACTCGGCGTCGAACGGCAGCGCCTGAGCGTCGAGCACGCGCGCGTCAAGGCCGCGCGCCCGCGCCGCCGCAACCAGTTCGGGGCTGGCATCGGCGCCGACTACCGTGGCGCCGCGCTCGACCAGCTGCTCGGTCAGCGCGCCGTCGCCGCAGCCCAGATCGAGCACGCGCTCGCCCGGCGCCGGCGCCAGCCAGTCGACCAGATCGGCGGCCAGATCGGCGACGAAACGGCCGTTACGCGCGTAGGCGCCAGCGTCCCAGGCCTGACCGGCGGCGATCGCGTTCACGCCTGGAACAGCCACGGCGCTTCTCCGCGGCGGCGCGCTTCGTAGGCGCGGATCGCGTCCGCCTGCTGCAGCGTCAGACCGATCTCGTCGAGACCGTTGACCAGGTTGTGCTTGCGGCCGGCATCGATCTCGAACGAGAAGGCCTTGCCGCACGGCAGCCGCACCTGCTGCGCCGGCAGATCGATCGTGAACTGCGCATCCGCATTCTTGGCGATGCCGTCGAAGATCGCCTGCACTTCCTCGGCCTTCAGCACCACCGGCAGCACGCCGTTCTTGAAGCAGTTCGAGAAGAAGATGTCGGCAAAGCTCGGCGCGATCACGGCGCGAAAGCCGTAGTCGTCAAGCGCCCACACGGCGTGCTCGCGCGACGAGCCGCAGCCGAAGTTGTTGCGCGCGATCAGGATCTGCGCGCCCTTGTGCGCGGGCTGGTTCAGCACGAAATCCGGATTGACGCGGCGCGTGGCCGGATCGATCTCCAGATCGCCGGCGTCGAGATAACGCCAGTCGTCGAACAGGAACGGGCCGAAGCCGGTGCGGCGGATCGACTTCAGGTACTGCTTCGGGATGATCGCGTCGGTATCGACGTTCGGACGATCGAGCGGCGCGATCTTGCTGCTGACGACAGTGAAAGCTTTCATTCTGATTCTCCGGTGCGCCGCTCAGAACGAGCGCACGTCGACGAAGTGGCCGGCGATGCCGGCGGCGGCCGCCATCGCTGGGTGAGCCGGGGCTTTCAAGGACTGCCCGTGGCAGTCCTTGCCCGGCGAACGCCCGATCGCCGGCGATCGGGCCGGGGCGGTGCTCCGGCGATGCAGGGCAACGCTTGCCATCACGACAAAGTCCTGACGTCGACGAAATGCCCGGCAATCCCCGCCGCGGCCGCCATCGCCGGAGAAACCAGATGCGTACGACCGCCGGCGCCCTGGCGGCCTTCGAAGTTGCGGTTGGACGTCGACGCGCAGCGCTCGCCCGGCTCCAGACGGTCGGCGTTCATCGCCAGACACATCGAGCAGCCCGGCTCGCGCCATTCGAAGCCGGCCTCGACGAAGATCCGGTCGAGCCCTTCGGCCTCGGCCTGCTGCTTCACCAGACCCGAGCCGGGCACGACCATCGCCAGCTTGACGTTCGCCGCCTTCTTGCGGCCCTTCACGACGGCCGCGGCGGCGCGCATGTCTTCGATGCGCGAGTTCGTGCACGAGCCGATGAAGACCTTGTCGATGGCGATCGCATCGATCGGCGTGCCGGCGGCGAGACCCATGTAGGCCAGCGCCTTTTCCATGCCGTTGCGCTTGACCGGATCGGCCTCGCGCGCCGGGTCCGGCACGCAGGCGCCGACCGGCAGCACCATTTCCGGCGAGGTGCCCCAGCTGACCTGCGGCTCGATCGATGCGGCGTCGATCTCGACCACGCGGTCGAAGCGCGCGCCCGGGTCGCTCTTCAGCGTCTTCCAGTCGGCGACCGCCGCGTCCCAGTGCTCGGGCTTCGGCGCGTACAGCCGGCCCTTCACGTAGGCGATGGTCTTGTCGTCGACGGCAACCAGGCCGGCGCGCGCTCCGCCCTCGATCGCCATGTTGCACAGGGTCATGCGACCTTCCATCGACAGGTCCTCGATCACCTCGCCGGCGTATTCGATGACGTGTCCGGTGCCGCCGGCGGTGCCGATGCGGCCGATGATCGCCAGCGTGATGTCCTTGGCGGTGACGCCGGGGCCGACGTGACCGCTGACGCGGATCAGCATGGTCTTGGCTTTCTTGAGCACCAGCGTCTGCGTCGCCAGCGCATGCTCAACCTCGCTGGTGCCGATGCCGAAGGCCAGCGCGCCGAACGCGCCGTGCGTCGAGGTGTGCGAATCGCCGCAGACCACGGTCATGCCCGGCAGCGTCGCGCCCTGCTCCGGGCCGATCACGTGGACGATGCCCTGGCGCAGGTCGTTCATGCGGAATTCGGTGATGCCATATTCCGCGCAGTTGGCGTCGAGCGCGTCGACCTGGGCGCGCGAGATTGGATCCTTGATGCCCTGCACGCGATCCGGCGTGGTCGGCACGTTGTGGTCGGCGACCGCCAGGTTGGCGCCCAGGCGCCAGGGCTGGCGATGGTTCAGGCGCAGGCCGTCGAAGGCCTGCGGGCTGGTCACTTCGTGCACCAGATGGCGATCGATGTAGATCAGCGCCGAGCCGCCGCCGAGATCCTTGACGACGTGGGCGTCCCAGATCTTGTCGTACAGGGTGCGGGGGCTGGCTGCGGTCATCGTGGCTCTCCGGTAAGTCGTGTCGGGCGGCGTCGCGGCGGACGCAGCCCTCATCAGGCGGCGGCGATTCTAGGTCCGCCGCTTCGATAACTCCAATGAATCGTTTTTATGCAGTCCATTCCACAATAGAATGCGAAGGTCCCGCCGCCCGGAGCCCCGATGGAAACCCAGTTCCTCGCCGCCTTCGTCGAAGTCGCCGACGGCGGCTCGTTCACCCAGGCCGCCGCAAGCCTGCATCTGTCGCAGCCGGCGATCAGCAAGCGCATCACCGCGCTCGAGGCGCAGATCGGCCACGCGCTGTTCGACCGCGTCGGCCGCCGCGTCACCCTGACCGACGCCGGCCGCACCCTGCTGCCGTACGCGAAAAAGACCCTGCAGGACATCGAGGACGGCAAGCGCGCGCTGTCGAAGCTGCACGAGGAAGTCGGCGGCCGCCTGTCGATCGGCACCAGCCATCACATCGGCCTGCACCGTCTGCCGCCGGTGCTGCGCGCCTACACGCAGCAGTATCCGAACGTCGATCTCGACATTCACTTCATGGATTCGGAAGTCGCCTGCGAGGCGGTGCTGGCCGGCAAACTGGAACTCGGCATCGTCACCTTGCCGACCGTGCCGCTGCCGCAGCTCGAACAGCGCGTCATCTGGCCGGATCCGCTGGTCGTCGTCATCGCCGCCGGCCACCCGCTGCTCGGCCGCCGCCGCGTACCGCTCGCCGAGCTCGCGGCGCTGCCCGCGGTGTTCCCGGACGAGCAGACCTACACGCGGCGCATCGCCACCCGCGAGCTCGAACGCCACGGCCTGAAGCCGCGCATCCGCCTGTCGACCAATTATCTGGAGACGCTGAAGATGCTGGTCGGCATCGGCCTCGGCTGGAGTGTGCTGCCGGAGTCGATGATCGACGACACGATCCGGCCGCTGCCGATTCCGGAGCTGAAGATGCACCGCGAACTCGGCGTCGTCTGGCACGAGCGACGCACCGTGTCCGGCGCCGCCCAGGCGCTGCTGCGCGAGCTGGCCGCGGCCTGAGCGCGCGCCGCCGCGTGATACCGGCGGCCGGAGTTGATAGCATCGCGCCTCAATCGTTCCTCCAATCGCCGCCGGCCCGACCTTGATCGCCCGTCTCCGCCGCAACTGCCTGATGCTCTGGCTCGCGCTCGCCGCGATGCTGGGCCACGGCCTGCTGCCGCAGGGCTTCATGCTCGGCCGCGACGCCGCCGCACCCGACCGCTACGGCCTGATCTTCTGCAGCGGCGGCGAAGCACAAGCCGTGCGCGGCAGCGGCCACGGCCTGCCCGATGGCGGCGCGACGATCGAACTCGGCCAGGCCTGCGCGTTCGCGATGGCGGCGATGGCGGCCCTGCCGCCGCCGCTCGCCGCCGCCCTCGACGTGCCGGCCCGCACGCTGCCGACGCCGCCGCCGACGCCCCTCGATCGGCCGGCCACGCCCTACCGGCGTCCGCACGCCACCGGCCCTCCCGCTCTCGCCTGAAGCCCGCCTCCGCCACCGGCATCGCCGGCGGTGCGTCTTGTCCGCTTCCCAGGGAGAGTCTTCATGTCGTACGCACGCGCGGCGCTGGCCGCGTTCGGTTTCACCATGTCCGCGCTGCCCGCGGCCGCACTGGCGCAGCACGCCGCCACCACACCCACCATTGCGCCGGCAGCATCGGATACCGAGGCGCGGCGCGCCGAACTGCTGCGCCAGCGCGAAGCCATCGAGCGCGAACTGCGCACGCTGGACACGACGCCTAGCGCCCATGCCGAGCCCGCCGCGGCGGCTGAAGTCCCGGCGCGCGGCGACGGCATCGAAACCGTCGTCGTCACCGGTCACAGCAGCGATCCCGCGCCGGCGCAGAGCGCGACGACGCTGACGCGCGAAGACTTCGCGCACGTGCCGGCGCTGAACATCGCCGAAGTGCTAACGATGAGCCCGGGCGTCAGCTTCCAGCCCGGTAACGGCCCGCGCGATGTGTCGATCTCGGTGCGCGGTTCGAACAACCGCCAGACCTATGGCGTACGCAACATCAAGGTCTTCGAGGACGGCTTCGACGTCACCCAGCCGGACGGACTGGCGCGCACCGACCTCAGCGATCCGCATGCCTACGGCGCGATCGACGTGGTGCGCGGCCCCTCGTCGGCCTGGTTCGGCAATTACGCGACCGGCGGCGCGATCGACTTCCGCAGCCGCCGCGGCCGCGAGATCGGCGGCGGCGAAGCCGGTCTCGACGCCGGCAGCTACGGCACGCTCAACGTCTACGCGCTCGCCGGCGACCGCCTCGACGCGCTCGACTACGCGGCCTTCGTCAGCAATGTGCGCGGCCGTTCGGCGACCGCGCACACCGACTATCTGACGACGACGGCCAACCTCTCCGCCGTCTGGCAGGCGACCGCCCGCGATCGCCTGGTCTTCAAGTTCATCGACAACGAACTCGACGCCGACCTCTCGCTGCGCCTGTCGCTGGAACAGTACCGGCTCAATCCGTACCAGCGCGGCTGCGGCGAGCTCGCGGCGGACGGCTGCGCGTCGGTGAATCTGCTCGTCAACGGCTACACCGGCGCGCGCCAGGCGACGAGCGCGGCCGCCGCCGGCCTCGGCCGCCACGACCGTCGCACGATCGCCGGCGCCCGCTGGGAACACGCCTTCGACGCACGCACCGAGTGGCGGACGCAGCTGGTCTTCGACAACCGCGACATCAAGCAGCCGACCAGCGCGCAGTCGTACGACGGCACCTATCCGTCGTTCAATCTGCGCAGCGATCTGACGCGCCGCCACCCGCTGTTCGGCGCCGACGCCGAAACCGCCGGCGGCCTGTTCTACAACTACGAGGAACTCAACTCCACCGTCTACAACGTGACGCCGGACGGCCACGCCACGCGCGGCGGCCTGACGCAGTCGGTCAACGGCCATCATCTCAACGCCGGCCTGCGCCTGCGCGAGCAGATCCGCTTCGACGCGCACTGGAGTCTGGTGACCGGCATCGGCGGCGAGTACACGCAGATCGAAGGGCTCAGCACCAGCTACCGCTACGCCGCCGACGCCACGCCGACGCTGCAGCGCATCGACGCGCGGCGCGAGTTCCATAACCTCGCGCCGGAACTGGCGCTGCAGTACGCGCCGGACGAGGCGTGGACGCTGCACGCGCGCCTCGCCGCCGGCTACGGCACGCCGCAGCTCGGCAATCTGTTCGTGACGCCGGCCGGCGTCGCCGGCAACAACACCAGGCTCGATTCGCAGCGCAACTACGGCCTCGATCTCGGCGCCGAATGGCGGCTCGGCGAGATGCTGCGCCTCAGCCTGTCCGGCTTCTATGAATTGTTCCGCGACGAGCTGGTCTCGCAGTCGGCCGGCGTCAGCCTGCAGAGCTACACCTTCAACGCGCCGCGTTCCGAGCACCGCGGCGTCGAGCTGGGCCTGCACGCGCAGCCGCTGCCGCGGGCGCTGCCGGGCCTGTACCTGAGCGCCGCGTATACCTACGACGACCAGATCTACCGCGACTACGACGAGCGGCTCAGCGCCGGCAGCTACAGCAAGGTGTTCAAGCGCGACGGCAAGAAGATTCCCGGCATCCAGCCGCAGGTGCTCAGTGCGCGGCTCGGCTACGAACAGCAGCTCGGCGCGCTGCAGGGCCTCGGCGCGTATCTGGAATACCACTGGCGCGACGACTTCTACCTCGACAACGCCAACCTGCTGAAGGCCCCGGGCTACGAGCTCGCGAACCTGAACCTGCACTACGACCGGCCGGGCGCCGGCGGCGGTGCCTCGCGCTTCGGCCTGTACCTCGCCGTGCAGAACCTGTTCGACAAGACCTACATCGGCTCGGCCGGCAATCTGTCGAACAGCCTCAATGCGGCGACCGGCGAACAGAACGGCGCCGACCTGCTATCGCTGGCCGGCGGCTCGATCTACGCCGGCACGCCGCGCACCTACTACGGCGGCATTCGCGTGCGTTTCTGATGGAGGCCTCGGCAATGGCAAGCGGTGAATCGACAGCGCCGCGCCGCGCGGCGGCGCAGCGCACGATCTGGCGCTGGCATTTCTATGCCGGACTGTTCTGCCTGCCGTTCGTGCTATGGCTGGGGGCGACCGGCGCGATCTACCTGTTCAAGCCGCAGATCGAGGCCCGCCTCGAACGCGGCTACGAGAACCTGCCGGTCGACGGTGCATCGGCTGCGCCGCACGAACAGGTCGCCGCGGCGCTGGCCGCGGTGCCGGGCGCGACGCTGAACGCCTACGAACTGCCGCGCACGCCGCAATCCGCGGTGCGCGTGCTGGTCGGCCGCGGCA
Source organism: Solimonas variicoloris DSM 15731 (assembly GCF_000382285.1). GTDB lineage: Bacteria > Pseudomonadota > Gammaproteobacteria > Nevskiales > Nevskiaceae > Solimonas > Solimonas variicoloris. Next base: position 22,296 of record NZ_KB907936.1, on the reverse strand, counting down.
GCGAGCTGACGCGCGTCTACGTGCATCCGCAGACCGCGCAGGTGCTCGGTGCGATTCGCGAGGAGGACCGTTTCATGCGCCAGGTCTTCCGCCTGCACGGCGAGCTGATGCTCGGGCCGCGCGGCTCCTGGCTCGTCGAGCTGGCAGCGTGCTGGGCGATCGTCATGCTCGCGACCGGCCTGTACCTGTGGTGGCCACGCTCGGCGCGCGGACTCGCCGGCGTCGTCTATCCGCGGCTCGGCGCCGGCGGCCGCACGTTCTGGCGCGATCTGCACGCCGTCACCGGCCTGTGGGTCTCGGCCTTCGCGCTGTTCCTGCTGCTCAGCGGCCTGCCGTGGGCGAACTTCTGGGGCGGCTACCTCAAGGCGCTGCGCACGCTCGGCGACGGCGCCGTGGTCGAGCAGGACTGGACCACGAGCCGTGCCGAGGAGCGCGCGCGCCACCTCGCCGCCAACACGCCGCCGGCCGGCCATGAAGGCCACGCGATGGCGGCGTCCGGCCCGCAGGCGCTGCCCGGCACGGCGGGGACGGCCTACGTCGAGCTCGATCGCCTGGTCGCGCCGGTCGCTGCACTGCGGCTCGCGCCGCCGGTGCTGATCGCGCCACCGTCGCGGGCCGCAGCGTCGTGGACGGCGCGCTCGGACGCGGCGAACCGTCCGCAGCGCGTCAACCTGACGCTCGACGGCGAGCGCGGCACGATCGTGCGGCGCGTCGACTTCCGCGAGCGGCCGCTGCTCGACCGCATCGTCGGCACCGGCGTCGCCGCGCACGAAGGCCAGCTGTTCGGCTGGCCGAACCAGCTGCTCGGCCTGCTCACCGCGCTCGGCCTCGCGACACTGTGCGTCAGCGCCGCGACCCTGTGGTGGCGACGCCGGCCGGCCGGCGTGCTCGGCGCGCCGCCGCCATCCGGCGCGCGCGTCGCGCCGAGCCTGATCGCGCTGGCGCTGATTTTCGCGCTGCTGTTCCCCCTGCTCGGCGCCTCGATGCTCGCCGTCTGGCTGCTCGAAGCGCTGCTGCTGCGACGGCTCGGCGCGACGCGCCGCTTCATGGGTCTCGCCGACGCCCGATGAGCGCGATCCGCCGCCATCGTCCGCTGGCGCTGCTGCTCGCGCTGACAGCGCTGCTCGGCCAGCTGCTGCTGCCGCAGCTCTACAGCGGACTGCGTGCCGAGCGGCTCGCCGAGCCGCGTCTCTACGCCTTCTGCGGCGTGGATCGGGCCACGCCGGACGCTCGGGCGCGTGCGCCGCGCGGCGCCGCGCCGGCGCCGGCGCATGACGGCGGCTGCGCCTGGTGCGGCGTCCTGCATGCCGTCCACCACGCCACGCCGACGCTCGCGGCCTTCCATCTGCCGACGCAGCGCCCGCCGCGCCGCGGGGTCGTGCCGCTCGCGCGCGCTCCGGCGGTCCGGCTCGTGCACCTGCCGCAACTGCGCGGACCACCGCTTTCGTTCTGAACCCGCCGTCACCGAGCGACACCCGCGCGCCGCATCCTGCGCCGCGCCTCGCGTCCACCCGACGCCACGCTGCATCCAGAGAACGAAACATGTCACTGCATCATTCCGAACCGGCGACCCCGCGCCGCCACCTGATCGCCCTCGCCGCCTCGCTGTTCGCCGCACCGGCGTTCGCCCAGACCGCCGCAGCGCCGGCGGCCACCGCGACCGAACTGCCGGCCGTCGCCGTCGAGTCCGCCGCCCAGGCGCTGCGCGACGCACCGCTGGCGAGCGCCACGCTGACGGCGGCCGAACTCGAACGCCAGCGCTCGCGCAGCAGCGACGTCGCCGAACTGCTGCAGGGCCTGCCCGGCGTCAGCGCCTACGGCGGCGGCGGCGTGGCCAGCCTGCCGGCGCTGCACGGCCTGGCCGACGACCGCGTCAAAGTCGTCGTCGACGGCCTGCCGATCGACAACGCCTGTCCCAATCACATGAACCCGCCGCTGTCGTACAGCGATCCGCAGACACTGAGCCGCGTGCAGGTCATCGCCGGCATCACGCCGGTCAGCCTCGGCGGCGACAGCCTCGGCGGCACGATCGTCGTCGACAGCGCCGAACCGCGCTTCGCCGCCGCCGGCGCGACGCTGTTCGACGGCTCGCTGAACAGCTTCTATCGCAACAACGGCGACGCCTTCGGCGGCGCGCTCGCCGCGACGCTGGCCAGCGAGCGCTACCACCTCGGCTACAGCGGCTCCGGCACGCGTGCGCGCCACTACGACGGCGGCGGCGACGACGGCGTCGTGCGCTCGACCGAATACGAGAAATACGATCAGACGCTGAAGCTGGCGACGCAGAACACGCTCGGCCTGTTCGAGCTGGCCGGCAATCTGCAGCACTCGCCGTACGAGGGCTTTCCGAACCAGTACATGGACATGACGTTCAACCGCTCGGCGCAGGGCAGCGCGCGCTACCGCGGCGTGTTCGACTGGGGCGATGTCGAGGCGCGCGGCTACTACCGCGACACCGAGCACAAGATGAACTTCCTCGACGACAAGGGCGGCACCGCCAGCGGCGGCATGCCGATGGACACCCGCGTGCGCGGCGCCGGCTACCTCGTCAAGGCCGATGTGCTGCTCGACGGCGGCGACACGCTGCGCATCGGCAACGAACTGCAGCGCCAGAGCCTCAACGATTACTGGCCGCCGGTCGCCGGCAGCATGATGATGGGCCCGGACACCTACATCAACGTCAACGGCGGACACCGCACCCGGCTCGGCACCTTCGCCGAATGGGAGGCGCGCTGGAACGAGCGCTGGTCGACGCTCGCCGGCGTGCGCAACGACACGGTCTGGATGAATACCGGCGACGTGCAGCCGTACGCGACGACCGGCATGATGAATGCCGCCGACATCGCCGCGGCCGCTGCGTTCAACGCCGCCGATCACAAGAAGACCGACACCAACTTCGACGCGACCCTGCTGGTCCGCTACCAGGCCTCGGCGGCGACCGCGCTCGAATTCGGCTACGCGCACAAGACGCGCTCGCCGAACCTCTACGAGCGCTACGCCTGGGGCCGCGGCTCGATGTCGAGCCGCATGATCGGCTGGTACGGCGACGGCAACGGCTACGTCGGCAATCTCGATCTCGATCCGGAAGTCGCCGACACCGTCAGCGCGACCCTGCGCCACAGCGGCGGCCTCGCGCAGCCGTGGACCGTCAGCGTCACGCCGTACTACAGCCTCGTGCACGACTACATCGACGCCGACAAGCTCGCCGACCTGTCGAACGGCTTCGTGCAGCTGCAGTTCGCCAACCACGATGCCGAGCTGTACGGGCTCGATCTCGCCGGCGCGCTGCAGCTCTGGGACACGCCGGCCGCCGGCCGCACTCAGCTCAAGGCCACCGCATCCTGGGGCCGCGGCCGCAACCAGGACGACGGCGGTTCGCTCTACCACCAGATGCCGCTCAACGGCCGGCTCGCGCTGCTGCACGCGCTCGGCGGCTGGGACAGCCAGATCGAGCTGGTGCTGGTCGACGCCAAGACGCGCGTCGATGCGACGCGCCAGGAGCCGGAGACCGGCGGCTACGCGCTGCTCAACCTCGGCACGCGCTATCGCTGGCAGCGCTACCACGTCGACTTCGGCGTCGACAACGTCCTCGACCGCGCCTACGCCGCGCCGCTCGGCGGCCAGTCGATCGGCGACTTCAAGGCGACCGGCGAGCTGCGCCCGGTGCCGGGCCGCGGCCGCTCGCTGAATCTCGGCCTGGGGCTGAGCTTCTGATGCAGGCCGCGCCGCGCGCCGCGGACGATCGCGAGGCCGGCGTGCCCCGCGATCCGCGGCGCGCGCGCCGGCTCGCCGGCGCCGGCCTCACCGCGCTGCTGCATCTCGCGGTGATCGCCGCCCTGCTGCGCGCCGGACCGTCGCCGCCACCGGCGGCGGCACCCGGCGCGGTCAGCGTGCGCCTGCTGCCCGCGCTCGCCGCGCCGCTGCCGCCTCCGCCGACGGCCCGTCCCGAACCCCGAACCGCGACCCCAATGCCCCGCGCGGCGCTGCGCGCGCCAGCCGTGAAACCGGCCGCGACCCTTGCGCACGCAGCCCCGGCGCCTTCCGCAGCGGCCTCGACCGCCGCCGCGCCGGACCTCACGCCCTCGGCATCGCCGCCCGCGTCCGACGCCACGGCAGCCGCCGATCCGCACGCTGTGGCAGCGGTCGACGATGCCCGCATTGCCGCGGCCTACGTCCAGGCCCTGTGGACGCAGATCGCCGCGGCCCGGCCGAGCGGCACGGCCCTGCACGGCGAAGCGCTGGTCGGCTTCTCGCTCGATGCCGACGGCCGGCTCGTCGCACTCGAACTGCTGCAGTCGAGCGGCAACGGCCTGCTCGACCGTCTGGCGCTGCGCACGGTGCGCCGCGCCGCGCCGTTCCCGCCGCCGCCGGCCGCCGCCGGCCGCGAGTTCCGCATCGCCTTTCATTTCGGCTGAGAACGCCCGCGGCGCTGCCAGAGCAGCGCCAGCGCACTGCCAATGTCAGCAGCCAACTGGCAGTCCGCGCCGCCGATGACTGCCACGCGAAAGCTCAACAAACTGATTCGAAAGCGCTTTGCGGATTACCGCCGGCTGGCCCGCATTTTGTTGCGCCGAGCGCAGGCCCGCTGCTGACGCTCGCCATGCGCCTTTCCTCCATCGTCCTGTCCGCATCCCTCGCGTTGCTGGCGTTCGGCGCCGGCGCCGAACCGCCGACCCCCTCTGCCGCCGCTGCCGAAACACCGGCGGCCGCAGCGCAGGCGATCGCCACGCGTTTCCAGCAAACGCTCGGCGCCCGCCTGCAGGCGGCGATGGCCGACGGCGGCCCGGTCAATGCCGTACGCGTCTGCCGCGACGAGGCGCCGGCGATCGCCGCCCGCCTGTCGCGTGAAAGCGGCTGGCAGGTGCGCCGCATCGGCACGCGCGTGCGCAATCCGCTGACCGGCGTCGCCGACGCCTGGGAGCAGACCCAGCTAGCCGACTTCGACCGCCGGCTCGCCGCCCACGCCGCGCCGGATGCGCTGACCACCTACGCCGAGCTCGACGAACCGGCCGGCCGCTATCAGCGCTACATGAAGGCGATCGTCGTCGCGCCGCTGTGCCTGACCTGCCATGGCGAAGTGGACACACAGCCGCCGGCGCTGCGCGCCGCGCTGCAGGCGGACTATCCGTACGACGCCGCCGTCGGCTACCGGCTCGGCGAGCTGCGCGGCGCCTTCTCGCTGAAGCGGCGCGCGCCATGAGTCAGCAACGGCGTCGCGCCGCCCTGCCCTGGGTGTTCGCGCTGATCATGGGCGCCGGCATGACCGCCGTCATCAGCGGCGTGCTCAACGCCGTCAACGGCGGCGACCTGCGCCACTGGCTGCTCAACTGGCTGCTGGCCTGGAGTCTGGCGGTGCCGACCATCGTCTGGCTCGCGCCGCGGGCGCAGCGCCTCGCCGCCCGTATCGTCCTGCCGCCGACGTCCGGAGGTTCCCGATGAGCGCCACCGATTACCGCTACCACCTGCCCGACCTGCATTGCGAATCCTGCGAGCGCGCCGTGCGCCGGCGTCTGGCGCGCGAGCCGCAGGTCGAAAGCGTCGACGTCGATCTGGCCGGTCGACAGATCGTCGTCCACGGCCGCGCGCCGGGCCTCGACGCCGCGCTGCGCGCGGCGCTGCAGTCCGCCGGCTTCCAGCCGCAGCCGGGAGCGCCGGGCGATGCGTGAGTTCTGGGATCAGCGCTACGCCGCGCCCGAATACGCCTACGGCACCACGCCGAACCGCTTCCTCACCACCGCCGCGGCGGCGCTGCCGGCGCATGCCGACGTGCTGCTGCCCGGCGACGGCGAAGGCCGCAACGGCGTGTGGCTGGCGCAGCAGGGCCATCGCGTGCTGTCGGTCGACCAGTCGCAGACCGGCCTCGACAAGGCGCGACGCCTCGCCGAGCAACAGGGCGTGACGATCGACACGCTGTGCGCGGACCTCGCCAGCTGGCAGCCGCCGCCGGCCGCGTTCGACGCGCTGGTGCTGATCTTCCTGCATCTGCCGCCGGCACAGCGCCACGACATCCACCGCCGCCTGCTCGGCGCGCTGCGCCCGGGCGGCCGCCTGATCCTCGAAGGCTTCGAGCGCGGCCACTTCGGACTGCCGGGCGGCGGCCCGCGCGACATCGACTGGCTGTTCACCACCGAGGACCTGCGCCGCGACTTCGGCGGCCTCGAGGACCTGCGCATCGAACCGGTCGAGACGGTGCTCGACGAAGGGCCGTTCCACCACGGCGCGGCGCGCGTGATCCGCTGCACCGGGCGCGTGCCGGCGGCGCGTTAGCCCAGCGCGGCTAGCCTTCGCCGATGTCCTCGTTCCACACCTCGGGCTGCGCGCGAATGTAGTCCGCCAGCAGCTGCGCGCATTCCGGCGAGTCGAGGTCGATGACCTCGACGCCGTTGGCGCGCAGCCAGTCGACGCCGCCGCTGAAGTTGCGCGATTCGCCGACGACGACCGTGCCGATGCGGAACTGGCGGACCAGACCGCAGCAGTACCAGCACGGCGCCAGCGTCGTGACCATGATCTTGTCGCGATAGCTGCGCTGCCGCCCGGCCTTGCGGAAGGCGTCGGTTTCCGCGTGCACCGACGGATCGCCCTCCTGGACGCGGCGATTGTGCCCGGCGCCGAGCAGGCGGCCGTCGCGCGTGAAGATCGCCGCGCCGATCGGCACGCCGCCCTCGGCGAGGCCCTGCCGCGCTTCGGCCAGCGCGACGCGCAGCATCGCCTGATAGTCCGGCTGTTGCGTCGATGTCATCGTCTGCTCCCGATCGTCTTCATCCCGAGCCTTGCCTTCGCGCGCGCCGAACCGCGTGCGCGCCCCGCGTTCAGCCGAACTGCCGCCGGAAGCGCGACAGGCCGCTGGCGACGATCAGCACGCCGAGACCGGCGATGCCGAGCACCGACGGCCAGATCACGTCGAGACCGGCGCCCTTGAGCAGGATCGCGTAGCCGGCATCCGAGTAGTAGTACAGCGGCGAGATGTGCACGAGCATGCGCACCGCCGGCGGCATCGCCTCCGGCGGCGTCCACACGCCGGACAGGAACATCATCGGCGCGAGCACGAGAATACCGAGCATCGCCGCCTGCGCGAGATTGCGCGTCAGCGTCGCGATCAGCAGACCGAGCCCCGACAGCGTGACGATGTAAAGCGTCGTCACCAGCGCGAACAGCAGCAGGCTGCCGCGGATCGGCACATCGAACAGCGGCTCCAGCACCAGCAGCAGCGAGGCCGAGATGCCGATGTGGATCATGATCACCATCGCGATCACCTTCGGCGCGGTGATCTGCAGCGCCGACAGCGGCGAGACCAGCAGCTGCTCGATCGTGCCGCGCTCCTTCTCGCGCACCATCAGCGCCGCGGTCAGCAGGATCGCGAACGCGGTGACGACGTTGAGCATCTCGGAAATGCCCATGAACCAGGCATCCTCCTGGTTCGGGTTGAACCAGACGCGCACGCGGTTCTCGACCTGCGGCAGCTCGGCGGCCGCTGCCTCGCTGATGCCCTGCCGGCGCAGCGCCTGCTCCAGGCCGAACTGCGTGATGATCTGCGTCGCGTCGGCGTAGCCGAGCGTCGCCAGCGCGGTATTGGTGGCGTCGATCTGCAGCTGCACCGGCGCCGTGCGGCCGGCGGCGAGATCGCGCGAGAAGCCCGGCGGCACTGACAGCACCATCAGCGCCTGGCCGCGATCGAGCAGCTTCTGGCCCTCGCCGTCGCGTTCGAGCGGCGCCAGCGGCACGAACTGCGGCGGCTGCAGCCGGCCCGCCAGCTCGCGCGACGCGGCGCTGCGGTCGAGATCGAAGACGGCGACGGCAGCGGACTTGAGCTGCAGGGTGACGCCGGAGGCGGCGTTGTAGACGTCGAAGGTGAAGCCGTAAAAGATCACGAACAGCAGCACCGGGTCGCGCAGCAGCAGCAGCAGCTCCTTGCGCGTCATCGCCGCCAGGCGACGCAGCCAGATGCCCAGGCCCGGCCGGCGCAGTGCCGCGTTCATGTCGCGGTCCGCTTGTGGAACAGGCGATAGCCGGCGGCGAACAGCACGGTCGCGTACAGCGCCAGCGCCAGCACGTCCGGCCACAGCTCGCCGAGATTGACGTCCTTGAGGAAGCTGCCGACGGTGATGTTGGCAAAGTACATGCCGGGCAGCAGATGCGCGATCACGGTCGCCACGCTCGACAGGCTGGAGATCGGAATCAGGATGCCCGAGTACAGCACCGCCGGCACGATGGTCAGGATCGCGGTGCCGAGCATCGCCGCGACCTGCGTGCGCACGGCGACCGACACCAGCAGGCCGATGCCGGTCGTGCAGATCACGTAGAGCAGCGCGGTCAGCGCGAAGAACAGCGCATTGCCCTTGAACGGCGCGCCGAACACGAAGCAGGCCAGCACCCACAGGATCAGGACGTTGAGGAAGGAAATGCCGACGTAGGGCGCCAGCTTGCCGACCAGGAACTCGCCGCGCGTGACCGTCGACGAATAGATGTTGAAGATCGAACCGCTCTCCTTCTCGCGCACGATGCCGAGCGCGGTGAGGAACGGCGGCGAGATCATCATGATCGCCATCAGCAGCTTCGGCGCGATCGACCAGACGCTCTTGACGCTCTGGTTGTAGAGGTAGCGGACTTCGACCGGCACCGGCTGCAACGCCGCGGCAGCGTCCTCGACCGACACGCCGCGCACCTGGGCGATCGCCGTCGCCAGCACGCCGGCGCTGAACGAGGCATTGATCGCGGTGATGTAGCCTTTGCTGGTCAGCGAGCGAAACGGGAACGTGCCGTCGACCAGCGTCTGCACCTCGGCCGGGCGCCCGGACAGTAGACGCTGCGCGAAGTGCTCGGGAATGACGACGACGGCGCGCACCTGGCCGCGCATCAGCAGCGCGTCGGCCTCGCGCAGATCGCTCAGCTGGCCCTTGAAGTCGAAGTAGCGCGAATCGCTGAAGCGGTGCGCGTACTCGCGCGACAGTGCGCTGCGGTCGTAGTCGACGACCGCCAGCGGCACGTTCTCGACGTCGAGCGACAGGCCGAAACCGAACAGCAGCGTCAGCGTCGCCGGCACCACGAAGGCGAGCGCGAAGAACAGGCGGTCGCGCACGATCTCGCGCCACTCCTTGACCACGATCGCGGCGATTCTTTGCAGGTTCATGCGGCTTGGGCGGCCTTGCGGTCCGCCGCCTCCAGGGCAGTGACGCGATGGACGAAGACGTCCTCCATGCTCAGGCTACGGCGCTGTGCGCGCGCCGGGCCGAGTCCGGCGGCGTCGAGCCAGGCCGGCAGCTGCGCCAGATCGCGCTCGGGCTGCGGCGTCAGCACGTGCAGCTGCGCACCGTAGACCCAGCAGTACGCATAGCCGCGCTGTTCGAGCAGCGCGCGCGCCGCCTCCGGTTTGGCGCAGTCGAGCGCCAGCAGCACGCCGGACTCGCGCTCGACGGCGGCCTTCATGCCGGCCGGGCTGTCGGCGGCGACGACGCGGCCCGCATACATCAGCGCCAGGCGATCGCAGCGCTCGGCTTCGAGCATGTAGTGCGTGGTCAGCAGGATCGCCACGCCGTCGTTGCGCGCCAGCTGCTGCAGCGTGGTCCAGAACGCGCGGCGGCCGATCGGGTCGACGCCGGAGGTCGGCTCGTCGAGGAACAGCACGCGCGGCTCGTGCACCAGCGCGCAGCCGAGCGCGAGGCGCTGGCGTAGACCGAGCGGCAGACGCGCGGCGCGCTCACCGCGCCAGGCGCGCAGCTCGGCGCTGTCGAGCACCCAGTCGAGCCGCGCGCCGATGCGGCGGCGGTCGACGCCGTAGATGTCGCCGTAGAGGCGCACGTTCTCCTCGACGGTGAGGTCGAGATACAGCGAGAACGCCTGCGACATGTAGCCGATGCGTTCCTTGATCGCGAAGCCGGCGCTGCGCATGTCGGCGCCGGCGACGCGGCCGCGGCCGGCGCTCGGCTGCAGGATGCCGGTCAGCATCTTGATGACCGTGCTCTTGCCGGCACCGTTGGCGCCGAGCAGGCCGAAGATCTCGCCCGGATGGACGTCGAAGCTGACTGCGTCGACGGCGCGGAACGCGCCGAAGTCGCGCGTCAACGCCTCGCAGACGATCGCCGGCTCGCCGCTTTCGCCGGAGGCCGGCTTGAGCACCGCCGGCGGCGGCAGCGTGGCGATGCCGCGCTGGCGCGCCAGCGCGATGAAGCTGTCCTCGAGATCCGGCGCGTCGTACTCGGCGCGCGCGCCGGGCACCGCGGCCAGCAGCGGACCGAGGCCGGCGCGCGCCGTCTCGCGCGTACCGTCGATGAAGATGCGGATCTGCGCGCCGAGCCGATCGACCTGCGGATAGCGCCCGCCGAGCGCCTGCAGCAGCGCGGCGCCGTCCGGTGCCTGAACGCTCGCCATCGTGCCGCCGACCTGATCGCGCACGTCCTCCGGCGTGCCCTGCGCGAGCAGCTGGCCGCCGAACATCAGGCCGATGCGGTGGAAGCTGCTGGCCTCGTCCATGTAGGCGGTCGACACCAGCGCGGTGATGCCGCGCTCGCGCAGCAGGCGGCCGAGGATCGCCCAGAAATCGCGCCGCGAGACCGGATCGACACCGGTGGTCGGCTCGTCGAGCAGCACCAGCTGCGGCTCGTGGATCAGCGTGCAGACCAGGCCGAGCTTCTGCTTCATGCCGCCCGACAGATGCTTCATCGCGCGATCGCGGAAACGTTCGAGACGCGTGATCGCCAGCAGCTCGGCCTTGCGCCGCTCGGCCTCGGCTTTCGGCACCAGGCGCAGCTGCGCGAAGAAATCGATGTTCTCGTCGATCGACAGCTCGGCGTAGAGGTTCTGGCCGAGTCCCTGCGGCATCAGGCCGATGCGGTCCTTGATACGCTCGGCGTCGGCATCGCCGGCCAGCGACTGGCCGAACACCGACAGCTCGCCTTCCTCGAAGCTGAGCACGCCGGCGGCGGCCTTGATCAGGCTGCTCTTGCCGGCGCCGTCCGGGCCGATCAGGCCGAACAGCTCGCCGCGTCCGACGCTGAGGTCGATGCCGCTGACCGCGCTGCGGCCGCGATAGCGCTTGCCGAAGCCGCGCGCGACGATGGCCGGTGCGTCTACCAATGCGGCCGCTTCCATTCGACGCCGTCCTTCCAGCGGATCACCGCGTCGGCCGGCAGGCCGGGTCCGAGCCGGTGCTCCGGATTGGCGTCGAGATACAGCTTGACGGCGTAGGTCAGCTTGACGCGCTCGTCGGTCGTCTGCACTTCCTTGGGCGTGAACTCGGCGCGCGAGGCGATGTAGCCGAGCTTGGCCGCGAACGGCTGATCCGGCAGCGCGTCGGTATAGATCTGCGCCGGCAGGCCGAGGCGCAGGCGGCCGATCGACGACTCCGGCACGTAGGCTTTCAGATACAGGCGATCGAGATCGACGATCTCGAGCAGCGGTCCGCCGGCGCCGACGACCTCGCCGCGATCGCGGATGCGCGTGGTGACGACGCCGGCGCCCGGCGCGCGAATCGTCAGATCGTCGACCACGCTCTGCGCCTCGGCCAGCGCGGCGCGCGCCTGGCCAAGCTGCGCTTCGAGCGCGCGCACCTGATCCTCCTGCGCGCGTACCCGCTGCGGACCGAGACGGGCCTCATCGGCGACGCGCGCGCCGCGCTGCTGCGCGGCCTCGGCGGCGGCGGCATCGGCCTCGGCGGCGACCGCCGCCAGCCGCGCCAGCTCGGCGCGCTGCGCCGGCGCGGTGCCGCGCTGCGCGAGTTCTTCGAGGCGCTGCGCGTCGCGGCGGTTCTGTTCGGCCGCGGCCCTGGCCTTGGCGAGCGTCGCCCGCGCCTGGCGCACCGCCGCGTCGGCCTGCGCGATCTGCAGCGGCACCTGCTCACGCAGTGCCTGCAGTCCGGTCTGCGCGGCCTGGTGCTGCGCCTCGAGCGCGGCGACCGCGGCCTGCGCCTGACCGAGCTTGGCGCGCAGCTGCGCGTCCTCCAGCTGCGCGAGCACCTGACCGGCGGCGACCGTATCGCCCTCGCGGACCTTGAGCTCGGCGATGCGGCCCGGCAGCTTGGTGGCGACCACCACGGTGTCGCCTTCGAGGCGGCCGTTGGCGAGCAGCAGGCCTTCGGGCATCGACGGGCCCGAGAAGAACAGCCGCCAGACGACGACGGCGCCGATCACCAGCGCGGCCGCGATCATCGCGTACAGCGGCAGGTGCTGGCGGAGGCCGAGCTTCTGGGTCAGAGCGGAAGCGTCCATGGAGCGTCTCGTGAGATCTAAAGCGTGCCGACCGCGCGCCGCAGGCGCAGGCCGGCGAGCACGTTGTCGTAGGTGGCGTCGTAGTAGCCGGTCTGCGTCTTCACGCGCAGCGCTTCGGCGTCCAGCACTTCGGTATTGGTGCCGAGGCCCGAGGTGTAGCGGTCGCGCGCGACGCGCAGATTCTCCTCGGCCTGCTCGCGCGCCTGCGTGGCGACCGCGACGCGGCTCCAGGTTTCGTCGAGCTGCAGCCATTCCTGCTGCACCTGCAGGCGCACCAGCGATTCGGCATCGCGGCGCATCGCGTCGGCGGCGGCGGCCTGGCGGCCGTAGGCGCGCGACTTGGCGCCGCTCAGGCCGCCGTCGAACAGCTTCCACGACAGCGACACGCCGCCGGCCCAGAAGGTGTCGTCGACCAGCTGATCGTTGCGCCAGCTGTAGCGTCCGCCGAACAGACCGACCGTCGGCCACTGCTCGGCGCGCACGCTGGCGGCCTGTTCGCGCAGCGCGTCGACCTGATGGCCGAGCGCCTGCAGCTCGCTGCGCTGCGCGACGGCCTGCGTGCGCAGCTCGGCCAGCGCGCCGGACGACGGTGCCGGCGCCAGCTCGTCGAGTGCGACCGGCGCATCGAACGGCCGGCCGAGCAGGCGGTTGTAGGCGGCGCAGGCCAGCTCGTTGGCGTTGCGGGCGCGCAGCTCGTCCTGCCGGGCGTTGGCCAGCGCGACTTCGGCGGCCAGGCGGTCGTTGCGCGCGACGAAGCCCTTGTCGAACAGATTGCGCGCGTCGGCGACGTGCTCCGTCAGCGTCGCCACGCTGCTGGCGGCGAGTTCCTGCAGATGCCGGCTGCGCAGCACGTTGACGTAGGCCTGCGCGACTTTCAGCTTGAGGTCTTCCTCGCTGCCGCGCAGCTGGGCGCCGGCGCCGTCGTGCGCCGCCTCGGCGGCGCGGATGCCGTGCGTGATGCGGCCGCTGGTGAAGACCGGCACGCTGAGCTGCAGGCCGTAAGCCGTCGACTCACGATCGGCGAGCGCCATCTGCAGCGGCGGCATCTGCAGTACCGCCGGCAGCTCGACCTCCACCTGCGGCGCCTGATCCAGACGCAGGTACGCACCGTCGAAGGCCAGCGACGGCAGCCGCGTCGCCTTGGCGGCCGACAACTGCTCGCGCGCCGCCGCGGTCTGCTCGCGAGCCGCCTGCAGCGCCGCATCCTGCTGTCCGGCGATCGCAAACGCCTCATCGAGCGTTTCGGCATGAGCCGGAACGCTCGCGGCGACGGACAGGCAGAACACGAGGGGTCGTAGACGCAAAGGAAGAAACGTCACGGGGACTGGCCTTTCGACGACGGAACGTGATGGTCGACATCTTAGCGGCTCTATCGCGATGCAGCATTGATGTTCGTCAAACCGCCTCGCCGCGCTCACCGCCGATCGCATGCACAACGCTGACGCGAAACACCGTTTTACGGCGCTGCGATGGACATCGTGCGCCTGCGCCGTACACTGACGCGCGCCCGCTCCCACTCACGCCTGCCCGCAGACTTCGATGAATCCGTCCACCCAGCTGATCGAACGCTATTACGCCGCCTTCAACGCCGCCGAATGGGAAACCTTCTTCGGCCTGCTGACCGAGGACGTCGCGCACGACATCAACCAGGGCGCACGCGAATCCGGCAAGGCCGCGTTCCGCGACTTCATCGCGCGCATGAACCGCAGCTATCGCGAGCAGATCGTCGACATCGTCATCATGAGCAACGCCGACGGCAGCCGCGCCGCGGCCGAGTACGTGGTGCTGGGCACCTATCTGGCGACCGACGAAGGCCTGCCCGAAGCGCACGGCCAGACCTACCGCCTGCCCGGCGGCGCGTTCTTCGACATCCGCGACGGCAAGGTCGCGCGGGTGACGAACTACTACAACCTCGAAGACTGGCTCCGCCAGGTCGGCGCGTGAACGACGCCGCGGCCCTGCGCATCGAAACGCTGCGCGGCGCGCAGATCGCGACGCAGCTCGATGCGCTCGCCGAGCTGCGCATCGCCGTGTTCCGCGACTGGCCGTACCTCTACGAGGGCAGCGCCGACTACGAGCGGCACTATCTGCAGATGTACCTCGATTGCCCGCGCAGTCTCGCGATCCTGGTCTGGGATGGCGCGCGCTGCGTCGGCGCTTCGACCGTGCTGCCGCTGGTCGACGCGCCGCGCGAACTGCAGCTGCCGTTCCTCGACGCCGGACTGGCGCTGGCACCGATCGACTACTTCGGCGAATCGGTGCTGCTGCGCGCGTATCGCGGCCGCGGCCTCGGCGTGCAATTCTTCGAATTGCGCGAACGGCACGCGCGCGAGCTGGGCCTGTCGGTCTGCGCGTTCTGCTCGGTCGAGCGCCGTGACGACGACCCGCGCCAGCCGCCCGGCTACGTACCGAATGACGCGTTCTGGCACAAGCGCGGCTACCGCAAGGAACCGGGCCTGCGCGCGACGCTGTCCTGGCCCGATCTCGGCGAGGCGGCTTCGACCGACAAGCCGATGACCTTCTGGATGCGCAAGCTGGAGGCCGTCCGATGAAGCTCGCCGTCGCACAGTATCCGGTGTCCGAGCCGCGCCGCTGGGATGAGGTCGAAACGCAGCTCGGGCGCTGGGTCGCCGAGGCGGCGCAGGCCGGCGCGCAGCTGCTGCTGTTCCCCGAGTACGCGTCGATGAGCCTGGCCGCGCTGTTCGACGCCGCCACGCGTGCCGATCTGGCGCGGCAGGTCACGGCGCTGCAGGCACTGCGCGACGACTATCTCGACCTGCACCGGCGGCTGGCGCAGCAGCACGGCGTCTATCTGCTCGCCGGCAGCTTTCCGTGGCAGCTGTCGCTGGACTGCACCGTCAACCGCGCCTGGCTTTGCGCGCCGGACGGCCGCGCCGCCTTCCAGGACAAGCAGATCATGACGCGCTTCGAGCGCGAGGTCTGGGACATCTCGGCGGCGCCGGACAGCGGCCTCAAGGTCTTCCGCACGGCGCTCGGCGTGCTGGCCGTCGATATCTGCTACGACAGCGAATTCCCGCTGCTGGCGCGCGCCCAGTGCGAAGCCGGCGCCGAGCTGATCCTGGTACCGAGCTGCACCGACACCGCGGCCGGCTACTGGCGCGTGCGCGTCGGCAGTCAGGCGCGCGCGCTGGAGAACCAGTGCTACGTCGCGCAGGCGCCGCTGGTCGGCGAGGCGCCGTGGTCGGCGGCGATCGACGTCAACGTCGGCCGCGCCGGCGTGTTCGGTCCGCCGGATCGCGGCTTTCCGGATTCCGGCGTGATCGTCGAAGGCCAATGGAACGCGGCGGCCTGGGTCTACGCCGACGTCGACCTCGGCGCGGTGATGAAGGTGCGCAACGAAGGCCAGGTCTTCAATCACCGCCACTGGGCCGAACAGGGCGACATCAGCCTGCCGGCGGTCGACGTCGTCGACCTCTGAACCCGGCCGACGCCGCGGCTACGCGTCCGCCGCCGGCAGGCGCCGGTAGGCGACCCACCAGCCGATCGCCGCGACCAGGCCGGCCGCGAGGTACACCGTTTCCGGCGACTGCGCCTGCCACAGATAGCCGGCCGACAGGCTGCCGACCGAGCCGCCGATGCCGTAGGCGGCAGCGTTGTAGATCGCCTGCCCGCGGCCCTGCAGCGCACCCGGAAACAGGCGCTGCACGTAGTGCATCGCCACCGCGTGATAGCTCGCGAAACTCAGGGCGTGGCTGATCTGCAGCGCGATCAGCAGCGGCCAGGCATCGACGCACAGCGCCGTCAGCGACCAGCGCAGCGCCGTCGCCGCCAGCGCCAGGACCATCAGCCGCCGCGCGCCGACTCGCGCGATCAGGCGTCCGGCGTAGACGAACATCACGATCTCGGCGATCACCGCCAGCGACCACAGCAGACCGGCGACGCTGCGCGCGTAGCCGTGGCGGTCGAGGAACAGCGTGAAGAAGTTGTAGTACGGCGCGAAGCTCAGCTGCGAGCAGAAGCAGACCACCAGCAGCGCGAGCACGCCGGGCTGGCGCAGCGCCGCCAGCAGCGAGGCCGGTGCGCCGGCGGCGGCGGCGCGCAGCGGCGGCGGCTCCGGCACCAGCCAGCTCGACAGCGCCATGCCGAGCCAGAACAGACCGACCAGCCACGGCAGCCACAGCATGCCGACGCGATCGAGCAGCAGGCCGAGACCGAGCACGGTGACGATGAAGCCGACCGAGCCCCACAGCCGCACGCGCGCGTAGTCGCCGCCGCGCGCCGCGGTGTGACTGAGCGCGACGACCTCGAACTGCGGCAGCAGCGCGTGCCAGAACAGCGTGTAGGCGACCATCACGGCGCCGACCCAGAACACGCCGGGCACGAACGGAATCGTCAGGAACGACAGCAGCGCGGCGAGGCTCGCGGCGCGGATCAGGCCGACGCGCTTGCCGCGATGGTCGGCGTACCAGCCCCAGGCCAGCGGCACGAAGGTGCGCATGCCGCCCATCAGCGCATAGGCGATGCCCATCTGCGCCGCCGAGAAACCGCGCGCCGCCAGGTACGGCGACCAGTACGGCATGAAGGCGCCGACCGTCGCGTAGTAGAAAAAGTAGAAGCTCGACAGCCGCCACGCCAGACGGTCGACGCCCGCTCGGGGCTGCGTCATCGGCTCAGGCCATCCGCTCGGCGCGGCAGGTTCGCGCGCCGCCGGCGCCGCGCGCCCGGCGCGGACAGCGGCCGGCGCTCATCCGTGGCGCGCGCCGGGAATGCGCGGCGTCGGCGGCACCACGTCGGCGTTCTGCGCGCGCTGGCGCAGCGCGTGGTCGATCAGCACCAGCGCCAGCATCGCCTCGGCGACCGGTGTCGCGCGCAGGCCGACGCAGGGATCGTGGCGGCCGGTCGTGCGCATCTCGGTCGCCTGCCCGGCTTCGTCGATGCTCAGGCCCGGCGTCGTGATGCTCGACGTCGGCTTGATCGCGTAGCGTGCGTAGACGGTCTGGCCAGTCGAGATGCCGCCGGTGATGCCGCCCGAGTGATTGCCGAGAAAGCCGTCCGGCGTCAGCTCGTCGCGATGCTCGGTGCCGCGCATTCGCGCGACCGCCATGCCGTCGCCGATCTCGACGCCCTTGACGGCGTTGATCGACATCAGCGCGTAGGCGATCTCGGCGTCGAGGCGGTCGAACACCGGCTCGCCGAAGCCCGGCGGCACGTTCGTCGCTTCGACGTAAAGCCTGGCGCCGATCGAGTCGCCTTCGCTGCGCAGGCGGTCGATCAGCGCTTCGAGTTCCGGCACGCGGGCCGGGTCGGCGCAGAAGAACGGGTTCTGCGTCACCGCATCCCAGTCGAGCTGCGCGCAATGAATGTCACCGACCTGCTCGACACAGCCGCGGATCCGGATGTCGTACTTCTCGCGCAGCCACTTGCGCGCGATCGCGCCGGCGGCGACGCGCACGGCGGTCTCGCGCGCGCTCGAACGGCCGCCGCCGCGATGATCGCGGATGCCGTACTTCTGCACATAGGCGTAGTCGGCGTGGTTCGGCCGGAACACCTGCTTGATCTTCTCGTAGTCGTACGAGCGCTGGTCGGTGTTGCGGATCAGCAGCGCGATCGGCGTGCCGGTGGTCCGGCCCTCGAACACGCCCGAGAGAATCTCGACCTGATCGGCTTCCTTGCGCTGCGTGACGTACTTCGACGTGCCCGGCTTGCGCCGGTCCAGCTCCGGCTGGATATCGGCCTCGGACAGTTCCAGCCCCGGCGGACAGCCGTCGACCACGCAGCCGATGCCGGCGCCGTGCGACTCGCCGAAGCTGGTGACGCAGAAGAGTTTCCCGAACGTGTTTCCCGACATCGTAAGCTCAGTTCCTAGCGATCGTCCGCGGCCGGACGGCATTGCCCGATGAAGCCCGGCCCGTGCGCCTCACAGGTTCGCGACCAAATCGGCGCGCGAGATGATGAAGACGCCGTCGCCACCGCGCTCGAACTCGACCCAGGTGACCGGCAGCTTCGGCCAGCGTGCCTCGAACTCGGCGACGCTGCCGCCGACCTCGCAGACCAGCCAGCCTTCGTTGGTCAGATGGCGCGCGGCACTGTCGAGGATGCGCGCGACGATATCCATGCCGTCGGCACCGGCGGCCAGCGCCATTTTCGGCTCGTGCCGGTACTCGGTGGCGAGCGCCTTCCACTCGGCATTCGGCACGTACGGCGGATTGGTGACGATGAGGTCGTAGACCTCGTTGACGAGCCCGTCGAAGACGTCCGACTTGATGACGCGGACCTGGTTGCCCATCGCATGGCGGGCGACGTTGCGGCGCGCCACGGCGAGCGCCTTGGCGCTGATGTCGGCGAGATCGACCTGCGCGTCCGGAAAGGCCGCGGCACAGGCGATGCCGATGCAGCCGCTGCCGGTGCACAGATCGAGCACGCGCACCGGCGCCTGCGTCAGCCACGGCGCGAAGTGGCGTTCGATCAGCTCGCCGATCGGCGAACGCGGAATCAGCACGTTCTCGTCGACCTCGAAGTCCAGGCCACAGAACTCGATGTGGCCGAGCAGATAGGCGGCCGGCTTGCGCGTGGTGATGCGCGCGCGCAGCAGCTTGAGCACGGCGGCGCGCTCGCGCGGCGTGACGTTGCTTTCGAGATAGAGCGCCGGCACGTCGGCCGGCAGCGGCAGCGCGTGCAGGACCAGATGGAAGGCTTCGTCGAGCGCATTGTCGGTGCCGTGGCCGAAGCTCAGGCCGGCTTCGATGAAGCGACTGGCGCCCCAGCGCACGAGGTCGCGGACGGTGACGAGGCTGGCCGTATCGTCGGCGTGGACGGATCGGGAAGAGCGTGGCATGGCCGCAGACGTCGTGGCGAACGAGGGCGCGAATTATGCGGTGCCGCGGTCCATACCGACAAACCGGCGCACGGCGGACCGCGGCGCCTGTGGAATAATGACGCTTCCCGCGCCGCCTCCGCCGCCATGCCCTCGAACCACGCCACGCCCCGCAGTCTGCTGTTCGTCATTTTCGGCGCCGGCGCGCTGGCCGTCGGCCTGCTCGCGGCGATCTGGCTGCAGAAGCCGGCGACGGTCGCCCTGCAGTCGGGCACCCTGCTGCAGCAGCCGCGCGCGCTGGCCGAGTTCAGCGCCACCGACCAGGACGGCCGGCCGTTCACGCGCGACAGCCTCACCGGCCACTGGACGCTGATCTTTCCCGGCTTCACGTCCTGCCCCGACGTCTGCCCGACCACGCTGGCGATGCTCAAGAACGTGGTCGCGCAGCTGGGCCCCGACGCCGCGTCGCTGCGCGTGGTGTTCCTGTCGGTCGACCCGGAACGCGATACGCCGCAACGCCTCAAGCAGTACGTGCAGTATTTCGATCCGGGCTTCACCGCCGCGGTGACGCCGGAGCCGGGGCTGCAGCGCCTCGCGCAAATGCTCGGCGTGGCCTACGCCAAGGTGCCGGGCGCGACGCCGGAGGCCTACACGATGGACCACTCGGCGGCGCTGATCCTGATCGACCCGCAGGCGCGCATCGCCGGCTACATGACGCCGCCGTTCGACGCCGCCCGACTCGCCGCCGACCTGCGCGCCGTGGCGGCGCGCTGACCAGCCCTTCTTCCTCCTCTGTCCCGACGCCCCATGACCCAGGCGAGCCCCGACGCGCCCACCGATGCCCGCTTCACCGACCGCGCCTTCGTGCTGCTGCAGCTGTGCCTGCCGACGCGCTGGCTGTCGCAGCTGGTGTTCCGGCTGACGCAGATCCGCAACCCCGGCTTCAAGAACGCGCTGATCCGCCTGTTCCTGCGCGGCTACACGATCGATCTGTCGGAAGCCGAGTTCAGCCGCATCGAGAACTACAACAGCTTCAACCACTTCTTCACGCGCGCGCTCAAACCCGGCGCACGGCCGATGCCGGCCGACCCGCAGGCCTTCGTCAGCCCGGTCGACGGCACCGTCAGCCAGTTCGGCACGATCGGCGAAGACCGCCTGATCCAGGCCAAGGGCCATGCCTACAGCCTCTACGACCTGCTGCCGGGTGACGCCGATGCCAAGGCCTTCGTCGGCGGCGAGTTCTGCACGATCTATCTGGCGCCGTACAACTATCACCGCATCCACATGCCGATCGACGGTCGCCTCGCGCACTGGACCTACGTGCCGGGCCGCCTGTTCAGCGTCAACGCCGCGACGGCGCGCGCGCTGCCGAACCTGTTCACCCGCAACGAGCGCCTCAACGCCCGCTTCGACACGCCGGCCGGACCGGTCGCACTGTCGATGGTCGGCGCGCTGTTCGTCGGTTCGCTGGAGACGGTCTGGGCCGGCCGCGTGACGCCGCCGCACCTGCGCCGCCGCGACAGCGAGCAGTACGCGCCGATGAGTCCGGTGACGCTGGCACGCGGTGCGGAGATGGGCCGCTTCAACATGGGCTCGACCGTCATCCTGCTGGCGCCGCCCGGCGGCATCGAATGGAAGGCCGGACTTGCGCCCGGGCAGCCGGTGCGACTCGGCGACACGCTCGGCCGCTGGCGGCCGCGCGCCGCTTGAAGCGCGATCGCCGCTGTTCGAGACGGCGCGAACTTCCGCTCGCGCCGGCGCTCTAAAGCGGCGTACGTATCCACCGACAGGCAGCCTCCCTCCCGCATGAACGCTCTGCTGCGATCGCCCCTGGCGCGCCGGATGCTGCCGCTCTTCGTCGCCGCCACGGTCCTGGTCAGCGGCCAGGCCGCGGCGGTCTCGACCTCGGCGCTCGATCTGCCGCAACTCGGCGAGCCGGCCGACAACACCCTGTCGCCGGCCCAGGAGAAGGCGCTCGGCGCCCGCGTCACCGCCGAGCTGTACCGTGAGAACTACACGATCGAAGACCCGGAGCTGATCGACTACATCAACGCGGTCGGCTACCAGCTCGCCGGCGCCAGCAGCACGCAACCGCCGCCGCTGACGGTTTTCATCGTTCAGGATCCACGCATCAACGCCTTCGCGCTGCCCGGCGGCTACATGGGCATCAACGCCGGCACGCTGCTCGCGGCCAACAGCGAAAGCGAACTCGCCGGCGTCATGGGCCACGAGCTCGCGCACATCACGCAGCGCCATATCGCGCGCACCGTCGAGGACACCGAAGTCGGCACGATCGCCACCTGGCTCGCGGTGATCGCCGCGATCATCGCCGGCTCGGCGAACCCGGACGTGGTGATGGGCGCGCTGGCGATCGGCCAGGGTATCAACTACCAGCGCCAGGTCAGCTACACCCGCGCCCACGAGCAGGAGGCCGACCGCATCGGCATCCAGACCATGGCCGCGGCCGGTTTCGATCCGAACGGCATGGCCAGCTTCTTCGGCAAGCTGCAGCAGCAGTCGCGCCTGTACGGCAACGGCATTCCCGAGATCCTGCTGACGCACCCGCTCAGCACCAATCGCATGGCCGAAGCCACGGCGCGCGCCGCCGAGCTGCCGAAGGTCCGCCACGAGGATTCGACCGAATTCGCGCTGATGCGCGCACGGGCACGCGTGCTGTCGTCGGACCGCACCAGCGAGGCGCTCGACTACTTCGCCAGCCAGCTGAAGTCGGGCCGCGACAGCGCCGAGAATCGCTACGGCCTGGCTTACGCGCAGCTGCTGCAGAGCCAGGTGCCGGCCGCCATGGACACGCTGCAACCGCTGCTCGAGCGCTATCCGCGCCAGGCCAACATCCAGTTGCTGAACGCCGCGCTGCTCGCGCAGAACAGCCGCCGCGACGTCGCGCTGGCCGCCTACGAGCGCGTGCTGCAGATGTATCCGCGCTACGCGCCGGCCGTGCTCGGCTACGCCGAAGCGCTGATGAACGCCGGCCAGCCGGACGCCGCGCGCCAGTATTTGGTCGGCCCTGAACAACCCGCCCGCCCCTTACCCGGCGCGGGCTGAGCACCCTTGAGGCCTTGCCGAATCCTCCAGTTTCCAGTGCAATCGCATTCACTTTCTGGAAGATTTGGAGCGCAGGTTTTCAATGACCACCCCGGACTTTTTCCGCGCCCGGCTGGATGCGATGATCGATCTGCGTCACCCGCTCGCGGTATTGGCAACCCGCATGCCGTGGGCCGAGATCGAATCGGCGCTGGCGCCGTGCTTTGCCCGTCAGGACCGGCAGGGACGCCCGATCGAAGGCCTGGATCTGTTCGGCCC
>NZ_KB907935.1 GCF_000382285.1 Solimonas variicoloris DSM 15731 | reverse complement strand
AATGGCCGGCCAGGACGGCCGGCCAAGTCGTCGTCGCGGCAGGGATGCCGCGTCGGCGACGGTCCCGAGCACGTGAGCAGCGCAGGGCACTTCGCAAAGCGAAGTGCGGCCCCAGGGGTGTGCTTTCTTTTGCTTACTTTTCTTTGCACAAGCAAAGAAAAGTGAGGCGCGCGCCAGCGCGAAATCAAAGGCCCGATCCGGCTCCGCGCGACACAGAACGAGCAGCCGCCCTGCCCGCCTAGAACAGATCGACCGTCCCCGCCTGCATCGACACCTGCGCCACCGGCTTGTGCGCCGGCGTCCGCCAGTCGACCTGCCCGGCCGCCTCGTTCGGGTTCGCGCCGCGCTCGCCGTCGAGCTCGGTGCCGATCGCCTCGACGCGCCGCGCGTGCTCGTGGGCGACGCTCAGGGCCTGCGTCGAGATGTCCTCGAACTGCAGACAGCGCACCGCGCGGCCGACCGCCTCGCTGATCTGCGCGCGCGCGTCGGACACCGTGCGCAGACTCCGGGTCAGACCATCGTTGATCGATTCGACCTGCGTCAGCAGGCGCTTGACCTCGTCGTGCGCGCCGTCACTGAGGCTGCTGTCGCGCGTCGCCATGTCGCCGACCGTGTCGCGAACCTTGGCGATCGCCTCCTTGGACACCGACACCAGCTTGCGGATCTGCTCGTTGAAGCTGGTCGAGCGCTCCGACAGCGAGCGCACTTCCTCGGCCACGACCGCGAAGCCGCGGCCGGCCTCGCCGGCGCGCGCCGCTTCGATCGCCGCGTTCAAGGCCAGCAGATTGGTCTGGTCGGCGATGGTCTTGACGTCGCCGAGCAGTTCGAAGATCGCGTCGAGGTGCTTGACCATGTCGTCGATCTGGCGAACCGTCGCCACGCTCTGCTGGCTGACCGAGGCCAGCGACTCGGCGAGGCCGCGCATCAGCTCGACCGCCGCCTCGGCGAAGCGCCGCACATCGAGCCCGGCGCCGGCGCTGCCGTTCTGCGCGAGGATGCCGGCGACCGCCTGCTCCTGGATGCGCGCCTGGCGATCCATGTCGGCAAACGCGGCGCCGAGCTGGCGCACCGCGTCGTTGATCAGCCCGCGCACGCGCTCGACTTCCTCACCGGTCGCCAGCGCTTCCTGCAGCAGACCGCCGCGCAACTCGGTGATCGCCCGCGAGCGCTGCTCGCTCTGCAGCGCCAGCCGCGCGATCTCGCGTTCCTGGCGCTGCGCGCGCTGCGTCTGCAGCAGCGCCAGCGTGCCCCAGGCCAGGGCCGCGACCAGGCCGCTGAGCCAGACCGCGACGTCGCCGGGCGCCAGCAACAGCGTGGCGATGTGCAGGGCGGTCAGCGCGGCGGGGATCGCCAACGGCTTCCACGGCATGGAACGCATCGGGTACTCCTGAAAAAAATGAGGAAGCTGTGGCTTTATCGGCCGCGCGGCGCGGCGCTTGAGCGCCGCCTACCCGGCGGCGTCGTGGAGCAGCTGAGCGGCGATCGCATCGAGCGGCAGCAGGCGCTCGGCGGCGCCGAGCTTGTAGGCGGCGCCGGGCATGCCCCAGACCACGCTCGACGCCTCGTCCTGCGCCAGCGTGCGCGCGCCGGCCTCGCGCAGCGCCAGCAGGCCGCGCGCGCCGTCGTCGCCCATGCCAGTCAGCAGTGCGGCGACGACATTGGCGCCGGCGTGGCGCGCCAGGGCGTTGAACATGGCATCGACGCTCGGCCGGTGGCGGTTCTCCGGCGGCCCATCGGAGAGCCGGCAGACGTAGCGCGCGCCGTTGCGCTCGATCAGCAGGTGGCGGTCGCCGGGCGCGACGTAGGCGTGGCCCGGCAGCACCGGTTCACCGTCGGCGGCCTCGCGCACCGACATCGCGCTGGCGCGGTCGAGGCGCGCCGCGAACGGCGCGCTGAACGCGGCGGGAATGTGCTGGGTGACGACGATCGCCGGCGCGTCGGCCGGCATGCGCTCGAGCACGGCGCGGATCGCCTCGGTACCGCCGGTCGAGGCGCCGATCGCGATGATGCGCTCGGTGGTGCGGAACGGCCGGCGCAGCGGCGGCTGCACGGTGCGGCCGCCGCCGCGCGGCCGCGCGCGACCGAGGTTGCGCACCTTCTCGCGCAGTTCGTCGGCGTAGGCGGAGAGCCCGGCGCGCACATCGAGCTTCGGCTTGGTGACGAAGTCGACGGCGCCGAGTTCCAGCGCCTGCAGCGTCACCTCGGCGCCGGCCTCGGTCAGCGACGACACCATCAGCACCGGCATCGGATGCAGGCGCATCAGGTTGTCGAGGAAGGTCAGGCCGTCCATGCGCGGCATCTCGACGTCGAGCGTCAGCACGTCCGGCCTGAGCTGCTTGATCTTGTCGCGCGCGACGTACGGATCGCTGGCGCTGCCGAGCACCTCGATCTGCGGGTCGGCCGACAGGATCTCGGTCATCAGGCTGCGCACCAGGGCGGAGTCGTCGACGATCAGGACGCGCGTCTTCATCAGAACAGCTCCACCGAGCCCTGGGCCGGGCCGGACTTGAGGCGATGCAGATAGCGGTTTTCGTCGGCCGCGACCGCCGCGCGCTGCGCGGCCGGCAGACGCTTGACGAGCACGCGGCCGGTCGCCGGGAAGTAGTGGACGCGGCGCGGCACGATGTCGCCGAGATCCTGCGCCAGCAGCGCGATGCGTTCGGCGGCCAGGTAGTCGAGCACGAAGCGCGCGTTGCGCTCGCCGACGTTGCCGATCGTCAGGCTCGGCAGCACGGCGCCGCCGCCGAACACCTTGGCCTGCAGGCGCGCACGCGTCGCGCCGCGCTTGAGCAGCTCGTTGATCAGCACTTCCATCGCGTAGCTGCCGTAGCGCGCCGATTCACCGGCGGCGCCCTCGCCGCCCGGCAGCAGGAAGTGGTTCATGCCGCCGACTCCCGCCAGCGGATCGTGCAGGCAGGCGGCGACACAGGAACCGAGCAGCGTCACCAGCATGCGGCCGTCGCCGGCGACGGCATAGTCGCCGGGCAGCACCTTCTGCGCCTGCACGCCGAAGCGCGGGTCGTAATAGCTGCCGTCGTCGCTCGCCGCCAGGCTTTTCTTGCGTGCGTTCATGGCGTCAGGCACGGCGGTAGACCGTGCGTCCGCACGGCCGCACCAGCTCGGCGGCGTGGAAGAAACTCTCCGAATGGCCAGCGAACAGCAGGCCGTCGTCGGCCAGCAGCGGCACCAAATGCGAGAGCACGCGATGCTGGGTCGGGCGGTCGAAATAGATCATCACATTGCGGCAGAAAATCGCCGTGTACGGGCCGCGCAGCGGCCAGCGCTCGTCGAGCAGGTTCAGCGGCCGGAAGTGCACCAGCGCGCGCACTTCGTCGATGACCCGGCAGTAGCCGTCGCGGCTGCCGACGCCGCGGCGGAAGAAGCGCCGCCGCCGCGCGGTATCGAGCCGCTCGATCCGTTCGAGCGGATAGACGCCGCGCTCGGCGGTCTGCAGTACCTGGGTGTCGAGATCGGTGGCGAGAATGCGCACCGGCGGCTGCAGCGTGCCGAACGCCTCGCAGGCGCTGATCGCGATCGAGTACGGCTCCTCGCCGGTCGAGGCCGCCGCCGACCACAGCAGCAGCGGCCGCGGCCCGCGCGCCTCGCGCAGCAGCGTCTGCAGGGTCTCGAAATGATGCGGCTCGCGGAAGAACGCGGTGAGATTGGTGGTCAGGGCGTTGGTGAACGCCTCCCACTCCGGATGCCGCGGCTCGTCGAGCAGCTGCAGGTAGGCGGCGAACGAATCGAGGCGCAGCACGCGCAGGCGGCGCGACAGCCGGCTGTAGACCATGTCGCGCTTGCTGGGCGCCAGGGCGATGCCGGCGCGGGCGCGGATCATCGCGCAGACGCGCTCGAAGTCGCGGGTCGTGAACGCGAACTCGCGTGCCTCGGCGGTCGTCGTCAGCGGATCGGACATCGCTAGAACTCGGTCCACTGCCCTACGGCCGCCGGGCGCTGGAAGAGGATTGCGGTGCCGACCGCGACGGCCAGCAGCGACAACACCGCAGCGAAGCCGAGCGCGGAACGCTGGCCGAGCTTGAGCTGGAATCGCGACATCACGGATCTCCGCAGCAGCGTCGCGGTCATCCGTGACCGGACTGCACTTCTTGAAAGGACGAAACCCTGGCTCAGGCGGCCTGCGCGACCGCTTCGTTGAGCACGCCGATGTCGGCGGCGCTGAGCAGTTTCTCGATGTCGAGCAGGATGATCATGCGCTGGTCGCGCGTGCCGAGGCCGGTGATGAAACGCGTGTCGATCGCGCCGCCGAACTCGGGGGGCGGGCGCACGTCGCCGGCGTCGAGCGCGACGACGTCGGAGACGCCGTCGACGACCATGCCGACGATGCGCTGGCCGACGCTGAGAATCACCATCACGGTGAACGCGTCGTAGCGTGCGTCGTCGAGCCGCAGCTTCAGGCGCAGGTCGATCACCGGCACGATGGTGCCGCGCAGGTTGATGACGCCTTTCATGAAGTCCGGCGCACCGGGCATGCGCGTGACGGTGTCGTAGCCGCGGATCTCCTGGACCTTGAGGATGTCGACGCCGTATTCCTCGCCGCCGAGCGTGAAAGTCAGGAACTCGGCGGCCGGCACGGCGGCGGATGCGGCGGGCGATGCGGATGGCGGGGCTTGCATCGGAAGACTCCTCTCAGGCAGCGGCGGCGCGGGTTGCCAGGCGCACGATCTCGCCGACGTCGGCGATCAGCGCGACCCGGCCGTCGCCGAGGATGGTCGCGCCCGAGATGCCGGGCACGCGCTTGTAGTGGGTTTCGAGGCTCTTGATGACGACCTGCTGCTGGCCGAGCAGGGCGTCGACCTGCAGCGCCAGCTTGCGGCCCTCGGCCTCGACGATGACCAGGATCGCCTCGTGCGCGGCGCGCGGTACGGCCGGCAGTGCGAACCATTCGTGCAGCGCGACCAGCGGCAGGTACTCGTCGCGCACGCGCGCGACCTGGCCCTGCGCGGCGACGCGCTTGATCTGCTCCGGCTGCGGCTGCAGCGACTCGACGATCGCCGACAGCGGCAGGATGAAGGTCTCCTCGCCGACCGCGACCGACATGCCGTCGACGATCGCCAGGGTCAACGGCAGGCGGATCGTCACCGTCGTGCCCTGGCCCGGGCACGAGGCCAGCTCGACGCGCCCGCCGAGCGCTTCGATGTTGCGCTTGACGACGTCCATGCCGACGCCGCGGCCGGAGACATCGGTGATCTGCTCGGCGGTCGAGAAGCCGGGCGCGAAGATCAGCTGCCAGACCTCGGCGTCGCTCATCGCCGCGTCGCAGGCGATGCCGCGCTCGGCGGCCTTGGCGAGGATGCGCGCGCGGTCGAGGCCACGGCCGTCGTCGGCGACTTCGATGACGATGTGGCCACCCTGGTGCGCGGCGCGCAGCGTCAGCGTGCCGGTGGCGTCCTTGCCGGCGGCGACGCGCGCCGCGGCGGTCTCGATGCCGTGGTCGAGGCTGTTGCGGACCAGATGCGTGAGCGGATCGGCGATCTTCTCGATCATGCTCTTGTCGAGCTCGGTGCTCTCGCCGCTGCTGTGCAGACGCACCTGCTTGCCGAGCCGCGCGGCGAGATCGTGGACCACGCGCGGAAAGCGCGAGAACACGGCCTCGACCGGCAGCATGCGCGTCGACATCACCGCTTCCTGCAGCAGCCGCGTGTTGCGGTCGAGCTGCGCGAGGCCCTGCTGCAGGACCTCGCCGGTCGCCGGATCGAG
Organism: Solimonas variicoloris DSM 15731; assembly: GCF_000382285.1. GTDB lineage: Bacteria > Pseudomonadota > Gammaproteobacteria > Nevskiales > Nevskiaceae > Solimonas > Solimonas variicoloris. The sequence goes on along the minus strand of NZ_KB907935.1, from coordinate 117,339 downwards.
GCGGTCGGCGAGCTGCTGCAGCATCGCCTGGGTGATGACCAGCTCGCCGACGAGATCGATCATCGCGTCGATCTTGGCGGTGGCGATGCGGATCGAGGCGCCGTCGCCGCGCGGCTCGCTGCGCGGCGCGCCGTCGGCGAGCGCACGCGGCGGCGCCACGGCGGCGGCCAGCGCCGGCGCGGCAACGGCGTCGGCCAGATCGGCCCCGGCGGCCAGCGGCTCGATACGCAGCTCGCACTCGTCCTCGACCCAGGCAAACAGCTCGGCGACCGCGGCGCGCTCGGCGGCGCCGCGCAGCTCGATGTCCCAGGCCAGGTAGCAGGTCTCCGGCTCCAGCGCCGCGAACGCCGGCAGCGCCGCGTCGCGCACGCTGATGCGGGCGTCGCCGAGCGTGGCCAGTTCGCGCAGGATGCGCAGCGGATCGTTGCCGCTCGCGAACAGACCCGGGTGCGGCGCGAAATGGATCGCCCAGCCCGCCGCCGGCGCCGTGGTTGCCGCCGCGGCCTTGCCGGCGGCGGCCGACGCCGCGCCCTGCAGGCACTGCGTCAGCTCGGCATGGATGGCGTCGGCGACGCTGCGCTCGGCGACGCGTTCGTCCCGCGCCGCCTGCAGCAGGCCGCGCAGCGCATCGCTCGCGCGCAGCAGCAGGTCGACGTCGGCGGCGCAGATCGCGCGGCGCCCGGCGCGCATCTCGTCGAGCAGCGTCTCGAGAACGTGCGTGTACTCGCTGATCGCGGCGAAGCCGAAAGTGCCGGCGCCGCCCTTGATCGAATGCGCGGCGCGGAAGATGCCGTTCAGCGTCTCGGCATCGGGCTGCGCCGGATCGAGGCGCAGCAGCGCCGCCTCCATCGCGTCGAGGCCCTCGAAGCTTTCCTCGAAGAACGCGCGGTGGAAGCGCTTGAGATCAATGCCGGCCATGGTTAGGGCCTGCTAGCCGAGCACGCGCTGCACGGTGGCGACGAGCTGCTCCGGATTGAACGGCTTGACCAGCCAGCCGGTCGCGCCGGCCGCCTTGCCTTCCTGCTTCTTCTCGGGGCCCGACTCGGTCGTCAGCATCAGCAGCGGCGTGAACTTGTAGGTCGGCAGCTGGCGCAGCTGGCGCACCAGGCCGATGCCGTCGAGGCGCGGCATGTTGACGTCGCAGAGCACCAGCCGGAACGGCTCGCGCTGCGCCATCTCGTAGGCCTCCTGGCCGTCGGCTGCCTCGGCGACGTCGAAACCGGCGTCGCGCAGCGTGTAGGCGACCATCTGCCGCATCGAGGCGGAATCGTCGACCGCGAGGATGCGCGCGCTCACGGCTGCACCTCGGCGAGACGCAGCCCGGCGTCGAGGCCGAGCAGGCGCGCCGCGTCGCGCAGCGCCACGCTCGGCTCGCGCCAGGCGGTTGCCAGTCCGGCGCGCGTGCGGTCGCGGCAAAACGCCGCGCACAGCTGCAGGCCGGCGGCGTGCACGCGCGTCACCGCGTGGCCGTCGAGCGTCAGCGGCGCGGCGTCGGCGACGCGCGGCGCCAGCTGCGCGTGCAGCGCGGCGAGCCGTTCGATGCCGAGGTCGGCGGGCAGTTCGAGCGTCGCGGCTGTCGCGTCGCTCGCGGTGCGGATCGGATCAATGGACATGCGTTTTCCTTGGTCAGCAGCCGGCGGGAGCCACGCCGCCGATAGCGGCGGCGTGGCTGCGTTCTTGAGAACAGCGCTTCAGAACTCGGTCCACTGCTCGTCGGCCGCCGTCGCGCCGGCCGCGCGGCTGCCGTTGAGGCCCGGGCGACGCGGCGCCGGCCGCGGCGCGACGCGCGGCGCGGCGGCAACGCTCCGCGCCGGCTCGGCCGCTGCCGCCACCGCCGCGGCGCCGGCCAGCCGGAAGCGCGCCACCGACGACGCCAGACCGCCCGCCTGTTCCTCCAGCGAGCGCGCCGACGCCGACGCCTCTTCCACCAGTGCCGCGTTCTGCTGCGTCACTTCGTCCATCTGCGTGATCGTCTGGTTGACCTGCTCGATCCCCTGGCTCTGCTCCTGCGACGCCGCCGTGATCTCGCCCATGATGTCCGTCACCCGCTTCACGCTGCCGACGATCTCGTCCATCGTCCGCCCCGCCTGCTCCACCAGCTTCGCGCCCGTGCCGACCCGGTCCGTCGAGTCGCTGATCAGCGACTTGATCTCCTTGGCCGCCGACGCGCTGCGCTGCGCCAGGCTGCGCACTTCGCTCGCCACCACCGCGAAGCCGCGCCCCTGCTCGCCGGCACGCGCCGCTTCCACCGCCGCGTTCAGCGCCAGAATGTTGGTCTGGAAGGCGATGCCGTCGATCACGCCGATGATGTCCGCGATCTTCTTGCTCGCTTCCGAGATCGACGCCATCGTCGTCACCACTTCCGCCACCACCGCCCCGCCCTTCACCGCCACGTCCGACGCGCCGATCGCCAGCTGGTTCGCCTGCCGCGCGTTCTCGGCGTTCTGCTTCACCGTCGACGTCAGCTCCTCCATCGACGACGCCGTTTCCTCCAGGCTCGCCGCCTGCTGCTCCGTCCGCGCCGACAGATCGCTGTTGCCCGCCGCGATCTCCCGCGCCGCCGTGTTGATCGTGTCGCTCGCCGACTGGATCTGGCGGACGATCTGCGTCAGCTGCTCGACGGTGGTGTTGGCATCGTCCTTGAGCTTGCCGAAGGTGCCCTTGAAGTCGGCGTCGATCCGCTGCGTCAGATCGCCGCACGCCAGCGCGCCGAACACACGCCCGACCTCGGTCAGGCCAGCCTCGCTGGTGGCGAGCAGCTGGTTGATGTTCTCGGCGAGCTGACGGAAGAAGCCCTCCTTGCCGTCGAGCGCGACGCGCCGCGAGAAATCACCGTCGGCGGCGGCCTTGACGATGCCGCCGACCTCCGCCTCGACGGCGACCTCGGTGCTGCGGTCGAGCCATTCGACGACCGAGCCGAGACGCTCGCCCTGGTCGTTGATGATCGGATTGACGGTCAGCGCGAAGCTGCGGCCGCCGACCTTGATCTGCGCGCGATGCGTGCCGCGCAGGTTTTCGAGCACGCGCTTCTGGTGCTCGGGCGCCTTGTGGAACTGGTCGATCGAACCGCCGAGCAGCTTGCGCACGTCGAAGCTCGGCAGCTCGCGGCGCAGATCGGCCTCGGCGTGCGTCAGCATCTGCACCACCGACTTGTTGACGTACATGATCTCGCGGTCGTTGTTGGCGATCATGACGTTGGTGGTGACGTTGTCGAGCGCATTCTTGATGCGCAGGTTCTCGTCGGCGAGCCGCTTCTGGGCCTCGGCGCGTTCCTGCTCGCGCGCCTGCGCGGCGAGCTCGGCGGTCAAGTCCTTCCACTCGACGACGTAACCGACGCGCGCGCCGGCGCTGTCGATCGGATTGACGATCAGCGAGAACGCGCGGCCGCCGACGGCGATGCGCGCCTTGTGCGTCTGCGTCATGCGCGCCAGCAGGCCGCGCTGGAACGCCGGGTTCTTGTGGAAGAGGTCGATGTTGGCGCCGACCACGGCGGCGGCGTTGAAGCTCGGCACGTCCTTGCGGATGTCGGCCTCGGCGGCCGCCAGCATCGCGCGGATCGACTGGTTGACGTAGACGATGTTGAGATCCGCGTCGGCGACCATGACGTTGGTCTCGGCGACGTCGAGGCCCTGCTGGATGCGCGCCGTCGCCACCGCCGCCTCGCGCTCGTGCGCCTGCGTCGCCGCGACGTCATCGAGCAGGGCGTTGATCGCCTCGCTCAGGGCGGCGTCGGCGCCGCTCGCGCCGTCGATCACGACGCGACGCGACAGATCGCCGGCACGCGCCGCCGTCAGCACTGCCTGCGTCTGCTCGACGACCGCCTGCAGGCGCGCCGCGGCATGCACCTGCGCGGTGACGTCGCTGGCGTACTTGACGATCCTGACCGGCTTGCCGGCGGCGTCGAGCACTGGGTTGTACGAAGCCTGGATCCAGACTTCGCGGCCGTTCTTGCCGATGCGGCGATAGCGGCCGGCGTCGTACTCGCCGCGGCCGAGCTTGGCCCAGAAGCGGCGGTAGGCCTCGCTGTCGCGCTCGGCCTCGTCGACGAACATGCGGTGATGCTGGCCGCGCACCTCGTCGAGCCGGTAGCCGAGCACGTTCAGGAAATTGTCGTTGGCGCCGACCACGTGGCCGTCGAGCGTGAACTCGATGACGGCCTGCGAGCGGTCGATCGCGGCGAGCTGCGCCTCGCCGGCGGCGATCCGCGCGCGCGCGTCGGCACGCTGCTGGCGCAGCGCAGCGAGCATGGCGCCGAGCGTCTCGCCGAGACCGCCGGCGTCGCCGACGGCGACCTCGAGATCGTCACGCGCGACGGCCGTGGCGACCGCGGCGGCGCGCTGCGCCGGCCGCCGCGCCGCGCGCACCAGCGCCGCGCCGGCCAGCGCGCCGAGCGCCACGGCGAACGCGCCGAGCAGCAGCAGCGGTGCACCGAGCGGCAGGCCGCCCGGCAGGGCGGCGGCGACGATGCCGGCCAGCGGCAGCGCGCCGCCCAGCAATGCACCGCGCAGTGTCGGTTGAACGGAATCGAAGGACATCGGCAACTCCTGATGTGGAACGGCGACTCGGATCGGGCGGCCGGCGCCTGCGCGCCGGCGCGCAGGGCACCGCAGAAGGGGTTCGGGGCGGCCGCCACCGGCGCAACCTGGGCGCCCGGCGCCGCCCCCCGACGACTCGCGGCCGCCTCGAATCCCATCCCCGTCAGCGGCGCCGGCGACGTTTTCCTGTGGCATCGGGGGATGAGCGGCCGCGCGGCGGCGGCGAACGGTCGGCGCCGCGTCAGCGCGCGCCGACCTTGAAGGCGGACAGCAGCGCGTCGACGTCGAGCAGCGTCAGCAGGCCGTGCTCGCCGGCGACGACGCCGACGAAGCGGAACGGATCGCCGTCGCGGTGCAGGTCCGGCAGCGGCTTGATGGCGTCGGCGGCGATCTTCGAAACCTGGCCGATGCGATCGACCAGCAGGCCGATGGTCTCGCCGTCGTGGACGACGACGACGATGCGCGCCTCGGCGCTCGGCGCCGGCGCCGACAGCCGCAGATAGCGGCGCAGGTCGATCACGGTGACGACCTGGCCGCGCAGGTTCATCACGCCGGGCACCACATCCGGCGCGCCGGGCACCGGCTCGATCGGCGCCGGGCGCAGCACCTCGTGCACCTGCGTGATCGGCAGACCGTAGTCCTGGGCGCCGAGTCCGAAGCAGACCCAGCGCGCGACCGCGTCCTCGCGTTTGGCGGCGTCGCTCACGAGGCCTGCCCTGCCGGCGTCGGCGTCGGTGCCGCCGCGGCCGACGGTACGGCCGGTGCCGGCTCGGCTGCGGCCGCCGCCGCTTCGGCAGCCGCCGGTTCAGGAGCCGCCGGTTCGGCAGCCGAGGTTGCCGCCGCCGGCACGCTGCCGTCGTCGGCCGCCATCACCACGACGACGACGCGGCGGTTGCGGTTGCGGCCTTCGGCGCTGTCGTTGCCGGCGACCGGACGGTACTCGCCGAAACCGGCGACGCTCATCCGCGCCGGCGCCACGCCGGCCTCCATGAACAGGTGCACGACGCTGGCCGCGCGCGCCGCCGACAGCTCCCAATTCGACGGGAACACGCTGGTCGCGATCGGCCGGTCGTCGGTATAGCCCTCGATGCGCAGCGGATTGGGGAACGGCGCGAGGATGCCGGCGAGCTGGTCGAGGATCGGCACCGCCTCCGGCGCGATCCGGGCGACGCCGCTGGCGAACAGGATGTCGGTGCGGATCTCGATCTCCAGCCAGTGCTCGCTGCGGCGCACCGTCACCAGCTGCTCGCGGATCAGATCGCGCATCGCCCGCTGCACCGCCTCGGACATGCGCTGCAGCGCTTCCGGCGGCCCGCCGGCGGCCTCGCGCCCGCCGCTGGCGTCCGCCGCCGGGCGGCTGCCGACGCGCGCGCCGGCGCGGCCGTTCTGCAGGCGCGACGGCTCGGTCTCGAAGCCGCGCATGCTCGGCGAGGTGAACATGGCGTCGGCCTGCGTGCCCTTCTCCGGCTTGTCGCCGAGCTGGATCGGCCGCACCGATTTCGGCGGTCCGCCGAAGGCCTGCGACAGCGAGTCGGCGAGCACGCGATAGCGCCCTTCGTTGACCGAGGACACCGCGTACATCACGACGAAGAAGGCCAGCAGCAGCGTCAGCAGGTCGCCGTAGGGAATCGCCCAGGCTTCGTGGTTGACGTGGTCTTCGTGCGCCTTGCGTCTGGCCATCAGTGAAAGTACCCGCGCAGCTTGCTTTCGATGTTGCGCGGGTTCTCGCCCTGCGAAATCGAGATCAGGCCCTCGATCAGCATCTCGCGCACGCGCGTCTGGTCGGCGACCACGGCCTTGAGCTTGGCCGCCATCGGCAGGAAGAACAGGTTGGCGCTGCCGATGCCGTAGATGGTGGCGACGAAGGCCGCGGCAATGCCGTGGCCGAGCTTGCTCGGATCGGCGAGATTCTTCAGCACCGCCATCAGGCCCATCACCGCGCCGATGATGCCGAGCGTCGGCGCGTAGATGCCCATGCCCTCGAAGACCTTGGCGCCCTGCAGATCGAGATGCTCGCGCGTCTGCACCTCGACTTCGAGGATGCTGCGGATGGCGTCGGGCTCGGCGCCGTCGACCAGCATCTGCAGACCCTTCTTGATGAACGGATCGCTCTCCGCCTCGACCTCGCCTTCGAGCGCCAGCAGGCCCTGCTTGCGGGCCACGCCGCTCCAGCCGACGATGCGCTCGATCAGCGCCTGGGTGTCGTGGCGCGGCGGCATCAGCACCATCTTCGCCATCTTCATGCCGTGCATGAACACGCTCATCGGCGTGTGCAGGAAGATCGCCGCCAGCGTGCCGAGGATGACGATCGTGAACGCCGCCGGCGACAGCAGCGCCTCGACGCCGGCGCCCTTGAGGATCGAGCCGCCGATCACCGCGACCAGCGCCAGGGCGATACCGGCCAGCGAGAGCTTATCCATGCGCCGCGCCCTCCGCGGTCTGCGCGCGCGCCGCGGCGACCAGGCCGGCGGTGTCGACGATCAGGGCGATGCCGCCATCCGGCATCACCGTCGCGCCGGCGACACCGGCCAGGCCGCGCAGGCTGGCGCCGAGCGGTTTGACGACGATCTCCTCGCGGCCGAGCACTTCGCGCACGACGAAGCCGTAGCGCTCGTCGCCGTCCCGCATCACCACGACGTGACGCGGCCCCGGCAGCGGCGCGAGGCCCAGCCAGCGCTCGAGATGGACCAGGCGCAGCGGCTCGCCGCGCACGCGCAGCACGTCCCAGCCGGCGTCGCGCGTCAGCTGCGACTCGTCGAGCAGCAGCACGTCGCTGACCGGCGCCAGCGGCAGCGCCAGGCGGCGACCGTCGCAGCGCACGATCAGCACCGCCAGCACCGCCAGCGTCAGCGGCACGCGGATGCGCAGCGTGGTGCCGCTGCCGACCACCGAGTCGAGCTCGACGCTGCCGTTGAGGCGCTTGATGCGCGACATCACCACGTCCATGCCGACGCCGCGGCCGGACAGATCGGAGACCTGCTCCTTGGTGCTGAAGCCGGGCAGGAAGATCAGCTGCAGGCAGTCGGCCGGCGACAGCATCGCCGCCGTGTCGGCGTCGATCAGGCCCTTCTCGACCGCCTTGTCGCGCACGCGCGCGGCGTCGATGCCGGCGCCGTCGTCGCGGATCTCGATGCGGATGTGGTCGCCGGTCTGGCTGGCGCGCAGCCACAGCCGCCCGACCTGCAGCTTGCCGGCCGCCAGGCGCCGGTCCGGCGTCTCCAGCCCGTGGTCGACGCTGTTGCGCACCATGTGCACGAGCGGATCGGCGAGCGCCTCGACGAGATTCTTGTCGAGCTCGGTGTCCTCGCCTTCGAGCAGCACCTCGACCTGCTTGCCGAGCTGCCGGGCGATGTCGCGCGCCAGCTTCGGAAAGCGCGAGAAGACCTTGCCGATCGGCTGCATGCGCACCTGCGCGACGGTGTTCTGCAGGCTGCGCGTGATGAAGTCGAGCTCGCCGACCGCGCGCGCCGCCGGCTCCTCGAGCAGCGGCTTGACCGCCTTGAGGCGGTTGCGGACCAGCACCAGCTCGCCGATCAGGTTCATCAGCTGATCGAGCTTGTGCGTCTCGACGCGGATCGTCTCGGCTTCGGTGCGCGCCGCGACCGGCGCCGCCGCCGCTGGCGCGGCGGGCGGCGCAGCGGTCGGCATCGCCGGCGGCGTGATACGCGACGCGGCCGGCGCGGCCGGCGGCGGCGGCGCGCCGGCCTTGCCCTGCAGCTGGTCGAGCAGCGCTTCGAATTCGTCGTCGCTGATGGTGTCGCTGGCGGATGCCGCCGGGGCGGCCGCAACCGCCGTGGCCGGCGCCTGCATATCGAGCAGGCCGTGCAGCGTCATCAGCAGCTCCGGCGCCGCCGCCGACGGCGCCGCGCCGGTCTGCAGTTCCGCCATCATCTGCTGGACCGCGTCGACCGCCTGCAGCACGGCGTCCATGACCGCGGCGTCGAGCGCGCGGCGGCGGCCGCGCACGGCGTTGAGCACATCCTCGGCGGCGTGGCAGACGTCGACCAGCGGCGCCAGCATCAGAAAGCCGGCACCGCCCTTGATGGTGTGGAAGGCGCGGAACACCGCGTTGAGCAGCTCGGCGTCCTGCGGCTCGCGCTCCAGCGCGATCAGCTGCGTGGCCAGCTGCTCGATGAGCTCGCCGGCCTCGGCGAGAAAATCGGCACGGATGTCGTCGTCGCTGCTCATGCGCTCACCTTGCCCCTGCGCGCCGTTCGCGCGAGCGCGCGGCCGTGGACTGTCGGGTCAGACGCCGAGGCTGGCGAGCAGCGCGTCGGCGTCCTGCTGGCTGGTCGTTTCCTGCCCCGGCATTGCCGGGCCGGCCAACGCCGCCTTGGTCTCGGATATCGGCATCGGCGCCGGTGTCTTGAGGGCGCCGGCGTGCGTGCCGAGCAGTTCGAGCAGCGCCGCCTCGACGTCCTCGACCAGGGCGATGATGCGTTTGATGATCTGGCCGGTGAGGTCCTGGTATTCCTGTGCGGTCGCCAGCTCGCTGAGCTGGCCGCGCAGCGCCTGCGCGTCGGCTGCCAGCGACGCGGCCAGCGGCGCCGGGCCGTGGTCGCGCAGCGCCGCGGCGTCTTGCGCGATATGCGCGGCGATGCCGCGCATCTGGTCGACCAGATCGAGCGTGCGGTGCGCCGCCGCTTCGGTCATGTGCACGACGTGATGCAGACGCGAACGCGCGTCGGGGATCGCGTCGCCGGCGAGCCGCGACAGGCGCTCGTCAAGACGCAGCTCGACGACCGCCGTATGCAGACGTCGCGTCAGCTCGGCGACCTGCCGGTAGAAGGCCTGATCCTGCGTCTGCAGCAGCTCGGCCAGTGCCGGCGGCGCGTCGATGCTGCCGCCGCTCTCGAGCCGTTCGAGCCAGGCGCGCAGGGCGCCGATCAGGAGCTGACGATCTTCGCTGGGCGCGCTCATGGCCTCAGGCCGTCTCGCCGATGCGCTGGAAGATCTTGTCGATCTTCTCCTTGAGCGTGGCCGCGTTGAACGGCTTGATGATGTAGCCGTTCACGCCGGCCTGCGCGGCCTCGATGATCTGGTCGCGCTGCGCCTCGGCGGTGACCATCAGCACCGGCGTCTTGCCGATGCGGGCGTCGGCGCGGATCGCGCGCAGCAGGTCGATGCCGGTCATGCCCGGCATGTTCCAGTCGGTGACGACGAAGTCGAAGCTGCCGGCCTGCAGCAGCGGCCAGGCGGTCTTGCCGTCGTCGGCCTCGGTGATCTGGCTGTAGCCGAGATCGCCGAGCAGGTTGCGCACGATGCGGCGCATCGTCGAGAAGTCGTCGACGACGAGGATCTTCATGTTCTTGTCCATCGGTCCCTTTCCGTGTTGGGGGAAACGGCGGCGCGCCGCGGACGCCGTTTTGCTAGATAGCGGCCGCCTCCCGCCATAACTTGAGCCGCCCGCGCAGACGCAGCAGCGCCTGGCCGTGGATCTGGCAGACGCGGCTCTCGCTGACTTTCAGCACCGCGCCGATCTCGCGCAGGTTCAGCTCGCGCTCGTAGTACAGCGACAGCACCAGGCGCTCGCGTTCCGGCAGCTCGGCGATCGCGCGCGCCAGCTCGCGCTGGAACTCGGCGTGCTGCAGGTGCTGCAGCGGCCCGTCGCCCGGATCGGGCGTATCGAGCGTCTCGTCGCCGTCCTCGCCGCCGTCGTCGAGGCTCAGCACCTGGCAGCGGGCGGCGTCGTGGACGATCGCGTGATATTCGGCCAGGCCGATCTTCAGATGCTCGGCGATCTCCTGGTCGCGAGCCTCGCGGCCGCGCGCCTGCTCGATCTCGCGGATCGCCTCGGCGACCTCGCGGTCGCGGCGGTGCACCGAGCGCGGCGCCCAGTCGGTCTGGCGCAGCTCGTCGAGCATGGCGCCGCGGATGCGAATGCCGGCGTAGGTCTCGAACGAAGCGCCGCGCGTGCCGTTGTAGTGGCGCGCCGCCTCGATCAGGCCGATGACACCGGCCTGGATCAGGTCGTCGACGTCGACGCTCGACGGCAGCCGCGCCGCCAGATGATGGGCGATGCGCTTGACCAGTTCGGCGTGCTGGCGCACCAGCTCGCCCTCGTCCATCGCCACCGGCCGCGCCGGCATCGCTGCGCCGCTCATGCGCTCACTCCCGCCGGCGTGTTGCCGGAGCCGATCAGGCGTTCGACGAAGAATTCGAGATTGCCGCGCGCGCCGAGCGGCGGCCCCCAGCTCGTGGCGACGCGCGCCAGCGCGCGCAGCGCCACCGCGCTCGGCGCGGCCGGATAGGCCTCGACCACCGCGCGCTGGCGACGCACTGCGCGCTTGAGCCATTCGTCGTGCGGCACGAAACCCATCGAGCTCAGCGTGATGTCGAGAAAGCGTTCGGAGACGCGGCGCAGGTTTTCGAAGATCTCGCGCGCCTCGCGCGGCGAGTGCACCTGATTGGCGAGCACGTGGACGCGGTAGATGCCGTGGTCGCGGCTCAGGACCTTGATCAGCGCGTAGGCGTCGGTCAGCGACTGCGGATCGCTGGTGACAACCACGATCACCTGCTGCGCCGCCTGCGAGAAGGTGATGACGCTGTCGGCGATGCCGGCCGCGGTGTCGACGATCAGCGTGTCGAGCGGCCGGTGCAGATCCGAGAACGCGCGCACCAGGCCGGCGTGCTCGGCGCCGGACAGCTCGGCCATGTTGCGCTTGCCGCTCGACGCCGGCACCACCATGACGCCGGCCGGTCCCTCGATCAGCGTGTCGTCGAGCGAGCACTGCCCGGCGATCACGTGCGAGAGGTTGTACGAAGGCTGCAGGCCGAGCATGACGTCGACGTTGGCGAGACCGAGGTCGCCGTCGAGCAGCATCACGCGCTTGCCGTCGAGCGCCATGCCGACCGCGAGGTTGACCGATACCGAGGTCTTGCCGACGCCGCCCTTGCCGCTGGTGACGGCGATGACCTGCACCGGCTTGGGTGTGCGCAGGCGGCGCAGGCCGGCGGCCTGGCCCGTGATTTCACTGTGCGGCATGGATGGCTCCGAACTGCAGGGCCAGCGTCGCGTCGTCGACGCGGGCCGGCGTGGTCCGCGCGAGCTGCATCGCACGCAGCACCAGGGCGTTGGCGCGCGCCAGCTCGAGATCCTCGGGCACGCGTTGGCCGTCGCAGCAGTAGGCGATCGGCAGGTGGTGGCGCACCGTCGCCGACAGCACGCCACCGATGCGCAGCGTTTCGTCGAGCTTGGTCAGCACGCAGGCGTTCGGCGCGGTCGGCGCGTAGCGGCGGATCACGGCGTCGAGATCGGCGGCCTGCGTGGTCGCCGACAGCACCAGCCAGTTCTGCACGCCGTGGCCCTTGACCGCGAGCTGCGCCTGCAGCTGCGCGTCGCGCGGGCCGACGCCGGCGGTGTCGATCAGCACCAGCTTGCGGTCCGACAGCCGCGCCAGCACCGCGCGCAGCTCGTCGGGCCCGGCCGCGGTCTGCACCGGCACGCCAAGCAGGCGGCCGTAGGTGAACAGCTGCTCCTGGGCGCCGACGCGGAAGTGGTCGGTCGTCACCAGCGCCAGGTCGCGCGTGCCGTGGCGCTCGGCGTAGCGCGCCGCGAGCTTGGCCAGCGTCGTGGTCTTGCCGGCGCCGGTCGGACCGACCAGGGCGATGACGCCGCCGTCGAGCAGCACGTCGTCGCGGACCACCGGCAGGCGCCGCGTCAGCAGGCCGAGCGGCAGGAAGCGCGCGCGCTCGTCGTCGCTGGCCTCCGGCAGCTCGGCGGCGATCTCGCGCGCCAGCGTCGGCTCGACGCCGAGCTGGATCATCGTCTGCAGCGCGCGCAGGCGCTGCGGATGCTCGCGCAGCTCGCGCCAAGCCATGCCGGCCATCTGCGATTCGAGCAGCTTGCGCATGCCGCCGAGTTCGCGGCGCAGCTGCTGCAGTTCCGGCGACGGCGGCGGCGCCGGGGCCGGCAGCGGGTCGTGGCCGCCGCCCGAGGGCGTCATCGGTGCGGGCGCCGGTGACGATGGCGGCTCCGGCGGCGGCGCCGCGCGGCGCACCGCCTGCTGCATCAGCGCGGCGTCGTAGTCGGTGGCGGCGACGACTTCGATGCCGTCGCCGGCGCGATGATTCGACAGAATCACCGCCTCCGGGCCCAGCTCCTCGCGGACGAGGCGGATCGCCTCGCGCATGTTCTTCGCCAGGAATCTCTTGATCTTCATGCGAGCTCTTCTTCGCGACCTCAGGCGATGGCGCCGACCATGCGGATGCGCTTGTTGTCGGGGACTTCGTCGAACGACAGCACGTGCAATCCGGGTACGGTCTGGCGGGTGAATCGGGCGAGCAGCGGTCGCAGGCCACCGGGCACCAGCAGCACGGCCGGCTGTCCGGCCTCTTCCTGCTTGCGTGCGCTTTCAGCCAGCGAGCGATGCATGCGTTCGGCCAGTCCCGGCTCGATCGCCGCACCGCCGCTCTTGAGCGAGTCCTGCAGGACTTGTTCCAGCGGCGCGCCCAGCGTCAGCACCGGCAGCTCCGGCGCCATGCCGTTGATTTCCTGAACGATCTGTCGGCCCAGCGCGACGCGCACGTGGCCGGCAAGGGCGACGGGATCCTGACTGCGTGCGGCGCCCTCCGCCAAAGCCTCGGCGATCACGCGCAGATGGCGGATCGGCACGCGCTCGACCAGCAGGGCCTGCAGCACGCGCGTGAACACGGTCAGCGGCAGGAGCTTCGGCACCAGGTCCTCGGCGAGCTTCGGCGCCTGCTTGGCGAGCTGCGCGAGCAGCGCCTGCGCCTCGTCGTGGCCGAACAGCTCGTGCGCGTGGTTCTGGATGACCTGCGACAGATGCGTGGCGACCACCGTCGAGCAGTCGACGACGCTGTAGCCGAGCGTCTGCGCGTGCTCGCGCGCGCCGCGCTCGATCCACACCGCCGGCATGCCGAACGACGGATCGGTGGTCTGGATGCCGTCGAGCGTGCCGAACACGCGGCCCGGATTCAGCGCCAGATCGCGGTCCGGATAGACCTGCGCCTCGGCGACCGGCACGCCGTGCACCAGCAGGCGGTAGCTCGACGGCTGCAGTTCGAGGTTGTCGCGGATGTGCACCGGCGGAATCAGAAAGCCGATGTCCTGCGTCAGCTTCTTGCGCACGCCCTTGATGCGCGCCATCAGCTCGCCACCCTGGCGCGCGTCGACCATCGGGATCAGGCGATAGCCGACTTCGAGGCCGATCGCATCGGTGCGGCCGACGTCGTCCCAGCCGAGTTCGGCCGGCGCGCTCGGCGCCGCGGGCGGCGGCGGCGCGGCGGCGGCGTTGCGCTGTCGCTTGGCGAGCAGATGCGCGAGCCCGCCGCAGCCGCCGGCGAGCAGCAGGAAGACGAGGTTCGGCATGCCCGGCACGAAGCCGATCAGCGCCAGCACCAGCGCCGCGATCGCCAGCACGCGCGGCTGGCCGAAGACCTGGCCGACGACCTGCTGCGACATGTCCTGCGACTTCGACATGCGCGTCACCAGCACCGCGACCGCGGTCGACAGCAGCAGCGACGGCACCTGCGCGACGAGGCCGTCGCCGATCGCCAGCAGCGTGTAGTTCTTCAGCGCGTCGCCGAGGCCGAGGCCGTGCTGCATGGTGCCGATCAGCAGGCCGCCGATGACGTTGATGACCAGGATCAGGATGCCGGCCAGGGCGTCGCCGCGGATGAACTTGCTGGCGCCGTCCATCGAGCCGTAGAAGTCGGCTTCCTCGCGCACCTCGTTGCGGCGCTCGCGCGCTTCCTCGCGCGTCATCAGGCCGGCGTTGAGATCGGCGTCGATCGCCATCTGCTTGCCGGGCAAGGAATCGAGGATGAAGCGCGCCGAAACTTCCGAGACGCGCTCGGCGCCCTTGGTGACGACCATGAAGTTGACGATCGTCAGGATGATGAAGACGACGAAGCCGACCGCGTAGTTGCCGCCGACCACGAAGTTGCCGAAGGCCTCGATGACGCGGCCGGCGGCGTGCGTGCCCTCGTGGCCGTGCAGCAGCACGACGCGCGTCGAGGCGACGTTCAGCGCCAGACGCAGCAGGGTGACGAACAGCAGCACGGTCGGAAACGCCGAGAAGTCCATCGGCCGCAGCACGTAGACGACGCCGAGCAGCACGACGATGGCGATCGCGATGTTCAGCGTGAACATCAGATCGAGCACCGGCGTCGCCAGCGGCACCACCATCATCGCCAGCACCATCAACAGCAGGATCGGCGCGGCCAGGCCCTTGCGTTCGAGTCCGCGCAGGTTCTGCAGCAGGGCGTTGAGATTCATCGTTTGCGGGCGGCTTTATTCGTCGGGCTGCCCGTCCGGCACCTCGCCGAGGTCGGGCTGCGACGGCGGTGCAGGCCGCGTGCCAGGCGCGGCGCCGTGGCCGGCCGCGTACTGGCGCAGCTGATAAACGTAGGTGAGCACCTGCGCGACGGCGGCGTAGAGGCCGACCGGGATCTCCGCGTCGAGCGCCGCGCTGCGGTACAGCGCGCGCGCCAGCGGCGGCGCCTCGACGAGGGTGACTTTCGCCTGGCGCGCCGCCTCGCGGATCGCCAGCGCCACTTCGTCGACGCCCTTGGCGACGACGCGCGGCGCGCGCATCTTCGGCGCGTCGTACTTGAGCGCCACCGCGTAGTGCGTCGGGTTGACGACGACCACGTCGGCGCCGGGCACCGCGGCGATCATGCGGCGCCGCGAGCGCTCGGCCTGCAGGCGGCGCAGGCGGCCCTTCACTTCCGGGCTGCCCTCGGCCTGCTTGAACTCGTCGCGCACTTCCTGGCGCGTCATGCGCAGACGTTTGAGCGACGCGTACCACTGGTACGGCGCGTCGATCGCGGCGATCACCAGCAGCCCGCCGGCCAGCCACAGCAGCGCATCGAGCGCGAGCGCGAGGCCGTCGCCGATGCCGGCGGCGAGATCCATGCGCACCAGCGCCAGAAAGCCGTCATGGTGCCGCCACAGGAAAGTCGCGGCCAGCGCGCCGAGCAGCGTCGACTTGATGACGCCCTTGCCGAGCTCGACCAGTGCCTGCGCCGAGAACACGCGGCCGAGGCCGGTGATCGGATTGATCTTGCCGACATCGAAACGCAGCGCCTTGACCGAGAAGTTCCAGCCGCCGAGCAGCAGCGGCCCGACGATCGCGGCGACGAGGCCGGCGACCAGCAGCGGCAGCACGATCAGGAAGCCCTGCGCGAACAGGGTGCCGGCCCAGGCCAGCAGGCGCTCGGGATCGGCGAGCAGCGCCGCGTCCGGCTGCAGCGCGCGCTTGAGCCAGCTGGCGCTGCGCGCTGCGATGCCCGGCCCCGCCGCCATCAGCAGCAACACGCCAGTGCCGACGACGACTGCCGACGCCAGTTCGCGCGAGCGCGGCAGTTCGCCGCGCTCGCGGGCTTCGCGCAGGCGTTTGGGTGTGGGGCGTTCGGTGCGCTGCGGGTCGCTCATGAGCCGGATCGCACAGTGTCGCCTGCGAGCGCGAGCGAACCCGTCCCGCCGATCGGCTTATTCGCTCGTTCTGCTGCGCGGAAGGCTTGATCGGGCCGTGGATTTCGCGCTATCGCGCGCCCTACTTCTCTTTGCTTGTGCAAAGAGAAGTAGGCAAGAGAAACACACCCCTGGCTTACGCGCCCTCGCTGCGCTCGGGTTCCCTGCGATGCTCGCCGGTCCGGCCGGCGCTGAAACTCGCGGTGCTGCGCACCGCTCAGACAGTCAGCGCCGGACAGCCCCGGACCGGCTGCGCTTCTCGGCGCTCCGCAAAGGGGACCCAAAAGAAAACAGCAAAGCGTGCTCGCCGCGAAGCTCTGCCGTTGCTTTTGACGTTCGGGTCCCCTTGGGCCGCACCGAGCAGCGCAGCGCGCGCAGGGAATGGCCGGCCAGGACGGCCGGCCAAGTCGCCGTCGCGGCACGGATGCCGCGTCGGCGACGGCCCCGAGCACGTGAGCAGCACAGGGCACTTCGCGCAGCGAAGTGCAGCCCCAGGGGTGTGCTTTCTTTTGCTTACTTTTCTTTGCACAAGCAAAGAAAAGTGAGGCGCGCCTCAGCGCGAAATCAAAAGCCCGATCAAGCGAAACGCAACCCAAGCCGGGAGCCGCCGCCCTCACTGCAGCCCTCCCGCCAGCACCATCGAACCGCCGTCGAACAGGCCCCAGGTCGGCTCGCGCATCACCAGACGCGTTGGCAGCAGACGCTGCACTTCTCGGCGCGACGCAAAGGGGACCCGGAAGAAAACAGCAAAGCGTGCTTGCCGCCGCGCTCTGCCGTTGCTTTTGCCGTTCGGGTCCCCTTGGGCCGCACCGAGCAGCGCAGCGCGCGCAGGGAATGGCCGGCCAGGATGGCCGGCCAAGTCGTCGTCGCGGCAGGGATGCCGCGTCGGCGACGGTCCCGAGCACGTGAGCAGCACAGGGCACTTCGCGCAGCGAAGTGCGGCCCCAGGGATGTGCTTTCTTTTGCTTACTTTTCTTTGCACAAGCAAAGAAAAGTGAGGCGCGCGTCAGCGCGAAATCAAAAGCCCGATCAGGGACCCCACGCAGCAACATGAGAGCAGCAGCCCTCACTGCAGCCATCCCGCCAACGCCATCCAGCCGCCGTCGAACAAGACCTCGATATGTTCGAGCATCGCCGGCATCGCCAGATACAGCAGCACCAGACAGCCGATCAGGCTCAGCGGAAAGCCGACCGCGAACAGGTTCAGCGCCGGCGCCGAGCGGCTGATGACACCGAGCGCGAGATTCACCGTCAGCAGCGCGATCAGCAGCGGCAGCGCCAGCGCCAGACCGCCGGCGAACAGCTGGCCCGAGAAGCGCAGCACGCTGCCGACCTGCGCGATGCCGACGCCATCGGCGGCGACCGGCATCAGGCTGAACGAGCGCGCCAGCCAGCCGACCAGCTGCAGATGGCCGCCGAGCGCGAGGAACAGCAGCGTCGCCGAGATCGTCAGGAACTGGCCGATCACCGGCGTCGACACGCCGCGCAGCGGATCGGCGAGCGTCGCGAAGCTCAGGCTCGCGCTCGCCGAGATCAGCTCGCCGGCCAGCGTCACCGCCTCGAACACCAGCTGCAGCGTGAAGCCGATCAGCAGGCCGATCGCCAGCTGCTGCAGCAGGATCGCCCACCAGTCGGCGCCGAACAGTCCCACCGGCGCCGCGGCCGGCAGCTGCGGCGCGATCAGCAGCGTCAGCAACAGCGCCAGCAGCATGCGGATGCGTGCGCTGACGCGCGCCGAGCCGAGCACCGGCGCGATCAGCAGCGCCGAGCTGATGCGCGCCAGCGGCCACGCGAACTGCTGCAGCCAGGCGATCAGTTGCGCGTCGGTGAAGCGCACGATGCAAGCTCTACGGCAAGATTCCGGGCGGCCGCCGCGGGGCGCGCGGCGACGAAGCAAGCCGGCGGCATCGCCCGATCGGACAGCGCAACGGACGGCGCAGCGGACGGCTGCGCTGCGCTTGCCATGGCGGGCGTCCTCATCAGTTCAGCAGCCCCGGAATCGACTCGATCAGCTGGCGCGTGTACTCGACCAGCGTGCGCAGCATCCACGGTCCGGCGGCGACCAGCACCGCGGCGAGCGCGATCAGCTTGGGGATGAAGCTGAGCGTCATTTCGTTGATCTGCGTCGCCGCCTGCACGACGCCGACCAGCACGCCGACGACCAGCGCCGCGAGCAGCAGCGGCGCCGCCAGCAGCAGCGTCAGCCACAGCGCGTCGCGCGCCAGCGTCAGAACGGTCTCGGGCGTCATCGCGCGTCAGCCGGCGGCGTGGAACGAAGCGGCGAGCATGCCCATCACCAGCGACCAGCCGTCGACCAGCACGAACAGCATCAGCTTGAACGGCAGCGACACCAGCATCGGCGACAGCATCATCATGCCCATGCTCATCAGCACGCTCGACACCACGAGGTCGATGACGACGAACGGAATGAACAGCAGGAAACCGATCTGGAATGCCGTCGTCAGCTCCGAGGTGACGAACGCCGCGGCCAGCACCGTGAACGGGATATCGTCCGGCGTCGCGTAGGCCTCGTGGCCGGCGATCCGCGTGAACGTCAACAGATCGGCATCGCGCACCTGCGCGAGCATGAAACCGCGCAAGGGCTTAGCGCCGGCGGCCAGCGCCGGCTCGAAGGCGAGCTGGCCGTCCATGTACGGCCGCGCGCCGTCCTCGTAGACCTTCTGCAGCACCGGCGCCATCACGAAGAAGCTCAGCAGCAGCGCCAGGCCGACGAGGATCTGATTGCTCGGTGTCTGGTTGGTGCCGAGCGCCTGCCGCAGCAGGCCGAGCACGACGACGATGCGCGTGAACGCCGTCATGCACAGCAGCAGCGCCGGCAGCAGCGTCAGCAGCGTCATCAGCAGCAGCACTTCGACGTTGACGCTGTACTGCGTCGCGCCGCCGCCGACCGGCGTCGCCGTCACGCCGGGCAGGCCGGCGGCGGCGACCGCGCCGGGCAGAGCGGCGCACAACAGCGCAAGCAGGGTCAGGCCGGCGCGCACGCGGCCGTTCGCCGTCCGGCTCATGGTGCGCTCCGCGGGCCGAGCAGCTCGCGCAGGCGCGCCGCGAACGCACCTTCGGCCGGCGTCGCCGCACCGGCGTCCGGCGCGAGCTCGGGCGCGGCATCGAAGCGATGCAGCAGGCTGACGCCGCCCGGGGCGACGCCGATCAGGAAGTGCGCCTCGCCGGCGCGCAGCACGACGACGCGCTCCTTGCCGCCGAGCGAAGCGCCACCGAGCACCTGCAGCAGGCCGCCGCGCGCGCCGCGCCACTGCTGCAGACGCCGCGCCGCCCAGCCGAGCGCGACGATCAGCAGCAGGACCACGACCAGACTGCCGAACGCGCCGGCGACGCTCGCCGGTCCCGGCGCGTGCGGCACGTTCGGAGCGGCCGCGACCGCGGGCGCGACGGCCGGCGCGGTACCGAGTGCGTCGTTCACTTGAGCTTGCGAATGCGTTCGGCCGGGCTGACCACGTCGGTCAGGCGGATGCCGAACTTCTCGTTGACGACCACGACCTCGCCATGCGCGATCAGCGTGCCGTTGGCGTAGACATCGAGCGGTTCGCCGGCGGCGCGCTCCAGTTCGACGACCGAGCCCTGATTGAGCTGCAGCAGATTGCGGATCGGCACGCGCGCACGGCCGACTTCCATCGACAGTGTCACCGGCACATCGAGAATGACATCGAGATTGACGTCGCCGCCGCCGCTCGGCAGCGGACGGTCCTCCAGTGTCTGGAAGGTGGCGCGCGCCGCTTCCGGCGCCTTGGTGGTGCTCACGGATGATTCTCCACGGTGAAGACAGTCAGCGGGGGGCGCGCCGCGCCGGACGACGGCGGGCGCGCGGGCGAAGCCGGAGGACAGCCGGACCGCACGCTCATACGGACTCGCGCACGCTCGCCGGCAAGCTGCCGCGGCGGATCACGTCCTGGATGCGAACGGCGTTGCGGCCGTTGGCGACACCGAAGCTGCCGCGGAACAGCGGCACGTCCTCGACGCACAATTCCAGCGTGCGCGGCAGCGTCACCGGAATCACGTCGCCGGCTTTGAGCTGGGTCAGCTGGCGCAGGCTCATCGTCGCGCGCAGCAGCTCGCAGCTGGTCTCGACCTCGAGATCGCGGACCTGCTCGCGCAGCGCCAGAGGCCAGCGCTCGTCCTTGTCGCCGCGATCGGACTGGATGCCGGCGTCGAGCAGATCGCGGATCGGTTCGAGCATCGAATACGGAAACGTCAGGTGCAGATGGCCGCCGCCGCCTTCCAGCTCGATCTTGAACTTGCAGACGACGACGATCTCGCCCGGCGAGACGATGTTGGCGAAATGCGGATTGACCTCGGAGTTCAGGTACTCGAAATCGAGACCGAGTACCGGGCTCCAGGCTTCCTGCTGGTCGGTGAAGACCTGGCGCAGCAGCAGCTGGATCACGCGCATCTCGGTCGGCGTGAACTCGCGACCCTCGATCTTGGTCGGCAGACGGCCGTCGCCGCCGAAGAAATTGTCGACGACGGTGAACACCAGACGCGGCTCGAAGATGCACAGCGCCGTGCCGCGCAGCGGCTTGACGCGGATCAGGTTGAGGCTGGTCGGCACGAACAGCGAGTGCGTGTACTCGGAGAACTTCACCGTCTCGATGCCGACCACCGTCAGCTCCGGCGTGCGGCGCAGCATGTTGAACAGCGAAATGCGGAACAGACGCGCGAAACGCTCGTTGACCATTTCCAGCGTCGGCATGCGGCCGCGCACGATGCGTTCCTGCGAGGTGAAATCGAAGGGACGCGCCTCGCCCGGCGCCGCCGGCGCCGGCGTGGTGTCGACCTTGCCCGAATCGACGCCGTGCAGCAGCGCGTCGATCTCGTCCTGCGAGAGAAGATCGTTGCTCATTGCGTGACGAAGCTGGTGAAGTAGACGGCTTCGACCAGCGGCTTGCCGGTCTCCTCGCTGAGGATCTTCTGGATCTCGGCGAGCACCGTGGCCTGCAGCTTTTCCTTGCCGGCACGCGTGGCGATGTCCTGCTGCTGCTGCTGCGAGAACAGCAGCAGCAGGGTGTTGCGGATGCGCGGCTCGTGCAGCTTGATGAGGTCGACGGCGTGCGCGTCGCGCGTCATCAGCTGCACCTGCACCTGCAGGAAGCGGGTGTCGTCGCTCTCCAGGTTGACGACGAAGGCCGGATCGAGCGGCACGTAGTTCGGCGGCTCCTTCTTGGCCGCCGCGGCGGCGCCCTCGCCGCCTTCGGCCTCGGCCTGCTTGGCCGCGTCCCGCGCCGCCAGCTCGTGCCGCGTCAGCATGAAGCTGATGCCGGCACTGGCGCCGGTCGACAGCACGACGGCGATCAGGATCGCCGGCAGCGGCGATGCGCTTTTCTTCGGGGCTGCAGCGGACTTCGTTTCGTCGGTGGCGGCGCTGGCCATCTCGGGTCCTGGAACGGCGTTGCGATGCCGACGCCGAGCAAGACGTGTTCCAGACCCGGTGCCTTCGTCGCGAACGGTCGCCGCGCGGTGCCGGATGGCGACGAACGGCGCTGCCGCGCTGGTTTTCCGTCGTGGCGCCGGCCTGCGCTGCGAAACGCCGGGTTTGCGAACCGACACAGCGCGCCGGAAATCCGGCGGCGGCGCGCGCAAAAGGCGCGACGGATTTCAGGCGTAGGCGTCGACCAGTTCGAGCCGGCCGACGCGACGCACGCGCGTGGCCGTCTCGCGCGCCTCGCGCGGCGTGTCGAAAGCGGCGTCGCCGCCGCGCGCCGGCGCGACGCGCGCGTCGACCTGCGCGCGCAGCAGCTGCAGGCCCTGCACGCTGAGCAGCTCGCGCAGCTGCGGCAGCGCGTTCTGCAGCAGCGCGCGCGTCGCCGGCTGCGCCGCGGTGAACGCGATCTGCGCTTCGTCGCCGCGAATCTGCACGCGCACCGTGAGGCTGCCGAGGTCGAGCGGATGCAGCTCGATCTGCGCCTCGCCGAGACCGCGGTCGGTGATCCAGACGATGCGCTCGCCGAGCGCATCGGTGAATTCCGGATGATCGGGCGGCAGCGTCATCGGCAACGGACTGGCCGCCGTCGACGACGCATCGGCGGCCGGCGGCGCACCGGCGAGCGCGCCCGGCAGCGCCGCCGCGGCGCCGAACCGCGCGGCGTCGGCACTGAGCGTCGGGTCCGGCAGCGGCTCGACAGCGGGCGCGTCGCCGCCATCGTCCGCCGTCCCGGCGAGCGCAAACAGCGGCGGCGCCGCGGCCTCCGGCGGCACCGGATTCAGCCCGGAACCGGACGCAAGAACCGCGGCCCCCGCCGGCGTGGCGCCGGCATTGGCGCTCGCCGCGGGTGCGGCAGGCCGGGCGGCGCCGCGCGCGCCCTCGTCCGGGGTCGCCGCCGGCGTCGCGGCCGACGCACCGGGGGCGAGTCCGAGGCTCTGGCGCAGCAGCGCGAGCCAGTCGCCGGGCTCGGCGGCCGGCGCGGGATCCGGCGCCGCATCGCTCGTGTCCGCTGGTGTGGGTTCGGCAGCGCCCGACGCATCGTCGGTCGCGCGGGCCGGGCCGGCAGCATCCGCCGACGCCGCGGCGTCGCCGTCGCCGTCGAGCCCGGTCGCGGCGGGTGCCGAAGAGGGCGCCGCGGCCGCGGCTTTCGCGCGCGGCGCCGTCGGCTGGGCCACTGCGGCCTCGCCGAGCAGCGCCGCGAATGCGCCGCTCGCGCTCGCCTCGGCGCGATCCGCCGCCGGCGCGCCCTCGCCGCGCGCCGCCGCGGCCGGCACGGCGGCGGCCGGCGACGCGGTCGCGGGCGCTGCGTTCAATCAGCCTCCGCGCGCTGCGCGCGCAAATGGTTCTGCGTCGCCAGTTCGTCGTGGCGGCACTGCTCGCGGCGTGCTTCCTCGCGCTGCTCGCGGGCCACGTAGCAGGCGGTCAGCTCGGCGACGGTGCGCGTCTCGCGCTGCTGCAGCAGCCATTGCGCGCGGCCCTGATCGACCCCGCGCTGCGCCTGCTCGACCAGCTGGCGCTGGAAACGCTCGGCTTCGCGCAGGCGTTCGAGAAAAGCCTGGCGGTTGCGCAGCAGCTGCGGCGTCGCCGCCGCCGGCTGGCGCTCGTACTCCTCGCGGTAGCGGGCCAGTTCGGCGAGGCGCTGTTCGCGCTCGGCCTTCAGGCGCTGCGCGTCGAGCAGGCGGCGCGCCGCCTCGCTCTCGCGCGTATCGGCGAGCTGCTGCAGCGGCTGCAGGCGCGCGGACGAAAAATGGCTGGCCATGATGCTTCTCCTCCGTACTAGGCGAGCAGTTCTTCGAGCCGGCGGCGGCTGTCGTCGAAAGAGGCCGCCTCGTGCACGGACTGCTTCAGGAAATCCTCGATGCGCGGCCAGCGTTCGAGCGCCGCGTCGACTTTCGGATCGGCGCCGCGCTGGTAGGCGCCGATGTTGATGAGATCGCGGTTGCGCTGGTACGCCGAGAACAGCGTGCGCAGCGCGCGCGCCTTCTGCATCTGCGCGTCGCCGACGACGTCGTGCATGACGCGCGAGATCGAGGCTTCGATGTCGATCGCCGGATACAGGCCGGCATCGGCGATCGCGCGCGACAGCACGATGTGGCCGTCGAGAATGCCGCGCGCGGCGTCGGCGATCGGATCCTGCAGATCGTCGCCTTCGGTCAGCACCGTGTAGAACGCGGTGATCGAGCCCTGCCCTTCGCGGCCGTTGCCGGCGCGCTCGACCAGCGCCGGCAGGCGCGCGAACACCGACGGCGGATAGCCGCGCGTGGTCGGCGGCTCGCCGACCGCCAGGCCGATCTCGCGCGCCGCCTGCGCGAAGCGCGTCAGCGAATCCATCAGCAGCAGCACGTGGCGGCCGCGGTCGCGGAAATGTTCGGCGATCGCCGTCGCCGTATAGGCCGCGCGCAGACGCAGCAGCGGCGAGCGGTCGGCCGGCGTGGCGACGACCACGGCGCGCCGCCGGCCTTCGGCGCCGAGGCTCTTGTCGAGGAATTCGCGCACTTCGCGGCCGCGTTCGCCGATCAGGCCGACGACCACCACGTCGGCGCGCGTGAAGCGCGTCATCATGCCGAGCAGCGTCGACTTGCCGACGCCGGTGCCGGCGAACAGGCCGAGCCGCTGGCCGCGTCCGACCGTCAGCAGCGCGTTGATCGCGCGCACGCCGACGTCGAGCGGCGCCGTCACCGGCGCGCGCGCCAGCGGGTTGATGCTCGGCGCGTCGAGCCGCGCATGACCGTCGGCCTGCAGGCGGCCGCCGCCGTCGATCGGCGCGCCCTCGGCGTCGAGCACGCGGCCGAGCAGGCCGTCGCCGGCGACGATGCCGGCGCCGCCGGACAGCGGATGCACGCGCGCCTGCGGCGTCAGGCCGCGCATGTCGGCGGTCGGCATCAGAAAGGTGCGCTCGCCGGCGAAGCCGACGACTTCGGCTTCGAGGCCGTGACCGTCGGCGGTGTCGACGCGCACGCGCGCACCGATCGGCAGGCGGCAGCCGACCGCTTCGAGGGTCAGGCCGACGACGCGCTGCAGGCGTCCTTCCGGACGCAGAGTGGCGAGATCGGCGACGGCGCTGCGCTGCCGCAGCAGGCCGGCGCCGAGGCGCTGCGCCGCGGCGCGCCGCCATTCGCCGCTCGCCGCGCTCACGACGCCGCTCCGGCCAGCGCCGCGGCGGCCAGCGCCAGACGCGTATCGAGGCGGGCGTCGAGATAGCTCGATTCGGTCTGCACGCGGCAGTCGCCGCGCTGCAGCTGCGCGTCGTCGAGCACGCGGAACTGCTGCGCTTCCGGCGGCGGCTGCAGCTGCTCGCGCAGCAGCGCCGCATCGTCCGGATGCGCGTACAGGCGGATGTCGCGCAGATCCGGCGGCAGCGCCGCCAGCGCCGTGCGCGCCAGCGTCACCACGTGCTGCGGCTCGCACTGCAGGCTCTCGTCGACGAGCTTGCGCGCCAGCGCGCAGGCCAGATCGACGAGCGCGCGTTCGACGTCCTCGTCGAGCTGCGCGAGCGGCCGCGCGATCTGCTCGATCAGCGCGCGCAGCCGCGCCGCCTCGCGGCGCATGTCCTCGCGGCCGGCCTGTACGCCGTCCTCGTAGCCGCGTCGCTTGCCCTCCTCGTAGGCCGCGGCCTCGATGTCCTCGATCGCCTGCGCGGTCGGCGGCGCGGCATCGGCCGGCGCGTCGAACACCGGCAGCGACCAGCGCGTCAGACGCGCGTCGGGATCGGCGATGACCTCGCCGCCCGGCTGCGGCTCGCTCATCATCGGCGCGCTCCGCCGCTCGCGGCGCGCATCAGACGAAGGCCTCGCCGTTGCCGAGCACGATCGCGCCGCTCTCGGCGAGGCGGCGCGCGACGGCGAGGACGTCCTTCTGCGCGGCCTCGACGTCGGCGAGCTTGGCCGGCCCCTTGGCTTCCATGTCCTCGACCAGCATTTCGCCGGCGCGCTTCGACATGTTCTTGAGAATCTTGTCGCGCACGCGCGGGTCGGCGCCCTTCAGCGCCAGGCCCAGCGTCTCGGTCGAGATTTCGCGCAGCAGCGTCTGCACGCTGCGGTCGTCGACCGCGGCGAGATCGTCGAACACGAACATCAGGTCCTGGATGCGCTGGCTGAGGTCGGCGTCGACCTCGCCGATCTTGGCGACGATCGCCTGCTCGGCAGCCGAGTCCATCAGGTTGAGGATGGTGGCGGCGACCTTGACGCCGCCGACGCTCGACGACTTCAGATTGCTGCCGCCGGAGAACTGCTTCTCCATGATCTCGTCGAGCTCGCGCAGCGCCTGCGGCTGGATGCCGTCGAGCCGGGCGATGCGCATCAGCACGTCGCCGCGCATGCGCTCGGGCAGCAGCTGCACGATCTCGGCGGCCTGGTCCGGATCGAGATAGGCGAGCACGATCGCGACGATCTGCGGGTGTTCGTTGCGGACCAGATCGGCGACCGCGCGCGTCTCCATCCACTTCAGCGCTTCCAGGCCCTTGCTGTTGCGGCCAAGCAGGATGCGGTCGATCAGGCCCGAGGCCTTGTCGGCGCCGAGCGCGTTGACCAGCACGCGGCGCACGTAATCGTCGGCGCCGACGCCGAGCGAGGTCTGGTCGTCGAGTTCGCTGACGAAGCGCTGCATCACGTCGGTGGCGCGCTCGCGCGTGACGCTGGACAGCGAGGCCATCGCCGCGCCGACTTTCTGCACATCCTTGGCGCTCATGTGCTTGAGCACCTCGGCGGCTTCGGCCTCGCCGAGCGACATCAGCAGGATCGCGGCGCGTTCGACGCCGGGAACGGCGGCTTCGCTCATCGGCGGCACTCCGGCGGGCGTGACGGGCGCGGCTTCATGCGCCCTCCTGGCCGATCCAGCTCTTGACGACCTGGGCGACGCGTTTCGGGTCCTCGGCGACCGCCTTGCGCGCAAGCTGCAGGCGCTGCTCGTACGGCGACGGCGGCGGCGGCTCGCTGCTCAGCGTCACGCGATCGTCGACCAGCGGCGGCGCCGCCGGCGTGTCCTCGACCGTGCCTTCGAGCGCCGGCGCACCGGTCGAGGCGCCGAGCAGCTGGCGCAGCGCCGGACGCAGGATGAAGACGATCAGCGCCAGCACCAGCAGCACGCCGCCGGCCTGACGCGCGATCGACAGCACCTGCGGCTGTTCCCAGACCGGCAGCGCCTCCGGCGTCAGCGTCTCGCCGACGATGAAGGCGGAGTTCTGCACCGAAACCGAGTCGCCGCGCGCGGCATCGAAGCCGACCGCCTCCTTGACCAGCGCTTCGACCTTGGCGAGTTCGTCCGCGCTCAGCGGCTTGAGCACGGTCTTCTGTTCCTTGCCCTCGCCTTCAACGCGCGGCACGTGATCGACCAGCACCGCGATCGACAGGCGCTTGAGGCGGCCGACCGACTGCCGGGTGTGGCTGACGGTGCGGTCGAGCTCGTAGTTGCGCGTTGCCTGACGGCTCTGCGACTGCAGGTCGCCGTCGCTGCCGGCCGCGGCGCCGCCGGCCAGCTGGTTCAGCGGCGGATTCGCGGTCTGCGGCGGCGGCTGATTGCTGGTCGCGCCGGGCACGCCGGCCGGCGTCTTCGCGGCGCCGCGCTGGATGTCTTCAGAGGTCTGCTCGCTGCGCAGCTTGGCGGGATCGGCGCCGTACTGTTCGCGCGCTTCCTCGGTTTCGGCGAAATCGAGATCGGCGGCGACCTGCGCGTTGACGCGGCCGGCACCGACCATCGGCGTCAGCAGCTGCTCGATGCGCCGCTGGTAGTCCGACTCGACGCGCCGCGTGTAGTCGAACTGCTCGGCGGTCTTGGCCAGCGCGCTGTCGGCATCGTTGGTCAGCAGATGGCCGAACTGGTCGATCACCGTCACCGCCGCCGGCAGCAGGCCCGGCACGCTGGCGGCGACGAGGTGCACGATCGAGGCGACCTGGTCGCCTTCGAGCTGGCGGCCCGAGTACAGCTCGATGAATACCGAGGCGCTCGGCGCATCGCTCTTGCGCGCGAACGCCGAGGGCTTGGGGATCGCCAGATGCACGCGCGCGGCGCGCACCGGCTGCAGATTGCCGATGGTGCGCGCCAGCTCGGTTTCGAGCGCGTGCTGGTAGCGCGCGTTCTCGATGAACTGGCTGGTGCCGAAGCCCTGCTCCTGCTGGATCAGCTCGAAACCCTGGCTGCTGCCGCGCGGCAGGCCCTGCGCGGCGAGCTTGAGACGCGCGTCATAGAGCTGCGCCTGCGGCACGGTGACGGTGCCGGCCTCCAGCTTCATCGGAATGTCGGCGGCGCGCAGCGCGTCGGCCAGTTCCGCCGAATCCTTGTCGGACAGGCCGGCGTAGACCGGCACGTAGCCCGGCTTCTGCGACCAGGACCAGATCGCCAGGCCAATCGCCACGGCGACGGCGATGCCGGCCAGCACCGCGAGCTGGCGCAGGGCCGGAATGTCCTTGAGCTGACGGGCGGCGGGCAGTGAAAGCGTAGCCATGGTGCGCGGCCCCTTACAGCGGCATGTTCATGATGTCCTGGTACGCCGCCACCAGGCGGTTGCGCACCTCGGTCATCGCCTTGAACTGCACCTGCGCCTTGGCGCTGGCGAGCATCACCGACGACAGCTCGGTGTCGCGGTCGCCGAGCGCGAAGGACTGTTGCAGCTGCGCCGCGCTGTTCTGCGACTGGTTGACCTCGCCAATCGCGGTTTTCAGCAGCGTCGCGAAGCCGCCGCCGTCCTGTGCCGCCGGGGCCACGGCCGCAGCGCGCGCCGGCGCCGCGCCGGCCTGCGCCTGCAGCGTGCGGATCTGCGCGAGTACGTGACTGACGTCCATCTCGTTCATCGTGCGGAAATTCGTGACGGTTCGCGGCCATCGAGGCAACTTCCGTTCCCGCCCGGATGCGTCAAAGGCCCGACGCGCGTGCGCGGCCCGGGAGCGCACGGCGCCGCCCGTCAGCCCGTGGCGACGGATTCGTGGCGCGGCGGCGACCGCCGCCGCCGGCATCACGGCCACGGCCCGCGGCCGCTACGGCAGCGCATGGCGCGGCGGCGTGCGGGATCGCCGCCGCCGTGCCGACGCTCAGGACTGCGCCGGCGCCAGCCGCGGCAGCGTCGCGGTCACGCGACGGTCGTGCGACGGCACGACCAGCAGTCGCGGATTGGCCTGCTGCAGCCGATGCAGGTCGACGAGGTTGCGGCGCACACCGGCCGCGTCGTCGTCGACCATCAGCCGCGACAGCCACGGCTTCTCGGCGGGAATATCGACGCCCTCGCGCTGCCAGGCCTGATCGCCGATCAGCGCGTAGTCGTGATCGGCGCCGCGGACGAAGGCGACGACGGCGCCGGGCGTATGGCCGCCGGCCGGCACGACGACGACGCTGCCGTCGCCGAACACGTCGTGGCTCGCCGCGAAGCCGGCGTACGGCGGCCCGTCGAAGTCGTACAGGCGGTAGTTCAGCTCGCCGAAGCTGCGCAGCAGCGCGGTGGCCTCGCCGCCGTGGGCGATGAAGTCGCGCTCGACGCGCGGCAGGTACACCGGCACGCCGGGCAGATCCTGCAGGGCGCCGACGTGGTCCCAGTGCGTGTGCGTCAGAAACACGCCGGCCAGCCGCTCCGGCGGCAGGCCGGCAGCCTTCAACTGGGCGTCGAGCGGCGTCGCCGGCTGCACCTTCGACAGCACGCGCATCAGCCAGGGCACGCTCTGCAGATGCTCGTGCAGATGGCGGCCGAAGCCGGCCTCGAACAGCAGCGTGCCTTGCGGATGGCGGACGACGAAAACGTCCATGCCGAACGGGCGTGGCTCGAACCCGCCACCGCGGTAGGCGAACAGCGCATTCGATTCGAGCACGCCGGTCTCGGCGACCGCGATCGTCGCGCGCACCGCCGGCGGCGGCGGCAGCTGCGGGCCCGGCGCGTCGGGCACCGGCAGCGGCCGCGGCGTGAAGGTCCAGGCAAACGCCAGCGTGGCGGCGAGCAGCACGACGACCACAACGCCCGACAGCTTCTTCATGATTTCCTCCTTGTTCTCGTGGCAACGCGTGTCTGCATCCCGCGCGGCACCGCAGAGCTTCGGGCGCGGCGCTGGATCAGGCCGAGGCACCGACGCTAAGCTTGAAGTCAGCTTGAAGGTCAACAGGCGGACGAGGTCCATGAAGATCGGCGAACTTGCCCGGCACAGCGGCCTCGCCGCTTCGAAGATCCGCTTCTACGAGGCCAGTGGACTGCTCGCTCCCGTGCGCCGCGGCGCCAACGGCTATCGCCAGTATCCGCCCGCGGCGCTGCAGGTCCTGGAGATCATCACCAGCGCGCAGCGCTGCGGCTTCACGCTCGACGAAATCCGCGCCCTGCTGCCGCAGTCGGGAAGCCGGCCATGGCGACAGGACGAGCTGCTCGCCAGCCTCAGGCGCAAGGTCGGCGAGATCGAGCGCCTGCAGCAGCGCCTGGCCGACAATCGCCAGCGCCTGCTGGCGATCATCGGCAGCATCGAGGAGCAGCCGGCCGACGTCAGCTGCGCGACGAACCTCGAACGGGTGCTGCAGCAGGTGCGCGCCAGCGAAGCGGGCGACGGCTGCGCGGCCGCACCGGCGCGCCAGGGTCCGTCAGCGCCCATGGCACGAACAGAAGCCCTGGCTGGCGCCTGCAGCGAGGGTGCGTCGGCAGCCGGCGTGGCCGCGCATGCGCGGCCCCGCGGCGAGCGCTAGGACGCCAGCTCGATGTCGCTGCCGGCCTCGCGCGAAAGACCGTACTTGCGCAGCTTCTCGACCAGCGTCGTGCGCCGCGTGTTGAGCAGCTTCGCCGCGTGCGCGACGACGCCGCCGGCCTGCGCCAGCGCCTGGCGGATCAGCGACAGCTCGATCGCCTCGATGTGGTCCTTGAGATTCATGCCTTCGGCCGGCAGATCGCCGAGCGACAGTGCCGACGACGCCAGCGTCGCGTCCGCCGGCGGCAGCATCGCCGCGATCGAAGTCGTGCCGTAGTACGGCTCGCCGGCGCTCTCCGGCATTGCCGGCATGGCGCTCGCGGCGGCCGGCGCGTCGAGGCAGTAGCGCTTCGGCAGGCTGGCGGCGTCGACCACGGCGCGCGGATGCAGCACCGCCAGACGCTCGATCAGGTTCGACAGCTCGCGCACGTTGCCCGGCCAGTGGTAGCTGCGCAGTGCGTGCACCGCGTCCGGCGCCAGCCGCACCGAGCCGTGGCCGCTGCGTTCGAGCGCCTGGATCAGATCCTCGATCAGCAGCGGCAGGTCCTCGGTGCGCTCGCGCAGCGGCGGCGTCTCGATCGGAAACACGTTGAGGCGGTAGAACAGATCCTCGCGGAACGTGCCCTTGACGATGGCGTCCTCGAGATTGCGGTGCGTGGCGGCGATGATGCGCACGTCGCAGTGCGAGCTGCGGTTGGCGCCGACGCGCTCGAAGGTGCGCTCCTGCAGCACGCGCAGGATCTTCACCTGCATCGACAGCGGCATGTCGCCGATCTCGTCGAGGAACAGCGTGCCGCCGTCGGCCATCTCGAAACGGCCGCGGCGCGCGGTGATGGCGCCGGTGAAGGCGCCCTTCTCGTGGCCGAACAGCTCGCTCTCCAGCAGCTCCGACGGAATCGCGCCGCAGTTGACGGCGACGAACGGCTGGTCGCGGCGCGCCGAGCGCTCGTGGATCGCGCGGGCGACGACTTCCTTGCCGGTGCCCGACTCCCCGGTGATCAGCACCGTGGTGTCGAAGGCGGCGACCTGATCGATCAGCTTGCGCACGCGGCGGATCACCGTCGAGTTGCCGCTCGGCCCGCTCAGGCGCTTGGCGCCGACCTCCTGCTCCATCTGCAGCAGGCCGGCGCGCTTCAGATGCTCGGTCAGCTGCGCGTAGCGCACCGGCACGTCGAGCGGCAGGCAGGCACTGGCGTCGAGCCCGTAGCGGTTCAGCAGCGCCTCGTGCTGCGGCTGCAGCACGATCAGCGGCGGATGGCGACGGTCGCGGCGCAGCCAGGCGACGAAAGCGTCGAGACTGTCCGGCGCCGTGTCGCCGACGATGACCGCCAGCCAGTCCTGCGGCTTTTGCGCGGCCAGTGTCAGCTCGCCGGCATCGGCGACCACGCTGGCGCGGTAGTCGATGAATTCGAGGACCGCGCGCAGCACCTCGGCGCGCGCGGCATCCGCTTCGATGACCAGAACGCGAGACTCAGACATCACCCCTCTCCCGCAACAGACGACGCACCAGCTGGATCACGTCGTTTTCGTAGTTGCGCTTGTTGATGAACCCCTCGGCGCCCACCTGGGCGACGAATTCCCGATGCGCGGCGTCGTCGTAGTGCGAGGCGATGACGATGACCGGCGGCGCGTCCTGCGCCTTGATCAGGCGCGTGGCCTGCAAGCCGCCCATGCGTGGCATCGCCAGGTCCATGATGATGAGCTCGGGTTGCAGTTCCTCGGCAGCGCGCACGGCTTCCTCGCCGTCGTAGGCCTCGCCGACGACCTGGATCTCCGCAAAGCCGGCGAGCAGATGCCGCGCCAGAATCAGGAACGGCCGATTGTCGTCGACCAGCAGCGTCCGCACCTTCGTCACCGCCCTGCCCCCCCGGGGCTCGCGCCCCTTTTGTCCGATCAGCCCGCCAGCGGCAAACGCCGTGCCACGTTCTGCATGCCGCGCTCTTTCACCGGCGGGATGCGCATGGCCTCACGGTACTTGGCCACGGTGCGCCGCGCGACTTCGATCCCCTGCCTCGCGAGCAGCGCGGCGATCTCGCCGTCGCTCAGCGGCGCCTGACGGTTCTCGGCATTGATGATCTTGCGGATCAAGGCCTTGACCGCCGTGCCTGAGCTTTCCTGCCCCCGACCCGCGATCTGCGAGGGGAAGAATGCCTTCAATTCATAGACGCCCCACGGCGTCGCCACCCATTTGTTGCTGCTGACCCGACAGACGGTCGATTCGTGCATGCCGATGCTGTCGGCGATCTCGCGCAGGGTCAACGGCGCCATGCCCTCCTCGCCCCGTTCAAGGAAGCCCTGCTGGCGGGCGAAGATCGCGCGGCCGCTGCGCAGCAGCGTGTCGTGGCGCATTTCCAGACCGCGCACCAGCCAGCGCGCCTCCTGCAGCTGGTCGCGCAGCGCCCGGTGCGCGGTGGCGCCGAGCATGCGCTCGTAGGCGGCGTTGACGCGCACGCGCGGCAGGCGTTCGGCGTTGAGCTCGACGCGCCAGTTGCCCGGCGTGCCGGTGACGATCAGATCCGGCAGCGCGGCCTCGGCCGGCGCGGCCAGCGCGCTGGCCGGCTTCGGATTGAGGCTCAGGATCAGGTCGAGCGCGTCGTGCAGCGCGGCGCGGTCGGCGGCGAACGCGGTGGCGAGCGCGGCGTAGTCCTGCGCGGCGAAGTGTTCGAGGCCGCTGGCGACGATGCGGCGCGCCAGCGCCAGGCCCGGCGTCGCCGCCGGCTGCGCATCGAGCTGCAGCGTCAGGCATTCGCGCAGGTCGCGGGCGGCGAAGCCGCTCGGTTCGACATGGTGCTGCACCAGCCGCAGCGCCGCCGCCATTTCGGCATCGCCGGCGAGCGGCTCGACGCCGCATTCGCGGGCGATGCCGTCGAGCGGCTGTTCGAGATAGCCGTTGTCGTCGACGGCGTCGACGATCGCCGCGCAGAGCGCCGCCTGGCGACGATCGGCGACGACCAGGCGCAGCTGTTCGAGCGCGGCGAGGCGCGCATCGGTCTGCGGCGCCGCGGCGACGCGCGCTTCCCAGCGCTCGCCGTCCTCGTCGACCGGCTCGCCGCCACTCCACGATTCGCGCACCGACCAGTCGAAATCGGCCTCGACGCGGCCGGTCGCGGCGGCGTCGCAGCCACTGACCTCGACGTCCTGGCGCTCGTCCTCGGCCGGCGCCGGTTCGGCGTATGCGAGTTCGTCGTCCTCGCCTTCGAGCATCACGTTCTGCGCGAGCGCCTGCCGCAGTTCCTGCTCGAGTTCCAGCGTCGACAGCTGCAGCAGGCGGATCGACTGCAGCAGCTGCGGCGTCATCGCGATCTGCTGGCCCATGCGGGCCTGCACGTTCATCTTCGTCATCGGCGTGTCCCCTGTTCGCGACCCTGAGCGAATCGGCTGACACACTGTTACGAATTCGGCGGCATCCCCAAAGAAAATTATTCCCCACCGCAGGTCGGGGTTACCCCGACCTGCGACGAAATTCCGCCATCACACCAGCATGTGATCGAGGCCACTGCGGATCGCGTGGCGCATCAGCGCGTTGGTGCCGTAGAGGCCCAGCGCCTGCATCAGACGCGCGCGATGCGTCTCCACAGTCTTGATGCTGATGCCCATCAGCGCGGCGATTTCCTTGGTCGACTTGCCGCGGCCGATCAGCTGCAGCACCTGTCGCTGGCGCGGCGTCAGCACCGCCGCGTCTTCGAGGCGCTGGTCGGCGCGACGCTCGATCGCCTTGTGCGAGATCGCCGGGCTCAGATAGATCTGATGGCGCTCGACGGCGCGCAGCGCCAGGCTCAGCTCCATCGGCTCGGCGTCCTTGGCGATGAAGCCGGCGGCGCCGCTGCGCAGCGCGACGCGCACGTGATGGCCATCTGTCGGCGACGAAAGGATGATGACCGCGACCTCCGGGTAATGGCGGCGGATCTGCGCCAGCGCCTCGAGCCCGGAAATCTGCGGCAGGTTCAGCTCGGTCAGGACCACTTCGGGCCGCAGGCGGCCGGTCAGCTCGAGCAACTGTGAGCCGTCGGCGGCTTCCCCGACGATCTCGGCGTGGGCATGTTCTTCCAGCAACCGGCGCAGGCCGGCGCGCACCAGGTTCTGCGGCTCCGCCAGTACCACTCGCATCGGCAGGCTCCGTTCCTCATTTAAGGATGTAACACTGAGGTAACGGATTCTATGAGCCCGTTTCGCCGTCTCCGCGCTGAACTGGCGAACGTGCGCCAGCGACAGACCGACGGTGCCGGGTGAACACGTGGCGCTCGACCGCGGCGGCCAGCGCCTCCGGCCACGGCGCGAACTGCAGCAGCACCTCGCCGTCCTCGTGCGCGAGGACCCGGCCGCGCCATTGCAGCGGCGCCGGCAGCGAGGGATGCAGATAAAGACGGACGTCGACACAGGCGCCGGGCGCCGGCGAGTCGGCGTCCAGCGGCCAGGCCAGGCCTTCGGCGCCGACGCACACTGGGCGCGGCGCCGGCAAGGGCTGCGCCGCACGCAGCAGCGCACCGAGCAACTCGATCATCAGATCGAATTTGTGATGCAGGCGCTCGAACTCCTGCGCGCCCGGCGTCTCCGGCTCGATGCGCGTGCGCTCGTCGAGCGTGGCCAGCGCCGTCAGCATGCGCAGATTCTGCGCGGCCCAGTCGACCGGCGGTCCGTCTGTTGCCACCGTCTGCCAGGTCAGCGGCAGGCGGTCGCGATAGCTGAGGCCGGGCAATGGCACGTCAGCGCTCGCCGATCGCGTCCCAGGCCTCGCGCAGCGGGCGCAGCAGGCCGATCACCTCGTCGACCGCGGCAACATCGTTGCTGGCGTTGGCGTGCACCAGACGGCGCAGCATGTAGTCGTACAGCGCATCGAGGTTGCGGGCGACGGCGCCGCCGGCCCGGTGGTCGAGGCAGGCGCGCAGATGCTCGACGATCGCCAGCGCGCCGGACATCGCGCGCAGCTTGATCGCGAGCTCGCCGCGCGCCATCGCGCCGCGGCCCGTCGCCAGGCGCGCCAGCGCGCCGTCGAACAGCATCGCCGTCAGGCGATGCGGCGACAGCTCGGCGCTGACGGTACTGGTCGAGGCATCCTGGTATTGGCGGACGGCGGCATACGACACGGCGGCTTCCTCGCTGGCGGGGTGCATCGCACCCGATGCTGCGGGTATCGGCGCGACCGGCGGCTTCTTGAATCGGCGAGGCGCTGGCATCCGCCCGCGGCGCGCTGCGGGCGGCGCGATGCGGGACCTGACTATAATCGCGCGATCGATATCAGACCTGTTCGAGATTCTCACCAAGCGATACATAAAACGTATATGAGCACTTCCCGCTCCGTGCTGGCGCTGGTCAACCGCCTACGCTTCAAGCATCTATCGCTGCTCGTGGCGCTCGACGAAACGGGCAACCTTCATCAGGCCGCCGCCGAGATCAACGTCGCGCAGCCGAGCGCGAGCCGCATGCTGGCCAACATCGAGGAGGCTTTCGGCTTCCTGCTGTTCGAGCGCCGCGCGCGCGGCCTTCATCCGACGCCGCTCGGTCAGGTGACGCTGGCCTATGCGCGCCGTACTCTCACCGATCTGCAGCGCTTCGCCGAAGGACTGGAGGTGAAGCGCCGGGGCGGCCACGGCCAGCTGACGGTCGGCGCGATCATGGGCGCGGCGCCGGATCTGCTGGCGATGGCCGTCGCCGACCTGAAGGCCGAGCGGCCGCTGCTGAACGTGCGCATTCTCGGCGAAACCAGCGACCAGATCGTCGAACTGCTGCAACGCGGGCAGATCGACTTCGCGTTGGGCCGCTTCACGCATCCGCTGCAGCACAACGAATTCGACTTCGAACCGCTCGCCAACGAATCGATGCGGCTGATCGTCCGCGCAGGCCATCCGCTCGGCAGCCGGCGCAGCCTGCGCCTCGCCGAGCTGATCGAGCTGCCGTGGGTCCTGCAGCCGCTGACGAGCCCGGCGCGCCGCCTGTTCGAAGAGGAACTGGCGCACGCGCGCCTGGCCTCGCCGGGCAACGTCGTCGAATGCGGCTCGATTTTCGCGACACTGCAACTGGTGCAGAACAGCGACGCGATCGCGATGCTGCCGGAGCCGGTGGTGCGCGACCATCTGCGCGCCAAGCTGCTGGTGATGCTGCCGATCGAGATCGGCCGCAACCTCGAAGGCTTCGGGATTCTGACGCGCAAGCACGAGACGCTCGCCGAACCGGCGGAGCGCTTCGTGGCGCTGCTGCGCCAGTACTCGCAGACGCCGCGCGTCGCCGGCGGCGCGGCCACGGCAGCCTGACGCGAGTCCCCTGCGGCGGCGCGCCGCCGTCGGCATTCCTGCGATCGACCGAAACGGCGAGACCGAGCCTCGTCGCAGCGCCCATGCGCGCGCATGCATCGCGTTTTGCTATCGATCGGAGCTTTTTTTCAATTGGATCGTCATCGATCGCTCGGCGATCATGCGTCGTCACATCCGAATCACAAGCGGCACCGGAGGAATCGCATGAAGCTCGCACGCTACGGCCGGCCCGGACAGGAACGGCCCGCCCTGGTCGACGCGCAGGGACAGTTGCGGGACCTGTCGGCGCACGTGCCCGACATCGCCGGCGCGGCCCTGTCGCCCGACACGCTGGCGCGCCTGCGTGCGCTCGATCCGGCCAGCCTGCCGGCCGTGACCGGCACGCCGCGCTACGGCGCCTGCGTCAGCGGCGTCGGCAAGATCGTCTGCATTGGCCTCAACTACAGCGACCACGCCGCCGAATCGAACATGGCGATACCGGCCGAACCGGTGTTGTTCATGAAACCGTCGAGCGCAATCGTCGGCCCGCACGACGACGTCGAGATTCCGCCGGGCGCCGAGAAGACCGACTGGGAAGTCGAGCTCGGCGTCGTCATCGGCAAGACCGCCAAGTACGTGCCGCCCGGGCTGGCCCTCGAGCACGTCGCCGGCTACTGCGTCGTCAACGACGTGTCCGAGCGCGCCTACCAGCTCGAGCGCGGCGGCCAGTGGGACAAGGGCAAGGGCTGCGATACGTTCGCGCCGCTCGGCCCCTGGCTCGTGACCCGCGACGAGGTCGCCGACGTGCAGAACCTCGACATGTTCCTCGAGGTCGACGGGCATCGTTACCAGAGCGGCAACACGCGGACGATGATCTTCGACGTCGCCTATCTGGTCGCGTACGTCAGCCAGTTCATGAGCCTGCAGCCGGGCGACATCATCTCGACCGGCACCCCGCCCGGCGTCGGCTTCGGCCAGCGCCCGCCGGTCTACCTTCGCGCCGGGCAGACGATGCGCCTCGGCATTGAAGGCCTCGGTGTCCAGCAGCAGCGCACCGTGCAGGCACGGCCGTGAACCGCATCGATCTCGAAGGCCGCGTCGCCGTCATCACTGGCGGCGCGCGCGGCATCGGCTACGCCACCGCCGAGCGCATGCTCGCGTCCGGCGCTGCGGTCTCGCTGTGGGACATCGACGCCGAGCGCCTGCAGCAGGCGCAGGCAGCGCTCGCGCGGCCGCAGCGCGTCGCGATCCGGACCGTCGAGCTGACCGACGAACACGCCGTGGATGCCGCGGCGCTGGCGACGCGCGAACGCTTCGGCAAGATCGATATCCTCGTCAACAACGCCGGCATCACCGGCGGCAACGGCCCGACCTGGGAACTCGATCCGGCCGTCTGGCGCCGCGTACTCGACGTCAACCTGATGGGCCCGGTGCTGACCGTGCGCGCGATCGTGCCGTCGATGCTGGAGAACGGCTACGGACGGATCGTCAACATCGCCTCGGTCGCTGGCAAGGAAGGCAATCCGAACGCATCCCAT
This sequence comes from Solimonas variicoloris DSM 15731, assembly GCF_000382285.1. Taxonomy (GTDB): domain Bacteria; phylum Pseudomonadota; class Gammaproteobacteria; order Nevskiales; family Nevskiaceae; genus Solimonas; species Solimonas variicoloris. Next base: position 79,505 of record NZ_KB907935.1, on the reverse strand, counting down.
TACAGCGCGTCGAAGGCCGGCCTGATCGGCCTGACCAAGTCGCTCGGCAAGGAGCTGGCGACGAAGAACATTCTCGTCAACTGCATCACGCCGGCGACCGCCAACACCGAGATCCTCACGCAGATGAAGCCCGAGCACATCGAGTACATGCGCTCGCGCATCCCGATGGGCCGCCTCGGCGAGCCGCAGGAGACCGCGGCGATGATCTGCTGGCTGTCGAGCGAGGACTGCTCGTTCACGACGGCGAGCACCTTCGACATCTCCGGCGGACGGACGACGTACTGACGCCCCGCCATCGGAATCACTCTCGCAAGTTCAGGAAGCTCCTCGATGCGTTTGCCGACCATCAAGCAGGTGCGCGCCTACGTTGTCCGCGGCGGCGGCGCCGACTACCACGACCAGGGCGATGGCCACTGGATCGATGACCATATCGCCACGCCGATGGCGCGCTATCCGGAGTATCGCCAGAGCCGGCAGAGCTTTGGCATCAACGTGCTCGGCACGCTGGTAGTGGAGATCGAAGCCAGCGACGGCACGGTCGGCTTCGCCGTGACGACCGGCGGCGAGCCGGCCGCCTACATCGTCGAGAAGCATCTCGCGCGCTTCGTCGAGGGCGCGCGCGTCGCCGAGATCGAGAAGATCTGGGATCAGATGTACTTCTCGACGCAGTACTACGGACGCAAGGGGCTGGTCGTCAATGCGATCTCCGGCGTCGATCTTGCGCTGTGGGACCTGCTCGGCAAGCTGCGCGGCGAACCGGTGCACCAGCTGCTCGGCGGCGCGGTGCGCCCGGAACTGCAGTTCTACGCGACCGGTGCCCGTCCCGACCTCGCCAGGAAGCTGGGCTTCATCGGCGGCAAGATGCCCTTGCATCATGGTCCGGCCGAGGGCGAGGAAGGCCTGAACAAGAACATCGCCGAGCTCGCCGAGATGCGCGCCCGTGTCGGCAAGGACTTCTGGCTGATGTACGACTGCTGGATGAGCCTGGATCTCAACTACGCGGTCAGACTCGCACAGCGCGCCCACGTACACGGCCTGAAGTGGATCGAGGAGGCGCTGTCGCCCGACGACTACTGGGGCTACGCCGAGCTCAAGCGCCAGGCGCCGCGCGGCATGCTGGTGACGACCGGCGAACACGAAGCGACGCGCTGGGGCTTTCGCATGCTGCTCGAGATGGGCTGCTGCGACATCATCCAGCCGGACGTCGGCTGGTGCGGCGGCCTGACCGAGCTGATCAAGATCTCGGCACTCGCCGACGCGCGCGGGGCGCTGGTGATTCCACATGGCTCGTCGGTCTACAGCTATCATTTCGTCATCACGCGCCACAACTCGCCGTTCGCCGAGTTCCTGATGATGGCGCCGAAAGCCGATGAAGTCGTGCCGATGTTCCATCCGCTGCTGCTCGACGAGCCGGTCCCGCTGAACGGACGTCTGAGTCTCGCCGCGCTCGACAAGCCGGGTTTCGGCGTGCGCCTGAATCCGGCCTGCACCTTGCACCGGCCGTACCCGCGCTGAGCGCGCGCAAGGCGCAGACCTGACCCCGCGGCACGCAGATCAGACGGGGACCACGGAGGAGATGCTGGTGAAACTGCTCGAGAACAAATCGGTCGTCGTGACCGGCGGATCACGCGGCATCGGCCGCGCGATCGCCGTCGAAGCGGCGCGCCATGGCGCCGACGTCGCCCTCAACTACTACCGCGACAATGACGCCGGCTACGGCCGGAAATCGGCGGTCGACAGCGTCGTCGACGAAATCGAGGCCCTCGGCGGTCGCGTCGTCGTGCTCGAAGGCGACGTCGCCGATCCGGCCACCGGCGCACAGCTGGTCGCGGCGGCGGTACAGGCCTTCGGCAAGATCGATGTGCTCGCCGCCAATGCCGGCATCTGTCCGTTCCACGCCTTCCTCGACATTCCGCTCGAAACGTTCCGGCGCACGATGGAGATCAATCTGCACGGCGCTTTCTACGTCACGCAGGCGGTCGCGCGGCAGATGAAGGAACAGGGCCACGGCGGGGCGATCGTCGCGACCAGCTCGATCAGTGCGCTGGTCGGCGGCGGCCTGCAGGCGCATTACACGCCGACCAAGGCCGGCCTCCATTCGCTGATGCAGTCCTGCGCAATCGCGCTCGGCCCATACGGCATCCGCTGCAACTCGGTGCTGCCCGGAACGATCGCGACCGACCTCAACGCCGATGATCTTTCGTCGCCGGAGAAGCTCGCGTACATGAAGGGACGCATTCCGCTCGGCCGACTCGGCCAGCCGCTCGACATCGCCAACGTCGTCGTCTTCCTCGCCTCCGAGATGGCGGCCTACGTCAACGGCGCCGCGCTGCTGGTCGACGGCGGCCTGTTCGTCAATCTGCAGTGAACACCGCGATGGATCGCATCCGTGCCGTGTGTGTGACACCCGAACGAGCCGACACTGGCGCGCGGCTCCGGCGCCGCGACGATGGAAGGCGGTGCGCGCCGCCGCTCACGCATCCCGATCTTCGGCCGGCGCAGCGGTCATCGCGGCCGATGGCCCGTCTGCACTGAGCCGCCGCCCGGAGCCGTCGTGAAAGTCGTCGATCCGCACGTCCATCTCTGGGATCTCGAGGTCGTGCCGCTGCCGTGGCTGATGCCGGCCGGCGAGGCCTACTCCGGTGACAACCGCAAGCTGCCGCGTCGCTATACCGACCGCGAACTGCTGGCCGGCGCCGGCGACATCGAAGTCCTCAAGATCGTCAACGTCGAAGCCAATCCTAGCGACGCACTGGCGGAGACGCGCTGGCTGCAGTCGCTGGCCGCGCGCGACGGCTATCCGCAGGGCATCGTCGCAATGCTCGATCTGTCGCGGGACGACGCCGCCACGCAGCTCGCCGCACTTGCCGAAACGCCGAACCTGCGCGGCATCCGCCAGATTCTCAACGTGCACGCCGACCCGCGCTACGACTACGTCGGCCGCCACTACCTGAACGAGCCGCAGTGGCGCGCCAACCTGCGCCTGCTGGCGCGATACGGATTGTCGTTCGACCTGCAGATCTATCCGTCACAGGCCACGCTCGCCGCCGACGTCGCCGCCGGCCACCCCGACACGCTGTTCATCCTCGACCACGCCGGCATGTGCGTCGACCGCGACCGCGCCGGCCAGCGCGAATGGCGCGAAGGACTGCGCCGGCTCGCCGCATGCGAGAACGTGGTCGCCAAGATCAGCGGCCTGGCGATGTTCGACCATCACTGGACCTCCGCCAGCCTCCGGCCGTACGTGCTCGAAACGATCGAAGCCTTCGGCGCGTCGCGCTGTCTGTTCGCTTCGAACTTTCCGATCGACGGCCTGCATTCGAGCTACGGCGCGCTGTGGCACGCCTATGCCGAGATCGTCGCCGGCGCTTCGGCCAGCGAACACGCGGCGCTGTTCGTCGGCAACGCCGAACGCTGTTACCGGATCTAGGGAGCGGTCCGGCGCCGGCGCTCCGGCGGCGACCGCCCCTCACGCATCACCCGAGGCGCGCGACCACGTATCGCACGCCCGCATCGTCAGCTGAGAGGAGCGACTCGTGGAAGTTCTGCTGGGCGTGTTCTATCACTTCGTCGGCGGTTTCGCGTCCGGCAGCTTCTACCTGCCGTACAAGAAGGTGCGCGGCTGGGCCTGGGAGAGCTACTGGATCGTCGGCGGTCTCTGCTCGTGGCTGATCGTGCCCTGGCTCGCGGCCTGGCTGACGATCGACGGCTTCGCTGCGATCATCGCCGCGACGTCCGCCGCGACGCTGTTCTGGACCTATCTGCTTGGCGTGCTCTGGGGCATCGGCGGCCTGACCTTCGGTCTGACGATGCGCTACCTCGGCCTGTCGCTCGGCATGTCGGTCGTGCTCGGCCTGTGCTCGGCGTTCGGGGCGCTGATCCCGCCGATCTTCCGCGATCTCGCCGGCGTCGACGGCGAGACCTTCACGCACATGCTGCATACGGCCGGCGGCCGCTGGGTGCTCGCCGGCGTGGGCGTCTGCCTGGCCGGCATCGCGATCTGCGGCAAGGCCGGCATGATGAAGGAAAGCTCGCAGCCCGAAGCCGACAGGAAGGCCAGCATCGGCGAGTTCAATCTCGCGCTCGGCCTCGCCGTCGCGATCGTCTCCGGCGTGCTGTCGGCGTGCTTCAACTTCGGCATCGAAGCCGGCCAGGCGATGGCCCGCGCCGCGGTCGCCGGCGGCGCCAATCCGCTGTTCCAGAACAACGTCGTCTTCGTCGTCCTGCTCTGGGGCGGGCTGACGAGCAATCTCATCTGGTGCGTACTGCTCAATCTGCGCAATCGCAGCTGGCGCGACTACGCGCGGCGCGATGCGCCGCTCGCCGCCAATTACACGTTCTCGGCGCTGGCCGGGACGATCTGGTTCCTGCAGTTCTTCTTCTACGGCATGGGCGCCAGCAAGCTGAGCAACGGCGCCAGCTCATGGATCCTGCACATGGCGTTCATCATCGTCATTGCCAACATCTGGGGCCTGCTGCTGCGCGAGTGGAAGGGCAGCAGTCGTGCCACGCTGGCGACCGTGCTGCTCGGCATCGCCGTCATCCTGCTGTCGGTGCTGGTCGTCGGCTACGGCAACGCGCTGCAGACCGCGCTGGAACGCTGAGCAGCTGCGCCTCCGCGCATCGGCGACGCCGCACCCGCTCAGGTACTGCGGAGCATCGCGGCCTCGCGTGCCAGCGCCGTGATCGCCGCCCAGTCGCCGGCCTCGACCCGCGCCTTCGGCGCCAGCCACGAGCCGCCGATGCAGTCGACGTTCGGCAGCGCCAGGAAGTCGCGCGCGTTGGCGGCGCTGATGCCGCCGGTCGGGCAGAAGCGCAGCTGCGGGAACGGCCCGGCGAAAGCCTTCAGCATCTCGACGCCGCCGGCCGGCACGGCCGGGAAGAACTTCACCGCGGAGAAACCCTCGCCGAGCGCGGCGACGATATCCGACGGCGTCATCACGCCCGGCAGGAACGGCAGGCCACCAGCGCGGACCGCGCGCAGCAGCGACGGCGTCGCGCCGGGGCTGACGCCGAAGCGCGCCCCGGCCGCCTGCGCGGCGGCGAGGTCCTGCTCGTTGAGGATCGTGCCGGCGCCGACGATGGCTTCCGGGACCGCCGCGGCGATCGCGCGAATCGCCGCCAGCGCAACCGGCGTGCGCAGCGTCACCTCCAGCACGCACACGCCGCCGTCGACCAGCGCGCGCGCCAGCGGCACCGCCGATTCCAGCCGGTCGATCACGATCACCGGCATCACCGGCCCGGCACCCATCACTTCGGCGATCGTCGCCTGCTTGTTCATCTGTTTTTCCCTGAGGAAGCGGCGCGCTAGAACGGCGCGCCCATGGCGGTGCTGAAGGAGATCGCGCCCTGTTCGGCGCCGGCGGCCTGCGCGCGCGCGTTGGCGAACAGCTCTCGGCCGAGGCCCCAGCCGTTGGTTTCGAGCGACGGGTGCTCGATGGCGCGCGCCGCCAGCTCGGCGGCGCCGACCTTCACCTCGAGCACGCCGGCCTCGGCGTCGAGGCGAATCAGATCGCCGCTGCGCACCCGCGCCAGCGGCCCGCCGGCGAGGCATTCGGGCGTCACGTGAATCGCCGCCGGCACCTTGCCGGACGCGCCGGACATGCGGCCGTCGGTGACGAGCGCAACGTGAAAGCCCTCGTCCTGCAGGCTGCCGAGCGCCGGCGTCAGCTTGTGCAGTTCCGGCATGCCGTTGGCGCGCGGGCCCTGGTAGCGGATCACGGCGACGAAATCGCGATGCAGTTCGCCGCGCTTGAACGCCTCCAGCATCTGGTCCTGGCCGTCGAAGACGATCGCCGGCGCCTCGACGACGCGATGCCCGGGCTTGACCGCCGAAACCTTGATGACGGCGCGACCGAGATTGCCCTGCAGCAGCTTGAGGCCGCCGTCGGCGCTGAACGGCTCGGCGACACCGCGCAGCACCTCGCGATCCAGGCTCGTGCGCGGCGCCGGCCGCCAGACGAGGCGATCGCCGTCGAGGAACGGCTCCTGCGTGTAGCGCGACAGGCCCGGACCGGCGACCGTCTGCACCTCCTCGTGCACGAGGCCGGCCTCGATCAGCTCGCGAACCAGGAAGCCCATGCCGCCGGCGGCGTGGAAGTGGTTCACGTCGGCGTCGCCGTTCGGATAGATGCGCGCCAGCAGCGGCACGACGCCGGACAGCGCATCGAAGTCGCCCCAGTCGATCAGGATGCCGGCGGCGCGCGCGATCGCGACGAGATGGATGGTGTGGTTGGTCGAGCCGCCGGTCGCGAGCAGCCCTACGATGCCGTTGACGATCGCGCGCTCGTCGATGATCTCGGCGATCGGCGTGTACGCGGCCTCGCGCCGGCCGTCGCGCAGGCTGCCCTGCGGCGTGATCGCGGCGGCGCGCTGCGCGGCGGCGCGCGTCAACGCGTCGCGCAGCGGCGTGTTCGGATTGACGAAGGCGGCGCCCGGCAGATGCAGGCCCATCAGCTCCATCAGCATCTGGTTGCTGTTGGCGGTGCCGTAGAACGTGCAGGTGCCGGGGCCGTGATACGACTTCATCTCCGATTCGAGCAGGGCCTCGCGGCCGACCTTGCCCTGCGCGTAAAGCTGCCGCGTCTTGGCCTTCTCGGCATTGGCGATGCCGCTGGTCATCGGTCCGGCCGGCACGAACACCACCGGCAGGTGGCCGAACTGCAGTGCGCCGATCAACAGCCCGGGCACGATCTTGTCGCAGACGCCGAGGCACAGCGCCGCGTCGAAGACCTTGTGCGAAAGCGCGACCGCGGTCGCCATCGCGATCACGTCGCGCGAGAACAGCGACAGCTCCATGCCGGGCTGGCCCTGCGTCACGCCGTCGCACATCGCCGGCACGCCGCCGGCGAACTGCGCGACCGCGCCGACCTCGCGCACCGCCGCCTTGATCAGCGCCGGGAACCGCTCGTACGGCTGGTGCGCCGACAGCATGTCGTTGTAGGCGGAAACGATCGCCAGATTCGGCCAGGCACTCGCGCGCAGCGCGTCCTTGTCGCCTTCGCCGGCGGCGGCGAACGAATGCGCGAGATTGGTGCAGGAAATGCGGCCGCGCGCAGTACCGTCCCGGCGCGCCGCCTCGACGTGCTGCAGATAGGCCGAGCGGCCCGGCCGGCTGCGGGAACGGATGCGCTCGGTGACTTCGGCAACCAGCGGATGCAGGCTCATGGTGTTTCCTCGTCGCAGCGGTGCGGACCGCATTCTTCATGCCCGATTTGTATGAATACTACAAGACTTGTCGGGCACGGGCCATGCGCCGGATACCGCAGAAGGACTTTTCCCTTGTGAATTTGCGATGAAAGGTCCGTGACCCCGGCGTGAACGCCGGCGGCGGAACTTCTCGCCGACCGGCCGTTTCTGTAGTATTAATACAAAATCACGATCACCCCGGCCGCCCGGCGCGGCCTCGAGACGGAGCCGCCTCCCGCAGGCGCGACAGCGATGGCAGTACTCGGCGCGTTCGATTTCATCCTCTTCGGCGGCAGTGGCGACCTGGCGATGCGCAAGCTGCTGCCGGCGCTCTACTACCGGCATCGCGACAGTGAAAGCACCGAAGGCTGGCGCGTGCTCGGCATCGGCCGTCAGGCGATGACGCGCGAGGCCTACGTCGCGCTCGCGCTCGAACACTGCCGCCGGCATGTCGCCGCCAAGGACTTCAGCGACGAAGCCTGGGCCGCGTTCGCGACCTGCCTCGACTACGTGCGCCTCGATGCGCAGCAGCCGGGCGACTACGCGGCGCTCGCCGAGCGGCTCAAGGGCTGCGAGCAGCGCACCCGCGTGTTCTATCTGGCGACCGCGCCGAGCCTGTTCGCCGGCATTTCGGCGAATCTCGGCGCCGCCGGACTGGTGACACCGCTGAGCCGCGTCGTGCTCGAGAAGCCGCTCGGCCGCGACCTCGCCTCGGCGCGCGCGATCAACGACGACGTCGGCCGCGTGTTCGCCGAACAGCAGATCTTCCGCATCGACCATTACCTCGGCAAGGAAACGGTCCAGAACCTGATCGCGCTGCGCTTCGGCAACGTGCTGTTCGAACCCCTGTGGAACCGCAGCTGGGTCCGCGACGTGCAGATCACGATCGCCGAGACGGTCGGCGTCGAAGGCCGCGGCGAGTTCTACGACTCGACCGGCGCGCTGCGCGACATGGTGCAGAACCACCTGCTGCAGCTGCTCTGCATCGTCGCGATGGAACCGCCGGCGAGCATCGATGCCGACATGGTCCGCGACGAAAAGCTCAAGGTACTGCGTGCGCTGCGTCCGTTCGGCGTCGACGAAGTGGCGAGCCGCACCGTGCGCGGCCAGTATCGCGCCGGCGCGATCGGCAACAAGCCGGTGCCCGGCTATCTGGAGGAAGACGGCATCCCGGCGTCGAGCCGCACCGAAACCTTCGTCGCGATCAAGGCCGAGCTCAACAACTGGCGCTGGGCCGGCGTGCCGTTCTATCTGCGCACCGGCAAGCGCATGCAGCAGCGCCTCGCCGAGATCGTCATCACTTTCCGCGGCGTGCCGCACCCGATCCTGCGTGCCACCTGCGGCGAGCCGGTCAACCGCCTGGTCATCAGCCTGCAGCCGAACGAGGGCCTGCGCCTCGACCTGATGGCGAAGATTCCCGGCCAGAGCATGGACATCCAGCCGATCTTCCTCGACGTCGCGCTCGCCGAGACCTATCGCACGCGGCAATGGGACGCGTACGAACGTCTGATCGTCGACGTCATCGAGGGCCGGCTGACTCTGTTCATGCGCCGCGACGAGCAGGACGCGGCCTGGCAGTGGGTCGAGCCGATCATGAACGCCTGGGAACGCAGCGGCCAGCCGCCGCGCTCGTATCCGGCCGGCACCTGGGGACCGACCGCCGCGAGCGCCCTGATCGCGCGCGACGGCCTGGCCTGGCACGAGGAGAGCTGAGGCCGTGCCGGAACCGCAAGCGCTCGCCCTGCCCGCCACGGTCGTCCAGCATCTGCTGCCCGACGCCGACGCCGCGGCACGGGCGCTCGCCGGCTTCGTCGCCGACGCGCTGCGCGACGCGCTCGCCGCCCGCCAGCCGGCGCAGCTGCTGGTCTCCGGCGGCCGCAGTCCGCTGCCGTTCTTCGCCGCGCTGTCGCGGCAGCCGCTCGACTGGGCGCGCGTGCGCGTCGGCCTCGTCGACGAGCGCTGCGTCGCCGCCGACAGCGAAGACAGCAATGCCCGCACGGTGCGTGCGCATCTGCTGCAGAACCTCGCGGCGTGCGCCGACTTCCAGCCGCTGTATGCGGCGCCGCTCGATGCGCAGGCCGCGGCCGACGCAGCCGACGCGCGCGTCGCGCAGTGGCCGCGACCGTTCGATGTCGTCGTGCTCGGCATGGGCGACGACGGCCATACCGCCTCGCTGTTCCCGCAGGCGCGCGGCACCGCAGCCGGCCTCGATCCGCAGACGCAGCGCAGCGTGGTCGCGACCTACCCGACGACCGCCGCGCACGCGCGCCTGACGCTGACGCGACGCGCGCTGCTCGGCACGCGCTGCCTGATCCTCGCGATCCAGGGCGAGCGCAAGCGCGCCGTGCTCGAAGCCGCGGCGCAGGGCGCCGAGGCGGCGGCGCCGATCGCCGCGTTCGTGCACCAGCCGGTGCCGCCGCTGCAGCTGTTCTACAACCCATGAAGACACCGCCCCGCTTCAGCGCCGCCGTCGGCGAGCACCTGCAGAGCTCGCTGCTCGCCCGCATCGCGGCGACCCGCGAAACGCTGCGCAAGTCCGAACGCGCGGTCGCCGCATTCGTGCTCGCGCAGCCCGGCGAGGTGCTGCATCTGTCGATCGCCGAGCTCGCGCATCGCGCCGGTGTCAGCCAGCCGACGGTCGCGCGCTTCGCCGCCGCGCTCGGCTTCTCCGGCTACCGCGAGTTCAAGCTGCGTCTCGCGCAGAGCCTCGCCTCGGGCGTGCCTTTCGTGCATCAGGACGTCGGCCCGGACGACAGCCTGGAGCTGGTCGCACCGAAGGTCTTCGATCGCACGATCGGCGCCCTGCTCGACGTCCGCAATCATCTCGACGGCGGCGAGCTGGCCCGTGCCGTCAAGCTGCTCGCCAAGGCACGGCGTCTCGATTTCTACGGCATCGGCAACTCCGGCATCGTCGCGCTCGACGGCCAGCACAAGTTCTTCCGCTACGGCACGCCCTGCGTCGCGTACATCGACACGCACACGATGCTGATGGCGGCGACCGTGCTCGGCCGCGGCGACGTGGTCGTGGCGATCTCGGCGACCGGCCGCACCACCGACATGCTGGCTGCCGTCGAGATCGCGCGCGAATCGGGCGCCGGCGTCATCGCCATCACCGCCAGCGGCTCGCCGCTCGCGCAACTGGCGACCGTCACGCTCGCCGCCGACGTCGCCGAGGACCCCGACGTCTACACGCCGATGATCTCGCGCATCGCCCATCTGGCGATCCTCGACGTGCTCGCGGTCGGCACCGCGCTCGCACTCGGCCCGGCGCTGCTCAAGCGTCTCGAGCGCGGCAAGCAGACGCTGCGCGACAAGCGCGTGCACCGCCCGGAAGGCGAATAACCCGCCGCGCGCCGGGGCGCACGGCTTGCGGCAGCGGCGCCGCGCGCCGAGAATCGACCGCTCCGAACACAAGAACCAGCGGACCGCCGGCCCGGCGCGTGCGCAGCGGAGGATTTTCTCGTGATGCGTATTGCTTCCGGCCTGACGGCTGGCGCGCTGGCGCTGGCCTGCAGCCTCGACGCGACCGCCGCCCCCGAGGCCGGCGACATCGAAACCGTCGTCGTCACCGCGACGCGCGCGCCGCTGGCCGCCTTCGACGTGCCGGCCTCGATCGACGTCATCGACGGCAGCCGTTTCCGCGACGACACGCTCGCGGTCAATCTGTCGGAAGGACTCGCCGACATTCCCGGCCTGCTCGCGCGCGATCGCCAGAACTACGCGCAGGACACGCAGCTGTCGATCCGCGGTTTCGGAACGCGCTCGGCGTTCGGCATCCGCGGCGTGCGGCTCTATGTCGACGGCATTCCGGCGACGCAGCCGGACGGCCAGGGCCAGATCTCGCACTTCAACCTCGCCAGCGCCGGCCGCGTCGAGGTGCTGCGCGGCCCGTTCTCGGCGCTGTACGGCAACTCGTCCGGCGGCGTCATCCAGCTGTTCACCGCCGACGGCGGCACGCCGACCGTCTACGGCGGCTTCGCCGGCGGCAGCTTCGACAGCTATCGCGAAAGCCTCGGCGCCAGCGGCACGTTCGGCGCCGCCGACTACAACCTCGCGTTTTCGAACTTCGAGACCGAGGGCTTTCGCGACCACAGCGCCGCCGAGCGCCGCTCGTTCAACGGCAAGCTGAATCTGCACGCCAGCGAACGCGACCGCGTCACCCTCGTGCTCAATGCCTTCGCTTCGCCCGAAGCGCTCGATCCGCTCGGCCTGACGCGCGCCCAGTTCGAGCAGAACCCGGCGCAGGCGGCGCCGCAGGCGCTGCAGTACGACACGCGCAAGCACGTCGACCAGACGCAGGGCGGCGCGATCTGGGAACACCGTTTCAGCGACGCACAGAGCCTGGAGCTGATGGCCTACGCCGGCGGCCGCGGCGTCGAGCAGTTCCTGGCGATCCCGGTCGTCACGCAGACCAACAACGCCGGGCACGCCGGCGGCGTGGTCGATCTGTCGACCGACTACGGCGGCGCCGAGGCCCGCTGGCGCTGGCGCGGCGGCAGCCCCGAACGGCCGTGGACGCTGGTCGCCGGCCTCGCTTGGGACGATCTGCGCCAGCATCGCCAGGGTTACGAGAACTTCGTCGGCAGCGAACTCGGCGTGAAAGGTCGCCTGCGCCGCAACGAGATCAACACGGTCTGGAACTTCGATCAATACCTGCAGGCGAACTGGCGCTTCGCCGAACGCTGGGACGTCAGCGCCGGCCTGCGCAACAGCCGCGTCGCCTTCAAGTCCGAGGACCGCTACATCGCCAGCGGCAATCCGGACGACAGCGGCAGCAAGGACTATGCGGCGGTCACGCCGGTCGCCGGACTGCTGTTCCGTGCCAGCGAGCGCGTGCATCTGTACGGCTCGTACGGCCGCGGCTTCGAGACGCCGACCTTCGCCGAGCTCGCCTACCGTCCGATCGAGCCGGCGACGACGCCCGCCGAGGCCGGACTCAACTTCGCGCTCAAGCCCGCGCGCAGCGACAACGCCGAACTCGGCGCCAAGTTCAAGCTCGGCGCACAGACGCAGGCGCAGCTCGCCGTGTTCGACACCGAGACGCAGGACGAGCTGGTCGTGCTCAGCAACAGCGGCGGCCGCACCGCCTACGGCAACGCCGGCCGCACGCGACGCCAGGGCGCCGAGGCGCAGCTGTCGAGCCGCTTCGCCGGGCGCTGGCGCTTGGACCTCGCCTACACGCTGCTGAACGCGCGCGTGCGCGAGGACTACCAGGCCTGCTCCGGCACGCCGTGCACCGCGCTCAACACGACCATCCCGGCCGGCGCGCGCATTCCCGGCATTCCGGAATCGAATCTCTACGCGCGCCTCGGCTGGGGCGGCGAGCGCGGCTGGCACGCCGGCCTCGACGCGCGCTACCTGAGCCGCGTCGCCGTCGACGACCGCAACAGCGAATCCGCGCCCTCGTACGCAATCGTCGGACTCGACGGCGGCTACGTCTTCGATCTGCCGGCGCTGCGCCTGCGGACCTTCGTCCAGCTCGACAACCTGTTCGACCGCGACTACGTCGGCTCGGTGATCGTCAACGACGGCAACGGCCGCTACTACGAGCCAGGGCCGGGCTTCACCGTGCTCGCGGGCTTCGGCATCGCCTGGAAGCCCTGAGCGGCGCGGCCCCACGCGGGAGCGCCCGCCGCGCCGGCGACGCGCGGCGGGCGTCAGGCATCACTTGCGCTTCATCGCCTCCAGCAGCGCGGCGCCAAGCGAGCCCTGCTGCGGCTTGGCGGCCGCCTGCGGCGGCCGGCTGTTGCCGCCGCGCGCGTTGCGCCCGTCGTTCGGACCACGCTCGCGGCCGCGCGGCGCGTCGCCGCGCGGACCGGGCTGACGCGCGGCGCTGCCGTCGTCCTTCTTCATCGACAGCGCGATGCGCTTGCGCTTGGCGTCGACGTCGACGACGCGCACCTTGACGACATCGCCGGCCTTGACCACCTCGTGCGGGTCCTTGACGAAGCGATCGGCGAGCTGCGAGACGTGCACGAGGCCGTCCTGGTGCACGCCGATGTCGACGAAGGCGCCGAACGCGGCGACGTTGGTCACCGTACCTTCGAGCACCATGCCCGGCTTGAGGTCGGCGATCTCGTGCACGTCGTCGAGGAAGCTCGCGGTCTTGAACCCGGGCCGCGGATCGCGGCCGGGCTTCTCCAGCTCGCCGATGATGTCGCGCACCGTCGGCAGGCCGAACTTGTCGTCAGCGAACACACGCGGGTCCAGCGCCTTGAGCGCCTTGCTGTCGCCCATCAGCGTGCGCACGTCGCGGCCGCAGGCGGCGACGATGCGCGCCGCGACTTCGTAAGCCTCCGGATGCACGGCCGAGGCATCGAGCGGCTCGTCGCCGTCGCGGATGCGCAGAAAGCCGGCGCACTGTTCGAAGGTCTTCGGGCCGAGCCGCGTGACCTCGAGCAGGGCCTTGCGCGTACGGAACGGCCCGACCTGGTTGCGATGCTGGACGACCGCCTCGGCGAGCGAGGCGCCGAGACCGGAGACGCGCGCGAGCAGCGACGCCGACGCGGTGTTGAGGTCGACGCCGACCGCGTTGACCGCATCCTCGACGACGGCATCGAGCGCCTTGGCGAGGCGATGCTGATCGACGTCGTGCTGGTACTGGCCGACGCCGATCGACTTGGGCTCGATCTTCACCAGCTCGGCGAGCGGATCCTGCAGGCGGCGCGCGATCGACACCGCGCCGCGCAGCGAGACATCGAGATCGGGGAACTCGGCCGCCGCAGTCGCCGACGCGGAGTAGACCGAGGCGCCGGCTTCGCTGACGACGATCTTGATCGGCTTCGGCGCCGGCAGCGCCGCGAGCAATTCGGACACCAGCTTGTCGGTCTCGCGCGAGGCGGTACCGTTGCCGATCGCGATCAGCTCGACCTGGTGTCGGGCGATCAGCTTCGCCAGCTCGGCCTGTGCGCCGCGCACGTCGTTGCGCGGCTGGAACGGATAGACCGTGGTCGTCTCGACGAGCTTGCCAGTACCGTCGACGACGGCGACCTTGACGCCGGTGCGAATGCCGGGATCGAGGCCCATCGTCGACCGCGAACCGGCCGGCGCTGCCAGCAGCAGGTCCTTGAGGTTGCGCGCGAACACGCGGATCGCCTCCTCCTCGGCGCGCTCGCGCATGTCCATCATCAGATCGAGCGACAGCGAGAACTGCAGCTTCACGCGCCAGGTCCAGCGCGCGACCTCCAGCAGCCAGGCGTCCGCGGCAACGCCCTGCAGCGGAATGCCGAAGGCCTCGGCGACCATCTTCTCCGCCGGCTTGACCGACGACGCGTCCTCGGCGTCGATCTCGATCTCCAGCATCAGCACTTCCTCGTTGCGGCCGCGCAGCATCGCCAGCGCACGATGGCTCGGCACGCTGGCCCAGCGCTCGCGATGATCGAAGTAGTCGGAAAACTTGGCGCCAGCCTCCTGCTTGCCGTCGACGACGCGCGCGCGCAGCTGCGCATGGTCCTTCAGGTACTGACGCAGCCGGCCGAGCAGTTCGGCGTTCTCGGCGAAGCGCTCCATCAGGATGTCGCGGGCGCCATCGAGCGCGCTCTTGACGTCCGGCACCTGCTCGCCGAGGTAGGCGGCGGCGGCCTGCTCGGGGACCAGCGCACGATCGTCGAACAGCGCGTCGGCCAGCGGCCCGAGCCCTTTCTCGCGCGCGATCTCGGCGCGCGTGCGGCGCTTGGGCTTGAACGGCAGATAGAGATCTTCGAGCTCGGCTTTGGTTTCGATCGCGGCGATCTTGCCCTCCAGCTCCTCGCTCAACTTGCCCTGCGCGCGAATCGATTCCAGCACTGTCTGCCGCCGCGCCTCCAGCTCGCGCAGATAGGCCAGCCGCTCCTCGAGCAGGCGCAGCTGCGTGTCGTCGAGGCCGCCGGTCGCTTCCTTGCGGTAGCGAGCGATGAACGGCACGGTCGCGCCCTCATCGAGCAGTTCGACGGCGGCGGCGACCTGGCGCGGCTGGGCGGCGATCTCGCCGGCGATCTTCAGGGCAATGCGGTCTTGGATGGACATGAAGGGCATTCGTGGCGGCGCGGGGGCCGGACGCACGGGGCGGCCGGCGGCGGCACCGGGGCAGGAAAAGGTTTCGATGGGCCGCGTCGCGGCGGCAGGCGTCGGTCACTGATGGTGGACGGGGCTTCATCGCCCGCGTCCGCCGGGATTCCTCGATCGGCGGTCGTTCGTTCTTTTGTGGACGCGGGGCCGCGTCGCCGCCGGATTCTACCCACCGGGCGCCGGGCGGCTCAAACACCCGAATGCACGCATCGGTCCGCCAGCGGACACGCCGGCTTGCAGTGCCGCACCGTGGTGCGATGATGGCGGCCCGGAGAACGACGCGTGCCATGACGACGACGCTGCAGATCCCGATCTTCCCGCTGGGCACCGTGCTCTATCCGGATGGCCGCCTGCCGCTGCGCATCTTCGAACCGCGCTACGTCGACATGACCAAGGCCTGCCTGCGCGACGATGCGCCGTTCGGCGTCGCGCTGATCCGCGCCGGCTTCGAGGTCGGCCGTCCGGCGATCCCCTGCGAAATCGGCTGCACGGCGCGCATCGCCGAATGGCAGGTGCCCTCGCCCGGCCTGTTCACGATCGTCGCGCAGGGCGTCTCGCCGTTCCGCATCGTCGACCGGCGCACGCAGCAGGACGGCCTGATCGTCGCCGACGTCGAACTGCGCGAGCCGCCCGCGCCGACGCCGCTGCCGAAAGCGCTGGCACACCTCGGCTCGCTGCTGCTGAAGCTGATCGACGATCTCGGCGCCGAACGCTTTCCGCAACCGCAGCGCCTCGACGATGCCGACTGGGTTGCCTACCGCCTCGCCGAGGTGCTGCCGATCGTGCCGGAACGTCAGCAGGCACTGCTGGAACTGCCGGATCCGCTGCAGCGGCTCGCCGCCGTCGAGCGGGCCCTGCAGGAATTGCGCGAAACCTAGGCGGCGGCGCCTGTCGTCGGCGCGGCAGTGTGGATCGGCCGGGCTTCGCCGCGACGGGCTCGCCGCGAGCCGCGCGGGCAACAAAAAAGCCGCTGACGAGCAGCGGCTTCTTCATTCGAGTGGTGGAGCGGAAGGGGATCGAACCCTCGACCTTCGCATTGCGAACGCGAATTAGTATTCATAAATATCAATCACTTATTGAATTTCAACCCTTATTTGGTACAATTTTGGTGCAGTGACTGCAGAGTGGGCTACTCCAATGGCAAACATCACCAAACGTGGTCCGTATCAGTGGCGAGTATTGATCCGGCATCGCGGTTTCCCTTCGCAGAGCAAGACTTTCAACACGAAAGTCGAGGCCGAGGCGTGGGCCAAGATGATCGAGTCGGAGATGTCGCGCGGCGTGTGGCTCAGCCGCAGTGAAGCTGAGTCCACCACGCTGCACGATGCCCTGCTTCGTTACGAGCGCGAGATCACAGCGTCGAAAAAGGGTTCCGTTCAAGAGAAGTCCGTTATCAAGCTCTGCATGTCCACAGAGCTTGCCAAGCGGTTCCTTGCCAGCATCCGCAGCGCCGATGTCGCCGCACTCCGTGACGAATGGCTTAAGGACTGCAAGCCAGCCACGGTGTTGCGCCGCCTTGCGGTGCTGTCCCATGTGTTCAATATTGCACGCAAGGAATGGGGCATGGAGAGCCTACTAAACCCGGTCGAGCTGGTTCGCAAGCCGCAGCCGAATAACGCGCGCACGCGGCGCCTCGCGGTCTGTTCGTCACTTCCCCGACGCAGGGATGATGTGAAATCGAGCCGCCGCGCGAAGGACGGCGAGCTTGAGCGTGTCAGCGCCGCCAGCGAATCATCACTGCTGCCTTCGATCATCCAGTTTGCAGTGGAAACGGCCATGCGTCGCGGCGAAATCGTTGACCTGCGATGGGAGCACGTGAACCTCAAGGCTCGCGTTGCTCACTTGCCCACGACCAAGAACGGCGCTGCCCGCAACGTGCCCCTTTCGCCGCGAGCCATTGCAATCCTGAAACCGTTAAAGGCGGCTCACGATAAGGAAGCCGAGGCTGCGGAGGAAGGGGACACCGGCCGTGTTTTCGGAATTTCGGGTGATGCCGTTACCCGTGCTTTCGAACGCGCCGTCGTTCGTGCGCGTCGGCTCTACGCTCAAGAATGCAAGGAGGCGGAGAGCAGGCCCGACGACCACTTTCTAGCCGACCTCCGATTCCATGATCTTCGGCATGAAGCCACTTCTCGCCTGGCCTCAATCTTTCCGCTGCACGAACTGGCGAAGATCACCGGGCATAAAGACCCTCGCATGCTCATGCGCTACTACCATCCTCGCGCCGAGGATTTGGCGAAGCGGTTGGCATAAACGACGAGGCTTTCCGCTCGAAAATGAGCTTTGCATTTCGGCTGATTTGCAAAATCATAATCCAATGATTTTATTCGTTCTTCTTTTGCCGTGGAACGTTTGTGCCACAAATGCGAGGCGGCTTGTGTAACGCTTTTGATGCTGCTCTGTACTGATTTTCCGAAGGAAAGTTCGCGCCTGTACCGCCCAACACCTGGGCATCAGGTGTGAAGAATGAGGGAACCCGCAAAGCGGAGCGTTGGTTTTGCGTCTATGGATGATTGGCGAAGCTTCATTGCTTTTCGCGCTCTGTATATCTTCCACACGATCCGGCAATGCTCGAATGATTCATCCTTGCATGGAGGCGTTGGTCGCATCTAGTAAAATGCGCATATGGTTTCGCATGCGAAACTTGGAGTACGTCCATGCCCGAGCCAATCGCGCCGAACGAGAAAACCGCCGCAGCGCTACGGGGCCTCATCAGTCCCGATAGTCTCACGGCCGCCGAAAAACTCGACTTCCTAGACCAGATGGCTGTGCCCGGCGAAGAATTGGAACGCCACGTAGAGCGGCTTGTCGCCAGTGGCCACGCAATCGGCTACGACGATAACGATGAGTTGGTCAAAAGCGTTCCCGGCGGCATGACGAAACCAATTTGAATGAGTCGCAGGTTGCCCATGCAGCGCATGTCCCCTCCCCTCGGAAAACTTGCTTTTATCGCCGATGCGGCTCGCCGGTGCCGCCAGCGCCACATGGACGAAGCCAATCGCTCATGTGATGCAGATAACCTGCCGCCGCCATCCGTGCATGACTTGGCCCTGCAAACACGCATCGTTGCCGGCGAGCTGACCGTTATGCAGGCAATCGAGCTTCTGCATGTACGCTACATGCAAGCTGACCATCCGGACGGGACGGCGGGTTGTATGCCTCTGCGTGCTACTCGACCTGCGGATAGCCAGCATACGGAATAGGCTGTCCGTTCACACCTTGATTGAGCCGGATACGTACCGAGACGACGTTGCCGCCTTCATGCGAGTCATGCGCCTGCCCGATGAACCCGGCCCCACCGGGCACGACGCATCCGAAATCCGCCGGATTGCCTAGCTCACGTTGCACGGCCTGATAGTCAAGCGCCGTCGTGTAGAGCTTGCGGCACTGTTGCGGATTGAACTGCGACCAGTTGGTTTCGATTGAGCCACGCCCCGGTGGCCCACACTCGAAGGCTGCAGTGCCAGCGGAACCACCGTACGCGTTGGCTTCGGTGACTCGCGTGTATTTCTTAATCAGCTCTTGCTGACGCCGCGAGATCGCCACGTCGAAGGTATCCCACTGCCCGCCCTTGGCCGAGCAATATCCCTGCATGTCGGCGATAAACGCGGCGTAGTCATCTCTCCAGCCCATCTCGTTGGAGGCGATGCGGAAAACGGCCTTTTCCCTGTTCCTGGCTGTTGACTGTCCCCATTGCGCCATGCCCATGCTGGCGCGGAAACTAGTGTACCGCTGCCTCGCAAAATCGATGACGGTGGGACTGGCCGACACGTCGGCCCGTGAAGCAGGCCGAAGGTGTTCCACGCCGCACGCCGCCAGCGCGCCGGCTATGGCTACACAAGCTGCAATCAGAACACGCATAAACCCTCCCTGTATGGCGTTGGCAGCTTATGGTCTCCGACTATAGTCGGTAGATCAATAGTCATCACGATCGCAATGTCCGCGGCATGGCCGCGACCGGGAAGAAGCGCAATCAGATCGCTACTGCGTTCGGTGCGGTGCTCCGGCTTGCGCGCACGAAGGTCGGCTTGTCGCAGGAAGCACTGGCGCTGGCCTGCGACATGGATCGCACCTACATATCCATGCTCGAGCGCGGTGAGCGGCAGCCAACGCTCGGAACCGTTTTTGCACTGTCGGAGCAGTTGGGCGTCACGGCCGAGTCTTTGGTCGCCCAAACCGGCAAAGCGCTCCACTGAGCGAGGGCGGCAGGCCGCTCACAGTCATCGAGTACGCCGTACAGCACCTAGCCCCGCAGGTCGCCGTAGAAGTTACCCACAGCCCCTCATTGTCTACGGCTTTTTATCTTCAATATCTATGAGGGGGACAGTGCGGCACCACATGCCGCTTCAAGCTGCGAATAGCGGCATGTGGTGCCGCATCCACAGATTAATTGTGGCACGTGATGCCGCTATCGGACCGCTGGCTTGCCAGTTATCCTCAAGAGCTTGCAGGGACATTTCAGGACAGATCTTCGGCCTGTTGAATGAGCACGTTCAATGTTCCGATGTTGATCGTGGTTTGGGTGGTTCCAGCGGCAAGTTGCTCGATCGCTGCGCGAACAATTTGTTGAAGGCGATCTTTCAGTTTGTCGCGGGAGAACGGCCACTCCGCAAAGCCCGCTTGCTGCCCCTTCATGTCCACAATCGGCAACTTCTCGATCACTTGATACGTTTTGGTCTTGCTATGCGAGGCATGAGGATGAAGAAAGCCCGCATCCACAAGGCGGCGAATAGTGGTGCGGGCCATGCGTGGACTCATCCCGGTAACATCTGCGATCTGGCGAGCTGAGATGGTCGCTTTGCCGGTTTTGAAATCTGCCTCTGCCTTGATAACCGCGAAAGCGGCAATTCCATATGGGCCTACGCCTTTCATCATCCCCGCGAGCAATGGCGAACGCATAACGGGGAACCAGCCGGCATCTACTTTGAAAAGCTCGCCATGGGATGGCCGCGCTAGCCTGTAGCCGGGGCGCACATGCACGGACTTCAACAAATCACCAATCGGTCTGGGATCGCGCATGTCACGACTCCCGCGCCGGGCTGCTGGCGCCCGAAGCAATGGGCAGTTGCTGATTGCGCTGGCGCGCGACCTGCTCGGCTTTTGTCGGCCGACCGCGCCGCCGACGTTGCTGGCGTTGATCAAAGGCGGCGGCAGTGTGCATTCCGGCTACGTGCTCGGCTAGCCAGCGCTCAACGTCTTCGGCCCGCCATAGCAGCCGCTTGGTGTTCGGTAGTCGGCAAATGGGCGGGAGGGAAAGGGGATTGCGTACTACGTCGCTGCGGATTGTGGTAACAGACTTGTGCAGCAAGAGCGAAAGCTGCTCTACGGTCAGAAGGGATTTCATCGGCAAACATCTCCGAACTTGACCAGCCAAAACCGGTCGAGGTCGGATGAGTCCGCGGGCCGCGTCTTACCCGAATGAGCGCAAGGCTCAAATCAGCTCGGGCACTACGCAGCGGGGCTGTGCCCCACGGTCGGCGCTCTCCATGTGCGGCTACCGTTTTATTCCGGCCTCATCCTGACCGGTGGTATCCGCAACGCCCGAAGGCGATTCATGGCGATTGCTCTACGGCATCGGCCCATACGTGTGGGCGCCGGATCGGCATCCTTTCTGGCCGGCGTCCCTTCCGCTTACGGGGTTGGCCGGCTGCTGAACAACCTCGCGGCTTTCGTCTGTAGGCGAGGGCAACCTCGCTACGGTTGCTCGCCTTTGGCTTTTCTCGAAGCCGTCTTCTGTGGTTTCAGCGCGTCGCAGCAGATGGTAGCCGCGATGCGCTGCGCTGTCATGCACTGTGCGCAGGAATCTGCATCCGGGTTTTGGTGCAAATTTGGTGCACTTGCAATGCGAAATAAAGCTATATAACGCAAAACAGCGCCTTACATTGCAATATGTAAAACGCTGTTTTTGCTGGATAAAATGGTGGAGCGGAAGGGGATCGAACCCTCGACCTTCGCATTGCGAACGCGACGCTCTCCCAGCTGAGCTACCGCCCCACACGAGGACGCGTATTCTACTGATCGCGGCCCAAAACACCAGTGCCCGGACGAAATTTCCGCAGCCGCGCTTCAGGCACCGTGGATCGTCACCACGATCCGCCGCTGGAGCGGATGCCGGCGGTGCTCCCAGAGGTAGAGGCCCTGCCAGGTTCCGAGCAGCAGGCGGCCGGCGCCGATCGGCACGCTCAGCTCGACGCCGACGACCAGGCTGCGGATATGCGCCGGCACGTCGTCGGGCCCCTCGTCGTCGTGGCGGTAGCGGCGCCCGCCGTCCGGCGCCAGCGTCTGCGCCCAGGACTCGAGATCGGCACGGACGTCGGGCGCGGCGTTCTCGGTCAGGCACAGCGAGGCCGAGGTGTGCTGCAGGAACAGATGGCACAGGCCGATGCGCGCGCCGCTGGCGGCGACGACGCGCTGCACCGCCTCGCTCACCTCGGTAAAACCGCGCCCGCGGCCTTCGATCTCGATTACTTGCTGGTGCATGATCCGGTTCGCCGCCCCTCGCATCGGTTTGCGCAGCGTCCGCCGCCGGGGCCGCGCCGATCGGCTCAAGGCTTTGATTTTCAAAGGCGCCCTGCTACCCCTTTTCGGCGCAAAAAAAGCCTGATAAAAACGCGCGCCAAGTGATTCATTATTCCTCAGGCTCAGTGCCGAGACAGGTATGCCGCGCAAGCCGAAGAAGCAAGCTGCACAGAGCGACGCCAGCAAGAGCTACGACGAGTTCGTCGACGAGAGCGAGACGCTCGAGGACGAGGCGCTCCCTGCCGACACGCCGACGGCCGCTTCGCCGATCAAGTCGCGCGACTGGCGCGACGTCGAGAAACTGCAGGAAGAGCGCCGCCTGCGTCGTCTGATCGCCGACGAAATCGACTTCGATATCGACGACAGGCCGCGGCGGCGCTGAAGCGCCGGCCGCCTCAATCCGCCGGATGCGGTCGCAGCTCGTCGCGCAGGATCGCGAACGCGCTGTCGACGTCATCGCAATAGCGGAACAGATCGACATCGTCCGGCGAGATCAGGCCGCGCTCGGCGAGACTGCCGAAGTCGATCAAGCCCTCCCAGAACGCCCGCCCGTAGAGAATGATCGGCAGCCGCGAGACCTTGCCGGTCTGCGTCAGCGTCAGCAGTTCGAAGAGCTCGTCGAGCGTGCCGAAGCCGCCCGGGAAGAACACCGCCCCGCGCGCCAGCTTCACCAGCCAGAACTTGCGCATGAAGAAGTAGTGGAACTGGAACGCGCGCTCCACGTCCACGTACGGATTCAGATGCTGCTCGAACGGCAGCGAGATGTTGAGGCCGACGTTGAGGTGCGCGTCGACGCGGGCGCCGCCGGTGTGCGCGGCCTCCATGACGCCGGGGCCGCCGCCGGTGCAGATGTAGAAGCGCTCCTGCAGCGTGTGCTGGGCCATCGTCCAAGCGGCGAGGCGCTCGGCCAGGCGGGCCGCTTCCATGTACCAGTCGCGTCCATCGGGACCGACGCCGGGCTTCAGGCGCGCCGAGCCGAAGAAGGCGACCGTGTTGCGCACGCCGGTCTTGCGAAAGCGCAGGTCCGGCTCGAGGTACTCGCAGAGGATGCGCACGCCGCGCGCTTCCTCGCTCATCAGGAATTCGTTGTTCTTGTAGGCTTTCAGCGGGCGCACGGGCTCTCCTCGGCGCAGGACGGCGGGGACGCGGAGGATTCGCTCAGACGACGGAGGTCGTCGACTGGACCCAGCTCAGCACCTGCAGCGGCTCGCGCTCGAACGGCAGCACCGCAATGCGGGCGATCGCGGCCTGCAGCTCCGGCGCCGGATCGATGGCGGCGATGCGTCCCGCGGCCAGCTCCGAGGCGAACACGCCGCTGCGCAGGTTCAGGAAGCGCTCTTCCATGTAGTGGCCGAGCAGCACGCTCTGCTGCGTCGGGTAGTACGCGCGCACGCGCACCCAGTGCTTGGTCTGCGCGGCCGCGTCCAGCAGCGTGAACCAGCCGCCCGGCACCAGCACGATCGACAGCAGGCCCTGCAGCTCCTGCTCCGGCGTCAGGCCCGCGCCCTCCTCCTCGACCGCGAACTCGGCGCTGCCGGCTTCGAGCTCGGCCAGGGCGCCTTCCACATTGCGATCGAGGTAGGCCTGCATCAGGCCGGCGATCAGTTCTTCGAGCTTTTCCTTGGCGAAGCCGACGTCGGCGAGGCGATGGGTCACCGCCGCGACCAGCTCGGCTTCTTCCTCGACGCGCGCTTCCGGCGGCCGGGCATCCGGCCGCAGGCTGTGCAGCACGCGATCGACGAGATCGATCGTCGTCACCCAGGCGGCGCCTTCGATGCCGTCGCGGATGTAGTCGACGCACAGACGCGGCGCGAAGCCGGACAGCATCAGACGCATCGCCCCGGTCGGCAGCACGCGTTCGCCGACGCGCATCTTCAGCTCGTGCGCGACGATGCGGCGCACGCGCTCGATCTGCTGGCGGTTGCGGCTCTGCTGGGTCTCGTCCTGCTGGCGCAGGAAGCGGTCCGCGGTCGGCTCGTCGACGGCGCGCGACGGCTGGCTGCGCAGCCGCGCCGGATCGAGCTGGAAGCTGCGCGCGATCTCGTCGACCAGGCCCTGCAGCTCGCCGACGATCTGCTCGGGCACCGCGGCGCCGCCGGCGCCGACCTGCAGCGCCAGCTCGTAGAGATCGTTGGTGGCGCGCCGCGCCGGGTGCGTCGGGCTGGAAAAGAACTGCGGATCGGCGAGCGCCGCCTTCATCACCGGCAGCTGCAGCCGCGCGAGCAGCGGCTTCATCGCCTCCGGCAGGCGCGGATCGTTGTAGTAGCCGTCGAACATGCGCGCCACCAGACCGATGTTCTGCGGCGGCAGCCAGGCCGGCGTCTGCGGCTGCTGGCCGCTCGCGTAGCTCTGCAGGATATGGCTGATGTCATGCGCCAGCCAGGCGTCGCTGTAGCTTTGCGCGGCGCCGCCGGCAGCGGCGTAGGCGGCCGGACCATAGGCCGGCCAGCTCGCCGGATAGCCGGCTGCCATCGCGCCCGGCAGGGCCGGCGGCATGGCGCCGGCGGCCGGCGCACCGAAAGCACCGCTGCCATAGGCCGGCATGCCGGGCGCGGACACGCCCATGAACTGCGAGAAGCGCTGGGCGTCGACGCCCGAGGCCCAGCTCGGCGGCGCGGCGCCGGCTTCGGCCATGCCCGCGCCAAACGCGGCGGCGGCCGGGCCGAGCGGCGGCGCCCCCGGACGCGCGCGGCGCGGATCGGCCGGCGCGCCTTCCTTGGGTTCGACCCCGTGCCCCGCCAGCAACTGATTGGCGTGCATGAACACTTCGGACAGGCGGCCGACGACGACGCGGTCGAACAGCTTGTAGATGACCAGCTTGATCGGGAAATCGACCTGCAGGTTCTGCACCGAGCTCTGGAAGGCGCGGATGATCCGGGCCGGCGACATCGCATCGGAGGCGAGCGCGCCGCCGGTCATGTCGGCGAGCCGCGCCATGCGCCGCTGCAGCTCGACCAGCTCGTGCGCATGCAGCGAGGTGGCCTTGCTCTCCATGTTGGAGACGGCGATGCGCTCCTCGAGCTGGTCGCCGTCCTGCAGCGACCACTGCGACATGTCTTCGAGATCGGCGCCGGCGTTCAGGTCTTCGGCTTCGACGCCGATGCGCGACAGCGCATCCTGCAGCGACTGCCGGAACGCCTTGATGATCTGCGCGCGCTGCACGCGCACGATGCGCATGGTGTCCAGGTACAGGCGCTGCTCGTCGCTGGAACGCGCCTTCTCGGCCGAGTCGAAGAGGATGTCGTCGGCCTTCTCGAACATCGTCTGCAGCTGCTCGCCAAGCACCGAGACGGCCATGTCGTGCAGGGCCGAAACGATCGGGTTGCCGGGTGTGGCGGCAGCGGCCGCGTCCGGCGAACGCGCATTGGCGAAACTCGTGGCGCTCATCAGGCTGGATCGGATACGAGGGTCGGCTCGGGCAGCGCCGGCAGAATGGCCGCGCTGCGAACTGCGTCACAGTGTAGCGTGGGGCATCCTGGCGCGCAGGGTTCCAGCGTCTGTTTTTTGACGCCAGGCCCGCCGCGCATCGGCCGGCTAATGCCGTTCACGCCGCCTGCCGGCATGGGCCAGCAGGAACTCCATCTGGTCGGCCAGGATTCGCCGGTTCGACAGGATCAGGTACTCGGCGAGGTTCGGCGTGTACGGCACCGCGAGCAGGCGCATGCTGGCCTCCTCGGGCGTGCGGTCGTCCTTGTGCTGGTTGCACTGCCGGCAGGCCGTCACGCAGTTTTCCCAGGCCGAAGCGCCGCCGCGCGAGGCCGGCACCACGTGGTCGCGCGTCAGCAGGTGCGCCGGAAACTGCCGGCCGCAATACAGACAGAGATTGTGGTCGCGCTGGAACAGCGTGCGGTTGGTCAGCAGCGGCACGCCGCGCGCGTGGCACTTGGAACGGTCGGCGACGGCGATGATCGAGCCGATCTCGACCTGCGAGCGCAGGCCGGTCAGCGCGCTGACCCCGCCCCGGATCAGGAAGCGCTCGGCCCCCGCCTCCCAGCGCACGCGGTCGCGGGCATAGAGCGTCACGGCCGTATGCCAATGTATCCAGGAAACCGGTTGGCCACCGGAATCCACCTTGAGGATGGCCGGAATGTTTTCCATCGGGTCCGTATGCGAGTCTTGGCGCATCGACGCCATTGAACCGCGGGAAGATGACAACATCGGGACCATATATCGCCGAAGCGGCTTCGCGCAAGCCTTTTTGGTCAGGGACTTAGCCTGGATTCCTGAGCTAGCCTTGCAGACGGCGGCACCTCGGCCGCGGCCGTTGCCGGCGCGCTTGAAACGGGGGACGCCGACCGCACTTGGGAAGCATCGCAACCCCTACCCCATTGGCCCAAGGACACCCACCGATGCGCATGGAAAAACTGACGAGCCGCTTCCAGCAGGCGCTGGCCGATGCCCAGTCGCTCGCCGTCGGCCGCGACAACCCGGCGATCGAGCCACCGCACCTGCTGAGCGCGCTGCTCGATCAGGACGGCGGCTCGACGCTGCCGCTGCTGCAGAACGCCGGCGTCAACGTCGACCTGCTGCGCAGCAAGCTGGCCCAGGCAATCGACCGCCTGCCGCGCCTCGGCGAAGCCACCGGCGAGGTCAATGTCTCGCCCGATCTCGCCAAGCTGCTGAACCTCACCGACAAGCTCGCCCAGCAACGCAAGGACCAGTTCATTTCGACCGAGCTGTTCGTGCTCGCCGCGAGCGAGGACAAGGGCGCGGTCGGCGAAGCGCTGCGCGCGGCCGGCGCGCGCAAGGAACTGCTCGACAAGGCGATCGAAGCCGTGCGCGGCGGCGCCAAGGTCGACTCCGCCGGCGCCGAGGACAACCGCCAGGCGCTGGAGAAGTACACGATCGACCTCACCGCCCGCGCGCAGAGCGGCAAGCTCGATCCGGTGATCGGCCGCGACGAGGAAATCCGCCGCGTGATCCAGGTGCTGAGCCGTCGCACCAAGAACAACCCGGCGCTGATCGGCGAGCCGGGCGTCGGCAAGACCGCGATCGTCGAGGGCCTGGCCCAGCGCATCGTCGACGGTGAAGTGCCCGAGTCGCTGAAGGGCAAGCGCGTGCTGTCGCTGGACCTCGGCTCGCTGATCGCCGGCGCCAAGTTCCGCGGCGAATTCGAGGAGCGCCTGAAATCGGTACTGACCGATCTCGCCAAGCAGGAAGGCAAGGTGATCCTGTTCATCGACGAGATCCACACCTTGGTCGGCGCCGGCAAGGCCGAAGGCGCGATGGACGCCGGCAACATGCTCAAGCCGGCGCTGGCGCGCGGCGAGCTGCATTGCGTCGGCGCGACCACGCTCGACGAGTACCGCAAGTACATCGAGAAGGACGCGGCGCTGGAGCGCCGCTTCCAGAAGGTGCTGGTCGGCGAACCGAGCGTCGAGGACACGATCGCCATCCTGCGCGGCCTGAAGGAGCGCTACGAAGTCCACCACGGCGTTGACATCACCGACGGCGCGCTGATCGCGGCGGCCAAGCTGAGCCACCGCTACATCACCGATCGCAACCTGCCCGACAAGGCCATCGACCTCGTCGACGAGGCCGCGTCGCGCATCTCGATCGAGATCGACTCCAAACCGGAGGCGCTCGACCGCCTGCACCGCCGCCTGATCCAGCTCAAGATCGAGCGCGAAGCGCTGAAGAAGGAAGAGGACGAGGGCGCCAGAAAGTCGCTCGCCGCGCTCGAGGACGAAATCGCCAAGCTCGAGAAGGAATACGCCGATCTCGAGGAGAAGTGGAAGGCCGAGAAGGCGTCGGTGACCGGCAGCGCCGGCCTCAAGGAAGAGCTCGACCGCGTGCGCGTCGAGCTCGACGCCGCGCGCCGCGCCGGCGACCTCGCGCGCATGGCCGAGCTGCAGTACGGCAAGATCCCCGAACTGGAGAAGAAGCTCGCGCAGAATCCGACCAGCAGCGCCGCGCCGCAGAAGTTCGAACTGCTGCGCACCAGCGTCGGCGAGGACGAGATCGCCGAAGTGGTCGCGCGCTGGACCGGCATCCCGGTCTCGAAGCTGCTCGAAGGCGAGCGCGAGAAGCTGCTGCGCATGGAAGAGGCGCTGCACCAGCGCGTGATCTCGCAGGACGAGGCGATCTCCGCCGTGTCCAACGCCATCCGCCGCTCGCGCGCCGGCCTGTCGGATCCGAACCGGCCGATCGGCTCGTTCCTGTTCCTCGGCCCGACCGGCGTCGGCAAGACCGAGCTGTGCAAGGCACTGGCCTCGTTCCTGTTCGACACCGAGGAAGCGATGGTGCGCATCGACATGAGCGAGTTCATGGAGCGCCACTCCGTGAGCCGCCTGATCGGCGCGCCGCCGGGCTACGTCGGCTACGACGAGGGCGGCTATCTGACCGAAGCCGTGCGCCGTCGGCCGTACTCCGTGGTGCTGATGGACGAGGTCGAGAAAGCGCATCCGGAGGTGTTCAACATCCTGCTGCAGGTGCTCGACGACGGCCGCCTGACCGACGGCCAGGGCCGCACGGTCGACTTCCGCAACACCGTCATCGTCATGACCTCGAACCTCGGCAGCGCGCTGATCCAGGAGATGATGAGCAAGGACGCGGGAACGCCGTCGGATTACGCCGCGATCAAGGAAGCGGTGATGGGCGTGGTCGGCCAGCACTTCCGTCCGGAGTTCATCAACCGCATCGACGAGGCCGTGGTGTTCCACCCGCTCGGCTCGGCGCAGATCCGCTCGATCGCGCGCATCCAGATGCAGAGCGTCGTGCGGCGCCTGACCGAACGCGGCATTGCGCTGGACGTCAGCGACGCGGCGCTCGACAAGCTGGCCGAGGCCGGTTTCGATCCGATCTACGGCGCGCGGCCGCTGAAGCGCGCGATCCAGAGCCTGGTCGAGAACCCGCTGGCGCGCCTGATCCTCGACGGCCATTTCGCCAGCGGCGACACCGTGCGTGTCGACGTGCGCGACGGCCAGCTGCAGTTCGACAAGCGCTGAGCGCGACAGCGGGCTGGCCCTCGTGGCCGGCCCGCTGCGGCATCGCCGTCCCGGAACGGTGCGCCGCCGAGCGGTAAAGTCGGCCGACAAGAACAACGAAGAAGGGGAAATCCATGGCCGGTTTGCATCGCCGGACCCGGCACGTCGTGGGCCTGGGTCTGCTGCTTGCCGGCGGCGCCAGCGCCGCGCGCGCCGCTGACGGCGCACGGCCGGATACGCTGCCGGAAATCATCGTCACCGCGCAGAAGTTCGCGCAGTCGGTCGAGCAGGTGCCCGCCTCGGTCGGCACGATCGACGGCGAGCTGATCCAGCAAAGCGGCGCGACCGGCTTCCAGGATCTGCAGAGCTACGTCGGTAACGTCACCCTGTCGATCTCGCCGACCGGCGGCGATTTCTTCATCCGCGGCTTCGGCACGCTGTCGACCAACGCCGGCTTCGAGCCTTCGGTCGGCACCGTGGTCGATGGCGTGTTCTACGGCCGCTCGAACTTCCTGTCGGTGTTCTTCAGCGACGTGCAGCGCATGGAAGTGCTGCGCGGCCCGCAGGGCACGCTGTTCGGCAAGAACAGCACGGCCGGCGTCTTCAATCTCGTCACGCGCGCGCCGGCCGAGCGTTTCGGCATCGGCGGCGAGCTGTTCGCCGACGACGGCGGCAGCCACGCCGTGCGGCCGATGCTCAATGTCGCGCTCGGCGACGCCTGGTCGGCGCGTCTGGTCGGCAACTTCCAGCACGACGACGGCACGCTGACGAACACCGACCTCGACCGCCCCGAGGTCAACGTCGACCAGGACACCCTGCGCCTGCGCCTGCGTTACGACGGCGGTCCGCTGCGCATCGACGCCGGCGGCTTCTATTCCGAGCAGAGCCTCAACGCCAACAACTTCCAGCTGACGCACGCCTCCGCACCGATGCGCGTGCTGATGCAGCATTACGACCCCGACTTCGAAGACCGGCTCGACTTCCGCAATTCGGCGAACGTGCCCTCGCGCGGCGACACCGAGTTCGCCGGCGCCAACCTGAGCGTCGACTACCGGCTCGACGGACTCTGGGACATCAGCAGCCTGACGCTGAGTTCGGTCAGCGCCTGGGGTCGCGAGGTCTTGCAAGCGCGCGACATCGACGGCGATTTCTCACCGGTGCCGGTGATCCGCGACACGCTCAGCGCGCCGGCGCCGTTCAACCAGTACAGCCAGGAAATCCGCCTCGCCGGCCACGACCACAGCATCGCCGGCTTCGGCAACGGCATCGACTTCGTGCTCGGCGCCCACTACTACGAGGCCACCTTCGACGCCAACGACCTGTTCCAGCTCGAAGACCTCGGCGCCGCCCTCG
Source organism: Solimonas variicoloris DSM 15731 (assembly GCF_000382285.1). GTDB lineage: Bacteria > Pseudomonadota > Gammaproteobacteria > Nevskiales > Nevskiaceae > Solimonas > Solimonas variicoloris. The sequence goes on along the minus strand of NZ_KB907935.1, from coordinate 49,473 downwards.
CCTACCTGACCGCGGCGCAGGCCGGCAATCCGAACGGCAACGCGCTGCTGCGGCTCGCCGGCGTGCCGCTGACGCAGCTGGCGATTCCGGTCGGACACCTCGCCGACCTGCTCGAACCGGCCCTGCGGCCGGTGATCGGCGCGCGTCAGGCGGCGACCGTGACGCTGGACCAGCGCACCAGCACCGCGGCGCTGTTCGGGCAGATGGAGTATTTCGTCATCGACCACTGGGCGCTGATCCTCGGCGGCCGCATCGGCCGCGAGCACAAGGAGGGGCACTTCACGAGCACCGCCGAAGGCGCGCTGATTCCGCTGGTCGCCGACCAGCAGGATCACGACAGCCGCCGCAATCGCAGCGAGAACGAGTTTTCGCCCAAGGCCGGCCTCAAGTGGCAGCCGCAGCCCGACACCAACGTCTATCTGAGCTGGACGCGCGGCTACAAGAGCGGCGGCTTCAACGCCCTGCCGCTCAACGACAGGAATCTCGAATTCGAACCGGAACGCGCGACCAGCCTCGAACTCGGCACCAAGGCGCGGCTGCTGCAGGGTTCGATGCGCATCAGCGCCGCCCTGTTCAATACCGACTTCGACAATCTGCAGGTCTCGACCTTCAGCAGCGGCAGCGGCAGCGGCGGCGCCGCGCCGGTGTTCCTCAATGCGGCCAGCGCCCGCTCGCGCGGCGGCGAGATCGAGCTGCACTGGCTGACGCCGCTGCCGGGCGTCGCCTTCTACGGTTCGGCCGGCTATGCCGACGCCCTCTATACGCACTACCCGGACGCGCCGGCGCCGGCAACGTCGAGTCAGGCGACCCAGGATCTGAGCGGCAGGACGCTGTCGAACGCGCCGAAGTGGACGGCGGCGGCGATCCCCTCGTTCAGCACGCTGGGCCCGGGCGGCACGCTGATGACGGTCGCCCTCGACGTGCTGTACCGCGGCCAGCGCTACGTCGACGTCGATCTCGCTCCGGCCAAGCGGCAAGCCGCCACGACCGAGATCAATGCGCGCGTCGTGTTCGGCACGCAGGATGGCGCCTGGACCCTGAGTCTCGCGGCCCGCAATCTCACGCAGGAGAGGTGGGTCGATCAGGTCCTGGACGAGCCCCTGGCCCCCGGCAACTACGCGGCGGCGCGCGCCGACCGCGGTCGCGTGCTGTCGGCCAATCTGATCGTCGACCTGTGAGCGGACCGTCCTGCACGCCACGCTGGATCCATGCCGGCGTGATATGATAACGATTCTTATCTACGCCTGATTCCGGGTTTCGTCGCGATGCGCCTTTCCGAGCTTCCGCAGAACGTTGCCGCCACGGTCGCCGCGGTCGAAGACGCCGGCCCCGCCGATCCCATCGCGCGCCGCCTGCGCGACCTCGGTTTCGTCGGCGGCGAGCCGGTGCGCATCGTCGCGCACGGCCCGGTGCAAGGCGATCCGCTGCTGGTGCAGATCGGCTATACGCGCTTCGCGCTGCGCCGCGCCGAAGCCGCGCGCATCCGCGTCGTGCAGGAGGCGGCATGAACCAGCCAAGCTCTCCGCGCGCGCTGCGCATCTGGGGCAAAGCCCGCAGTCCGGACCGGGGCCCGTGCCTTCGGAACCCCCGATCAGCCGCCATACATACCGGTCGCTTCGCGCTGCGCCGCGCCGAAGCGGCGCGCAGCCGCGTCGTGCAGGAGGCGGCATGAACGCCACGCTCCGCGTCGCCCTGGTCGGCAATCCGAACTGCGGCAAGACGGCGCTGTTCAATCAGCTGACCGGCAGCCGCCAGAAGGTCGCCAACTACGCCGGCGCCACCGTCGAGCGCAAGGAAGGCCGCGTGCTGGCGCCGTCCGGCCGCGTCCTGCAATTGCTCGACCTGCCGGGCGCCTACAGCTTCGATGCGACCAGCCCCGACGAGGCGATCACGCGTGACGTCTGCCACGGCCGCTATCCGGGCGAAGCGGCGCCGGACCTGATCGTCTGCGTCGCCGACGCCACCAACCTGCGCCTGCATCTGCGCTTCGTGCTCGAGGTGCAGCGTCTCGGCCGACCGATGGTGCTGGCGCTGAACATGATGGACGCCGCCGCCCGCCGCGGCATCCACATCGATATCGGCGAGCTCGAACGGCGCCTCGGCATTCCGGTGATCGAGACCGTCGCCGTGCAGCGCGGCGGCACCTCCCGGCTGGTCGAGGCGCTCGACCGCCAGGCCCTGCCGGCGCCGCCGGCGGCGCTGCCGGAAGGCACCGATCTGCACGCTGCGGTGCGCACGCTGCTCGCCGCGACGGTGACGATGCCGACCCGCACCGGCCGCATCGACGATGCGCTCGACCGCGTCGCCCTGCACCCGGTCTGGGGTCTGACGATCCTGGCGGTGATGATGTTCATGATCTTCCAGGCGGTGTTCTCCTGGGCGGCGCCGCTGCAGGACGGCATCGAGCTTGGCGTCGCCACGCTCGGCGAGTGGAGCACCGCGCAACTGCCCGACGGCGTGCTCAAGAGCCTGCTGATCGACGGCGTGTTCGCCGGCGCCGGCAGCGTCCTGGTGTTCCTGCCGCAGATCCTGTTCCTGTTCCTGTTCATCCTCATCCTCGAGGAGTCCGGCTATCTGCCGCGCGCCGCCTTCCTGCTCGACCGCATGATGTTCAAGGCCGGCCTTACCGGCCGCGCGTTCATTCCGCTGCTGTCGAGCTTCGCCTGCGCGATTCCCGGCATCATGGCGACGCGCAGCATCCAGGACCCTCGCGACCGCCTGACCACCATCCTCGTCGCGCCGCTGATGACCTGCTCGGCGCGCCTGCCGGTCTACACGCTGCTGATCGCCGCGTTCATTCCCGAACGCAGCGTCGCCGGCGTGTTCAACCTGCAGGGCATCGTGCTGTTCACGCTGTACTTCGCCGGCGTCGCCTCGGCGCTGATCGTGGCGACGGTCATCAAGCGCTTCCGCGGCGACAAGAGCGAGCACGCGCTGCTGATGGAGCTGCCCTCGTACCGCCTGCCGCACGTGCGCGACATCGCGATCGGCCTCAAGGAACGCGCGGTGATCTTCCTGAAGCGCGTCGGCGGCATCATCCTGACGCTGGTCGTGCTGCTGTGGGTACTGGCCAGCTTCCCGGCGCCGCCGCCGGACGCGACGCTGCCGGCGATCGACTACAGCCTGGCCGGCAAGATCGGCCATTTCATGCAGCCGCTGTTCGCGCCGATCGGCTTCAACTGGCAGATCTGCATCGCGCTGATCCCCGGTCTGGCGGCGCGCGAAGTCGCCGTCTCCGCGCTCGGCACCGTCTACGCGATGTCCGGCTCGGACGACACCGTCGCCACCCAGCTCGGCCCGCTGATCGCCCAGCAGTGGCCGCTGGCGACGGCGCTGTCGCTGCTGGCCTGGTACGTGTTCGCGCCGCAGTGCCTGTCGACGCTGGCGGTGATCCGCCGCGAGACCAACTCATGGAAGATGGTCGCGATCGCCGCAGGCTACCTGTTCGCGCTCGCGTACGCCGCCTCGTTCGTCACGTTCCAGATCGCGAGTGCCCTGTCATGAACGCCTATCACGTCTTCGAGATCCTGGTCGTCGGCAGCATCGTCGGCTACGCCGCCTGGAACTTCGCGTCGCGCTTCGTGCCGAAGCTGCGCCGCGGCGGCGCCAAGTCAGCCGGCTGCGACGGCTGCAGCGGCGGCAGCTGCTGCGACGCCTCAACGCCGAAGAAGGCCGAGCAACCGATCCGCTTCCGCCGCTGAGGCGTCCGCCGGCAGCGCCACGCGGTAGCGCGAAATCTCCGGCGCGCGACGCCACCGCGCGAAACAGGTCGCGGCGGGTGCGGAACCTCTGAAAAAGCGCATGCCTCGTCATGGCCAGGCGCCGCAGGCGACGAAGCCATCCTGGCCATCCGGCGGCGCACGACACAATGGCGTCTCCGCATCGCCGCCGCTGCGCGGCCTCGCGATGCCGGCGTTCAGCCCTTCCCTAGTGAGCCTCGCCCGCCGGCAGACGACCGAGCGGGCCCGGCCAGTTCGCCGCGATCCACGCCGCCGTCGCGTAAACGGCGACGTTCTGGCGCAGGCCGGCGCGATCGAGATGATCGAGCGTGTCGGTCGCCGCGTGATGGACGTCGAAGTAGCGCGAAGTGTCCTGCAGCGGCGCCAGCGCCGGCACGCCGGCGCGCACCAGCGGCCCGATGTCGGTACCGCCGCCATCGTCGCGCGGGCCGTCCGCGACGCCGAGCGGCGCGAGCGCGGCGAGCAGCGCGCTGCGCAAGGGCTCGGCCTGCTCCGGCAGCTTGCTGCCGATGCGCCAGACCGGCGCCGAGCCGACGTCGGCTTCCATCGCCAGGACGTGCCGGTCGAGCTCGGCGGCATGCGCCTCGGCATAGGCGCGCCCGCCGGAGACGCCGAACTCCTCGTTGGCGTACAGCACGATGCGGATCGTGCGCAGCGGCTTCTTGCCGTACTTCATGATCGCCCGCGCCGCGCCGGTGACGATCGCCACGCCGGCCGCGTCGTCGTCGGCCCCCGGCGTGATGTCCCAGGAATCGAGATGCGCGCCGAGCAGCACGACCTCGTCGGTCTTGCCCGGCACCTCGGCGACGACCTGCGAGCTGTAGACGGCGCCCAGCTCGCGCGTGAACAGCTTGATGCGCACGGTCGCGCCGCCGGCACGCACCACCGCCGACAGGCGGTCGGCCGCCTGCGGCGACAGGGCCAGCGCCGGGATCTTCGGCGCATCGCCGTACTGCGTGCCGCCGGTATGCGGCGCATCGTCGCCGGCGGTGCTGAGCGAGCGGATCAGGATCGCCGCGGCACCGCGGCGCCCGGCCTCGGCCGGCCCGAAGGCGCGCACCGGGTAGCCCTGACCATAGCCGGAGCCATCGCGCGAGCGCGGCATGCGCCAGTCGATGAAAACGACGCGCCCGCGCACTTGCGCGACCGTCAGCTGCCGGAGCTGTTCGAGCGACTCGACGCGCACGACGTCGGCCTCGATGCCGTAGTTGTCGGTGCCGACGCTGCCGCCGAGCGCGACCGCGTTCAGCGGCAGGCTGTCGACGCCGGAGGTCACCAGCTCGACGCTGGTGGCGCCGCGCACCCAGCGCGGCAGGATCACCGGCTCGGCGTGCACGTTCTTGAGGCCGGCGGCGTCTAGCTTCTGCAGCGCCCAGACCACGGCGTGTTCATAGCCGTCCGAGCCGGCGAAGCGCGGCCCGACTTCGTTGACGAGCGTGCTCGCCAGGTATTCCGGATAAGGGTCCTGCGCGATCTTGTCCTGCAGCCGCGTCACGACCGCGTCGGCGGCGAATGAGGGCAGCGGCAGAACCCACAGCGCCGGCAGCACCAGCGCGCGTAGCAGCTTCATGCTCGAAAACTCCTGCACCGCGCCGTGGACGAAGTCCCGGCGCCGGCGGATGCACGTGAGATAATGAACGCGCCGCGCGAGGCGCGGCGTCCGTCACTATATCCCCGCGCTGCCGCAGCGTCGCGGGTGGTTTCCCCATGGATCCGATGAACTCCGGCACCTCTCCCGCGTTCGCTCTCTCCGCACTCCGGCCGCCTGCGCCCGAAGGCGGCGCCGTTTCGTGGACCGGCCTGCGCGGCCCGGTGGGCGCGCTCGCCGTGGCCCAGCTGGCACGCCTGCAGCCGCGCCTCGTCGTCGCCCTCGCCGCCAGCGAACAGCAGGCCTATCGCCTCGAGGACGAACTGCGCTTCTTCCTCGGCGACCTGCCGCTGGTGCATCTGCCGGACAGCGAGGTGCTGCCCTACGAACAGTTCTCGCCGCATCAGGAAATCCTCTCGCAACGCCTCGCCGCCCTGCACCGCCTGCCGCAGATGCGCCGCGGCGTGCTGCTGACGACGGCCGACGAGCTGATGCGCCGGCTGCCACCGCGCGGCTGGCTGGCCGGACGCGCGTTCGACATCAAGGTCGGCGACCGTCTCGATCCGCAGGCCTTCCGCGCCCAGCTCGTCGCCGCCGGCTACCAGTCGGTGTCGGAGGTGCAGGCGCAGGGCGAATTCGCCGTGCGCGGCGCGCTGCTCGACCTGTTCCCGATGGGCGCCGCCGAGGCCTATCGCCTCGATCTGTTCGACGACGAGATTGAAACGATCCGCACCTTCGATCCGGAAACGCAGCGCAGCGAGGACAAGGTCGACGCGATCCGCCTGCTGCCGGCGCGCGAGTTCCCGACCGACAAGGAAGGTATCGAGACCTTCCGCCGCCGCTACCGCGAATATTTCCCCGGCGATCCCTCGCGCTCGCGCATCTACGCCGAGGTCAGCAAGGGCCTGCTGCCGGGCGGCATCGAGTCCTGGCAGCCGCTGTTCTTCGCCGACGGCACGGCACTGCTGAGCGATTACCTGCCGGACGACGCCATCGTCGTCGCGCTCGACGCCATCGAGCCGGCGCTCGACGAGGACTGGAAGCAGATCCGCGAACGCTTCGAGCGCTACAGCGGCGATCTCGAGCGGCCGCTGATGCAGCCGGACGATCTGTTCGCGGCACCGGCGACGGTGATGAAGGCGCTCGGCCGCCATCCGCGCGCGACCGTCGGCGGCACGCTGGAACCCCGCCTGGGCTTTTCGATCGGCGAGACGCGCAGCGGCGCCGAGGCGGTGCGCGCCCAGCTCGCCGCGCTCGACGCCGACGAGAAGGTGCTGTTCGTCGCCGAATCGCCGGGCCGCCGCGAGGCGGTGCTCGGCTTTCTCAAGCCGCTCGGCATCCAGCCGCGCGAGCATCGCGACTGGCAGGATTTCCTCGCCGACGGCAAGCGCTACGGCATCACGCTCGGGCCGCTGCAGGAGGGCTTCCGCCTCGACGCCGATCGCCTGACGGTGATCTCCGAGGCGCAGATCTTCGGCCTGCACGCGCCGGTCGGCGAGACGCGGCGCCGCACCCGGCACCGCGTGCGCGATCCGGAAACCGTGCTGCGCGACCTCTCCGAGCTGTCGCTGGGCTCGCCGGTCGTGCACGTGCAGCACGGCGTCGGCCGCTACGTCGGCCTGCAGAAGCTCGATGCCGGCGGCATCGAGACCGAATACCTGGTGCTCGAATACGCCGGCGGCGACAAGCTCTACGTGCCGGTCACCTCGCTGAACCTGATCCACCGCTACGCCGGCACCGAGCCGGAGCATGCGCCGCTGCACGGGCTCGGTTCCGACCGCTGGGCCAAGGCCCAGGCCAAAGCCCGCGAGAAGGCGCACGACGTCGCCGCCGAGCTGCTGCAGATCCAGGCGCGCCGCGCCGCCAAGCCCGGCCTCGCGCTCGAATTCGACGAGGCCGACTACGCGCGCTTCTGCGAAGGCTTTCCGTTCGCGCCGACGCCGGACCAGCAGAAGGCGATCGACGCCGTGCTCGACGACATGCGCTCGGCCAAGACCATGGACCGCGTGGTCTGCGGCGACGTCGGCTTCGGCAAGACCGAAGTCGCGCTGCGCGCCGCCTTCGTCGCCGCACGCGGCGGTCGCCAGGTCTGCATGCTGGCGCCGACCACCCTGCTGGTCGAACAGCACGCCAAGAACTTCGCCGACCGCTTCGCCGGCTTCCCGATCCGCGTCGCCAGCCTCTCGCGCTTGCGCTCGACCAAGGAGCAGAACCAGACGCTCAAGGAACTCGCCGACGGCAAGCTCGACGTCGTCATCGGCACGCATCGCCTGCTGCAGGACGACATCCGCTTCAAGGACCTGGGCCTGGTCATCGTCGACGAGGAACACCGCTTCGGCGTCCGCCACAAGGAAAAGCTCAAGAACCTGCGCGCCGAAGTGGACCTGCTGACGCTCACCGCGACGCCGATCCCGCGCACGCTGAACATGAGCCTCGCCGGCCTGCGCGATCTGTCGATCATCGCCACGCCGCCGCCGTCGCGCGTCGCGATCAAGACCTTCGTCTCGGAGTGGAGCAACCCGCTGGTCTACGAAGCCTGCCTGCGCGAGCTCAAGCGCGGCGGCCAGATCTACTTCCTGCACAACGAAGTCAAGGACATCGAGAACTTCGCGCGCAAGATCCAGGAGCTGGTGCCCGAAGGCCGCGTGCGCTACGCGCACGGCCAGATGCGCGAGCGCGAACTCGAACAGGTGATGCTCGATTTCTACCACCAGCGCTTCAACATCCTGGTCTGCACGACGATCATCGAGTCCGGCATCGACGTGCCGAGCGCCAACACCATTCTGATCGACCGCGCCGACGCGCTCGGCCTCGCCCAGCTGCACCAGCTGCGCGGCCGCGTCGGCCGCTCGCATCATCGCGGCTACGCCTACTTTCTCGTGCCCTCGCGGCGCGCGCTCAATCCGGACGCCGAGAAGCGCCTGGAGGCGATCGAAACGCTCGGCGATCTCGGCTCCGGCTTCGCGCTGGCCACGCACGATCTCGAGATCCGCGGCGCCGGCGAACTGCTCGGCGAGGACCAGTCCGGGCAGATCGAGGAAGTCGGCTTCACGATGTACGCCGAGCTGCTCGAACGCGCGGTCCGCGCGATCAAGGCCGGCAAGCTCGACGACGCGCCGTTCGGCAGCGCCGTCTGCGAGATCGACCTCGGCGTCGCCAGCCTGATTCCGGACGACTACATCCCCGACGTGCACGCGCGTCTGACGCTGTACAAGCGCATCGCCGAAGCCGCCGACGACACGGCGCTGCGCGAGCTGAAGGTCGAGATGATCGACCGCTTCGGCCTGCTGCCGGCGCCGGCCGAGCGCCTGTTCGACGCCGCCGAGCTGCGCATCGCCGCGCAGGCGCTGGGCATCGCCCGCGTGCGCGCCGGCGCGCGCTCGATCACGCTCGACTTCGGCGCGCAGCCGCAGCTGGAGCCGATCCGCCTGATCAAGCTGATCCAGACCCAGCCCAAGGTCTACAAGCTCGAAGGCCAGAAGCGCCTGCATTGCTACGGCAACTTCGAGACCGCCAAAACGCGCATTCCGGCCGCCCGCCAGCTGCTGGCGACGCTGCGCGGCTGAAGCGGCGGCTTTCCGTCCGCAGCGCCGCCGGCATGGCTTACACTGCGTGCGATCCGCGTGCGGCCATGCTGCACGCGGATCGCTATTCCAACCTGAACAAAGACCCGATGGCTGCCACGTTCCGCCGCCGACATTCCTTCACGGCCCTGCTGTTCGGACTGCTGGTCGCACTGCCCGTCCATGCCGAGACCTATCGCATGGACCTCATCGTCTTCCTCGACCGCTCCGCGCCGACCGAGGCCGGGCGGCCGCCGCAGCTGCCGAACCTCGCCGTCGCGACGCTGCCGGACAACCCGGCGGCGCTGCAAGCGGCCGGCATCACGCTGCTGCCGGACAACGCCTTCGCGCTGCAGGACGAGTGGCAGCGGCTGCGCAATTCGAAGCGCTTCCAGCCGCTGGTGCGGCTGGCCTGGACGCAGAAGGACCCACCGGAAAGCAACGGCCCGGCGATCCGCGTGCGCTGGGGCGAGCCCGGCAGCGGCGATCTCGCGCCGCTCGACGGCCGCGTGATGCTGCTGATCGTCAACCGCTACCTGACGCTCGACGCCGACCTGCAGTACACGAGCGGCGGCAGCAGCTGGACGCTCGACACGCGCCGCCGCATGCGCCGCGACGAGCTGCACCATCTCGACAGCGCGCGGCTCGGCATCCTCGCGCGCGTGACCAAGGCCGAGGGCAACTGACGATGACGCGCGCGCGCACCCTGCCGGCGCTGGCGGCGCTGCTGCCGGCCCTGCTGCTCGCCGGCTGCCAGGCCTGGCACGGCGGCGAAACTGCCGAAGCCGAGGTGGTGCTGCCGCCCGAGCCGGCGCCGGCCTGCGACGTGTCGCTGCAGCTGCAGCCACCGGTGCTGCGCCTGCCGCGCACCGACGCACCCAAGCGCGTGCCGCGCGACAAGAACGCGCCGTCGGTCGATATTTCTCAGATCCATACCGTCAACCGCCCGCTGCAGGACATCGGCGTGTGGAGCGAAACCGCCGGCGGCTGGTCGGTGCTGACGCTGCAGCTCGGCTCGGAACGGGCGCGCTCGCTCGCCGTACGCCTGCACGACGTCCACCTGCCGAAAGGCGGCGCGCTGTGGCTGTGCTCGGTCGACGGCAAGCTGCGCGCCGGCCCGTACGTGCAGAAGCCGGATGGCGAGCTGTGGTCGGAACCGGTCGCCGCCTCGCAGGCGCGCCTCGAGGTCTGGGCGCCGACCGCACGCCGCGCCGAGGTTGGCGGCCTGCTCGCCGACGTCTACGGCGGGTATCGCTGAGCCGCACCGCCGTCCGCATCGGCCGCCGCCGCGCGGCGTCCGCGTGCCGCCACCCAACCGACCCCGACCGCCTGCCGTGCGTGCGCTGCTGATGCTCGTCCTGCTGCTGCCGGCGTGGCCGGCGTGCGCCGGAACATCTCTTGAAGATCCGTCGGCAGTCTGGCGGGACCGCGCGCACGCGCTGCACCTCGACGAAGCACCGCAGTGGCGGCGCCTGCTGCACATTCCGCCGGGCGCGACGCGCAGCGAGATCGCCGCGCCGGCCTTCTTCCTGTCGGCGCCGGACACGCCCTCGGCGCGCACCGAACTCGATGCCGCCCTGGCGGCCTGGTTTGCGCCGGCGGCGCTGCCGGCCGACGCCGATCCGCGCTGCCGCTTCCCGGCGCGTCTGCGCTGGCTGCAGGAACAGCTGGCACTGCCGGCCGCGACCGATGCGCCCGCTTGCCCGGCGCTGCGCGCGTGGCAGCGCGAAGCGCAGGCGCAATCGGTCAGCATGGTCATGATCAGCGGCTATTTCGGCAATCCGGCCTCGTCGTTCGGGCATACGCTGCTGAAGATCAGCGGCGTCGCCGACAGCCCGGACGCGCGGCCGCTCGATCCCAGCCTCAATTTCGGCGCCGACGTCCCGGACGACGAGCCGGACGTCCTCTACGTCCTCAAAGGCGTGTTCGGCGGCTACGAAGCGCGCTTCTCGGCGGCGCCGCACGAGCAGCGCGAACGGCGCTACGCGCGAACCGAGTTCCGCGACCTGTGGGAGTACGAGCTGGCGCTCGACGAAGCGCAGCGCCAGCGCATCACCGATCATCTGTGGGAGCTGCGCAGCGCGCGCTTTCCGTATCACTTCTTCGATGACAACTGCGCGTACCGCCACGGCCAGATCATCAACGTCGGACTGCAGCGTGATCTGATTCCGCGACCGCGGCTCTGGTTCTCGCCAGCCGAGCTGTTCGAGCGCCTCGCCGGCGCGCGCAACGACGGCCATGCGCTGGTCGCGCGGATCCGCTTCGTGCCGTCCAGCCAGCGTCTGCTGTACGCGCGCTTCGCCGCCCTGGAGCCGTCGCTGGCGCGGCGCGTCAATGCCCTGCTCGACGAGCCGCAGGCAGATCCGGACCCGGCGCTGCGCGATCTGCCCGAGGCGGATCGCGGCGCCGTGCTCGACACCCTGCTCGCCTACTACGCGTACCGGCTCGACGGCCTCGACGACGACGCAGCGCCGGCGGATCCGGCGCAGCTCGCCGCCCGCGAGCGCGCGCGCCGCGCCTACGCCGCGCTGCCTGGACACGACGACGCCGGATTCGCCGCTGCCGAACTGCCGCCGCCGACGGCCGGCACGGCGCCGATGCTGGGCGCGCTCGGCGCGCAGCACGACGGCGACCGCACGCGCGTCGAACTGCGCTATGCACCCTATTTCCAGGATCTGGTCGGACGCCACATCGACGACAGCCATGAGCTGCGCGTGTTCGACGCCATCGCCCGCGCCGACGACGCGGGGCTGCGGCTCGATCAGCTCGATTTCATCGGCCTGCGCAACCTGCGACCCGCGCCCGGCATCGCCGGCGAGAACCGCCTGTCGTGGCAGGCGCGGGCCGGCCTGCGGCGCAGCGCCCCGGATCGCGGCGGCGACGCGCGCGGCAGGCTGCGCGCGCAGGCCGAGGCCGGCGCCGGGCAGGCGCTGCACGGTCCGGCCGGCAGTCTGGCCTACGCGATGCTCGACCTGACGAGCACGCCGGGCGAGACGCCGCTCGCCGCCGGGGCGCTGGCCGGCCTGCTCGGCGGCGGCGCGGCCTGGCGCGTCCATCTGCAGTGGTCCGGCCAGTACGATCTGCGCCGCGAAGACTGGCGCTCGCGCGTCGAGGCGCAGCTACGCCTGAGCGTGGCCCGCCAGCTCGAACTGCGCGGCGCCTGGCAGCGCGCCGCCGAGCGCAGCGCCTTCAGCCTGACGCTGGCGCGCTACTGGTGAGCGACGCGCGGCTGGCCGCGCGCCAGCGGATTCACAGCGCCGGCAGCGCCGCAGCGAGCACGGCGCGCACCTTGGCCATGCCGGCTTCGATCGACTGCGCGATCTCGGCGTGGATGTCGCCGACACCCTGCACGCCGGCGCCCCAGTTCACCGACACCGCGAGGCAGGCGTAGTCGAGTCCCAGCTCGCGGGCCAGCGCGGCCTCGGGCATGCCGGTCATGCCGACCATGTCGCAGCCGTCGCGCGCGCAGCGGCGGATTTCGGCGACCGTTTCGAGTCGCGGTCCCTGGGTCACGGCCAGCACGCCTTCGCCGGCGAGCGGCGTCGCCGCGCGCGCGGCGGCCTCGATCAGCGCGCGGCGCAGCGCCTGCGCGTATGGCTCGGCGAACTCGGCATGCTGCAGCGTCGACCCCGGACGGCCGTCCGAATAGCTGTGCTCGCGGCCCCAGGTGTAGTCGACGAGATCTGCCGGCACCGCGATCTCGCCCGGCTTGAACCACGGCGCGATGCCGCCGACCGCGGCGATCGCGATCACCGACTGCACGCCGGCCTGCTGCAGCGCCCACAGATTGGCGCGGTAGTTGATCGCGTGCGGCGGGATCTTGTGGCCCTCGCCGTGGCGCGCGAGGAAGATGGCGCGCGTGCCGTAGATCCGCCCTTCGAGCAGCGGCGCGCTGGCCGGCCCGTACGGCGTGTCGACCACGAGGCGGCGCTCGATGTCCAGGCCCGGCCACTGGTTCATGCCGGTGCCGCCGATCACTGCGATGTTCGTGCTCATCAGTCCGATTCCTGCCGGCCGGGTCAAGGCCGGGCCGCGTCTCACATGCCCTTGACGGCGTAGATCGCCGGCAGCTGGCGCCAGTATTCTTTGTAATCCATGCCGCAGCCGAACACGTAGCGGTCGCCGACTTCGAGACCGATGTACTCGGCCTGCGCGCCCGGCGCGCAGCGGTCGTGACGCTTGCGCAGCAGCACGGCGATCGCCAGCGAGGCCGGCTCGAACTGCGTCAGCGCAGCGCGGATCGCCGCCAGCGTGTGGCCTTCGTCGAGGATGTCGTCGATCACCAGCACGTGACGGCCGCTGAGCTTCTCGGGCTTGGGCTGCACTTTCCAGACCAGGCCGCCGCCGGTCGTCGCGCCGCGGTAGCGGCTGGCATGGAAGTAATCCATCTCGAACGGGAAGTTCAGGCGGCGCGTGATCTCCGCCATCGCGTACAGGCCGCCGTTCATCACGCAGTGGATGACCGGGTTGAGTTTCTCGTAGCGCGCCGTGATCTGCGCGGCGAGTTCGTCGTAGGCCTTCGCGACGGCGGCGGCGTCGTGCAGCACGTCGGCCTCGTCGAGCACGGTCAGTGCTTCCTGATGGAGATCGGTCATGGGGTTTCCCGGCCGTGGCGGCCATAGAGCTTCTTGAGTCGCGCCGACGCGGCGCGGTCCGGTGTCACATCGCGGGCCAGCGCGTCGATCAGCCGGATCGCCGCGGCGCGATCGTTGCAGACCGGCAGCATGTCGTTGCCGACCTCGAGCGCCAGGTGCGCGCGCGCCTCCATGTCGCCGACGACGGCGGCGCCGCCCATCGACAGATCGTCGCAGAAGATCGCGCCGCGAAAGCCGAGTTCCTGGCGCAAGATGTCGTGCACCCAGCGCTTCGACAGCGAGGCCGGCTGCGTATCGACGCTGGTGTAGCGCACGTGCGCCATCATCAGCGATTCGATGCCGTCCTCGATCAGGGCCTTGAACGGCTTCAGCTCGGTGGCGCGAATCTCCTCCTCGCGGCGGCGGTCGACCGGCAGCTCGTGATGCGAGTCGGCGGTGACCGCGCCGTGCCCCGGAAAATGCTTGCCGGTGGCGGCGAGGCCCTGGCCGTTGAGGCCGGCGCGGAACGCACGCGCCAGCTCGACGATCACCTCGCTGCGATCGCCGAACGCACGGTCGCCGATGATCTGGCTGAGGCCGTGGTCGATGTCGAGCACCGGCGCGAAGCACAGGTCGATGCCGTAGGCGGACAGTTCGCGGCCGATGGTCTCGCCCTGCAGGCGCGCCTCGGCCAGCGCCCGCACCGGCTTCTCGGCGTAGAGCTGGCCGAGCGTGCGCATCGCCGGGATGCGCGTGAAGCCGACGCGGAAGCGCTGCACGCGGCCACCCTCGTGGTCGACGGCCAGCAGCAGACGCTGGCGCGGCAGCGCGAGCAGATCGTCGCACAGCTTCTTCAGCTGCTCCGGATCGCGGTAGTTGCGGGTGAACAGGATCACGCCGCCGACCAGCGGGTGGCAGAGCAGCTCGCGATCCTCAGCCGTCAGCTCGAGGCCGCCGACGTCGATCATCAGCGGGCCGAGCAGCCGGCTGCGCGTCCGCGGCGCGGCGCGGCTGGGAGTGTTATTCGTGGAGCTCAACTTCGGTACCTGCGGGAACAAGATCGAACAATTCGATGACGTCTTCGTTGCGCATGCGCACGCAGCCGTGCGAGGCCGGCTGGCCGAGGCGCTCGACGTCCGGTGTGCCGTGCACATAGATGTAGCGGCGGAAGGTGTCGACGCAGCCGAGGCGGTTGCGGCCGCGCTCGCAGCCGGACAGCCAGAGGATGCGCGACAGGATCCAGTCGCGGCCGGGATGGTGCGCATGCAGCGCCGGCGACCAGACTTCCCGCGTCCAGCGCCGCGCGCGCAATACCGCGCCGCTCGGCAGGCCGGCGCCGATCCGGGCGCGCACGATATGGCGGCCGCGCGGCGTGCAGCCGGAGCCCTGGATCTCGCCGGCGCCATTGGCGGCGGTCGAAACCGGATACTCGCGCAGCAGCGCCGCGCCGTCGTAGAGACGCAGACGCTGCGCGCCGATGTCGACGTCGATCCTCACGCGCGCTCGGCCGCCGGCCAGCTGGCGTACGGATGCAGCGCCAGATAGTGGTTGTAGTAGCGGCGATCGTCGGTCAGCTCGCGGCCGAGCCAGGCGGGACGCGCGAACGGTGCGTCCACCGACGGCAGCTCGATCTCGGCGACAATCAGACCGGCGTTGTCGCCGACGAACTCGTCGATCTCCCATACCGTACCCGCCGGCGCGCCCGATGCCGGCAGGTAATGGCGGGTCTTTTCGACGCGGCCGACGCACAGCGTGGCGAGGATCTCGCGGCACTCGTCGGGCGGAATGTCGTATTCGTACTCGGCGCGCGCGCTGCCGACGACGGCGGCCTTGATGTTGAGCTTGGCGTCGTCGCCTTCGAGGCGCACGCGCACCGAAGCCTGGCCTTCGCGCGTCAGATAGCCCTGGCGCATGTCCAGCGAGCGCGTCACCGCGGCCCGCCAGGCGTCGCCGACGACGAGGAATTTACGTTCGATTTCGAGCGGCATCAGTCCAGTTCTCCGAGCATGATGGCTTCGGTAAAACTTTCGTTTCGCGCTATCGCGCGCCTCACTTTTCTTTGCTTGTGCAAAGAAAAGTAAGCAAAAGAAAGCACACCCCTGGGGCCGCACTTCGCTGCGCGAAGTGCCCTGCGCTGCTCACGTGCTCGGGACCGTCGCCGACGCGGCATCCCTGCCGCGACGACGACTTGGCCGGCCGTCCTGGCCGGCCATTCCCTGCGCGCGCTGCGCTGCTCGGTGCGGCCCAAGGGGACCCGAACGGCAAAGGCAACAGCAGAGTCTCGCGCCAAGCGGGCTTTGCTGTTTTCTTCTGGTTCCCCTTTGCGTAGCGCCGAGAAGCGCAGTCGGCCCGGGGCTGTCCGGCGCTGACTGTTTGAGCGGTGCGCAGCACCGCGAGTTTCAGCGCCGGCCGGGCCGGCGAGCATCGCAGGGAACCCGAGCGCAGCGAGGGCGCGTAAGCCAGGGGTGTGTTTCTCTTGGTTACTTCTCTTTGCACAAGCAAAGAGAAGTGACTCGCGCCTCAGCGCGAAACCAAAAGCCCGATCAGGCACCGCGTCAGAAGAACGAGCATCTGCGGCGCCAGGCGCGAGCCACAGCCGCGCCCCGTGCCGCCGCAGCTGGCGGGTCGGGAAACCGGCACGGCCGTTGGTCCGAGCCATCAAGCGCCCTTGCGTGCCGGCGCCAGCTCGAACACCGCCATGCTCTCCACATGGCTCGTGTGCGGAAACATGTCCATCACGCCGGCGCGCAGCAGCCGGTAGCCGAACTCATGCACCAGCAGGCCCGCATCGCGCGCCAGCGTGCCCGGATGGCAGGACACGTAGACGATGCGCTTCGGCTTACGGCGCGCGACGATCGGCAGGATCTCCTTGGCGCCGGCGCGCGGCGGATCGAGCAACACTTTGTCGAACGCCGGCTGCAGCCAGGATTCATCGCCGCTCGCCGAGAACAGATCGGCCTTCTCGAAGCGGATGTCGAGGCCGTTGCGCTGCGCGTTGTCGCGGGCGCGCTGCACCAGTCCCGCCTCGCCCTCGACGGCCAGCACCTGCGCGCCGCGCCGCGCCAGCGGCAGCGAGAAATTGCCGAGGCCGCAGAACAGTTCGAGCACGCGCTCGCCCGGCGCCAGTTCCAGCCAGTCCAGCGCCTGATTGACGGTCTGCTGGCTGATGTGGCCGTTGACCTGGATGAAGTCGGTCGGCTCGAAGTGCAGCGACAGCGCCGAGGCGTCCGGCGAATACTGCAGCGTCCGCGCCGCGTCGAGCGGCCGGATGCTGTCCGGGCCGCCGCTCTGCAGGTAGAGGTCGAAGCCCTCGCGTGCGGCGAAGGCGCGCAGCTGCTCGCGATCCGCCTCGCTCGGCGGCTGCAGCACGCGCAGCACCAGCGCGACCACGTCGGCGGCGCAGGCGACCTCGATCTGCGGCACCCGCTGGCGGATCGACAGCGTGCCGATCAGCGCACCCAGCTCGCGCAGCTTCAGGCCGACGCGCGGGTCGATCACCTGGCAGGCGTCGAGCGCGGCGAGAAAGCTCGACTCGCGCTCGCGAAAGCCGACCAGCACGCCGCCCTTCTTCGGCACGTCCTTGACGCCGAGCCGCGCGCGGCGGCGGTAACCCCAGACCGGCCCGACGATCGGTGCCGCGACTTCGCCCGGCACGACCTTGCCGCTGCGCTCCAGCTGGTCGAGCAGCTGCTTCTGCTTGAAGGCGATCTGCTGCTCGGGCGCGAGGTGCTGCATCGAGCAGCCGCCGCAGACGCCGAAGTGCGCGCAGCCGGGCGCGACGCGGTGCGGCGACGGCGTTTCGACGGCGACGCACTGGCCCTCGGCGATGTCCTTGGCGACGCGCAGATAGCGGAAGCGCACGCGCTCGCCGGGCAGCGCGTCGGCGATGAAGGTGGCCTTGCCGTCGATGCGCGCGAAGCCGCGGCCTTCGTGGTCGAAATCGATGATATCGGCGGTGAACTCGCCCGCCGGCGGTAGTTTCTTCTTGCGCACGGGAAGGATCAGGCGCCGAGCCAGCCGTCGGAGAATTCGGACCAGTGCGCGGCGTCGCTGGCCTCGAGGAACTCGCGCACGCGCGCTTCCTCGCGCGCGTGCTGCTCGTGGGTCAGGCGCCCGCGCATCAGCTCGAAGCGCAGATAAACCAGCCAGGTATTGAGCACGTCGGTCTCGCAGTAGGCACGAATGCCGGCCAGATCGCCGGCGCGGTAGGCGTCGAAAACCTTGGAGCCGTCCATGCCGAGCTTGCCGGGGAAGCCGAGCAGCAGGGCGATCTCGTTGAGCGGCGCGTTCTGGCGGCCGGTGTAGAGCGCCAGCACGTCCATCAGATCGGTATGGCGGAACTGGTAGCGGCCGAGGTAGTTGTCCCACTTCGCCTCGCGGTCGAAGTGCCCGGTGTCCCAATAGCGCGGCGCCGTGCAGCCGTGCACCAGCGCGCGGTAGTGCAGCACCGGCAGATCGAAGCCGCCACCGTTCCACGAGACGAGGATCGGCCGGTACTTTTCGACGCCGTCGAAGAAGCGCTGGATCAGCTCGCCCTCCTCGGCACTCTCGTCGCCGATCGACCAGCACTTGAAGCCGTCCTGATGGCGCAGCGCGACCGAGATCGCGACCACGCGCTGCAGGTGTCCCGGCATGAAGTCGCTGCCCTTCTCGGCGCGGCGCAGGCTCTGCATCGCCGCCCAGACCTCGGCGTCGCCCATGCCGTCGAGGCCGAAGATGCGGCGGCCGCCGTCGAGATCCGGGATGGTCTCGATATCGAAGACCAGTACCGGTTCGGCGAATGGCGGGCGCCCGCTCACGACGGGAAGACGCCGGTCGAGATGTAGCGGTCGCCGCGGTCGCAGACGATGCTGACGATCGTCGCGTTCTCGACTTCGCGGCACAGCTGCAGCGCCGCCCACAGCGCGCCGCCGGACGACGGCCCGCAGAACAGGCCCTCGCGGGTGCCGGCCAGGCGCATGGTGTCCTCGGCGTCCTGCGCCGAGACCTCGATGACGCGATCGACCCGCGAGCGGTCGAAGATCGCCGGCAGATAGGCTTCCGGCCACTTGCGGATGCCGGGAATCGACGATTCGCCGTCCGGCTGCACGCCGATCACCTGCACGCCGGGGTTCTGCTCCTTGAGGTAGCGCGAGCAGCCCATGATCGTGCCGGTCGTGCCCATGCTCGACACGAAGTGGGTGATGCGGCCCTGCGTCGCCTTCCAGATCTCCGGCGCGGTGCCCTCGTAGTGGGCGCGCGGGTTGTCCGGATTGGCGAACTGGTCGAGAACCTTGCCGCGCCCTTCGGCCTGCATCTTCAGCGCGAGGTCGCGCGCGCCCTCCATGCCCTCGGCCTTGCTGACCAGGATCAGCTCGGCGCCGAACGCCTTCATCACCGCGCGGCGCTCGACCGACAGGTGCTCGGGCATGATCAGCACCATCTTGTAGCCCTTGACGGTCGCCGCCATCGCCAGGGCGATGCCGGTATTGCCGCTGGTCGCCTCGATCAGCACGTCGCCCGGACGGATCTCGCCGCGCTCCTCGGCGCGCCGGATCATCGAATAGGCGGGCCGGTCCTTGACCGAGCCGGCCGGATTGTTGCCCTCCAGCTTGACGAGCAGGGTGTTGTTGCCGACGCCGGGCAGGCGCTTGAGCTGGGCAAGCGGCGTATTGCCGATAAAATCGGCCAGGGTTGCATAGGTCATGTGCCGAATTTTACGCGAGTTGCACGAGGGGGCCTAAAGCTTGCGCGAAGCCGAGCGTGGTTACAGCCGTCGTCTGCTGCCGGGTGCCTGGGCGTTCCTGGCGCTGGTCGGCATCGCCTTCACCGTGGCGCTGACGACCTGGAGCGGCCCGATGCAGATCCCGCCGCTGCTGCGCACGATGCTGGCGCTGAGCGTCGCCGTCGCCGGCCTGGCGCTGGCGCTGGCCTTCGTGCGCACCGCGCGGCGCGCGTTCGGCGCGATCGGCCTGACGCTGCGCGCCCTGGCCAGCGGCCGCCTCGAAGTGCGCGCGCCGGACGACCTGCCCGGCTTGGCCCAGGATCTGGCCCGCGACCTCAACCGCGTCGCCCAGCAGTACGCCGAGCTGCGCGCCGGCTTCGACGCGCGCGTCGCCGAACAGACGCTGCGCTTCAAGCGCGAGCGCGACGAGTACGCCGAGCAGAACCAGAAACTGCGCGGCGCCGCGGCGCGCGAGCAGGACGAAGCGCGCGCCCAGAGCGAGCGCCTGGCCAGCATGTCGCACGAGCTGCGCACGCCGCTGACCGGCATTCTCGGCTACGCCGATCTGCTGCGCCGCACGCCGCTCGACCACGAACAGCGCGAGCACCTCGACACGCTCGACAAGTCGGCGCGCGCGCTGCTGTCGATGATCAACGACCTGCTCGACTGGAGCCGCATCGAAGCCGGCCGCCTCAAGCTCGACGAACTGCGCTTCGACCTCTACGAGGTGGTCGAGAGCACCATCGCCCTGCTCGCGCCGCTGGCCTACGAGAAGGAGCTGGAGCTGGTCCGCATCATCTACCACGACGTGCCGCGCGAGCTGCGCGGCGACAGCCAGCGCCTGCGCCAGATCCTCACCAACCTGCTGTCGAACGCCATCAAGTTCACGCCGCGCGGCGCCGTGGTGCTGCGCGTGATGGGCGAACGCGAGGAAACCGGCCGCACCTGGCTGCGCTTCGCGGTCTCCGACACCGGCATCGGCATCGCGCCAGACGCGCGCGCGCGCCTGTTCCAGCCGTTCCGCCAGATCGGCGGCACGCAGGTCGGCAGCAGCGGCCTCGGCCTGTCGATCTCGCGCAAGCTCGCCGAGCTGATGGGCGGCGAGATCAGCCTCGACAGCGAGGTCGGCAAAGGCTCGACCTTCAGCGTGCTGCTGCCGTTCAAGCTGATCGCCGCCGCCGAATCGGCGCCGCACGACGACGAACCGCTCGGCGAACACCGCGTCTGGCTCTACGAGCCGCACGCCGCGGCGCGCCTGGCCTGGCGGCACTGGTTCGAGTTCTGGGGCCTGTCGGTCGACGGCTTCGAATCGGCCGAGGCGCTGTCCGAGGCGCTGTTCAACACCGCGGTCGAACGCCGCCCGGCGCTGGTCGTGCTCGGCCTGATGCCGCGCGACGTCGAACAGCCGGCGATCGCCGAGCTGCTGCAGCGCAGCCGCGGCACGACCTCGACCGTGGTGCTCGTCAATTCGGTGTCGCCGCCGGTGCTCGAACAGATCCGCCAGGCCGGCGCAACGCTGTGCCATCCCAAGTCGGTGACGCGCAAGCGGCTCTACGAGGACATCGCCCGCCTGCTCAGCGACCACGACGGCAGCGCCCTGCCGCTCGCCGGCCGCCATGCGCTGATCGCCGATAACAACGCTGCCAACCGCCGCTACCTCGCCGCGCTGTGCGCGCATCTGGGCCTGAAGACCTCGGAGGCCGTCGACGGCCGCGACGCCTTCGAGCGCTGGCAGGACGAGCGCCCGGACATCGCGCTGATCGACGCGCACATGCCCAAGCTCGACGGTCCCGGCGCTGCACGCGCGATTCGCGAAGCCGAGGGCGGCGCAGCGACGCGCTGCCGCATCCTCGCGGTCAGCGCCCATCTCGATCCGGACGAGCGCCAGGCCTTCCTCGATGCCGGCGCCGACGCGGTATTGATCAAGCCGTTCGACGATTCGCAGCTGCTCGCCGCGCTGACGCCGAACTCGCAGCGGCCGCGCCACGCCGCCGCCAAGCTGACCCGGGATCCGGAATTGCTGGCCCTGCTCAAGGCGGAACTGCCGCTGCAGTTCGCCGAACTCGAGAAGGCCTTCTCGGCCGGCGAGCTCGAACGCGCCCGCGAGGCCGCGCACACCTTGCGCGGCACCGCGGCGTTCTATCACCTCGCCCAGCTGCGGCAGACCACGGCCGCGGTCGAGGAATGGCTGCGCCACGCCGACTCGCTGAAGAAAGGGCCGGCCGCGCGACGCGAACTGGACAGCGTGCGCGCCGCCGTCGACGACACGCTCGCGGCGATGCACCACTCGGCCTGAACGCCGCGGCGCGCGTCAGGCGCGTCAGGCGCGTCAGGCGCGTTCGAGGATCACGTAAGCGCAGACCAGGCCGCCGTCGTCGCTGAGCGAGACATGCGCGGCGCCGATGCCGAGCGCCTTGAGTCGCGCGCGCATCTTGCGGTCGTAGATCAGCACCGGCCGGCCGTTCGCCTCGCGGATCACGCCGACCTCGCGCCAGCCGATGCCGTCGAAGCCGGTGCCGAGCGCCTTGACGAAGGCTTCCTTGGCCGCCCAGCACATCGCCAGCGCGCGCGCGCGGTTGCTGCGCGCGCGCACCTCGCGCAGCTCGCGCGGCGCCAGCAGGCGCAGCAGCAGCTTGCTGCCGTGCTTGTCGAGCAACTTCTGCATGCGCTCGACGCGCAGCACGTCGACACCGATGCCGTACACCCCGGACACGAACGACGGCGCCGCCGCCTTCATGCGGCGCGCGCCTCGTGCATCGCGCGGCGCATCTCGGCGACGGCCGCCGGCAGCCCGAGCGTCAGCGCGCGCGCGACGATCGCGTGGCCGATGTTGAGTTCGACGATGTCGGGGATGCGCGCGATCGCGCCGACGTTGTCGACCGTCAGGCCGTGGCCGGCGTGCACTTCGAAACCGGCGCGCCGCGCCGTGCGCGCGAATGTGGCGATGCGCTGCAGCTCGGCCGTCTGCGCGCGGCCGCGCGTATCGGCGTAGCGCCCGGTATGGATTTCCAGATGCGGCGCGCCGCTGCGCCGCGCCGCCTTGAGCTGCAGCGGATCGGCATCGATGAACAGCGCGACCTGGATGCCGGCGCGCGCCAGCCGCGCACAGGCGTCGCGCACGGCGTCGAGCTGACCGGCGACATCGAGGCCGCCTTCGGTCGTCAGCTCGACGCGCTTTTCCGGCACCAGACAGACGCAGGCCGGCTTCCAGCGGCAGGCCAGGCGCAGCATGTCCTCGGTCACCGCCATTTCCAGATTGACGATGCGCGCGTCGTGCGCGACCAGCGCGGCGACGTCGCGGTCCTGGATGTGGCGACGATCCTCACGCAGGTGCAGGGTGATGCTGGCCGCACCGGCGGCGAGCGCGAGCTTGGCCGCCTCGACCGGATCGGGATAGGCGGTGCCGCGTGCCTGGCGGATCGTGGCGACGTGGTCGACGTTGACGCCGAGGCGGATGGCGGGAGGCGCGCGGCGCGAGGACATGGCGGGTCGGATCCGAAGGCGTGAGGCGGAAATCGGGACGGCCATTCTAGGGCCAGTTCACACCGCCGGGGATCGCGGCGGTGGGCCGCCCGGCTCGCGAACGCCGCGCATCTCGCGCAGCAGCTGCGCGGTCTGCAAGGGCCGCGGGCCGAGATGCACGGCGAGCGCCGTGCGCAGCAGCCGCCGCGCGTCGCCGCGCGCCTGTGCCGTATCGAACTGCTCATCGCGCAGCGCGATCAGGCTGGCGCCCGCGTAAGCGCTGGCGTCGGTATCGGCCGCCGGCCGCGGCCCCATGTCCGGGTCGTAGTGATAGCGGCGGGCGGCGTCCAGATCGTCGGGCAGCAGCAGGCCGTAGCCGATCTCGGCGAGCAGGGTCTTCTCGAACAGACGCAGCGCGTCCTGGGCATGGCCGGCCTCGCCGGGCAGCTGCTGCACGGTCAGCACATACGCATCGAACAGCAGCGGATGAGCATCCTGGCGTTGCAGCAGACGCAGCAGCAGCTCGTTGAGATACCAGCCGTAGAACACGCGCTCGCCCTCGACGCCGAGCGGCGGGCCGGCGCTCTCGGCGCCGCTCAGGGTGGCCAGCTCGCCACCGGCATGCCAGCTCAGCAGCAGCGGCTCGAACGGCTGCAACAGGCCACGCAGCTTGGACTTCGCACCCCGCGCGCCGCGCGCGATCAGGCCGATGCGGCCGTGCTCGCGCGTGAAGGCTTCAAGCAGCAGGCTGCTGTCGCCATAGGGCCTGCGGTTGAGCAGATAGGCCGGTTCGAGCGAAGCGCGCGCGCGCATCAGGTCCTCAGGGTCGGTCGATTCGCGCCCGTTCGGCGCGTCGGCAGGCCATGCGGCACCGCAGCGCGGCGCATTGCCGGAGCGCCTCTATTCGCCGGTCAGACCGAACTGCTTGAGCGCCTTCAGATCGTCGCTCCAGTTCTCGCGCACGCGGCACCAGAGCTTGAGGAAAACCTTGCGCCCGAGCAGACGCTCCAGTTCGCGGCGGGCACTGGTGCCGACCTGCTTGAGCGTCTCGCCGTCCTCGCCGATGACGATCTTCTTCTGGCCTTCGCGCTCGACCCAGATCACCGCCTCGATGCGGTCGAGGCGGCCTTCGCGCTCGTATTGCTCGACGCCGACGGTCAGCGAGTACGGCAGTTCCTGATGCAGATTGCGCGTCAGCTTCTCGCGCACGATCTCGGACACCAGAAAGGCGTCGTCATAGCCGACGATCTGGTCCTCCGGATACAGCGGCGGACCGTCCGGCAGGCGCTGGAACAGCTCGCCGAGCAGCGCATCGACGTTGTTGCGCTTGAGCGCCGACAGCGGCACGACGAACGCGAAATCGCGCAGCGCCGAGAGCTTCTGCAGCTCCGGCAGCAGCGCCGCCTTGTCCTCGATGCGGTCGACCTTGTTGACGACCAGTCCGACCGGTGCCTCGACGCCATCGAGGCGCTTGAGCACCGCCTCGTCCTCGTCGGTCCAGCGCCCGGCCTCGACGACCAGCACGATCAGGTCGACGTCGTACAGGCTCGCCGCCGCCTGCTCGTTCATCACGCGATTGAGCTTGCGCGTCTCGCGGCGATGCAGGCCCGGCGTGTCGACGAACACGATCTGCCCGGCATCGCGGTTGACGACGCCCTGGATGCGATGCCGCGTCGTCTGCGGCTTGTGCGAGACGATGCTGACCTTGCGGCCGACGAGCGCATTGAGCAGGGAGGATTTCCCCACGTTGGGCCGCCCGACGATGGACACGATGCCGCTATGCAAGACCTGCTCCGTTGAATTCATGACGCCGGCCGGCAAGGCCGGCGCGATGGACGTGGCGCCGTCCCGCGGCGGCGCTACGCATGGGCGGATTGTAAGGCCTGCAGCAGCGCGCGCGCGGCGTCCTGCTCGGCGGCGCGGCGGCTGGAGCCGTGCGCGTCGGCGGCGGTCTCGGCGTCGGACAGGCTGGCCCGCACGTGAAAGCGGCGGCGATGCGGAGGTCCGCTTTCCTCGATCACCTCATAGCGCGGCAGCGGCCGGCCGCGGGCCTGCAGCCACTCCTGCAGCTGCGTCTTGGCGTCCTTGAGCGCGTCGGCGTCCGGCAGATCCGCGAGCAGCGCCGCGAACAGCCGCTCGCAGACGTCCCGCGCGGCCGCGAAACCGCCATCGAGATAGACGGCGCCGAGCATGGCCTCGAAGGCGTCGGCGAGGATGGAGTCGCGGCGAAAGCCGCCGGACTTCAGCTCGCTCTCGCCGAGCGTCAAGGCCTCGCTGAGCTCCAGGCCGCGCGCCAGCAGGGCCAGCGTTTCCTCGCGCACGAGGCTGGCGCGCAGACGCGACAGTGCGCCCTCCTCGGCCTTGGCCTTGGCGCGGAACAGCACGTCGGCGACGACGAAGTTCACCAGCGCGTCGCCGAGGAACTCGAGGCGTTCGTTGTTGAGATGACCGACGCTGCGATGCGTCAGCGCCTGCGACAGCAGCGACGCATCGTTGAAGTGGTAGCCGAGCCGCTGCTCGAGCTTCTGGACCGCTTTCGTCAAGACTGTACGTTCGCCAGCGGCACGTCGGCCGCGAAGTGGATGACGATGTAGATGTTGTAGAACAGCCGCTCGCGCGCTTCGTAGTCGTAGCTGATGAAGCGGCCGCGCTCGGAGCGCTTGATCTTGACGTCGGACACCGCCAGGTACTGCACGTCGTCGATATCCCAGTACCTCTGCAGATCGCTGCGGATCGACGTCGGATCGGCGTTGGCGTTGTCCGGATCGGCGGCGATCTTGTTGATCGCCGAGGTGACCTTCATCTGATTCAGGTACATCGGCATGGTCTTGACGGCAACGATCGCCGCGAAAGCGATGATGCCCAGCACGAACAGCAGCCCGAACCAGCCCAGGCCCCGTTGACGGTGTAGCGAACGCATAGAACCCCTCCCGTTTGCGCGACGCAAGCTTACCGGACGCTGCCGCCGATGCGCGAGAAGTCGACGCGGGTGCGGTCGCTGTCCCACGACATCCAGATGAAGAAGGCCTTGCCGACCAGATTGCGCTCCGGCACCGTGCCCCAGCGACGGCTGTCGTCGGAACCGTCGCGGTTGTCGCCCATCGCGTAGTATTCGCCCGGCGGCACGATGAACTCGAAGTCATCGGCCGGACGCCCCGGATTGACGAGAATGTCGTGCTCGACCGGGCCCAGGTGCTCCTTCATGCGGTAGACGACGCCCGGCGGTGGCAGGCCCGGCGCCGTATAGGCGCCGTCCGGATCCAGCGTCGCCGGCTCGCCGTTCACGAACAGCTGCTTGTTGCGATAGACGATGTGGTCGCCCGGCAGGCCGATGATGCGCTTGATGAAATCCTTGGTCGGATCGACCGGCCAGCGGAACACGACGACGTCGCCGCGCTGCGGTTCGCCGAGCTCGACGAACTTGTGGTGGAAGACCGGATCGCGCAGGCCGTAAGTAAACTTGTTGACGAGGATGAAGTCGCCGACCAGCAGCGTCGGGATCATCGAGCCGGACGGAATACGGAACGGCTCGGCGACGAACGAGCGCAGCATCAGCACGGCGAAGATCACCGGGAAGAACGAGCGGCAGAAATCGACGAAGCTGCTCGGCTGATCGACCGCGTCGAGCGCCAGCTTGGCGCGCCGGCGTGGGCCGAGCCAGAGCTTGTCGAGCAGCCAGACGACGCCGGTCACCAGCGTCAGCACCGTCAGGATGACGGCGAAATCCCAATGTATCCCCTGCATGGCCTGTCTTCGAGTCCGTGTCTGTCGTGAGTGACTACTTTTTCTTTTCGACGCCCAGCACCGCAAGGAAGGCTTCCTGCGGAATTTCCACCGAGCCGACCTGCTTCATCCGCTTCTTGCCTTCCTTCTGCTTTTCGAGAAGCTTCTTCTTGCGCGAGGTGTCGCCACCGTAACACTTGGCGGTGACGTCCTTGCGCAGCGCCTTGACCGTCGAGCGGGCGATGATCTTGGCGCCGATCGCCGCCTGGATGGCGATGTCGAACATCTGGCGGTGGATGACTTCCTGCATGCGCTCGCACAGATCGCGGCCACGCGGATAGGCGCTGTCGCGATGCACGATCGAAGCCAGGGCATCGACCTTGTCGCCGTTGACCAGCACGTCGAGCTTGACCAGATCGGCCGCCTGGAAGCGCACGAACTCGTACTCGAACGAGGCATAGCCGCGCGACACGCTCTTCAGGCGGTCGAAGAAGTCGAGCACGACCTCGGCCATCGGCATCTCGACTTCCATCTGCACCTGGCTGCCGAGATAGCGCAGGTTCTTCTGCACGCCGCGCTTTTCCATGCACAGCTGCATGACCGAGCCGACGTAATCGGGCGGCATCAGGATGCGGGCGTTGATGATCGGTTCGCGCAGCTCATTGATGAAGCCGGGCTCCGGCAGCTCGGCCGGGTTGTCGACCCTGATGACCTCGCCGTCGTTCTTCTCGACCTCGTAGACCACCGACGGTGCGGTCGTGATCAGGTTGAGGTTGTACTCGCGCTCCAGGCGCTCCTGCACGATTTCCATGTGCAGCATGCCGAGGAAGCCGATGCGAAAGCCGAAGCCCAGCGCCGTCGAGTTCTCCGGCTCGAACTGCAGCGCCGAATCGTTGAGGCGCAGCTTCTGCAGCGATTCGCGGAAGTCCTCGAAATCGTCGGCGTCGACCGGGAACATGCCGGCGAACACGCGCGGCTGCACCTGCCGGTAGCCGGGCAGCGCCTCGGCGCAGGGGTTGCTGGCCAGCGTCAGCGTGTCGCCGACCGGCGCGCCGAAGATGTCCTTGATGCCAGCGACGATGAAGCCGACCTCGCCGCACTCGAGCTGGTCCTTGAACACGCGCTTGGGCGCGTGCACGCCCATCATCGTGATTTCGTAGTCCTTGCCGGTCGACATCACGCGGATCTTCTGGCCCTTCTTAACCGAGCCGTTGAAGATGCGCACCAGCGAGACGACGCCCAGATAGTTGTCGAACCACGAGTCGACGATCGAGGCCTGCAGCTTGCCTTCCGGATCGCCGTTCGGCGGCGGCAGCTTCTCGACGACGGCTTCGAGCACGTCCGGCACGCCGAGACCGGTCTTGGCCGAAATGCGCAGCGCGTCGGTCGCCGGAATGCCGATCACCTGTTCGATCTCGTCGCAGACGCGCTCGGGCTCGGCGTTCTGCAGGTCGATCTTGTTGAGCACCGGCAGCACCTCGAGGTTCTGCTCGAGCGCGGTGTAGCAGTTGGCGACCGATTGCGCCTCGACGCCCTGCGAGGCGTCGACGACCAGCAGCGCGCCTTCGCAGGCGGCCAGCGAGCGGCTGACCTCGTACGAGAAGTCGACGTGTCCCGGCGTGTCGATGAGGTTGAACTGATAGAGCTCGCCGTTCTTCGCGCGATAGTGCAGCTGCACCGCCTGCGCCTTGATCGTGATGCCGCGCTCGCGCTCGATCGGATTATTGTCGAGCACCTGGGCCTGCATCTCGCGCGCTTCGAGGCCACCCGTCAGCTGGATGAAGCGGTCGGCGAGCGTCGACTTGCCGTGGTCGATGTGCGCGATGATGCAGAAGTTGCGAATGTGATCCTGACGCACGGAAAGGTCGGAAGTGTGTTCTTTGAAAGCCGTGCCAGGAAGGCGGCGGCTGTTGCGGGGAGGTCAGCGGAAGATCGCGCAGTATAGCGTTTGCCGGCCGCGGGGGCCCGCTCAGCAGAGGCCGGGGCCGCGCCGCGCCCGCTCGAAGTCGGCCGGCTCGAACACGCCCTCGGCCAGCACCCGGCCGTCGGCGTCGAGCAGCACCGGAATGCGCTGGCCGTAGCGCATCCGCCACTCGCCGCGTGCGTCGACGCAGGCGCGCTCGAGCGGCGGCAGTGCCGCCCCCAGATGCGCCTGCAGCGCTTCCTCGAAAGCCTCGCAGAGATGGCAGTCGGGCCGCGACAGCAGCAGCCACGGCGCCGGTGCGCCGGCGCGCGCGTCCGGCATCACGGGCTTGGCGCCGTATCCGGCACGTCGAGTGTCAGGAACAGCGGCGCGCCGCGGCGCTGCACGAGTGCCTGGACGCTCGATCCCGGCGTCAGGCGACCGGCGACGACGCGAAGGCGGTCCGGCGTATCGATCTCCTGTCCCGAAATCTGCAGCAGCACGTCGCCGGCGCGAATGCCGGCGCGGGCCGCCGGGCCGTCGCCGACGCTGACGATCAGCACGCCGCCATTGACGACCTGCGCCTTGCTGCGCTCGTCGGCACTCATCGGCCGCACCACCAGTCCGAGCGGACCGGCCGGCACCGGCGCCGGCGCATCGGTCAGATCCAGCTGATCGCCGTCCGGCCCCAGAGTACCGACGTCGACCTTCACGGTCAGCGTCTTGCCGTCGCGGCGCAGCTTCAGGGTCGCGACCGTGCCCGGATCGGTGATGCCGACCATCGGCGGCAGCGCCGACGAACTGGGCAGTTCCTGGCCGTTGTAGCTGAGGATGATGTCGCCCTCGCGGATGCCCGAACGCGCCGCCGGACTCTCGGCGATGACGCGCGCGACCAGCGCTCCCTCGGGCTTGTCCATGCGCGCCTGCTGGGCGAGATCGCGATCGACCTCCTGGACCACGACGCCGAGCCAGCCACGCGTGACCTTGCCGCTGTCCTTGAGCTGACGCGCGACCTTGGCGGCGACGTCGATCGGGATCGAGAACGACAGGCCCTGGTAGCCGCCGGACTGCGAGTAGATCTGCGAGTTCATGCCGATCACCTCGCCCGCCATGTTGAACAGCGGGCCGCCGGAATTGCCCGGGTTGATCGCGACATCGGTCTGGATGAAGGGCACGTACTGCTCGGTGATCAGCGCCCGGCCCTTGGCCGAGACGATGCCGGCAGTGACCGAATAGTCGAAGCCGAACGGCGAGCCGATCGCCAGCGCCCACTGCCCGGGACGCAGCCGGGAGGCATCGCCGATCTTCACGGCCGGCAGATCCTCGGCGGGAATCTTCAGCAGCGCGACATCGGTCGCCTCGTCGCTGCCGACCACCTGCGCGGTGAACTGTCGGCGGTCGAGCAGACGCACGATCACTTCCTTGGCGTCGCGCACGACATGGAAATTGGTCAGTACGTAGCCGTCACTCCACAGCACGAACCCGGAGCCCAGCGACTGCGGACCCGGCGGCAGATCGGCATTGTCGTCCGGCGCCGGCGCTTCCTCCGGGTGCTCCTCGAGGAAGCGCTTGAACCACTCCGGCGCGTTCTTCAGCGCATCGGCGTCGCTGTCGGCGCGGGCATCGGCGCGGGCCTGCTCCTGCGGCACATCGGCCGGCACCGTGCTGATGTTGACGACCGACGGCGAGACGCGCTCGACGAGGTCGGCGAAATCGGGGTAGGCGCCGGCAGGTGGCTGCCCGGCGTCGCGCTGGCAAGCGGCGACGGCCATCACAGCCAGAGCGAGGGACAGCCGCAGGACGGCGGCGAGCTTCATGCATGGACTCCGGCGCACGGCGGGAGTCCCGCACGCAATAGGCTCGAATTTCAAAGGATTCGGCGCGGAATTTCAAACCGCGCCGGCGACGCGGCGCTCAGTGCGGCGCCGGCGTCGCGGCCGACGGCACGGCACCGTCCAGCGCCGGCACCGGCGCCGAGGGCGCCGGCTGCACGCTTTCGCCGATCAGGCGCACGGCTTCCGACGGCGCTTCGCCGACCACGGTGATGTGCACCTGGCCGACGACGCGGCCGTAGGCGTGCATGGCGCCGATCTGCGAGGCCCCCTGGAAGGCCTGCGCCGGCACCTTGCGGCGGGCGCTGAACACCGAAATCGCCGACAGGCCGTCGGACAGCAGCAGGTGCTCGACGACGCCCTGCCCATCGGCGGTCGGCCGCACGTCGCGCATCGTCACGCGATAACCCGGCGGCAGGTTCGCGAACTGCATGTCGGCGGTACTGTCGGCGGCATCGAACGGCCGCGGATCCTCGACCACGCGCGTGATCTTCTGGAACTGCTGCGGATCGAGCTCGGTCTGCAGCGCGCTGTCCGGGATCGTCTTCGGGAACTCGATCTCGGTGAACATCAGCTGTTCCATCACGCGGTTGTCGCGGCCGATCAGGTTGACCTTGACCGGCACCGCGGTGCCGGCGTCGGCCCAGATCTCGTAGCCATAGCGGAACTGGTCGCGCGGCGCGATGGTGATGCCGCGGCAGTTGCGGCCGGCGATGCGCGCCGTGCCGACATCCTGGAACTCGTAGTAGCGAGCGATCTGCGCGACGCGCTCCGGCGTCAGGCCGGGAAACAGGCCCTTGGGCGTCGGCAATTCGAGCGTGACCTTGCGGTCCTTCGGCAGCAGGCAGATCACCTGCTTGCCCTGCTTGAGAATCTCGCGCGGCGCGCCGGTCAGCGTCTGCACGCGTTCGACCTCGTCGCCGTTCTTGTAGCGATGCACCACGCGCATCGTCTCGAGACGGTTCTGCGTCTGATAGACGATCACGCCCTGGTAGTTGGCCGTGCGCGCGGCTTCGCTCATCTTGGCGAGCCAGTCCGACGGGTCGGCCGCGGCGGCGGCGAGGCTCCAGCCGGCGGCGGCGAGCCCCAGTACAGCGAGTGACCGCATCAGGGCGTCCCGCCGGCTGTCAGCGCCACCGGCTGCACGAAGGAATCATCCGCGGCGCGGGCCGCGAAGCGGGCATAGGAAAGGGCGCCGCCCACACCACGGTCGGCCAGCGTGTTGCTGTGCTCGATCATGTAATTGCGCAGGTCCTCGTCGACCACGGCGTTGTCGGTCGGAGCACCGTAGGCGACCGGCTGCAGTCCGGAAGCCGGTACCGCCGCGGCGATGTCGTTGGCGGCCGGCGCGCCGGCCGTCTGCACGGCGCCGAAGTTGAGGCCCAGGGTGACGGCGACGGCGGCGACCGAGGCGGCGGCCGCGAGCCCGGCGGCCGGGCGCCAGGCCAGACGCGGGCGGCGCCGCGCCAGTTCGACGACTTTGCCGTGCCCGGCGTCAGGCGCCTCGTCGAGGCGCGCCATGACGGCGGCGCAGATATCGACCCGGCGGATCGGCACGCCGGCGCGCGCCTGACGCGCGACCTGCTGCCGGCTCCACAGCGCCTTCAGCTCGGGCGAGCGGTCGAGCGCGTCGAGCAGCGCATCCAATTCCTGGTCGGAACACTCACCATCGAGCAACGCGGACAGCGATTCTTGCGACATTCCGATGCACCTGGCCCTGAAGACCTGGACGGGCTGAATATACCCTTAACCTCAAATTCCCGGGAAAGTTCCCCGGCGGAAGACAGACGGTATGTCCGGCTCCCGAAATCAGTCGAGCAAAGGCTTTAACACCGCGTCGATCGCCTCGCGGGCGCGGAAGATCCGCGAACGCACGGTACCGATCGGGCAGTCCATGATCTCGGCGATCTCCTCGTACGACAGACCCTCGAGCTCGCGCAGCGTGATCGCCTTGCGCAGGTCCGGCGGCAGCTTGGCGATCGTCGCCGCCACCGCGTTGCGGATCTCATCGGTCAGCAACGCGGCTTCCGGCGTCTCGACATCGCTTAGATGTTCGGTATGGCCGTACAGTTCCGCGTCGGCGATGTCGATGTCCTGGTCGGCCGGCCGGCGGCCGCGCGCGACGATGTAGTTCTTCGCCGTGTTGATGCCGATGCGGTACAGCCAGGTGTAGAACGCCGACTGGCCGCGGAAACCGTTGAGCGCCCGGTAGGCGCGGATGAAGGTTTCCTGAGCGACGTCCGGCGCGTCCGCCTCGCCGACCAGGCGGCTGACCAGCTGCACGATCTTGTGCTGGTACTTGCGCACGAGCAGCTCGAACGCCCGCGCATCGCCCGCCTGGGCGCGCACCACCAGCTGTTCGTCCGTACTGGTCTCGCTCATGCTCTCCGCGGTCTCGCACCCAGCGAAACCGGCTACACTCCCGCGTCACGTCAGAATAACGATTCGAGCCACGCCGCCGCACGGCCTTTGCGGCCGCAGCGCCCGGCTTTCGGACCGGATGGCGCAAAAAAGTCCGTCATTGTACCCCTCTCCTCCCCCGAACGGTCCATGAACAAAGCAGAAGTCCTGGTGATCGGCAGCGGCGCGGCCGGCCTGAGCTGTGCCCTGCGCCTCGCCAAGGCCGGCCACCGCGTGGTCGTCGTTTCCAAGACCAGCCTGCAGTCCGGCAGCACGCTCTGGGCGCAGGGCGGCATCTCGGCGGTGCTCGACGCCGAGGATTCGACCGAGAACCATGTCCGCGACACGCTGGTCGCCGGCGCCGGGCTCTGCAAGGAAGACGCGGTGCGCTTCACGGTCGAAGGCGGCCCCGGCGGCATCGCCTGGCTGCTCGAACAGGGCGTCGCCTTCACCGAGGAAGACGGTGAGGAGCGCGGCAAGCGCCTGCACCTGACGCGCGAGGGCGGCCACAGCCATCGCCGCGTCGTGCACGCCGCCGATGCCACCGGGCGCGCCGTCGAGACCACGCTGGCCACCGTCGCCGCCGCCCATCCCAACATCCGCATCCGTGAGTTCTGCAGCGCGGTCGACCTGATCGTCGACCGGACCGCGCGGCGCGTGCTCGGCGCTTATCTCTACGACATCCCCAACGGCCGCGTGATCGCCGTCGGCGCCAAGGCCGTGGTGCTGGCGACCGGCGGCGCCAACCAGGTCTATCTCTATTCGAGCAATCCGCACGGCGCGTCCGGCGACGGCATCGCCATGGCGTGGCGCGCCGGCTGCCGCATCGCGAACATGGAATTCATGCAATTCCATCCGACCACGCTGTTCCATCGCGACGCGCGCAACTTCCTGATCTCCGAGGCGCTGCGCGGCGAAGGCGCGGTGCTGCGCCTGGTCAACCCGGACGGCTCGGCCGGCGAGCGTTTCATGCCGCGCTTCGATCCGCGCGCCGAACTGGCGCCGCGCGACATCGTCGCGCGCGCGATCGACCACGAGATGAAGCGGCTCGGCCTGCGCCACGTCTTCCTCGACATCACGCACAAGCCGGCGAGCTTCATCCTGCACCACTTCCCGAGCATCCACGCGCATTGCCTGTCGCTCGGCATCGACATCTGCAAGCAGCCGATCCCGGTCGTGCCGTCGGCGCATTTCACCTGCGGCGGCGTGCTGACCGATCTGGCGGCGCGCACCGACATTGACGGTCTCTACGCGGTCGGCGAAGTCGCCTGCACCGGCCTGCACGGCGCCAACCGTCTGGCCTCGAACTCGCTGCTCGAATGCCTGGTGTTCGGCAAGGCGGCCGCCGACGACCTGATCGCGACGCTGCCGCAGCGCGAGATGCCGCAGAACCTGCGGCCCTGGGACGAAAGCCGCGTCACCGACTCCGACGAGGATGTCGTCGTCAGCCACAACTGGCTGGAGTTGCGCACCTTCATGTGGGACTACGTCGGCATCGTGCGCACGACCAAGCGCCTGCAGCGCGCGCAGCACCGCGTCGAGATGCTGACGCGAGAGATCCAGGAGTATTACGGCAACTACCGTGTCAGCGCCGACCTGATCGAGCTGCGCAACCTGGTCACCTGCGCCGACCTGATCGTGCGCTCGGCGCTCGCGCGCAAGGAGTCGCGCGGCCTGCACTACACGCTGGACTACCCGCAGACGCTCGACGCGGCCAAGCCGACGATCCTGCCGGGCCGCGGCACCGGCGCCTGAGGCCTCAGGCGCCGACCTTCAGCCGCGCGCGAAGGCGGCGCAGCGGCTCGGCCTCGGTCTCGCCGCCGGCGATGACCCGGGCGCAGCGCCGCCCCTGCGGATCGCGGAAGTTCAGCACCATCAGCCAGGGATGCACGAGGCTGTCCGGCTGAAGTTCGGCGCGCATCTCGCGCTCGCCGCGGAACAGGCTCCAACCGCCGTCGGCGTGCCAGACCAGGCGCGTGATCGCGCGCGGGCCGAAACCGAGCGCCGGATGATGGCGCAGCCAGAACCAGGAGACGCCGAAGGCGGCGACCAGCACCACCAGCGGCCAGCCTGGCCGCATCGCCAGCGGCAGCAACCCCAGCGCGGCAACGTGCACCGCGAAGATCACGCGCAGCGCCCCGAGCGAGGGGCGCAGGCGCAGGTCAACGGTAGACGCGAAGCTGTTCGATGATGCCGACATATTCGGGCGGCGGCTCTTCGTAGCCCATCGCCCAGGCCCAGATATCCGGGTCCTCGGCGAGCGTGACCAGGCGCAGGAAAGCGGCCTTCTCGTCGGCCGGGGCCTCGGGCCAGCGGTGCGCGTAATAGCGCTCCATCAGCACGTCGAGTTCCTTCATGCCACGGCGCAGCAGCCAGCGCAGGCGGCCTTCGTTCGCGCTCATGCCGCGCCCCCGCAAACGACAAGGGCGGCAAAGCCGCCCCTGTACATGACGCCGACTGCGATCAAACCTTGCGCTCCACGAGCATCTTCTTGGTCTCGGCGATCGCCTTCGCGGGGTTGAGTCCCTTCGGGCAGGTCTTCGAGCAGTTCATGATCGTGTGGCAGCGGTAGAGCTTGAACGGATCCTCGAGCGCGTCGAGGCGCTCGCCGGTCGCCTCGTCGCGCGAGTCGACGAGCCAGCGGTAGGCCTGCAGCAGGATCGCCGGACCGAGGTAGCGGTCGCCGTTCCACCAGTAGCTCGGGCACGAGGTCGAGCAGCAGGCGCACAGGATGCACTCATATAGGCCGTCGAGCTTGGCGCGGTCCTCTTCCGACTGCAGGCGCTCGCGCGTCGGCGCCGGCGTGTCGGTCTTCAGCCACGGCTCGATCGAGGCGAGCTGGGCGTAGAAGTGCGTGAGGTCCGGCACCAGATCCTTGACCACCGGCATGTGCGGCAGCGGATAGATCTTGGCGTCGCCCTTGATGTCCTCGCACGGCTTGATGCAAGCCAGCGTGTTGGTGCCGTCGATGTTCATCGCGCACGAACCGCAGATGCCTTCACGGCACGAGCGGCGGAACGTCAGGGTCGCGTCGACCTCGTTCTTGATCTTGATCAGCGCGTCGAGAACCATCGGACCGCAGCTGCCCATGTCGACTTCATAGGTGTCGACGCGCGGGTTCGCGTTGGTTTCCGGATCGTAACGGTAGATCTTGAAGGTCTTGACCTTCTTGGCACCGGCCGGCGCCTTGAAGGTCTTGCCGGCGGACTTGTCGATCTTCGAGTTCTGCGGGAGCGAAAACTGAGCCATGGCTGGTTCTTCCTGGCTAAAGGATCAGTACTTGCGGGCAACGGGCGGAATGTGTTCCACCTCGTTGTCCAGCGGTTGCAGGTGAACCGGACGGAAGTCGATGTTCACCTCGGTGTCGCCGGTGCGCCAGGCGAGCGTGTGCTTCATCCACTCCTGGTCGTTGCGATCCTTGATGTCGTCGCGGGCGTGGGCGCCGCGCGATTCCTGGCGGTTCTCGGCGCCGACGATCGTCAGCAGCGCCTGGCCGAGCAGGTTGTCGAGCTCCAGGGTTTCGACCAGGTCCGAGTTCCAGACCATGCCGCGGTCGGACACCCGGACGTCGTTACGGTAGTTGTTGATGACTTCCTTGAGCTTGACGATGCCTTCCTGCATCGTCGGGCCGTCACGGAACACGGCGCAGTGCTTCTGCATCGTCTTCTGCATGTCGAGGCGGATCTTCGCCGTCGGCGTGCCGCCCTTGGCGTTGCGGAAGCCGTCGAGACGCGCGAGCGCGCGCTCTTCCGAGGCGCCCGAGATCTTCTTGTGCGGGGTATCCGGCTTGACCAGCTCGGCGGCGCGGATCGCCGCGGCGCGGCCGAACACGACGAGGTCGAGCAGCGAGTTCGAGCCGAGACGGTTGGCGCCGTGCACCGACACGCAGGCCGCTTCGCCGACCGCCATCAGGCCCGGCACGACGCTGTCCGGATTGCCGTCGCGCTTGGTGACGACTTCGCCGGTCCACAGCGTCGGGATGCCGCCCATGTTGTAGTGCACGGTCGGCACCACCGGGATCGGCTCCTTGGTGACGTCGACGCCGGCGAAGATCTTCGCCGACTCGGAGATGCCCGGCAGGCGCTGGTGCAGCACTTCCGGACCGAGGTGCTCGAGGTGCAGATGGATGTGGTCGGCTTCCTCGCCGACACCGCGGCCTTCGCGGATTTCGGTCGCCATCGCGCGCGACACCATGTCACGCGGCGCGAGATCCTTGACGCTCGGCGCATAGCGTTCCATGAAGCGCTCGCCGCTCTGGTTGGTGAGGTAGCCACCCTCGCCGCGCGCGCCTTCGGTGATCAGGCAGCCCGAGCCGTAGATGCCGGTCGGGTGGAACTGCACGAACTCCAGATCCTGCAGCGGCAGGCCGGCACGCAGCACCATGCCGCCGCCGTCGCCCGTGCAGGTGTGCGCCGAAGTCGCCGAGAAGTAGGCGCGGCCATAGCCGCCGGTGGCGAGGATGACGAGGTGCGCGCGGAAGCGGTGCAGCTGGCCGGTCGCCATGTCCCAGGCGAGCACGCCCTTGATCGAACCGTCGTCGTCGGTCAGCAGATCGAGCGCGAAGTATTCAATGAAGAACTGCGCCTTGCACTTCAGCGACTGCTGGTAAAGCGTGTGCAGCATGGCATGGCCGGTGCGGTCGGCGGCGGCGCAGGTGCGCTGCGCCGGCGGTCCCTTGCCGAACTCGGTGGTCATGCCGCCGAACGGACGCTGGTAGATCTTGCCTTCCGGCGTACGCGAGAACGGCACGCCGTAGTGTTCGAGCTCGATGATCGCGGGGATCGCCTCGCGCGTCATGTACTGGATGGCGTCCTGGTCGCCGAGCCAGTCGGAGCCCTTGACGGTGTCGTAGAAGTGCCAGCGCCAGTCGTCGCGGCCCATGTTGCCGAGCGCGGCGGAAATACCGCCCTGCGCGGCGACGGTGTGCGAGCGCGTCGGGAACAGCTTGGTGATGTTGGCCGTCTTCAGGCCGGCCTCGGCCAGACCCAGCGTCGCGCGCAGACCGGCGCCGCCGGCACCGACGACGATCGCGTCGTATTCGTGATGGACGATTTCGTAAGCAGACATTGCGTGATCCCGATGCGTTAACCGAGCGCGACCTTGAGCACGGCAAAGATGCCGGCGGCCGCGACGATCGCGTGGAGGAATTTGGAGGCGAGCAGCAGCGTCAGACGCGCCGAGCCGGTGGAGTAATCGAGGATCACTTCCTCGACGCCGAGCACCGAGTGATACAGCGCAGTGGCGAGGAACAGCACCAGCGCCACGGCGACCGACGGCGCCGACACCCAGTGCTGCACGGCATAGAAATCGGCCGGGCCGCTGGCGAGGCAGGCGACCGAGAACACGAACCACAGCGACAGCGGGATCAGGGCCAGCGCGGAAACGCGTAGGACCCAGAAATGATGGACGCCGTCCTTCGCCGCGCCGAGGCCGCGGGCGCGCGAAAGCGGAGAGCGCAGATCCTTGGAAGTCTTAGCCATGGCAGTCCTCAGGCGAGATACGCAACCGCCCAGGCGGCCGCTGTCAGAACGATGGAAACGACGACGACCGCATAGCCGGAGCGCTCGGCGGTCTTCAGATCGAAGCCCATGCCGACGTCCCAGAACAGATGGCGGATGCCGTTGCACAGGTGGTACATCAGCGCCCAGGTCCAGGCGAACAGCAGGATCTGGCCGTACCAGGCCTTGATGTGCGGAGCGACGGCCTCGTAGGTGGCCGGGCCGGCAGCCAGCGCGATCAGCCACAGCGCGACGAGCGCCGTGCCCAGCGCCAGTCCCACGCCGGTGATGCGGTGGCCGAAGCTCAGCAGCGAGGTCCACTGGAAGCGGTAGTACTGCCCCAGCATGAACGGCGACAAGGGGCGACTTTGCGCGGGTTTTTTCGTAGTCATTCCGGCTCCCATGGGGACGTGATTTGCGACGGATTCAACAGCGGTATGCGACGAGGCTCAGAAGTCGATGCAGCGCCCGTTTTTTTCCCAGTCGCCGTATCGGGTCGGTTCGGGCCCGTCGCGGCGTCCGCCGATCTCGCGGACCTGGCCCGAAGCCGGCGGCGCTGCTGCCCCCCGGTCCGGCGCTGCCTCGGCCGGCGCTTGCCGCAACAGATCCGCCAGCGCGATCGGTTCCGCGCTGGCGGCGGAAACGGGCTGGGAATCGTCGGGCATGGAAGACATCAGGCGGTCAAATGCGTTATGTGCATCCGAAGATGCGAGCGATGCATCCATAATAGTGTGACAAATTTCCGCCCGATCCCGCAACGAAGCGGCCGCCGACCGATGAATCTGCTGATCACCGATACCCGCGAACTCGCCTGGCTGCGCGTCTCCGGCGCCGACGCCGAGACCTTCCTGCAGGGCCAGCTCAGCAACGACGTGCGCCGGCTGAGCGCCGGACAGGCCCAGTTGTCGAGCTACAACAGCCCCAAGGGCCGCATGCTGGCGGTGCTGCATCTCGTGCGCAGCGGCGACGACATCCTCATCGAACTGCCGCGCGCGATCGCCGACGCGACGCTGGCGCGCCTGAAGATGTTCGTGCTGCGCGCCAAGGTCGCGATCGCGCCGGCCGACGATCTCGACGCGCTGGCGCTGATCGGCGACGACGCGCCGGCGATGATGCCGTTCTTCAAGCTGCCGGTGCCCGCGGCACCGCTGCAATGCCTGCGCGATGAAGCGCGCGGCCTGACCGTCGTGCGCCGCCTCGGCCGGCTGACGCGCTTTACGGTGCTCGGCCCGCGCGAGGCGATCGCCGCGCTGCGCGCGCAGATCCCGGAAGCGATGCGCGAACCGGAAGGCCTGCTCTGGCGCCGCGCCGACATCGACTGCGGCATCCCCGTCGTGCTGCCGGAAACGCGCGATCACTTCGTCGCGCAAATGGCCAATCTCGACCTGCTCGGCGGCATCAGCTTCGACAAGGGCTGCTATACCGGCCAGGAAATCGTCGCCCGTCTGCACTACCTCGGCCAGCTCAAGCGACGCCTGTTCACGGCGCGGATCGACGGCCCGGCGCCGGCGCCGGGCACGGCCGTGCACGCCGCGGGTGAGACGCAGGCCGTCGGCGAGATCGTCGACGCGGTGCCGGCCGGCGACGGCGCCGTCGCCAGCCTCGTGCTGCAGCTCGGCGCGCTCGAGGCAGCGCTGCGCGTCGGCGAGACGGGCGCTTCGCTGACGCTCACCAGCGCGGCGCCGGCCGCGTAAGCCGGCCGACGCCGCACGCCGCAACCGCCGGTCGGCGCGCGTGTGCCGCGCCTGGCGCGTGGCGCACATCACAAATCGCAACATCCCGGCCACGGCGACACCTTACAGTAGCGCCCATTCCCAAATCGTCGAGGAGACGCACGATGCGCCTGATGGCCCTTGCCCTGTTGTCGCTGGTTCTGCCGGCCGCCGCGTGGGCGTACACGCCGGACGTCGGCGACCTGTCGGCCGTGCCGCGCGTGCAGCTCGACGCCAGCACCCTCAAGGCGGCGGTCACGCAAGCCAAGGGCCAGCCGCTGAAGTTCGCGGTCGGCAGCGCCCTGTCGGCAACGACCGCGACCGGCGCCTGGGACGAGCCGGAAGCCGGCATCGCGCGCTGGCGCCTGCGCATCGCCTCGAGCGGCGCGAAGTCGCTGAGCCTGCAGCTCGAAGACCTCAGGCTGCCGGCCGACGCCGCGCTGTACTTCTACACCGCCGGCGGCGACGACGTGCAGGGCCCGTATCGCGCCGCCGACGGCAGCCGCCTGGTCACGCCGATCGCGCGCGGCGACGAGGCCGTGCTCGAAGTGCGCATGCCGAGCAGCGAGAAATCGGCATTCGGCCTGCGCGTCGCGCGCGCCTTCCACGCCTATCGCGAACTCAGCGCCAAGAGTTTTTCGAGCACGAGCGGATCATCGGGAGCCTGCGAGAAGGACGTCGCCTGCTCCACCGGCGACAATTATCCGGACCAGATCCGCTCGACCGTGCTGCTGACGATCGTCAACGCCGGCGACACCTATCTGTGCTCTGGATCGCTCGTCAACAACCCGGCACAAGACGATCGCGCGCTGGTGCTGACGGCGCACCACTGCGAAATCACCTCCGCCAACGTCACGCAGGCGATCGCCTACTTCAACGTCGAGCGCTCAGGCTGTGGAACGGGGACCGCCGGCCCGGTGAACCAGAACATCCACGGCAAGACGCTGCTCGCCGACGCGGGCGGCAGCACGGTTACCGATTACTCGCTGTTCGAACTCAACACCACCTTGCGCACGCCGGCGGACTACGGGGCGTATTACGCGGGATGGGAAGTCAGCAGCTCGGCCCCGACTTCCGGCGCGGTGATCCACCACCCGTCCGGCGACGACAAGAAGATCAGCCTCTACACGCGGGCGGCGACCGCGCAGAACGGCATCTGCATCGGCAGCACCAACAATTGCAGCGACGGCTTCCGCGTCGACAGCTGGGAGGTCTACTGGGCGACCGGCACGACCGAGGGCGGTTCGTCCGGCTCCGGTCTGCTGAACCAGCACAAGCGCATCGTCGGCACCCTGTCCGGCGGCGCCGGCGCCTGCTCGGGTCTGCAGAACAACGGCGATCCGGATTACTTCGCCCGCCTCGACAAGGCCTGGACCGCGACCAGCACCACCGGCACCACGCTCAAGGCCGCGCTCGCTGGCGGCAGCGGCTGCACGAGCCTCGACGGCAAGAATCCGGGCGCGGCGAGCGCCATCGACTGCAACGGCGCGACGACTGGCGGTACCACGACCGGCGGCATGACGACGGGTGGCACGACGACGGGTGGCACCACGACCGGCGGCACCACGGGCTCCGACAGCGAGGGCGGTGGCGGCGCGCTCGGCCTGCTGCTCGCACCGCTGGCGTTCGCCGCGTTGTGGCGGCGCCGGCGCTGACGCACGCGCCGCGCGCACACCTTACTTCACGCCGTGCATGCCGCGCCTGAGCAGCGGCA
This sequence comes from Solimonas variicoloris DSM 15731, assembly GCF_000382285.1. Lineage (GTDB taxonomy): Bacteria > Pseudomonadota > Gammaproteobacteria > Nevskiales > Nevskiaceae > Solimonas > Solimonas variicoloris. The sequence continues at coordinate 8,060 of NZ_KB907935.1, read as the reverse complement.
CGAGCGCGAGCACGACGAGGCCCGCGCAGATACCGATCTGCGCCGACCACACGAACAGCGCGTCGTATTTGGCCAGCGCGTCGGCGACCACGAGCGTGCCGTCTTCCGGCAGCTCGAGCGCCGACAGCTTGCCAAGTGCGGCGGCCAGCACTTCCGAATAGGCGGTGCCGAGCCACCACGCGCCCATCATCACGCCGACCACGCTGGCGACCGACAGCTCCGTCACCGCGGCGAGCCCGATCGGCGACAGCAGCATCTCGCCGAGCTCCAGCACGAAGTACGCGAACACGAAGCACCACAGCGCGGTCAGGCCATTGGCCTGCGGATGCCGCGCGCTCCAGACCAGCACGACGAACGAGAGTCCGGCCAGCATCAGGCCCAGCGCCGATTTCGCCGGCTTACCCGGATTGAGGCCGCGCCGGTCGAGCCAGGGCCATAGCCACGCGAACAGCGGCGCCAGCGCGAGGATGAACAGCGAGCCGAGCGAGGTCAGCTGCTCGGCGCTCCATTCATGACGCCAGCCGAGCAGCACGGTCTCACGGTTCATCACGCGGTCCGAGAACAGCACCCAGGATCCGTAGGTCTGCTCGTAGAGCGTGAAGAACACCAGGCAGCAGCCGATCAGCACCAGCAGCACGAGCATCTGCTGACGCTGCACGCGGTTGCAGCGCACGACGAGGAACCAGGCGATCCAGGCCAGCAGCGCGAGTGCGATCGCGTGCATGCCCCACAGCACCGCGCTCATCGCCGGCAGTCCGGGCACGACGAGCATCAGCGAGTGGCGCTGGATCAGCTGCCAGCCGGCGATGACGCCAGCGAAGGTCGCCAGATAGATCCACCCTTCGCGCGACACGCCGGCCGCCAGGCGCTCGCGCAGCCGCGCCGGCTGCGGCGGTTCGGCGCGGCCATGCAGATAGCGCTGGCCGAAAGTGAAGCTGGCGAGACCGAACAGCATGCCGATGCCGGCGGCGCCGAAGCCGTAACCCCAGCCGTAGCGATCGGCGAGCCAGCCGCAGAGCAGGCCGGAGAACAGGCCGCCGACGTTGATGCCGGCGTAGTAGATCGAGAAGCCCGCTTCGCGGCGCGGGTCCTGCTCGTCGTAGAGACGGCCGACCAGCGTCGAGACGTTGGCCTTGAGAAAGCCGACGCCGACGATGATCAGCGCCAGCGCGAAATAGAAAACCTGCAGCGCCGCCTCGTCGCGCACGATCGCACCGTCGACGACGCGCGCCGGATGGCCTTCGACTGCCATTGCGAAATGGCCGAGGCACAGCAGCACACCGCCGAGCAGGATGCTCTTGCGCATGCCGAGCCAGCGGTCGGCGACCATGCCGCCGAAGACCGGCGCCGCGTAGACGAGCCCGCCGTAGGCGCCGATCAGGTTGTAGCCGTGATCGTCGCTGAAGCGGTGGTACTTGATGAAGTACAGCAGCAGCAGCGCCTTCATGCCGTAGAACGAAAAGCGCTCCCACATCTCGGTGAGAAAGCAGACGTAGAGGCCTTTCGGATGGCCGAGGAAATCACCGTCGGCAACGGAGCGGGCGCTGCGGGTCATGTCGGCATGGTGCGGATCGGCCATCGCCGCAGTGTAGTCAGCGGCCCGACCGCTGCGCGAGCGCGAGGCGCGATCGCGGTCCCGCCGCTGGGGTGATTCCCTCAGTGCGACGGCAGCGCGAGCGTTTACCATCGCAGCTTGTTTCAGGCGGCGCCGGCTGCGCGGGCGCCGCCCTACCTGGAGATTTCATGACCCGATTGCTCGCCGGCGCGCTGCTCGCCACGATGTCGCTTTCCGCCCTCAGCGCCACCCCCATGTCCGACAAATCCAAGGGTCAGCCGATCACGGCGCGCGACCTCGTCATGCTCGACCGCGTCTCCGATCCGCGCCTGTCGCCGGACGGCAAGCAGCTGCTCTACGCACTGCGCACGACCGACTACGACGCCAACAAGGGCGTCACGCAGATCTGGCTGCAGGATCTCGGCACGCGGCAGTCGCGGCCGCTGACGTCGGGCAAGGGCTCCAACGTCAGCGCGCGCTGGTCGGCCGACGGACAGTCGGTGTACTTCCTGTCGGCGCGCGGCGGCAGCCAGCAGATCTGGCGCCTGCCGATGGCGGGCGGCGAAGCGCTGCCGGTCAGCGAGCTGCCGCTCGACGTCGGCAGCTTCGTGCTGTCGCCGGACGGCCGGCGCATCGTGTTCTCGGTCGAGGTCTTCACCGACTGCAAGGGTGACCTCGCCTGCAGCAAGAAGAAGTTCGACGAGCTCGCCGCGCGCAAGAGCACCGGCACCACCTACGACCGCCTGTTCATCCGGCACTGGGATACCTGGTCCAACGGCAGCCGCTCGCAGCTGTTCAGCGCCGTGCTCGGCGCCGACGGCAAGCTCGGCGCGCCGGTGCTGCTGAGCCAGGACATCGACGGCGACGTGCCGAGCAAGCCGTTCGGCGACGACACCGAATACACGATCTCGCCGGACGGCAAGACCGTGGTCTTCACCGCGCGCATCGCCGGCAAGACCGAAGCCTGGAGCACCAATCTCGATCTGTGGCAGGTGCCGGCCGACGGCTCCGCCAAACCGCGCAACCTGACCGCCGCCAACGAAGCGACCGACACCGTGCCGGTGTTCTCGCCGGACGGCCGCAGCCTCGCCTACCTGGCGATGAAGCGCCCGACCTTCGAGGCCGACCGCTACGGCATCATGCTGCGCGATCTGGCGACCGGCGCGGTGCGCGAAGTCGCGCCGGGCTGGGACCGCTCCGCCAGCGGCATCGTCTTCTCGGCCGACGGCAAGACGATCTACACGCACGCCGACGATCTCGGCCAGCACCGCATCTTCGCGATCGACGTCGTCAGCGGCGCGGCGCAGGCGCTGACCGGCGACGGCCACGTCGGCGGCTTCGACCTCGTCGGGCGCACGCTGGTCTACGCCCTCGACAACCTCAACGCGCCGGCCGACTTCTACCTCGCCGACCTCGCCGCGCCGGCCCAGGCGACGCGCCTCACGCAGGTCAACGCCGAGCGTCTGAAGAACGTCCGCTTCGGCGCCTTCGAGCAGTTCAAGTTCGCCGGCTGGAACGACGAACCCGTCTACGGCTACGTGATGAAGCCGTGGAACTACGTCAAGGGCAAGAAGTACCCGGTCACCTTCATCGTCCACGGCGGCCCGCAGGGCAGCATGGGCAACGACTGGCACTACCGCTGGAACCCGGCTGTCTACGCCGGCATGGGCTACGCGGTGGTGTTCATCGACTTCCACGGCTCGACCGGCTACGGCCAGGCCTTCACCGATTCGATCTCGAAGGACTGGGGCGGCAAGCCGCTCGAAGATCTCCAGAAGGGCTGGGCGCACGCGCTCAAGCACTACGACTTTCTCGACGGCGACAAGGCCGCGGCGCTCGGCGCCAGCTACGGCGGCTTCATGATGAACTGGATCGCCGGCAACTGGCCGGACGCGTTCAAGGCCATCGTCAACCACGACGGCGTGTTCGACGCGCGCATGATGTACTACGCCACCGAGGAGCTGTGGTTCGACGAGTGGGAGCACGGCAAGCCGCAGTACGAAGACCCGCAGGCCTACGAGCGCTTCAATCCGGCGAACTACGTGAAGAACTGGAAGACGCCGATGCTGGTGATCCACAGCGAGAAGGACTTCCGCATCCCGGTCGAACAGGGCATCGCCGCGTTCACGGCGCTGCAGCGCCGCGGCGTGCCGTCCGAACTGCTGGTGTTCCCGGACGAGAATCACTGGGTGCTCAAGCCGCACAACAGCGTGCAGTGGCACGACACCGTGCAGGCTTGGCTGAAGCGCTGGATCGGCGGCGGCGAATGAGCCACCGCGCGCGATCCCACTTCGACGTTCCCGGCTTGCATCCACGGAGCAAAGCGATGATGAAGCAGCTGCTGATCGGCGTCGGCGCCGCCGCGCTCGCGGCCTGCGCGACGCCGCCATCCGAGGTCGCGCCTGCGCCGGCAGCGGCGCCGGCGCCCGCGCCGATCGACCCGGTCGCACAGGCCGGCCAGGCAATCACCGGCGATCTGATCCTCGACCACATCAAGGTGCTGGCCTCCGACGCGTTCGAAGGCCGCCTGCCGGGCAGCGTCGGCGAAGACAAGACCGTCGCCTACCTCACGGCGCAGTTCAAGGCGCTGGGCCTCGCGCCGGGCAATCCGGACGGCCGCTACGTGCAGAACGTGCCGATGGTCGGCATCAGCGGCACGCCGACGATGCAGCTGAAGGTCAGCGGCAAGTCGATCAAGCTCGAACCCAAGCACGACTTCGTCGCCGCCACGCAGCGCTTCGTCCCGGAAGTGAAGGTGAAGGACTCCGATATCGTGTTCGTCGGCTACGGCGTGCAGGCGCCGGAGTACGGCTGGGACGACTACAAGGGGCTCGACGTGCGGGGCAAGACCCTCGTCATGCTGATCAACGATCCGGCGGTGCCGGACCCGAACGATCCGTCAAAGCTCGATGCCCGCTACTTCAAGGGCCGGGCGATGACGTACTACGGGCGCTGGACTTACAAGTACGAGATCGCCTCCACCCTCGGCGCGGCGGCGGCGATCATCGTCCACGAGACGATTCCGGCCGCGTATCCGTGGGAAGTGGTCGAGCACAGCTGGGGCGGCGAACAGTTCAGCCTCGCCGCCGCCGACAAGAACATGAGCCGCGTGCCGGTGCAGTCGTGGATCACGCTCGACAAGGCGCATGAGCTCTTCAGCGCCGCCGGCTACGATTTCGACGCGCTGAAAAAAGCAGCACTGTCGCGCGACTTCAAGCCGGTCGCGCTGAAGGCCAAGGCCAGCTTCACGATCCGCAACAAGGTGCGCGAAGTGCAGTCGCACAATGTCGTCGCCGTGCTGCCCGGCAGCGATCCGCAGCTGAAGAACGAATACATCGTCTACACCGCACACTGGGATCACCTCGGCCGCGACGACTCGCTGCCCGATCCGATCTTCAACGGCGCCGCCGACAACGCCTCCGGCACCGCCGGCCTGCTGGCGATCGCCAAGGGCTACACGGCGCTGCCGCAGGCGCCGAAGCGCTCCGTGCTGTTCGCCGCCGTCACCGCCGAGGAACAGGGCTTGCTCGGCGCCCAGTACTACGCGGCGCATCCGCTCTATCCGCTGACGCAGACGCTGGCCGACTTCAACATGGACGTGCTCAACACACTCGGCCCGACGAAGGACATCCAGATCATCGGCACCGGCCAGAACACGCTCGAGGGCACCTTCACGGCGATCGCAGCGAAGCACGGCCGTGTCGTGGTGCCGGACACCGACACGCCGAAGGGCTTCTACTACCGCTCCGACCAGTTCGAGTTCGCCAAGCGCGGCGTGCCGGCGCTCTATCCGAAGGCGGGCGAACAGGTGATCGGCAAGCCGGACGGCTACGGCGCCGCGAGGCGCGCCGTGTACACGGCGAACGACTATCACAAACCATCCGACGAAGTGAAACCGGACTGGGACTTGTCCGGCGGCGCCGAGGATGCACGGCTGCTGTTCGAAACCGGCTACGCCGTCGCCAACGGCACGACCTGGCCGACGTGGAAGGACGGCTCGGAATTCAAGGCGATTCGCGAGGCGCAGCTGAAAGCCGCACCGTAGATCACCCTCGCCGCGCTAGATGACGCCCCGCGCGAACCTGGTTCCGCGGGGCGTCTTTATTTTCATGACCCGCGAAGCCAAGGAGCACTGCGTCACAAACTCACCGCCAGCTGTACAGTCAGTGCGAAGTTCCGTGGCGTAGATTCAACCCCGAGAACAGGGGGTTCAATCATGCTCAAGACACTCGCCGCCCGCACCATGGGCCATCTCCTTACGTCCCTTTTGCTGCTCATGGCAGCTACCGCGTGGGCGCCCTCCGTGTCGGCCGTCTGCCCCAGCTGCGACCCTGAGGACGGCGGCGGCGGAAGCGGCGGCGGATCCACAACATCCGATGACGGCGTTAGTCCGGAGTCGCTCTACGAGCAGAGGATGAAGGCCGGAGGAACGCTCCAGCCATTGAGCGACACTCCCTTCGGCGAGCAGATAGATCTCTATTCGGGCGGAATCACATTCGAGCAAACTGACGTTTCATTGCCCGGCGTTGGCCCGGCTGTCGCTGTTACGCGTTCGTTCTCGCCGGGGAGGTGGGTGAACAAAAACGATGTTCAGTGGCGTAAGCGCAACGGCGAATTCGGCGACTGGGTGCTGGAGCTTCCCCGCATCACAACCATGATGGGAAGCGCCGCGTGGAACCCTGGCGCTCGATGCTCGCAGATGGCCATGCCGGACAGCTCGGCATACATACAGAATTGGTACGGCGGTGGGCCATTAGGGTTCTCCACTGAATGGTGGTGGAACGGATATAACCTCGTCGTACCGGGAAAAGGCGCGCAGCAACTGCTGAAGCGCGCCGCCTCGAACACGCTCGCGCCCACGGGGCTAGGGACTGGTCTTCCGACCGGCTTTCCGCTCGTCACCAAACAGCACTGGATGATCGCTTGCCTGCCTTCAACTTCCAACGGGCAGCCGGGCGAGGGCTTCTTGGTCGTTGATCCCAGCGGGACGAAATACTGGATGGACTGGCTCGTGTTCAAGGCCAAGCCAAGCATCATCTATGCGCGGATGACGGCTACCGCCTCCAGACCCGGCTATACCTGGAGCCTTCCGCAGTATGAAGCCTCGATGCTTCCGAGCCGCATCGAAGACCGCTTCGGAAACTACGTCACCTACTCCTATAGCGGGGCCAAACTAACGGCGATTAGCTCCAGCGACGGACGTGCACTCAGCGTCGAATGGCGCTCCGATGCTGACCTTATCTCCAAGATCACCGCTCAACCTTCGAGCGGCGCACCCCGGGCATGGACATATCAGTACCAAAACCCCACCCAAAGCACCGCCCCAGTGCGGCTAAGCTCACTGACTCAGCCGGACTCACGCCAATGGATCTTCAATCTTGAAAATGTCGCGGCTGCCTACCCCGAGGATCGCAACGATCTTCCTTTCCCCGAGTGCAAGGACGTAGGGGGCAACTACGTTAACGGTGGTGCCGTCACCATTACCCATCCATCTGGTGTCGTCGGCACATTCCAGATTTCATCCCAGACACACGGCAAATCGTACGTGCCGTTGCATTGCGTCAGCGCGATCCCAGCGACAGGGGGGAAGTGGGCACTCTCTCCTGCCGCTTCCAGAACACCGACACTGCTTTCGCGTTCTCTGGCGGGTCCATCGTTGCCCGCGCAAACCTGGACTTATCAGTACTCCGCGCCCAACGCGAGTTTTGCGGTGGATTGCTCGACAACAACGTGCCCGACGGCGATTTGGACGAAAGTCACCGAACCCGATTCCAGCTCGACCACCTACACCTTCAGCAACCGCTGGGGCATCACAGAGGGACAGCTGCTCAGCTCCGCTGTCTCGGCCGCTGACGCAACGACGATGCGGAGCGCGAATCAGCTGTACAACAGTCCGAGCGCCGGCCCCTACCCTGCGCAGATCGGCACGTTGTTCACGACAACCCTCAATACCGATCTGCTCACCAAGCTCGCACCGCTGAATCAACGCACCGTCCAACAAGACGGCGACACGTATACGTGGCAAGCACTAGCGTTCGACCGCTACGGCAACGCCGTGCAGACCAAGCGCTTCAACAGCATCCCAGGCCAGACGCCTGTCCAGGAGCAGGTCACGCTCGCCAATGACGACGCCTACAACCAGGCGAAATGGGTACTGGGCCAAGTCAAACAGAAGGTCAATCAGACCCTGGGACAGACGGTCTATTCGACGACCTACAACGCCAACGGCCTGCCTCAGCGTAAGCTTCCCCGTCAAGGCGACAGTTCAAACCCAGAGCTTCTGGCGGCTTGAGCGTACTCGATCGGCGTGAGATCGCCGAGCGAGTCATGGGGTCTTTGCTCGTTGTATTCCAGCATCCACCAGTAGACCGCTTCGCGGACGTCGTCGAGCCTGGAAAAGAGGTGCTGGTCCAGCAGTTCGTTGCGCAGCGTGCGGTTGAAGCGTTCGATGTAGGCGTTCTGGTTGGGCTTTCCGGGCTGGATGTACTGGATCGCCATGCCGGCC